>CAVQAX010000010.1:0-125821 GCA_963710515.1 uncultured Alphaproteobacteria bacterium
CCGGTCTTCGACGATTACGACCGCGACCGGATGCAAATGGTCAGCCAGACCGTCTTCGATCTCTTCACCGAGGAGGATGGCCTCGACGCGCTCTTCGGCCTGATGCGCGAAAGCCTGACGCCCGCTCTCTACGAAACCGCCTACGCGCTCTGCTGCGACGTCGCCGCCGCCGACGGCCACGCCTTCCAGGCCGAATTGCAGTTCCTCCTCGAGCTGCGCCACGCCCTCGACATCGACCGCCTGCACGCCGCCGCCATCGAACGCGGCAGCGCCGCCCGCCACCGCCGCCCGCCCGAGGAGTGATCCCG
This sequence comes from uncultured Alphaproteobacteria bacterium, assembly GCA_963710515.1. Classification (GTDB taxonomy): domain Bacteria; phylum Pseudomonadota; class Alphaproteobacteria; order Rhodobacterales; family Rhodobacteraceae; genus Amaricoccus. The sequence continues at coordinate 309 of CAVQAX010000010.1, forward strand.
GGCAGACGGCCCATCCCCACGTCCAACTTGTGCCCCGCCCGGTGCAAGCCGAAGGCGCCGGGCGAGCGCCTGCCCGTCCCGGCGGGCTGGCGCTTCGTCGACGAAAGCGCACCGAACAAGCGGAGGATGTCCACGGCACCATAAAGCGCCTCGCTCAGTCCTTGCAGCGCCACCCCACGGACAGGCGCTCGCCCGGCTCACCGCACTAGGGTCGACGAGGCAAGGAACTGAAATCAAATTGGCGAACGCACCGATCACGCCCGCCGCAGCCCGCAGACCGGACCCCCACACATACCACACCTCTCAGCCGCGCGGTCGCGGCCGGATCACCGGCTCCGTCACGCCGGCGAACCGCACCGCCCAGTCCCGCAACAGCTCGTGCTGGAGATCCCGCGCCCCGCGGACCCAGAGCCCCGAACCGGCCGGCGGATCAGCCCCCTGCGGATCGAACCCCGCCCGCCGGTCGAGATCGGCGGAGAAGATCGCGAAGGCCAGCGCCCGGCCATCCCTGCCGATCATGTATCCCGCCAACCCGCTCGCGAAATGGATCGTCCCGGTCTTCGCCACCACCTGTACGCCGCGCGCATCGAACCGCGCGCCCCCCGCGCCCCGGATCGGAATGTCGCGCATCAGGCCGGGCAGTCGCCCCCGCGCCGCCACCAGCATCCGCACCGTCTCTTCCGGGCTGATCATCGTCTGCGTGCTCAGCCCCGAATGGTTCTCGAACCACGCCCCGTCGAGCCCGTAGGTCTCCGCCAGCCAGTCCCGCATCTCCGCGGCCAATTCCGCCAGCGTCGCGGCCGGCGCCCCGCGCGCCTCGCTCGCCGCCAGCCCGAGAACCTCCGCCGTGAGATTGGTCGAGAACCGCAGCATCCCGCCGACCATATTCTCCAGATGCGGGCTCTCCACCTCGGCAAGCACCGTCCCCTCCGGCACCTCCGTCCCGCGCTCCGGCTCCGGCAACTCGATCCCCGCCTGTGCAGCGAGGCCGCGAAACACCTCCGCGGCATGGGTCACCGGATCGCGCACCGGGAGCCAGACGGAGCCGCGCCCGCGCAGATCCTGCCGCGGCAGCGTCCACCGCTCACCGCCCTCCTCCGCCATCCGGTGCCGCGCCGGACGCGTGCCCGCGAGCGCACCCCCGATCCCGGCGATGGGCACCTGATGGCGCTGGCCGCCGGCCACGAAGCCGAAATCCGGCCCGTCGAGACCCGGCGACCAGTCGAGCCGAACCCGGTTGAAGTTGAGGTTCAGCCCGGCAATCGCCGGATTGTAGCCCTCATGCCCCGGCTGGTCCGCCGCGACCCGGTCGATCTCCGGCAGCGCCCCGGCAACGACGACGAACCGCCCGCGAACGCTGCGCAGACCCTCGGCCACCAGCATCGCCACCATGTCGCCGAGCCCGTCGGTATCGAGCAGCGGATCGCCACCGCCAACCAGTACCAGATCACCCTCGAGCACACCGTCCTCGAGGGGCGCCGTCGCGATCAGCCGCGTGCGGAACCGGTGCCGCGCCCCGAGCAGATGCAGCGCGTAGAGCGCCGTCGGCACCTTCGCCACCGAGGCCGGCGGCATAAGCGCATCCGGCCGATGCGCCGCGAGCACCTCTCCGTCCTCTGCATCCACGAGAAGCCAGGCCGAGCGCTCCAGCAGCGGCCCCGTCACCGCGCCGAGCCGCCCGGGCAGTCCCGCGGCAAGCACCGCTCCCGCACCCGTTCGCAACAGCGCGCGCCGTGTAAGGCCCCGACGGCCCGGTTCCTTGAGACAATTCATGGTTGCAATCTTAAGCGCCAGATCGCCCCTGCAATCAAGTATCCGTCTTGATCAAGGGGCGATTGGTGGCCATTTCCGGTCTGTCTTTATGAGGACATTGGCGAGTTCGACGAGTTTGCGCATGAATGCGCTGAGGGCGAGCTTGGGAGGTTTGCCGGCGCCGATCATGTCCTGGTATTTCCTGACGGGGTCCGGGTTGTGTCTGGAAGCGACGAGAGCGGGTATGTAGAGGGCCTGCCGAAGGTCGGCGCGGCCGGCCTGGATGGTCGCTCTGCCGTGCCATTTGCCGGATTGCCGGGTCATGGGGGCGAGGCCCGAGAGTCCCGCGATCTGCCTGGCCCCGAGGCGACCGATCCCGGGGCATCCGATCACGATGGCCCTGGCCGAGACGGCTCCGAGTTCCGGGATCGAGACCGGGATCTCACGGGCGCGGGCGCGCCGCGGGCACCGGTGCAGGCGGGTCTCGATTTCGGCGCCGCGTGCTGCGTTCTGCCGGTCGAGTTGCGCCGGCCGCGCCCGCGACCGGCGGCGCGTGACGGCGAGCTGCAGGGTCTTCAGGCGGTTCATCAGCCGCGTGCGGTCCTTGACGAGACCGGTGCGCGCAAGCTGCAACTCCTTCAGGTCGCTCCGGATGCTGTCGGCGGGGTCGTCCGGGACGAGGTCGAGGGCCTGGCCCATCGCGGCCAGCACGCGCGCATTCACCGCATCGCTCTTGGCCCGGGTTCCGCAGGCTTGAGCGAAGCGGCGCGCCTGCAGGGTTTCACCTCGACACGCGGAAGGCGTCCCGAAAAAGCCGTCTCGCACCGGCGGTGGCAAGGGCCGGTCGCCTCCAAGACCACGAGGCCCGGTCGCGCTTCTCCGAGCCAGACCTGCAAGGCACGAAACCCCGTGGCGGTGTTCTCGAACCGGGCACGGTCTCCCGTGATCAGCCGGTGTGCGTCGAGATACGCTTTCGAGATGTCGACACCAATGTTATCTTTCACGATCATCGCCGTCCCAAGCTTGTCGTGGAGGGCCGAGGCGCCGCTGCGTATCCGTTCAGGCCCCATGCGAAGACGGCGGTCGATCACACTTGATTACGGTCCCTTACGACCAAGCCGAAGGCGATCCGGCCACCGCCTGCTCGTCCCGGCGGGCTGGCGCCTTGGTACGTTGGTGCATCGGTCGGGCGGAGGAGGTGTGTGGCACCATAAAGCACCTCGCCCAGCCGTCGCAGCGCCACCACACGGGCAGGCGCCCGCCCGGCTTCGCTCCCGATCCGGGCTCAGCCGCAGTCAGAATTCCCGGCACCCGGCCCATGGCGTCCAAACCTTCTCCGGCCCGCAGCCGTCGCCGCCAACAGCCCGCCTCACCCCGCCGCCGCAGCCGCCTTCTTCTTCGGCTTCGCCAGCACCGCGAGGTCCCGCGCGATGGCGAAGGCCCCCTGCAGCCGCGCCTTCTCCGTCGTCCAGTCCCGCCGCACGACGATCTTGTTGTCGCGCACCTTCGCCCGGCCGTTCTGGTCGTGGATGAACGCCACAAGCCCCGCCGGATCGGCGAACTTGTCGTTGTGGAACTGCACCGTCGCCCCCTTCGGCCCGCCATCGAGCCGCGCGATCCCGGCCCGCTTGCACGAGCGCCTTGATCCGCACCACCAGCATCAGCGTCTCCACCTCCGCCGGCAGCTTGCCGAACCGGTCGATCAACTCGGCCGCGAACCCCTCCATCTCGACCTTCTTCTCGAGCTGCGACAGCCGCCGGTAAAGCCCCAGCCGCACATCGAGATCGGGCACGTAGACCTCGGGGATCAGCACCGGCACCCCGAGATTGATCTGCGGCGACCATTCCCCGTCGCTCTCGATCTCGACCTCGCCCGACTGGATCTTGGCGATCGTCTCCTGCAGCATCTCCTGGTAAAGCTCGAAGCCCACCTCGCGCACCTGCCCCGACTGCTCCTCGCCGAGGATGTTCCCCGCCCCGCGAATATCGAGATCCTGGCTCGCCAGATTGAACCCCGCCCCCAGACTGTCGAGGCTCCCCAGCACCCGCAGCCGCTTCTCCGCCTGCGGCGTCAGCTTCTTCCTCGGCTCCGTCATGAAGAAGGCATAGGCCCGCAGCTTCGAGCGCCCCACCCGCCCGCGGATCTGGTAGAGCTGCGCCAGCCCGAACATGTCCGCCCGCTCGACGATCAGCGTGTTGGCCGCCGGAATATCCAGCCCGCTCTCGATGATCGTGGTCGCCAGCAGCACATCGTACTGCCCGTCGTAGAACGCATTCATCCGGTCGTCGAGCTCGCCCGCCGCCATCTGCCCGTGCGCCACCACCACCTTCACCTCGGGCACCTGCTCGCGCAGCCACGCCTCCACCTCGGCGATGTCCGACACCCGCGGCACCACGTAGAACGACTGCCCGCCCCGATAATGCTCGCGCAAGCAGCGCCTCGCGCACCGTCACCCCGTCGAACTCGCTCACGTAAGTCCGGATCGCCAGCCGGTCGACCGGCGGTGTCGCGATGATCGAAAGCTCCCGCACCCCCGACAGCGCCATCTGCAGCGTGCGCGGGATCGGCGTCGCGGTCAGCGTGAGCACATGCACGTCCGAGCGCAGCTGCTTGAGCCGCTCCTTGTGCGTCACCCCGAAATGCTGCTCCTCGTCGATCACCAGAAGGCCCAGCTCGCGGAACTTCACCGTTTTCGCCAGCAGCGCATGGGTGCCGATCACGATCTCCACCGTCCCATCCGCCAGCCCCGCCCGCGTCTCGGCGGCCTCCTTGGCCGGCACGAAGCGCGAGAGCTGCCGCACCCGTACCGGCAGGCCCCGGAACCGCTCGGCGAAGCTCTTGTAATGCTGCCGCGCCAGCAGCGTCGTCGGCGCCACCACCGCCACCTGCATGCCCGACATCGCCGCCACCCAGGCCGCGCGCAGCGCCACCTCGGTCTTGCCGAAGCCCACATCGCCGCAGACGAGCCGGTCCATCGGCCGCCCCGAATCCATGTCCCCCAGCACATCCTCGATGGCGGCGAGCTGATCGTCGGTCTCGGTATAGGGGAACCGCGCGCAGAACTCCTCCCAGGCATGATGGTCCGGGGGTGCGAGCACCGGCCCCTTGCGCAGCATGCGCTCGGCGGCGATCCGGATCAGCCGGTCGGCGATCTCGCGGATCCGCGCCTTCAGCCGCGCCTTCTTGGCCTGCCACGCCCCGCCGCCCAGCCGGTCGAGAAGCCCCTCTTCATGCCCGAAGCGGCTCAGAAGCTCGATGTTCTCCACCGGCAGGAACAGCCGGTCGCCCCCGGCATATTCGAGCGCGACGCATTCATGCGGCGAGCCCATCGCGGTGACGGTCTCGAGCCCGGTATAGCGCCCGATCCCGTGATCCACATGCACCACCAGATCGCCAGGGCTCAGCCCCGCCGCCTCGGTCAGGAAGTTCTCCGCGCGCTTGCGGCGCTTCGGCGCCCGGATCAACCGGTCGCCCAGCACGTCCTGCTCGGAGATCACCGTCAGCCCCGGCGCCTCGAAGCCGTGCTCGAGCGCCCAGACCGCGAGGCTCAGCGCCCCCTTGCCCTCGGGAATATCCGCGCCGCCGCCGATCTCCCGCGCGCCCTCGAGCCCCGCATCCGACAAGCAGCCCCTCGAGCCGCTCCCGCGCGCCCTTCGAGTAGCTCGCCACCACCACATTGCCGGTCTTGCGCTTCTCGCGCACGTGATCGGCCAGCGCCCCGAACAGCGACACGCTCTCCTGCTGGCGCTCCGGCGCGAAATCCCGGCCGATCCGCCCGCCCGCATCGATCACGCCGGGCCCCGAATGCCGCGGCAGCGGCGAGAGCTCATGCACCGGCCGCGCCCCCAGCGCCGCAACCCAGGCCGCTTCGTCGAGATAGAGCTCGTGCGGCGGCACCGGCTTGTAGACCGTGCCGAGCTTGCCGCGATTGCCCAGCGCATCCCGCCGCGCCTCGTACTGGTCCACCAGCGAGGCCCAGCGCGCATCCCGCGCCGCCGCCAGCTGATCATCGAGCAGCACCGGCGCCCCCGGCAACACCTCGAAGATCGTCTCCAGCCGCGCGTGATAGAACGGCAGCCAATGCTCGAAGCCCTGATGCTTGCGCCCCGCACTCACCGCCTCGTAGAGCGGATCATCCGAGCCGGCGGCCCCGAACATCTCGCGATACCGCGTGCGGAACCGCGCGATCGCGTCCTCGTCGAGCACCACCTCCGACACCGGGGCGAGTTCGATCCGCCTGACACTCTCCGAGGTCCGCTGGCTCTCCGGATCGAAGCGCCGCGCGCCTTCCAGAACATCCCCGAAGAAATCCAGCCGCACCGGCTGTGAGGCCCCCGGCGGAAACAGGTCGAGCAACCCGCCGCGCACCGCGTATTCCCCGGGCTCCGTCACCGTCGGCACGTTGGAATAGCCCATGCGCGCCAGCCAGCCGCGCAAGCCCCCCAGATCGACCCGATTGCCCACCTGCGCGGTGAAACTCGCCCCCGCCAGCATCGCCCGCGCCGGCACCCGCTGCGTCGCCGCATTCACCGTCGTCAGCAGCACCGAGGGCCGGTCGAACCCGTCCGCCAGCGTCGCCAGCGTCGCCATGCGCGCCGCACTGATCTCGGTGTTGGGCGAGATCCGGTCGTAGGGCAGGCAATCCCAGGCCGGCAGATGCAAGACCGGCAGGTCCGGCGCGAAGAACCGAAGGCCCGCCCGCATCGCCGCGAGCCTTGCATCGTCGCGCGCCACATGGATCACCGGCCCATCCGCGCGCGCCACGACGCCCGCGAGATACTTCGCGTCGAATCCCTCCGGACAGCCGCCGACGATCAGGCGTCCGGGGACAAGGGACTGGTGTTTCGTCATGGCCCGCGACCTAGCGCAAGGCACCGGGGCCCGCAAGCCGCCCCGGCGACGCCGCCGGCCTCAGGCGCCGAAGAGCCGCGGATGCAGCGCCAGCGCCATCACCAGCGCGTTCAGGATCGCCAGCACCGCCACCACCTGGTGCCAGAACCGCCGCCGCGCCAGCACCGTCACCAGCACATCGCCGCGCAGGTCGTGCTTCTCGACCGAAAGCGCCAGCCGCAGCGTCGAATAGCCGATCATCGCCAGCGGAAACGCCAGCACGAAGACCGCCCGCGCGAGTTCGTAATTCGACAGGAACCCGAAGACGAACAGCCCCGCCAGCACGAAGCCGACCGCCGCGGCGACCGCGGTGCCGGCCTGCCGGCTCACCGCCGTGACCCGCCCGGCCGCATGGCGCGCCAGCCACTCGACCCGCGACACCTCGTCGGGGTCCCGGCGCGCGCGCAGGAGCATGTCGTAGGGTACCCCGAGCGTGCGCTGCGTCGCGACCGTCCAGGCCAGCACCGAAAACGCCCAGTACCAGATGTTCTGGAAGCTCGCGGTTCCAAAGATCGTGAACACGCCAAGCCTCCCCTGTCCCGAATGCCGGCGCGCCCAGAGGCCACGCCTGCCCGCTCCCGTCAACCCGTCGCCCGGCACTTCGGTAAACTGCCGAGTTTGCCTCCCCGATTGTCGCGGGAAACAGCGGACTGCGCGAAAGACTTTCAGGCGGCGGCGGTCAGGCGGCGGCAATGCGGACAAGACTTGCCGTTCAGGTGCCGGGGTCAACCGGGCCCGTCTCCATGCGACCAGTGTGCTGGATGCCGATCGGTCGCGGATCTCGCGAACCGGAGCATAGTCTGGGCTCTCGTACCAACTCTTCAGCGCTGACATATCTGGAAATTCGACAATGACCACACGGCCAGGCATCCATGAGCCATTGGCCTCCAGCATGTCGAGTACTCCTCCCCGCGCAAGGAAACGCCCGCCGAACTTGCTGATCGTCGGAACCACTCTGCGTTTGTATTCTTCAAAAACCTCGGGATCTGTGATCGTCTCGTCGACAATGAGCAACGCGGGCATGTCGCAACCTTTCCAACGTCTGTGTGCAAGGGAAACACTGCGTGGTGTCACAGTCAGGCTCACCCCGAGGCAAGCAAGCCAGAGCACACATTACAACCCTGCTTCTTCCGTCGATAACAGGTTTTCCCTTTCGGCTTGAGACGCTGCCCGCCCCATGCCAAACGGGTGGCGACGTTCCCGACGACGGAAATGACCCGCATGACACCGCTCGCCGCTCCGTTCCCGCTGGGACGCCCCCGCCGCCTCCGCCGCACGCCGTGGATCCGCGACATGGTGGCCGAGACCCGCCTCGGCCCGCAGGACCTGATCTGGCCGCTCTTCGTGCGCGACGGCAGCGACATCGACGAGCCCGTCGCCTCGCTGCCCGGCGTCTCGCGCCGCTCGATCGACCGCGTCGTCGAGGCCGTCGCAGAGGCCGCCGATCTCGGCATCCGCTGCATCGCGCTCTTTCCCTACACCGACGCCTCGGTGAAGACCCCCGGCGCCGAGGAGGCCTGGAACCCCGAGAACCTCGTCTGCCGCGCCACCCGCGCCATCAAGGCGGCCGTGCCCGGCATGGGCGTGATGCTCGACGTCGCCCTCGATCCCTACAATTCCGACGGCCATGACGGCATCGTGCGCGACGGCGTGGTGCAGAACGACGAGACCCTGCTGGCGCTCGAGAAGATGGCCCTCGTCCAGGCCGAGGCCGGCGCCGACATTCTCGGGCCGTCGGACATGATGGACGGCCGCATCGGCATCCTGCGCCAGTCGCTCGAGGCCAACGACCTCGCCGATGTGCTGATCCTGAGCTATGCCGCGAAATACGCCTCGAGCTTCTACGGGCCCTTCCGCGACGCGGTCGGCGCCACGGGCGCGCTCAAGGGCGACAAGAAGACCTACCAGATGGACCCGGCCAATGCGCTCGAGGCGCTGCGCGAGGTCGCCATCGATCTCGCCGAGGGCGCCGACATGATCATGGTCAAGCCCGGCATGGCCTATCTCGACATCTGCGCCCGCGTGAAGGCCGAGTTCGGCGTGCCGACCTTCGCCTACCAGGTGTCGGGCGAATACGCGATGATCGAGGCCGCCGCCGCCAACGGCTGGATCGACGGCGAGCGCGTGATGATGGAAAGCCTCCTCGCCTTCCGCCGCGCCGGCTGCGACGGCATCCTCACCTACCACGCCCCTCGCGCCGCAGCCCTGCTCGCCGCCTCCTGACCCCGGTCGCGCCGCCGCGCCGGATGTACGTACGGGATGCGTACAGGATGCATACAGCATGCATACAGCCGTTTTTCCGCAGCCAGCGGCGAGATCGCAACGATCACGCCCTCCGCTCCCCGATCGCCCTGGCGCCCCGGAAGGCGCCCGTCGCCGCCGGCCTGTTGCAGACAGCCGTTTTCGGGCGCCCATGCGGGCTTGGCCTGCTGCCGCCAGATGTGGTAGCAAAGCTTGAAGCCGGCACAACGACCGGCCCCAGGCATCGACCCGAGCACGAAGGATATCGTCCATGACCGACTGGACCCGCCGCGGTTTTCTTGCGGCCTCGGCCGCAACCCTCACCGCATGCGCCCCCGCCCCGAGCAACCTGACACCCCGCCAGCGCATCGACGCCAATGTCGATCTCGCCCTGGCCGAACTCTACCAGACCGTCCCCGGCGCCGCCGAGCTCGGCGCCCGCTCCGAGGGCATCCTGGTCATCCCGCGCATCCGTCGCGCCGGCTTCTGGGTCAGCGGCGCCTACGGCGAGGGCGCCCTGCTCATCGGCCCGGCCAAGGTGGATTACTACTCGATGAGCTCCGCCGGTTTCGGCTTCACCTTCGGCGCGGTCGAGTTCAATCAGGCGCTGTTCTTCGTGACGGAACAGGCGCTTATGGACTTCCGCCTCGCCGATGGCTGGGAGCTCGGCGCCGGTGCGGCCGTGGCCCTGCCCCAGCGCGGCGCCTCCGCCGGCATCTCCAGTACCCGCATCAACCGCCCGATCCAGGAAGTGATCTTCGGCCAGACCGGCCTCATCGCCGACGCCAGCCTCTCCGGCGCGAAGTACAGCCGCATCATTCGCTGAGAGCGGGGCCGGGGCCGGGCGGCAGCAGCCGCGTGATCCCGGCCGCCCCGGCCCGGGCAAGGTCTGCATCCAGCGACATCGGCACGTATTCCGACCGCCGCCAGAGGGCGGAGAGATCGTCGTAATGCCGTGACAGCAGGTGCCCGCTCTGCCCGGTCGCCATGATCATCAGGCTCGAATCGGGGTCGGAGAAGTCATGCACGAGCCGCAGCCCGGCCGCGTGGGTCGCGGCATAGGGCTCCGCGCCGTCCCCCGTCGTCTGCGCCCGCATCAGCGTCTGATCGCCCCCGGGCACGCTCTGCCGGATGTTGACCAGCCATTCGAGCACCGGGATCCGGCCCAGCGTCTGATGCCGGTGCACCGCCTGATGCGCATCACCCCAGCGCCAGCTCTCGAGCCGCGGCCCGAAGCTCGCCGCGAGCTCGATCAACGCGTCGTCGAGCGCGCGCCGTGCGATCTCGGCGCACTCCTCCTCCACCGACGTCTGCGTCACGTCGCACCAGGCCGCCGCGCCGTCGACATCACGGAACACCCGTTCGAGAAACACCGGATCGGGCGACGGCAGCGTGTCGATCAGCGGGCCCAGCTCGTCGATGGCCAGCCGGCGCTGCAGCGCCCGCACCCAGGCCGCGTAGATCAGCGGCTCGGGCGTATGCTCCGACATCTCGCCGTTCCAGTTCGCCAGCCGCTCGAGCGCCTGCTGTCGTCGTGCCGCCGGGCTCCCGGGCTCGGCGGTATCGCCGGAATACCACAAGTCCCGCGCGATCAGCGGCAAGAGCGTGCGCGCCGCCTCCGACACCGCATCGGTCTGGATTTCCACGAAACTGTCGAGCGAGTGGAATTCGCGCCCGCCCAGGAGCCGCCCGGCCCGCACGATCCGGAACGCATCGCCCCAGTCATGGCTCAGATGGTCGGGAAAGACCGCATCGGTGATCCGGTTGTTGGTGTTGACCACGATGCCGCCCGGCGGATCCACCACCCAGGGGTTCAGCGCCATCGGCCGCATGCCCTGCCAGTCGTTCACCGCGAGCCAGCCCGGCGCCGGAATCCGCCCCTGGCTGGTATGCCCGGGAAGCCGCGCCGGTGCGGCCCCGGCCATCTGCAGCGCCACGCCATTGGCGTCGGCCAGCGTCACCATCTGCGAGGGTGTCACCAGCCCCCGAACCGCCTCGCGGCCCTCCGCGACCGACCGCGCGCGCATCAGCGCGATCCCGGCGGCGATCGAGCGATCCTCCACCGAGAAGCCGGTCCAGGCGAGGCTGGCCACGTGCCCCGGCGGCGTGATCTCCGCCACGCCGAAATGCGGCGGCGGGATCACCGGACCGTGGCGGGTCCGCTTGAGGATGCGCGTCTCCGCGGGCGCGTCCTTCACCCGGATCGTCGCCGTACGCTCCACGAAGGGCGTGTAGCCCTCCGGCGTCAGGTAGAGGTCCGGATCCTCCGGATCGAGCTTTTCGATATAGATGTCCTGATCGTCGAGATGGCTCGAGGTCAGCCCCCAGGCCAGCACGTCGTTGCGCCCGCTCAGGATCACCGGGATGCCCGGAATCGTCCCGCCGATCACCGGTCCGGCTGCGAGGTCCATCCGTGCCAGATACCAGACCGACGGCGCGGTCAGCGCAAGATGCGGATCGTTGGCGAGGAGCGAGGCCCCCGCCGCGGCCCGCCCCGGTGCGGCCGCAAAGGCATTCGACGCGCCACCGAACCCGGGATCGGCCAGCGGATCGAGCGGATGGCGAAGTGCGGCGTCCTGCACCGGACCGCGCGGCGCGTCAGGAAACATCTGCGCGAAATCCGGCAGCCCGAGCACAGGCGCATTCGGCGCTTCGGGCAGGATATCCAGAAGCCGCTCCGGCGACAGAACCAGCGCGAGCCGCGCCCGCAGTGCCTCCCGCGCGGCCTTGTCGCTCAACTGCAGCGCCATGAGTTTCTGGACCGCCAGCGAATCCGCCGGAATCCAGGGCGCGATCGCCGCCTCGAACAGGAAGAACTCCGGGGCGCCCCGCCCCAGCGCCTGCTCCTGCACCTGCCGCAACCAGGCATTCACCCCGTCGGAATAGGCCTCGAGAATCGCGATCGTGTCGGCATCCTGCAGCCGCGACGCCTCCCGCGCCACGCCGTAGATGTCGAGCGTCCGCATCAATTCGTCGATCGGCACGGTCTCGGCTCCGAAGATCTCGCTCAGCCGGCCCTGTGCCGTGCGCCGCGCCAGGGTCATCTGCCAGAGCCGGTCCTGCGCATGGGCAAATCCCAGCCCGAAGAACGCGTCATGGTCGGTCCGGGCCAGGATATGCGGCACCGCGTTCCGGTCCCGCACGATCTCGAACGGCACCTCCACACCCGCCACCTGCCAGGTCGCGTCATAATCGGGGAGCGATCGTCCGGCGAGATAATAGGCCGTGGCGGCAGCGGCGATCGCGAACAGGACCGCGAACACGACGACGCGCATCACCCAGCGGAACAGGAAAGCCATGCAGGGCGGCCTCTTCTTGCAGTCGGCTTGACCCTGCTGCGATAGCAGGCAACATGCACCAAGACAACGAGACCAATCCGGAAATGGGGGAAGCTTATGGCACGTGTTGCATTCATCGGACTTGGGGTTATGGGGTACCCGATGGCCGGTCATCTGGTCGCCAAAGGCCATGACGTGACCGTTTACAACCGCACGACCGCCAAGGCCGAAGCCTGGGTGGCCCAGCACGGACACCGCCACGCCACGACGCCGGCCGCCGCCGCCAAGGGCGCCGAGATCGTCTTCGCCTGCGTCGGCAACGACGACGACCTGCGCGGCGTGACCATCGGACCGGACGGCGCCTTCGCGACCCTGGGCAAGGGTGCGGTCTTCGTCGACCACACCACCGCCTCGGCGCAGGTCGCCCGTGAGTTGCACAAGGCCGCCTGGGACAACGAGGCCCATTTCATCGACGCCCCGGTCTCCGGCGGCCAGGCCGGCGCCGAGAACGGCGCGCTCACCGTGATGTGCGGCGGCGAGGAGGCCCCCTACGCCATCGCGGCCCCGGTGATCGACGCCTATGCCAAGGCCTGCCGCCTGATGGGTCCGGTCGGCTCGGGCCAGCTCACCAAGATGGTCAACCAGATCTGCATCGCCGGCCTCTTGCAGGGGCTCTCCGAGGGCATGGCCTTCGCGCAGAAGGCCGGGCTCGACGGCAAGGCCGTGCTCGACGTGATCTCCAAGGGCGCCGCCGGGTCCTGGCAGATGGAGAACCGCGGAACCACCATGCTCGACGACAAGTTCGACTTCGGCTTCGCCGTCGACTGGATGCGCAAGGATCTCGGCATCTGCCTCGGGGAGGCCGATGCCAACGGCGCCGCCCTGCCGGTCACCGCCCTCGTCGACCAGTTCTACAAGGACGTCCAGGGCATGGGCGGCGCGCGCTGGGACACGTCGAGCCTGATCCGGCGGCTCCGGTGACGGCGCCCGCCTTCTCCCGCGACTTCAAGATCGCGCCCTCGATCCTCTCGGCGGATTTCGCCCGTCTCGGCGAGGAGGTGCGCGCCATCGAGGACCAGGGCTGCGACTGGGTCCATGTGGACGTGATGGACGGGCATTTCGTGCCCAACATCACCATCGGCCCCAACGTGGTCGCCGCCATCCGCCCGCATGTGAAGACGGTGATGGACGTCCACCTGATGATCCGGCCCGCCGATCCCTATCTCGAGGCCTTCGCCGAAGCCGGCTCCGACATCATCACCATCCATGCCGAAGCCGGCCCCCATCTCGACCGCAGCCTCGCCCGCATCCGTGATCTCGGCTGCAAGGCCGGCGTCTCGCTCACCCCCTCCACGCCACCCTCGGCCGTCGAATACGTGCTCGACCGCTGCGACCTCATCCTGGTGATGACCGTCAATCCGGGCTTCGGCGGCCAGTCCTTCCTCCACTCCCAGCTCCCCAAGATCCGCACACTTCGCGAGATGATCGGCGATCGCGAGATCTGGCTTCAGGTCGATGGCGGCGTCACCCCCGAAACCGCGCCGCTCTGCTGGCAGGCCGGCGCGGATGCGATGGTCGCGGGATCGGCGGTGTTCCGCGGCGGCACGCCCGACGCCTATGGCCGGAACATGAAAGCCATCCGCAGCGCCGTGAGCGCATCCCCGTGATCCCCCGCCGGTTCGAACCCATCCTCTTCGGCCTTCTGCTCTCGGGCCTGATGTCGCTGCTCGTCTCCGGCATCGCGACGCTCCGCGTGCTCGGCCTCGCTTCGAACTTCTTCGGCACATGGATGGCCTCGTGGCTCTCCTCATGGCTCGTGGCGTTCCCGGCCGTGCTCGTGGTCGCGCCCATCGTGCGCCGGATCGTCCACCGCCTCGTCCGCCCGGATTGAGGCCCGCACCCCGAGGAAGGACCCTCCATGAAATCCCTCGCACTCGCCCTGCCCGCTGCGCTCCTCCTTGCCCCCCAAGCGATGGCCCAGCTCAAGCTGGCGCCGCAACCCGGCACGGTCGAGATCACCTGCGCCGAATTCCTGGCCCTTCCCACGGCAGGCCGCCTCGATGCCCTGCGCAGCCTCTCGATCGGCAGCGTCATCAGCCCGACGGACGAAACGGCCGCGCTCGGCTTCTCGGAAAACGTCGCGGATGCCTGTCGCGCAGACCCCGAAGGCGCGCTGAGCACCATCGCCGACCGGACGCTGACCAACCCCTGATCATGCTGCATTGCAGCAGAAGGGTTGACTTCGGCCCGTCCGGACGTCACAACGCCGCCTTGCGCCCGTGCCGTTCCGGTTCCATCGCGCATCCGCCGACAGAACCCGAAGCGGCAAGAGGCTGATCATCCATGGCACTGCTTTCGACGCTCCGCGAGGAGTGGTTCGGCAACGTTCGCGGCGACATGCTCGCCGGCATCGTCGTCGCCCTCGCGCTGATCCCCGAGGCCATCGCCTTCGCGATCATCGCCGGCGTCGATCCCAAGGTCGCGCTCTACGCCTCCTTCTCCATCGCGGTCCTCATCGCCTTCACCGGCGGCCGCCCCGGCATGATCTCGGCCGCCACCGCCGCCACCGCCGTGCTGATGGTCACGCTGGTCCGCGACCACGGCCTCGAATACCTGCTCGCCGCCACGGTGCTCGCCGGCCTCCTGCAGATCGCCGCCGGTTTCGCCGGCCTCGCGAAACTCATGCGTTTCGTTTCACGTTCCGTGATGACCGGCTTCGTCAACGCGCTGGCGATCCTGATCTTTCTCGCCCAGCTGCCCGAGCTGACCGGCGTGCCACCGCTCACCTACGCCATGGTCGGCCTCGGCCTCGCGATCATCTACCTCGTGCCCCTCGTCATCCGCTCGATCCCCTCGCCGCTGATCTGCATCGTCGTGCTCACGATCCTCACCATGGCGCTCGATCTCGACCTGCGCACCGTCGCCGATCTCGGCGCCCTGCCCGACACCCTGCCGATGTTCCTGATCCCCGACATCCCGCTCACGCTCGAAACCCTGCAGATCATCCTGCCCTATTCCATCGGCGTCGCCGCCGTGGGCCTGCTCGAGAGCCTGATGACCGCGCAGATCGTCGACGAGCTCACCGACACGCCCTCGGACAAGAACCGCGAATGCGTCGGCCAGGGCATCGCCAACACCGCCACCGGCTTTCTCGGCGGCATGGCGGGCTGCGCGATGATCGGCCAGTCGATCATCAACGTGAAATCCGGCGGCCGCGGCCGGCTCTCGACCCTCACCGCCGGCGTCGGGCCTGCTGTTCATGATCCTCGTTCTCAACGACTGGGTCAGCCAGATCCCGATGGCCGCCCTCGTCGCCATCATGATCATGGTCTCGATCGGCACCTTCTCCTGGTCGTCGATCCGCAACCTGCGCGAACATCCGCGCTCCTCCTCCATCGTCATGCTCAGCGTGGTGGTGCTCGTCGTCTACACCCACAACCTCGCCATCGGCGTGCTCGCCGGCGTGCTCCTGTCGGGCATCTTCTTCGCCGGCAAGATCGCCCAGATCTTCCGCGTCACCAGCACCGCCACCCCGGACGGCCGCGAGCGCACCTACATCGTCGAGGGCCAGCTCTTCTTCGCCTCCGCCGAGGATTTCACCGCCGCCTTCGACTTCCGCGAGGCCCTCGACCGGGTGGTGATCGACGTCTCCGGCGCGCATATCTGGGACATCTCGTCGGTCGCCGCCGTCGACATGGTCGTGCTCAAGTTCCGCCGCGAGGGCACCGAAGTCGAGCTGCGCGGCATGAACGAAGCCTCGGAAACCATCGTCGACAAGCTCGGGGTCCATGACCGCCCGGGCGCGATGGACGACCTGCTCGGCCACTGAAGGAGCCAGAACCATGACCGTCATCGCCCTCGTCGACGGCTCGACCTATTCCGCCTCGGTCTGCGACCACGCCGCCTGGGCCGCGTCGCGGATGGAGACCGGCGTCCAGATCCTCCACACCCTCGACCGCCCGCGCTCCAGCGTCCCGGCCGATCTCTCGGGCAATCTCCAGCTCGGCGCCCGCTCGGCCCTGCTCGAGGAACTGGCGAAATCCGACGCCGACCGCGCCCGCCTCGCCCATGCCCGCGGCCGGCTGGTGCTCGAGGAAGCCGCCACCCGCCTGCGCGCCGCCGGCATCGACCCGGTCGAGGAGAAACTCCGCAACGAGACCATCCTCGATGCCATCGCCCGCTTCGAGCCGGAGGCGAAACTCATCGTGATCGGCAAGCGCGGCGAGGAATCCTCCGCCACCTTCGAGCATCTCGGCTCCAATCTCGAGCGCATCCTGCGCGCCGCCCACAAGCCCGTCCTGATCGCCAACCGCGCCTTCCAGCCCGTCACCCGCTACCTCGTCGCCTTCGACGGCAGCCCTGCCGTGATGGGCTCGATCGAGCGCATCGCCGCCGGATCGCTGCTCGCCGGCCTCGGCTGTCGGCTTCTCCATGTCGGCGCCGACACCGCGCCGATCCGCGCCCAGATGGAGGGTGCGGCCGCCCTCCTGCGGCCGGTCTCGTCGGATGTGACCATCGAATTCGCCACCGGAGAGCCCGACACGACCATCGCGCGCGCGGTCGAGAACGGTGGCGCGGATCTCCTGGTGATGGGCGCCTATGCCAGCCGCCGCCTGCGCAAGCTCTTTCTCGGCTCGACCTCGGCCGCCATGGCCCGCATGTGCCGCGTCCCGGTGATGATCTTCCGCTGACCTCGGGGACCCTCAGATCGCCTTCTGGTTCACCCGCTTCGACAGCTCCGCCGCACTCTCCTTGCGCTCGCTGTAGCGGTCGAGCAGCACGTCCGTCCGGTCCCGGGTGAGCAGTGTGAACTTCACCAGCTCCTCCATCACATCCACCATCCGGTCGTAATAGGCCGACGGCTTCATCCGGCCGTTCTCGAATTCGAGAAAGGCTTTCGGCACCGAGGATTGGTTGGGAATCGTCAGGAGCCGCATCCAGCGCCCCAGGATGCGCAACTGGTTCACCGCATTGAAGCTCTGCGATCCACCATTCACCTGCATCACCGCCAGCGTCTTGCCCTGGGTCGGCCGCACGGCCCCGAGCGACAGCGGGATCCAGTCGATCTGCGCCTTCATGATGCCGGTCATCGCCCCGTGCCGCTCGGGCGAGCACCAGACCATGCCCTCGCACCACGTCACCAGATCGCGCAGTTCCTGCACCTTCGGATGGCTTGCCTCCGCATCGTCCGGGAGCGGCATCCCCGAAGGGTCGAAGCTCCGCGTCTCGGCCCCGAAGTGCCGCAGCACCCGCGCCGCTTCCTCGCTCATCAGCCGGCTGTAGGACACCGGCCGGAGCGAGCCGTAGAGCAGCAATATCCGCGGCGCATGCGCGCTCGGTTCACCGCCCAGAAGAGCGCCCCGATCGATGGCCCGAAAATGCTGCGGATCGAGCGCGGGCAGGTCCGTCCCCTCCCCCGACGAGGCATCGTCCTCACGCCGCACGACCGGGCTCAGGAAAACAGCTCGTGGCAGGTCTCGAGCGCGTCGACGAGCGCATCCACTTCCGCCGTGGTGTTGTAGAGCCCGAACGAGGCGCGACAGGTGGCCGAGACCCCCAGATGCGTCATCAGCGGCTGCGCGCAATGATGCCCGGCGCGTACCGCGATGCCCTTGCGGTCCACCACCGTCGAGATGTCATGGGCATGGGCCGCGCCGTCGAGGGTGAAGGAGAAGATCGCCCCCTTGTTGGGCGCATGGCCCTGCACGTTGAGCCAGTTCAGCCCCGCCAGCCGCTCGTTGGTGTAATCGCGCAGGGCGCGCTCATGCGCCGCGATGTTCTCGATCCCGAGCCCGGTCATGTAGTCGAGCGCCGCCCCCAGCCCGATCATCTGCACGATGCCCGGCGTGCCGGCCTCGAACTTCAGCGGCGGATCGGCGTAGGTCACCGCCTCCTTGCCCACGTCCCGGATCATGTCGCCGCCGCCCATATAGGGCCGCATCTCCGGATAGCGGTCGCGCCGCACATAGAGCGCTCCGGAGGCGGTCGGCCCGTAGAGCTTGTGCCCGGTGATCACGTAGAAGTCGCAGCCCAGATCGGCGACGTTCACCTTCAGGTGCACCGCCGCCTGGCTGCCATCGACCAGCACCGCGATGCCGCGCGCGCGGGCCGCCGCACAGATCGCCTTGATGTCGACCACCGTACCGAGCACGTTCGACATGTGGGTGAGCGCGATGAGCTTCGTCTCGGGCGTGATCGCGTCGATCACCCGCTCGGCCGACGAGCGTGCCGTCATCGGCCGGATCGACCCAGTCGAGCCGCACGCCCTGCCGCTCGCGCAGGAAGTGCCAGGGCACGATGTTGGCATGATGCTCCATCGTCGAGAGCAGGATCGCGTCGCCCGCTCCGAGGCGGTCCGCCGCCCAGCTCTCCGCGACGAGATTGATCCCCATGGTCGAGCCGGTGGTGAAGACGATCTCCTCTTCATGCGCGGCCCCGAGAAACGCCCGGATCGTCTCCCGCACGCCCTCGAACTTCTCGGTCGCGAGGTTCGAAAGGAAGTGCAAGCCGCGGTGCACATTGGCATATTCCATCGAATAGGCCTGCGTGATCGCGTCGATCACCGCCTGCGGCTTCTGCGCCGAGGCCCCGTTGTCGAGATAGACCAGCGGGCGCCCGTGCACCTCGCGGCCGAGGATCGGAAAGTCGCGGCGCACCGCGTCGACATCGTACATCACCCAGCTCCCTGCGGCGGTGTCAGGCCCAGCATCGCCATCAGGATCGACAGCGTCACGAAGAGACCGACCATGCCCACCAGCACGCCGCCGAGCACCACCGCCTGATTCTGAAACCCATGTAACTCGGCAACGAAGCCCGCAAAGGCCCAGATCGCCCAGAGAAGTGCGGCAAGTGCGACGATCGGAGCGAGGGCCGGCAGCACCACCATCAGCCCGATCTGCACCGCCTGCAGCACCAGCATCGCGGCATTGAGCCAGACCACCAGCGCGAGGGCGCCGCGAAAATCCCCCACGCCGCCGAACATCCGCCCGGCAACGGCCGTGACGCCGACGATGCCGAGCAGTGCGGCGAACTGGAACACCGCCCCGGCCAGCGGGTTGCGCAGCACCGATTGCGTTACCGGATCCATCACCCCGGGCGAGAGCTGTCCGACCACGAAGCCCATGACCAGGCCGAGGCAGGTCACCGCGACCGCAGCCTCGATCAGCACCGGCACATCCGGCGCGCCGGCCAGAACCCGCTTCGCCGCCTCCCGCGGACGCGACAGCGTCTCGATGAGCAATTGTCCCCACATGCCTCTGCCCGGCGCTCCCTCTTCGCCGCCCGGTCCGGTCGGCTGGTGTTGGTCCGGTCTCATCCCGTGACCCGGCCGCCCCCGGCAAGCCCCGAGACCAGCAATCCGGCCCCGACGAAGACCAGCGCGATCGCCACCGCGACCCGCATGGTGGACCCGAAGCCTTCCGCTGCGGCGATCGCACCGGCGAGCAGCCAGATCCACACCGCAAGCCCCGCATACCCCAGCAGCGTCACCATGGGCAACAGCCCGGCATCCGGTGCCGCCTCGGCGAAGACCCGCACCAGGGCCAGCCCCAGCGCGATCGGCGCCCCGGCGAGCATCGTCCAGAACAGCGCCGAGCGCATGGCCAGATAGCTGCCCGTGCCGCCGAAGCGCTGCGCGACCAGCCGCATCAGCGCCGCCGCCCCGTAGGCGATGAGCGGCAGCACGAAGAGATAGCCGAAGAGATAGGCCGCGATCGCGCCCGACAAGGGATCGTCCGCCTCGATGGACCGCGACGCGCGCACGGCCCCGGGCAGGCTCGCGACACACAGAAGGCCGCAGGCCAGCATCAGGTGAAAGAGCGCGCGCGCCTCGTCGAGACCCTCGTGGATCTGCGTGGCCATCGTGCCGCGCGGATCCCGCCAGCCGCGGCCGATCGCGCCGACCAGCGAGCCGGACATGCGCTCAGCCCCGGCGCCGGGCGAGCCAGGCGCCGAGCCGGTCGCGAATATCCGCCGCCAGGCTTTCGTCCTCGATCTCGGCGATCGCCTCGTCGAGGAAGGCCAGCACCAGAAGCTCCTCCGCCTCCCGCCGCGGCACGCCGCGCGAGGAGAGGTAGAACAGCGCCTCCTCGTCCACCGCACCACAGGTCGAGCCGTGCGAGCAGGCCACGTCGTCGGCATAGATCTCGAGTTCGGGCTTGGCGAGGAACTGCGCCGCATCGTCGAGCAACAGCGCCTGGCTGATCTGGTAGCCGTCGGTCTTCTGCGCGCCGGGCTTCACGAGGATCTTGCCCTGAAACACCCCGACCGCCGTGCCGCGCAGCACCTTCTTGTAGACCTGCCGGCTCTCGCAATTCATGCCGCCATGGGTCACGAACACGGTGTCGTCGTGGTGGAAGTCGCCGTCCCCCATGCAGGCCCCGGCCACATGCGCCACCGCGTCGTCGCCGCGCATGTCGATGATGCATTCGTTGCGCGTCAGCCGGCCGTTGACCGTCAGCGTGAACGACTTGAAGGTCGCGCGCGCGCCGAGCCGGGCGAAGATCGCCGTCGCCGCCTGCCGCTCGTGGTCGCGGCCCTGGGTGCGCACATGATGGAAGCCCGCCTCGTCGGCGATATCGACCTCCATCACCTTGTTGAACCGCGCCGCCGCCGGCCCGTTCTCGAGCACCGTGAGGTCGGCCCCCGCCTCGAGCCGGATCACGTGGCGGATCAGCGCGTCGGAGCTCTCCGAGCGGTGCAGATAGACGAAGTTCACCGGCCGCGCCGCGCGTCCCGTCACCCGGATCGCCGTGCCTTGGGTGGCCCGCGCGGTGTTCAGCGATGCGAGCGGGCGCGACACCGGGTCCTGCCCGTCGGCCTCGAGCTGGCCGAAGACCTCGCGCGCCCAGTGGATGTCGGTCGCCAGCGCCTCGGCGAGCGGGACGATCTCCACCCCCGCCTCGACGGGCTCGTCCGACAGGTCGGGCGCGAAGACCCCGTCGACGAAGACCAGCCGCACCCGGTCCACAGCGTCGAATACCGGCGTCTCCGCCGGATCGAACAACGCCGCCTGCGGCGCGGGCAGCGCCGTCAGCCCGGTCGGGTTGGTGAACTTCCAGTATTCGTCGCGCGGCGCCGGCGCTCCGGCGGCCCGAAGCGTGGCGAGCGCGCGAGCGCGCGCCTCGCCGGCCCATTTCGCCTCGCCCGCGGGCGCGGGATGCGACGCGATCAGCGCCTCGGCGGCGTCGATCTTGGCCGGAGCGGTGATGCGGGCGGCACGGCTCATCAGGCGGCCCCTTCCAGCAGACCGGCATAGCCGTTGTTCTCGACCTCGAGCGCCAGTTCCGGCCCACCGGTGGCGATGATCCGGCCATCGGCCATGATATGCACCACGTCCGGCTTGATGTGATCGAGCAGCCGCTGGTAGTGGGTGATCACGAGGAACGACCGCTTGCCGTCGCGCAGGGCGTTCACACCCTCGGCCACCAGCTTCATCGCATCGACGTCGAGGCCGCTGTCGGTCTCGTCGAGAATGCACATCTTCGGCTCGAGCATCGCCATCTGCAGGATCTCGTTGCGCTTCTTCTCGCCCCCCGAGAAGCCCACATTGATCGGCCGCTTGAGCATCTCCGCGTCGATGTTGAGCGCCTTGGCCTTCTCGCGCACGATCCGCAGGAAATCGGCGGCGTTCAACTCGTCGATGCCATGGGCCTTGCGCTGGGCGTTCACCGCCGTGCGCAGGAAGGTCATGTTGCCGACCCCGGGGATCTCCACCGGATACTGGAAGGCGAGAAACAGCCCGGCATGGGCGCGGTCCTCGGGCTCCATCTCCAGAAGGTCGGCACCCTCGAGCGTCGCGGCCCCGCCGGTCACCTCGTAGCCGTCCCGTCCCGACAGCACATAGGACAGCGTCGACTTGCCCGAGCCGTTCGGCCCCATGATCGCATGGACTTCGCCCGGCTTGATGTGGAGATCGACGCCCTTCAGGATCGCCTTGTCCTCTTCCTCGAGCTTGACCTGCAGGTTGCTGATATCGAGCATGTTCTTCCTCTTTCCTGTCCCGTTCGCACAGCTGCCGATCCCGGCCCGGCCGCGCGCCTCAATGTCGTCATCGTCGCGGGGTCAGGCCCGCTCCACCGTCACCGCCGTGCCCGACGCCGACACCATCAGCATCGACTGGCCGACCACCTCGTAATCGAGATCGATCCCGACCACCGCATTGCCGCCCGCCGCAGACGCCCGTTCCGAAAGCTCCGAGAGCGCAGTCTCCCGCGCCTCTTGCAGGCTCGCCTCGTAGGATCCCGATCGGCCCCCGATGATGTCGGTGATCCCGGCGAAGAGATCGCGCACGATGTTCGCCCCCAGAATGGCCTCGCCGACCACCACGCCGTGATAGGCGGTGATCCGGTGGCCCTCGATCGAGGGCGTCGTCGTCTGGATCATCTCGGCGGCAACCTCGGATCGCGGTCGCGCTCGACCCGCACGCGCTTCGGCTCCGGCTGGTTGTCGCCCTTCAGCGTGCCGCGCAGCGCGAGGCCCGCAAGCACCAGAACACCGAGGAGATAGACGAGATATCCGATCATCCGACCGATCCTTCCAGAGATATGGCGACGAGCTTCTGCGCTTCCATCGCGAATTCCATCGGCAGCGCCTGCAGCACCTCGCGGCAGAAGCCGTTCACAACAAGGGCCACCGCTTCCTCTTCGTCCATCCCGCGGGCGCGGCAGTAGAACAGCTGATCCTCATCGACCTTCGAGGTGGTCGCCTCGTGCTCGATGCGGCTCGAGTTGTTCTTGCACTCGATATAGGGCACCGTATGCGCCCCGCAGGTGTCGCCGATGAGCAAACTGTCGCACTGGGTGTAATTGCGGCTGTTCTTCGCCTTCGGATGCATCGAGACCAGCCCGCGATAGGTGTTCTGGGCGCGTCCGGCACTGATCCCCTTCGAGACGATCCGGCTTCGGGTGTTCTTGCCCAGATGCACCATCTTGGTGCCGGTATCGGCCTGCTGCATGTTGTTGGCGATGGCGATCGAGTAGAACTCGCCCGAGCTGTCGTCGCCGCGCAGGATGCAGCTGGGATACTTCCAGGTGATCGCCGAGCCGGTCTCGACCTGCGTCCACATCACCTTCGCCCGCGCCTCGCGGCAATCCGCGCGCTTGGTGACGAAGTTGTAGATGCCGCCCTTGCCGTTCTCGTCGCCCGGATACCAGTTCTGCACCGTCGAGTACTTCACCTCGGCATCCTCGAGGATCACGATCTCGACCACCGCCGCATGGAGCTGGTTCTCGTCGCGCTGCGGCGCCGTGCAGCCCTCGAGATAGCTCACATAAGAGCCCTTGTCGGCGATGATCAGCGTCCGCTCGAACTGCCCGGTATTCTCGGCATTGATCCGGAAATACGTGCTCAATTCCATCGGGCAGCGCACGCCCGGCGGCACGTAGACGAACGAGCCGTCCGAGAACACCGCCGAATTCAGCGTCGCATAGAAGTTGTCCGAGGCCGGCACCACCGTGCCGAGATACTTCCGCACCAGCTCGGGATGCTCGCGCACCGCCTCCGAGATCGAGCAGAAGATCACCCCGGCCTTGGCGAGCTCGTCCTTGAAGGTCGTCCCCAGCGAGACGCTGTCGAACACCGCATCGACCGCCACCTTGCGGCCCTCGGCGGGAATGTCCTCGGCCCCCTCGACGCCCGCGAGGATCATCTGCTCCTTGAGCGGAATCCCGAGCTTCTCGTAGGTGCGCAGCAGATCGGGATCGACATCGTCGAGCGATTTCGGCCGTTCCTTCATGCTGGTCGGCCGCGCGTAGTAATACTGATCCTGGAAGTCGATCTCCGGATAATCGACCATCGCCCAGGTCGGCTCCTCGATCTGCAGCCAGCGCCGATAGGCCGCAAGCCGCCAGTCGAGCATCCAGTCCGGCTCGCCGTTCTTGTCCGAGATCAGCCGCACGATGTCCTCGTTCAGCCCCTTCGGCGCGTATTCCGTCTCGATATCGCTCGAGAAGCCGTACTTGTACCGCTCGCCGACCGTGCGGACCGCGTCCACCGTTTCCTGGTCGACGCCTTCGCGGGCGATGAACTCGTCGGTGACTGCCATGACTGCCTCTCCTTCTACCCTCACCCGCGTCTCACGCCGCCTTGAGGCGGAAGCGCCGGTGCTGTTTCTCCCAGGCGGCGGCGAATGCCGTCACCTCGTCGCGTGTCGTCTGCGGTCCCAGCGAGACCCGGATCGCCGAGCCGGCCGCATCGGCCCCGTATCCCATCGCGCCGAGCACCCGGCTCGCGCGCACCTTGCCGCTCGAACAGGCCGACCCGGCCGAAATCGCGAAGCCCGCGAGGTCCATCTGCATCACCTGCGTCTCGCCCGACCAGCCCGGCACCACGATGCAGGAGGTGTTCGGCAGCCGCTCGGCGCCTTTCCCGACAAAAATAGTCTCCGGTGCCGCATCTTCCAGAGCGGCCTCCAGATAATCCCGCAATTCCGCGACCGCATCCCAGACACCGTCCGCCAGCATCCGCGCCGCCGCCGCCGCCGCCGCGCCGAAGCCGGCGATGCCTGCGACATTCTCCGTGCCGGCCCGGCGACCCTGCTCCTGCCCGCCACCGCGCAGGCCCGGCGTCACCTCGACACCGGGTGCCAGCAGCAGCGCGCCGATGCCCTTCGGCCCGCCCAGCTTGTGCGCCGAGAGAACCGCCCGCTCGGCGCCGGACCAGTCGAAGGCGAAGGGCCGCTTGCCGGCCACCTGCACCGCGTCGCAGAACCCCAGCCCCTCGGGCAGCGCCTGCACGATCCCGGTCTCCGAATTCGCCGCCTGCAGCGCCGTCCGGCCCGGCGCGCGCACACTGACCCGCCCCGCGCCATCCACCGGCAGCACCGGCTCGATCCAGGCCGCGACGCAGTCATGCTCGACCCCGCCGCCCTCGAACCCGGCCCCCTCCAGCGCCAGCGCCGCCGCCTCGGTCGCGCCGGAGGTGAACACGATGTCCCCGGCGCCGACCCCGAAGGCCTCCGCCACCTGCGCCCGCGCCCGCTCGATCACCGCCTTCGCCGCCCGCCCCTCGGCATGCACCGAGGACGGATTGCCCGCCACGTCCATCGCCGCGATCATCGCGGCCCGCGCATCGGGGTGAAGCGGCGCCGTCGCATTCCAGTCGAGATAGGCCCGCGCCCTCATGCCTCGACCTCGTCGACCACCGAGATGAACGCCGGCACCGCGGGACAGGGCGCCATCTGGTCGCGCGCCACGTCGCAGAGCCGCGTCTGGTGCAGCATCACGTAGACATTGGCCGAGAGCTGTTCCCAGAGCCGGTCGGCGAGCTGCTGCTCCGCCGTGCCCTTGGCCGCCCCCGACGCCCCGGCGCCCCGCGCCAGCGCATCCATCGTCTCGTCGACCGCCGCGAGGATCTCCGAGATCCGGATCTGCTCCACCGGACGGGCCAGCCGGTAGCCGCCCCCGGGCCCCCGCACCGAATCGACGATCTCGGCGCGCCGCAGCTTCACGAAGAGCTGCTCGAGATAGGCGAGGCTGATGTCCTGCCGCGCGGCGATCTCCGAGAGCGAGACAAGCTGGTCGGAGGGCTGCCGCGCGAGGTCGGTCAGCGCGATCATGGCATAACGACCCTTGGTGCTCAGTTTCATCCGCCATGGCCTTTCTTGCCGGCCCCGAACGGCCGCTCTTGATGTTGACGCTCGGACCCGGACCGCTTACTTGCGACGAGGCTCGGGACGGCATGGCTCAACTTAGAATCTTTCTAGATTGGCTGACCGATTCCGTCAAGTAACGTGTCAGCCCTGCGCGAGGAGCGCGATCCCCATGCCCGAGGTCATCTTTCCCGGTCCCGACGGCCGCCTCGAAGGACGCTACCACCCCCAGAAGGCCAAGGACGCGCCGATCGCCATCATCCTGCATCCGCACCCGCTCTATGGCGGCACGATGAACAACAAGGTGGTCTACAACCTCCACTACGCCTTCCACCGCATGGGCTTCACCTGCCTGCGCTTCAACTTCCGCGGCGTCGGCCGCAGCCAGGGCGAATACGACCAGGGCATCGGCGAGCTCTCGGACGCCGCCGCCGCCCTCGACTACCTGCAGGCCCAGAACCCCAACGCCAAGCTCTGCTGGGTCGCGGGCTTCTCCTTCGGCGCCTGGATCGGCATGCAGCTGCTGATGCGCCGCCCGGAGATCGCCGGCTTCATCTCCGTCGCCCCGCCCGCGAACCAGTACGACTTCTCGTTCCTCGCCCCCTGCCCGTCCTCGGGCCTGATCCTGTCGGGCGGTGCCGACCGCGTCGTGCCGCCCTCCGAGGTCGCCGGCCTCGCCGACAAGCTCAAGCAGCAGAAGGGCATCACGATCACCCACCAGACCATCGAGGGCGCGAGCCACTTCTTCGATCCGGGCATGGAAGAGATGATCGGCAGCGTCGAGGCCTATGTGCGCAGACGGATGACCGAAACCTCCCGATGAGCGCGATGCTGCCGGACCTCGCGGTCCTCCTGCCCTTCTCGCTCGCCGTCATCGTCATCGCCCTGACCCCCGGCCCGGACATGACGTTCTTCCTCGGCCGCGCCCTCACCCAGGGCCGCGCCGCCGGCCTCGCGGCCCTCGCCGGTGCCACCACCGGCATCATCGTCCACACATCTCTGGTGGCGCTGGGCCTCTCCGCGCTCATCGTCGCCGCCCCGAAGGCCTTTCTCGCCCTCAAGATCGCCGGCGCGCTCTACCTGCTTTGGCTCGCCGTGCAGGCCATCCGCCACGGCTCCGCGCTCACCCTGCCGCGCAGTGCCCCGCGCCCGCGCAGCATCGCCGCGACCTGGGGCCAGGGGCTCGCGATCAACCTGCTCAATCCCAAGATCGTGCTCTTCTTCATGACCTTCCTGCCGCAATTCGTCTCGGCCAGCGATCCCGACGCCGCCGGCAAGCTGATGATGCTCGGGGCGGTCTTCATCCTGATCTCGACGCTGATCTGCGTGCCGATGGTCCTTGCCGCCGAACGATTCTCGCGCCTGATGCGCTCCAGCCCCCGTATCGCCCGCGGCATCGACTGGCTCTTCGCCTCGATCTTCACCGCCTTCGCGATCCAGATCCTGTTCAGCCGCGCCCGCTGATCCGCCCGCCGCAGCGCGGCGGGCGGAATGATGCGCCGGGTCTCACCGGCCCTGCGCGATCCGCTGTCCGCTCAGCGGCGCCCGCCACCGCAAAGCTCGTTCCACTGCGTCATCTCGTTGGGATCCGTCGGCACGGTCTCGCAGTATTCCGGCCCCCGTTCCCCGGCCGACCCGCCGCTCGCAACGGGATCCATGCCGCCGCCACCGCCACCAGCCGGTGTGCAGGCCGCCAGGGCCAGTCCGGCCAGAAGCCCCAAACCCGATATCTTCTTCATGTTGCGTAGGTCCCCCTAGGTTTGCAAAGGCCCGAATTCACCGGGCGACTGACGCTATCACGCCGCGCCCGGCTGTCAAAAGCTCTCGCGCGCGGCCGGTTCCGGCGCGCTGACCCGTCCGCCGCAGACCGGCAGCCGGCAGCCGGTGGTGCCGGGCAGCGAGGTCGGCAGCCCCCGCAGCACCCGTACCGCGAGATGCGCGAAGGCCTGCGCCTCGAGCATGTCCCCGTCGAGCCCCACCTCCTCGACCGCCACCACCGCCGCATTGCTGCGCTGTCCGATCATCGCCATCAGCGTGCGGTTCAGCCGCCCGCCGCCACAGACCAGCCAGCGCTCCACCGGCGCGGGGAAATGCGCCGCCGCCGCCGCGACACAGGCCGCACTCAGCGCCGTCAGCGTCGCCGCCCCGTCCTCGGTCGAGAGGCCCGATACCCGCTCCAGAAACACATGAAAGTCCTGCCGGTCCAGAGACTTCGGCGGCGTTCTTTCCAGATGCGGATGCGCCTGCCAGATCCGCCAGAACGTCCCAGATGCACCACACCCTTCGCCGCAACCGCCCCGCCCGTCATCGAAGGCCGCCCCCAGCCGTTCGGCCAGGAAATCGTCGATCAACGCATTGCCCGGCCCGGTATCGAAAGCGAGGAGCGCGCCCGGCACCTCCGGCCCCGCCGCCGCCGGATCGACCCAGGTCACGTTGCCCACCCCGCCCAGATTGAGAAACGCCACCGGCCCCCGCGCGCCCATCCACCGCGCGCAGGCGAAGTGAAACACCGGCACCAGCGGCGCACCCTCGCCGCCCGAGGCCACATCCGCACTGCGAAAATCCCACACGACCGGCAGACCGGCCTCCCGCGCCAGGAGATCGCCCCGCCCGATCTGGTGCGTGCCGCGCCCCTGCGGCGCATGCGCCAGCGTCTGCCCGTGAAACCCGACCAGCTCCGCCCCCGGCACCGCAGCCACCGCCTGCCCGTGCACCCGGCGCACCAGCGCCTCGACCGGCTCGAGCCCCGGATCCCCCGGCCAGGCGCCGAGGGCCCCGCGCAACACCTGCCGCTCCTCTTCGGAATAGGGCACGAAGACCGAAGCCCCGAAGCCGCCGATCGTCTCGCCATCGGTCTCGAGGAGTGCGGCGTCGACCCCGTCCATCGAGGTGCCCGACATCAGCCCCAATGCGCGCATCATTCCCGTCACGGCGGCTTTCCTTCCCCGGTCGAAACCCTATAGAACGGCGGCGCCGCGCGCGAAAGGACGACCCGCATGACCTACCGCCCCAAGAGCGATTTTCTCCATGTGATGCAGTCGCGCGGCTTCATGCAGGACTGCACCGACACCGAGGGCCTCGACGACGCCCTGCGCGCCGGCACGATCCCCGCCTATATCGGCTTCGATGCCACCGCGACCTCGCTGCATGTGGGCAGCCTGATCCAGATCATGATGCTGCGCTGGCTGCAGAAGACCGGCCACAAGCCGATCACCCTGATGGGCGGCGGCACAACCAAGGTCGGCGATCCGTCGTTCCGCTCGGACGAGCGCCCGCTCCTGACCCCCGACCGCATCGCCGCCAACATCGCCGGCATCCGCCAGGTCTTCGCGAAATACGTCACCTACGGCGACGGCGCCACCGACGCGGTGATGCCCGACAACGCCGAATGGCTCGACGCGCTGAACTATCTCGATTTCCTGCGCGATGTCGGCCGGCATTTCTCGGTCAACCGCATGCTCAGCTTCGAGAGCGTCAAATCGCGCCTCGACCGCGAGCAATCCCTCTCGTTCCTCGAATTCAACTACATGATCCTGCAGGCCTACGACTTCGCCGAGCTCAACCGCCGCTACGGCTGCCGGCTGCAGATGGGCGGCTCCGACCAGTGGGGCAACATCGTCAACGGCATCGACCTCACCCGCCGGCTGAACGGCGTCGAGGTCTGGGGCCTCACCTCGCCGCTCCTGACCACCGCCGACGGCGGCAAGATGGGCAAGACCGCCTCGGGCGCGATCTGGCTCAACGCCGACATGCTCGGCGCCTACGATTTCTGGCAGTTCTGGCGCAACACCGCCGATGCCGATGTCGGCCGCTTCCTCAAGCTCTACACCGAGCTTCCGCTCGAGGAATGCGACCGCCTCGGCGCCCTCGGCGGCGCCGAGATCAACGAGGCCAAGATCATCCTCGCGAACGCCGCCACCACGCTCTGCCACGGCGCCGAGGCCGCCGCCGCCGCCGAAGCCACCGCCCGCGCGGTCTTCGAGGAGGGCGGCACCGGCGACGATCTGCCCCGCCTCGATCTCGCCCCCGGCGAGGTGCCCGCGCCCGGCATCTCCATCGTGCAACTGCTGGTGAGATCCGGCCTCGCCGCCTCGGGCAAGGAGGCCAAGCGCCTGATCGCCGAGGGCGGTGCGCGCCTCGACGACGCCCCCGTGAGCGATGCCGGCCTGCTGCTCACCGCCGCCGATCTCGCCGGCCCCCGCAAGCTCTCCGCCGGTCGCAAGCGCCACGCCCTCGTCGCCCTCTCCGGCTGAGCAACCGCCTCCGATCACGGGCACTTGATCAGCCGGCCGGTAACATCGCGGCGGCCCGTCGCGACCTGCCCTGCGACGATCCTGCAAAGCCCCCATGATGGAGCCACCCATGCGCCTTTTCGCCGCCCCGCTCTTCGCCTCCGCCCTCGGCCTCTTCGCCCTGCCCGCCCTCGCCGGCCCGCAATATGTCGACGCCACCGGCTTCGCCGCCTCCGGCCATGACGTGGTCGCCTATTTCGACCTCGCCCAGAGCCCGGTCGGCACCAGCCAGCCGCCCGCCGTGCCCGGCGACACCGCCTTCACCGCCGAGTACAACGGCGCCACCTTCGCCTTCGCGAATGCCGCCAACCGCGACCGCTTCCTCGCCGACCCGGCCGCCTATGCGCCGCAATACGACGGCCATTGCGCCTACGGCGTCGCCAAGGGCGGCAAGGTGCCGGGCAACCCCGACCTCTGGCGCATCGTCGACGGCAAGCTCTACCTCAACATCACGCAGAACGTCGTCGGCTTCTGGGAAGAGGACATCCCGGCGAACATCTCGCTGGCCGAAGGCAACTGGCCCGGCATCGAGCCCGCCGCCGCCTCGGACAAGGTAATTCCCGATTTCACCTCCGACGCGCCCGCGATGAACTGACGGCAGCCCCCGGTCGCATCGCGCCCCGCGCAGCGACGCCCGCGTTGCGAATCTCCCCCGCCCGGAACAAGCCGAAGGCGCCGGGCGGGCGCCTGCCCGTCGTCGCACCGGAGGTGCGCCGCCCATTCCAGGCACGCCTCCGGCATGACCGGGCTTGCGCTTTGTCGAAACCAGCGCACCGATCAAGCAGAGCGAGTTCGTGGCACCATAAACCGCCTCACTCACCCGTCGCAGCGCCACCCCACGGCCAGGCGCTCTCCCGGCTTGCACCCTCGCGGCCATGACGGGCAACGGCACCGTCCGGGACCGACCCGAAGCCCATCGCCCGGGCGTTTCGGCGCAGTCCCATCCGCCCTCAGGCGTCGTCCTCCTCCGCGTCGTCCTCTTCCCGGATCCGCTCCGCCGCCAACCGCGCCTCGACCTTGTCATAGGCCCGCTGCGCCGCGTCGTGATCCTCATGGGCGATCGCGTCCACCTCGTCGTTCAACTCCGCCAGCAGGGCTCCCATTCCGGGGCCTTCCTTGCCGGCCTCGAGCCGCGCCTGCGCCGCCCGTATCCGGGCGCCGAGCGTTGCCTTGCGCGCATCGAGCGTCGGTGTGGTCATGATCCTCTTCCCCATCGTTGCAGACCGAGCCGCTCCCGGCTTTAGGCGCATACGCCCGCCGCGCCGTCACGGTTCCCGCAGGCCATGCATCCGCGATGGACAGGCTCGCGCCCATCGCGCCCGGCCTGCCGGCCTCCGACCCGGCGCCCGAAGGCGCCGGCATCGCCTGTCCGCCCTAGAGGTCGCTCTTCACCCGCACCCGCGCCATCGTGTCGGGCGCCTCGGCCACCATGCCGTTGGAGCCGCCGCCGCGCTTGATCGCGTCCACCACGTCCTGCCCGGAGATCACCCGGCCCACGACCGTGTACTGGCCGTCGAGATGGCTCGCCGGATCGAGCATGATGAAGAACTGGCTGTTGGCGCTGTCGGGGTTCTGGCTGCGGGCCATGCCGACCACACCGGTGTCGAAGGACAGGTCCGAGAACTCCGCCGGCAGGTCGGGATAGGCCGAGCCCCCGGTGCCCGCGCGCCCCTCGCCGAAGGTTTCCCCCTTGCCGAACTCCACATCGCCGGTCTGGGCCATGAAGCCGTCGATCACCCGGTGGAACGCCACACCGTCATAGGCGCCCTCGCGCGCCAGCGTCTTGATCCGCTCCACATGCTGCGGGGCGACGTCCGGGCGCAGCAGGATCTCCACCGTCCCGTTGGTCGAGCCCGCGACATCGATCACCAGCACGTTTTCCGGATCATCCTGAGCGAAGGCCGCCCCGGCGATGCCCAGCGCCGCCACCAGACCGAGAAACCCGCGCCGGATCATGCTCCTGCCTCCGCATCGGCGGCCACGCGCACCTGGTGCATCCGGTCCGGCTCCGCGGGCGGCTCGCCCCGGGTGATCGCATCCACATGCTCCATGCCCGAGACCACCCGGCCCCAGACCGTGTACTGGCCGTTGAGGAAATGCCCGTCATCGAACATCAGGAAGAACTGGCTGTTGGCACTGTTGGGGTTCTGGCTGCGCGCCATGCCCGCCACGCCGCGATCGAAGGGCAGCTTCGAGAATTCCGCCGGCAGATCGGGATGCTTCGAGCCCCCCGTTCCGGCCCGGCGGATGTTGAAGCCGTCCTCCATGTCGCCGTTCGCCACGTCGCCGGTCTGCGCCATGAAGCCGTCGATCACCCGGTGAAACGCCACGTTGTCGTATTCGCCGGCGCGCGCCAGCGCCTTGATGCGCTCGACATGCTTCGGTGCCACGTCGGGCAGCAACTCGATCGTCACATCGCCGTTCTTGAGAGTGATGATCAGGGTGTTCTCGGGGTCGGGGCCGTCAGCCATGCTGTCCTCCAGATGCGGTTTCGGCGCGGACCATAGGGGCTGGCGCCGGCGCGCGAAAGCCCCGTGCGACGAATTGTGAGGCCCCCGGCTCCCGGCCGCTCAGCCCTGCGGCGGGCCGAACTTCTCCGCCAGCTTCGCCGCCACCACCGGGGTCACGAAATTGCGGATGTCGCCGCCGAGCCGGGCGATCTCCTTGACCAGCCGCGAGGCGATCGCCTGGTATTCCGCATCCGCCATCAGGAACACCGTCTCGACCTCGTCGTTCATCGCCCGGTTCATGCCGACCATCTGGAATTCGTACTCGAAATCCGAGACCGCGCGCAGCCCGCGCACGATCACCGAGGCGCCCACATCCTGGGCACAATGGATCAGCAGATTGTCGAAGGGGTGCGCCACGATCTCCACCCCGGTCTCGTCGGCGATGGCGCCGCATTCCTCCTCCACCATCGCCACCCGCTCCTCGAGGCTGAAGAGCGGCCCCTTGTCGCGGTTGATCGCGATGCCGATCACCAGCCGGTCCACCAGCGTGCAGGCCCGCCGGATGATGTCGTTGTGCCCGAGCGTGAGCGGGTCGAAGGTGCCGGGATAAAGTCCTATTCTCAAGGCCGAGATCTCTCTGGCAAGTCCCCGATCGGGAAAGATTTCAGGGAAATGGCCACCACGCCGTCACGGCGCGGGCCCCGGACCTCACCAGTTGTTGGAGATCATGCCGGTCAGCGCCGAGTTCTCGCTCTGGATCTCGTTGATCCGCGCCTGCACCACGTCGCCGATCGAGATCACGCCCACGAGCTTGCCGTCCTCGACCACCGGCATGTGCCGGAACCGCCCGCTCGACATCGTCTCCATGGCCGAATTCGCGGTGTCGTCCATCCGGCAGCCCGTCACTTCGCGGGTCATCAGATCCTTCACCTGCTTGGTCATGCAGTCGATGCCGGTCGTGCCCAGCGCCCGAACGATGTCGCGCTCCGACAGAATGCCGTCCACCGCGCTGCCGTCCCGGCTCACGATGACCGCCCCGATCTTGTAGCGGGCGAGAAGATTGGCCGCATCCGTCACGGAATCCGTCGGCTTCGCGGTGACGATGTCCTGGATCTTCTTGGCTTCGACGATCTTCCTGACAGTCATGCAACCCATCCTCCCCCGAGCGCTTGCGCGCCGAGTGTTGTCCCGGTTTCCCGCGCTGTCAAGGCGTTGCGGCCCCGAGTTGCCCCCGCATCCATTCGACGATCACCTCCGCCATGCGATTGATCCGCGCCACCCGCGCATCGTCCTGGTGGCGCACCAGATAGAACGCCCGCCCGAGCCCGATCTCGTCGGGAAGCACCACCTTCAACTCCGCATGCTCGCGCGCGACGAATTCGGGCAGGATGCACACTCCCGCCCCCTTCAGGCACCAGCGCAGCTGCATGATCAGGCTGTTGGAGGTCAGCGACGGCTCGGATTCGCGCCCCAGAAGCGCGTAATAATCGAGCTCCTTGTCGAAGATCATGTCCGAGATGTAGCCGATGCCCCGCACCGCGGCGAGATCGTCGATCGAGCGCACCTTGCCCAGCCCGGCCAGCAGGTCCCGGTGCCCGTAGAGCCTGAGCCGGTAATCGGCGATCTTGCGCACCGTCAGCCGCCCGGCCGAGGGCGGCGAGACGGTGATCGCGAGGTCCGCCTCGCGCTTCGACAGCGAGAACATGCGCGGCAAGGCCACCACCTGCACCTGCAGGTCGGGGTTGTCGGCGCTCAGCGCGTCGCAGGCATCGGTGAGCAGATAGTTCGACACGCCATCGGGGGCACCGATGCGCACGATCCCCGAGATCCGGTCCGCCTGCCCGCCCACATCCTCCGCCGCCGCCGAGGCCACGCTCTCCATCGCCTGGGCATGGCCGACCAGCGTGCGCCCGGTCTCGGTCAGCGCATAGCCCTGCGGCGAGCGGTCGAAGAGCTTGGCGCCCAGCGCCTCCTCGAGTGCGGTGACCCGCCGCCCCACCGTCGCCGGATCGAGGGAGAGCACCCGCCCGGCACTCTGCAGCCGGCTGTGGCGCGCGATGGCGAGGAACACCTTGAGGTCGTCCCATTTCATGGCCTGTTTCTGCATGGCGCCCTTCTAGCACGCCCGCCCCATCATGCAAATTTGCAAAACGTCTCTGGCGATTTTCTTCCTGCACAGCGGCGGTTTTGCCGCTAGGGTCCGGCGAAACCGAAACCGGGGGAAAGTTCATGGACGAGATCGGCCACTTCATCGACGGCAAGCGCGTTGCCGGCACATCGGGCCGCAGCGCCGATGTCTTCAATCCCGCCACCGGCGAGGTTCAGGCAAAGGTCGCACTGGCCTCCGCCGCCGAGCTCGACGCCGCCGTGCGCTCCGCCGCCGCCGCCCAGCCCGCCTGGGGCGCCACCAACCCGCAGCGCCGGGCGCGGGTGATGATGAAGTTCGTCGCGCTTCTCAACCGCGACATGGACAAGCTCGCCGAGGCCCTCTCGCGCGAACACGGCAAGACCCTGCCGGACGCCCGCGGCGACGTGGTGCGCGGCCTCGAGGTGGCCGAGTTCTGCATCGGCGCGCCGCATCTCCTGAAGGGCGAGTTCACCGACGCCGCCGGCCCGGGCATCGACATGTATTCCATGCGCCAGCCGCTCGGCGTCGCCGCCGGCATCACGCCCTTCAACTTCCCGGCGATGATCCCGATGTGGAAGATGTGCCCGGCCATCGCCTGCGGCAACGCCTTCATCCTGAAACCCTCCGAGCGCGACCCCTCCGTGCCGCTGATGCTCGCCGAACTGATGCAGGAAGCCGGCCTCCCCGACGGCATCCTCCAGGTGGTGAACGGCGACAAGGAGGCCGTCGACGCCATCCTCGACCATCCCGAGATCGCCGCCATCGGCTTCGTCGGCTCCACCCCGATCGCCCAGTACATCTACGGCCGCGGCTGCTCGAACGGCAAACGCGTCCAGTGCTTCGGTGGCGCGAAGAACCACATGATCATCATGCCCGACGCCGATCTCGACCAGGCCGTCGATGCCCTCGTGGGCGCCGGCTACGGCGCGGCCGGCGAGCGCTGCATGGCGATCTCGGTCGCCGTCCCCGTGGGCGAGGCCACGGCAGACGCCCTGATCCAGAAACTCATCCCCCGCGTCGAGGCCCTCAAGATCGGCCCCTACACCGCCGGCGAGGACGTCGATTTCGGCCCCGTCGTGACGAAGGCCGCCCAGCAGAAAATCCAGGGCCTCATCGAGTCCGGCGTCAAGGCCGGCGCCACCCTCGCCGTCGACGGCCGCGGCTTCTCGATGCAGGGCTACGAGGACGGCTTCTTCGTCGGCGCCTGCCTCTTCGACCACGTCACCCCCGACATGGACATCTACCGCGAGGAGATCTTCGGCCCGGTCCTCTCCACGGTCCGCGCCAAATCCTACGACGAGGCGCTCGAGCTCACCATGTCGAACCCCTACGGCAACGGCACGGCGATCTTCACCCGCGACGGCGACACCGCCCGCGACTTCGCCTCCCGCATCAATGTCGGCATGGTCGGCATCAACGTGCCCATCCCGGTGCCGCTCGCCTACCACACCTTCGGCGGCTGGAAGCTCTCGGCCTTCGGCGACCTCAACCAGCACGGCCCCGACGCCTTCCGCTTCTACACCAAGACCAAGACCGTCACCTCCCGCTGGCCCTCCGGCACCAAGGAAGGCGCGAGCTTCTCCATCCCGACGATGGAGTGAGGCGCCGGCCCGCCCCGGCAGATCGGGGCGGGCCGCTTTCGAGTCAACCTACCACGACAGGGTCTTCACATTCGGATCGAACAGCAGCCCCTCGACCACCGGCCAGGTTCCCATCGTCACTCCGTCGATGTAATCCGCTTCGGTGAGCCCGGCCGCTGCAGAACAGGCCTGACACATGATCACCTGCCCG
The DNA here is from genome assembly GCA_963710515.1 of uncultured Alphaproteobacteria bacterium. Taxonomy (GTDB): domain Bacteria; phylum Pseudomonadota; class Alphaproteobacteria; order Rhodobacterales; family Rhodobacteraceae; genus Amaricoccus. Next base: position 36,720 of record CAVQAX010000010.1, read on the forward strand.
CCATCCGCCATGAACGCCGCCAGCATGTCCTGGATCGACATGTCGCTCTCGCGCATCAGGCCGTGAACATGCGACGGACGCTTCTTGTCGGCGAGATAGACCGCCCGCACGTTCAGCCAGATCGCCACCGGGCTGTGGCCGTTCTTCAGCGCCTTCTCGTGGGCGAACATGATCGCCTTGCCCGCCGCCCAGGTGTCGTCGGTCGTCAGGTTCACGAACAGCCCCGGCTTGGCGTCCTGCGCCGCAGCCGCCCCGCCGAGCCCGATTCCGGCCGCCAGCACCATCAACGCGGCGGCAAGCATGTTTCGCAGTCTCATGAGTATCTCCTTCTGAACATATCGAACCGCGCCGTTCTCGCACGGCCGCCGCAGAGCCGGATTGACATGAATCAATCAAATTCGAATGTTTGTCTTGATAGCGGCCCCGCACCGCTTGCCATCCGAGGAACGCCGTGATGGATTTCGCCCTCTCCGACGACCAGATCGCCATCGCCGACATGGCTCGCAGCTTCGGCGCCGAGCGCATCGCGCCCCATGCCGCCGCCTGGGAGGATGCGGGCTCGATGCCCCGCGACATGCTGCGCGACGCCGCCGCCCTCGGCTTCGCCGCGATGTATGTGCCCGAGGCCCAGGGCGGCGCCGGCCTCACCCGCCTCGACGCCGTTCTGGTCTTCGAGGCGCTGGCGGAATCCTGCCCGACGATCTCGAGCTTCCTGTCGATCCACAACATGTGCGCCTGGATGGTCGCGAGCCACGGTTCCGAAACGCTGCGCGCCCGCTACCTGCCCGGCCTCCTGACCATGGAGACCATCTGCTCCTACTGCCTCACCGAACCCGGCTCGGGCTCCGACGCCGCCGCCCTGCGCACGAAAGCCACCGCGACGCCCGATGGCTGGACCCTCGACGGCACGAAGGCCTTCATCTCCGGCGGCGGCTTCTCCGATCTCTATCTCACCATGGTCCGCACCGGCGACGATACACCCGCGCGGCATCTCGGCGATGCTCGTCGAGACCGGCAGCGAGGGCCTCTCCTTCGGCGCACAGGAACGCAAGATGGGCTGGAAGGCCCAGCCCACCGCCCAGGTCCAGTTCGACGCCTGCGCCGGTTCCCGCCGACAACCTGCTCGGCGAGGAGGGCCGCGGTTTCACCTACGCCATGGCCGGCCTCGACGGCGGCCGCCTCAACATCGCCGCCGCGGCGCTGGGCGGCGCCCAGAAGGCCCTCGACATCGCCCTGGCCTATACCGGCGAGCGCAGCGCCTTCGGCCGCACCCTCGACGGCTTCCAGACCGTGCAGTTCAGGCTCGCCGACATGGAAACCGAGCTCCAGGCCGCCCGCACCTTCCTCTACCAGGCCGCCTGGAAATACGATTGCGCCGCCCCCGACACCACCAAGTCCTGCGCCATGGCCAAACGCTTCGTCACCGACACCGCCTTCCGCGTCGCGAACGACGCCCTGCAACTCCTTGGCGGTTATGGCTATCTCGCGGATTACGGCATCGAGAAGATCGTCCGCGACCTGCGGGTGCACCAGATCCTCGAAGGCACCAACGAGATCATGCGCCTCATCACCGCCCGCGCCCTGCTGGCCGACCGCCCATGACCGGCCGACACACCACCACCGACACAGCGCAAGCCGAGCGCGCGCCTGCCCGTGGGATGGCGCCCCGACGCCCATGCTATGCGCTTCATGCTCCCACATGACCGCTGACATCGCCATCCGCCGCATCGGCCGCGCCGGCCGCATCACCCTCACCCGCCCCGATGCGCTCAACGCCATGAGCTACCCGATGATGCAGGCCATCGACGCCGCGCTCGCGGCGTGGCGCGACGACCCCGACATCGCCCTCGTCCTCATCGACGCGCAAGGCGACCGCGCCTTCTGCGCCGGCGGCGACATCGCCCATATCTACGAAGCCGGCCGCCAGGGCGACTTCTCCGTCGCGCGCCGCTTCTGGCGCGAGGAATACGCCCTCAACGCCCGCATCGCCTCCTACCCCAAACCCTATGTCGCGCTCATGCAGGGCTTCGTCATGGGCGGCGGCGTCGGCATCTCCTGCCACGGCAGCCACCGCATCACCTGCGAGACCACCCGCATCGCCATGCCCGAATGCGCCATCGGCCTCGTGCCCGATGTCGGCGGCACCCATCTCCTGGGTCGCGCGCGCGGGCATCTGGGCGAATATCTCGGCCTCACCGGCCACCGCATGGGCGCGGGCGACGCCATCCAGGCCGGCTTCGCCGACGTCTTCATCCCCCGCGACCGCTGGCCCGAGCTCACCGCCCGCCTCGAGGAAACCGGCGACATCGAGGCCGCCCTCCCGGATTTCTGCGCCTCCGTCCCGATGCCCGACCTCGCGCCGCGCTATGTCGACATCGACACCGCCTTCTCCGCCCCCGATCTCCCCACCCTCGTCGCGCGCCTCGAGACCTTCGGCGACTGGGGCATCGACATGCTCAAGACCCTGCACAGGCTCTGCCCGCTCTCGCTCGCCTGCACCCTCGGCCTCGTGCGCGACGCCCGCGCCAATCCGGGCCTCGAGCGGGCCCTCGCCCGCGAATTCCGCGTCACCTGGCGCTGCATCGACCAGGGCGACCTGCTCGAAGGCATCCGCGCCGCCGTGATCGACAAGGACCGCACCCCGCGCTGGTCCCATGCCCTCACCGGCGTGCCCGAAGACACCATCGAAGCCATGCGCGCGCCGCTCGGCGCCGACGAGCTCAACCTCACAGGGGAACCAGCATGAACATCGGATTCATCGGCCTCGGCAACATGGGCGCGCCCATGGCCGCCAACCTCGCGATGGCCGGCCACCACGTCACCGGCTACGACACCGCGAATGTCGCGGCCGAAGGCGTCACCCCCGCCGCCTCCGCCGCGGAGGCCGCCACCGGCCGCGACGCCGTCATCACCATGCTCCCCAACGGCGCCATCCTGCGCGCCGTCATGGCCGAGATCATCCCCGCCTGCGCGCCCGGCACCCTCGTCATCGACTGCTCCACCGTCGACGTCGAAAGCGCGCGCGCCGTCGCCTCTGACGCCGAGGCCGCCGGCCTCCACCCGATCGACGCGCCGGTCTCCGGCGGCACCGGCGGCGCCGTCGCCGGCACCCTGACCTTCATGGCCGGCGGCAGCCCCGAGGCCTTCGCCCACGCCGCCCCGCTCTTCGAGACGATGGGATCGCGCGCCGTGCATTGCGGCCCCTCCGGCGCCGGCCAGGCCGCCAAGATCTGCAACAACATGATCCTCGGCATCTCGATGATCGGCGTCTGCGAGGCCTTCGCGCTGGCCGACAAGCTCGGCCTCGACCGCCAGGCGATGTTCGACGTGGTCTCGACCTCCTCGGGCGCCTGCTGGGCGGTCAACACCTATTGCCCCGCGCCGGGCATCGGCCCGACATCCCCCGCCGACAACGGCTACAAACCCGGCTTCGCCGCCGACCTGATGCTGAAGGATCTCCGCCTGGCGCAACAGGCTGCCGAAGCCGTGGATGCCGACACCCCGCTCGGCACCGCCGCCGCCGCGCTCTATGCCCGCTTCGTCGAGGAGGAGGACGGGTCGGGCCGCGACTTCTCCGCCATGCTGCCCCGCTTCGAGACCCGCGGCCGCGGCTGACCGGCCAGGCTCACCCGCGCCCCACCGGTCCTCGGAAGCCGCCCTTCGCCCCCTACTCGGCCGGGCGCGGCCGGGTTTCCGCGGCAAGCGCCGCCTCCGCATCGGGATCGAAGACCATGGGCTCGACCTCGCCCGCGCTCGGGTCGTTGAAGACATCCATGTCCACCTTGTCCTCGCTGCGCGCGACGATGGCCGAGACCACCGCGTCGCCGGTGATGTTGACCGCCGTGCGGATCATGTCCATCAACCGGTCCACCCCGAGGATCAGCGCGATGCCCTCGATCGGCAGGCCGACCTGCGTCAGCACCATCGTCAGCATCACCAGACCCACGCCGGGCACGCCCGCCGTCCCGATCGACGCCAGAACCGCCATGGCGATCACCGTCAGATAGCCGCCGAGCCCGAGGTCGATCCCGTAGACATTGGCGAGGAACACCGTCGCCACGCCCTGCATGATCGCGGTGCCGTCCATGTTGATCGTCGCCCCGAACGGCACCGAGAAGGAGGCCACCGAATTGTTCACCCCCATGCGTTCGGTGACGCAGCGCATCGTGACCGGGATCGTCGCATTGGAACTCGCGGTCGAGAACGCGAAGATCTGCGCCGGGCGGATCTTGCGCAGGAAGATGAAGGGATCCAGCCCCGAGAACACCTTGAGAAAGATCATCAGCGTGACGAACAGATGCAGGAACAGGGCCCCGACCAGCGTGACCACATAGGCCATCACCGGAAGGAAGAGGTCGATCCCCTGCTCGGAGAAGGTCTTGGCGATCAGGCAGAACACCCCGTAAGGCGCGAACAGCATGACGATGCCGACGACCTTCATCATCAACTCGTTCATGTACTCGCAGGCCCGCGCGAAGGGCAGCGACTGCTCGCCCATCATCACCGCGGCGATGCCCACCACGATCACGTAGAAGATGATCTGCAGCATCTCGCCCGTGGCGAAGGCGTTGATCGGATTGCCCGGGATGATCGCCGCGAACACCTTCCAGACCGACGGCTGCTCGGCGGCGGTCACCCCGCCCACATCGATGCCGTCCATCACGAAACCCTGCCCCGGCCCGATCACGAGCGCGATGCCGATCGCAACGGCGATCGCCACCGCGGTGGTGAGGATGTAGAGCCCGAAGGACTTGCCCCCGACCCGCCCGAGCAGCCGGATATCCCCGATACCCATCACCCCCGTGAGCAGCGAAAACACCACAAGCGGCACCACCAGCATCTTCAATGCGTTCACGAACATCGTGCCGATCATGTCGAACAGGCCGCCGACGATCTGCGTATCGATGAACGGCGAGTCGAGCCGGCTGAAGATCACGCCGACGATCACGCCCAGCACCATGCCGAGCAGGATCCGGGTCGTCAGGGACGACGACACCCCGGTCTTCGCGTCAGAGGCGGTGTTCATCTGCTTGTCTCCCATGCAATTGACGTCCGCCGGACGGACGATCAGGGGAACGGCTTTGCGCCGCAGAGGGACGCGCCATGCGACTTGCGCGATACGTTAACGCTACCTTAATTTGCGAAGAGGTCGAGTCTTTCCTGCCGTCGATGCACCGCACACCAGGCGCAGGGCTGTCCTATTCATCGCACCTCTCCCTCCCCCGATCCATGCCCGAAATCTGCTCCGGTGAGACCGTCCGACACCTTCGACAGACCCCAAAGCCGGCCCCCGATCGGATCCGGCTACGAACATCCCGTACGATGCGGGCGAGCATTCCTTTGCCGACCGCTTGCAAGAAAACGCGCGCCACGGCTGCAGCGAGATCAGGCCCGGATCGGCATGGTCGCCAACGGGCTCCTGCCGGATCGATGCGGCCAACCGAAGCAGGTTCCGTCCCGGCCTGCCAGATCCCGATGCGCAACCGGATCTGCAGGGCACGCTGGTTGCAGACCTCCGGGCGCAACCGCGTCTTGAGCAGCCTTCGGCGGAATGACGCCGACAAGTCGGCAAAATTCCGCCGATATCAGGTACTTGGAGGCCACTTCTTCAATTTCCGGCATGGAAGACCGACTTGATCCGTATCGATCAGACGTTAACCTTGATACGCTCGAAGTATCCGACCCCCGAACAATCGATATCGAGCATGAACGAAACACGGGAGTGACAACCATGTACGTCGATGAAAACCACTGGGCACGAAGCTCTCCGCTTCCGCACGAATGCGCACCCGATACCGATCAGGAAATCCTGATGAAATCCTACTTCACCCGTTTCGGACCGGATGCGCCCGAAGTGGATAACGGGGACATGGTGACGGTGTTCGACTCTCGCGGAGGCTTCAACTGGACCGCGCTTTCAAGCGGTGGAGTTGCCAGGGTATATTGCCGGCAACCGGCCTTTGCGATCAAGCCGAAGTGGACATTCGTGCCGGAGGACTCCGTCCCCGAAGACGTTCGTTCGCGGATATTCGGCTGAAAGAGCAGAGTGCCGCCTGCCTGGTCGCAGGCGGCAAATACGGACAGCACGAATAACGACACGTTGGTTTGGTGCCCGCTGTGAACCAAAATACCATAAGTGTTATCCGAGGCACGGACCGAATTCTAATGTCTGATCCTTCTGCCAAAGCGTGACAGTACTGGGGCAAGCAACAACGGAAGTCAAACCCGTGTAGAGCACAATGTCGGCTGCAGGTCGGGCTACTCCTTTGCAGAGCCTGCGCGCATGTTCGACAACCCGTTCCCGTCTCGCCGACGCGGAAGAGCCCCGATCGTTTGACAGGCCGGCTTGAAGCCGGTGGTGCGAAGGTTCCGGAAACCAACGGCCCCCGCTTCTCGAAGCCCATGAGCGGCGACCGGCTCGGGTCCGGTGCGCCGGCAGCCGCTGACCGGTGCGAAAAGCGAGATACCTCGCCCGCCCTGTCACGGCGCTGTCACGGGTCGCGTCACGCCGCCTCCTCCATCCTGTCCTTGTCGCCGCGGATCGAACCGCGGGCGCCCACACACCGAAAGGACAGTTTCACATGTTTCGCACCCTCTCCCTGACCCTCGCCATCTCCCTCACCCTGACCGCCATCGCCGAGGCCCGCGACGGCGGCGAGCGGACCGGACCGCCGGTGCAAGGCTTCTGGTTCCCGGTCGGCGCGGCCGAAGCCGCCACGGTCCCCGTGATGCCCGACGCGGTCTCGCAGGGCCGCAACGTCGCCCGCACGATTCCCGCCGAGAACCAGCCGGTGCCGACCGCATCCGGTCTCCACGGCCGCAACGCGCGCTTCGCCGACGCGTAGGCCGCGCCCGCCCTTCCGGACCGGTTCGGCGGTCCGATGCGTTCCGAGTGTGTGATGTATCCGGTAGAAGCGAACGGCTCGCCCCGCACGGCGGGCCATCCGTCATGAACCGGTCCCGGGGCCCTCGCACCGGAAGGTTAACGCCAGATCCCGAGTCTTTCAGTCGCCATACAGGTTCCGTACGGAATACGTACAGGATGCGTACAGCCGATTTCGCCGTTAACCCGGCCCGTGGCAGCCCTATTCCGCCGCCACCCGCCGCGCGCCCAAGAGCGCCTTCAGGTAATGCCCGGTATGGCTGCCCTCGGCCGCCGCGATCTGCTCCGGCGTCCCGACAGCGACGATCATGCCACCACCATCGCCGCCCTCCGGCCCGATATCGATGATATGGTCGGCGGTCTTGATCACGTCGAGATTGTGCTCGATCACCACCACGGAATTGCCCTGCTCCACCAGTTCATGCAGCACTTCCAGCAGCTTGCGCGTATCCTCGAAATGCAGCCCCGTCGTCGGCTCGTCGAGGATGTAGAGCGTGCGCCCGGTCGAGCGCCGGGCAAGCTCCTTCGAGAGCTTCACCCGCTGCGCCTCACCACCCGACAAAGTCGTCGCCGACTGCCCCACCTTGATGTAGCCGAGCCCCACCCGCATCAGCGTCGTCATCTTTTCCCGGATCGACGGCACCGCGGTGAAGAACGCCTCGGCATCCTCTACCGTCATGTCAAGAACATCCGCTATGCTCTTGCCCTTGAACAGGATTTCAAGAGTTTCGCGATTGTACCGCTTGCCGCCGCAGGTCTCGCAGGTGACATACACATCCGGCAGGAAATGCATCTCGATCTTGATCAGCCCGTCACCCTGGCACTTCTCGCAGCGCCCGCCCTTCACGTTGAACGAGAACCGCCCCGGCTTGTAACCGCGCGCCTTGCTCTCCGGGAGCCCGGCATACCAGTCGCGGATCGGCCCGAAAGCCCCTGTATAGGTTGCCGGATTCGACCTCGGCGTTCGCCCGATCGGCGACTGGTCGATATCGATGACCTTGTCGAGATGCTCGAGCCCCTTGATCTCGTCACAGGGCGCCGGCGTCTGCCGCGCCCCGTTCAACCGCATCGAGGCGGTCTTGAACAAAGTCTCGATGGTGAGCGTCGACTTGCCGCCCCCCGAAACCCCGGTGACACAGGTGAACGTCCCCAGCGGAAACTTCGCATCCACCCCGCGCAGGTTGTTGCCGGTCGCCCCCTTCACCGTCACCGCCTTGCCGTTCCCCTTGCGCCGCTTGGCCGGCACGGCGATCTCACGCTTTCCGGTAAGGTACTGGCCCGTAACCGAGTTCTCGCAAGCCGCGATCTCAGCCGGCGTGCCCGCGACGATGATCTGGCCGCCATGCACCCCCGCGCCCGGCCCGATATCGATCACATGATCCGCCTCGCGGATCGCCTCCTCGTCATGCTCGACCACGATCACCGTATTGCCCTGGTCGCGCAGGTTCTTCAGCGTCGTCAGCAGCCGCCCGTTGTCGCGCTGATGCAACCCGATCGACGGCTCGTCGAGCACATAAAGCACCCCCGTCAGCCCCGACCCGATCTGGCTCGCCAGCCGGATCCGCTGGCTTTCGCCGCCTGACAGCGTGCCGGAATTACGCGCCAGCGTCAGATAATCCAGCCCGACATTCACAAGAAAACCAAGCCGTTCACGGATTTCCTTGAGGATCGCCCGGGCGATCTCGTTGTTCTGCGCGCTCAGTGCGTCGGGCACCGCCAGTGTCCAGTCCAGCGCCTCGCGGATCGACATCCGCACCACCTGGCCCACATGCTGCCCGCCGATCTTTACCGCCAGCGCCTCGGGCTTCAGCCGGTAGCCCTCGCAGGTCCCGCAGGGCCTGTTGTTCTGATATCGTTCGAATTCCTCCCGCACCCAATTCGAATCCGTCTCGCGGTAGCGCCGCTCCATGTTGGGGATCACACCCTCGAACGGCCGCTCGATCTCGTAGACCCGCCCGCCCTCGTCGTAGCGGAACTTCACCTTCTTGCCCTTCGAGCCGTAGAGCAGCACGTCCCGCGCCTCGTCCGGCAGATCGCGCCAGCGCGCCGCCTTGTCGAAGCCGTAATGCTTCGCAAGTGCCTCGATCGTCTGGCGATAGTATGGTGACTGCCCCTTGGACCACGGCGCGATCGCCCCCTTCAGCACCGGCAGGCTCTCGTCGGGCACGACCAGCCTCGGATCGAAGAACAGTTCGACCCCCAGACCGTCGCAGGAGGGACAGGCTCCGAACGGCGCGTTGAACGAAAACAGCCGCGGCTCGATCTCCGAGATCGTGAAGCCGCTGACCGGACAGGCAAAATTCTCGGAGAACGTGATCCGCCTCGGCGCCTCCGCACCCTCCTCCAGATCCGCCATCTCGAGGATCGCAATCCCGTCTGCCAGATCGAGCGCCGTGCGCAGGCTGTCCGCGAGCCGCGTCTCCAGTCCCTCGCGCACCACGATCCGGTCAACCACCACGTCGATGTTGTGGCGGAACTTCTTGTCGAGCTCCGGCGGGCTGTCGAGATCATGGAAGGTGCCATTGACCTTGACCCGCTGAAAGCCGCGCTTCAGAAGGTCCTGAAACTCCTTGCGATACTCTCCCTTGCGGTCGCGCACGATCGGCGCCAGCAGATAGGCCCGCGTGCCCTCCTCGAGCGCCATGGTGATATCGACCATCTGGCTGACCTGCTGCGCCTCGATCGGCAGACCGGTCGCCGGCGAATAGGGCGTTCCGGCGCGAGCATAGAGCAGCCGCATGTAATCGTAGATCTCGGTCACCGTGCCGACGGTCGAGCGCGGGTTCTTCGAGGTGGTCTTCTGCTCGATCGAGATCGCCGGGGAGAGCCCCGAAATGTGATCCACATCGGGCTTCTGCATCATGTCGAGAAACTGCCGCGCATAGGCGCTCAGGCTCTCCACATAGCGCCGCTGCCCCTCGGCATAGATCGTGTCGAAGGCCAGCGAGGACTTGCCCGACCCCGACAGGCCGGTGATCACCACCAGCTCGTCGCGCGGAATGTCCACGTCGATATTTTTCAGGTTGTGCTCGCGCGCCCCGCGAATCTCGATGAACTTCTGCTCGGCCATGTCCCGCTCCTGCTGACCGTCAGCATTTAGCGTCTGGTGTGGCGGAAGCGAGTCCCGAATTGGCCGGGATCACATGCCGACCATCCGCCGATCCTCAAGCGCCCGAAGTGCCGTTAACACTTTTATTCATCGAGATCAGAGGGTTGAAATCTGTCCTAGCTAGGACAGGCAAATTCCGCCCGCAACTCCGCTTGTCTGGCGCCGTCTCAGCGCCCGAGAATCGCCCGCACATAGTTCTGGGTTTCGCGATACGGCGGCACACCGCGATGCTTCTCGACCGCGCCCGGCCCGGCATTGTAGGCCGCGAGGGCCAGTCGCCAGCTCCCGAACTTGCGATATTGCTGGCTCAGATAACGGGCGCCGCCTTCCAGGTTCTGCTTCGGATCGTGCGGATTGACGCGCAACAGCTGCGCTGTCCCGGGCATCAGCTGCGCCAGCCCGATTGCGCCCTTGCTCGACTTCGCAGTCGGCCGGAAGCCCGACTCGGTGGTCACGAGCCGCAGGAACAGATCCTCGGGCACGTTGTGGCGCCTGGCCGCCGCGCGGGCCATCTCCTGATAAACCCCGGTCGAGCCGGTATAGCGCGGAATCGCGCCGTCCTGCCCTGCCGAAATTCGCGATGGCTGCCTCAGCTGCCCGGAGAGCGCGCCGGGAACGGGCTTTCGGATCAGGTCGCGGTATTCGGAGGAGAGATTGGAGGAGCGGCTGCTCAGCATCTTCGACAGCGGCACCTCGGCAAAACCGGGCGTGCCACTGACCACCAGAATGCATCCCAGTGCGGTCAGGATCCGTCTCATTGTCCCTCATCGTCCTGTATGCGGATTTTGGCCCCGCGTGCGCCGGTTGATCCGGCCAATCGCCGGCAATATGGCAAATCAGGCAAGGTCTGTCAGCACATAAACGTGCTTTTGGACTGTTCTTCGGACCCGTCTCCACCTAAAACCTCGCGGGAACGCTGCCCAAGATCAATCACGGGTTGCACCATCACTGGCAAGACCAACGGGAGGTTTTGGACATGGCCGGAAGCGTGAACAAGGTGATCATCGTCGGGAATCTCGGCCGGGATCCGGAAGTCCGCAGTTTCCAGAACGGCGGCAAGGTCGTGAACCTGCGCATCGCCACCTCCGAGAACTGGCGCGACAAGAGCACCGGCGAGCGTCGCGAGAAGACCGAATGGCACTCGGTGGCCATCTTCTCCGAACCGCTCGGCCGCATCGCGGAGCAATACCTGCGCAAGGGCTCGAAGGTCTATATCGAGGGCCAGCTCGAAACCCGCAAATGGCAGGACCAGTCGGGACAGGATCGCTACAGCACCGAAGTGGTGCTGCGACCCTATCGCAGTGAACTGACCCTTCTCGACGGACGGGGTGACAGCGGCGGCGACGGCGGTTACGACCAGCAGGGTGGCAGCAGCTCCGGAGGCGGCTATGCGGGTGGCGGCGGAGGCGGCGCGAGCCGTATCGAGGACGACGAGATTCCGTTCTGACAAGCGAATTGCTGAAGGACCGCAACGCACGATCCTGCTTGCGGCAGCCCTCACCGCCTTTCTGCCGCTTTGGAGCGGTGCCAGCCCGCTCCCTGCGCCTCTGACCGATGCGGATTATCGCACCGTCGATCCGGCGCTGGCAGCCATCGGCCGGGACCTGTTCTTCGACCGGATCCTCAGCGGCAACCGCAACATCTCGTGCGCGACGTGCCATCACCCGGATTTTGGCACCTCGGACGGAATCTCGCTCGGCATCGGCGAGGGCGGTATCGGCCTCGGCCCCGAGCGGCGCATCGACCCCGACAACCCGCCCGAGCAGCGCATCGGCCGGAACGCCCCCGCATTGTTCAACCTCGGCGCCCACGCCTTCACCCATCTGTTTCACGATGGTCGCCTGGAGGAAGACCCCGATCTGCCCTCCGGCATTCGGACACCGCTCGGCGAAGACATGGCCCGGGGCTTCGATGGTGTGCTGGCGGCGCAGACGATGTTCCCGGTCCTCGCGCCGGACGAGATGGCCGGCCATTACGGCGAGAACGACGTCTCGCAGGCCGTGCGGCAAGGACTGATCACGGGACCCGGAGGCGCCTGGGACCTGCTGACGGCCCGCGTCGCCGCAATCCCGGCCTACCGCGAAGCCTTCGCGGCGGTGCCGGGAACCGACGCTGCCAGACCCCTCGCATTCACCGATATCGCCAATGCGCTAGGTGCCTTTATCGCGACGGAGTTCCGCGCCGATGACAGCCCCTTCGACCGTCATCTGCGCGGCGAGGAATCCCTTGCGGGCGCCGCGCTGGCCGGAATGGAGCTCTTCTACGGAAAGGCCGGCTGCGCGACCTGCCATTCCGGCCCGTTCCAGACCGATCATGACTTTCACGCCGTCGCCATGCCACAGATCGGTCCCGGACGGGCGGCTCGCTTCGAGACCCACAGCCGCGATGATGGCCGGCTCCGCGTGACCGGCGACCCGGCCGATGCCTTCCGCTTCCGCACGCCGAGCCTGCGCAACGTCGCGCTTACCGCGCCCTACGGACATGCCGGGGCCTATCGCGATCTGCGCGATGCAGTGCGCCACATGGCTGACCCGACAGAGGGCATTTCGACTTGGGCGCCTGCCATGGCGATCTTGCCGGAGATGTCCGGAAGTGACGGAGATTTCGCTACGATGAGGGATCCTGTGCAGCGAAGCGCTCTGCGCGTGTCCAACGAGGCAAGCCCCGTCGCGCTGTCGGAGGCGGAAATCGATGCGCTGGTCGCGTTCCTCGAGGCCCTGACCGATCCGTCCAGCATGCCGGGCCGGATCGAGGTTCCGGACACCGTTCCCAGCGGCCTACCGGTCGACTGAAGACGCCGCTGCGGGAAGCACCTGAGCCGGCGCTGCTCCGGCAAAGCGGAGCGTGAGGGCGCGGTTCGCCGGAACTTCGACCCAGCTGCTCGCGACACCGTCTGCCCCGATCAGCCGGACCTCGGCACGGTCCGCCGGGCCCAGGCCGAAATGATGCGGACCATCCTGACCGCCGCCATGACCGCCGCCCACGGTCATCTCGCGGGCCTGCACGCCGGCTTCGGTTCGCACTTCGATCCAACCGCCGACCATCCGGGTATTGGCCCCGTTCTGGCGGATATGGAGTGCCAGCCAGTTTCCGGTCCCGGCGGAAATGTTTTCGTGGATTTCGAGTGGTGCGCGGCGGTTGACCACCACAACATCAAGCCGTCCGTCGAGATTGAGATCGACGAGAGCGGCGCCCCGACCTCTGTGCGGACTGGCCAGTCCGGCCGCGGCTCCGGCCTCGACGAAGCGCCCGTCCGGCGACCGCAGGAGAAGGTTGTTGGGATCGGCCATCGCATTTTCAGGCATCTGGTCGACATTGCCCTTGGCAACGAAGAGATCGTCGTCGCCGTCGTTGTCGACGTCGCCAAACTCCGCATGCCAACCGGTGGAGGGCCGGCCGTCGTCACCCTGATAGGGCCGGTGCGCAGAACTGCCGGTATCGAACGGGACCGTCCGCCAGACGGGACGACCGCCAGCGGGGTCACGAAGCTGCAAGACCTGATCCCCCATCGAGGTGAGATAGACGTCCGGCCAGCCATCGCCCGATACGTCCCTGCTGGCGATCCCCATTCCCCAGATGCTCACCGTCTCCCAGCCATCCTCGACACCGTAGGGCCTTGGCACGGGATCAAGTCGCCAAAGTTCCTCGTAGCCACCACGCACGTAATAGTGTCGGTCGTTCGAAATGCGGAGGTCCGCACGTCCCTCGCGGTTCCAGTCGGTGAACAGCATCGACAGCGCACAAAAGCCCGGCTCGAGAATAATGGGCGCGCCGTAGCTGTCTTTTTCCGGACGGTGTACTTCATTGCGATCACAGGCCCCGAAAGGACCATCGGGTGCATCCCGGTCGACATAGTTGCCGATGGCGAGCGTGGGCAGGTTCTGCCCGGCCTCCCAGGTTGCCGAAAACGCCGTGCTCCACCGATCGTCGCCATCGAATCCCGTCGCTTCGCCAGCATCCTCGAAACGACAGTCACCAATGCCGCGCAGGAGACTGTTGCGTCCGACCCGCATCACCGCGAGATCAGGCCGACCGTCATTGTCGAAATCGAGTGGCCATGCACCGGTGACGCCGGTCAGGCCCGTGGTCTCGCCGGTTGCATCGACATAGGCGATCTCGCCACCCGGCGCGGAGGTCGCGTTGCGCAGCAGTCGCGCGGGCTCCGATCCTCCGGCCAGATAAAGGTCGGGGAACAGGTCGCCGTCGCAGTCGAGCACCGCGACACCGCCACCGACGAAATGCTCCCAACCGCCTGAATAGACATGCTGGAAACCGAGAGCCGGCGCACGATCCACAAAGCGGGGAGCAACGGACTCCGTCGCGCTCGCGACCGACGACAGAGCGCAGACAGAAAGCCCGGCAATGATCCGAACGATGGTGTTCATCACAAAGCTGTCGGGCCGCCTGGGAAGAAAGTAAAGCCCGGCCTTGAGACCGACCCACGCCGGACCTACACCCGACCCGATGGAAGCCCGCACACCAGCCCCCGCCTTGCCACAACCATTCGCGGGATGGTTCGAAGCGCGCGGCTGGACACCGCATCCCCACCAACTTGATCTGCTCGCCCGCGCAGAAGATCCATCGACGCTTCTGATCGCGCCGACGGGCGGGGGCAAGACGCTTGCCGGGTTTCTTCCCAGCCTGCTGGAGCTCGGCTCCGCACCGAAGCCGGGTCTGCACACGATCTATGTCTCACCGCTCAAGGCCCTCGCGGCCGATATCAGGCGCAATCTCGAAAAGCCCGTGGCCGAGATGGGCCTGGCCGTCCGGATCGAGGACCGTACCGGCGACACCCGGCCCGCCCAACGGGCGCGCCAGCGGGTAGATCCACCGCATATCCTGCTGACAACTCCCGAATCCTTGGCCCTGATGTTGTCCTACACGGAGGCGACGACGATCTTCGGGACCTGCCGACGGGTGATCGTCGACGAGATCCACGCCCTGGCCGAGTCGCCGCGGGGCGAACAATTGATGCTGGGGCTCGCCCGGCTCCAGAGCATCGCACCCGGCCTCAGCCGCGTCGGCCTGTCGGCAACGGTGGAGGATCCTCCCGCCCTTGCGCGGTTTCTGGGACAGGGCACGCGTATTGCCGAGGCTGATCCGGGGCCGGACCCAGACATCACGATTCTCGAGACCCGGGTGGCGCCACCCTGGGCGGGCAGTGGCGGCCGCCACGCGGCACCCGATGTGATGGAACTGGTCCGTACCGCGCGCACGTCGCTGATCTTCGTCAACACCCGTGCGACAGCCGAGCTCTTTTTCCAAGCGCTCTGGGCGGAAAACTGCGAGGCCTTGCCCATCGGCCTTCACCACGGCTCGCTGGGGCGGGAAGTGCGGGCGCGTGTCGAGACGGCGATGGCCGAGGGTGCTTTGCGGGCCGTAGTCTGCACCGGGTCGCTCGATCTCGGTATCGACTGGGGGGATGTCGATCTGGTGATCCAGATCGGCGCGCCGAAGAACGTCAAACGGCTGGTCCAGAGGATCGGCCGTGCAAATCATCGTTACAATGCGCCGTCCCGTGCCGTTCTGGTTCCCGCAAACCGTTTCGAAGTCATCGAATGCCGGGCGGCGCTGGAGGCAGTTCGGGAGCACGATCTCGACGGCGAGCCGCCCGGCCCGGGCGGCCTCGATACGCTCTGCCAACATATTCTCCTGACGGCCTGCGCCGGTCCGTTTTCCGCGGATGTCCTCTTTGCCGAAACAAGGACTTCCGGCCCCTATCGCGATCTTGCCCGGGCCGACTTCGATGCCTGCCTGGATTTCTGCGCGACGGGCGGATATGCGCTGCAAGCATACGACAAATGGCAACGTTTGATCTTGCGAAACGGCCTCTGGCACCTTCGAGATCCGCGGCGCGCGCGCATGCTGCGGATGAACATCGGCACCATCGTCGATACCGAAACTCTCACCGTCCGACTGCGGAATCGACGTGGTGGAGCGCCCCTGGGCGAAGTAGAGGAAGCCTTCGCATCCGGTCTCGTTCCCGGAGACACCTTCCTGATCGGCGGAGAAACCGTCCGCTACGAAGGTTTGCGCGAAATGGTGGTCGAGGTGACCCGCCAGTCAGGCCGCGAACCCAAGATCGCGGTTTTCTCGGGAACCAAGCTCGCGACCTCAACTCAGCTTTCACATCGTGTGGTAGGCCTGCTGGCCGACCAAACGGCACATGCCACCCTGCCCGCCACAATCCGGGACTGGCTGGAAGTGCAGTCCCGGATCAGCCGGCTTCCCGAGCCGGGCCGGCTGCTGATCGAGAGTTTCTTGCGGGGCGATCGGCATCATCTCTGCCTTTACGGTTTCGCGGGTCGCAACGCGCATCAGACCCTCGGCCTTCTGGCGACCCGGCGCCTCGAGGAGGCCGGGGCCGATCCGCTCGGCTTCGTCTGCAATGACTATGCTCTGCTGATATGGGGGCTGTCCCCGGTTCTCGACCCAGCGGCACTGCTCGACGCGACCGGCCTGCGCGACGGGCTTGAGCGCTGGCTTGCGGACAATGCCGTCATGAAACGCACCTTCCGCACAGCGGCGACCATCTCGGGCCTTATCGAACGCAATCTACCGGGACAGCGCAAGAGTGGCAGGCAGGCCACCTTCTCATCCGACATTCTCTACGACACGTTGCGGAAGTATGATCCCGACCACCTGATGCTGCGGATCACCCGAGATCGCGCTGGGCGCGGCTTGGTCGATTTCGACCGGATCGAGGAAATGCTCGCCCGTGTTCAGGATCGGATCGACGTGGTTAAGGCCCCCCACGTCACGCCTTTGGCCGCGCCACTGTTCCTTGAAGTCGGCAAGGTGCCGATCCGCGGCAGCGGAGAGATACGGCTCGCGGAAGCCTATGCCGCTGATTTGCTGGCGGAGGCCGGCCTGGAGCCATGAAATCCATTCTTGCCGAGGCGAAGCCGCTCGGGCAAACCCCGCGGATGGAAGGTCATGTGCTGACCCTGACAGGTGTCGACCTCGTCGCCCGCCCCAGCGGGGCGCTGTGGTGGCCGGAAGCCCGCCTTCTTTGCGTCTCCGATCTGCATCTGGCAAAGTCCGAGCGGATCGCCCGCCACGGCGGTTCGTTGCTCCCTCCCTACGAGACCGTCGAGACCCTCGACCGCCTCGCGACGGAAATCCGCGCCCTGAATCCAAGCCGGATCGTCTGCCTTGGTGACAGCTTTGATGACGAGGCCGGACCCGGCACCCTCTCGAGTGACGATACCCGAACGCTCCTCGCCCTGATTGCGGGAAGAGACTGGATCTGGATCGCCGGCAACCATGATCCGGCTCCGTTCGTGCTCCCGGGTAGCCACCGAGCGGAACTCCGCGAGGGCCCGCTGGTTTTCCGGCATGAGGCCCAGAAGGGCTCCGCCCGAGGAGAGGTATCCGGGCATTTCCACCCCAAGATTTCCCTCGACCTCGGCGGACGTCGTCTGCGCAGGGCTTGTTTTCTCGCTGACGCGAACCGGATGATTCTGCCCGCTTTCGGAGCCTATACCGGGGGCTTGGATTGCGGTCACCCTGTGCTGGATGGCCTGCTCGGAACCGATACGGTTGCAGTGCTGACCGGTTCGCCGTCACTGCGGGTGCCGATGACCCGGCGCACGGATCGGAGGACGGGATGACCTCGGCACCTGATCCCGACTACCAGCAGAAAGTCCTGACGAGTTTCGCGAGACAGGGCATGATGCGCACGCTCGGCGCGACATTGATCGATGTCTCCCCCGGGCGCTGCGTCATAGCAGCGCCGATCAGGCCGGAGACCGGACAACAGCATGGATTTGCGCATGCCGGCCTCGCCTGGTCGATCGGCGATAGCGCGGCGGGCTACGCCGCCCTGAGCCTCGTCATGCCCGGCCGAGAGGTTCTGACTTCCGAGATGAAGATAAACCTTCTCGCGCCGGCCCGTGGCCTGCGCCTGATCGCGGAAGGTCGCGTCTTGCGCGCTGGGCGGCGATTGATCGTGGTCGCAAGCGACGTTCACGCCGAGGACAGCGATGGCGAACGGCGGCATGTCGCCACAATGCTGGGAACGATGCTTCCCTCGGACAAAACATGACTGTCGCGAATTCGTCCGCCGTTCCATCGCCTTTTGCCGAACCTACAGGAACGAACAAAGACGGAAAAATGGCCGACGGCAGATGACGTCTAATTTGGCGACGATCAAACCTAGTGGTCGTTCGCCCAACACCCAACAGAGCCAGAGAAGCCAGGATATGGCAGCAGCGAGGAGCCTACCCCGTCTCACCAACATGCCTGAACAGGAGCCAGGGTCAGTTATGTCTCATCGAGACCAGACATTAGTACGCACGAAGCGGTCAAAAGGGCAGAGACCGCCCGACCCAAGTGCATTGAGGTGATTAGTACAACAAAAGGCGCCGCACGTATGTCTCGTGCGGCGCCTAGAACGTTTCAATGGCTTCTCAGGTTGCCGGTTCCGGTTCGAAGTCGTCGCCGCGCGGCGGAGACGTCGGTCGGGCCGCCTTGCCGGTCTTGGGTATGACCGGGATCCCAGTCGATCCCGCACCGCTTTCACCACCATCGCCGTCACCCGAACCACGGTTGAGTGGCAGACCTTTGATTACGTTCATGATCTCCTTGCCCGTCAGAGTCTCGTACTCGAGAAGCCCGTTTGCAAGGCGGTCGAGATCCTCACGCCGTTCGGTCAGGATCCGCTTTGCCGTCTCATACCCTTCGTCGACAAGCTTCCGGACCTCACGATCGATCAACTCGTGGGTGTCGGGGCCTGCGTTCACGCCCCCACCCTGCGGGCCGAG
The DNA here is from genome assembly GCA_963710515.1 of uncultured Alphaproteobacteria bacterium. GTDB lineage: Bacteria > Pseudomonadota > Alphaproteobacteria > Rhodobacterales > Rhodobacteraceae > Amaricoccus. Next base: position 55,477 of record CAVQAX010000010.1, read on the forward strand.
ATAGGTCATTTGCTCGTTGGCGTAGTCGATGTTGCCGAGCTCCTCGGACATGCCGAAACGGGTCACCATTGCACGCGCGATGCGGCTCACCTGCTGGATGTCGGACGAAGCACCAGAAGTCACATTCTCGGAACCGAAAACCAACTCTTCGGCCACCTTTCCTCCCATGGCCATGGCAATCTGTGACTTGTATTTCGTCATGGTCACCGACAGCTGGTCGCGTTCGGGAAGACTTAGGACCAGCCCCAGAGCACGACCACGCGGGATGATCGTCGCCTTGTGAATCGGGTCATGCTGCGGCACGTTCAGACCCACGACCGCGTGGCCCGCCTCGTGATAGGCTGTCAGCTTGCGCTCGTCGTCGCTCATGACCATCGAGCGGCGTTCGGCGCCCATCATGACCTTGTCCTTGGCGTTTTCGAAGTCGTCCATCGTCACGAAACGCTTGCCGGTCCGCGCGGCCATCAGCGCAGCCTCGTTGACGAGGTTGGCAAGATCTGCGCCGGAAAAGCCGGGGCAGCCTCGGGCAATGATGCGCAAATCGACATCCGCGGCCAGCGGCACCTTTCGCGCATGAACACCGAGGATTTTCTCGCGGCCCTTGATGTCGGGGTTGGTGACCTGAACCTGTCGGTCGAACCGGCCGGGGCGCAACAGCGCCGGATCGAGCACATCAGGCCGGTTGGTGGCCGCGATGATGATCACGCCCTCGTTCGCCTCGAAGCCATCCATTTCGACAAGCAACTGATTCAATGTTTGCTCGCGCTCGTCGTTGCCACCGCCATAACCTGCGCCACGATGACGTCCGACCGCATCGATCTCATCGATGAAAACGATGCAAGGCGCATTCTTTTTCGCTTGCTCGAACATGTCGCGCACCCGGCTGGCGCCGACACCGACAAACATCTCGACGAAATCGGATCCCGAGATCGTAAAGAACGGCACCCCCGCCTCGCCGGCGATGGCGCGCGCAAGCAGGGTCTTGCCGGTGCCCGGAGGGCCGACAAGGAGCGCTCCCTTGGGGATCTTGCCGCCGAGGCGCGAGAATTTCTGCGGATCCCGCAGGAACTCGACGATTTCCTCAAGCTCCTCCTTGGCTTCATCAATGCCGGCGACGTCGTTGAAAGTGACCTTGCCATGCTTCTCAGTCAGGAGCTTTGCCTTGGACTTCCCGAACCCCATGGCCCCGCCGCGACCGCCGCCCTGCATCCGGTTCATGAAGAAGATCCAGACCCCGATGAGCAGAAGGAACGGAAGCCAAAGTCCGAGCGCCGATATGAAGCCCGACTGCTCTTGGGGCGCGGCCTGAATCTCGACACCCGCCTCGCGCAGGTCCGGAAGAACATCCGTATTGCGCGGTTGCACGGTCTGATAGGATTCCCCGGTCGGACCAGTGATGAAAATCCGTTCTCCGTCGAGCCTGACAGCCGCGACTTGCCCGTCCCCGACCCGATTGAGGAATTCGGAATAACTGATCTCGCGTCCCATGCTGGTCCGGCTGCTGTTCGAGAACACGTTGAACAGTGCGACCATCAAGAGGAACAGGATGATCCAGAAAGCGATGTTCTTGGTATTGCCCAACGTCCTATCTCCCGAAACGCCACGCCGACACATCTCCGTGCGAGGCTGAACGACAACATAAGGACCAACGCGGGGGATTCAACGCAATTGCGTCGAACGGCACATCGGCCGCGGGTCACTCAGTCGCATGCAGGTGTCGAAAGCTGACCCGAACCGGTGCTCCGGGTATGTCGGCGCCTCGCAGTTCAGTCCCCACCCAGAGGCCGGGCAGGGTCAATAGAACCTCGCGGGCTATGCCCAATTCACGCCAGTTTGCGATCTCTGACAGTCCGTCGGGACCCAGAGCTCCGATCTCGGCTTCAGGGGAACAAATCCCTTCGGAGTCGATCCGCCATCGCCTGTCCCAAACGCCCCGGCGCACGGGGACCCTAGGTGCGACAGCCCCGGGTTCGCGCCGGACACTGATCCGGCCCCGACGTGTCCGAAGGATGCATCCGTGCAGCGTGAGTCCTGAGAAAACATCGAGGCCGACCATTTGGCTGCGAAGCGCTTCCAGACTGGTCTCGCGCGGGCGATACTCCGCCCCCGAAACACGACAGAGAACGTCCGCCAGAACGCGCATCTGCAACTCCGGCAAACCGGCCGAGAAAGCACTAGGTTTAATCAAGGCTTCGCCGAATGGAGTCCATTCAACCGATTCCAATGCAAGAATCCTCGCGCTCAATCGAAGCGCTTCTCGCGCTCTGGCCATGCGTGCCGCGGTCGCAGCTAACCTCTTGGTGCCCAGGCCCAACTGCTCGAATTCGACGAGCGCCCTCCGGGCCCGAACCCGATCAAAACGAGGGTCGAAGTTGGAGGGATCCTCTATCCACGTCTGTCCCCGCTGTTCGAGGATATGGCGCAGCGACGCCCGTGACACCGAGAGCAGCGGGCGTGCCCAGATAAGGCCCGCGGCCTCGGAGACCGTCGCCATCGCGGCCAGGCCATCCACACCGGATCCACGCGCGAGGCGCATGACAAACGTCTCGGCCTGATCGTCGAGTGTGTGCCCGAGCGCGACGATGGAAACCCCGGCAGTTCGGGCCCATTCGGCGATCAGGTGTCGGCGGGCGCGCCGGGCCGCATCCTGAAGATTGCCGCCGTGCGGCCGGATTTCCCAAACGAGCCTTTCATGGGACACGCCAAGCCCGCGACTAAGATTGGCGACGAAAGCGGCTTCCGCAGCGCTCTCGGGTCGCAATCCGTGATCCACAGTTACGGCCTTCAACTTGCGCCCGCTTGCCTTCGCCCAGTCCGCGAGGAGGATCAGCAGGGCAACGCTGTCTCCTCCACCCGAGACCGCAACGCCGATGTCTCCAGGCAACTGTTCCATGACCAATGAAAGGAGCCCTGCCGCATCGTCTGTGTCTGGCATTACGGGCAGGAAAGGGTCGCCCGCTGGGCCGTCGCCTCCGCCGCTGCGGACGTTCCGGGATAGCGAAGTTCGACTTCCGTGAAGGTCAGGCAGGCCTCCGTCGTCTGGCCGAGGCCCGCGAGACTTGTACCCAGCCCCTTGAGCGCCAGGGGAGCCTCCTCACCCTCAGGATTGCCACTGAAAGCGTCCAGATAGGCTCGGGCGGCTGTCTGGAACTGGCCCCCCGCTGCAAGCGCATCGGCTCGTCCGAGACGCGCCCGATCTGCAAGGGGTCCACCCGGATAGGTCTCCAGAAAGGTCGCGAAGAGTTGCGCTGCTTGGTCATGGTTTCCTTGGGCGGCTGCAGCGGCGGCGGCCTCGAAATCGGTCTGCTCAGACACTGCCATCTGGGTGCTGCCCGCGCCATCCGCATCTGAGCGCGGCCTTGCCATGGGTCGTGTCAGCCCTCCGCCGAGAAGCGGCTGGTCCGTCGGAGGTGCGGCGCCCGGATCGCCACCTTCGAGTTCGGAGATCCTGAACTCGATATCTCCGACGCGGTTGCTCGCATCCCGGATCACACGATCGAGGTCGTTCGTCAGCACATCAACCCGGTCGGTGATACGGCGCAGCTCGGATTCGAGCTGGTCGAGCCGAACCAACGCCGAAGCCGGATCGGACGGTAGCCCGCCCGCGGCTCCACGCTGGACCAACTCATCGCGGAGTTGCTGCACCTGCCCGTTGAGCACCGAAAGTTGTGCCCGCAGATCCGCGACCGTTTCGGCCTCCGAAACCGCAGGGAGAACCAGAGCTGCTCCAAGGACGAGAACTCTCAAGACCTGTTGGCGCATGTGAACCGCCCTCCGATCAGCTGCCGGCGACGCTGCCGGTCACCACTGTCACGGCCCGACGGTTCTGCGCAAAACACCTTTCTTCCGCACAGGTGGCTACCGGACGTTCTCGCCCGAAGGTGATGATGCTGATGCGCGGATCGGGGATACCCTGGCTTACCATGTAGTTACGCACGGCGCTCGCGCGTGCCGAGCCCAGAGCCATGTTGTACTCTCCCGTACCCCGTTCGTCCGCATGGCCCTCGATGAGGATCGGTGACGACGCGTTCTGGCGCAACCAACCGATCTGTGCGTCAAGGATGCCGATCGCCTGCGGAGTCAATGAGCTGCTGTCGACGGTGAAGGTCACCCGATCGCTGATCGATGTGCCAGGAAGCGTTCCGCCCGAGATCGAGCCCGGCGCCCCGAAGGCTCCGGCACCTGCGGCCGAGCTGTCGGTTCCGCTGAAGCCGGTTCCGTAACCCGCTTCGGGCACGGTAATCGGGTTCCCGGAACAGGCTGCCAACAGAAGAAGGACCCCGCCTAGCGCAGTCGTCTGTCGAAGGATCATTTTCTCTCTCCGTTAGCGAATGGTGTTCCGGTTTTTTTCCGATCGTTCAGCTCAAAAGACCCGACCAGGACGGGTCAGAGGCAAATCCGTTGGTAGGTATCCTGCGCAGATTGCGACCGGTTATGTCCACCGAATAGATGCTGGGGCCGCCATCGTCTCCCGGAGTTTCCCGGAAGAACATCAGCACACGCCCGTTCGGCGCCCAAGTCGGCCCCTCGTCGATGTAGCTCGCGGTCAACAGCCGTTCATTCCCGCCGTCAACGTTCATGACGCCGATATGGAACCGCCCACCCACGATCTTCGTGAAGGCGATCAGATCGCCCCGCGGCGACCAGACCGGCGTAGCGTAACGCCCATCGCCAAAGCTGATTCGCTTCGCGTCACCGCCACCCGCGCCCATGATGTAGAGCTGCTGGGTACCCGCGCGGTCACTCTCGAATACGATCCTTCCCCCATCCGGCGAAAAGCAAGGAGCGGTGTCGATCGAACCGGTATCCGTCAGTTGAGCCCGTCCGCTGCCATCGATGTTGGTGACGAAGATGTTGGTACCGCTCCCCGACGTGGCCGAGAACACCGCACGCGATCCATCCGAGGAGAAGCGGGGCGCGAAGGTCATGCCACCCACCTCGCCCAGAACCTGCCGCCGTGACCCACCCGCTTCGATCAGAAACACCTTCGGGCTGCCCTGTTCATAACTGGTGTAGAGTATCTGCCGCGCTGACGGCGAGATCCGCGGTGTGAGTACCAGGGAACTGCCATCCGTGAGCGTGGAGACATTTGCCCCGTCGTAATCCATGATCGCCAGCTGCTTTCGACGCGCGTTTTTCGGACCACTTGCAGCGATGAAGGCGACACGGCTATCGAAGTACCCCCCCTCACCGGTCAGGCGGGAATAGACCGCATCGGCGACCTTGTGGCCCATGCGACGCCAGGCTTGCTGAGTGCCTTCGAACTGAAGCCCCTCACCGAGTTGGGTCTGCGCGAACACGTCCCAAAGCCGGAACCGCACCGAAACCCGGTCACCGGACACTCCGACCGCCCCGGTGATGAGCGCTTGCGCATTGATGGCCCGCCAGTCGGCATATTGGACCGGTGCATCGAAGACTGTAACGCGGCCGATATGGGCAGAAGCCGGAATCTCGCGGAACAGCCCGGTTCCGGTAAGGTCGTCTGCCAAAACCCTCGTAACGCGGCCAGCCAGATCGGCGGCATCCGGGCTGTCCGGCACGAAGGACGGGATGGCAAACGGCATGGGTTCGACCACGCCTTCGGTGATCTCGATCCGCAAAGGACCTTGAGCCGCGGCGGCGAAGGGGCGCAGGGCGAGCGCCGCTGCCCCTCCGATCAGCAGATTTCGACGCGACGGCGTCACCATGACACCATTCCCTCCGGATTGAAGACGACCTCGATGTTGCGCCATTGCGAATATTTCTCTCTGGGAAGGTCAGTATAGGGTGAACAGCGGATGAGCGCACGTCGCCCCGCTTCGTAGGCTTGCCGAAAACGGTCATCCGGCATCGGGTCCGGTTCGATGAGCGTGACCGAAGAACTGATCACATCCCCCTGCGCCGTCAGTTCGGCACCAAGCACGACACGAAGTTCCTGCGCATCCCGAAGGCCAGCCGGCACGATCCAGCAGCTCTGGACGGCCAGCCTCAAACCATCCTTCTCTCCAGCGGAAAGCGGTGGCCCTTCGGCCCCGGCCGGCGGGGTCGTAGACGTTTGCGACGGTTCGCTCGGTGGGGTTGGAGCCGTGGCACCAGCGACGAGTGATTCAAGCGTTGCCCGAAGATCAGGAGCTTGCGGCGAATCCGGAGCCGGTTCGGCCGCGCGTTGCACGGGGCGAGAAGGCGGTGGAGGTGACACGGCAAGTGCAAGATCGATCCGTTCGGCGGTTTCGACCTCGGGCGCGGTTTCGGGTTCGGGAACAGCCTCCCGTGGTGTTTCATTCTCCTGAGGTGCCGGTGCGACTTCGACTTCTTCGCGCGGGGCGGCTTGCTCCTGTTCGACCGGTTGCGGCGTCGGAACTTCGATGATGCGGGGCGCCGGTCGCGGGCGTGGGGCCGTCACCCGGTCCGGCAAGCGGGGCGAAAACACGGTCGGCAGGGTATTGTCGACAGCCCCGTCGGGCGCGCGCAGCGGAGCCTGCGGATCGGCACCAGGCGCGAGTGCACTGAGTTCCAGATCCTGATCGAACGGCGGAGGTTGCGGTGCTGGCGGTGCCGCCACTTCCTGGGGAGCCTGTTCGGGCTCGACTGGCGTATCCGGAACCAGTTCCGACGCGGTCTGAGACGTCTCCTCTGCCGCGCGCTCTGCTCCCGACCGCGCCGCTTCAAATTCGGCCTCCGTGACGAAACGCACATCCGTTACCCGGATCGCTTCGCGCGCATCAGGCTCGAACCAAGGCAGACCGAAAACGGCCAGTGCGATGACGACCGCATGGCCGGCGCCTGAAATGAGGGTGCCGGTTCTCATGCCCTGCATGTCCCGCCTAGCCGTCCCCGCCGTCGAACCGCGGTCCACCCTGTTCCGTTACCAGACCGATATCGTTGAATCCGCTGGCGTTGAGCGCACCCATCACCTGCATCACGTCCTCGTAGGAAATCCCGCCGTCTGCCCGCAGGAACACCCTGTCGCTGTTTCGTTCCGCAGAAACCGACCTCAGGAGCGGGATCAAATCGGCCCGCTCGACAGCGGCGTTCTGGACCAGAATGTCGCCATCAACTGTCAACGCGATCGTCAGCGGCTCCTCTTCTTCGGACGGAAGCGGAGTGGCGGCGGTTCGCGGAAGTTCGATCGGGACACCGACAGTCAAGAGCGGCGCCGCGACCATGAAGATGATCAGAAGAACCAGCATCACATCGACGAACGGTGTGACGTTGATTTCAGACATCGGACGGCTTCTGACACGGCGTGCGCGCGACGCGCGGCCCCGCTCAGGTTGCAGCGAAGCCCCCATCTCAGGTTCCAACCTGGTCGAGTTGGCGCGACAGGATCATCGCGAACTCATCGGAAAAGGCTTCGTATCCGCCAACGATGCCATCCGCCTCGCTGCTCAGCCGATTGTAGAAGATTACGGCCGGAATCGCCGCAAGAAGACCAAGTGCAGTCGCCAGAAGGGCTTCGGCAATGCCCGGAGCCACAACAGCGAGATTGGTGCTCTGCTGCAGCGCGATCTGCTCGAAGGCGTGTTTGATACCCCAGACAGTACCGAAAAGACCGACGAACGGTGCAATCGACCCGACGGTCGCCAGAAACGTCAGACCGGAATTCAGCCGGTCGCTTTCACGTCCGATCGCGACGTTCATTGCCCGTTCGATGCGGGCCTGTGTTCCAGCGATGAGCCCGCCGCTTTTCCGGTGTGACCGGCGCCACTCCGCCATGCCGGCGGCAAACACGCGCGCTGCCGCGCCGGGGGGCTCCGGTCCGATCTGATCGTAAACGCGGTCGAGTGGCTCACCGGACCAGAACAGTTCCTCGAAGGCACGCGCATCCGCGCGGGAATTTCGCAAGTCCATTATTTTCTGAACGATGATCGCCCAGGACCAGAACGATGCCGCGATCAGCACCAGCATGACGAGCTTGACGGTGATGGTCGCTCGCAAAAAAAGCGCCCACAGAGAAAAGTCTATCTGCTGTGCTGCTGCCAGTGCCTCGGGTTCCATGTCTGCCTGCTGCCTTGATGCTCGAACGGATCGGCCGGTTCGTCCGGCTCGCGGCATGTTCATACCTCTATTGTCGCGGTGTGTGGAGAAAAACCAGCGTCCTGTCTAGGCCCGGTTCTACAACTTCACGACAGCGCATCGCGTACATGCGCGGGTATGCGACGGGGCCGGCCGTCAAGCCCTAATGCGACCAGAACAACGGCGCAACGCACCAGAATGATGTCTTCCCGCCGGACATCTTGATTCATGTAAATTCGGGCGCCGGTCATGCTGCGGATGGAGCTTGCCACCGACAGGCGATCTTCCAGCCGCGCAGGAGCGAGATACTCGGAATGGGCCTCCCGCACAGCGAAGACCACACCGTGCTCCTCTCGCAAGACGGCCTGAGAAAGACCCAACGAAAGCAGGGCTTCGGTGCGCGCTCTCTCGATGAATTTCAAGTAGTTGGCATAGTAGACGATACCCGCTGCGTCTGTATCCTCGTAGTAGACACGGAGATCGAATTGGTGGGTCATATGTCCTCGTTCCGCCCTTGGGGATGTTATTTCGGACCGTGTGGGAGGACCGGATGCGGTAACCGAAACTTAACAGGTTTTGCACACCTTGGTCGCTCCGCTGTTTTGCGAGTACAGAAGTGGCCCGTGTACTGCCATTCCTCAAGGCCGATAGCGATCCGGCCGCGTCGATCAACACCGAAGCGAGGCGTCGCCGCCTTGGCGACGTGTTGCTCCAATCGGGTGCGATAGATCAGACCACACTCGAGGCGGCCCTTGATTCGCAACGGCATCTCGATCAGCGCCTCGGGCGGATCCTTCTCGCGAACCGGCGGATCTCGGACGAAGACCTCGCCGCCGCACTGTCGAACCAGTCCGGCCTCGGGCGTATAGATCTGACCGACAGCCCCCCCGACATCGACCTCCTGACCGGTGTAGACCCGTACTTGTGTCTCGAACTCGAGGCCATTCCATGGAGACACGTGGGCGGCACACGAGTGATCGCGATTGCAAATCCCGAGAACGCTTCGCGGGCCATGGAGGAACTCGGCGGCGACGCCGCTCATGTCGCCCTGGCGCTCGCTTCTCCGCGCGAAATACGGGATGCTGTCACCAGCAATTGCACCGCGCAGCTCAGAACCGACGCCCGGGACCGGTGCCCGGAGGGCTTTAGTTGCCGAACATGGACCGCAGCGCCTAAGCGCAAACTCCGGATCGGCTTGGGCCTGTCGGCGTTGGCGGTTGTTGCCGCAGCGCCCCTCATTGCCCTTCAGGCTCTGATGGTCTGGATTCTGGTATTCAATTCGCTCACCATGGGGTTGCGTCTGGTTGCCCTGTTCGCGCGGGCGAAAGTCAGGCGCAGCGCATCCGTGGGGGAAATGCCGCGGCTCGCCGACTACAAGAAGCTGCCGCGCGTCTCGATCCTTGTGCCGCTCCTGCGCGAGGAGGCCGTTGCCGGAAGACTTCTGGATGCGCTGGCGGCCATGGATTATCCGGCCCCGCTCCTCGACATAAAACTGGTGCTAGAAGAGGATGATGCGATCACGCGTGCGGCCCTCGAACGGGCCGAACTGCCGCCGACGATGGATGTCATCATGGTCCCGACGGACGGTCTCCGTACGAAGCCGCGGGCCATGAATTACGCCCTTCCCTTCTGCGAGGGAGAGATCGTGGGTGTCTATGACGCCGAGGACCGACCGGACCCCGATCAGTTGCGCATCGTCGTCGCCCACCTTCAGAACGCGGCCTCGAATGTCGCCTGTGTTCAAGGCCATCTGGATTTCTACAACGATCGGCAGAACTGGCTCTCACGCTGCTTCACGCTCGAATACGCGATCTGGTTCCGGGTCATTCTCCATGGCGTGCAACGGCTTGGCATCCCGATCCCGCTGGGCGGAACCACGGTGTTCTTTCGTCGTTCCGTGCTCGAAGAGATCGGTGCATGGGACGCCCACAACGTAACTGAAGATGCCGATCTCGGCATGCGGCTGGCCCGCTTCGGATATCGTTGCGAAATGATCCAAAGCACGACCTGGGAGGAGGCAAACTGCCGCGTAAGACCGTGGATCCGGCAGCGCTCGCGCTGGCTCAAGGGCTACGTGGTTACCTGGGCCACACACATGCAGCGACCCGCAGCGCTCTGGCGTGATCTCGGTCCCCGTGGCTTCATCGGATTTCAGGTGCTGTTTCTCGGCTCGATCACGGCCTATCTGTCGATCCCGTTGTTCTGGATCATTCTTGCGAGCAGCGTCGGCCTCGGTCTTTCATTCTGGAATACCTTTCCCGACCTCCTGATGGCGTGTTTCATCGCATCAATGGTAGCGGGACAAGCGATCATGCTGGCCATCGCCGCCACGGCGGCCTCCGACACCGGACGAAAACGCCTGTTGCTCATCGTACCGACCCTCATGTTCTATTGGCCGCTCGGAGCGGTCGCTGCCTATCGGGCCATCGGGGAAGTGTTTTCCCGACCGAGCTACTGGCACAAGACCGAACACGGGCTCGATCCGTACCACATGGCGACCGGTCCCGCCGGAACAGGTGCGGATTGACAGCGGACCCACCCGCGCGCAACCCTCCGGACCATGACAACTCCGCAGAACGGCCATCGGGATGCCTATCTCCTCGTGCTCGAGGCGATCGACCGTGGCGAATTTCGCCCTGGCGACCGACTTGTCGAATCTGAACTGGCAGACCGATTCGGGGTGTCCCGAACGCCGATAAGAGAAGCCCTCCAACGGCTCGAGACCCAGGCCGTGCTGTCACGCGATGGCCGGTCGCTGATCGTCTCGAGCCTCGACCATGACCAGCTCGGCGAGCTCTACGTCGTGCGAGCCGAACTCGAGGGGCTTGCGGCACGACTCGCGGCGCAGCACGCGGCACCGGAGGAGATCCGGGTGCTGTGGGACATGGTCCGAAAGGATGCCGATCTGATCAACCGGCCCGACGCTTTGTCCCGTGCAAACAAGCGCTTTCATAGACAGATTCACCTCGCAAGCCACAATCGCTACCTGATCCAGCAACTTGAGATGCTGCACCGGTCGATGGCGCTGATGGCGACGACGTCGCTCGCGGCTGAGGGACGCGGTGCGGCGGCCATCGAGGAACACGGCGAGATCGTCGGCGCGATCGAGGCGCGCGATGGCGAGCGGGCCGATGCGGCGATCCGACGGCATATCAGCCGCGCCTTCGAGACCCGGTTGATGCTGAACGCCGAGAGCATCGGCTCATGACGCGGGCGTTCTTCAGCCATGTCGAGACCTGGGTGTTCGATCTCGACAACACGCTCTACCCCCCGGAACTGAGGCTGTTCGACCAGATCGAGGTCCGCATGACCGAGTATGTCATGCGGAATGTCGGGGTCGACGAGGCCGAGGCGAACCGGCTGCGCAAGCTCTACTGGATGGAATACGGCACCACGCTGGCGGGGCTGATGGCGGTCCACGGGCTCGACCCGGATCCGTATCTCGCGGAGGTGCACGACATCGACCTGAGCGCGATCCCGGAACTGGTCGAGCTTCGTGCGGCGATCGACGCCCTGCCCGGCCGGAAGATCGTCTATACCAACGGATCGCGGGCGCATGCGGTCAATGTGAGCGCCGCACTCGGGCTGTCGGGGGCCTTCGATGCGCTCTACGGGATCGAGGATGCGGATTACGTGCCGAAGCCCGCGGCGGCGGCGTTCGAGCGGGTGTTCGGGCGGGATGCGCACGATTCTCGGCGGGCGGCGATGTTCGAGGATGATCCGCGGAATCTGGCGATCCCGCACCGGTCGGGGATGCGGACCGTGCTGGTCGGGCCGGGAGAGCCGGCGGAGCATATCCATCATGTGACCGACGATCTGACCGGGTTCCTGCGGCAGGTCGTCTGAGGGCGAAAATCGCCGGGTCGGGCAAATCCACTGCAAGCTCCTGAGACGGCAGGATTTTTCGAGGCTGGAATCCGGCTGGAAAGCGGCTGGAAACCGGCTTGCCATTTCGCCGGATTGGACGGGGCGCTGCGGCATGTGCGTCGCGCGGCATTGTGGCCGGCCAGTGACCTTGGCGAAGGCGGCCCGGCCCGCTACATCGACGTCATGGAACGGATCAGAACGGACATTCTGGTGGCAGGCGGCGGGGTCGCCGGGCTCACCGCGACGGCGGCCTTTGCCTCGGCGGGGTTCGACACGCTCTGCGTCGATCCGGTGCCGCCCGTGACGGATGCGGCAGCGGATGGATCGGACCTGCGAAGCACCGCTTTCCTGATGCCCTCGGTGCGGCTCCTGGAAGCCTCCGGCCTCTGGGAGGGGCTGGCGGAGCATGCAGCACCCCTTCGCGTCATGCGCATCGTCGATTCGGGTGGCGAGACCCATGAGATCCGCGAAACGGCGGATTTCGTCGCGGCCGATCTCGACGAAGAGGTGTTCGGCTACAACCTGCCCAACTGGCTGCTGCGCCGGGAGATGACCGCGCGGCTCTCGGAGATGCCACAGGCGCGCCTCGTGACCGGGATCGGGGTCGCGCACATCACGCCGCGCACGGCGTCGGCACTGGTGCGGCTCTCGGACGGGCGGATGGTGGAGGCGCGGCTGGTGGTCGCCGCCGATGGGCGCAACAGCGCGCTGCGCGAGATGCTCGGGATGTCCGCGCGGCGCTGGAGCTACGGGCAGAAGGCGCTCGTGTTCACGGTCGGTCATCCCGAACCGCACGACGACATCTCGACCGAGATCCATCGCAGCGGCGGGCCGTTCACCCTGGTACCCCTGCCCGACCGCGACGGGCGTCACCATTCCGCCGTGGTCTGGATGGAAACGGGCCCCGAGGCGAACCGGCTGGCCGGGCTCGACAAGACGGAATTCGAGGCGGAACTGACGACGCGCTCGTGCCAAGTGCTCGGGCCGCTGACGCTGGAGAGCCCGCGGCGGGTCTGGCCGATCATCTCGCAGGTGGCATCCCGCCTCGACGGGCCACGCACGGCGCTGGTGGCCGAGGCGGCGCATGTGATCCCGCCGATCGGCGCGCAGGGGCTCAACATGAGCCTGCGCGACATCGCGACCTTGCGCGACCTCTGTGTGACGGCGCGCGAGGCGGGTGGCGATATCGGAGGGCCGGAGCTGCTCGCTTCGTATCACCGGGCGCGGCACGGGGACATTCTCGCGCGGGTCACCGGGATCGATGCGCTCAACCGCGCAGCGATGGCCCGGCCGCAGACGTTGCGCGACCTGCGCCGCGCCGGGCTGCGGACGCTGCACGGGCTGAAGCCGGTGCGCCAGACGGCGATGCGGATGGGTCTCGGGGTCGGGCGCTGACGCGGCTCAGATCTGCGCGGCCGAGACCGGTTCCTCCGAGAGGAGCACGTTGGACTCGACGGCACCGACGCCCGGAAGCGTCATGATCCGGCGGCGCAGGATGCGTTCGAAATCGCTGAGATCGCGGGCGACGACCTTCAGGCGGTAATCGTAGACGCCGAGGACGTGCTGGACGAGCTGCACTTCCGGGATGGCCTGCACGGCGCGCTCGAAGGCTTCGAGATCGAGCCGGCCCTTGGTGGCGAGCCGGACACCGAGAAACACCACCACCGCGAAGCCGAGCTTCTCGCGGTCGAGAATGAGCGACCGGCCGCGGATCACTCCGGCCTCCTCGAGCCGACGGATGCGCCGCCAGGCCGCCGGCTGGGACAGGCCGACCCGGGCGCCGACCGCCTTCGCGCCGAGCGCGCCATCGGCGATCAGGACGCGCAGGATCGCTCGGTCGGTGTCGTCGAGGTCCAGCGCACTCATACCGGCAGGCTCGACGTGTTCTTGAGTTCGGAGACCAGCATCAGCGCCTCGATCTCGGAGATGTGCGGCAGGGCGAGGATGCGGCTGCGATAGATCTCGTGGTAATGGGCGAGATCGCGGGCGCGGACGTCCATGCGGACATCGACCCGGCCGATCAGGGTCTGGATCGCGTGGACCTCGCGCACCTCGCGGGCGGCCGCGAGAAACTCGTCGAAGGCGCGCGGCGCGGTCTTGTCGAGGGTGACGCGCAGGAAAACGCAGACCTCGTAGCCGAGCCGGCGCCAGTCGATCTCGACGCGCTTGCCGCGGATGATGCCGGCCTGCTGCATCCGCTCGATCCGGCGCCAGCAGGCCCCGGCGGAACTGCCGACCTGCCGCGCCAGTTCGGCCACCGGCCTGTCGGCCTCTTCCTGCATCAGGCGCAGAAGATACCTGTCCATGTCGTCGAGAGCGTGCATGATGATTCCGGAATTTCTGTGATCAGCGCATTGATAATCGCAGAAATCGGCAAAGTCTGCAAAATCAGGAATCTCGAAAGCCGGAGAATGCCTAAGCTGCGCGCATCAATCACGCCAGCGGAGGGCATCATGCGGGTCTATTACGATCGCGACTGCGACATCAATCTCATCAAGGACAAGAAGGTGGCCATCGTCGGCTACGGCAGCCAGGGCCATGCCCATGCGCTGAACCTGCGCGACAGCGGGGCGAAGAACGTCGCGGTGGCGCTGCGGGACGGCTCGCCGAGTGCCAAGAAGGCCGAGGGCGAGGGGCTGCAGGTGATGGGGATCGCCGATGCGGCGAGATGGGCCGACGTCATCATGATGACGATGCCCGACGAGCTGCAGGCCGACACCTACAAGCGCTATATCCACGACAATCTGCGCGAGGGCGCGGCGATCGCGTTTGCGCATGGGCTCAACGTGCATTTCGGGCTGATCGAGCCGAAGGCCGGCGTCGACGTGATCATGATGGCGCCGAAGGGGCCGGGGCATACCGTGCGCGGCGAATTCGTGAAGGGCGGCGGCGTGCCGTGTCTGGTGGCGGTGCATAACGATGCCAGCGGCAACGCGCTCGAGATCGGCAAGTCCTACTGCTCGGCCATCGGTGGCGGGCGCTCGGGGATCATCGAGACCGACTTCAAGGAAGAATGCGAGACCGATCTCTTCGGCGAGCAGGCGGTGCTCTGCGGCGGGCTCGTCGAGCTGATCCGCATGGGCTTCGAGACGCTGGTCGAGGCCGGCTACGAGCCGGAGATGGCCTATTTCGAATGCCTGCACGAGGTGAAGCTGATCGTCGACCTGATCTACGAGGGCGGCATCGCCAACATGAACTACTCGATCTCGAACACCGCCGAATACGGCGAGTATGTCTCGGGGCCGCGGATCCTGCCCTATGACGAGACCAAGGCGCGGATGAAGGCGGTGCTGAACGACATCCAGTCGGGCCGGTTCGTGTCGGACTTCATCTCCGAGAACCAGGCCGGGCAGCCGTTCTTCAAGGCGACGCGCCGGCGCAACGACGACCACCAGATCGAGGCGGTGGGCGAGAAGCTGCGCGGGATGATGCCGTGGATCTCGGCCGGGAAGATGGTCGACAAGTCGCGCAACTGAGGCGGCGCGGAGGGTCGGCGCGATGACGCCGGCCCGAGACATCAAGAGGACCCCGCCCGGAGGGAGCTCCGGGCGGGGACCGGTCGGCGGGCGGAGCGGCGCGCCTCGACTTCGCCGCCGCGCGGGACATATCGCCGCGTTCCGGGCGGCGACGGACCGCCCGGCAACCGGAGGCTCGCCCGATGACCGACGATCTGGCGCTGGAGGCCCGCCAGGGGCTTGCCGGACGCGCTGCGGGTGCTGCTCGCGGACTGGCCGCGCGAGGCCTGGGAGGCGGATCCGCATTTCTCGCAGCTGATCCGGTTCTGGCTCGACCGGCACCTGATGTTCCGGCGGCTCCACGGCCTGCTCGATGCCGAGGGGCGGGCGTTTCTCGACGGCGACCGGGAGGCGCGGGCCTTCGCCGGGCGGCTCAACCAGCTTGGCGGCATGCTCCTGAACGAGCTGCACGGTCATCACATGGTGGAGGACCAGCATTATTTCCCGAAGCTGCGCCGGCTCGACGGGCGGCTCGAGACCGGGTTCGACATCCTCGACCGCGATCATCATGCCATCGATCCGATGCTGCACGCGCTGGCCGGAGAGGCCAATGCCGTGCTTGGGGCGCTCGACCGGCGGGAGGCGGCACGGGACGCCACGGGGCGGCTGGTGGCGGCGCTGGAGCGGTTCGGCGGGTTTCTCGACCGGCATCTGGTGGATGAGGAGGAGCTCGTCGTGCCGGTGCTGCTCGCGCATCCCGAGGCGGGGCTGCAATGAGCCCGTCCCTGCTGATCCCGCTCCTGTCGGCGGGGAATTTCGTGATCGGCATGGGAGCCTTCGCGGTGATCGGGCTTCTCGTGCCGCTGGCCGACAGCTTCGCGATCTCGCCGGCGGAGGCGGGCTTCGTTCTGACGATCTATGCGCTGACCTACGCGGTCGCCTCGCCGCTGGCGGTGGCGGCGAGCGGGACATGGCCGCGGTGGATCGTGCTCTGCCTCGGCATGGCGCTCTTCGGCCTCGCGGCGCTGGCCTCCGCCCTGGCGCCGACCCCGACGACGCTGTTCGCCGCGCGGGTGCTGGCGGCCATCGGGGCCGGGCTGTTCTCGCCGGTGGCGGCGGCGGTCGCGGCGGCGGCGAGCCCGCCGGAGGAGCGCGGCAAGGCGCTGGCGCGGGTTTTCCTGGGGCTGACGCTGGCGCAGGTGCTCGGCGTGCCGGCGGGGAGCTTTCTTGCCTACAGCGTCGGCTGGCAGGCGACCTTCGCGCTGGTGGCGGTCCTGGCGGCGCTCTGCGTTGCGGGGCTCTTGCGGATCGTGCCGCGGGCGCTGGAATTCCGGCCCAACAGCCTCGCGAGCCTCGGGGCGGCGCTGGCGGACTGGCGCACGCTGGTCTCGGTGGCCTTCACCGCGAGCTTTCTCGGGGCGATCTATGTGCTCTATACCTATCTCGCGCCGCTGATGACGGAGCGCATGGGGCTGGGGCGCGACGGGATCACGGCGCTCCTGCTGGTCTTCGGGGCCGGCGCGGTCGCGGGGAACATGATCGGCGGCGCGCTGGCGGACCGGCTCGGGCCGCGGCGGACGCTCATGGGGCTCGCCTTGGCGCAGATCGTGCTGATGCCACTCTTTTCGCTGCTGCCGATGCCGGTGCCTGTCGTCTTCGGGCTGGTCTTCGTCTGGTCGGTGGCGGGGTGGTCGTTCATGGCGCCGCAGCAATCGCTGCTGATCGGTCTCGCGCCGGAGCGCGCGCCGGTGATCCTCGCGCTGCATGCGGCGGCGATCTATGTCGGGGCGGCGCTGGGATCGGCCCTCGGCGGCGCCGTGATCGCCGGTCCGGGCGTCGGGGCACTCGGGCTCGTGGCGGGGATCTGCGCCGTTGTCGCTCTGGGCAATCTGTGGCTGGGCGGGCGGCTCGCATCGGCCAGAACGCGCATGGACAAACCTGTCCCGAGCCAGTAGAGACCGGCGCTGATCCAAGAAGGCACGCATTCCTCATGGCTACCGTCGTACTGACCATCCACCTGATCCTTGCGCTCGCGCTCATCATCGTGGTCCTGCTGCAGCGCTCCGAAGGCGGCGGTCTGGGGATCGGCGGTGGTGGCGGCGGCGCGATGAGCGGGCGCAGTTCCGCGACGGCA
Source organism: uncultured Alphaproteobacteria bacterium (assembly GCA_963710515.1). Classification (GTDB taxonomy): domain Bacteria; phylum Pseudomonadota; class Alphaproteobacteria; order Rhodobacterales; family Rhodobacteraceae; genus Amaricoccus. The sequence continues at coordinate 72,928 of CAVQAX010000010.1, forward strand.
CTTTCGAAGGTCACGTGGGTTCTCGGCATCGCCTTCGTGATCACCAGCTTGACCCTCACGATCATTGCGGCCCGCGATATCGCCACGGAATCCGTGATCGACGACCTCGTAATCGAGGATGCGGTACCGTCTCCGGACGGGACGTCGCTGCCGGGCCTTTCGGGTGATCTCTTGCCACCGCTCCCGTCGGACGGCCCGGCGGCTCCACCTCCGGTTGAATAGCACCTGGCGGCGATGAACCGGCAACCTGTGGTTGCCGAAGGCGTCCGGCCCGCAACATATTGTGAGAATGCGGCTTGCGGCCGGCAAACAGTTCGCGTATAGATTGAGTCCCGTGGGGCTTGAGTATTCGGCGTCACCGAAAACGAGTCGGACACGGGACATCTGGACATGGCGAGATACATCTTCATCACCGGCGGCGTGGTCTCGTCGCTCGGAAAAGGTCTTGCCTCGGCAGCACTCGGAGCTCTGCTTCAGGCCCGCGGCTTTTCGGTGCGGCTCCGCAAGCTCGATCCGTATCTGAACGTCGATCCGGGAACCATGTCGCCCTTCGAGCACGGCGAAGTGTTCGTGACCGATGACGGGGCCGAGACCGATCTCGATCTGGGACATTACGAGCGCTTCACCGGAGTCGCGGCCCGGCGCACGGATTCCGTCTCGTCGGGGCGGATCTACTCCAACGTGCTCGATAGGGAGCGGCGCGGCGACTATCTCGGCAAGACCATCCAAGTCATTCCGCACGTCACCAACGAGATCAAGGATTTCCTCGTGATCGGCGACAAGGAGGTCGATTTTCAGCTCTGCGAGATCGGGGGCACGGTGGGCGACATCGAAGGGCTGCCGTTCTTCGAGGCGATCCGTCAGTTCGGACAGGAACGCCCGCGCGGAAACTGCATCTTCGTGCACCTGACCCTCCTGCCCTACATGGGCGCCGCGGGCGAGCTGAAGACCAAGCCGACGCAACATTCGGTGAAGGAGCTGCGTTCGATCGGCATCGCGCCCGACGTGCTGGTGTGCCGCTCGGAGATGCCGATCCCCGAAAAGGAGCGCGCCAAGCTGGCGCTGTTCTGCAACGTGCGTCCCGAGGCGGTGATCGCGGCGCAGGATCTGCGCTCGATCTACGAGGCGCCGCTGGCCTATCACGCCGAGGGGCTCGACCAGGCGGTGCTCGATTCCTTCGGCATCTCGCCAGCCCCCAAACCGCAGCTCGGCAAATGGGAGGACGTGGTCGACCGCATCCACAACGCCGAGGGCGAAGTGAAGGTGGCGATCGTCGGCAAATACACCCAGCTCGGCGATGCCTACAAGTCGATCGCCGAAGCGCTGACCCATGGCGGCATCTCGAACCGGGTGAAGGTGAAGGCGGAGTGGATCGATTCGGAGGAGTTCGAGTTCGAATGATTCGGAAATTGCCGCGATTCTAGAGGGTTATGATGCGATCCTCGTTCCCGGCGGTTTCGGGGAACGCGGGACGGCGGGCAAGATCCGGGCAGCCGAATTCGCACGGACGCGGCGGGTGCCATATCTCGGGATCTGTCTCGGGATGCAGCTCGCGGTGATCGAGGCGTCGCGCAATCTTCTTGGAATGGACGATGCCGGGTCCGAGGAATTCGACCACGAGACCGGCAAGGGCCGCTACACACACGTGATCTATCACCTGAAGGAATGGGTCGAGGGCAACCGGACGATCAAGCGCGAAGTGTCCGACGACAAGGGCGGCACGATGCGGCTTGGTGCCTATGACGCCGTATTGGCCGAGGGCAGTCAGGCGGCGGGGATCTACGGGAGTACGGCAATCTCCGAACGGCACCGGCACCGCTACGAAGTGGATATCGCCTGGCGCGACAAGCTCGAAGCGGTGGGGCTGCGGTTCTCCGGGCTGTCGCCGGATGGGCGGCTGCCGGAGATCGTCGAGATCCCGGACCATCCCTGGTATATCGGGGTGCAGTTCCATCCCGAGCTGAAATCGAAGCCCTTCGAGCCGCATCCGCTGTTCGACGATTTCATCCGGGCGGCGGTCGCGCAGTCGCGACTGGTCTGAGGCGCGCAGGCGGATATATTGGAGTGATGATCAGTGACCTTCTCCGCCGGCTGACCGGCGAGCCCTCTTCCGACCCGCTGGGCACCGACGATGCCCGGCTTGCTCTGGCCGCACTGATGGTGCGGCTGGCGCGGACCGATGGAACCTATACGGACGAGGAGCGCAACCGGATCGACCGCGCATTGATGGCGCAGCACGGGATCGAGGCGGACGCGGCCAAGGCTTTGCGCGCGGAAGCGGAAGCAGCGGAAGCGGAGGCGCCGGATACGGTGAGGTTCACGCGGCTGGTGAAGGATGCGGTGCCCTACGAGGACCGCGAGGCTGTGGTGGAGGCGCTGTGGCGGGTAGCGGCGGCGGACGGCATCAATGCCGACGAGCACGGCTTCCTGCGGCTGGTGGCGAATCTGGTCGGGGTGTCCGATCGCGACAGCGGACTGGCGCGGCAGCGGGTGCTGCGCGATGAGGGCTGACGGCGACCGGGATCAGAAGTCGAGGCTGATGCGGCGGACGAGGCTCAGGCTGGCGCCGTACTGGTCGCGTGTTTCGGTGATGGGCGAGTCGCCGGCGTCGTTCAGCAGCCGTTCCCAGACCGCTTCGCCTTCGAGACCCCAGCGCTCGTTGAAGAGATAGCGCGCTCCGAGGACCATGCTGCCACTGTAGAGGCCTCCGGGCGCATCGTATTCCGGAAGGTCGGACCTGCTGGCATCTTCGGCGCTTACACCGAAATAGGTTTCGGTGAATCGATCACTGCCGAAATTGAACCGCGGGCCCAGGGTCAGGGTGAGACCGTCGATCGGATAGGCGATCGCATCGGCGCCGAGGTCGCCTACCCAGGCGTTCGTACCGATGATGCCGTAGCGGACGTCGCCGAACACGCGGTAGTTGCGCTGCTCGTAGCCGATGCCGAGGCCGGTCTCGAAGGTCCAGGGGATGTTTGCGAGGCCCTCGAGTTCATCGTGGTTCGATGAATTGCGACCCGATATGTAGCGAACCGATCCACGCAGGCCGAACCCGGTCCGAAAGCCGACCGCCTGACCCGAACCGTACTCGAACCCGTTCGGGAAGCGCAGGAAGTCGATCCGGGCGACAAAATCCGGTCCCACTTCGGATTCGTCCGAACCGAAATAAGCGGGGCCGACATTGACGCCGAGGCCGATCGCGCCGACGAAATCAGGGTCCTCCGCGTCGAAGAACCCTCCGGCCGCCAGGAGGCCGGGAAGCGGAAGTCCTTCATCCGACAAGCCCGCAGTCTCTGCCGGAAACGTCGTCTGCTCGAACGGGACGATGCCGCCTGGAAAAGATGGCGACGTCACAGGTCCATCCTGAAACGCGCCGGGGCTGGTCGGTGCGACACCCGTCGGATCGCCACTCGCCTGATCGCCACTTGTCTGAGCGAAGCCAGCACTTCCCCAGACCACCAGAGACCCGGCCAAAGCGACCGAGAGACATTTGTTGGCGGAAGAGAGGGTTGTGGCGGCCATGGAGGGCTCCTCGAGAATCGCTCTTCATCATTGAGCATCGCGTTCGTTAACAGGTTGTAAGCCGCAGGCCCCAACTGACAAGATGATTCAACGTCTTCGTGCAATTCTCTGCCAGAATTGCGGTTTTCATGTCGCGTTCCACCGACCGGACCGGCAGGATGTGCGGCGGAAACCGCTTTTTCGAGGTTGGATCATCTGTCATGGCGCGCGACGACCTGATCGCCTGGATTGCGCTGGCCGCGACAGTGACGATCTGGGCGAGTTTTCTCGTCTCGACCCGGGCAGCCGTCGCCTCGCCGCTTGGCCCGATCGAGGTCGGATTGATGCGGTTCGGCCCGGCGACGCTCCTGTTCCTGCCGGTCTACCTCCGCCACGGCCTCCTTCCCGGCGGCGCGCGGCCGCGCGATGCGCTCCTGATCGCGGGATGCGGTGGCTTTGCCTTTATTCTTCTTCTCTCCAATGGCTTGCGATTCGCACCTGTTGCAGATGCTGGTGTGTTCACGCCGTCGATGCTGCCGATCTACGTGGCTCTGCTGTCCGTGGTCCTTCTCGGGGACCGCTTCGGTCGCAGCCAATGTCTGGGCTTCGGACTGATCGTGGCCGGTGCGCTGGCGGTCGGCGGCTGGGAGGCTCTGTACGGCGGGGCGGAAGGCGCGTGGCGAGGCCACCTGCTCTTTTCTGCGGCCTCGATGGCCTGGGCCGTCTACACAGTGGCGTTCCGGGTGTCGGACCTCTCGGCACTTCACGCCGCCGCCCTGCTCTGCTTCTGGACCTTCCTCGGAATACTTGTGCTTGCGGCGATCTTCGGCACGCGATTTGGCGAGGTTCCGGTACCGACTCTCGCGCTGCAGGTCTTCCTCCAGGGTGTGCTTTCGGGGTTTCTCGCCACCTTCACCTACGGCTTCGCGATCACCCGGCTTGGGGCGTCCAGGACTGCGTCCTTCGCGGCTCTGGTCCCGATTCTCGCGGCGCTCGGCGGCTGGGCCGTGCTGGGCGAGCCGCTGTCCTGGCTGAAGGGCGTGGGAATTGTCGTGGTCGCGACCGGTGTGGCGCTGGCCTCATATCGTCGGTGAGGGAAGCGCTTCCGAGAGTGCGGCGCGAACGGTTGCAATGTCGACATCGCGGGTCACGAAGGCTTCGCCGATGTCGCGGGCAAGAATGAAGGCCAACCGGCCATCGCGCACCTTCTTGTCCTGCGCCATCAGGCCGATCAGCGCATCGGCATCGGGCAACTCGCCCGGGATGTCGGCGAGACGGTGCCGCATGCCCATCATCTCGAAATGCGCGCCGACCCGGCCCGGGACTTCCTGCGCACAGAGGCCCAGGCGCGCGCTGACATCGAAGGCGAGCGCGCAGCCGATCGCGACAGCCTCGCCGTGCAGGAGCCGGTCGGAATAGCCGGTCGCCGCTTCAAGGGCGTGACCGAAGGTGTGTCCGAGATTGAGCAGCGCCCTGTCGCCCTGTTCGGTCTCGTCGCGCACGACGATCTCCGCTTTCATCTCGCAGGAACGACGCACGGCGTGGATGCGCGCGGCAACATCGCCGTCGCGCAGGGCCGGTCCGTGCCTCTCGAGCCAGGCGAAGAAGGCGGCATCGCCGAGAAGCCCGTATTTCGCCACCTCGGCGTAGCCGGCGAGAAAGTCGCGCCGCGGCAGCGTATCGAGCAGGTCGATATCCGCCAGAACGAGGCGGGGCTGGTGGAAGGCGCCGATCAGGTTCTTGCCACGGGGTGAATTGATGCCGGTCTTGCCGCCCACGGAGCTGTCGACCTGAGCGAGGAGCGTGGTGGGGATCTGCACGAAACCGACCCCGCGGCGCAGCACTGCCGCGGCGAAACCGGCGAGATCGCCGACGACGCCGCCGCCGAAAGCCACGACGAGATCGTCGCGCGCCACCTCGGCAGCGATCAGCCATTCGACGGCGCGCTCGAGACCGACCCAGTTCTTGGTGCCTTCGCCGGGTGGCAACGCGAGGCTGGTGCTCTCGATGCCCGCTGCGGCAAGCCCGGCCTCGAGAGCCGGAAGATGTGCGGCCGCGACCCGCTCCTCGGTGAGGATGGCAAGCCTCGGGCGCCTCAGGAACGGGGCGATCCGCGCGCCGGCGGTGGCAAGAAGCCCCTGCCCTATGCAGATCTCGTAGCTTCGCCCGGGAAGCGGGACCTCGACTGTTTCGACGGTATCGGTCATTTGGGAGCAGGCTCCAGAGTCGGCGGCGTCGCGGAAGAGGCGCTATCCCGGGCCGCGATGGCGTCGATGATGGCGCGGGCCATCTCCTCATGGCTGACACCGCGCGCACTGTCGACGGTGACGTCGGCAAGGGCGTAGATCGGCGACCGGCGGCGATCGAGATCGGCCAGCACGGCGCGCGGGTTTTCGGCCTCGAGCAGCGGTCGGCCGGGCCGGTCCCGAACCCGGTCCCAGAGCACGCCCAGATCGGCCCGCAGCCAGACGGAGGTGGCGGTTCCGGCAATTTCGGCGCGGGTGCGCGGCTCGATGAAGGCGCCGCCTCCGGTCGCCAGCACGCAAGGCGGGCCGGCCAGAAGCCGGGAGATCACCCGGCGTTCGCCGTCGCGGAACGCCGGCTCACCGAGGCTGGCGAAGATCTCGGGGATGCCCATACCGGCCGCGGCCTCGATCTCGGTGTCGGAATCGACGAAGGCCACATTCAGGGCCGCCGCGAGGCGCTTGCCGACACTGGTCTTGCCCGCCCCCATCAGACCGACAAGCACGATCGTGCGCTGCAGCCGGAGTTCCGGCGCGGCCATCGCTGAGGCGGTTCGGGAGCGGTCGATCATGCCAATTGCCGTCACGTCGTCATGGGGTTAGACTTGCGTCGAGGCCATCATGGCGATGCGAGCCGTGATTGAACAGCACAAGATGCGGCGGTCAAGCGCGCGTCAGAGAGAGCAGGTGGAGATGCGACTCCTTCTTCGGATCGTGGCGTTCCTCGTGGTGGCGGGCGGAATTGCCCTCGTGGGCTATGCGATGTTCAGCGAGCTTCCGGCGCCTCAGAGCGAGGTCAGCGTGCCGGTCGAGGTCAGATGAGCCTTGCCCGTTTCGCTGTGCCGGCGGCGCTAGCGGCGTCGCTCGGAGCCGGGAGCGCGCTCGCTACGGCAGCGCCGCTGAGCGACATCCCCTGGTTGTCCGAGAGCATCACGGTCACCCCAGAGAGCCCTCCTGCGCGGCCGTCCTCTGCGGTTCCGCCGCAGGTTCGCGGCACCGAGGAGATTACCGTCACACCACTCGGGACCATCAGCAAGGAGGCGGCGGGGCTACTGTCGCCGGAGATGACGGGATTTTCCCGTGATCTTTGGGGCACGACCGACGTGGCCGTGCTGCGCGAACTGATCGGCGGGGTCTCGAATTCGGGCGTTCCGGAAGCGCAGGCGCTGTTGCGGCGCATCCTGCTGGCCGAGGCGTCGCCGCCGCGCGGAGCGCCGCCCGACGGCAGCCTTCTGATGACACGCATCGACAGGTTGCTGGCGATGGGAGCGCTTTCCGAAGCGGATGCGCTGGTGGAGATGGCGGAGGCGGACACGCCGGAGCTGTTCCGGCGCTGGTTCGACATCGGGTTGCTGACCGACGCGGCCGAGCCGCCCTGCGAGGCGCTCCGGCGCAATCCGACGCTGTCGCCGACGCTGCCTGCGCGGGTGTTCTGCCTCGCCCGGGGCGGTGATTGGAACGCTGCGGAGATCACGCTGACGCTCGGGGGCGAAGTCGGGTCGATCACAGAGTTGCAGTTTGCGCTGCTGGCGCGGTTTCTCGATCCGGAACTGTTCGAGGGCGAGCCGGAACCGCCGGTGGCCGATCCGCTTACTCCGATCGATTTCCTGATGCGCGAGGCGATCGGGCTGCCGAGGCCCGCTGTCACGCTCCCTCTAGCGTTCCTGCACCACGATCTATCGGAACATGCGCCGATGCGGATGCGGGTCGAGGCTGCGGAGCGGCTGGCGCTCGTGGGATCGGTCTCGGGGGAGGTGTTGCGCGAGGCCTATCTGGCTGGAAAACCGGCGGCATCAGGCGGGATCTGGAGCCGGGCGGCCGCGGTGCAGGCGTTCGAGACGGCGCTGGGCACCGGAACGCCGGCGGAGATCGGCGCGGCGCTGATCCTGAGCGATGATACCCTTGCGGAGCGCGGGTTGCGGACGGCCTTCGCGCAGTTCGAAACGGAGGCGCTGAGAGAGATCCCGGCGGAGGACCTGGAGCCGGCGGCGCGGGCGCGGCTCTTCGAGTTGCTGGTTCTCGCGGATGAGCTCGATGCGGCCGAGGCCGTGGAGGCGCTCGACGAGGAGTCCGCGGCCTTCGTGCTGTCAGTCGCGCGCGGGAACGGGTTGCTGCCCGAGGCGCCGGATGGCATTCCGCTCGCCGGGGCGATCCGGACTGGCCTGGAGCCGCGGGGAGCGCTGGATATACGCGAACGTCGGTTCGGCGATCTGATCGCGGCTGGCAACGAGGGAGAGGCGCTGCTCGGGGCGCTCGACCTGCTCGAGGCCGGGGACGCGATAGACCCGTCCTCGCTGCAGGCGGCGCTCTATGCCCTGACCGTCGCCGGGCAGGAGGAGACCGCGCGGCGGATCGCGCTTCAGACGCTGCTGGCCCGGCCGCTCGGTTTGCCGGGATGAGCCGGGGGCAGATCGCCCTTTTTCTCGACGCACTGCAGGCCGAGCGCGATGCGGCGCGCAACACCATCACCTCCTATGCGCGCGATCTCGCTGACTTTTCGGACTTCGTGACCGGGTTGGGAAGCGATCTCGCAACCGCTGCGCGCAGTGACATCGAGGCCTATTTGGTGGATCAGGCCGACCGCGGGATGGCCCAGGCCACGCGGGCGCGGCGGCTCTCGGCGATCCGGCAGTTCTACCGCTTCGGCTTTCTGGAAGGCTGGCGCGAGGACGACCCCGCAGCCCTGATCCGCGGGCCGAAGCGGGCGCGTTCCCTGCCCGGGAGCCTCAGTGAGACGGAGGTAGACAGGCTTCTGGACGCTGCGACTCTGCTGGGGCGGACCGAGGCTGACAGGCGGCGGAACACCTGCCTACTGCAATTGCTCTACGCGACCGGGCTGCGGGTCACGGAACTGGTCTCGCTGCCTGTCGCGGCGGCGCGAGGAGATCCAAGAATGATCCTCGTCCGTGGCAAGGGCGGACGCGAACGGATGGTACCGCTTTCGCCGCCGTCACGGGATGCGCTGCAGGAGTGGCTGGCGCTGCGCGACGCTGCGGAGGACCAGGCCCGGACCAAAGGAAAGCCGGCCTCGCCCTACCTGTTTCCGGCGCGCGGCAAGCGCGGACACATGACCCGGGAGCGGTTCTTCCTGCTGTGCAAGGAACTGGCCGTGTCGGCAGGACTCGATCCCGAAAGGGTGTCGCCGCATACTTTGCGGCACGCCTTCGCGACGCATCTGCTGGCGCACGGCGCCGACCTGCGGGTGATCCAGACACTGCTCGGCCATGCCAGCATCGCCACCACTGAAATCTATACCCATGTCCTCGAAACCCGGCTGCGCAAATTGGTATTCGAGAAGCATCCGCTGGCCCATGCCGAGGTGCCCCCCCTTGAAGGCAGCGAGACCTGACCGCATAACCAAGGCTGTCGCAACAGGCTCCGGGGAGCGAACTTTCGCATGGAAACCGCAGGTGAAACCGCATCGTTCGTGGCGATGTGGGGAACGGGCTTCGCCATCCTCATACTTCTGGTTCTTTCGGGCATGTTCTCCGGATCGGAAACCGCGCTGACCACCGCCAGCCGCGGCAAGCTTCACGGCATGGCCGAGAAGGGCAATGCCGGGGCGACGCGGGCGTTGAAGCTCACCGAGGACAAGGAACGGCTCATTGGCGCGATCCTGCTCGGCAACAATCTCGTCAACATTCTCGCGACATCGCTCGCGACGATGCTGTTCACGAGAATGCTCGGCGACAGTGCCGTGGCGGTCGCCACCATCGTGATGACGCTTCTGGTGCTGATCTTCTCGGAGGTGTTGCCGAAGACCTACGCGATCACCAATGCCGAGGTGATGGCCACACGGGTCTCCGGGATCATTCGCGGCATCGTGATCCTGCTCTCGCCGATCGTGAATTCGGTCCGCGCGCTCGTCAGGCTGATCCTGCGCCTCTTCGGCGTGCGCACCGACCCGGAAGCCAATTTCCTCGCTGCACAGGAGGAAATCGCCGGTGCCATCGCGCTTCATCATTCGGAAGGTGCCGTGGAGAAGGCCGATCGCGACCGGTTGCTCGGCGCCCTCGATCTCGGCCAGCGGCAGGTCGACGAAGTTATGCTTCATCGGCGCGACATCGAGATGATCGATGCGTCGATGCCGCCCGGTGAGATCCTCGCCCAGGCGATGCGATCACCGCACACGCGAATCCCGATCTTCCGCGAAGAGCCGGAGAACATCGTCGGGGTGATACACGCCAAGGATCTCTCGCGCGCCGTCCATGACATTTACCGCGCCAATGGCGCCGACGGTCTCAACCTCGACGCCTTCGACATCACGAAGGTGGCGATGGAGCCCTATTTCGTGCCCGACACCACGACCCTAGACGAGCAGATGCGCGAGTTCCTGCGGCGCCGGGCGCATTTCGCGCTGGTCGTCGACGAATACGGCGCCCTGCAGGGGTTGATCACGCTCGAGGACATCCTCGAGGAAATCGTCGGCGAGATCAGTGACGAGCACGACACCGCAACCTCCGACGGAATAGACATCCGGCCGGATGGAACCGTGGAAGTCGAGGGCATGGTGACGATCCGCGACATTAATCGGGCCTGCGACTGGGCGTTACCCGACGAGGAAGCCAACACGATCGCTGGCCTCGTGATCCACGAGGCGCAGGCCATCCCCAATCCGGGCCAGGTCTTCAGCTTTCACGGGTTCCGCTTCGAGGTACTCGACCGGAAGAACAACCGCATCACCAGGCTGAAGGTGCGAAAACTGATGCCGCAGGATTCTAGCGGCCCTTGAACAACGACCCGAGAACGCCGCGGATCAGGCGCTTTCCTTCGCGGCTGTTGAGCTGGTTGACCATAGTGCGGGCAAGCTCGCTGCCGAGCGACGGGGCGGGTTCTTCGCGCTTCGGCTCATAGCGCCGACCGGTGCCGGCCGTGCTGCTACTGTTCTTCGCGGCTGCTTCCAGCATCTCCTTGGCAAGGTCCGCGTCCCTGGCCGCGCTTTCGGCCCGAGCCGCGAGCAGTTCCTGAGCGGATTCACGATCCACGACCGTGTCGTATCGCCCCGCCATCGGCGATGCCCCCATGGTCTCGGTCCGCTCCTTAGGTGTGATCGGACCCATGCGCGACATGGGCGGGCGGATCAGTGTGCGTTGGACGATGGAGGGCACGCCCTTGTCCTCGAGAAGCGACACCACGGCCTCTCCTGTTCCGACCTCGCGGATCGCCGTTTCCGTGTCGAAAGCGGGGTTCGGCCTGAATGTCTCTGCGGCGAGTTTCAGCGCCTTTCTGTCCCGAGGCGTGAACGCCCGAAGTGCGTGCTGGATGCGATTCCCGAGCTGGGCAAGCACGTCGCCGGGCACATCGTCGGGATTTTGGGTCACGAAATAGACGCCGACGCCCTTTGAGCGGATCAGGCGCACGACCTGCACGACCTTTTCCACCAGCGCCTTCGGGGCATCGTTGAAGAGAAGATGTGCCTCGTCGAAGAAGAACACCATCACGGGTTTGTCGGGATTGCCGATTTCGGGAAGCTCCTCGAACAGTTCCGACAGGAGCCAGAGCAGGAACATCGCGTAGAGCTTCGGCGACTGCATAAGCCTGTCGGACATCAGCACGTTGATCCGGCCCATCTCGCCGTCGGTGGCGATCAGGTCGGAGAGCGAGAGATGCGGCTCGCCGAGGAACTGCGCGGCCCCCTGCGTTTCGAGCACGAGCAGGTTGCGCTGGATCGCGCCGAGCGAGGCGGAGGCTATGTTGCCGTAGGTGCGACCGACCTCCGAGGCGTTGTCCCCGAGCCAGACAAGCATGGCCTGCAGATCCTTGAGGTCGAGGAGCGCAAGACCCTGTTCGTCGGCGACGCGAAAAGCGATATTGAGCACGCCCTCCTGTGCTTCGGTGAGGTCCATCATGCGGGCGAGCAGAAGCGGGCCCATCTCGGTGACCGTGGTGCGGACAGGGTGGCCCGTCTCGCCGAAGAGATCCCAGAAGACCGTAGGAAACGCTCTGTATTCAAAGCCTTCCATGCCGATCTTCGCAGCCCGCTCGGTCAGGGGGCCATGGGCCTTGCCGTCCGGATCTCCGGGGCGCGACAGGCCGGAGACGTCACCCTTCACGTCTTGGACGAAGACAGGCACCCCGGCGGCGGAGAACCCCTCGGCGAGGATCTGAAGCGTGACGGTCTTGCCGGTCCCGGTGGCGCCGGTAATCAGGCCGTGCCGGTTGCCCAGACGCAGCAGCAGCTCCTGCGGCTCCGTGTAGTCGGGGCCGCCACCGCCCACGAAGATGCTCTCGCCCGCCATGCCACTCGTACTCCGGCTCGAAAAAGGGAAAGCGATCTTAACCATTGCGAGGTAGGGTTCAATTGCATCCCGTGCCGGAGACGGTTCCGGGGTGTGCGACTTCCTCCCTGTTGAACTGGCCGCGGACCTTGGTCCGCGGCCTTCTTTACGTTTGCGTCATGATCACTTTTGCGTTTGTGACAAGGGGCTTGAGGTCTGCGCTTGACCCGTGATCGCATCTGACCTAACGTCCGCTCAGATTGTTCGGCCAGTCCGACAGGGAAGTCGCAAAAGCGAGGAAAAGGGTACCATCTGGTGCCCTTTTCACTTTGCGGTGCGGTGCCGCCCAAAGGCCTCGCGGTGCTGTTGACATGATGCAGGACGGGTGACATTGCGTGGACCTTCCGGGGCGATTGCGCCCCTCTCAGATACACGCGAGCAGATCATGACCCTTCCCGCATACAGAGCCCTTCTGATTGCCGGCCTGGCACTGGCCATCGCCGCCGCACCGGCCCTGGCGCAAGAGACGGGAACAGCCGGAGAAGCCGAGGCCCCCGTGGTTGACGCTCCGGCGGCAGAGGCGCCAGCTGCTGAGGCGACTCCGGCCACACCTGCGGGCAGCGAGACCGCGCAGGCGCCGGCTCAGGAAGTCCTCGAAGTGGTCAAGGCGACCCATGGGGATTGGGAAGTCCGCTGCACACCGGAGGGCGCGGATTGTTTCATGTACCAACTCGCGATGGACAGCGAGAACAATCCCGTCGCCGAGTTCAGCCTCGTGCGGCTTGCCGACGAGGCCGGAGTTGCCGCCGGAGCGACGGTGGTCTCACCGCTCGGGACGTTGCTGCCGGCGGGCGTCGAGTTACAGATCGACGACGGTGAGGCACGCCGCTACCCGTTCACTTGGTGCAGTCAGGTCGGTTGTTTTGCCCGCTTCGGCGTCGAGGCCGCGGCGATTACCTCGATGAAGGCGGGCCAGGTCGCCAAGGCGGTTCTGGTTTCGGTTGCGGCACCGGATCGCCCGCTGATCCTGGAAGTCTCGCTCTCCGGGTTCACGGCAGCCTTCGATTCACTCGAACCGGCGACTGCGCCGAACTAGGACTTCAGTCGAACGCCTTCAGCACGAGGACCGCGTTCAGCCCGCCGAAGGCGAAGGCATTGCTCATGGCCGCCCGAACCTTTCGCTCCCGTGCCATGTTCGGCACGACATCGAGATCGCAGTCGGGGTCGGGCGCGTTGTAGCCGATCGTGGGTGCAATCACGCCCTCTTGGAGGGCCATGAGGCAGGCAAGCAGCTCGACCGCCCCGGTGCCGCCAATGAGGTGGCCGTGCATGGACTTGGTCGAAGACATCATCAGAGTATCCGCGTGATCGCCGAAGACCCGGCGCACGGCGGCGCATTCGGTACGGTCGTTGGCGGTCGTCCCGGTGCCGTGGGCGTTGATGTAACCGATCTCGCCGGGCGCGAGGCCCGCGTCCTGCAGCGCCGCCCGCATGGCGCGCACCGCGCCATCCGTGTTCGGCATGACGATATCGGACGCATCTGAGGTCATCGCGAAACCAACGACCTCTGCGAGGATTTCAGCGCCGCGGGCGCGGGCGTGCTCGAGGTCCTCGAACACGAAAACCGCGGCCCCTTCTCCCTGGACCATGCCGCTGCGATCGCGTGAAAACGGCCGGCAGGCGTCCCGGGACATGACCCTCAAGCCCTCCCAGGCCTTGATGCCGCCAAAACACAGCATGCTCTCGCTGCCACCGGTCAGGATGGCCCGGGCCATACCGCTTCGGATCAGGTGAAAGGCCTGACCCATGGCATGGTTCGACGACGCACAGGCCGTTGCGACCGTGTAGCTCGGCCCGCGAAGACCGTGCACCATCGAGACATGGCTGGCGGCGGCGTTGTTCATCAGACGTGGCACGACGAAGGGATGTACCCGGTTCTTGCCGTCCTGATAGACCATCCGGTAGTTTTCGTCCTGGGTCTGCAACCCGCCCCCGGAAGTCCCGAGCACCACGCCGGACTGATCACCCAATTCGCCCGAGAAATCGAGCCCGGACTGCGCGACGGCCTCTGCAGCCGACAGGAGTGCGAACTGCGTGAAGCGGTCATAGAGCGGCAGCTTCTGTCGGGAGAAATGGTCCTCCGCGCGGAAGCCGCGGATCTGGCCGCCGATGCGGATCGACAGTCGCTCCACGTCCGGTATGTCGAGCGGGCCTATTCCGCAGCGCCCCTCGCGCATTGCGGCCCGCGTTTCCGGTGCCGTTCTTCCGAGCGCGTTGATCGAGCCCTGACCGGTGATGACGACACGCTGTCCGGCCACGCTAGTGCTGCGCCGCGATCAGCTTCTCAACCGCAGCCACCATCGACCGCACATTGCTGATATCGAATTCCGACGCACCGGGATCGTTGGCATTGAACGGTACATGAACGTCGAAGGTTTCCTCGATCGAGAAGATCGCCTCGACGAGTCCGAGGGAATCGATGCCGAGATCTGCCAGGGTTGCATCCATTGAGATGTCGGACGGCTGGAGAAGCGCCTGCTCCGCGAGAATGGCGAGCATCCTGTGCTTCACGCTGTCCGTGACTTCCTCGGACATTGGTCCTCCGTCGGTCTTCATTCTGCCGTGGGTCTAATCGCTCGAATCGGAATTGGGAACCGGTTTTTGCGCCGCTTCCAGCCGCGTGAGGACCCGTGGGAGCCGCCGCAGCGCCTTGTACATCTCGACGCTCTGATCCATCCGGACCGCAGGATACCCCATCATGATGCGGTTGTCGGGGACATGGGTGTTCACCCCGGAATTGCCGGTGATCACGACATTCGAGCCGACACGCAGATGATCCGCAACCTTGGCTGCACCACCGATGACGACCCGATCCCCGATGACGGTCGATCCGGCGACCCCGGCCTGTCCACAAATCAGGCAGGTGTTCCCGATCCGGACATTGTGTCCGATCTGGACGAGGTTATCGATCTTGGTGCCCGATCCGACAAGGGTGTCGGCGATCGTGCCACGGTCGATGCAGGAGTTCGCTCCGATCTCGACATCGTCGCCGATCCCGATCGATCCGAGCGAATTGATCCGGACATAATCGGCCTGCTCGACCGAGGAGATCGCTCCGGTTTCACGGGCTTCCTCGACCACTCCCGGCGTCGGCGTGACGAAGGAAAACCCGTCCGAACCGACGACGGCACCGGGCTGCGCGATGAAACGGTGCCCGATGCGGACACGCGCCCCGATATGAACCCCGGCGTGCAACAACGCGTCGTCGCCGATCTCGGCCTCCTCGGCGATCGTCACATGAGGCAAGATGCGGGCGCGAACGCCGATCCGGACTTCCGCGCCGATCACCACGAAGGGTCCGACCGAGGCGCCCTCACCGATCTCCGCAGAGGGATCGATGAGGGCGGAGGCGTGAACTCCGGCCGACACTGAAGGCGGGCGATCGAACAGCCGGGTCACCCCTGCCAGAACGTAGCGGGGCCTCGGGGCAAAAACCGCGGCTGCAAGGCCCATGCTCTGCCAGTCGGCACCGGGCCAGAGGATGGCGGCCCGCGCCGCGCCCGCTTCGAGGGTCGAGGCGAAGCTCTTGCTCATCGCGAGCGCGATCTCGTCCGCACGGGCCCGCGCTGGTTCCGCCGCTCCGGCAAGCTCGATCTCGCCGTCGCCGGCGAAGGAGCCTCCCAAAGCCGCGGCCAGCTGCGCGACAGTCACCATCTGGCCACCCTCCTTGGCTTCCGATCAGCCTTGCAATGCGGCGAGTTGGAGCCCCTGTTCCGACAAGGCCTCGAAGACCTTGCGATCTCTGACCGTAGATGTCGGCCCGGTAACGCGGGACACCGTCCGCGTCGATCACGACAGTCCGGTAAAGAATGTGCACCGGGATCGGCCGGTCCAAGTTGACGTAGGTCTCGTTACCATTGGCGAGCCATGTCTGCATCGCCCCGGCAGGATCGCCGACCTGTCCCTCCAGGAGGGCATTCGAAAGCTCGATCGGATGTTCGAGCCGGATGCAGCCGTTCGAGAAAGCGCGGCGGTCCTTTGCAAAGAGATCCCGGGCCGGCGTATCATGAAGATAGATCGCGAACTGGTTGGGAAACATAAACTTTACGCGACCAAGGGCATTGGCCGAACTTGGGTTCTGCTTGATGCGGAACGGAAAGTTGGATGCACTGTACTGCGTGAAGTTGACCAGGCGCGGATTGATCTCGACGCCCGAGCGGGTGAAAAGGCTCATATTGCTGCGGGCCAGCACAGACGGGTCGTTGCGCAGCTTGGGCAGGTAGACCCGTGTCGCGATGCTGTCGGGAATGTGCCAGGTCGGATTGACCACGAAATAGGTCATGCTGTCGGAGAATTCCGGCGTCCGGGTCTTGGTTTCCTCGCCGACAACGGCGCGGGACTGCCAGACAACTTCGCCGTTATCGACCATTTCCACGCTGTAGTCGGGAATGTTGACCGCGATGTGACGTGCGCCGAGATCACGGTTCATCCAGCGCATGCGCTCGAGGTTTACGACAACCTGTCTCAGTCGAGATTCCGGCGTCGTGTTGAGAGCCGCACGGGTCTGGGAGCCGAAAGCACCGTCATCCACCAGACCGTGATCGATCTGGAAGCTACGCAGCGCGGCTTCGAGGCTCGGGTCGAAAGCTGCCTGGCCGATCTCTGGCTCGGGCGTCGACGGGTACCCGAGACTTGCGAGCCGGTCGCGCAGGGCTGGTACGCGCGGATCGCTCTCGCCGACACGCAGGGTCGCCCCGTCCGGAACTTCCGCGCTCCAGCCCCCGGCGGCGACGATTTCCTCGAGGCGGCGTTTCTCGCCGAGAAGCACCGCATAGGCCGGATCCTGTGGCGCGAACGCTTCCAGGGCGGCCGCACCGCTTCCTGCCTCGAGTGGCGCCAGCAATTCCGCGACGGCCGGTCGGTTTGGTGAAACATTGATTTCGGAATCGACGCCCACGGGGTTCACGATCCCCGCTGACAGGTCGCCGGCGAAGGCGAGATAGGCCTGCATCGCCTGGATCTCAGCCTCTGCCCGGGCTGCCGCGTTGACGAACACCCCGGATGACGGGAGATCGTTGTATCGGCTGCGCGGAATGCCGTGCGCCGGGCTGCCGTCGATGGCCACCTGCAGGGCGGTCATGCGCTCGTCGGCGGTCCAGAAGGGCGCATCGGCGCGACCTGCATAGAACGATCGGACTGGGTCGCGTTGTGCTTCGGGCATTGCGAGTATGGCGAGGCCGAGCTGGTCCCGAAATTCGCCGGCAGCCGGATCGGGCAAGGCAAGCGCCGGGCTCGCGACCAAGGCATCTGGTGGCGATACGAGATCGCGGGCGGGATCCGGGGCGGTTTCGGCACGGACCGTGCCGTCTGCCGAGATGCCGACGAGCAAGAGTGCCGCGGCGGATGTGCGCAATAGTTGGCTTCGGGTATTCATGCCTGATGCTCCGTTTCACTGTTACTGCTCTTTTTCGAGCACGATACCGCGCCGGGCGCTTCGGAACAAGAAGGCCGGCTCCGCGAGGGTGCAGGGCAGTTCGTAACGGGGGATTAACCGGATTGGCCGAAAGGTGCCGGCGGGGGCGTTGACCGCAAAGAGGACTTGGAAAATGCGCTTCCGTATGGCATCAAAACAAGATGGGCGCATTCAAGACGCTCTTCGAGGCAGCAATCGAGGCAGAAAAACACATGGACAGTGATGAAAATCGTCCGTCCCGCAGGGCGGTATTGGGAGTATTTGCAGGTCTTTGCACCGTCGCCGCGGCTCCGGTCTACGCGAAGGCGCCGGGCTTCCTGCGTCGCTCAGGCGACGTCCGCAGGGTCAGGATGTACAGCCAGAGGACCGGCGAATCCATCGACACGATCTACTATGCCAATGGCAAGTACATCCCCGATGTGATGAAGGAAGTCAGTTACTTCATGCGTGACTGGCGACAGAACTCGATGGTGAACTATGACCCTCGGAACATCGATATCATCGCCGCGACGCAGCGTCTGCTCGAGACCGAGGAGCCGTATCTGGTGATCTCCGGATACCGCACGCCCAAGACCAACCGCATGCTCAAAGGTGCCGCGAGCAACTCCTTCCACATGCGCGGCATGGCGGCAGATGTACGCCTACGCAGCCGGTCGGTCAGTCATGTTTCCGCCGCTGCGATCCATTGCAACGGGGGCGGAGTCGGCACATACGGCCGGTCCAACTTCGTCCACATGGATTGCGGGCCGGTCCGCACCTGGCGCGGTTGACACGTTTTTGATGTCTGGCGGGGGTGACGAGATCAACCTCGCGAGCACGAACTCCGATGCGCGGCCCATCAGGGCCGCGTCAGACCATCGCCATCTACAAGATACTTGAAGCTGGTGAGCTGCTCGGCACCAACGGGGCCCCGGGCGTGGAGCTTTCCGGTGGCAATGCCGATTTCTGCACCCATCCCGAACTCTCCGCCGTCTGCGAACTGGGTCGAGACGTTGCGCATCACGATGGCGCTGTCGAGTTCCCCGCTAAAGCGGTTCGAAACGGAATCGTCTTCCGTAATGATGCAGTCGGTGTGCTTTGATCCGTAGCGCCTAATGTGGTTGATCGCGCCGTCGACTCCGTCGACCAAGCGCGCGGCGATGATACTGTCGAGGTATTCCCGACCCCAGTCTTCTGGACCCGCGGGAACCACACCGCGCAGCGATTGCAGATCGTCGTCGCCCCGCACCTCGACCCCTGCCGCGACGAGATCGCCGATGAAGGGTGCACCCTCGCGCTCGTAGAAGGTCCGATCGATCAGCAGGCACTCCGCCGCACCGCAGATGCCGGTCCGACAAGTCTTGGCGTTCAGGATCACCCGGCGGGCCTTGGCCATGTCCGCAGCTGCATCGACATAGATGTGCACGATGCCTTCAAGATGGGCGAATACGGGAACCCTGGCTTCTGCCTGCACCCGAGCCACGAGGCTCTTGCCACCGCGCGGCACGATCACGTCGATGAATTCGGTCATGCCAAGCATTGCACCGACTGCGGCACGGTCGGTTGTTGGCACCAGCTGTATGGCGTGTTCTGGCAGGCCGGCGGTGCAGAGACCCGAGACGAGTGCTGCGTGGATCTTGTTCGCGGAGCGGATGCTCTCCGATCCGCCGCGCAGAATCGCGGCATTTCCGGCCTTCAGGCAAAGCGCGCCCGCATCGGCGGTGACGTTGGGCCGGCTCTCGAAAATGACGCCGATGACGCCGATCGGCGTGCGGACCCGGCGGATATGCAATCCGGAGGGCTGTGTCCACTCTGCGATTACCGCGCCGACCGGATCAGTCTGATCGGCGATGGCGCGCAGACCATCAGCCATTGCGTCAATCCGTCGGTCGTCCAATGCGAGACGGTCGAGCATCGCGGGGCTCAGGCCTTTTTCGCGGGCCTTGTGAAGATCCGAGGTGTTCGCGGCCAGCAGGGCCGCGCGATCGTCCATCAGGGCCTCGGCCGCAGCGCGGAGGGCCACATTTTTACGATCGGAGGAGGCGCAAGCGAGCACGGCCGAAGCCTGCCTCGCATTGCGCCCCATTGTCTGCATCAGCGATGTCACGTCAACGTGCGTGTCCATGCCAACCTCCGGTCTGCATCACCATGTCATCGCGATGCGCGATGGCGGCCCGGCCCGGATACCCAAGCAGGAGCCCGATCTCGGACGAGTGGTGACCCATGATGATTCTGATCTCTTCCGCATCGTAGCCGGCCAGCGCGACGGCAACCACTGTGTCCCCCTGCCCCGCAAGTTCGACTGGATCGCCCCGGTCAAAGGCGCCTTCCACGGCCGTCACTCCGGCCGGCAAGAGCGACTTGCCGCGGAACAGAGCTGCCTCGGCGCCCGCATCCAATGTAATGCGACCTCGCGGCTTCATGCCGGTAATCCAGCGCTTGCGCGCGACGTGGGGATCGCCGTCAGGTTCGAACCAGGTGCAACGCGCGCCTTCTTCGAGCACCGTGACTGGGCGCAGTGGGGCGCCTTCAGTGATCACCATTGCGCAGCCCGCACGCATTGCCGCCCGGGCCGCCATGACCTTCGTGCGCATTCCACCTCGCGATAGCGCCGAGCCAGCATCGCCGGCCATCGCCTCTATCTCCTGCGTAATGGTCGGAACGCGGGGAATGTGGCGTGCCTCGGGGGCGGTGCGGGGGTTGTCGGTGTAGAGGCCATCCACGTCGGATAGAAGGATCAGGACCGAGGCTCCCGCCATGCTTGCGACCTGTGCCGCCAAGCGGTCATTGTCACCATAGCGGATTTCGTCGGTGGCAACGCTGTCGTTTTCATTGACGATCGGGACGACACCCAGTTCGAGCAGGGTATTCAGCGTGCGCCTCGAATTGAGATACCGACGTCGATTCTGGCTGTCCTCGAGCGTGACAAGAACCTGACCGGTTTTCAAACCGCGCGGTCCGAGCACGCTTTCGTAAGCCCGCGCCAGACGGATCTGGCCGACCGCTGCTGCGGCCTGGCTCTGATCCAGCGAAAGTGCGCTGCCAGACAGCCCCAATACCCTGCGACCAAGGGCGATGGATCCCGACGAGACGAGGACCACGTCCTTGCCCCGTTTGCGCAGAGCCGCCACATCGTCGGCGAGACCTTCCAGCCAGCCTTGACGCAGACCGTCCGGGCCGTCGGACACCAAGAGCGCCGACCCGATCTTTATGACAATCCGCTCCGCTGCCTCGAGGCGCGCAGCCGAGTTCAGGGCTTCCATGGCGCGGACTCCGTTTCCACGCTCACCCCCGCTTTGCGCGCGGTGTCGACCACCGAGCGCAGGGCCCGGAGAACTTCCCGCACTCCCTCGCCCGTTGCACCGGAGAGGGGCATTACCGGTAGTGAGGTCATGGATGACAGATCCGCCAACACTTTGCCTGCCGCGCCGTCATCAAGAGCATCGACTTTGTTCAAGCCGACAATGCGCGTTTTTCCCGCAAGGCCTTCGCCGTAGGCTTCGAGCTCGCGCTCGATGACGCGGTAGTCCTCGAGCGGATCATCCGACGTTGCATCGACCAGATGCAGCAGCACCGCGCACCGCTCGACATGTCCGAGGAACGTGTCGCCGAGTCCGCGCCCTTCATGCGCACCCTCGATCAGCCCTGGGATATCGGCCACCACGAATTCCGTGCTGTCGATGCCAACGACGCCGAGATTGGGATGCAGGGTGGTGAAAGGATAATCGGCAATTTTCGGACGGGCATTGCTTGTCGCAGCCAGAAAGGTCGACTTTCCGGCATTGGGAAGACCGACAAGACCGGCATCCGCGATAAGCTTCAGCCGCAGCCAGATGGTGCGCTCCACACCCTCCTGCCCCGGATTGGCGTTGCGCGGCGCCTGATTGGTCGATGTCTTGAAGTGCAGGTTACCCCAACCTCCGTTGCCCCCGCGCGCGAGCAAAACGCGTTGGCCGGCGGCCGTGAGATCGGCGATTACCGTTTCCTGATCCTCCTCGAGGATCTCCGTACCGGCTGGGACTCTAAGCACGATGTCATCGCCGCTCTTGCCGGTCCGCTGTCGGCCACTTCCCGACTTCCCGTTCGCGGCAAAGAAGTGCTGTTGATAGCGGAAATCGATCAGTGTGTTGAGCCCGTCAACAGCTTCGGCCCAGACGTCGCCACCGTTGCCGCCATCGCCGCCATCAGGGCCACCGAACTCGACGTATTTTTCGCGACGAAAGCTCACGCAACCGTTGCCGCCCGCGCCCGAGCGCAGATTCACACGCGCCAGATCAAGAAATTTCATCGCAGGTTCGCCCGATCCTGTGGTTCGTCCAGATCGATACGGTAGCGAAAAGTCGGCACCATCCCCCCATTGGCGATGGAATAGATCTCGCCCTCGCCGACATACTCGAAGCCACACCGGATCAAAACCCGGATGGAGGCTGAATTGCTCTGAAAAACTCGAGCGACCACGGCACGCAGATCGCGCCGCCGGGCTTCATCGATGATGGCACGGACCGCCTCGGTCGCGTATCCGGCCCCCCAGAGCGCCGGAGCGACCCAGTAACCGACCTCCGCTTCGGTACCGTCCGAGGTCTTGAGGCTGATGAGGCCAATCAATCCGCTCTCGGCCTCGGTGTCGGGGTCCAGCGCCCAAACCTCTTCGGCTTGGCTAGGCCTTGCTGCCCGGGCGACGAAGGCTTCGGCCATTCCCGGAGGATAGGGATGCGGGATCCGGGTGGTCATCCGGGCGACCTTGGCGTCACCTGCGAATAGGGCGATCAGATGTGCATCCTCGGGCCGCAATCTGCGAAGCCTGAGCCGAGGCGTCCTGATTTCACTGGAATCAAGCCCACCCGGGACCATGATCGTCACTCCCTGAGAGAGATCCAAGGTTATCTCAATGCCGGAAGGCCGGCGCATCGGCCGGCCTTCTCGAAACGAAAAACTGAATGGCCGTTATTCGGCGGCTTCGGTTGTCGACACGACCGACACGAATGTCCGCCCCTTGAAGCCCTTGCGAAACAAGACGGCGCCCTCCTCTGTGGCGAAGATCGTGTGATCACGCCCGAGGCCCACGCCCGTTCCCGGCCACCATTTCGTGCCGCGCTGGCGGACCAAGATGTTTCCCGGAATTACGGCTTCGCCGCCGAACTTCTTGACGCCGAGGCGGCGACCGGCGCTGTCGCGACCATTGCGAGACGAGCCGCCTGCTTTTTTGTGTGCCATGTTTCTGTCTCCTCAGTTCGCGGCGGAGCCGGAGTCTGGCGCTGGATCGGCCGCCGGTTTCGCCGTCGGTTTCGTCGCCTTCCCGGCCGCGACGATGTCGGTGATTCGCACCCGTGTCAGTTGCTGCCGGTGCCCGCGCTTGCGTTGCGAGGAATGCTTGCGGCGCCGTTTCTTGAACGAGATCACCTTGGGCCCGAGCATCTGCTCAAGGACCTCCGCCTTGACTGTCGCGCCGTCCACGAAGGGGGCTCCCACCATCACGGTTTCGCCACCGAGCATCAGCACGGTGTCGAATTCTATGGCCGCCCCGGCCTCGGCCGGGAGCTTTTCGAGAGTCACGACGTCGTTGACAGCAACCTTGTACTGTTTACCGCCGGTCTTGAGTACCGCGAACATTCACGATTTCCTTTTCTCAGCCGCATCCTTCGGCCCCGATCCCACCGATCGACGTTGTATGGAGGCTAGCCTCCACGCCTGCGGACAGCGCGTCTATGTTCTTCGTATCGGCGGGCCGACACGATCGTGCAGACCACGTCCAGCATCGCCAGATGCCGAGGGAGCGGATATGGCTCAGCCGGAAAGTTGTGTCAAGTCTCGCCCGACCGTGCGGAGCCCCCGCCGGAAACAAGCCCGCCGAGCCTTTCGCCGAACGTATCAAAGTTCTTGATGCTGATGTCGCGCTGGGGAAAGGGAATGCTGATCTTCGCTTCGCGGAAACGATCGAGGATTTCGAAATACATGTCCGACCGGACCGTCATCATGAAATTCACGTCGCGCAGGCGGCAGCGGATCTCGAAGTTGATGCAGTCGGAGCCGAACCCGATCAGAAGCACTGCAGGCGCAGGATCTTCGAGCACCAGCGGGTTGCCTTCGGCTACCTCCATGAGGATGCGCTCCACCTCCCGTGGATCGCTGTCGTAGGCGACGCCGACCGGCACGATCAGCCGTCCGGACATGCCGGCATAGGTTCGGTTGAGCACCGCGCCCGCGATGAGATCCTGATTGGGCACGATGACACTGGCGCGATCGAAGGTTTCGATCTGCGTCGATCTGACGTTCACACCGCGCACATATCCCGAAAACTCGCCGACCTCGATCCAGTCACCTTCCTGGATCGGGCGCTCGATCAGCAGAATGATGCCGGAAACAAAGTTCGAGACGATGGTCTGCAGGCCAAATCCGATACCGACCGAAAGAGCACCCGCAACGATTGCGAGGGACGAGAGATCGAGGCCGGCGGCGGAAACGGCACTTAGCAATGCGAAGACGAACCCGCCATAGCCGATCCCGGCGAGGACGGCGTTCTTGGCTCCGACATCGATCGTCGTGCGCGGCAGGACGTATACTCTCAGCAGCACCTGGATCAGCCGCGCCAAGGCCAGTATGAAGGCGAACATCAATCCGAAGCGGACGACGACCTCCAGCGAGATATTGACGCCGCCAAGGGTGAACCCGTTTGCCAGGGTGCGATAGAGATCAGCGATTTCGCTTGGTCTGGCTCCCCAGATGAGGCCCAGCAGCGGAAGTGCGAGGAAGAAGACCGCCACCGCAATGAAGACCGGGATGAGTCCGCCGTTACCCGCCTCGATCAGGGGCGATCCCCGCACAACCTTGAGCGATTTGACCATCCTGTTGAGCAGGTCGAAAACGACGAACGAACCTGCGATCAGGCCCAGTGTCATCATCATCGGGACAACGAGATAGAGGGCCGCGACCAGATAGCCGGCCGCAGCGAGCGCGGGTCCGGCAACGGCAATGATCAGAAGGAGAAGCTTGAGAACCCGAAGGAACTTGTCGCCCAGCCCCCCTCCCGCGTCCGCATCCTTGCCGGCCTCCATCAATCGGAGCCGCAACTGCTCGACAACCGCTGCAGAGCGCCACAGGGTCAAGCCGGCCATTACGATCAGCGGAAAATAGAGGGCCGCCTGCGCCTCGTCGGAAAGATCCCAGGCTGTCGCAAGGCCGGAAACGATCATGGTCGCCGCAATGATGAGACCGACGGTATTGGTCAGACGGGCGCCGGTCCGCGCCTGGGAGTCGTCCAGCGGCACCTCCCGGCTGCGACCGGAGCGCGGCATGAAGAAACTGTCGCCGATCCATCCGGCGCCGATCACGGCCAGAGCGAATGCCGGTAGCACGAAGTAGTGCCGCGTGACTCCCTCGCCGATCAGGCTGTCTGGCTGCACTGCTGCAAAAAACAGTCCAGTTCCGACCAGCGGAACAAACAGCCGCGTGATGCTGCGAAGCCCTGTCAGGAGAGCGACATGCAGATTGCTGTCGGCACTCCTAAGCTGCCGTTCGGTCCAACGATCGATCCGGCGCCGCAACGAGAAGGTCAGTCCAACTCCGACGATCACCAAAAGAAGGTTGACGGGCAACCGGCGGATGATCCGGTTGCTGATTTCCGGGTCCGAAACCGCCGCATTGATCGTCGACACCAGATTTAAGGCACTCGTCGTTACCTCCTCGATCGCTGCGGTCCATGTTTTGGGAAGCAGCGGACTAGCGCCATGACGCTGTAATTCGGCCGAAAACCTGGCGATCAGTGATCGGTCGACCTCGGCGATCAATGATGAAATACGCTGGAAGGCTTCTTGACCCTTGACGATCGGAACCTGTGCCGATTCCACCTGCGCACTAAGAACGGCTCGGCGCTGGGCGAGTTCCGCGGGCTCGGAGCCTCCTTCGGCTGGAGGCGGACCGAGTGCATCGAGTCGGGTCTGGAGTTCGGTCACCACACCCTGCCGCGACCCCTGCAGGTCGAAGATCGAATTGCGCGCACTCGCGAGTTGATCGCGCATTTGCTGAAGCTCGGCCTCGGAGGACATCGGATCGGCAACCATGGCCTCCGCCTCCAGCGCCAGCGCGTCGATATCGGCGAAGAATGCATTGGCCGCGTCCGCGAGCTCGCGCTGCCGAGGTTCTAGCGGGTCCGCTTCGGCAGTGGCTTGTTCAACCTCCGACAAAGCCTCGTCGACCGCGCTGCCAGCGGACTCTGCTTCGGCATTTTGGGGCGCGGAGGTTTCATCACCGGTCTGTGCCGGGAGAAGTTCCGGAGCCAGGACCAAAAACACAGCCAAAAAAAACGGCAGAACCCCCAAAGGAGTCAGCGATCTCGGCGGTTTGGAACGACGCTGCCGGCTAAGCCTCGATGACATCCGGGAGCCTGGATTTGCCTCGTTCCAACCATTCCGGCACTGGTAGCCCCTTTTCTTTCAGGAAGGCCGGATTGAAGAGTTTCGATTGGTACCGTGTGCCGTAGTCACACAGGATAGTCACGATGGTGTGGCCGGGCCCCAAGTCGCGGGCCATTCGCATCGCGCCGGCGACGTTCACACCGCTAGAGCCACCAAGGCAAAAGCCCTCCTTCGCGAGGATGTCGAACACGATGGGCAGAGCCTCCTGGTCGGGTATACGGTAGGGCATATCAACCAAGAGGCCCTCCAGATTGGCTGTTATGCGCCCTTGGCCGATGCCTTCCGTGATGGAAGAACCTTCGGCCAACAGCTTGCCTTCGGCATAGTGCGCGTAGAGCGCAGAGCCCTCCGGGTCCGCCAGCCCGATCCTCACCCCCGGCTTGCGAGACCTCAAACCCGCAGCCACACCGGCGAGAGTACCTCCGGTGCCGACCGCACAGATAAATCCGTCGACAGCTCCGCCGGTCTGTTCCCATATCTCCGGCGCGGTCGTATCGACATGTGCCTGCCTGTTCGCAACATTGTCGAATTGGTTCGCCCAGATTGCACCAGCCGGCTCGGTCCGGGACAATTCCTGCGCTAGTCGGGATGAGTACCTGACATAATTGTTGGGGTCCCGGTAAGGAACCGCCGGAACCTCGACAAGCTCCGCTCCGGCGATCCGAAGCATGTCCTTCTTCTCCTGGCTCTGGGTTTCGGGAATGACGATAACCGTCCGAAACCCCATCGATGCGCCGATCAAGGCGAGACCTATGCCGGTGTTTCCGGCAGTTCCCTCGACAATGGTTCCGCCAGGCCGCAAGGTGCCCCGCACGATCGCGTCCCTGATGATGGCAAGAGCCGCGCGATCCTTCACCGATTGCCCCGGGTTCAGGAATTCGGCCTTGCCGAGGATATCACATCCTGTCGCGTCAGATGCGTTCCGCAACCGCACAAGTGGAGTGCGTCCGACGGTTTCGGAAAAGTCACTTGCGAAATCCATGATGATCTCCGGTCACGCGTCGGCTCAGAAGTGCTTAGCTGTTTCGCCCCACGCCATCAAGCGAGCCGCCACGGATCGAGCAGGCGATCTCGGTTGGAGGCGAGCCAGTAAAGCAAAAGCACGAGCGGCGCATTGTTGATTTCGCCGCGGAGTATGGCGTGCATCGCGACGGATCGCTGCACCACGATCGCGCGGATGTCCTCCTGCTCTTCAGGCAATTCGTGGAAGCCACCCGCCCGTCCCAGACTGGCTTCGCCCCGGAACGAGACGATGAATTCGGCTGATGTCCCGGGCGTTGGACAGTATCCCGCTATCCGCTCCAGACGCCCGAGTCGGAGCCCTGCCCATTCGCTTCATACACGGCGGGCGACGTCTTCATACGGCTCGAGCACGTCGCACCGCCCGGCAATTGCCTCCATG
Source organism: uncultured Alphaproteobacteria bacterium (assembly GCA_963710515.1). GTDB lineage: Bacteria > Pseudomonadota > Alphaproteobacteria > Rhodobacterales > Rhodobacteraceae > Amaricoccus. The sequence continues at coordinate 100,155 of CAVQAX010000010.1, forward strand.
GACCAAGGTTGCGGATTACGTCTTGTGAAGGGTCCGGCGCGGAGCTGCTCCACCAGCAGGACGGTATCGCTGTCCGGATCCTACGGAAGTACGGTCACTGCGTCTCTGCTGGCAAAGACCGCGCGCATCACGGTGTCGGACCACGGCCCGTCGAAGCGTCGATACCGCAGGTGATGCTCTTCCACCCCGAAATACTTGGCGTAAGCAACGTCATTGCTCTCCAGCATCACATCGGCGCTTCCAAGACCCGAACGCAAGCGGTCCTCTACAGGGGGAGTGGTCTGCCCACGCATTCTGGCCAGCGCGCGCAAGCCGATACCAGAGCGCAGCGATGCCATTTCGAATGTGCTCCGGCGGCCGAAGTGACCGGCGATCCAACAGATCACTCGCAAAGGAGCAATTCACGCACCCGCCCTAGGTTGGTCGGTACGGAGACATGAACGTACCCCGCTAGATCCGATGGTATCGGCACCAAAACTTCGCACGGCCCTTTATCTGTCGCAACCGTTCACCCAACGAGCGGTGCCCCCTACTCGGCAAAGACAAACTCGAGGCGGGCGGCATCACCACGGACAAAAGAAACAACACTCCCGGTGGCCGTAACCCGGCCATCGGGGACGAGCGCAACGAAAAGCCGGGAGCCATCCAGCCTGAACCCGCTACCCGCAAGGTGCCCCACGGACCGCTCCTTCAAGATCGCCGCCGAGCCCGGTTACGATGTTGGGTGCATCAAGGGGTGCGGCAAGAAAGACCCTCATGGGACATGGCTCCAAGGCGCCCTAGTTAGAGTTTTCAAAAGATGGCCGAATCCAACTCAAAGCACGGTGTGATCCAAAACGGGTCCGAAGTCGTAACACTGCCTCAACCGCGCATACAGGTGATTTCGAATGATCAATGCACACGCTCCCGGAAAAATCCTATCGGCGTACGCTGATGGCACATTGTCGCCGGGAATGAGCATTCTGGTCGCGAGCCACCTCACGTTCTGTTCGGATTGTCGCTCGGTTCTGTCGCGTTTCGAGGATGTCGGGGGCGCTGCACTCGTTCTGTCCGACCCTGTCGAACCGGACGGAAGCTGTCTCGACGAGGTTATCTCTCGGATCGAATTCGAAGGAATTTCAGAAGACCTGCCGGCGCCCAGAAAGGAATTGCACGACTTTATCGACGATGCCCTGGCGTTCCCGGCACCTCTTCACGACTGTATCGGGGCTCAGCCATCCGGATTGCGCTGGCGGTTCCGCATGCCAGGCCTCTCCGAAATGGGATTGGCGGGATTCGAGGGAGAGGAGATCAACATCCTCCGAGCCCGACCCGGTGTTCGCATCCCTGCACATACCCACAGTGGACAAGAGGCCACACTTATACTCGCTGGCGCCATGCGGGACGGCGAAACAATCCTCAGGCGCGGAGATGTGGCATTCGCCGACCACCATGACGACCACAGACCGGAGATCGTTGGCTCGGAGGTCTGCTACTGCCTGACCGTCGTTACTGGAAAGCTCCGGTTCACCGGCCCACTTGGCAAGGCCTTGAATTTACTCAACGGTTGACCTATCTCCATTCAACAAAGCGAAAGCATCTCGTTTTTTCCCCGAAACACCTCCAGTGTGCATGCAGACTCTGGTCCCACCAACGCGAGACCCCGCCTGTGAGCATTAAGGTCCAAAATTGAACGTGTTTCGACAGATCGTTAAACCGGAACACGGTTCGGCGTGGGTGACCGGGGCCAGCGGAGGGATCGGCCGTGCCACGTCCCTGCGTCTCGCGCGCGACGGATGGACGGTCTACGCCAGCGCCCGGAACGCCGATGATCTTGCTGCCCTCGCGCTCGAAACGAGCGGACCTGGGCGCATCGTGCCCATGCCCGCGGACGTGACCGATCCAGTTGCGATGACGGATTGTGTTGCGCGGATCGTGGAGTCCGGGCCGCTCGCCCTCGCCATTCTGAATGCAGGAGTTTATACGCCGATGCGCGCGCAGGGCTTCGATGCCGCAATCGCGCGCCGCATGTTCGACGTTAACCTTGGTGGCGTGGCCAATGCGCTCGATCCCGTCCTGAAGCACATGATCGGCCGGTCCGCCGGACACGTGGCCATAACAGCCTCGGTGGCCGGTTACCGGGGTCTGCCCGACGCTTCCGCATATTCCGCGACGAAGGCCGGCCTCATTGCGATGGCGGAAGCCCTCGCGATGGACATGGTTGATCTCGGCGTCCGCATCAGCGTGATAAACCCTGGCTTTGTCGAGACGGAAGCGACGTCGGTCAATGAATTCGACATGCCCTTCTTGATGACCCCGGACGAAGCCGCAAGACGTATCGTCGCAGGTCTCGGAAAACCGGGGTTCGAGATCGCATTTCCCCGCCGCTTTGCGTGGATACTGCGCATTGTGGGGCTGCTGCCGAACCAGATCTACATCCGCGCAATGCGTTGGATGACCGGTTGGGAAGACAAATAGTACGTCACGAGATCGCCTCGGCCTCGATCCGATCTCGCAAAGCCCGCTGACCGACGGCGTTTAGCGGAAAGTTCCACATCAGAGCTATCGCCATGAGTTTCAGTACGATTGGCGCAAGCGCATAGAGGAGCGTGAGGCCCAACAACGCGCTTTCGGAATTGGCGTCGGTTGCAGAAAACCCCATCCAGCCCAGAGCGATCAGGGCTGCGCCGCCCGCTCCGGCGAGGGCGAATTTCTGCGCCAGGGACCACAGGGCAAAGAACGCGCCCGTACGCTGGCTTCCGGACCTTGCCGTATCGAGATCGACAAGGTCCGCCTGCATCGCGGAGGGCAGGGAGAGATCGGCCCCGAGTGCCGCGCCGGACAGCAAACAGATTACCGCGAAGGCCACCAGATCACCCTCTCTCAGAAAGAGCGCCGCGAAGAAGATCGCGCAGGCATAGAGCATCGCAGCGCACCAGACGCGATGTTTCGATCGTCCGCGCCTCACCAGCCAGGGCCAGAGAGGCGCCGCCACCACGGCCGCTCCGAAATACAGGATCAGCAGTGGCCCGCCCAGATCCGGAGATCCGAGACGCTGCCCGACGAAAAAGAGGAAGAGGCCCGCAGGGAGCGCGTTGGCCGCCCCGTTTATAAAGAAGGCCGCCAACAGCCGAAGAAACAGCGGCTCACCCGTCAGCACTCGCCGCAATGAGGCGAGATCCGCCTGCTTGCGGCTGAAATCACGTGGCTCTGGCACCGCCGCGAGACAGAAGGCCACGGCAAGGGGAAGGCCCGCGACGATCAGGAACGCGACAAGCCGCATGCCTTCGGCGGCGGTTTCGCCAAGGGAATAGAGCACAGCGGCGAGGATCGTTCCGATCAGGCCTGCAGTTTCACGCCAGATCGAAACGGTGCTTCGCTCGGCATAGTCGCCGGTCAACTCTGCGCCCCAAGCGAAGTAGGGGGTGAGCATGACCGTCCACCCTAACGTCAGGAGGAAGAGCCAAAGGGTGAAGCTTCCCAATGTGGCGTCTTTAGGTGGCACAAAAAGCATCCAAGCCGCCAGCATCACCAATGGCGTGCCCGCGACGAGCCAGGGCCTGCGGCGCCCCCATCGGGTGGTGATGCGGTCGCTCAGGATCCCAGCCATCGGATCGCTGACCGCATCGAAGACGCGCACGACAATGAAAACCGTTCCGATCGCCGCGAGCGCAAGGCCGTGCGTCCCGGCATAGAATTCCGCGAGGAACACGTAGACCGGAAAATACATTGCCGCGAGAGGAAGAGCCGGTGCCGCATACGCCGCGAGCAGCCCCGGTCGAAGGCGTGTTGGCGCCGAGGCAGACTTCATACAGGAAGACGCATCAGGCCGGACGACGCATGCTGACCTGCACGACGTCCGTCGTTCCTGTATGGAAGGCGCCGGCGCAGGACGTCAGGTAGAAGTTCCACATCCTCCGGAAACGGTCATCGAAACCGAGCGGCGCAATCTCGTCCCATGCCGCGTTGAATGCTGCATGCCAGCGTCGCAGAGTTTCGGAGTAGCTCGCTCCGAAGCCCACGATACCCACCTCCTCCATTCCTGCCTTCGCAATCTGGGTGTTCAGCACACCGGGGCTGAGCAGCATGCCACCGGGGAAAATGTACTTCTGAATGAAGTCCGTCGTGTTGCGATAGCTCTGGAACATGTCATCGGGCATCGTGATTGCCTGGATCGTCGCCTGGGCGCCCGGTTTCAGTCGGTCGTGGACCGTGGAGAAATAGGTCGGCCAGTATTTTTCACCGACCGCCTCGATCATCTCGATGGATGCGATCCCATCATAGCTCCCAAGCTCCTCCCGATAGTCGCGCATCACGATCTCAACCCGTTCGGCCAGCCCGGCCTCGAACATCCGTCGTTGCGCAAAATCGAGTTGTTCGCGGCTTATGGTAAGGCCGGTGATCCGCGCGCCCCGTGTTCCGGCAGCGTATTCGGCGAAACCACCCCATCCACACCCGATCTCGAGCACGGTCGAGCCAGGTGTCACACCGATCCTGTCACAGACGCTCGCATATTTTCGGATCTGGGCAGCTGTCAGGTCTTCTTCGGGCTCGACGAAGATCGCGGAGGAGTAGGTCATCGTCGGATCGAGCCACTTACCGTAGAAGGCATTTCCAAGGTCGTAGTGACTTGCGATGTTGCGCTTCGCCTGGCTTCGCGTGTTGTCGTTTCTCCAGTGGCCAAACCTCTGCCATGCCCGGAGCAGGATCGCCGCCGGATGGTTGCGCCGCACCCATTGCTTGCTGGAAAGCAATACATCGAAGACGGCCTGCAGGTCCGGGGAATCCCACCAGCCCTCGAGAAAGGCTTCGGAAAAACCGAGTTCGCCTTCGCGCGCCACTCGGGAAAAAAGAGCCTCGTTTCGCACATCGAGCCGTGCCTGTGGGCCCGCTTGGTTTCCCTCGATCAGGAATACCCGGCCATCGGGAAGCGCAATCTCGAGGCACCCCTTTTCGATGCCTTCCAGCACCGAGAAAGCCGCCGAAAACCACCGCGGCAGATGCTTCTGTCCCTTCAGCGAAGTTATCTTTTCCATACTCTGCCCTGATACGCCCTCTTGCTCCGGCTCCCACTGGTCGTCCGGGGAAAAATGACTTTGTTTGCGAGGCGATTTCAAGAGCATGGGTGTCGAAGTCAACGTCAAGTCAGGCATCCTCGGCTTGCCGAGCTTCGGAAAACGCGGAATGCGCAGCGAGCGCGCGTTTCCGACCCTCCGCGAGTTCGATCATCGGAGAAGGAAGAGGAGCCTCAGGACCCAGGTCCCACGATTTCGGAACTGCGTCAAAGTACGCGATGGCGTCTGCATGCGGGCGGTCAGGTCCGAACCCGTGGAGAAAACGATGCCGGTAACGGCCTTCGGGATCGAACTTCTCCCCTTGGGTTTCGGGATTGAAGACACGAAAATATGGCGCAGCATCCGGCCCGCTTCCCGCCGCCCACTGCCAGCCCATGGCGTTTGACGCAGGATCCCAGTCCGTCAGACACTCTGCAAACCAATCGAGACCAACCTTCCAGTGTGTCATGAGATGCTTGGTCAGATAGCTCGCCACAAGCATCCGCACCCTGTTGTGCATCGTGCCGGTGACATACATCTCGCGCATTCCGGCATCGATCATCGACTCGCCGGTCAATCCCCGCCGCCAGCGCTCGGCGTCTGGATTGTCGTTGCGCCATGGAAAGGCGTCCCAGTCCGGACGCCAGTTGCTCTCCGCAATGTGGGGCGTGTGCCAGATCAGGTGCCATGCGAAATCGCGCCAGGCAATCTCACGCATGAAATGCTCGGCGCCAGGCGACCCACTCTCCTTGGCACGCAATGCTGCATGCCACATGGTTCGGGCGGAGATTTCACCGTAGGTAAGGTTCTCGGACAGCCGGGATGTGGCATCGAGATCGGGCCGATCCCGGTTGAGCTTATAGTCGTCGATCGCTTGAGCCAGAAACCAGTCGAGTCGATCCAAGGCTGCCACCTCTCCGACGCGAACGAAGCGTCCGACGACGTTCGAGCCCCGGTTCATGGCCAATCCGAGGCCCCAGTTCCCGATCAGATCTGATTCAGGCCATTTTTCGGGAGATCTTAGCTGGCGCACCGCGTCAACCGGACTGTCTGCGCCTAGTTGCGACACAGCCCGCCAGAATGGTGAATAGACTTTGTAGTGTCCACCGGCTCCGGTCTCCACAGACCAAGGCTCGAAAACCAGATGTCCAGGATGACTGGCCGCCTCAATTCGTCGTGCTTTCAATGCGGATTTCACGCCAGAATCGCGTGCAACAGCTTCTGGAGTGTAGAGGCGAGTCCAGTGAACGGCCTCGGCCCCGGACTCGCCGATCAGTTCCTCGATGGTTTCACGGGCCGTACCCCTACGGAGAACGAGATCGCTGCCGATGGCGCGGAGCCGATCACGGAATGACGCCACCGCGAGGCCAAGCCGCCACTTCGCCGCCGCACCAAGTGCCTCCGTCTCGGGGTCGAGAATGAAGACGGGAATGACAGGCCGACCGGACGCAGCGACGTGGGCAAGGCCCGGATGATCGCTCAGGCGAAGGTCGCGCCTGAGCCAGTAGATCACCGGCGTTTCGTTGCTCATCCCGCCCCCCCAAAATCATATCCCGCCCGCGTCGGGACATGGTTCGGCCAGGCGAGACGTCAATCGCCCTCTTTCCTACTCTGGCGCAACTCCCGAACTTCGTCGCGAAGCCCCAGCCATATGGCCACACACATCAGCAGGAGCAGGATCGCGAAGGGAAACCCGGTTGCGACAGCCATCGACTGCAATGCAGCGAGGCCGCCTCCCAACAGAAGCGTGATCGCAACAAGACCCTCAAAGATGCACCAGAATACCCGCTGGGGCAAAGGGCCGTCGGTTTTTCCACCGGCCGTTATGGTGTCGATGACAAGTGAGCCGGAATCGGAAGATGTCACGAAAAACACGATGACAAGGATAATGCCGATGAAGGATGTGATCCCCGCCAGCGGCAATTGCGCCAGCATGGTAAAGAGCTTTAGCTCGGTCGGCGCCTCGAGAAGTTCGGTCACGCCAAGCTGCGCCTCGTAGATCGCCGTTCCACCGAATACTGCCATCCAGAGCGTGCAGACGAGACTAGGGATCAGCAGGACGCAGATCATGAACTCCCGCACTGTCCGTCCACGGCTGACACGCGCAATGAACATGCCGACGAACGGTGACCAGGATATCCACCAGGCCCAGTAGAAGGCCGTCCAGCCTTGCCGGAAGTTGTCGTCCGTGCGCCCGATCGGGTTTGAGAGGGCAGCGAGTTCGGATACGTAGGCGGTGATCGAGCCGACAAAGCCCGAAAGCAGAAACATCGTAGGTCCGACGAAAAGAACGAACATGAACAGAATGAAGGCGAGGACCATGTTGATTTCTGACGCGCGCTTCACGCCGCCATCGAGGCCTTTCAACACGGAGACAAGGGCGACTGCAGTAATCGCGGCAATCAGGAGAACCTTGGCAACATCGGTTTGCGGCACTCCGAACAGGAAGTTGAGACCCGCGATTGCCTGTTCGGCGCCGAAACCCAAAGATGTCGCAAGCCCGAATAGCGTGGCGAAGACCGCAACGACGTCAATTGCATGTCCAACCGGGCCCCAGACCGCATTGCCGAAGATCGGATAGAAGGCAGAGCGTATCGAGAGCGGAAGCCCGCGATTGTAGGAAAAGAACCCCAGCGCCAGTGCCACCACGGCGTACATCGCCCAGGGGTGGAGCCCCCAGTGATAGATTGTGGCAGCCATTCCGAGCCGGGCCGCGGCTTCCGGATCTCCGGCCGCGCCCCCCAAGGGAGCCCAGGAATCCGGCCCGCCGGCGCCTTCCGCGACGGACGATCCGAAATGCGATAACGGCTCGGCAACGCCGAAGAACATAAGTCCGATGCCCATGCCGGCCGCGAAGAGCATCGCGAACCATCCTGTGTAAGAATAATCGGGCGTAGCATCCACTCCGCCCAGCCGAACCGACCCCAAAGGCGTGACGATCAAGAGAAGTCCGAAAAGTACGAAAATGTTGCCTGCGGTCAGAAAGAACCAGTCAAAAGTGCCTGTGAGCCAGTCTCGCATTCCGTTGAAGAAAGAGGTCGAGCCGTCGGGAAACATCAAGGCGATCAGCACGAATGCGATGATCCCGAGACCGGAGACGAAAAAAACAGGGTTGTGTATATCGAGCCCGAACGGACCAATCTTTGTCTGGATATTGTCCTGACCGATCTCGAAATCGACCTCCGGGTCCAATGGAGTATCGGGAATGTCGTTCGAAGTCATGGGCTGTCCTTTCTTCTGTCCGGCTCCGTATTCTTTGGACTCCATCGTATGGTTACAAAACCGTCGACAACGAGATGAAGATGAGATCCGCTTTGGCAGATCCACCTTTTAGTGCTGCAGCGATCGCATATTTGCCATAGGCTTCCATCGTCACGCGAAGAACCTAGCAAATCAAGCTCCGAGCCGACAAGGGATCAGCTCAGGCATTCATGTCGACCACGACCCGTCCACGCACTTCACCCTTGAGGATTGCCCGTCCGAGATCCGGAAGGTCACCAAGGGCTGCCGGCTTCACCATGCTCTCAAGTTTCTCCAGATCGAGACACTCCGTCAGTCGATTCCACGCGGATACGCGCGCGTCGTATGGCTGCACCACGCTGTCGATTCCGATCAGCTTAACGCCACGAAGGAGAAACGGGATGATGCTGAGTGGCACGTCGATTCCGCCAGCGTTGCCTACTGCCGCAACGGCACACCCGTATTTTAGCTGTTTGGTGACTCTGGAGAGCATCGGACCGCCCACCGCATCGACGCAACCTGCCCAGTTCTCCGATTCCATCGGCCGTTTGATTGCCTCACCAATCTCGTCTCTGCTGACGATCGTGTGGGCTCCCAGATCACGCAGGTAGCCTTCCGTCTCGGGCCGACCCGTAACTGCAGCAACTTCGTGACCGAGCCGAGCGAGCACAGAGACCGCCACAGATCCGACGCCGCCAGCCGCCCCAGTGACCAAAACGGGACCACGGCCCGGTGTGAGCCCGTTGCGTTCGAGTTCCATGATCGCCAGCATGGCGGTGAATCCGGCCGTCCCGATCGCCATTGCCTGTCGTGCGGTCAGCCCTGCGGGCAGCGGCACCAGCCAGTCGGCTCGGACCCGGGCCTTCTGCGAATACCCGCCCCAATGCGCTTCTCCAACGCGCCACCCCGTGAGGACTACCGGATCCCCTGGCTTGTAGCGGGCATCGGTCGAGGTCTCTACGGTGCCCGCGAAATCTATTCCCGGAACGTGCGGATAATTGCGAACCAGTCCGGCGCCCGGACCGATGCAGAGACCGTCCTTGTAGTTGACGGTCGAATATTCGACAGCAACCGTCACCTCTCCTTCGGGCAGATCCGCGACCTCGAGACGGCGAACCTCGGCGTGGGTCTTTCCCTCGGAATCGCGGTCCACGACCAACGCATTGAAACTCATTTTATCCTCCCATTTTCCGTCCTCAGCGTCAGACCCGGCGCCTGGATTGTCAAACCCCGATTTGCAGCGTGGGAACAGAGCAGAACCCCCTCAGCTTCGAAGGTCATTGGCAAGAGAACAAAGAGTGTCCGTCTTTTCCGTTCTATTCACACTCCGAATCCTCGCGGGAGCGCACACCAATGAAGGTGAGACGCCGCCGCGTCCAACCGGTTAGAATGAGCCCGGTTGACAGCAGGATGCTGCCCGCAAAAACTGAAGCTACGCCAACGGACAGTCGGACCATGAACAGGGATCTAAATTATTGCAGATGATGGAAACCGTCCTCTTTTCAGACCTTTCGGACTGTTCAGTGTCGATCACCGGTCGTCATGGTGGAATCGGCGCAGGGTTAACCGAGCAGATCCTGGCACGAAGCTGTTTCTCGCGTCGATTGCATTGCGAATGATCGCCGCACGAACTGTCATGGTGCATAGCGGCATGGTGTTCACGGGATGACGGCCATCGCTCCCGACTGGATCGCCGTGGACTGGGGGACGAGCGCGTTGCGTGTCTGGGCCATGGACTCGGCTGGCGAGGTGATGTCGCACCGCCGATCGCCGGACGGAATGGGTGGCCTCGCGCCGACGGATTTCGAAGCGGCCTTGCTTCGCCTGGTCGCCGACTGGATCCCCGAAGGCAAGATAACCGATGTAGTCGCCTGCGGAATGGTCGGGGCGCAGCAAGGCTGGATTGAGGTGCCCTATCGCGCCCTGCCCTGCTCACCCCGACCGGATCCGCCCTTTGCTCTTGCCTCCACTTTGGACCCACGCTTGCGTGTGCACGTCCTGTCGGGACTTTCTCAGGTATCGCCGCCCGACGTAATGCGCGGCGAGGAAACCCAGATAGCCGGGCTGCTCGTCCGTCGACCCAAATTTGACGGCGTCGTCTGCCTGCCGGGAACGCACTCGAAGTGGGTGCATGTCAGTGCCGGTGAAGCGATCAGTTTCACGACCTTCATGACGGGCGAACTCTTCGAGCTTTTGTCTACACGATCCGTGTTGCGTCACGCTCTCGAAGCAGACGTCTGGTCAGCCGACGCATTTGACAACGCCATCGAGGAATTGATGGCACGTCCGGAACGGATCGCCAGCGCGCTCTTCGGTATCCGCGCCCGTGCACTTCTGAACGGGTTGGAGCCGGGAGACGCCCGAGCGCGTCTCTCGGGTCTCCTGATCGGCCTTGAACTGGCAGGCGCCCGGGCCTGGTGGCTTGGACGCGAGGTTGTCTTACTCGGCGCGCCCGAGTTGGCAGAGACCTACGCAGCCGCCCTCTTGCATTGCGGATTGAGGCCCGAGATCCTCGACGACACCAACCTGACTCTCGACGGGCTTCGGGCAGCCCACCAGGCTCTGGCAGCGCAAGGGACTCTACTGTGACACGTCCACTCATCGCTATCCTGCGGGGCCTGGCGCCGAGCCGCGCGTCGGAGACTTGCGCGGCATTGATTGCGGCTGGAATCACTCGAATAGAGGTTCCCTTGAATTCGCCGGATCCCCTACGCTCGATCGCTGAGATGCAGTCAACATTCGGTGGCCACGCGGAAATCGGGGCCGGAACAGTACTGACGCTCGATCAAGTCGATGCCGTCGCGGAAACCGGGGCTACTTTCATCGTTTCGCCCAACACGAACCCTGTGGTGATTGCCAGGACCAGAGAGCTCGGTCTTGGCTCCTATCCCGGGGCCTTTACCGCGACTGAGTGTTTTGCTGCAATTCATGCAGGTGCAACTGCACTGAAGCTGTTTCCGGCCGAACAACTGGGTATCGCCGGCATGTCGGCCCTGAGGGCGGTACTGCCTATCGATACCCTTGTTTTCGCGGTGGGAGGCGTCGGACCCACGGACTTCGGAAACTGGCGAAGAGCCGGAGCAAGCGGCTTCGGACTCGGGTCCGCTCTGTTCAAGCCTGAGTGGCATACGAAAAAGATCGAGACCGCTGCGCGAGACGCCGTTGCCGCATGGGACGCGACTGTCGATAGTGTGCGGATTTGAGGCGGTCGCCGGTTCGAAATCCTCTTGAGCTGGCAATCGGCAATAGCAATTCGATTTATTGCCCCTTGCCGCCGTTGGCGCTGGACGGGAAAATGTGAATTGAGGCTTGCGCGCTGATGCCTTCGAAATTTGCCAAACTGATAAAAATCACCGGAAATCGCCTCCGGAACCAGTTGGGCGGATCGCTGCTCGGCATTCTTCTCGTTCTGCTCAGTGCGGTTTGGGCGTTCATTGAACTTACCGAAGACGTGATCGAAGGCGAGACCCGCTCCTTCGACACGCGGATCCTCCTGATGCTTCGCCACCCGCTCGACCCGGGTGACCCGATCGGACCGGAATGGTTAGAGATCGTTAGCCGAGACGTAACGGCTCTGGGCGGAGTTGCCCTGCTTACGCTTCTTACCCTCGCATCAGCCGGATACCTGAGGCTCAAGGGCCAAGGCAGGACGATGTCGTTCCTCCTTGTTTCCGTCGTGGGAGGCGTCCTGGTCAGTCAGGCTATCAAGTTTGGTGTGGACAGGCCGCGGCCTGATCTGGTGGCGTATGGAACTCAAGCTTATACAGCCAGCTTTCCCAGCGGTCACACGATGATGGCGACCATCGTCTACCTGACACTTGCCACCTTGATGTCTCGCGTCGAACCAGGTCGCGGACTGCGCGTCTATTTCTTCGCCATTGCCATTCTGATCACTTTTCTCGTGGGACTGAGCCGGGTCTATCTCGGCGTTCACTGGCCGACCGATGTTCTGGCAGGCTGGACGGCTGGAACTGCCTGGGCGTTCAGCTGTTGGATCATCGCCCGCTGGCTCGCAGCACGCGGAACTCTCGAAGCGGAGCCCAAAACTGATCAGGAGGCTTCGATTCAGTAAGGCCGGTTTCGCCGTTTCGCCAGGATCAATGGAATGGAAGCGGACAAACACGGCGCCCATAAAAATTAAATTCTTGATCATGAATACATCTAGCCCTATATGCTCGGACGTGAAAAACCAGTGGAGGCCCCGCCATGACGCCCGATGTGAAAGCCTTTTTCGACGAGCCGACATTCACCGTGTCCTTCGTGGTTAAAGATCCGACCAGCAAGAAATGTGCGATTGTCGACAGCGTGCTCGACTTCGACTACGCCTCGGGCAGGACCGACACTGAATCGGCCGACGAGATCATTGATTACGTTCGGGAAAACGGCCTTGAACCGATATGGCTTCTCGAGACCCATGTGCATGCCGACCATCTCTCGGCCGCGCCATATATCCAGGAAAAGGTCGGCGGAAAGATCGGAATCGGCGAGAAGATCACCGTCGTTCAGGACACTTTCGGGAAGGTTTTCAACGAGGGCACCCGCTTCCAGCGCGACGGGTCGCAGTTCGACAGGCTCTTCAAGGAGGGTGACCAATTCGAGATCGGGGCGCTGAAAGGCAGAGTCATGCACACGCCCGGGCATACACCGGCTTGTCTCACCTATGTGATCGAAGACAGCGCCTTCGTCGGCGACACGCTCTTCATGCCCGATTTTGGTACGGCACGCGCTGACTTTCCGGGCGGGTCGGCCGAAACACTTTATGCTTCCATCCAGAAAATTCTTGCGCTTCCCGAAGAGACCCGGATCTTCGTTGGGCACGACTACAAGGCTCCCGGCCGTGATCAGTATGCCTGGGAGACGACGGTAAAGGAGCAGAAAGAACTCAACGTCCATGTCGGAGGCGGTGCGACCGCGGAGGATTTCGTCCGGATGCGCACTGACCGCGATGCGACCCTTGCAATGCCGCGGCTGATCATTCCCTCGATCCAGGTAAATATGCGCGGCGGTCAAATGCCCGAACCGGATGAGAGCGGCAAGAGATACCTGAAGATTCCCGTAAACGAGCTTTGAAATGTGGCAGACTGACTGGACGTTTGGCCTGATCGGCGGGTTGATGATTGGCCTCGCGGCGATCGTGTTTCTTGTTGTGAACGGCCGCATCATGGGCGCGAGCGGCATTCTGGGTGGTTTGATCGACGGTTCCGGCCGCGCCAATCTGTCCGAGAGGATCGTTTTCATAGCGGCGCTCGTCGGGGCACCGGCCATCGCAACGTTGTATTTCGGTGCACCCGAAACGAATGCGACAGGATCTGCCGCGATCCTGATCCTCGGCGGTTTGCTCGTCGGCATTGGAACACGGATTGCTAACGGCTGCACGTCCGGCCACGGAGTTTGCGGCATCTCGCGGCTGTCATTGCGGGGGATCGTGGCGACAGTTTTCTATCTCTTTGCCGGGGGAGTGATGATGCTTCTCGCCCGGCACATCCTGGGAGTGATCTGATGCGGCTCCTGTTTTCGGCCCTTTCCGGGGCGCTGTTCGGCTTGGGTCTGCTCGTATCGGGGATGACCGACACCACGAAGGTTCAAGGTTGGCTTGATCTGTTCGGAGACTGGGATCCCACGCTGGCCTTCGTGCTTGGCGGTGCCGTTCTCCCGATGACGGTAGCTTGGGCCTGGATGGAACGGCGCGGCTCCAGCCTTCTCGGATCGCCGGTGCCGATACCGGCGAAAAGCGATGTTGATCGACCACTGGTGATCGGATCGATGCTGTTTGGTGCCGGCTGGGCGCTGGTCGGCCTGTGCCCGGGACCGGCGTTGGCCTCTCTGAGCTACGGCGGCACCAGCGGTGTGGTGTTTCTGATGGCGATGATCGCCGGGATGGCGATCACACCGTCATTGCGCGAAAGGCTCCCTGCACTTCAAACAGCTTGATCCCCCATGGTTTGGGCACCGACCTAAGGTGTGACTTGGTCGCTCCCTGACCGCCTCAATGTGCCATCAGAACCGGAACGGGGGCGCTTTTCATCATGGTAGCTGTAGTTCCGCCAAAAAATCGCTGGCGTAGGCGCGAATGACCGAAGCCGCCCATCACGATCATGTCGCAATCGAGATCCCGTGCGGCACGAGAAAGAACCTCGCCGATCTCCATTCCCTCCCGGGGAAGCCGGTGAACGTTGGGGTGGAGACCGTGGCGCGCGAGGTAAGCCGCCAGATCCGCACCAGGTTCCGGCCCATGTCCTTCGTATGTCGGTACGGGATCGATCAGTACGATCTCCACTTCTTCCGCAGACTGCATGATCCCGATCGCATCACGCACCGACTTGGCCGCCTCCACACTGGCGTCCCACGCGATCATCACGCGCCGAACGGTCGGAAAGGATGTTTGTCCTGTAGGCAGCAGCAAGAGCGGACACCCGGATTCGAACAATGCTCCATTCATCACCCAAGACTGGATCGTTTCGAAACCCTCAGCTTCGATGGGTACAAGGGCAAGATCCGCGTAGCGGGCGAAACGCGCCGCGAGAGTCGCCACGGTTCCCCTGTCGACATACTGAGCTTCGACGCCGGCGGGCTGATCCGCGGCGGATAACCTAGCCGCGATAGCGTCGGCACGTTTCTGTACGCTGTCCTGCCCCTCTCGGATCTCACCCGCCCAGACATCGTTCGACACCACGCCATAGGGTGATGCCGGAGGCGGCGGGGCAAGCCCGATGACCAGCACGGATAGATGAGCATCCAGTGCATGGGCAATCGCCGTAGCGCGGTCCAACGCAGTGTCGTCCTGGCTGGCGCTCATGGCGAAGAACACTGTCTTGAAACCCATTCTTTTTCTCCTTGCACCCGATGGTGGCAGTGTATCCACTGCATTTCCCAGTGACATTGCGATAGATCAATCATCGCAGCCATCCCGAGCGAGGGGCCGCTGCAAACATCGAGAAAAGAGGAGCAACTCATGGCCTTCGAGGAATTCAAGGTGCAGTTGGCGATGCTGCTGGACTCCATTTCGAACCAACCTGAGGACATGCACGAACTTCAGGAAACGTTGCGGGAGAAGCTCGCGGAAATGCAGGCTTTGGGCCTGCCCCTTCCGGAAGATCTGGTTGGACTCGAAGAGTACCTCGAGCACGATTTCGAAAATGCAGCCCATCCGCGGCGAGCCGGTCAGGAGCACGTGTCGAAAGGCGACTGATTACTAAGAGCCTGACTCAAAAGTCGGCGGCGGCACAGAGGTCGTGCTATCTCCGGACCGCAGGAGGCCGATCATCAGCGTGAAGTGGACGAAATTGTTGACCTCGCGACATGTTGGGCGCGAGTTTCGGCATCAGAGACCATTCTGGCTGACTTCTCGGACAGGCTCTAAGAGCCTGACTCAAAAGTCGGCGGCGGCACAGAGGTCGTGCTATCTTCGGACCGCAGGAGGCCGATCATCAGCGTGAAGTGGACGAAATTGTTGACCTCGCGACATGTTGGGCGCGAGTTTCGGCATCAGAGACCATTCTGGCTGACTTCTCGGACAGGCTCTAAGAGCCCGATTCAAGAGTTCATGAGACGTGGCCGTATCTTGCGAGTCGCCGGGTCATGAGCCTGATGCTTGCGATCAACGTCCATGCGGTCGAGCTTTCCAGAGATTTCTCCCAGTCCTTTGCGAGGCGTCGGCACCTGCCGAGCCAGGCGAAGGTGCGCTCGACGACCCATCGGCGCGGGAGAACTTCGAAGCCCTTCGCGGTATCGGAGCGCTTGATGATCTGGATGGTCCAGTCGCCATGGTCCCTGAGGGCGGCCCTCAGATTGCCCCCGGCATAGCCGCCATCGGCGAACACGTGGCGCAGCCAGGGGAAGCGATGCTGGATGGCGCGGAAGACGCCGGGCGCACCATCGCGGTCCTGCACGCTGGCCGAATGGGTGATGGCGAACAGCAGCAGGCCGAGCGTATCGGTCATGATGTGGCGCTTGCGTCCCTTGACCTTCTTGCCAGCGTCGTAGCCGCAAATCCCTCCACTCTCGGTGGTTTTGACGCTCTGGCTGTCGATCACGCCGGCCGTCGGACTGGCTTCGCGGCCTTCCAGTTCCCGCGTGCTCATAACCAGCAGATGGTTGATGCTCTGCCACAGGCCGGTGTCGCGCCACGCGTAGAAATAGCCTTGCACCGTGGAAATCGGCGGAAAGTCCTTCGGCAACATCCGCCACTGGCAACCGCTCGACGCAATGTAGAGGATCGCATCCACCACCGCACGCAAATCGGTGGTTCGCGGCCGGCCTCCTCGTTTCGCCGGCGGCAGCAGCGGCGCGATCAGCTCCCACTCGCGACCCGTCAAGTCGCTTGGATAGCGCACGGCGTCCCGTTTATGCTCCACACGAGCGGCATCATTCCAAGGCATCTGGTCCCTCCATCTTCTAGACAAAGACGGAAAATCACAAAAGCCTGATATCGCTCAACTTCTTTTCGGGCAGGCTCTCAGACGATGCCGGCCGAACATCACAGCTGCAACATTGGCAAGGAGGAGAATGCTGACCGCTTCTGCGACGATCGAGGGGCTGGCCTGGTCTGCCCTGACGTGCCCCCCAAGGCTCCCTCATTCATATCGATAGTCTGGGGGTCTGGTTTTCATATTCGTCGTCGTTGGTTTGGGCAAGCGCGTCGGACGCGGAGCCCTCAAATTGCTCAAGCGTCCGGCGCGCTTCTGCAAGCGTTTGGTTTCCGAGCGACGAGTGCGGCCTGACATGGTTATAGTCGTAGCGCCATAGGGCCAGTTTTCGGCGGGCATCCTCCAGGCTGTCGAACATCTCCTCGTTCAGCAGTTCATCGCGCAGGCTGCCATTGAATGACTCGATGAAGGCATTCTGCTGGGGTTTGCCTGGATCGATGTAATGCCAGTCAACACCGTTGTCGTTGGCCCATTTCAGGATGGCCCGACTGGTGAACTCTGTTCCATTATCGCTGACAATGCTGGCGGGCCTGCCATAGATCCGGACAAGCGCATCCAGGTCCCGCGCGACGCGGCTGCCGGATATACTGGTATCCGCGATCAGGCAGAGGTTTTCCCGGCAGCAGTCATCATTCACCGCCAGGATGCGGAACCGGCGCGATGCCGCGAACGTGTCGGACAGGAAGTCCAGCGACCAGCGCTCGCCCGGCCTCAGAGCCTCTGGCATTGGTGTCCGCGAACCACGGGCCCGTTTCCGGCCCCTTCGTCGCCTGACGCCCAGCTTCTCCTCTGTGTAAAGCCTATACAGTTTCTTGTGGTTCATGATCATTCCCTTGCGCTCCAGCATCACCCCGATCCGGCGATAGCCAAACCGGCGGCGCTTCGCTGCAACCGCCTTCATCTCCTTGCGTATCTCGGGATTGTCCGCCGGGCGTACGCGCCGGACCGTCTTCGGATCGACACCGACAAGTCGGCAGGCCCGGCGCTGCGAGACGTCATGATCCCGCATCGCCCTGAGCACTGCCTCTCGCCGCTCACTCGGCGTCGTCAATTCTTTCCCAGCAAGTCCTTCAGCACGACGTTGTCCAACATCGTATCCGCCAGCCACCGTTTGAGCCTGGCGTTCTCGTCCTCCAGCGTTCTCAGCCTGGCCCCGTCAGACGCCTACATGCCGCCATACTTCAATTTGAACTTGTAGAACATACCCTGGCTGAGGCCATGCTTGCGGCACACCTCCGCCGTTGGCATCCCTGCTTCCTGTTCCTTGATCATCCCGATGATTTGCGCCTCAGAGTCTGTTTCAAAAGCTCCTGTAGCGGGCGATCCTGCGTGACATGAGCTTTGTCATGGCGATCTGGAACAGGGCCTGTCCTGTGGTTGCGAAGCGCTCGAAGTCCTTGGCGAGGCGTCGGTTGATGCAGGCCCAGGCGAAAGTCCGTTCGATCACCCAGCGTTTGGGCTGGACGACGAAACCGGGATCGGTGCGTTTGATGATCTGGACCGGGCGCGGCCTCGGCGACCCGGGGGCCTTGATAGCCGGCGTCGGCGAAGAACCTCTCGATGAAAGGGAAGCGCCGGGTGATGCGATCGAGGACCAACGCGGCGCCGTCGCGATCCTGCACTCCGGCGGAATGGACCTCGACGCGAAGCATCAGGCCGAGCATGTCTGTGACCAAGTGGCGTTTGCGACCCTTGACGCGCTTTCCAGCATCGAAGCCCACCATTTCGCGCGCGTCCGCGCCGGTTTTGACGCTCTGGCTGTCGATGATCGCGGCGGACGGGCTCTCCTCGCGGCCTTCAAGATCGCGGGTCCGCCGATAGAGAACGTCATGCAAATGCGCCCAGACACCGGCTGCGATCCAGGCGCGGAAGTAGCCGTAGACTGTGCTGCGTGGCGGGAAGTCCCGCGGAAGCATGCGCCACTGGCATCCGGTCTGAAGCAGATAAAACACCGCGTTCACCACTGGCCTGAGGCATGTCGACCGAGGCCGGCCTCCCGGTCGCGCGGCTGGCAGATGCGGCGCGATCAACGCCCATTCCCGATCCGTCACGTCGCTTGCATACATTCCGCTCGACCGCACATAGTCGCCGCGGGTGGCCGCCGTCCACGTCATCCGATCCTCCGTCGTCTCTCGCAAGAAACAACGGTGAATCAGACCGGCGGCGGTCGCTCAACCGCCATCCGGAGCCTTCTCGGACAGATGGGGTGATTGGGGTCTCGCCCAAGCCTAGATGAGGGCGGCTGCTCCTGTCGGGATGTGAGAACGTGGTCGATGTTGATCGCCACAAACATCGGGAAGGAGCAACCATGAAGTACTTTGCCGGACTGGACGTGTCTTTGGAAGAGACCGCGATATGCGTTGTCGATGAGACCGGTCGGATCACGCGGGAGGTCCGCGCCTCGAGCGAACCGCAGGCGCTGGCGGGCGCCCTGCGGAAGATCGACCTGCCGCTGGAGCGGATCGGGCTGGAGGCTTGTTCGCTGACGGCGTGGCTGCATGACGGCCTGCGCGCCGAGGGCTTGGCCGCCATCTGCATCGAGACGCGGGCTGCGAACGCCGCGATGAAGACGATGCCGAACAAGACCGACCGCAACGACGCCCGGGCGCTGGCGCAGATCATGCGCACGGGATGGTTCCGGCAGGTGCATGTGAAGAGCCGGCAGTGCCGTCTCTGGCGGTCGCTCCTCGTCTCGCGCCGCACGGTGCTGAACGAGATGCGCACGATCGAAAATGTTGTGCGGGCGATCCTGCGCGAAGGCGGCATCAAGCTCGGCACGCCGAGCCGCACCAGGTTTGCCGGAAGGGTGCGCGAACTGGCGGGCGGAGACCCGGAGGTGATGCCGCTGGTCGCGCCGCTCCTCGCGATCCTGGCCACGATGCTGGAGCAGTTCGCGCATCTGACCAAGCGGGTGCTCGACATTGCCCGCGACGAAGATGTCTGCCGGCGGCTGATGAGCGTACCGGGCGTCGGGCCGATCACCGCGCTCGCCTTCCGGGCCACGATCGACCGGCCAGAACGCTTCCGTCGGTCGCGGGACGTCGGCGCGCATCTGGGGCTCACGCCGGCGCGTTACCAGTCCGGCGAGACCGACATCCAGGGCAGGGTCAGCCGATGCGGCGACGAACTCGCCCGCACTGCGCTCTATGAGGCGGCGCATTCGCTGCTCGTGCGCAGCAAGAAATGGTCGAGCCTGCGCGCCTGGGGGATGGGTGTCGCCAGGCGTCGCGGCATGGCGCGGGCGCGGGTGGCGGTCGCGCGCAAGCTCGCGGTCATTCTGCACCGCATGTGGAGCGACGCCACCGAGTTTCGCTTCGGCAAGGAGCCGGGGGCCTCAACCTCCCCCGCGCCGCCACCCGCCAACGCCAGCGCCGCTTGAACGCGCGCCGGCGGGCGGCGACGCTGCCAGGCAGCGACACCACGGCCGGGAACACACAAACGGATCGACACCGCATGACACGGACAAGGGAGGACAGTAGACATCAGCTTCGCCCGAAAGGGTGAATTCCGATCGTTCCCGTGGGGACGACGGGCAAGGCGATCTCGTTGAGAGTCCAGAGCCTGCGGGCGAATGCCGGCAAGGTCGTGAAACAGATTGAGACGCCTCGCTCCCCTGACCCCATCATGCGGCGGCCGTGCGCCGACCGCGAAGAGAAGCGAGCGAACCGCGAGGAACGAGACGGAAAGACCGGCAAAGGAGCACCTTGACCACAACCACCCCAATCAGAGAAGACGCCTCGCTCCCCTGACCCCATCATGCGGCGGCCGTGCGCCGACCGCGAAGAGAAGCGAGCGAACCGTAAGCGCAACGCCGACCACCTCCTGCCATTTCTGACCTGATCCGGGCATTCTGCACGCATGTGGGGCGGAGTGTTGGATTTTGGAAAGAGACGGCAAAATGGGCGTCCATTTGGACGGCTCGACGGTTGTCGGGGTTTCGCGGCTTGAGGTGATCGAGGGCCCCAGCGGGCGGCGTCGGCGCACGAAGGCTCAGCGGGCGCGGATCGCGGCGGAAAGCATGATGCCGGGAGTGAGGGTCGCGCCGATGTGGCGCGCAAGCATGGCACGACGCGCTGGCAGGTTACGATTGGCGCAAGAAGATACGCAAAGGCGATCTGGTGGTGCCCGAGAGCGTCGCGGCGCTTCCGATGTTCGCGGAACTGGTGGTCGATCACACCGCGACGGCAGCGCCGCTGGCTGTCACCAGGTCGGAACTTGAGATCGTGGTGGGCGATGTCGTGACCGGGTGGGGGCCGACGCCGATGAAGGCCAACTGACGCGGGCGATCCGCGCGGCGCGGGCCGCGGCATCATGATGTTCGGCCAGGGCGTGCCGGTGAAGGTCTTCGTGGCGACGCGGCCGGTGGACTTCCGCAAGGGTATCGATGGCTTGGCACGGCGGTGGGAGATGTTCGGGCTCGATCCGTTCGCGGAGCGGTCTTCGTGTTCCGCTCGAAACGCGCGGACCGGATCAAAATGCTGATGTGGGATCAGACCGGCATGGTGCTGACGCACAAGCGGCTGGAGGGCGGGAAGTTCGTCTGGCCGCAGATGCGGGACGGGGTGATGCGGATGTCCTCCGCCCAGATGGCGGCCTTGTTCGAGGGGCTGGACTGGCGGCTGGTCCGGCCGGAGCGCGCGCGACGCCCGCTGGTGGCGGGATGATCGCCGGAGGGCGCAGGGAACTTCCTGTTTTTACTGGCCAGAACGGGTGCATTGTCATTCACTTTGGCTCCATGGATACCGTTACTCTCGCCCGGGAAAACACCCTTCTGAAAGCCCGCCGGCGCAGGTGGAGGCGGCGCTGGCCGAGTCGCAGGACGCCAATCGCCGGCTGGAAGATATCCTGCGCACGTCGCAGCGTGAGAAGTTCGGCAAGCGCTCCGAGAAGCTGTCGCCCGATCAGTTCAACCTGCCACTGGAAGATGCCGAACTGGCCCAGGGCGTGCTCGAGGCGGCGCAGGAGAAGGCCGAGGCCGCGCTGCAACGGGCGCGCGGGGAAGAACCTCGAAAGCCCAAGCGCAACCGTGGTCATCTGCCGGCGCATCTGCCCGGGTCGAGCGCGTGATCGAGCCTGCCAGCACGCTCTGCCCCTGCGGCTGCGGCGAGATGGCGAAGATCGGCGAGGATATGTCCGAGCGTCTCGACGTGATCCCGGCGCGGTTCCGGGTGCTGGTCACGCGGCGCCCCAAATACACCTGCCGCCGCTGCTCGCAAGCCGTGGCACAGGCGCATGCGCCCGAGCACGTTGTGCCCGGCGGGCGCCCACGGAACTGTTCATCGCCTCGATCATCGTGTCCAAGTTTGGTGACCACCTGCCATTTTACCGCCAGGCCGGGATCTTCAAGCGGCAGGGGATCGATCTGGATCGAGGCACGCTTGGCAACTGGGTCGGCCGCGCCTGTTTCCACCTGATGCCCATCATCAATCACATGAAGGCTCATCTGCGCGGCGCCGATCGCATCTTCGTCGACGAGACCCGCACACGGTGCTGGACCCGGGCCGCAAGGCCACCAGGAGCGGCTTCTTCTGGGCCGTCGTGTCCGACGATCGTGGACATGGCGGTGTTGGCCCGCCCATCGTGCTGTTTCACTACGCCCCCGGTCGGGGGAAAGAGCATCCGCTGAAGTTCCTCGCCGGATGACCGCGGCCGGTTCCTGCAATGCGACGCCTACCAGTTCCTCAACGCGCTGACCGAGATCACGCGCGACACCGGCCGTGGCGGCTGGTGTATTGCTGGACCCATGTCCGCCGCCGCTTCGTGAAACGCTGGAACGAAGGCTCCCCCATCGCCGAGGAGATGCTGCGCCAGATCGCGCTGCTGTATGGATGAGAAGACCGTGCGCGGCAAGAGATGCGGCGGTCCGGCTGGCCGCACGGCGTGAACACGCAGCCCCGATCATGGGCGAGGACATCCGCAACCTGGCGCACTGGCCCGGTCTGATCCGCTTCCTCGAGGACGGCAGCCCGAGCTGGACACCAACCCCGTGAAAATCGAATCAGACCGATTGCCCTGACGCGGAAAAATGCGCTCTTCGCCGGCAACGAGGTTGGCGCCAGAACTGGGCCATGCTCGCCTCGCTGGTCGCCACTTGCAAGATGTCCGGCGTGAACCCCGTCGACTACCTCGACGCCACTCTCCGCGCGATCCTCGACGGCCATCCTAAATCCGGCATCGAAGACCTCATGCCGTGGCGCTATGCGCAGCCGTCAACCTGCCGCATAGGGCCGCGCCGTCGCGCTTACAGCGAACCGCGAGGAACGAGACGGAAAGACCGGCAAAGGAGCACCTTGACCACAACCACCCCAATCGCAAGACTCTTAGGCCTGGGGGCACAAAACGTCCAATGTTCTGGAATTAGGCCAGTTCGATCAGGCATTGGAAAGTAGCGCGCAAATCATTTCCTGATCGATGTATGGAGTGCCGTCTTCGGGTGCACGATGGAACCGGCCAGTTCCGATTCGGCCATCTCAGTCAGCGCCGGCAAGTGCATGGTGAACATTGTCCACAATACCCGACACAAAAGCCATGACGGTTCCCTCCCAAACGGAATCTGGGATCGGACCATGATTATTATATTGAACCCAATGACAGAACTCACCCCAAAGATTATTGTATTCAAACCCCTCATATAATTCATGTGGGTTCTTGCGCCGCAACTGATAGCGAACTCGTCGCGCCAAGTGTTCTGGTGGTTTCGATCGTGTTTGCGCACAGATCATGCGGTCTCCTGGTAAAGCGCGTCCTGCAATTCATGGACGGCCTTCTCGAAGCCCGCCTTGTTGCCGAACGCTTTGATGAGTTGAACAACGCTGCCCATTTCCGAGAAGGGCGTGACCTTCAGTACGTTGGCGTCGTCGAGATTGAGCACACCCTCGTCGCGGTACTTTTCCAGCAGGGCATCGAGAACAGCGCGGGCCTGCGGCCCGTACCTTGTGAAAACGTCGCGCTTCTTGACGTTCTCGGCCCGCTCGCGGCGCGTAAGGGGCTTGGCGTCGAAGGCAACGTGGCAGATCAGGTCGAACGGATCGAGGTTCTTGCCAGTTCGTCGGCGATGGCGTCGAGGGGCAGACCTCGGCTTCCAACTCCTCGACGACGGCCTGCTTGCGCTCGGCCGATTTCCAGCGCTTCAGAAACTCGTCGAGGCTGGCAAAACGTTCCTGAGAGCGTTCTTGGTGAAATCTCGCAAGGATTCGGTGACGAGCTTGCCGTTCTCGTCGAGGTATTCCACGCGCTCGGCGATGATGCGTGCGCCGACCCCATCGACGTAGATCTCGCACCGGGTTACCCGGCGGCGTTGGAAACCCGGGCGTATCCACAATGGTCTCGCCCTCACCCGGCGTCGGCGGGATCCCGTCTCTGCCCTCCGGTGTCGTCGGATCCTCCTCGGGCGGCATCATCGGGCCCTCCACGCCGGGTTCGTAGATCTGCACCGGGTCGCCATCGAATTCGGGATCGGCGAAATGCACGGTGGCACCGCGAAAGTCGATGACCGTGAAATAGAACTTCCTGGTATCCTCATGCACGCGGGTTCCGCGCCCGATGATCTGCTTGAACTCGGTCATGGAGCCGATTTCACGGTCAAGCACGATCAGACGACAGGTCTGCGCATCGACGCCGGTGGAGAGCAGGCGCGAGGTAGTCGCCGCACGGGCCATTTCAATTCCGGATCGACGAAGTTGCCAAGTTGGTCCTGCCCCTCCTTGTCGCTCCCGGTGATGCGCATGACGTAACGCGGGTTCTCGGCCACCAGATCGGCGTTTTCATTGATCAGCGCCTGACGCATCCGGGCAGCGTGTTCCTGGTCGACGCAGAACACGATGGTCTTCTGGTAGCGGTCGCCGCTTTCCTTGAGGAACTCCGTTATCTTCTTTGCCGTCAGAAGGGTGCGATCGTCGAGCACCAGCGTGCGGTCGAAGTCCTTGGCATTGTAGATGCGGTCCTCGACCTCGTTGCCGTCGCGGTCCAACTGGCCCTTTTCGGGCCTATAGCCTTCCACGTCCCGGTCGATGTGAACCTTGATGACCTTGTAGGGTGCCAGAAAGCCGTCGCTGATCCCCTGCTTGGCGAAAATAGGTGAACACCGGCTCGCCGAAGTATTCCGTGTTGGAGACATATTTCGTCTCCTTTGGCGTGGCGGTCGGACCCGATCTGAGTCGCGCCGGCAAAATGTCGAGGATCTCCCGCCAGGCGGAAATCTTCTGCGGCGCTCCCGCGGTGGCGTCGTCGATCACGATCAGGTCGAAGAAGTCCGCCGAGAACTCCTTGAACAGCTTCTGGTGCTCGTCCGGCCCGGTGATTGCCTGATAGAGACCAAGATGACCTCGAAGGCGGTGTCGATGCGGCGTTTCCTGTCGAGCGCCAGCGTCAGATCGACCGAGGTGCCGTCGTGCCCTTCGATGGTCTTGGCATTGGTCGAGAGCTTCGCCATCGCCGCGCCAAAGGGCCGGAAATCGTTCACCATGGTCTGGTCGATCAGCACATTGCGGTCTGCGAGGAACAGGACGCGCTTGTTGCCGTAGGATTCCATCTCCGGGATTTCCAGAGCCGCAAGATGATCTGGAAGGCGGTATAGGTCTTGCCCGTGCCGGTCGCCATCACCAGCAGAACCCGGTCCTGGCCCTTGGCGATCGCTTCGATCGCGGCATTGACGGCGTTCACCTGATAGTAGCGCGGCTCCTTACCGCTGCCGTCGTCGTGTAGTCCTGTAGACGATCTCTTCGGATGCAGCGTCGAGCCCTTTCCAGAACCAGGAAACGCTCCCAGAGGTCCGAGGGCGACGGGAAATCCTCCAGCCCGAGGTTCGTCTCGCGCGGCGAACTTGCGCCCGTCCGGTCGTGAAACACGAAGCCGTCGCCGTTCGAGGAAAAGACGTAAGGGACATTCAAGGTTTCGGCATAGTTTTCGAGCGCCTGCTGCATGCCGTCGCCGACACTGTGGGAATTGTCCTTCGCCTCGATCAGCGCGA
>CAVQAX010000011.1:0-80962 GCA_963710515.1 uncultured Alphaproteobacteria bacterium
TGAGATCAATTCGATCTGAATAGAAGGCGGCGCACCAGAATTCATTTCACTTCTGAATTTCTACAACGTCCAACGCACAGAGCGTGTTCACCAGCCGCATCTGCTCAACCGTCTCACATTTCGCCTCGCGCAGACGCGGCGCGCCGAAGACCAGCGCCAGCCCCTTGGCGCGCGAGACCGCCACGTTGATCCGGTTGAGGGAGAACAGAAAGTCCATTCCCCGCGGCGTTTCTTCGGCCGATGACGCTGTCATCGAGACCAGGCAGACGGGCGCTTCCTGCCCCTGAAACTTGTCCACAGTGCCGACGCGGATGCCCTCGGGCAGTGCGTCGCGCAGAGCGTTCACCTGTGCGTTGTAGGGTGCGACGACGATGATATCGGACTGGCGCATGGGGCGCGTCGTGCCGTCCCTCTCTGTCCAGGCACCTGTCAGCAGTTCATGGGCGGCAGCCTGGATTGCCGCGACTTCTTCCGTCGCGATCTGGGCATTGCCCTCATGCTGGACCGGCACCCAGAACGCACCTGCTGCCGGGAATGACGTGCCGGTCACGGCCTGCCGCGCTGTTTCGGGGTGGCTCGTCAGCCGTCCCTCATAGACCTGCTCGGAAATGAAACGGCAGACATCCGGGTGCATTCGCCGCGAAACATGCAGGAATATGGCGCGGTCCGGCGGCACCGTCGCATGATCCCCCAGCATCCAGTCGAGGCAGGACAAGTTTGCGGGGTCCGGATGCGCCCCTTGAATCACCTGCGGCAACTGGCGCGGGTCGCCGACCAGAACGATGTTTCGCGCAGCCCGCCCCATGGCGACCATGTTGCCGAGGCCGACCTGTCCCGCCTCGTCGACGAAGAGCCAGTCGAGGGTCAGCTCGAATTCCGGGCGCGAGAAGAAGAATACCGTTCCGCCGACGACATGGGCCTGTGTCAGCGCGGGGTCGTCGTTGGACGTGGCGCGCGTGATGCCGGTGAAGCCTTCGGGATAGGCGCCGTCGGTCCACAGCGCGACGTTCAGGTCCCACCCCGCCCAGTCGCCCGTCGCGCCCGAGCAGACGATGTAGCGGTCGCCATCGGCCGGGCTTCCAGGCGGCGCGGTCAGGTCGCGGTCGAGGACTGAAAGCTGCACGAGCCCGTCGAGCAGCCGCAGCGCCTCGTTGTGGGTGACATGCTTCTGGGCCTGCGCCGCGAGGATGTAGGGCAGCAGCAGATGCGTCGTTGCGTCGGACATGGAAAAAGCCTTCAAAGCAAGAGCGTGACGGCCTTTGGCGCGCCCCGCCCGACGAGGGCGGAGAGCTGGAAGATGCGGACGGTGAGGCCGTCGCCGGGCTCGAGCGGCGCGCCCCAGTCGGCGGTCTGCCAGGCGGCCGTGTAGATCGCGCTGGTCGTGGTCGCGCTCAGCACCCGCTTCACGGTCGCGCCATCGAGTATCTCGACCTCGTAGGCCTCCATTTCCTCGTGAGCGACACCTCGAGCCGCGCCCCAGCTGTCGGCTGCGAGCGCGCGGGACCGTCGTGTCCAGCGGATCGTCAGATCGCCCGGATTGCGCGGCCTGCGCCACGGCTGCTCGACATGGGCGACGGAGTACGGCCGCAGCCCGACACCCGCGGGCGTGAAGGCTTTTGCCACGTAGGTCATCGGCTACGATCTGGTTCCCAGCCTGACCGTTGACTGACAATCGAACCAGCGCTTGCACGTTTTTTCCGCAGAACCCCGATCGGGATCGGTTCGGCGATGACAACATGCTTGTCAAATCATCTCCCTGATCCATACTCGGATCCACGCAGCCACGGGTTCAATGGGGAAGCCGCTGCGGTTTCATCTCGACATCGCCGCAAAGCGCGGCCCGGCATCGTAGCCGCAATCGCGTTCAGCCGTTACTAGGTGGATGATGAAGCGACTTGAAATTCGGGTTGGCCTTCTTTTTTCGACCACTGGCTCCTACGAAGCCGTGAGCCGTGCGATGCATGCGGGCGCGCTTCTCGCGATCGACGAGGTCAATGCGCAGCAAGACGGCCCCGTGACGATAAGTCCTGTCGAGATCGACCCGGCCGGCGAGCTTGCAAGCTATGTCGAGCGGAGCGCGGGACCTGCTGCAGGCGCACGGCCTGCGGCATGTGATCGGCTGCTACACGTCGTCGAGCCGCAAGGAAGTTCTGCCGCTTTTCGAGAAGTCCGACGCCTTGCTGTGGTACCCGTCGCACTACGAGGGTTTCGAGACCTCCGAGAATGTCATCTACACCGGTGCCGCGCCGAACCAGCATATCGTGCCGCTGGCGCGCCATCTGCTGCAGAATTTCGGAAGCCGCGGGTGGATGGTCGGCTCGAACTACATCTGGGCCTGGGAGAACAACCGCATCCTGCGCGAGGCCATTGCGGCAGCCGGCGGGTCGGTCCTCGGAGAGCGCTACTTTGCCGTGGGCGAAACCGATCTCGAGCAGGTTGTCGAACAGATCGTCACCGACCGCCCCGACTTCGTCTTCACGACGCTGATCGGCGAGTCCGGATCGGAATTCCTTGGCCTCCTGCGCCGCGCTGCACGGGCGGCGGGGATCGACCAGCCGCGCGAGATGCCCGCGGCGAGTTGCAGCCTTTCGGAGGCCGAACTGCCGCTTCTGGGGGAGTCGGTTTCCGGGAACCTGTCATCTTCGGTCTATTTCTCGACGATCGAAACGCCGGAAAACCGACGCTTCTGCGCGCTGTGGGACGCCCGTTTCGGGCATCTGGGCAAGGCGTCGGCGGATGCGGAATCGGCCTATGTGGCCGTGCACCTGCTGGCCCGCGCGGCTGAGAAGGCGGGCAGCGACGGTTTCGACGAGGTGCGTGCCGCCGTGCGCGGTCTCGGTTTCGAAGCGCCGCAGGGAGGGGTGCGGGTCGATCCCGAAAACCTGCATTGCTGGATGCGCCCGCGCATCGGGCGATCGCGCAGCGATGGAACCTTCGAGATCCTGGTGGAGTATCCCGCCGCTGTCCGGCCGGACCCCTACCTCACCTGGGCCAACGATGAGATCGGCAGCAGGCCGACCTGCGCTGCGGGTCGTGACATGAGCAGGTCGATCCGGAAGAATTTTCGCGGGCTTCGGGCGCTCTTGATGATGGGGCCGGATTCGAACCGCGACACGTTGCAGCGGACCCTCGAGAAGCTCGGTCTGGATGTGGTCGTCGCCGACCCGCAGACCGGCGTCTCGGCGTATTCCGGTCAGTTCGATGTGCTGTTCTTCGATGCGGATGACGGAGCCTTTCTGTCGCAGGACCGAAGCGACAGCCTGGAGGCTCCGTCGATTGCCGTGGTCGGCAGCGAGGCTCCGAGCCGGCTGGCCCATGTGGTGCGCTGCCGCGCGGCCAGCCACATTCTCAAGCCCGTTCGCAGTTCCGGAGTGTTCACGGCCCTTCTGCTCGCGGACAACGAGCACGCATTCCGGAAACGCCAGCAGCAGGAAATGCTGGGCCTGCGCCGTCGCCTCGCGGGACGGCGGATCGTCATGAAAGCGGTGCTCGACCTGATCAGGACGAGCGGGCTTTGCGAAGACGAAGCCTATGAGTGGCTGCGGCGGGAGGCCATGGGCCATCGCATTTCCATGGAGGATATGGCGCGGCTATCCCTCGGTCTCGCGCCGGAGGACGAGCAGGTCCAATGGCGCGCAAGAAGACCGGACTAACCGGTCTGCATGTCGCCTCGATCGATCAACCAACCTGGAGAGAGAACGATGACCTTGAACCGAACAGCCCTTGCAAGCCTGATGACGAGCGCCGCTCTGGCGTGCGCCGTCGCGGGACCCGCGCTTTCCCAGGACGGTCCGATCCGGATCGGCGTTCTCGAGGACCAGTCGGGCGATTTCGCCGCCGCGACCACCGTGAAGGTCCATGCCATCGAGCTGGCCGCCAAGGAGATCAACGATGCGGGCGGCATCGACGGGCGGCCGGTGGAGCTGGTGGTCTATGACACCCAGTCCGACAACCGCCGCTATCAGGAGTTCATGCGGCGGGTGCTTCAGTCGGACGAGGTCGACGTGGTTTTCGCGGGCTTCTCCTCGGCCTCGCGCGAGGCCTACCGGCCGATCGTCAACCAGTTCGACGGGCTGGCCTTCTACAACAACCAGTACGAGGGCGGGGTCTGCGACGACAACATGATCGTGACCGGGGCCGTCCCGGAGCAGCAGTTCTCGACGCTCATTCCCTGGATGATGGAAGAGTACGGACCCAACGTCTACACGCTGGCGGCTGACTACAATTTCGGCCAGATCTCGGCGGAATGGGTGCGGCAGATCGTCGAGGAAAACGGCGGCACCATGGTCGGCGAGGAGTTCATCCCGCTCGGGGTGTCGCAGTTCGGCCAGTCGATCCAGAACATCCAGGCGACCGAGGCCGATTTCGTGGTGACGCTGCTCGTCGGTGCCGCGCAGGCCTCCTATTACGAACAGGCGGCATCGGCCGATGTCGGGCTGCCGATGGCCTCGTCGGTGAATGTCGGACAGGGCTACGAGCACAAGCGCTTCACCCCGCCGAGCCTCGCGAACATGTTCGTCACGACCAACTACATCGAGGAGATCGACACGCCGGCGTCGAACGACTTCGTCGCGCGGTTCCGCGCGATGTTCCCCGACGAGCCCTACATCAACCAGGAGGCGGCGAATTCCTACATCGCCATGAACCTCTACAAGCAGCTCGTCGAGCGTGCCGGCACCACCGAGCATGATGCGATCCGCGCCGTGATCGCCGAGGGCGATGTCTGCTTCGACGGGCCGTCGGGCAATGTCTGCCTCGATCCGAAGAGCCAGCACATGTCGCACACGATCTATCTGGCGAAGGTCGAGGAGGACCATTCGATCAGCTTCCCGACCGTCTGGGAGAACATCGCGCCCTACTGGCTGGGCGAGGCCGGCTGCGATCTGACGGTGTCCGATCCGAGCGCGCAGTACACGCCCTCGTCGCCGCCGCCGGCCCAGTGATCCGGTAGACGCCTATCCGGCCGGGCGGGGGTGTCGCTCCCGCCCGGCCCGCCGCGCCCCGACCTTCTCGTGATCAAGGAGCAGAGCGGATGGACCTCTTCGAACGCATCTTCGCGATGCTCTACCAGTTCGGCGATACCTTCGCCTTCCTGGTGATCGCCTGTGCCGGGCTGGCGGTGATCTTCGGCATGATGGGGGTGATCAATCTCGCGCATGGCGAGTTCATCATGTGCGGCGCCTATGTGACGGCGAGCACGGCGCGGGCGGGCGTGCCGCTGCCGCTGGCGATCCTCGCCGGGGCGCTGGTGGCCGGGATCGTCGGCATGATCGTCGAGCGGCTGGTGATCCGGCATCTCTATCACCGGCCGCTCGATTCGATCATCGCGACCTGGGGGATCAGCCTGATCGCCACGCAGGGCGTGCTGATCGTGCTGGGCTCGACGATGATGGGGGTGGGCACGCCCCTGGGCAGCATCGAGGTCGGGGAGCGGTCCTATTCGCTCTACCGGATCGTGCTGATGCTCTGTGCGCTGGGTCTGCTGGCTGGGCTCTATCTTCTGTTCTATCACACGCGCTTCGGGGTCATCGCCCGCGCGACGATCCAGAAGCCGCAGATGGCGCTGGCGCTCGGCGTCAACACCGGGCGGATGTACGGGCTGACCTTCGGTCTGGGGGCGGCACTCGCGGGGCTGGCGGGCGGGCTTTATGCGCCCACGATGACGATGGTGCCGACGATGGGGTCGACCTTCATCGTCGAGAGCTTCGTGACGGTGGTGGTCGGGGGGGCCGACATCTTCGTCGGCGCCGCACCGGCCGCGGCGATCCTCGCGCTGATCAAGGCCGGGCTGACGGCGTGGTACGGGCAGCTCTTCGGCCAGATCGGTCTGCTGGTGACGGTGATCCTGGTGATCCGCATCCTGCCCGGCGGGTTGTCGGGCTGGCTGAAGGGCACCAGCCGATGAGTGTGGCGGAACCGGAGCGCGCGCGGCGCGGCCGGGCCACTGCGCTCCTGGCGCGGCTCGAGGGGCCGCAGACGATGGGGCGCGGGCCGGCGTTCTGGGCGGCTGTTGCGGTGGCGGTGGCGGCGGCGGCGCTCTATCCGCTGATGGCCGACCCCTGGACGGTGGGGAATGCCGCGTATTTCCTGATCTGGACCTTCATGGCGATGGGGCTCGGGGTGGTCTGGGGCTATGCCGGCGCGCTCAGCTTCGGGCAGACGGCGTTCTTCGGGCTCGCGGGATATGCCTACGGGGTGATCACGCTGAACTTCGGCGCGGCCTACGGGCTGACCTTCGTCGCCCTGGCGCTGTCGGTGCTGATCGGCGCGCTGTTTGCGCTGGTGATCGGGTATTTCATGTTCTACGGGCGCATCCAGGGCGTGTTCATCGGCATCGTGACGCTGTCGGTGACGCTGGTGCTCGAGACGTTCATGGCGCAGACGGCGGGCCCGCAATGGCGGATCGGCGAGGCGCGGCTGAACGGGTTCAACGGCATGTCCGGAATGCCGCCGCTGACGATCCCCTGGTTCGGCGGGGATATCGCGCTGTTTCCCGGACCGGCGCTCTACTACCTCCTGCTCGGGATGGTGGTGCTGTGCTATCTCGGGCTGCGGATCCTGCTGAACTCGCGGTTCGGAAACGTGCTGGTGGCGATCCGCGAGAACCCGCACCGGGTGGGGATGCTGGGATACGATATCCGGCTCTACCAGATGCTGGCCTTCGCGATCGGTGGCGGCCTCGCAGCACTTTCGGGCGTGCTCTACACCGCCTGGGGGCAGTACATCACGCCGTCGAGCATGGGGCTGACCTCGGCGGCCCTGCCGATCGTCTGGGTGGCGGTGGGCGGGCGGCGCGACATCACCGCGACGCTGATCGGGACGCTGATCGTTCTGGCCGGATTCCAGTCGCTGACGATCTACGGGAGCCAGTATGCGCTGGTGGTGATGGGGGTGCTTCTGCTGATCACGGTGCTGGCGGCCCCGCAGGGGCTGGTGATCGCGGCGATGAACCTGATCGGCCGGCTGTTCGGGAGGGCCGGGCGATGAGCGAGATCCTCCGGGTGAGCGGGTTGCGCAAGGCCTTCGGCGGCGTGGTGGTGGCGGACGGCATCGACTTCGCGCTCGAGGCCGGCGCGATGCACTGCCTGATCGGTCCGAACGGGGCCGGCAAGTCGAGCTTTTTCCGTCTGCTGCTGGGCGAGCATGCGCCGGATGCGGGGACCATCACCTTCGACGGGACCGACATCACCGCAGATGCGCTCGTTCCAGCGCATCCGGCGGGGCATTTCGGTCAAGTTCCAGGTTCCGGGGATCTTCAAGGCGCTGTCGGTCCGGCAGAACCTCGAGGTGGCGTTTCAGGAGCATCTGCACGGCCAGAGCCTCGGGGCCACGATCCGCCAGATGCTCGACTTCACCGGCTTGCAGGGCGAGGAGACGACGCCCGCCGGGATCCTGTCGCACGGCCAGCAGCAATGGCTGGAGATCGGCATGGCGGTGGGGGTGGAGCCGAAGCTCCTGCTGCTCGACGAGCCGACGGCGGGCATGTCGCCGGACGAGACCCGCAAGACCGGCGAGATGCTGCACGACCTGAACGACCGGGGCATCACGATCCTCGCGGTCGAGCACGACATGGCGTTCGTCGAGCAGATCGCGCGGCGGGTGACGGTGCTGCATTTCGGCGCGATCTTCGCCGAGGGCACGATCCGCGAGATCATCGACCATCAGGGCGTTCAGGAAATCTATCTCGGGGCAAGCGATGAGTGAAGATCCGCTCCTGAGCGTCGTGGGGCTCCGGGCCGGCTATGGCGGCGAGACGGTGCTGCAGGGCGTCGATCTGAGCATCGCGCCGGGCGAGATCGTCGCCGTGGTGGGGCGCAACGGTGTGGGAAAGTCCACGCTGATGCGCACCCTCGTCGGGCTGCTGAGGCCCGGGGCCGGCATGATCCGCTTCGGGGGGCGCGATGCCACGCTCGACAGTGCCGACACCCGGGCGCGCAACGGGATTGGCTACATTCCGCAGGGGCGCGAAGTGTTTCCGGAGCTGACGATCCGCGAGAACCTGATGGTGGGCGAGGTGGCCGGCAGGGGGCGCGGTGCGCCGGATTACGAGGCGGTCTACCGGTTCTTCCCGATCCTGAAGGAGCGCAGCCGGCAGCGGGCCGGGACGCTTTCGGGCGGACAGCAGCAGCAGCTCGCCATCGCCCGGGCGATGATCGGCAATCCGAGGCTGATGCTGCTCGACGAGCCGTCCGAGGGCATCCAGCCGTCGATCATCAAGGAGATCGCCCGGAACGTCCGGACGCTGAATGCCGAGACCGGGGTTTCGGTGCTGCTCGTGGAGCAGAACCTTGATCTGATCGTGTCGCTCGCCGATCGTGGGCATGTCATGGAAAAGGGCCGTATCGTCGCCGACCTCGGTCACGACGAGATCCGCTCCCGCACCGAGGTTCGCAAGCATCTGACAATCTGACCGAAACCCAAGACCAACCAGAGAGCATCAAAAAGGGGGAGCATGCACATGTCCTGGCTCAGCACATCCATCATGGCGCAGAAGGGCGTCGCCAAGGGCGTCGAAGGGGCCCGACACTCGATCACGATCGAGGATCAGGGCACGTTCCACTATGTCTACGGCCCCTATGCCGATCCGGTGCTCGAGGTCGATCCGGGTGCGGTGGTGACGGTCGAGACCCATGACGCCTTCGAGGGGGCCATCAAGGAGGTGGTGGACAACCCCTCGGCGCTCCTGAACTTTCCGTTCCTCAACCCGCAGACCGGGCCGATCCATGTGCGCGGCGCCGAGAAGGGCGACGCGCTGGCGGTGCGCATCATCTCGATCACGCCGCGCGGGCCGCAGCCGGTGGGCACCACCTGCCTGCTCACCGAGTTCGGCGGGCTGGTGGCGACCGGGGACACGGCGCTTCTGAACCCGCCGCTGCCCGAGAAGGTGAAGAAGGTGGTGGTCGATGCCGAGGGCGTGCACTGGTCGGAGACGCTGATCCTGCCCTACGAGCCCTTCATCGGCACGATCGGCACGGCGCCGCAGATCGAGGCGATCTCGTCGCTGCAGCCGGATTATTACGGCGGCAACATGGATGTGCCGGACGTCGCACCCGGCTCGATCATCTATCTGCCGGTCAATACCGAGGGCGGCTATCTCTATCTCGGCGATTGCCACGCCATCCAGGGCGACGGCGAGCTCTGCGGTGTGGCGCTGGAGATCCCGGCGACGGTGGAGATCCAGATCGATCTGATCAAGGGGCACGGCAATTCCTGGCCGCAGCTCGAGACCGAGGACAGGATGATGTTCATCGGCTCGGCCCGGCCGATGGAGGACGCCGCCCGCATCGCCTACCGCGAGCTGGTGCGCTGGGTGGCGGCCGAGACCGGACAGTCGGAAGCCGACGCCTACATGTTGCTGACGATGTGTGGCAAGGTGCGGCTGGGGAACATGGTGGATCCGAAATACAGCATCGCCGCCGGGATCGAGAAGAAATATCTGAAATAAAAGCAGGGAGTTGGCTTTATGGATCTGGGTCTGAAGGGGCTGCGTGCCCTCGTTACCGGCGGCAGCAAGGGGATCGGGCTGCGTTGCGCCGAGATCCTCGCCGCCGAAGGGGCCGCGGTGTCGATCTGCGCGCGGACGGGCGCGGATGTGGAGGCTGCGGTCGCGAAGCTGAAGGAGGCCGGCGCCACGGCGCACGGGATGGCAGTGGATGTGGCCGACAAGGCGCAGCTGGAGGCCTGGGTGGCCGAGGCCGGGCGAGACTCTGGGCGGGATCGACATCGTGATCGGCAATGTCTCGGCGCTGGCGGTGGCCGATGACGAGGAGGCCTGGAAGGCCGGGTTCGACACCGACATGATGCATTCGGTGCGGCTGGTGAATGCGGCGATGCCCTGGCTGGAGAAAAGCTCCGACGCGTCGATCACGCTGGTGTCGTCGGTGTCAGGCCGGGAGATCGACTTCACCGGGCCGGCCTACGGGGCCTTCAAGGCGGCGATCGTGCATTACGCGCACGGGCTGGCCTGCAAGCTGGCCGGCCAGGGGATCCGGGCCAACAGCGTGTCGCCGGGCAACACCTATTTCGAGGGCGGGATCTGGCAGAACATCGAGACCAACATGCCGGACCTGTTCGCGCAGGCGCTCGCGCTGAACCCGACGGGGCGGATGGCGAAGCCGGAGGAAATCGCGCGCGGCGTGGTCTTCCTCGCCAGCCCGGCCTCGAGCTTCACGACCGGGACCAATCTGGTGATCGACGGGGCCCTGACCAAGGGGGTGCAGCTCTGAGAGGGTCCGGATTGCCCGACATGCACGCGCATTCGACATCGGTTTCCCGGTGAGGATGGAGGCGGTGATCAGCGGGGTGCCGCCAGCGGCCGGATGTGTTCCGCCGTCCGGGTCCGACAGCGGGACCGCCGGTGTGACGCTCCGAGTGTTGCCGAAGACCCGGCTTCGGCGCACTGGCCGGAATGCCCCGTCCTGGACGCTGCGCGCGGGTGAAAGAGTGCCCGGCACGTCGCTTCGATGGAGGGACAGTTCCGGTTTTGCCGGGACGTTCGAAACCGACGAAGATTGGCTCCGGGGACTGCTTCGCGTGCTGGGCCGTCGAGTCGCGGGTGAGATCGCTGGTGCTGAAAGGAAGTCGATGACCGACGCCGCGCTCCCCGAGGTTGCGCCAAAGGGTGTCTGGGCAAGGCTGGCCCGCAAGAAGCTGGCGGTGCTCGGGCTCGTCCTGATCGCCCTGACGGTGGTGGCTGCGATCTTCGCGCCGGTGCTCACACCCTATTCGCCGGACACGCAGCATTTCGACGGTCTGACGCTCGAGGGCGCGCCCCTGCCTCCGGGCGGCGCCTATCCGCTCGGGACCGACCTTCTGGGGCGCGATCTGCTGACGCGGCTGCTCTACGGGGCGCGGACCTCGCTGGTGATCGGGGTGGCGGCAAACGGTCTGGCGCTCGCCATCGGGACGCTGGTGGGTGTGACGGCGGGGTATTTCCGGGGCTGGATCGGCTCCATCCTCATGCGGTTCACCGACCTGATGACGGCGTTTCCGGCGCTGCTTCTGGCGATCTGTCTGGCGGCGATCTTCCAGCCGTCGCTCTGGATCGTGGCGCTGGTGATCGCGATGGTGAACTGGGTGCAGACGGCGCGAGTGCTCTATACCGAGACCACGTCGCTGGCCGAGCGCGAATTCGTCGCGGCGACCCGCGCGCTCGGGGCGGGCCACGGGCGCATCCTGTTCCGGCACATCCTGCCGCATCTGGTGCCGACGATCATCGTCTGGGGCACGCTCGGCATCTCGACCACCGTGCTGCTCGAAGCGACGCTGAGCTTTCTCGGCATCGGGGTGCAGCCGCCGATCCCGTCCTGGGGCAACATCATCTTCGAGAACCAGACCTATTTCCAGTCGGCGCCCTGGCTCGTGTTCATTCCGGGTGCCGCGATCCTGATGCTGGCGCTGGCGTTCAACCTCGTGGGCGACGCGCTGCGCGACGTGCTCGACCCGACCGAGCGGGGGCGGAGCTGATGGCGGCCTATCTCGCGCGCCGGCTGCTTCAGGCCGCACTGATCCTGCTCGGCGTGTCGTTCATCACGTTCTTCCTGCTCTACGTCCTGCCCGCCGATCCGGTGCGCCAGATCGCGGGACGCTCGGCGACCGCGCAGACGGTGGAGAACATCCGCAGCCAGCTCGGCCTCGATCAGCCCTTCATCGTGCAGTACTGGCGCTATCTCACCGGGCTCCTGCAGGGCGATATGGGGCGGTCGTACCTGCAACGCTCGGAGGTCGCGGAGCTGATCGCCGCGCGGCTGCCCGCGACGCTCCTGCTGATGGCGGCGGCCATCGCCTGCGAGCTGGTCTTCGGGCTGACGATGGGCGTGCTGGCGGCGCTGCGGCGCGGCACCTCGATCGATACCGGGCTGATGCTGACCTCGTTCGTGGCCGTCTCCGCGCCGCAATTCGTGGTGGGGCTGCTGCTGCTCTACGTCTTCGCGGTCAAGCTCGGCTGGTTTCCCATCGGCGGCTACGGCACGTTTGCCCATGTGGTGCTGCCGGCGGTGACGCTCGGCATTCTCGGCTCGGGCTGGTACGCGCGGATGATGCGCTCGTCGATGATCGACGTGCTGCGCCAGGACTACATCCGCACGGCCCGCGCCAAGGGCCTCGCGCGGCGCCGCATCATCTTCGGGCATGCGCTGCCCAATGCGATCCTGCCGATCGTCGCGATGATCGGCATCGACATCGGCATCTTCATGGGCGGCATCGTCGTCGTGGAGAGCGTCTTCGGCTGGCCGGGCATCGGCCAGCTGTCCTGGCAGGCAATCCAGCGCGTCGACATCCCCATCATCATGGGCGTCACGCTGGTCTCGGCCTGCGCCATCGTGCTCGGCAATCTGCTCGCCGATCTCGTGACTCCGTTCATCGACCCCCGAATCCGTATCCGCTGAAACCCACAGGAGAGACCCATGAAGAAACTTCTCGCATCCACCGCCCTCATGCTGGCGCTCGCGCCCTTCGCCTCCGCGCAGGAGTACGTGCCCGATCCGGACGCGCAGTCCGGCGGCGGTATCGTCATCACCTACAAGGACGACGTGGCGACCCTCGATCCGGCCATCGGTTACGACTGGCAGAACTGGTCGATGATCAAGTCGCTCTTCGACGGGCTGATGGACTACATGCCCGGCACGACGGAGCTGCGCCCCGGACTCGCGGAGAGCTACACGATCTCCGACGACGGCATGACCTTCACCTTCAGCCTGCGCCCCGGCGTCGTGTTCCACAACGGTCGCGAGATGACCGCCGAGGACGTGAAATACTCGCTCGACCGCGTCACGAACCCCGAGACCCAGTCGCCCGGTGCGGGCTTCTTCGGCTCGATCCTCGGCTATGACGCGGTGGCGTCGGGCGAGGCCGACAGCCTCGAAGGCGTGAAGGTGATCGATCCGCTGACGGTCGAGATCACGCTGAGCCGTCCGGACGCCACCTTCCTGCACGTCATGGCGCTCAACTTCGCCTCCATCGTGCCGCAGGAAGCCGTCGAGGCGGCGGCGGGCGATTTCGGCAAGCAGCCGGTCGGGACCGGTGCCTTCAAGCTCGCGGACTGGACCATCGGCCAGAGCCTGACCTTCGAGAAGAATGCGGAGTACTGGCGCGACGGCATTCCCTATCTCGACAGCGTGCGCTTCGAGGTGGGCCAGGAGCCGATCGTGGCGCTGCTCCGGCTCCAGAACGGCGAGGTCGACGTGCCCGGCGACGGCATTCCGCCGGCGAAGTTCGTCGAGGTGATGGCCGATCCCGAACAGGCGGCGCGGGTGGTCGAGGGCGGCCAGCTCCATACCGGCTACATCACGCTCAACACCCAGATCCCGCCCTTCGACAACGTCGATGTGCGCAAGGCCGTCAACATGGCGATCAACAAGGAGCGGATCACCCAGATCATCAACGGCCGCGCGGTGCCCGCGACCCAGCCGCTGCCGCCGTCGATGCCGGGCTATACCGAAGGCTACGAGGGGTATGCGTTCGATCCCGAGGGCGCGCAGGCGCTGCTGGCCGAAGCGGGCTTCGCGGACGGGTTCGAGACCGAGCTCTTCGTGATGAACACCGACCCCAACCCGCGCATCGCGCAGGCCATCCAGCAGGATCTGGCGCAGATCGGCATCGACGCCTCGATCCAGTCGCTGGCCCAGGCCAATGTGATCGCGGCGGGCGGCGAGGCCGATCAGGCGCCGATGATCTGGTCGGGCGGCATGGCCTGGATCGCCGACTTCCCCGACGCGTCGAACTTCTACGGCCCGATCCTCGGCTGCGCCGGCGCGGTGCAGGGCGGCTGGAACTGGTCCTGGTACTGCAACGAGGAGCTCGACGCCATGGCGGCGGAGGCCGACAGCGTGACCGATCCCGCCCGCGTCGACGAGCGGCTCGCCATGTGGTCGGACGTCTACATGGCGATCATGGAGGACGCGCCCTGGGTGCCGGTGTTCAACGAGCAGCGCTACACCATGAAATCGCCGCGCATGGGCGGTGCCGACGCGCTCTACGTCGATCCGGTCTCGATCCCCGTCAACTACGACTACGTGTTCGTGACCGATGTGCAGTGATCCGGGCTACACGATCCACGGGCATCAGCACCATTTCGGCTGGGACAACGCGCTTGTCCCGGCCGAGACGGTCGCACCGGGATCGACGATCCTCTTTCATTGCCAGGACAGCGGGGCGGGCCATTTCGGCCCGTCCTCCACGGTGGCGGATGTCGGCACGCTCGATTTCTCCAAGGTGAACCCGGTCTCGGGGCCGATCTATCTGGACGGGGCGGAACCGGGCGACGCGCTGAAGATCACCATCGAGAGCTTCGCGCCCTCGGGCTTCGGCTGGACCGCGAACATTCCGGGCTTCGGGCTGCTCGCGGACCAGTTCCCCGATCCGGCGCTCACGCTCTGGAAATACGATCCCGGCACGATGGCGCCGGCGATGTTCGGGGCGGAGGGCCGCGTGCCGCTCAAGCCCTTCGCGGGGACCATCGGCAACGCGCCGGCCGAAGCGGGTCTGCACTCGGTGGTGCCGCCAAGGCGCATGGGCGGCAACATGGATATCCGCGATCTGGCGGCCGGAACCATGCTCTACCTGCCGGTCGAGGTCGCGGGCGCGCTCTTCAGCGTCGGAGACACCCATGCGGCGCAGGGCGACGGCGAGGTCTGCGGCACGGCGATCGAGAGCCGGATGGACGCGGTGCTGACCCTCGATCTGGTGAAGGGGGCCAATCTCGCCATGCCGCGCTTCACGACGCCGGGGCCGGTCACGCGGCATCTCGACGCCAAGGGCTACGAGGTGACGACCGGCATCGGGCCGGACCTGATGGCGGCGGCGCGCGACGCGGTGTCGGGGATGATCGACCTTCTGGGGGCCACGCGCGGGCTGTCGGCGGTGGACGCCTACATGCTGGTCTCGACCTGCGGCGATCTGCGGATCTCGGAGATCGTCGACATGCCGAACTGGGTGGTGTCGTTCTACTTCCCGCGCTGCGTCTTCGAATGAGCGCGATGGCGCCCGCGCACGAGACCCCGTCTGATGCGCCCGAAAGGGTGCTGGCGGTCGAGGGGCTCGCGCTGGGCGTCAACACCGAGACGGGTCCGCGACCGCTGGTCGAGGATCTGTCCTTCGAGCTCCGGCGCGGCGAGACGCTCGCCATTGCGGGGGAATCGGGGTCGGGCAAATCGATCACGGCGCTCGCGATCATGGGGCTGCTGCCGAACGCCGTACGGGTGCGCGGGGGCCGAGTGGCGCTCGGCGGGACGGATCTGCTGCGTCTGCCGGAGCACGCGATGCGCGCGGTCCGGGGCGACCGGATCGCGATGATCTTCCAGGAGCCGATGAGCTCGCTCAACCCGGTCCTGAGCATCGGGCGCCAGCTGATCGAGGCGATCGAGGCGCATGTGCCGCTGTCGCGCACCGAAGCCCGGGCCCGCGCGGTCGAGGCGCTGCGCGCGGTGCGGCTGTCGGAACCGGAACGGCGCATGGCGCAGTATCCGCACGAGCTGTCGGGCGGCATGCGCCAGCGGGTGATGATCGCCATGGCGATTGCGCTGAAGCCCGAAGTGCTGATCGCCGACGAGCCGACCACCGCGCTCGACGTGACGGTGCAGCGCGAGATCCTCGATTTGCTGCGCGACCTCCAGGCCACGCTCGGGACCGCGATCATCCTCATCACCCACGACATGGGCGTGGTGGCGGAGATGGCCGACCGGGTCATCGTGATGAAGGCGGGGCGCGTGGTCGAGGAAGCCCCCGTCCGGACGCTCTTCGAGGCGCCCCGCGCGCCCTATACCCGCGCGCTGCTCGCGGCCGTGCCGCGCATGGGCAGCGGGACCGGCCCTGTGCGTGTCCTGCCGCGCGATGCGCCGGTCGCACGGGTTTCCGACCTTCAGGTGACCTTCGACCTCCGGGGCGGATTTCTCGGCCGGGTCACCCACCGCATCCACGCGGTCGAGGGCGTCACCTTCGACATCCGGGCCGGCGAGACCTTTGCACTGGTGGGCGAGAGCGGCTGCGGGAAGTCTTCGGTCGCGCGGGCCATGGCGGGGCTGACGCCCTTTACGGGCGACATCGAGATCAACGGGCGCAGTCTCGGGGCGCCGGGAACCGATGACCGTGCCGCCCGGCGCGACGCCCAGATGATCTTCCAGGACCCGATGTCCTCGCTCGATCCGAGGATGCGCGTCGGCGCGCTGGTGGCCGAGCCGCTGGTGATCCACGACATCGGCACGGCGGCGGAGCGGCGGGCGCGCGTGGCGGACCTCTTCGAGCGGGTCGGCCTGTCGCGCGACCAGCTCGACCGCTATCCGCACGAGTTCTCCGGCGGCCAGCGCCAGCGCATCTGCATCGCCCGCGCGCTGGCGCTCGAGCCGCGTCTGATCATCGCCGACGAGAGCGTCTCGGCGCTCGACGTGTCGGTGCAGGCCCGCGTGCTCGACCTGCTGCGGGGGCTCAAGGAGGAGACCGGCGTCGCGTTCCTGTTCATCTCGCACGACATGGCGGTGGTGGAGAACATCTCGGACCGGGTGGCGGTGATGTATCTCGGCCAGATCGTCGAGACCGGCACCCGGGCGCAGATCTTCGGCGATCCGCGCCATGCCTATACCCGCCGCCTGATCGATGCGGTGCCGGTGCCGGACCCGGCGCATATCCGCCCGCCGCAGCCGCGCCTCTCGGGCGAACCGCCAAGCCCGCTGCGCCGCCTCGGCGATGCGCCGACGCCAGTCAAGCTGCGCGACATTGGTGGCGGTCATCTGGTGGCCGAAGAGACTGCGTCCGATGTGTCCATCTGACTCAAGCGGGCCAGGGCAAAGCAGGTGACGGAATGCCTTTCCTTGACGCTCTTCGTCCGTTTCGAACCTGCCTTCAGCTTCGATGGGGTCCGCCTCCCGTGGCGAGGCGGCTTCAACACCAAAGGACGTGACGGCTCTCACGACCCTGGTGATGCCGCAGCGCATGCCTCTTGCGGGGTCAGCGGGCGGTCTTGCGGGGCAGGATCGTGTAGCGCAGCACGGTGCCGGTTGCGGAGCCGAGGGTGAGGCCCATGGCGTTGGCGACGAGGTCTTTCCATTCGCCGTAGCGGTTGACCTGCGGCTGGATGAGCTCGATGCCGGCGCTGACGGCGAGGAAGAAGAGGATCCAGAGCGGCCAGCGTCGCGGGGCGGCGAGCGCGACGGGCAAGGCGAGGATGGTATAGGCGATCAGGTGCTGGATCTTGTCCCAGAGGAGCAGGCTGGGCAGCGGCAGTTCGGGCAGCGGCGAGAGGCTGACCCAGGCGATCGCGGCGAGGATGAGCGCGGTCAGCGGCTTCCAGAGGCGGTCGCGGAGGGCGGCCATGTGTTCAGCGTCCGGTGGTGAGCGGCGCGAGGAGGCCGGCGGTTGCGGTGTGGACCGCCGCGATCAGGGCCTCGCTGCCCCAGGGGGCGTTGAGGAGGGCGACGCCGGAGCCGGTCATGCCGCGGGCGGGCGGCCGGGATGAAGGCGACTTCGTCGACGAGGGGTTCGAGCGGCCTGAGGCCTGCGCGCATCTCGCGGTGCCGGGCTGCGGGCAGGAGCGGGTACCAGATCATCACGGTCGCTTCGGGCCATTTCGCGAGCAGGGCGCGGACGAAGCCGGGCAGCGCGGCATATTCGTCCTTCACCTCGTAGGAGGGGTCGATGAGCACGAGGCCCTTGCGGGGTTTCATCGGGGCGAGCGCCAGCACGCCCTCGTAGCCGTCGCGGCGGTGGATGTCGATGTCGGGGCGGTTGCGGAAGACGTGGCGCAGGGCGGCGTGTTCGGCGGGGTGCAGTTCCATCAGCGCG
Source organism: uncultured Alphaproteobacteria bacterium (assembly GCA_963710515.1). Lineage (GTDB taxonomy): Bacteria > Pseudomonadota > Alphaproteobacteria > Rhodobacterales > Rhodobacteraceae > Amaricoccus. The sequence continues at coordinate 17,773 of CAVQAX010000011.1, forward strand.
AGGTGGTCATCCGGGCGCAGGAGCGTGGCGGCGAGGAGCGGCGAGCCGGGATAGGCCTCGGGGCCGTGTTCGGCGCGGATCAAAGCGAGGGCGCGGCCGAAGGGGGTCGCGGGATCGGGAGTGAGGCGGGCGATTCCGGTGGCGGCTTCGCCGGTGCGCGCGGCTTCGGGAGAGGCCAGATCGTAGAGGCCACGGCCGGCATGGGTCTCGGCATAGGAGATCGGCCGCTTCTTGGCGGTCAGGCGGTCGATGAGAGCCGCGAGGATCAGGTGCTTGTGCAGATCCGCGGGACCGCCGGCGTGATAGGCGTGCTGGTAGGACAACATCGGCGCTGTGTAGGATGCAGCCGCGACAAACGCCAGTCTGCGGGGCCGGGGATGGTTACGGCGAGACGGGGCGGCGGGCTTGGCCCGGTGGCGGGCGGTTTCCGCTCCGTTTCCGGACGCGGCACGGGCCGGTTTCCGGAGACTGGAGCGGGCGACGGGATTCGAACCCGCGACCCTCAGCTTGGGAAGCTGATGCTCTACCAACTGAGCTACACCCGCGTGACGAAAAGCGTTATGTGTTTGGCGGTTGCCGGTCAAGGGCCGGTGGCGAGGCCCCGGCGGGGCGGCGAAACGTGAGGGAGATCGCGGATGAACATCGTTCTGGTCGGGATGGAGATCGTCTGGGGCATCCTGCTCGTGCTGCTGATCACGGGGCTGATCGCGGTCGCCTGGATGTTCGTGGTCGATTACACCCAGCGCAAGGATGCGGTCCGGCAGAACTATCCGGTGATCGGCCGGTTCCGCAACGTCTTCACCAAGGCCGGCGAGTTCTTCCGGCAGTACTTCTTCGCGCTCGACCGCGAGGAGATGCCGTTCAACCGCGCGCATCGCAACTGGATCGAGGCGGCGACCCACGGGGCGGACAACACCATCGCCTTCGGCTCGACGAAGCCGCTCAACGAGGCGGGCTCGGTGATCTTCGTCAGTCATCCGTTTCCCGAAATCGATACCGGCAAGGCGCATTCCCAGCCGCTGCGGATCGGCGAGGGCTGTCGGCATCCCTATGACGCGCCGAGCTTTTTCAACATCTCGGCGATGAGCTACGGGGCGCTGTCGTTTCCGGCGATCAGTGCGCTCTCGCGGGGGGCCGCGAAGGCGGGGTGCTGGCTCAACACCGGGGAGGGCGGGCTGGCGCCGGCGCATCTCGCGGGGGGCTGCGATCTCGTGTTCCAGATCGGCACGGCGAAATACGGGGTGCGCGACGAAGAGGGGCGGCTTTCGGACGAGAAGCTGCGCGCGGTCGCGGCGCACGAAGAGGTGCGGATGTTCGAGATCAAGCTCAGCCAGGGGGCGAAGCCAGGCAAGGGCGGCATCCTTCCGGGCATCAAGGTGAATGCCGAGATCGCCGAAATCCGCGGGATTCCGCAGGGAAAGGACTCGATCTCGCCGAACCGGCATCCGGAGATCGCGAATGTGGGCGATCTTCTCGACATGATCGGGCGGATCCGCGAGGTGACCGGCAAGCCGGTGGGGTTCAAGACGGTGATCTCGGAGACCGGCTGGCTCGAGGAGCTGTTCGACGAGGTCGAGCGGCGCGGCATCGCCTCGGCGCCGGATTTCATCACCGTCGATGGCGGCGATGGCGGGACCGGGGCGGCGCCGCAGCCACTGATGGACAATGTGGGCCTGCCGCTGCGCGAGGCGCTGCCGATGGTCTCGGACGTGCTGCACGAACGCGACATGCGCGGCCGGGTGCGGCTGATCGCGGCCGGAAAGCTGCTGACGCCGGCCTCGGTGGCCTGGGCGCTGGGGACCGGGGCGGATTTCGTGAACACCGCGCGCGGCTTCATGTTCTCGCTGGGCTGCATCCAGGCGCTGAAATGCAACAAGAATACCTGCCCCACCGGCATCACCACCAACCAGCGGCACCTGACCGATGCGCTGGATCCGACGCTCAAATCCGTGCGGGTGGCCAACTACCACGCGAATGTGGTCCACGACGTCGAGGTGATGGCGCATAGCTGCGGGGTGCACGAGCCGCGCGAGCTCCGGCGCAAGCACATGCGGGTGGTGCAGGCGGACGGCAAGTCGATCCCGATGGACCGGCTCTGGCCGCGCCCCGAGCCGCGTTCGGCGCTGCGCCGGACCGGCTAGGGGCTGCTCAGCCGCGGCGGCGGCGGGCGCGGGCGTTGCGGTCGCCGCGGTCGCCGGCGTTGAAGGCGACGTCGGGCAGGGTGACGATGCCGGCGAGCTTCGGGAAGGGCGCCGTGGCGTGCGGGATGGCGTTGGCGGCGACGAAATGCTCCTGGAAGCGCGGCTCGATGGCGGTCTCGACCTTGTGGATCCGGCGCACGAGGCCCTCGACCTCGCGGCGGGCGGCGCGGTTCAGGAGCGCGATACGTGCCCCGGTGCCGGCGGCGTTGCCGGCCGAGGTGACCTTCGTCGATGTCGCAGTCGGGGATCATGCCGAGCACCATCGCGTGCTTGGGCGAGATATGCGCGCCGAAGGCGCCTGCGAGCACCACGCGGTCGACGGTCTCGACATCGAGTTGGTCCATCAGCAGACGCGCGCCGGCATAGAGCGCGGATTTGGCGAGCTGGATCGCGCGCACATCGCCTTGCGTCACGGTGATGCGCGGGCCGCCGGCCGCGGTCGCGTCGTGAAGGAGATAGGCGTGGGTGCGGCCTTCGGCGACGGCGCGCGGCGTGCCGGTCTGTTCGGCCGAGCCGATCAGGCCGGCGGCATCGACGAGGCCGGCCATGCGCATCTCGGCGATGGCCTCGATGATGCCCGAGCCGCAGATGCCGGTGATGCCGCTGGCGGCGGTGGCCTCATCGAAGCCCGGATCGGTGGACCAGAGGTCGGAGCCGATGACCTTGAAGCGGGGCTCGCGGGTGACGGCATCGATCTCGACGCGCTCGATGGCGCCGGGGGCTGCGCGCTGGCCCGAGGAGATCTGCGCGCCCTCGAAGGCGGGGCCGGTGGGCGAGGAGCAGGCCAGCAGGGTCTCGCGGTTGCCGAGCAGGATCTCGGCATTGGTGCCGACATCGACGATGAGCGTGAGTTCCTCGGAGCGTTCGGGCGCTTCCGACAGGGCCACTGCGGCGGCGTCGGCGCCGACATGGCCGGCGATGCAGGGCAGGATGTAGACGCGGGCGGCGGGGTTGAGGGCGAGGTCGAGATCGCTGGCGGCGAGGGTGAGCGCATCGGCGGTGGCCAGCGCGAAGGGGGCCTGGCCGAGCTCGACCGGGTCGATGCCGAGGAGCAGGTGATGCATCACCGGGTTGGCGACGAAGACCGCCTCGAAGATGTCGTCGACGGCGATGCCGGCTTCGCCCGCGACCTCGGCCACCAGCCGGTTCATCGCTTCGCGCACGGCGCGGGTCATCTCCTCGGCGCCGCCGGGGTTCATCATCGAATAGCTGACCCGGCTCATCAGATCCTCGCCGAAGCGGATCTGCGGGTTCATCAGGCCCGAGGAGGCGAGCACTTCGCCCGAGGCGAGGTCGCAGAGATGGGCGGCGATGGTGGTCGAGCCGAGATCGATGGCGAGGCCGCAGACCGGGCCGGGATGAAAGCCGGGCCAGAGCTCGAGCAGCTGCGGCGGCTCGACGCCGTCGTCGTGGACCGCGCAGGTCACCGACCAGTCGCCGGCGCGCAGCACCTTCTGGAGCCGGCGCAGCAGGACGGGCGCGCAGCGGATCGACGGGGCGAGGTTCCATTGCGCGGTGAGGGCGGCCTGCAGGCGTTCGAGATCGCCCGAGGGGTCGTGCATGTCGGGCTCGGCCACCTCGACGAAATAGAGCCGCGTGGCCGGGTCGAGCACGATCTCGCGGGCCTCGACGCGCTTGCGCACCACCTGGCGGTGGACCTGGCTTTCGGGGGGCACGTCGATCACCACGTCGCTCTGGATGCAGGCCTGGCAGCCGAGGCGGCGGCCGGTGGCGAGGCCGCGCTTGTCGTCGTAGCGTTGCTCGACGCTGTTCCAGGCGGAGAGCGCGTCTTCGGCGACGGTCACGCCGAGCTTGGGGAAGCCGCCGTAGGCCGGGGCGATCTGGCATTTCGAGCAGATGCCGCGGCCGCCGCAGACGCAGTCGAGATCGACGCCGAGCCGGCGGGCGGCGTCGAGGACCGGGGTGCCTTCGGGGACGCGGCCGCGCTTGCCGGAGGGCATGAAGATGACGAGGGGGTCCTGGGCGGTCACGGGCGGTTTGCCTTCCTTGGTCGCGGGCTTTCGACCCATCTAGCCCGGCGCGCGGGTGCGGGAAAGGCCTCAGCTGTCCCAATGCCGGGTCCGGAGACCGGCGCCGCGGACAGCCCGGGTGCCGGTCGTCGCGCCGAGATCATCGGCGCCTTGTCCGTGACGGATGGCGTGCTCTGCGGTGCGAGGGGAAATGGTGCGAGAAATCGCTCCGGGGCGGCGAATTGGGCGCAAGCTTCGGAAAAGGCGTGATTTTCCGGGGCTGGAATCCGGCTGGAAAGTGGCTGGAAACAGGCTTGCCAATTCGGCCGGGTGCCTTGACGGGAATCGCGGGGCCGGGCCGTTGGTCCGAGACCGTCATGGGCGCCTGCCGGACGGTTGCTGCGGCGCGCAGCAGCACGAGGCCCGAGTCCGGCCAAAAGGGCGCCGAGCGGCAGGAACAGGCTCTCGCGCAGCACGCCCGCTGCATCCACGTCGCCGGTGAACGCGGTTTCGGCCAGGAGGGAGAGGCCGGCAAGGGCCAGGGCAATCAGTCCCGCGCGGCGCAGTCGGGGTCTCGCGGGCGGTCTCCGGTCTGCAGCCGCAGGGCGACCGCCTTGGCCCATCAGCCGCGGCGGCGGCGGCGGCCGTCGCGCTGGCCGCGGGCGCCGGCCTCGACTTCGCCTTCGGCGAGCGGGGCCTTGTTGGCCTTGATCCAGGCGGCGCCGTTGGGGTCGTTGTTGGCGAGGAGGTTGGCGGCGCGGATCGCTTCCATCTCCTGCGGGCGGACCGGGTTCATGATGGCCGAGGTCATGCCCGAGGCGATCGCCATCGGCAGGAAGGCGGCGTTGATGCCGTGGCGGTTGGGCAGGCCGAAGGAGACGTTCGAGGCGCCGCAGGTGGTGTTCACGCCAAGCTCCTCGCGCAGGCGGCGCACGAGGGCGAAGACCTGCAGGCCGGCGGTGGCCATCGCGCCGATCGGCATCACCAGCGGATCGACGACGATGTCGTGGGCGGGGATGCCGAAATCGGCGGCGCGCTCGACGATCTTCTTCGCGACGGCGAAGCGCACATCGGGGTCCTCGGAGATGCCGGTGTCGTCGTTGGAGATCGCGACGACGGGGACGTTGTATTTCTTGACCAGCGGCAGGACGAGTTCGAGGCGTTCCTCCTCGCCGGTGACCGAGTTCAGGAGCGGCCGGCCGTGGGCGGTCTCGAGACCGGCCTGCAGCGCGCCGGGGACCGAGCTGTCGATGCAGAGCGGCACGTCGACGAGGGCCTGCACGCGCGCGATGATCTGCGGCATCAGCAGGGGCTCGACGAAGTTGTTGTCGGCGTAGCGCGGATCGGTCGCCATCTTGTTGGTGAAGACAGCACCCGAATTGATGTCGAGCACCATGGCGCCGCAGGCGACCTGTTCGAGCGCGTCGGCCTCGACGGTGGAGAAATCGTCGGCCTCGAGTTCGGCGGCGAGCTTCTTGCGGCCGGTGGGGTTGATGCGCTCGCCGATCACGCAGAACGGCTGGTCGAAGCCGATGATGACGGTCCGGGTCTTCGATTCGACGATGGTGCGGGTCATTGCGCGGCGGCCTTCCGGTGTTCGAGATACGCCCAGAGGGCGGGATCGGTGAAGTCGGCGATAGCCTGATGCGCGCCGGCCTGCAACAGCGCGGCGGCGTCGAGGCTGGTGGTGAGGCCGAACACCGCAGCCCCGGAGGCGGCGGCCGCAGTGAGGCCCGACGGGCTGTCCTCGAAGGCGATGGCGCGGTCGGGGGCGATGCCGAGGGCGTCCATCGCGATGCGGTAGGGGGCCGGATCGGGCTTGGGATGCGGGCATTCGTCGCCGATCACCACGAGGGGCAGGCGCGCAGCGAGACCGCTCGCGCGCAGGCTCGCCTCGGCGGTGGCGCGCGGCGCGTTGGTCACGACGGCGACGGCGTGGCCCGCGGCGTCGAGATGGTCGAGCAGGGCATGGATGCCGGCGACGGGCGGCACGGTGATCGGGCAGGGCGGCGCGGTAGAGCGCCTCCTTTTCCTCGGCGATCTCGGCGTGGCGGTCGGCCTCGTCCGGGAAGAACCGCGCCATGATCTGGGGGTTGGGCTTGCCCATGATGTGATCGCGGTAGGTGTCGAAGTCGAGCGTGGTGCCGCGCTCCGCCAGCAGGCTGGCGAAGGCGGCGTGATGCTGGTGGTCGGTGTCGACGAGGGTTCCGTCCAGATCGAACAGAAAGGCGAGGCGCGTCACGCCTGCGCCCGCACCCGTCCCGGACGCAGGGAGCCGAGATAGTCGGTGGTGGTGGTGATGCCGCCGAGCGGGAAGAGGTGGATCTTCTCGACCTGGAAGTCGGGGTGGGCGGCCTTGTGGGCGGCCAGTTCCGCGAGCAGTTCGGTGGGCTCGAAGGGAAGGAGCAGCTTGGTGAGGTCGGCGGCGCGGCGCTGGAGCACGCGCACGGAGGCACCGACGCCGCAATTCATCGCGAACTTGATCATGGTCTGGAGCTTGGCCGGGCCGGCGATGCCGAGATGGACCGGCAGGGTGATGCCCTGGGCACGCATGCGATCGGTCCAGGCGATGACGGGGGCGGCTTCGAAGCAGAACTGGGTGGTGATCGCCATGCGGGCATCGGTATGGGCCTGGAAATCGGACTTCCAGCGCAGCGCCTCGAAGATGCGGGCCTCGCCGCCGCCCTGGTCGATGTCGCGGTTGCCTTCGGGGTGGCCGGCGACGTGGAGATCGGTGAAGCCGTAGCGGTCGAAGAGCCCGGTGGAGAGCAGCTGCATCGAATCGGCGAAGTCGCCGGCCGGGCGGTCGATGCCGCCGGCCAGCACCAGCGCCTGGCGCACGCCGGCTTCGGCATAGGCGGCGATCCGGGCTTCGAGCTCGGCCGCGTCGCGGATGCCGCGGGCGGGGAAATGCGGCATGACCGCGAAGCCCTCGGCGGCGATGCGCGACGCGGTGGCGAGCATGTCCTCGAAGGGTACGCCGTCGATATGGGCGACATAGACCCGGGTGCCGGCGGGCAGGATCGCGCGGAAATCGGCGATCTTGGCGGCGGTGCGCGGCATCACTTCGAGGGAGAAGCCGTCGGTGAGATCGGCGACGCTGTCGGTCTGGACCGGGGGCTGGGCCGGAGCACGCCGGGTGAAGGAGAGAATCTTGGCCATGCGCGCGCTCCAGGTCATCAGGCTGTCGGTTTCGTCCAGCCGTCGTTGGCGATCAGCTCCCTGATCATCTCGGGACCAAACGCCGTTTCGAGCCGGTCCGCTTCGCCGGATGCGACATCCGCTGCGTCACCTTCGACGTCGTAGGGCGTGCCCTTGCGCCATTCGGCCAGATAGGCGTCGGCATCGCGCGCGCCGACCTTCATCGCGCAGCGGTCGATGGCCTGCTCGAAGCGCTCGGAAAGCTGGCGCTTGGCGGCGCGGCGGCCGGTGCCGACGATCACCTGGGCGGGGATGTCGCGCCAGTAGACGATGGTGACCTGGGGCATGGCGGGGATCCTTTCGCGGGACCGGCGTACGCTGTTATCCACCGGCGCAGATAGGCGTTGCCGGAATGGAATTCCAGCGGTATCATCTCTCTTGCAAACTTCATTGTCGGTATGGACCGGTGCACACATGACCTACGATCCCAGGGCTCTTCCGAGCCTGTCTTTCGAATTTTTCCCCCCACATTCGCCGGAAGCCGGATTGCGCCTTTGGCAATCGGTGGAGCGGCTCGCGCCGCTGGCGCCCGATTATGTCTCGGTGACCTACGGGGCCGGCGGCACGACGCGCGATCGCACCAATGCGGCGATCCAGACGATCATCGAGCGGGCGCGTCTCCCGGTGGCCGGGCATCTGACCTGTGTGGGCGCGAGCCGCGACGAGACGCTCGAGGTCGCGCGCGGCTATGCGCGCATGGGCGTGCGCCGGATCGTGGCGCTGCGGGGCGATCCGCCCAAGGGGGCCGAGCGGTTCGAGCCGCATCCCGACGGGTTCCGCAGCTCGGCGGAGCTGGTGGCGGGGCTGCGCGCGGCCGGCGATTTCGAGATCGCGGTGGGCGCGTATCCCGAGAAGCATCCCGAGGCGGTTGATCTGGCCGCGGATATCGAGGCACTCCGGCGCAAGGTCGATGCGGGCGCCTCGTCGGCGATCACGCAGTTCTTCTTCGAGAACGCGGATTTCCTGCGGTTCCGCGATGCCTGTGCTGCGGCCGGCATCACCGTGCCGATCGTGCCGGGCATCCTGCCGGTCGAGGATTTCACCAAGATGTGCCGCTTCGCCGGCAAGTGTGCCGCGACGGTGCCGCCCTGGATGCACCGCGCCTTCGAGCGCGCGGACACGCCGGAGACAGCGCATCTGCTGGCGGTGGCGACCGCGACGGCGCAGTGCGACGCGCTGATCGGGGAAGGGGTGGAGCATCTGCATTTCTACACCCTCAACAACCCGGATCTGACCCGCGACATCTGCACCGCGCTGGGCTATCAGGCCGCACCTTTCGCGGCGGCCGGACAGTCCGGAGCGGCCTGAGAGCGACCGCAAGCCATTCTTGCAAAGGGCCCTGCGCTCATGTAGCTTTGCCACAAATCTGCGGTGTTTTCCGCAAGATAGTGAAACGGCATACATGGCGCAGGACAGATCCGGTTCCGCGCAGGGTTCTACATCGCTGGGGTCGAGACGAGGCAGCAGCACGCCTGCGCACTCAGATCCGGAGCTTTACGCTGCCCTCGATCTGGGCACGAACAGCTGCCGGATGCTCATCGCAACGCCGGAAGGCGGGCATTTCCGCGTGGTCGATGCGTTCGCCAAGTCGGTTCGGCTCGGCTTCGGTCTCGAGCGTACGGGGCATCTCTCGCGCGGCGGCATCCATCGCACACTTTCCGCGCTCGGCATTTGCGCCGAGAAACTGCGCCGGCACGGTGTCGGCAATGTGCGGCTGGTGGCGACCGAGGCCTGCCGGCGGGCGCGCAACGGCGAGCATTTCCTCACCACGGTGACGCGGGAGACCGGGCTCAACCTCGAATTGATCCGGCCGGAGGAGGAAGCCCGGCTCGCGGTGATCTCCTGTGCGCCGCTGGTGGCGCGCGAGGCGCGTCAGGTGCTTGTCTTCGACATCGGCGGCGGCTCGACGGAGCTGGTCTGGATCGATCTCTCGGAGGTCGATCCGGAGGAACGCGCGGCGGCGATCGTCGATCTGCGCATGACCGGCGGGCAGGGTGGGCCGGGGCAGGCGCGGATCGTCGATTTCATTTCGGTGCCGCTCGGCGTCGCGACGCTGCATGACCGCTATTCGGACGTCGCGGACGACAGTGCGCGGTTCGCCCTGATGTCGTGGTACTTCGAGGAGCAGATCGCCACGTTCAGGCCCTATATCGAGGCGCTGGCGGTGGAGGGCGATGCGTTTCAGATGATCGGGACCTCGGGCACGGTCACGACGGTGGGGGCGGCGCATCTCGGCCTGAAGCGCTATGATCGCCGCAAGGTCGACGGCATGTCGCTCTCCTCGAAGGCCATCGACGAGGTGATCGCGCGGTTCTTGCGGCTCGGGCCGGAGGGGCGGCGCAACGATATCGGGCTGGGGCGGGACCGCTCGGAGCTGATCATGTCGGGTGCTGCGATCCTGCAGACGCTGCTGCGGCTCTGGCCGACCGATTCGATGCGCGTGGCCGATCGGGGCCTGCGGGAAGGGATGCTCTTTGCCATGATGAACGCCAACGGGGCCTTCCTGCCGAGAGACCGCTCGGAGTGACCGGTCCGGAAAAGCCGGGCTCGGGGCGCGGGCGGCGCGATCTGCGGGTGCGGGTGAAGACCGCGAAGGGCCGCAAGATCTCGTCGACGCGCTGGCTGCAGCGCCAGCTCAACGATCCCTTCGTGCAGCGTGCGAAGGCCGAGGGGTACCGGGGCCGGGCGGCCTACAAGATGACCGGGATCGACGACCGCTTCGGGTTCCTGAAGCCCGGCGCGCGGGTGGTCGATCTGGGCTGCGCGCCCGGGGGCTGGTCGCAGGTGGCGGTGGCGCGGGTGAATTCGGACGGGGCGAAGCGCAACAAGCCGCGCGGGCGCATCCTCGGGATCGACATCCAGGAGGTCGATGCGATCCCCGGCGTGGAGTTGCACGTGCTCGACTTCCTGGAGGAGGGCGCGGATGCGCAGGTGCGCGCGTGGCTGGGCGGCAAGGCCGATGTGGTGATGTCGGATATGGCGCCGCCGGCTTCGGGGCATCCGCAGACCGATCACCTGCGGATCATGGGGCTGGTCGAGGCGGCGGCGGAATTCGCGATGGACGTGCTCGAGCCCGGCGGCACCTTCGTCGCGAAGGTGCTGGCCGGCGGCGCCGAGGCCGGGCTGGTGGCGCGCCTCAACCGGGCCTTCGCCAAGGTCCAGCACATGAAGCCCGAGGCGAGCCGCAAGGATTCCTCGGAGAAGTTCGTGGTCGCGACGGGGTTCCGCGGGCATCCCGGTGCAGACCCGGCCGAGCCCGGCGCGACGGTCTGACGGGCTTCCCTTTCGGCAACGCCCGTGGAATAGGACGGCGCAGGGATTTTCCGCCGAGAGGAGCCGGACCGATGGACCTGCGCGAAGCACTCACCTTCGACGACGTGCTGCTTGTGCCCGGCGCTTCGGAAGTGCTGCCCGGCCAGGCCGATACGCGCACCCTGCTGACGCCCGCGATCGCGCTCAACATCCCGCTGATCTCGGCGGCGATGGACACCGTGACCGAGGCGAAGATGGCGATCGCGATGGCGCAGTCGGGCGGCATCGGCGTGGTGCACCGCAACCTCGACGTCGAGGCGCAGGCGGCCGAGGTGATGCGGGTGAAGCGCTTCGAATCGGGCGTGGTCTACCGACCCGTGACGCTCAGCCCCGACCAGACGCTTGCCGATGCCAAGGCGCTGCAGGAACGCTACCGGATCACCGGGTTTCCGGTGGTGGACGAGCGGGGCGTGGTGCTCGGGATCGTCACCAATCGCGACATGCGCTTCGCCAGCGACGACGCGACCCCGGTGCGGCTGATGATGACCGGCGACAATCTCGCGATGCTGCACGAGCCCGCCGATCTTGCCGAGGCCAAGAGCCTGATGGAGGCGCGGCGGATCGAGAAGCTGCTGGTGGTCGATGACGGGAACCGGCTCACCGGCCTCTTGACGCTCAAGGATATCGAACAGGCGGTGCTGAACCCGGTGGCGGCCAAGGACGATCTGGGCCGGCTGCGGGTCGCCGCCGCGACCACGGTGGGCGATGCCGGCTTCGAGCGCTCGGTGGCGCTGATCGAGGCCGGGGTCGACGTGATCATCATCGACACGGCACACGGTCATTCGCGCAGCGTCGGCGAGGCGGTCACCCGGATCAAGGAGTACCGCTCGGACGTGCAGGTGGTGGCCGGCAACGTCGCGACGGCGGGGGCGACCCGCGCGCTGATCGAGGCCGGGGCGGACGGCGTGAAGGTGGGGATCGGGCCGGGCTCGATCTGCACCACGCGCATCGTCGCGGGCGTCGGTGTGCCGCAGATGACGGCGATCTCCGATTGCGCCGCCGAGGCCGCGAAGACCGGGCATACGATCATCGCCGATGGCGGCATCAAGTTCTCGGGCGATTTCGCAAAGGCGATCGGTGCCGGCGCGCATTGCGCGATGGTGGGCTCGATCCTCGCGGGCACCGACGAGGCGCCGGGCGAGGTGATCCTCTACCAGGGCCGCAGCTTCAAATCCTATCGCGGCATGGGCTCGGTGGGCGCGATGGCGCGCGGCTCGGCCGATCGCTACTTCCAGAAGGAGGCCAGCGCCGAGAAGCTGGTGCCCGAGGGCATCGAAGGGCAGGTGCCCTACAAGGGGGCGGTCTCGGCGGTGCTCCATCAGATGGTCGGCGGCCTGCGCGCGGCGATGGGCTATACCGGCAACCCGACGGTGCCGCAGATGCAGACCGGCTGCCAGTTCCTGCGCATCACCGGCGCGGGACTGCGCGAGAGCCATGTGCACGACGTGCAGATCACGCGGGAAAGCCCGAACTACCGGATCGGGTGAGGCGTGCGACACGAAGCCCGGTCGGGGCGTGGTCTCGGCATGCCCGGGCCTCGCCCTCCCGCAAAACCGCACTACCCTAGGCTCGAACGCGCAGCAGGGAAGGTCGCGGATGCAACTGGTGGTGCTCTACGTCACGACGGCGGTGGCGTTTCTCGCGATCGATCTGATCGGCCTGAAATATCTCGTCGCGCCGCTGTTCCGGCAGCATGTGGGCGAGTTGATGGCCGATCCGGTGCGCTGGGCGCCGGCGCTGGTGTTCTATTTCGGATATGTGGCGGGGATCCTGTTCTTCGTCTCCGCTCCGGCGCTGGCAAGCGGGGCCGGTGGAGGCGGCGTGCTGGTGAAGGCGGCCCTTCTGGGGCTTTTCGCCTACGGCACCTACGAGCTGACCAACTATGCCACCCTGAAGGACTGGGCGCTGCCGATGGTTCTCGCCGACGGTTTGTGGGGGGCGTTCGTGACCGGTGTCGCGGCCTGGGCGGGGCTCGCGATCACCCGCGCGCTCGCATGAGGGCGCAAGGGGTGGATGCCGATCCGCGGCCAACGATCATCTTTCCGATAGCGAAAACGAATACGAGGGTCTTCCGTGCCATTTGAATTTCCGTCGCATGCCCGCGTCGCCGTGATCGGCGGGGGGGTCACCGGCCTGAGTGCGGCCTATCATCTCTCCTCGTCCCGCCCGGTGACGCTCTTCGAGGCGGAGGCGCGGCTCGGCGGCCATGCCCGCACGGTGATGGCGGGGCGCAGCGGCCAGCAGCCGGTCGATACCGGGTTCATCGTCTTCAACCGGCCGAACTATCCGACGATGACGGCGCTCTTCGATGCGCTCGATGTTCCGGTCAAGCCGTCGAACATGAGCTTCGCTGCGTCGATCGACGACGGACGGGTCGAATATGCGATCAACGACCTGAAATGCCTGCTGGGCCAGTCGCATAATCTGGTGAAGCCCGCCTTCTGGAAGATGATGGCGGATCTGTTCCGCTTCCACCGCGAGGCGATACCGGCGTCGCAGGATCCGGACATGACCGTGGGCGAGATGCTCGACGGCATGAAGCTCGGCGACTGGTTCCGGCGCTACTACCTGTTGCCGATCTCGGGGGCGATCTGGTCGGCGACACCCGAGCAGATGGCGGATTTCCCGGCGCGGACCCTCGTGCAGTTTTTCGAGAACCACGCGCTCTTGCAGGTCAATACCCACAAATGGGAGACCGTGGCCGGGGGCAGCATCGAATATGTCCGCCGGATGGAGGCGGCGATGCGTGCGCAGGGTGTCGACATCCGCACCGGGGCGCCGGTGGCGGCGGTGCGGCGCGATGCGGAGAGCGTCGCGGTCCGGGCGGTCGGGGGCGAGTGGGAGGAATTCGATCAGGTGCTCTTCGCCTGTCATTCGGACGATGCGCTGCGGTTGCTGTCGGATGCGACGGCCACCGAGCAGTCGGTTCTCGGACGGATGCGCTACCACGGCAATCGGGGTGTGCTGCATTGCGACCCGTCCCAGATGCCGCGCCGGCGCAGTTGCTGGGCGAGCTGGGTGTTCAAGGCCGCCGATGCGACGCCGCGTCCGCAGATCGGCCTGACCTACTGGATGAACAGCCTGCAGGGCATCGATCCGGCCGATCCGCTGTTCCTGTCGCTCAATCCGGAGGACGACATTCCCGACGAGGCGATCTACGACACCTGGGAGATGCGGCATCCGGTGTTCGACCGAGCCGCCATCGCGGCCCAGGCGGAGCTGGCCGCGATGCAGGGCGAAAACCGAAGCTGGTTCTGCGGCGCCTATACGCGCTATGGGTTCCACGAGGACGGTTTCGCCAGCGGACTGAACGCGGCGCGCCGGATCTCGGAGCTTGAAGAGGTGGCATGACGCCCGAACTCCTGAAGGGCAAGACGATGCACCGCCGGTTCGGCGGGCCGGACAACGTGTTCACCTACGGGGTCGACTATGCGCTTGTCGATCCGGAGGCGGTGCCCGCGGGTCTGCCGGCGCTGTTCTCGCGCAACCGGTTCAACCTTGCGGCGATCCATGACCGCGATCATGGGGGGCCACCGGGCAAGGGGGCGGGGGCGGCCTGGGCGCGGCGGGTGCTGCGGGAGGCGGGCCTCGAGGGCACCGACGACATGCGCCTGCTGTTGCTGACCCAGCCGCGCATCCTGGGCCATCTGTTCAACCCGGTGAGCTTCTGGATGGTGATGGACGACGCGGATCGGCTTCGGGCGGTGATCCCGGAGGTGAACAACACCTTCGGCGAGCGGCACTCCTATCTCTGCGCTCATCCCGATCTGCGGCCGATCCTGCCCGAGGACGTGATGACGGCCGAGAAGGTGTTCTACGTCTCGCCGTTCCAGCCGGTGGAGGGGCTCTACCGGTTCAATTTCGATATGCGGCCCGACCGGATCGCGATCCGGATCGAGTATCGCCGGGAGGGCGGCGGGCTTCTTGCGACCCTTGCCGGGGTGCGCGGTCCCCTGACCTCGCGCAGGCTGGTGGCAGCCGCCCTGCGTCGGCCGGTGGGGTCCGTGCGGGTGCTCGCGCTGATCCACGGCCAGGCGCTGAAGCTCTGGGCGCGGGGGGCGCGCTATCACGCGCGGCCCGCACCGCCGGATGTCGAGGTCACGCGCTGAGCTGGTCTCAGCCGCCCATCACGGCGTAGAGCCGGGCCACGTCGGCCGCGTTGCAGAGCTCGGTTCCCGGGGTCATCACCGCAGCGGTGCCGGCGGCCATGCCGTGGCGGAAGGCGTTTTCCGGGTTTTCGCCGCGGGCGAGGGCCAGGGTCATCGCCCCGAGGAAGCTGTCGCCGGCGCCGACGGCGCTGCGAACGGGAACATCCGGCGGGGTCAGGCGCAGCGTCGTGTCGCGGGTCGCCAGAACCGCGCCCTCGTGACCCATGGTGATGGCGAGCATGTCGCAGAGGCCGTCCGTGACGTACCGGCGGGCCTCGGTCTCGACGGCCTGAGGGGTTTCGAGCGGCAGGCCGGTCAAGGCGCGGAACTCGCCGAGGCTCGGCTTGGCGAGGTGGACGCCGCCGCCGGCGAGGGTGGCGGCGAGCGTGGCGCCGGACGTGTCGACCACGAGGTGCGCGCCCTTGGCCGCCGCGACGGCGGCGACGTCGCGGTAGCACTCGTCGGCCATGCCGGCGGGGCGGCTGCCGCTGGCGACGATGTAGTCGAAATCCAGCGCGGCGAGCGCGTCGAGGCAGGACTGCCATTCGGCCGGAGAGACCGTCGGGCCTTCGGGAACGAAGCGGTATTCGAGACCGGTCTCGCGCTCATAGACGGCGTGGCTGATCCGGGTCAGATCATCGATGCGGATCGGATGGGCGGAGAAGGCGCAGGCGGCGAGCAGTTCGTCGAGCAGCGCACCGGTGGGACCGCCGCAGAAATAGACCGGGAGCGCGTCCCCGCCGAGCGCGCAGATCACCCGGGCGACGTTGATGCCACCGCCGCCGGGATCGTAGCGCTCGCCGGACGTGCGGATCTTGTGGGTGGGGCGGATACGGTCGGTCTCGCTGGCCCCGTCGACGGACGGGTTGAGTGTCAGGGTCACGATCGGCTTCATGTCATCCCCGAAAGCTCCGGCGCCATGTCGTCACAGCCAACGCCCCGTGCTAGGCAAAACCCGCGCGAGAGTCCACGGGTTGGTTTCGGTGCGCTCGTCGCGCAGGTGGTGCGTGACAGCTGATGCTGTTTATCCGACCGGCGTCCGATAGCCGGTTCCAGCGGCGGCGTCCGATGTCAAGGACGGCACTCCGTGAATATGTTTGATTCTCACTCACAGGAGGTGTCGTTCGCATAATTATTGGGCGAAAATCGGGTTGCGATCAATTCTTGTGCGCAGCTGCTTGACGCTGGCCTCGCGCACCCGCAGCCTCCGTCCGCCGCCTCATCGGGTGTGCGTCTGCGGGACCCTGCATGCGCTCCCATAACGGCGTTTGAAAACGAACCAACGGGGAAAGAACATGCGGACAAACATCAGGGGACTTCTGACCGGCACGGCGCTTGCGGCACTGCTCGCGGCTTCGCCGGTCTTTGCGCAGGAAGACACGATCAAGGTCGGCGTGCTCCATTCGCTGTCGGGCACGATGGCGATCTCGGAGACCACGCTCAAGGACGTGATGCTGATGCTGATCGAAGAGCAGAACGCCAAGGGCGGTCTCCTGGGCAAGCAGCTCGAGGCGGTCGTGGTCGATCCGGCCTCCGACTGGCCGCTCTTCGCCGAGAAGGCGCGCGAGCTGATCGATGGCAACGAGGTGGATGCGGTCTTCGGCTGCTGGACGTCCGTGAGCCGCAAGTCGGTGCTGCCGGTCTTCGAGGAACTCAACTCGATCCTGTTCTACCCGGTGCAGTACGAGGGCGAGGAAAGCCAGCGCAACGTCTTCTACACCGGTGCCGCCCCGAATCAGCAGGCGATCCCGGCGGTGGATTACCTGATGGAGAACGAAGGCGTCGAGCGCTGGGTTCTCGCCGGAACCGATTACGTCTATCCGCGCACCACCAACAAGATTCTCGAGGCCTATCTCATCGGCAAGGGTGTGGCGCCCGAGGACATCATGATCAACTACACGCCGTTCAGCCATTCCGATTGGCAGACGATCGTGAGCGATATCAAGACCTTCGGCTCGGCGGGCAAGAAGACGGCCGTGGTCTCGACCATCAACGGCGATGCCAACGTGCCGTTCTACAAGGAACTCGGCAACCAGGGCGTCAGCGCCGAGGATATTCCGGTGGTGGCCTTCTCGGTCGGCGAGGAAGAGCTGGCCGGTCTCGATACCACGCCGCTGGTCGGGCATCTCGCGGCCTGGAACTACTTCATGTCGATCGACACGCCGGAGAATGACGAGTTCATCGAGAAGTGGCATGCCTTCATCGGCAGCGAGGATCGCGTGACCAACGATCCGATGGAAGCCCATTACATCGGCTTCAACATGTGGGTGAAGGCGGTCGAAGCGGCGGGCACGACCGATTCCGATGCGGTGATCGCGGCGCTTCCGGGCATCGAGGTTCCCAACCTGACCGGCGGCATGTCGACGATGCTCGCGAACCACCACATCACCAAGCCGGTCTTCGTGGGCGAGATCCAGGATGACGGCCAGTTCGACGTGGTCTGGGAAACCGAGGAGCTGGTGCCGGGCGACGCCTGGTCGGACTTCCTGCCGGAAAGCGCGCCGCTGATCGCCGATTGGGTCGATCTCAATTGCGGCAACTTCAATACCGAGACCGAGACCTGCGGCGGCGGTTCCTGACCGACGGATCTGCGACAAACGTGCGACCCCCTAGGCGGGGTCGCACTCCTCCCTCTGGTCCGGATCCGCGCATGTCCCGTTTCGCCACTGCCTTCTTCGTGTTGATTGGCCTGCTTTTCACGGTTCCGGCCGGTGCGCAGAGCTTCGAGGATCTCGTCCAGACCCTGCCCGAAGGCAATTTCGCCGAGCGCGGTGCGGTGGTCGATGCGATGGCGGCGACGGGAGACGAGCGCGCGCTGGCGATCCTCGAGGCGCTGTCCGAGGGCGATCTGCATACGCTGGACGCGGACGGCTCAGTGGTGATCATCCGCGAGGTCGGGCGGACCGACATGGCCACGGATGCGCTCACCGGGGCTGATCTCGGGGAGGTTCCCTCCCGCGCATCCGACAGGATCCGGGTGAACAACAGCCTGCGGCGGGTGATCCGCGCGGCGATCGGCACGATCACGCTCCGGCACCCGAACCCCGATCGTCGCATGGCTGCGGCGGAGGCCGCGTTTCGCGCCGCCGATCCGGAGATGGTCGAGGCGCTCGTCGAGGTGCGCGGCGACGAGGCCGATCCGGCGATCGTGGTGGTCCTCGATCAGGCAATCGCTGCATCCACCCTCGCCGGCGATGCGGCCTCCGGGGATCGCGTGGCCGCCGTCGACGTGATCGCCGCGCGCGGGGACGATGCCGCCCTCGCGTTGCTCACGGGGCTGGCCGGGGATCCCGATGAGATCGTGGCCGCCGCCGTGGCCGACGGGGTGGCCGCGATCGAACGCTCGAAACGGTTCTGGAACGGCGTGCAGAATGTCTGGTTCGGCCTGTCGCTCGGATCGGTGCTGCTGCTCGCGGCCATCGGGCTTGCGATCACCTTCGGGGTGATGGGCGTGATCAACATGGCGCATGGCGAGCTGGTGATGCTCGGCGCCTACACGACCTTCATGGTGCAGGAGGTGATCCGGGCGAGCTATCCCGGGCTCTTCGACTGGTCGCTGCTGATCGCGGCACCGCTGGCCTTTCTCATCGTCGGGGCGGTCGGCGTCGCGATCGAGCGTGGCTGCGTGCGCTTCCTCTACGGCCGGCCGCTCGAGACGCTGCTGGCGACCTGGGGTGTGAGCCTCGTGCTGCAGCAGGCGGTCCGCAGCATCTTCGGGCCGAACAACCGCGAGGTGGGCAATCCGTCGTGGATGTCCGGCGCCTTCGAGGTCGGCCAGATGACCGTCACCTACAACCGGCTCTGGATCCTCGTCTTCTCGCTGGTGGTGTTCGCCGCACTTCTGGTGCTGCTGCGCCGCTCGGCCATCGGGCTGCAGATGCGCGCCGTGACGCAGAACCGCGCCATGGCCGCCGAGATGGGGATCCGCACCGGGCGGGTCGATGCGCTGACCTTCGGGCTCGGCGCCGGCATCGCCGGGCTCGCCGGCGTGGCGCTCAGCCAGATCGACAACGTCTCGCCCAATCTCGGGCAGTCCTACATCATCGACAGCTTCCTCGTGGTGGTGTTCGGCGGTGCCGGCAATCTCTGGGGCACCTTCGCCGCGGCCTTCTCGCTCGGGATCGCCAACAAGTTCCTCGAACCCTGGGCGGGGGCGGTGCTCGCGAAGATCCTGATCCTCGTCTTCATCATCCTCTTCATCCAGAAACGCCCGCGCGGATTGTTCCCGCAGCGCGGCCGCGCGGTGGATGCCTGACATGGCCGAGCGGTTCTTCAGCCTGCGGATCACGATTTTCCTGGTGGTGTTGTTCGTTGTGGTCGTCGCGGTTCCCGTCGGCAATCTGATCATTGCCGACGGGGATACCGGTCATGTGCCGAGCCATATCGTGGCGCTTCTCGGCAAGTATCTCTGCTTCGCGCTGCTCGCGGTCTCGCTCGATCTGGTCTGGGGCTATGCCGGGATCCTGTCGCTCGGGCACGGCGCGTTCTTCGCGCTGGGCGGCTATGCGATGGGGATGCATCTGATGCGCGAGATCGGCGATCGGGGGGTCTACGCCAACCCGATCCTGCCCGATTTCATGGTGTTCCTCGGCTGGGACGAGCTGCCCTGGTTCTGGCTCGGCTTCGACATGTTCTGGTTCGCCGCATTGATGGCGATGGTGGTGCCGGGGCTTCTGGCGTTCGTGTTCGGCTGGTTCGCGTTTCGGAGCCGGGTCACCGGCGTCTACCTCTCGATCATCACCCAGGCGATGACCTATGCGCTGATGCTGGCCTTCTTCCGCAACGAGATGGGCTTCGGAGGCAACAACGGCCTGACGGATTTCCGCGACGTGCTCGGCTTCGATCTGACGGCGGACAGCACCCGTGTCGGGCTCTTCGTGCTGTCGGGAATAGCCCTCGGCGCCGGCGTGCTGCTGGGCCGCGCGATCACCACCTCGAAGGCCGGCAAGGTGCTGGTCGGCATCCGTGATGCGGAAAGCCGGACGCGGTTTCTGGGCTACCGGGTCGAGCATTACAAGCTCTTCGTCTTCGTGGTTTCGGCGATGATGGCCGGGGTCGCGGGGGCGCTCTACGTGCCGCAGGTCGGCATCATCAATCCCGGCGAGTTCAGCCCGGCCAATTCGATCGAGATCGTGATCTGGGTGGCGCTCGGCGGGCGGGGCACGCTGGTGGGCGCCGCACTCGGCGCGGTGATGGTGGCGGCGGGCGAGACCTGGCTCACGGCGCTCTTCCCGGAGATCTGGCTCTTCGTGCTCGGGGCCGCCTTCATCTTCGTGACGATCTTCCTGCCGAAGGGCGTGCTCGGGCTCGTCGAGAAACTCGGCCGTCGACGCAAGCCAGAGGCGGCCGTGGCGCTGAAGGAGCAGGACGCGTGAAGGAAACCCAGCTCTATCTCAATGGCGTGAACCGGGCCTTCGACGGCTACAAGGCGATCAACGACCTGTCGTTCTACGTGGCACAGGGCGAGTTGCGCGCCGTGGTCGGGCCGAACGGCGCGGGCAAGACCACGATGCTCGACATCATCACCGGCAAGACCCGGCCGGATTCGGGCGAGGTCGTCTGGCAGAACGAGACGGATCTGACGCGGCTCGACGAGGCGGAGACGGCGCGGCTCGGGATCGGACGCAAGTTCCAGAAGCCGACGGTCTTCGAGACCATGAGCGTCTCGGACAACCTGATGCTGTCGCTGGCGGGCGATCGGGGCGTGCCGGCGAGCCTGTGGTATCGGCTCACCGGCGCGCATCGCACCCGGATCGACGAGCTTCTGGAGACCGTGAGGCTGACGGAGGCGCGTCACCTGCTGGCCGGAAATCTCAGTCATGGGCAGAAGCAGTGGCTCGAGATCGGCATGCTGCTCGCGCAGGACCCGCAGCTTCTGCTGGTGGACGAGCCGGCGGCGGGGATGACCGACGCGGAGACCATGCGGACGGCGGAGCTTCTGCGCTCGATCGCCGGGGAGCGGTCGGTGGTGGTGATCGAGCACGACATGGATTTCGTGCGGGCGCTCGACTGCAAGGTGACGGTGCTGCACCGCGGCTCGGTGCTGGCCGAAGGGTCGCTCGACCATGTCTCGGCCAATCCCGACGTCGTCGAAGTCTATCTGGGGCGCTGAGATGCTGAGTGTCGAGAACATGGATCTGCACTACGGGGCGGCGCAGGCGCTCAAGGATGTGTCTGTCCGGGCCGAGCCGGGCAAGGTGACCTGCGTGCTGGGTCGCAACGGGGTGGGCAAGACCTCGCTGATGCGGGCGATCTCGGGGCGCGAGGGGATCTCGGGCGGGGCGATCCTGTTCGACGGGCGCGATATCAGTCGTTTGAAATCCGATGCGCGGGCCCGGCTCGGAGTGGCGACGGTGCCGCAGGGGCGGGAGATCTTTCCGCTCTTGACGGTGAAGGAGAATCTCGAGACCGGCTTCGCGCTGCTGCCGCGGGGCGAGCGGAAGGTGCCCGATGCGGTGTTCGAGTTGTTTCCGGTGCTGGCCGAGATGCTGGGCCGGCGGGGAGGTGACCTCTCGGGCGGGCAGCAGCAGCAACTGGCGATCGGCCGGGCCATGGTGACGCGGCCGAAGCTCCTGCTGATGGACGAGCCGACGGAGGGCATCCAGCCGTCGATCATCAAGGATATCGGCCGGGCGATCCGCTTCCTGCGCGACAGTGGCGGGATGGCGATCGTGCTGGTGGAGCAGTACTTCGATTTCGCCTGCGAACTGGCGGACGAGTTCGCGGTGATGGACCGCGGGCGGATCGTTCTGGCAGGGGCGAAGGGTGAGGTGGACGAGACCGAGGTGCAGCGTCTGATGACGGTGTGATCTGGGTGATTTTTCCTGTCCTAGCCAGGACAATTTTCAAGTTGCTGATTTGTAACGATTAAAGGGTTAACGACGTGCAGACGCCTTCTTTCCTGTTTCAAGCCGGGTGCTCCCGGCTTGACCTGTCATCGGACTTTCAGTCGGGCGCGGGATTGGTCGGCCGGAGTGGCTGCCATCCGCTGAGGGACCCGTTGCGGGTAGCGGAGTCAGTAGGTCGCGCGGCCGCCCGAGAGGTCGAAGACGGCGCCGGTGGTGAAGCTGTTTTCGGCGCTCACGAGCCAGGCGATCATGCTGGCGGCTTCCTCGACCTTGAGGAACCGCCCGCGGGGGATCTTGGCCAACATGTAGTCGATGTGCTCGGGGCTCATCTGGTCGAAGATGCGGGTCTTGGCGGCGGCAGGGGTGACGCAGTTGACCGCGATGTCATGGGCGGCGGTTTCCTTGCCGAGCGATTTGGTGAGGGCGATCACCCCGGCCTTGGAGGCGGAATAGGGCGCGGCGTTGGGGTTGCCCTCCTTGCCGGCGATCGAGGCGATGTTGACGATGCGGCCGTAATCGCGGGCGATCATGCCGGGCAGCACGGCGCGGCAGCAATGATAGACGCCGTTGAGGTTGATGTTGATGATGTCGTGCCATTCGGCGACGTCGTAATCGACCACCGTGGCGTTCGATCCGGCGATGCCGGCGCTGGCGACGAGGATGTCGATGCGCCCGAGGCTGTCCTCGGTCATGGCGGCGGCTTCGCTGACGGCCGCGGCCTGCGTGAGGTCGACAGCGACGTGGTGGGCATTGCCGAGTTCCTTCGCGGTGTCGCGCAGGAGACCCGCATCGCGGTCCCAGAGGCTGAGGGTGGCGCCGCTGGCGCGCAGCCGTTCGGCGACGGCGCGGCCGATACCCTGGGCTCCGCCGGTGATGACGGCGACGCGGCCCTCGAGATCGATGGCGTTCATGGCGGATCCTCCCCTGTGCCCGTTTCGCGAGACACTGCCCCGGACCGGGAGTCCGGGCAAGGGGCGTCGGCTCAGCGGCGCTCGAAGAAGATGATGACTTCGGCGATGCGGATGCCGAAGCGGTTCATGTAGGCGCGGTTGAGCATGCGGTCCTCGTCGAAGCGCCACATCCAGTCGTCGAAATCGGCGCGCAGGGTCTCGCCGTCGCCCGAGCGGCAGGTCGATGGTGTAGCGCCAGTTGAAGGTGTCGCCGCGCACCTCGCCGGTGGCCTCGCCGATCACCCCGGGGGCGGTGCCGGTCCAGCTGTTCGGGCCGGTCTTGGTGAGGGTCCAGATGCGCTGTTCGGTGCGGGCGTCGTCATAGACGAAATCCTCGACCAGGGTGAGCGTCTCGCCGTCCCATGTGCCGGTGATGTCGACCTCGAAGCGGCTGCGGACCTTGCCGAAGCGGTCCTGGACCTGGCCCCAGGCGACGAGGTCGCCGTCGAAATACTCCTCGAGCGCCATCGAGGGGCCGCCGAGCTGGGTGTCGAGATCGGGGCGCGACGAGCAGGCGGCGAGGGTGAGCGCGGCGAGGGCGATGAGAAGCGAGCGCATTGTTGGTCAGTCTCCCAGAACGACGCCTTCGCGGCGCTTGTCGGCGGCTCCAGTCAGCGTGCCGTCGGGGGCGATGGCGATGACATGGAGCCCGGAATTGAGGTCGCGGATCATGGTCTCGTGGCCGAGGGCGGCGAGGGCGGTGGCAGTCGCTTCCGCGCCGGGGCCTTCCTCGATGTCGGTGGGGCCGTTGCGGTTGAGAATGTGCGGGCGGTCGATGGCGTCCTGCGGGGCGAGGTCGAAATCGAGGATGCCGACGAGGGTGGAGGCGACGTAGGGAATGATGCGCGATCCGCCGGGGGAACCGACGAGCAGCACCGGGGCGCCGTCCTGCAGCACGATGGTCGGGGCCATGGAGGAGCGCGGGCGCTTGGAGCCCTCGACGCGGTTGGCGACGGGCACGCCGTCGATCTCGGGTTCGAAGGAAAAGTCGGTGAGCTCGTTGTTCAGGAGGAAGCCGTTCGTCATCACCCGGCTGCCGAAGCCGCTCTCGATGGTCGAGGTGATCGATGCCATGTCGCCGTAGCTGTCGACGATGACGAAATGGGTGGTGCCGGCGCGAGGGCGCTCGGTGTCGGGGGCGCGCAGCTGGGTGTCGTCCCAGGGCGGGGTTCCGGGGGTGGCCTCGGGCATTGCGGCTGCGGGGTCGATGAGCGCGGCGCGGGAGGCGAGGTAGTCGGGATCGAGCAGGCCTTCGGGCATGGCGACGAAATCGGCATCGGCCATGTAGAGGTTGCGGTCGGCGAAGGCGTTCTTCGAGGCCTCGAGCAGGAGATGCGTGGCCTGCGCGCCGTCGCCGAGGGCGGCGAGGTCGAAGCTGGCCAGCTGGCCGAGGATCTGGCCGACGGTGAGGGCGCCCGAGGAGGGCGGGCCCATGCCGCAGATCTCGAAGTCGCGGTAATCGAGGCAGACGGGCGCGCGCTCGATCACCTCGTAGGCGGCGAGGTCAGCGAGGGTGAGGATGCCGGGATTGGTTTCGGTGCGGACGGCGGCGACGATGTCGCGGGCGACGGCGCCTTCGTAGAACGGTGCGCTGCCGTGTTCGGCGATCAGGCGCAGGGTGCGGGCGAAGGCGGGGTTGGTGAGGTTGGTGCCCTCGGCGAGGGGGGCGCCGGTGTCGTCGAAGAAGTAGGCGCGGGTGGCGTCGAAGCGGTCGAGGCCGTCTTCCTGGGCCTCGGCGATCGAGGCGGCCATGCGGGGCGAGACGGTGAGGCCGGTTTCGGCGAGCTCGATGGCGGGTTGCAGCAGCTCGGACCAGGGCAGGCGGCCGTAGCGGGCGTGGAGATCTTCCATCAGCTTGAGGGTGCCGGGCACGCCGGCGGAGCGGCCGCCCACGACCGCGTCCCAGAATCCCAAGGGCTCGCCGTCGGGACCGAGCCAGTAATCCGGGGTTGCCGCCGCCGGAGCGGTTTCGCGGCCGTCGAGGGTGGTGAGCTCAGCGAGGGCCGCGTTCCAGTAGAGCGCGAAGGCGCCGCCGCCGATCCCCGAGCTTTGCGGCTCGGCGAGGTTGAGGACCATCTGGATCGCCACGGCGGCGTCGGCGGCCGATCCGCCCCGGGCGAGCACGGCGCGGCCGGCTTCGGCGGCGAGCGGATTGGCGGCGGCGACCATGATGGTGCGGGCCGTGGCACCGGTCTGGGGGGTGATCGCGGTAGTCGCCTCGGGCTGGCGGGCGGCTTCCTCGGCGCCGAGCGGTGCGGCGAGGAGGAGGGTTGCTAGGGCGGTTGCGGCAATGCGGGTCATGGGCGCTGTCTCCCTGGGTTATCGCGAACAGCCTAGTGCTTGGGGCGACGGGGGCAAACCCCGGGCGTGTCAGGCTTCGACGGGGATCACGTCCACGGCCTGGTCGGTCTTCTGGCCGCCGGAGATGCGCAT
Source organism: uncultured Alphaproteobacteria bacterium (assembly GCA_963710515.1). GTDB lineage: Bacteria > Pseudomonadota > Alphaproteobacteria > Rhodobacterales > Rhodobacteraceae > Amaricoccus. Next base: position 42,836 of record CAVQAX010000011.1, read on the forward strand.
GACGCCGCGGACCGGGGCGACGTCGCCGTAATCGCGGCCGCGGGCGACGAGGATGTGATCGGTGCCGGCGAGCATCGCATTGGTGGGGTCGTATTCGATCCAGCCGGTTTCGCGGCCGCACCAGGCCCTGACCCAGGCGTGCATGGCGTCGGCGCCTTCGAGCCGGGGCTTGCCCGGGGGCGGGTTGGTGCGCAGGAAGCCCGAGACGTAGCCCGCCGGGATGCCGACACCGCGCAGGCAGGCGATCATGATCTGGGCGAAGTCCTGGCAGACGCCGTGGCGGCGGGTGAAGGCCTCTACGGGGGGCGTGTCGACATTGGTGGCCTCGGGATCGAAGCGCATGTCGCGGTGGAGGGCGCGGCCCAGGGCGGTGACCGCGTCGAAGGCGGTGAGGCCCGGGGCGATGTTCTCGCGGGCATAGGTGGTCATGGCGCGCACGGGGGCGATGCGCGGGCTGCGGCCGAGGAAGTGGTGCGGCGCGTCGGGGTCGAGGCCGCGATATTCGTCGGCCTCCCGGCCGATGCGCTCCCAGGGCGTGGAAATGTCGAAGCCCACGCTGTCGGCCATCCGCTCGACACGGGCTTCCATGCGCAGGGTGATCTTGCTGTGGGCCTCGCGGAAGGCGACCTCGGCGGCGGCGTTGCGGAAGAAGTCCTGCATCTCGCGGCGCTCGCTCGGGGCGGGATCGAAGCTGAGGCTGCCGGAGATGCGGCGTTGCAGGCCGGGCAGGTCGGCGGGCATCAGATGCAGGATCTGGCGGCCGGCGAGGGCCGGGCGGGCATAGATGTAGGTGATCGTGAGGCCGATGTCGTAGAGCATGCGCCGCGCTCCCCCCTAGTTCATGTAGCGCGTGCCGAGAAGATCGGAGAGCGCGGTGATGCGGCTGCGCAGGGCGCGCAGCATGGTGGGGGTGAGGGTTTCGGGGGTGCGGACGGCCAGCGCCGTATGGGTGCGCAGCACGGCGCGCGACAGCTCGGAGAGCTGGCCGCTGATCTCCGCGCCCGGCAGGACGGCGGTATGGTCGCGGATTTCGGTGAGCTGGTAGATCACCGAGCGGGGGTTGAGGGTGTCGAGGCCGAGAAGGTCGACGACGGTTTCGCGGGTCGTGGTCACCGCATAGCGGCGGCGGTGCGACATGACGCTGTCGCCGGCCTCGACGGCGATGTCGAGCGCGCCTTCGGGGCATCGGGAGCGGCGAAGGCCTCCAGCGTGCCGGTCATGGCGATGGCGCGTTCGAGCGCGCGGCCGATCGACAGGAAGCGCCATCCGGTGAAGCGATACATGTTCTCGTGGACGAGGCCCGCGAAGCCGGTGTTCTTGCGCAGAAGCACGCCCATGGCGCGGGCGGCGTCGTCGCCGGGCACGACCGTGTCGGCCAGCTGGCGGGCGGTCATGCGCAGATCGGTAAGCGCGGCCCAGCCGTCGGTGGAGAACTGGTCGCGGATCTGGCTCGCACTCTGGACCGCGGAATCGAGCATGCCGAGCAGCGCCTCGGGCACCGGCTGGTCGACATCGATGCCGATGCCGTCGAGATGCTCGGAGAAATGCGCCAGAAGCGGCGCCTCGCGGTCGCCGGTCTCGGCCAGTCGCGCGTGCCAGGCCCGCAGGAGCCGCATGGTGCTTTCGGCGCGTTCGACGTAGCGGCCGAGCCAGAAGAGGTTGTCGGCGGCGCGGCTGGTGAGCACGGCGTGGCGGGGACGGGCATAGGGCTGGTTGGTGTCGTGGAGCATGGTGGCGCGTTCGACCGGGCGCTCGCTCATCACCCAGACATCGGCCACGGAGCCGCCGCGCTGCATGGCGATGGCGGTGGCATCGTCCGAATGGCCGATCCGGGCGAACCCGCCATGCATGACCTGCCAGCCTGCGGGCGTGCGGGCGAGAAAGACCCGCAAGCTCATCGGGCGGGGCACCAGGCGGCCGTCCTCGAAGGCGGGGGTTGTCGAGAGTGTCACCGCCTCCTGTCCGACGAGGCTCGCCCCCTCGGCGTCGAGCCAGGCATCGACCGAAGCGAGGGCGCGGCCGCGGAACCGGCCGCCGAGCACGGTTGCCTCGTCGGCTTCGAAGGGCAGGCGGGTGGAATGGGCCGGGCCGATCATCATCTGGTCGAGATGGGCCTGCACGTGGGCCCGTTCGGTCGGCTGACCGCACCACCAGGTGGCGATGTTCGGGAGTTCCAGGCGGCTGCCGAGCAGCTCGCGGGCGATGCGCGGCATGAAGGCCATCAGCGCGCGGGTCTCGAGCACGCCCGAGCCGAGCGCATTGACCATCGTGAGGCTGCCGGCGCGTGCCGCCGAGACCAGCCCCGGCGTGCCGAGCCGGCTTTCGCCGTCGAGCTCCAGCGGATCGGCGAAGGTCGAATCGAGCCGGCGCCAGAGCACGTTGATCGGCTGGGTGCCGGCGACGGTGCGCACCATGACCTGCCCGTTCTCGACGGTGAGATCCTCGCCCTCGAGCAGCATGAAGCCGAGATAGCGCGCGATGTAGGCATGCTCGAAATAGGTGTCGTTGAGCTGGCCCGGTGTGAGGATCGCCACCGGGCCGGTCTCGGGGGCGGCGAGGCCCTGGAGCGCGTCGCGGAAGCTGCGGAAGAAGCCCGCGAGCCGGTGCACATGCGCCTCGCCGAAATGGTCGGAATACATCCGCGAGGTCGCGACCCGGTTCTCGAGCGCGAAGCCCGCACCCGAGGGCGCCTGGGCGCGGTCACCCAGCACCCACCAGGTGCCGTCGGGGCCGCGGCCGATCTCGAAGGCGAGGAAATGCAGGAAATGTCCGCCGCGCGGCGTGTGGCCGACCAGCGGGCGCAGCCATTCGCGGCTGCCGGCGATCAGGCGGGCAGGCAGGTGGCCGCCGGCCACCAGCCGATTCGGGCCGTAGAGATCTGCCGCGAGGGCCTCGAGCAGGTCGGCGCGCTGGCGCAGGCCGGTGGAAATGCTCTGCCAGTCGGCCTCGTCGATCAGCACCGGGATGCGGGCCAGCGGCCATTCGCGTTCGGTGGAGCCGCCGGCGCCGTACTGGCGGAAGAACACCCCGGCATCGCTGAGGTAGCGGTCGCCGCGGGCAAAGCGCGCCACCCGCTCGTCATCGGGCATGTCGGCGAAATGCGCGATGAAACGGCGCCAGACCGGCCGGATGCCGCCGTCGCGGCCGAGGAGTTCGTCGGCGACTCCGGGCGGCGGCCGGTAGCCTTCGAGCAGCGCGGCCACCCGGTCTTCGGTGCTTCGGGCCGGGGCGGGCGTGGTCACGTCAGAGGCCCGGTTTCCGGCGCAGGTCGAGGGTGAGCGGGAATTCCGGATGCGGTGCCTCTGGCGGGGGCACGTAGCGGCCGGCGGTATGGCCGAAGGGCTCGAAGCGGGCGAGGCGGCGGGCATCGGCCTCGTTGCCGTTGACCGGGAAGGTATCGTAGTTGCGCCCGCCCGGATGGGCGACGTGGTAGGTGCAGCCGCCCAGCGCCTTGCCGGTCCAGGTGTCGTAGATGTCGAAGGTGAGGGGCGCATCCACCGGCAGGACCGGGTGGAGGGCGAGGGCCGGCTGCCAGGCCTTGAAGCGCACCGCGCCGACGGCCTCCCCACTGCGCGCCGTGCGGGTGAGCGGGACGCGTCGGCCGTTGCAGGCGATTGTGTAGCGGTCCGGATCCGAGGTGGTGAGCCTGGCTTGCAGGCGCTCGACGGAGCTGTCGGTGTAGCGCACCGTGCCGCCGATGGCGCCGGTCTCGCCCAGGACGTGCCAGGGCTCGAGCGCCTGGCGCAGTTCGAGATGAACGCCGTCGACCTCGACCTCGCCGCAGAACGGGAAGCGGAACTCGGCCTGGGCCTCGAACCATTCGGCGCGCATCGCGAAGCCGTGGTCGGAGAGGTCGCGCAGCACATCGAGGAAATCTTCCCAGATGAAATGCGGCAGCATGAAGCGATCGTGGAGCGTGGTGCCCCAGCGGGTGAGCTTGCCCGAGGCCGGGCTCTGCCACATCCGGGTGATGATGGCGCGGATCAGCAGTTGCTGGGCGAGGGACATGCGCGGGTCGGGCGGCATCTCGAAGCCGCGGAACTCGACGAGACCGAGCCGGCCGGTGGGGCCGTCGGGGGAATAGAGCTTGTCGATGCAGATCTCGGCCCGGTGGGTGTTGCCGGTGACATCGGTGAGGATGTTGCGCATCAGCCGGTCGAGCAGCCAGGGCGGCGTGGCATCCCCCTGGCCCGGCGCGTGGATCTGGGCGTGGGCGATCTCGAGCTCGTAGAGCGCGTCGTGGCGGGCCTCGTCGATGCGCGGCGCCTGGCTGGTCGGGCCGATGAAGAGGCCGGAGAAGAGATAGGAGAGCGAGGGGTGGCGGTTCCAGTGCAGCACGAGGCTGCGCAGGAGGTCCGGCCGGCGCAGGAACGGACTGTCGAGCACGGTGGCGCCGCCGACGACCACATGGTTTCCGCCGCCGGTGCCGGTGTGGCGTCCGTCGATCATGAACTTGTCGGCGCCGAGGCGGCACTGGCGGGCTTCCTCGTAGACCGCCGAGGTGATGTCGACGCAATCCTGCCAGCTCGAGGCCGGGTGCACGTTCACCTCGATCACGCCCGGATCGGGGGCGACGCGGATGACGTTGAGGCGGGGATCGTGCGGTGGCGCATAGCCCTCGATATGGATGGGCAGGTTCATCTCGCGGGCGGTCGCCTCGGCGGCGGCGAGCAGTTCGAGATAGTCGTCGACCCGCTCCACGGGGGGCATGAACACGCAGAGCCGTCCGTCGCGGGGCTCGACCGAAAGTGCCGTTCGGACCGGGTCCTCGTCGGTGCCGAGGCTCTGTTCGCGGCGGTCCTGCTGTTCGGCCTCGTCGGCGGCGAAATGCGCCATCGGCTGGGCACGGGCATCGGGCCCGGCGACGAAGTCGGGCAACTCACCGCGCGGCTCGGTCGGGTCGGCGATGTTGGTATAGGGGTATTGCGAGGCCTTGAGGTGCGGCAGCGCCTCGAGCGGCAGGCGGAAGCCCACCGGGCTGTCGCCGGGCACGAGGAACAGATGGCCGCGGCGCAGTTTCCAGCGCTCGGTGCGCCAGCGGCCGCCGCTCGCGCGGGCCTGCCAGCGCTGGATCGGCAGCACGTAGCCCGACGGTGTGTCGAGACCGCGGGCGAAGACGCGGGCGATGCGGTGGCGGGCCTCGGGATCCTTCAGCTTGGAATCCTCCGGCGTGACGTTCTCGGGGAGGTTGCCCTCCTTGACGATCCACTCGGCCGGATCCTCGTAGGCCGGAACCACGTTTTCGGGCGTGACCTCGAGGCGGGTCGCGATGCCGTGCAGGAGCTTTTCGGCCTCGGCGGGCCCGGCGCCGGTCTCGGCCTTTTCCTCGGCGATGAGATCGGGGTTGGCCCAGATCGGCTTGCCGTCGGCGCGCCAGTAGAGCGAGAAGGTCCAGCGCGGCAGGCTCTCGCCGGGATACCACTTGCCCTGGCCGTAATGCAGGAAGCCGCCCGGGGCGAAGCGGTCGCGCAGGCGGCGGATCAGCCGGTCGGCAAGCGGGCGCTTCATCGGGCCGACGGCGTCGGTGTTCCACTCGGCGGCCTCGAAATCGTCGATCGAGACGAAGGTGGGCTCGCCGCCCATGGTCAGGCGCACGTCGCCGGCGGCGAGCTTGGCGTCGACCTCGTGGCCCAGCGCATCGAGGGCGGTCCAGGCCTCCTCGGAGAACGGCTTGGTGATGCGCGGATGCTCGGCGACGCGGGTGACGCGCATGTCGAAGCCGAAATCGACGTCCGCGGCACTGGCCATGCCCGAGATCGGGGCGGCGTTGCGGAAATGCGGCGTGGCGGCCAGCGGGATGTGGCTTTCGCCGGTCAGCAGGCCCGATGTGGGGTCGAGGCCGATCCAGCCGGCGCCGGGCAGGAACACTTCGGCCCAGGCGTGGAGATCGGTGAAGTCGTGATCGGTGCCGGAGGGGCCGTCGAGGGCTTCGAGGTCGGGCTTGAGCTGGATCAGGTAGCCCGAGACGAAGCGCGCCGCGAGGCCGAGATTGCGCAGGATCTGCACGAGAAGCCAGGAGGTGTCGCGGCACGAGCCCTTGCCGGTCTCGAAGGTTTCCTCCGGGGTCTGGACGCCCGGTTCCATGCGGATGACGTAGCCGATTTCCTGAGAGAGCCGCGCATTGAGGCCGACCACGAAGTCGACCGTCCCGGTGGGCTCGCGGGGGATGGTGTCCATGAAGGCCTGGAGATGCGGGCCGACCGGCTCGGGGCGCTTGTAGATGACGAGGTCGTCGTGGAGATCCTCGGGGTAGTCGAAGGGCCAGGTGGAGGCGATCTCCTCCACGAAGAAGTCGAAGGGATTGTAGACCGTCATGTCGGCGACGAGGTCGACCTCGATCTTGAATTCGCGGACCGGCTCGGGAAACACGAAACGCGCCAGCCAGTTGCCGTAGGGGTCCTGCTGGTGGTTCACGAAATGGTTCGACGGCGTGACCTTCAGGGAATGCGACAGGACGCGGGTGCGCGAATGCGGCGCCGGTCGCAGGCGGATCACCTGCGGACCGAGCGTCACCGGCCGGTCGTAGCGATAATGGGTAAGGTGGTAGATGCTGGCCTTGATCGACATGTGGTCCCCGGTCCCCGTTTTCTGCTGGCGGAGCGTTTCACAGATCGCGGCCCTGTTCCATGCGTTTGTGTGGCCAACCGGTGGAACGCCACGGCTCTGCCGGCGTTGGGGTGCCGGGCGCGGGGCTATTCCCTCGCGCAAGACCGAAATCTGAAAGGAGACCCACATGCCGAAGATCGCAGACGCGAAGATCGCCATTCTCGCCACCGACGGCTACGAGCGCTCGGAACTGCGCAAGCCCCTCGAGGAATTGCGCGAGAAGGGCGCCGAGGTGCACGTGATCTCGCCGCAGGACGGCGAGATCCGGAGCTGGGACAAGACCGATTGGGGCGATTCCGTGCCCGTCGACAAGGTGCTCGCCGAGACGCTGGAGGGGGATTACGACGCGCTGGTCCTGCCGGGCGGGCAGATCAACCCCGATATCCTGCGGATCGACAAGAACGCGGTGGCCTTCGTGCGGGCCTTCGTCGATGCCGGCAAGCCGGTGGCCGCGATCTGCCACGGACCCTGGCTGCTCATCGAGGCGGAAGCGGTGAAGGGACGCGACGTGGCATCGTGGCCGTCGCTCCGGACCGATCTGACGAATGCCGGTGCAAACTGGCACGACAAGGAGGTGGTCGTGAGCGAGGGGATCGTGACGTCGCGCAACCCCGACGACCTGCCGGCCTTCATCGCCAAGATCGTCGAGGAGGTCGAGGAAGGCCGCCACGACCGGGCGCTTACCGCGGCCGAGTGATCTAGCGGCCGGGGCGCTTGCAGGGCTGCACGGGCGCGCAAAGCGCCGGACCGGTTAACGATGGACGAGCCCGGGGTGCCTCCCGGGCTCGTTTAGTTTCGATAATACATTTTATAAACAAGCGCTTAGTGAATCTTATTTCATGCGCTCTCGACTGGATCCGCGCTTTACCGAAAGCCCGTTGTTCGTGCCGGAAACGGGCGGGGACCGTGTAATCTGATGGTCACGTGACAACGGGTTCGGAGGTGGCGACGATGGGATTGGTCGGAGGAATTCTCGGGGGAGCGGGCGGCGTTTTGTCGTCGTTGCTCTCGTCGGGCAGCGGCTATGCGGGGTCGGGCGGGCCGGCGGTGCCGCAGGCGGGCGACGCGCCGGCGAACGGCGCTGCGGGCGTGCCGGCCGGGTTGCCGGCCGCGGCGCCGGCGCCGGTCGCGGCGGCGGTGGGCAGCCCGAGCGAGGTATCGGGATCGCGCAGTGTTCCGGAGCCGGTGCGGGCTGCGGGGGGCACCGGGGTCGACGAGGGCGCCGTGCGCGTGGATTTCGGCGCTATTCCAGTGCGAAATCAGGAGGATGACGGGCGAGCCTATGCGATCGCGGCCCAGGCTGCGGAGCGGCAGGCGGCGCTGGTGGAGCGACTGGGCGCGCAGGTCGAGGCGCCGGTGGCGGTCTCCGACCGGAGCGAGGCGCCGGGCGCCATGGTGGCCGGGGCCGGGGAGATGCGTGGGGCGCTCGACGCGCTGCGCGGACGCGCGCCGGAGGGGGGCGTGCTCGACAAGGTGGCCTGAGTCCGGCCGGTCCGAAGGCAGGTCCGGAGGGCCGATTCCGCCAGAAATCGCTGTATTCAAGCTGTATGCTTTCCGTATGCATCCTGTACGTACACTTCCGCGCCCCGGTGCGGAGGCCGGCGGGGTGGAGCCGGCGGGTTTGCGGGGGCGTGATCCGGGCCGGGCAGTCCGCTTTTCGGCGTGCCTCGGGGAGAGCTTGTCACGGTCCGGACGGGACGCTGGACCGGTCATGTCGGCCGGTCCGGAGGATGTGGATGCATCCGCACCGATCCGGGACCGGACGAAAACCGGCGTGGTCCCGGCGAGGGCCGGCATCGAGGCACCGGGCGCGATGACGACTTGGCGCGCGGCGCCGTGACTTCCCGATGGCTGCCGCATGACCTGCCCTCGGGGTGGGATCTCTCCCATGTGCCATCCGATCGGCAGGGCGGCTGGAGCGGGCCGTCAGTCCGGGGTCGGGGATTTTCGGGTTCGGGCCGTGGCGGATGGTCCGGATCGCCGAGAGCTGCTTTGAAATCAGGGGGCTGGCAATCGGCATTGTGCGGGGCTTCGGTTCTTGTCGGCATTGCGGGGCGCGACTAGGGTCGGGGGAATTTCGCGTCAGCGGAGAGTTGGGTGATCCGGTTCCTGCACAGTTCCGATCTGCATCTGGGCAAGCGTTTCGGGCAGTTTCCCGAAGGGCTGCGCAACCGGCTGACCGAAGCGCGGCATCAGGTGCTCCACCGGCTGGCGGCGGCGGCGCGGGACGGCGGGGCGGGGGTGATCCTGCTGGCGGGCGATGTCTTCGACAGCGAGACCCCGGCGCCGGCGACGATCCGGCAGGGGCTGGGGGCGATGGGCGGCGAGGCGGACCTGCGCTGGGTGCTGATCCCCGGCAATCACGATTCGCGCGCGGCGGACGAGCTCTGGGCGCTGGCGGCGGGGCATCTGCCGGCGAACGTGACGCTGGCGATGGAGCCCGTGCCGCTGGAGGTGGCGCCGGGGATGGTGGTCTTGCCGGCGCCCTGCACCGACCGGCGGCCGGGGCGGGACCTGACCGGGTGGATGGACGCGGCGGCGACGGCCGAGGGCGCGGTGCGCGTCGGGCTGGCGCATGGCGCGGTGCAGGAGTTCGGCGAGGAGGGCGCGCGGGACGTGATCGATCCGGACCGGGCGCGCAAGGCCGGGCCTGGATTATCTGGCCCTGGGCGACTGGCACGGGCAGATGCGGATCGGGGCGCGGACCTGGTACAGCGGCACGCCGGAGCCCGACCGGTTCAAGCACGATGCGCCGGGGCGGGCGCTGATGGTGTCGGTGGCGGGGCCGGGGGCCGCGCCGGAGGTGGTGCCGGTGGCGACGGGGGCCTTCGACTGGCGGATCGGGCGGCTCGACCTGCTGCCGGGATCGGATGTGGCGGGGCAGCTCGATGCGCTGTTGCCGGCGCGGCCGCTGCGGCGGCAGGCGCTGGTGCAGATCGTGGCGGAGGGTCGGCTGCGCATGCCGGAGCGCGCGGCGCTGGCGGCGCGGGTGGCGGCGGACGGGCCGGATTTCGCCTGGCTCGATTTGCGCGACGGCGGGCTGGGGCTCGAGGTCGCGCCGGATGATCTCGACGTGATCGACCGGGGCGGGGCGCTGCGGCAGGCGGCGGAGGCGCTGCAGGCCGAGGCGGCAGACCCGGAAGCGACCGGGGAGGCGCGGGCGGCGGCGCGGGGTGCGCTGATGCGGCTCTTCTCCTACGTGGCGGAGAGCCGATGAGGCTGCGCGCCCTCAGGCTCTGGAATGTGCGGCGCTTCGCGGCGCGGGGTGTGGCCATCGAGGGGATCGGCGACGGGGTGAACGTGCTCTCGGCGCCGAACGAGGCGGGCAAGTCGACCTGTTTCGATGCGCTGCACGGGCTGCTCTTCGCGAAACACAGCGCGCAGGGCGGTGATGTGCGCGGGCTCCGGCCGCACAGTGGCGGCTCGCCGCGGATCGAGGCGGATCTGGAGACGGCCGAGGGGCTGTTCCGGGTTTCGAAGACCTATTTCGCCGGCAAGCAGGCGCTGGTGCGTGATCTGGGCTCCGGGCGGGTGGTGGCCCAGGACGATGCGGCCGAGGCCTGGATCGAGCGGCTGGTGCGGGGCGGGGCCGGCGGGCCGGCGGGGCTGTTGTGGGTGCGGCAGGGGGCTGCGGAGCTGGGGCTGGGCGCGAAGACCGCGCAGGAGACCGAGCGCCGGGCGCGGGAGGATGTGCTGACATCGGTGGCGGGCGAGGTCGAGACGCTGACCGGCGGGCGGCGCATGGCGCAGGCGCTGGCGCGCTGCGAGGAAGATCTGGGTTTGCTGGCGACGGCGACGGGCAGGCCGAAGGCGCACGGGCCCTGGGCCGAGGCGATGGCGCGGGCGGAGGAGCTGGAGGCGGAGGTCGCGCGGCTCGCGGGGCTGCTCGAGGATCTGCGCGCGGCGCTGGCGCGGCGCCACGAGGTGCGCGCACGGCTCGCGGAGAGCGCCGATCCGGGCGAGCGGGCGGCGCGGCAGGCGGCGCTGGACGCGGCGCGGCAGGCGCTGGAGGCGGCACGACAGCATGCCGAGCGGCTGGCGGCGGCGGAGGTCCGGCAGCGGGCGGCGGATCTGGCGCTGGCGCAGGCCGCGGGCGCCGAGGATGCGTTTCGCGGGCGGCTGGCGGGGCTGGGCCGGGCGGAGATGGCGGCGGGCGGGATGCGCGCGGCGCTCGCGGCGCGGGTCGCGGCGGAGGCGGCGGCGCGCGAGGCCGAGCAGGCGGCGGTGGCGGCGGTGCGCGCGGGCGAGGAGGCGCTGCGGGTGGCGCGGGGGCACGTGACGCGGGCCGAGGCGGCGGAGGCGGCGGCGCGGGCCGCCGAGCGGCTGGAGGAGGGCCGGGCGCGGCTCGCCCAGGCCGAGGCGGCGCGGGATGCGCGCGCGGCGGATCGGGCCGAGCGGCTGCGGCTGGCGCTGCCGGAGGGGCTGGTCGCGCGGGTCGCGGCGCTCGAGCGCGATGTCGCGGAGGCCGAGGCGCGGCTCGGGGCGGAGGCGGTGCGGGTGGTCGTGCGCTATCTGCCCGGGCAGGCCGGGCGGGTGGTGCAGGACGGCTCGGCGCTGCCCGGGGAGGCGCCGGTGCCGCTCGGGGCGGCGGGGCGGCTCGAGCTCGACGGGATCGGGACGCTGGACGTGCTGGCGGGGGGCGGGCGCGGGGCCGCGGAGGCTTGTGCTACGGCGCGGGCCGCGCTTGCGACTGCGCTCGACGCGGCCGGGATGGCCGATGGTGCTGCGTTGCGGGAGCGGGTGCGGCATCTGGACATGCTGGCGGGCCGGATGGAGCGCGAGCAGGCGCGGCTCGACATTCTGGCGCCCGACGGGCTCGACGCCTTGCGGGCGCGGGTCGCGGCGGATGCGGAGCTGATGCGGGCGGCCGGGGAGGCCGGCGCGGGCGAGATCCCCGGAGCGGAGGCGGCGCGGGAGGCGCGGGCCGGGGCGGAGGCAGGGCTGGACCGCGCACGGGCGGCGCTGGATGCGGCGCGGGACCGGCGGGCCGAGGCGGAGCGGGTCGGCGCGGAGGCGCGGGCGGGGCTCGCGGCGGCGGAGGGCGAGATCGCGCGGCTGGCGGAGGAGCTGGGGCCGGAGGCGGCGCGGGACGGGCTGGCGGCGGGGCTGGCGGCGGAGCGGAGCGCGGCGGCGGCGGAGGTCGCGGCGGCGGGGGAAGCGGTGCGCGCGCTGCAGGCGGCGGCGCCGGATCTGGCGTCGGCGGAGGCGGGGTTCGCCCGGGCGGCTTCGGCGGTCGAGCGGGTGCGGGTGGAGACCGAGGCGCTCGAGCGCGAGCTTTCGGGGCTCGATGCGACCATCGCGACGCGGGCCGGTGACGGGATCGAGGAGGCCCATGACGAGGCGCTGGGGCGGTATCGCGCGGCGCGGGCGCGGCTCGACGCGGTGGCGGGCGAGGTCGCGGTGCTGCTCCGGTTGCGCGCGGCGCTGGAGGAGGCGCGGTCCGCGGCGCGGGAGCAGTATTTCGGGCCGGTGATGGCGGAGTTGCGGCCGCTGGTGGCGCTTCTCTTCGAGGATGCGGCGGTGGCCTTCGACGATGCGACGCTGCTTCCGAAGAGCGTCGGGCGGGGCGGCGAGGTCGAGGCGGTGGAGGTGCTGAGCGGGGGCACGCGCGAGCAGCTGGCGATCCTGACGCGGCTCGCCTTCGCGCGGCTGCTGGCGGAGGACGGGCGGGCGATGCCGGTGGTGCTCGACGATGTGCTGGTGCATTCCGACGATGCGCGCATCGAGCGGATGTTCGACGCGCTGCACCGGCAGGCGCGGGAGATGCAGATCATCGTGCTCACCTGCCGGCGGCGCGCCTTCGAGCGGCTGGGCGGGCAGGGGCTGCGGATGGAGCCGTGGGTTCCGGAGGCGGGCTGAGGCGGCTCAGGGCGGGGGCGGCACGGCGCCGCGGGACTGGAGCAGGCGCAGCAGCGCGATGACGGTTGCCGGGCTCACGTCGATCGAGCCGTCGATGTCGATGCCGACCCCGCCATCGCCGATCTCCTGAGGTGCGACCCTGTCGAGGCGCGGGTCGAGCACTGCGAGTTCCGGCGGATAGTCCGGGCAGAGCGGGGCCTCCTCGAGCAGGAGCCAGGCCGCTTCCAGCAGGAGCTCGCGCGCCGCCTCGACCCGGCCGCTGCCGGTTTCCAGCTGCACGAAGGCGCCGGGGGGATCGCGCGAGAGGTCGAGGAGGCGGAACACGACGCAGCTCTCGACGATCTCCGCCGACAGGTCGGCGCGGACGGCGATCTCGGTGGCATCGAGGAGTATGCCCCGCACCCAGGTTCCCGGTTCCGTCTGCGTGCAGTCGTAGGAGTTCACGCCGAGAACACCTCTCAACGCGACGCTCCGGCCGGTGGCCTCGGCTTCCAGGCGGTTCAGGTCGATGCTGCCGCCGCAGATGTTCACGAGGGCCCTGCCGGCGAGCAGGTCCGGAAGCCGGCTCTGCAGATCGCGCAGGTCGAGCCCGGTCTCGACGTCGATCCGCGTCGGCCCGGCGGCTGTGAGCCCGACATCGACGCCGTAGGCGATCTCGGTGCCGCCGATGTCGAGCGTGCTGTCGATCCGGCCGTCGAGCCGCCCGGTGGAAGCCGCGGCGCCGCTCCCGGCTCCCGGCGCGTTCGCGCGGGCCTGGACGAGGGCGAGCATGTCCACGAGGGCGCCGGCGTCGAGATCGACCGAACCCGAGAGCGCCGCGCCCATGCCGCCGTCACCGACCTCCCGCAACGCGAAGGCGGAGAATTGCGGGTCCAGAAGCGCGAGTGCCGGCGGAAGGTCGGGGCAGACGGCGTTGTCGGAGAGTGTCTCGCGGGTTTGCGCGAGGATCGCGCTGCGCGCCCGGTCCGTCACGCCGAAGAGGGTGGAGACCCGGCCCAGGAGACCGCGGGGCACGAGGTCGAGATCGACGAGGCGGAACGCGATGCATTCGCCCTCGACCCCGGCGCTGACGGTGGCCTCGATGTCGATGGTCTGGGTCAGGAACCGGATGCCGCGGCTTTCGGCATCGGTGCCGCTGTTCCGGCAGCGGTAGAGACGGGCATCGGTCGTGGCGCGCGCCCGGATCATGTCGCCGACCGCCTCGGCGCCGTCGAACCGGACATCGAGGCCAAGCCCGCAGGATGGCTCGATCGCGCCGGTCAGAAGATCGGGCAGGGCGATCTGGAGATCGCGCAGATCGACGAAGGCGTTCGCCCCGAGCCGGGTTCCCGGGGCCGCCGCCAGGCCGAGATAGAGCGTGACGGGCACCTCGCCGTCCTGCGTGGGCAGGCTGTCGGTGATGCGGAATTCGACCTCTCCGGCATGGGTGACGGGGTCCACCGAAGCGCTGCGATCGAGCTCCTCGGGAGGCTGGGAGACCTCGGCCGCACCACCGCAGGCGGAGAGGACCAGCATGCTCGCACAGGCCCAGCTTCGGATGGCGATTCCGTTTCTCCTGCTGCGCAATGCATCGCTCCCTCCTGCCGGGACCGGGCCGGCGTCCTTGCCAAGGTCGCGGGCTTCGCCGCGGTTTTCAAGGCGAACCGACATGAAACGCGCGGGGAAAGTGCCGGGGGAACAGGCGGGGCAGATGCGGATCATCGGGCGCGTCTGCGGCCGGGGGCTGCGCATCGAGCCCCCGGCCTCGATGCCTCAGGGCATCATCAGGCCGCGCAGCATGAAGTAGATCATCGCCGAAAGGACTGCCGTGGCGGGCACGGTGATGATCCAGGCAGCGGCGATGCGCAGCAGCAGCGTGCGCTTGACGAGTTCCACGCGGTTGATGTTGCGCAGCTCCTTGCGCTCGCTCTTGTAGAGCGCCTGGGGTCCGGCTGCGCGCTTCATGTCGCGCAGCATCTCGGTCTTTTCCTCGACGCTGGCCGCCTCGAAGCGGGCGATGAAGGCTTCGAGCTCCGGGGATTCCTCGTTGGCGTGGTGGGCGCGGATCTCGAGGATCTTCCGGGTGTAGTTCGCCTTGAGGTATTCGCGCAGGAAGCCGACGCCGAAGACGCCGCCGACCGCGATATGGGTCGAGCTCACCGGCAGGCCGAGCTGCGAGGCGACGATCACGGTGACCGCCGCCGCGATGGCCACGCAGAAGGCGCGGGCCTTGTCGATCTCGGTGATCTCGGAGCCGACGGTCTTGATCAGCTTCGGCCCGTAGAGGGCGAGGCCGAGGGCGATGCCGACCGCGCCGACCATCATCACCCAGAGCGGGATGTCGGCACTGCCGTCGACGCCGCCGGACATGATCGCCTCGTTGATGCCGGCAAGCGGGCCGACCGCGTTGGCGACGTCGTTGGCGCCGTGGGCGAAGCTGAGGAGCGCCGCGGCGAAGATCAGCGGGATGGTGAAGAGGTCGTTCACGCTTTCCTTGGTGTTGGGCATGTCGGGCACCGTGCGATTGACGTAGCCGCGCATCAGCACGAAGACCCCGGCGGCGACCACGAGGCCGATGATGCTGGCGGTCGGAAAGCCGATCTTCCACAGATGCTTGAGGCCCTTCATGGCCAGATAGGTTGCGAAGGCCCAGCCCATGAAGGCGACGAGGATCGGGACGGTCTTTTGCGAGGCGCCCAGGAGATCCTGGCGGTAGGTGATGGTGCGCTTGATGAAATAGAGCGTTCCCGCCGCGATGAGGCCGCCGAGCACCGGCGAGATCACCCAGGAGGCGGCGATCTGGCCGACCTGGCCCCAGTCGGCGATGGCCCAGCCGCCTGCTGCGACGCCGCCGCCGAGCACGCCGCCGACGATGGAATGGGTGGTCGAGACCGGGGCGCCGACCGCGGTGGCGAGGTTGAGCCAGAGCGCCGCGGACAGGAGCGCGCCGATCATCAGCCAGACGAAGGTGTCGGTGTCGGCGATCAGGGCCGGGTCGATGATGCCGTTCTTGATCGTGCCGACCACGTTGCCGCCGGCGAGCAGCGCCCCGGCCGCCTCGAAGATCGCGGCGATGACGATGGCGCCGGCGAGGGTGATCGCCTGCGAGCCGACCGCGGGGCCGACATTGTTGGCGACGTCGTTCGCGCCGATGTTGAGCGCCATGTAGCCGCCGATCATCGCCGCCGCGACGAGCAGCACGCCGTGGGTGCCGCCGGGCGAATTGGTGATGCCGAAGAGCATGATCACGACGATGAAGAGGAGCGCGGTTCCGAAACGGAACAGCTCCCCGCGATTCACGAGGAACGCCTCCTCGACCCGCTTCACGTTCGGAAGTCCTGTAGCCATGTGTCGTCCCCCAGCCTGTTCTGATTTTTTCGGGGGATTGACGGCCATCGCCGAATCCCCCCGCGGGGCAACTGTGGGGGCGCGCGGCCGGCGGCGACTTGAGCCAGATCAAATCGTGATATTATTATGACGGCTTTGTGTCATTTCTGTTGCGGTATCGGGAAAGGCTGCCGGTGGTTCGGGTCCTGCGGGGTCGGGACTGGTCGGTGGCAGGTTGGTCGGATGTCTCTTCCCCGGACTTCCGGGGCGACGGGCGACGGGTTCGCCTCGCCTTCGGGTCAACGAATGAGTCTATGTGACTGATTAATTGACACGCTGCCCGGAATGGGGCTTTCTTCGGGCACCGTGGCGGTCAACGCCACCGGACAGTAATCGAGGGGTCAAGAGATCCCCAGGGGAGGAAATACCATGCGATTTCAATTCAAGGCCGGACTCCTTGCGACGGCAGCACTCTGTGCGCTTGGCACGGTTCCGGCTGCGGCGCAGGATGTGAGCGCCTGCCTGATCACCAAGACCGACACCAATCCGTTCTTCGTGAAGATGCGCGAAGGGGCGGCCGCCAAGGCCGAGGAGCTCGGCATCGCGCTCAACAGCTACGCCGGCCAGGTCGATGGCGACAACGAGGCCCAGGTCGCGGCGATCGAGGCCTGCATCGCCAACGGCGCCTCCGGCATCCTGATCACCGCCTCCGACACCGCGGCGATCGTGCCGGCGGTCGAGCAGGCGCGGGACGCCGGACTTCTGGTGATCGCGCTCGACACGCCGCTCGAGCCGATCGAGGCGGCGAATGCCACCTTCGCGACCGACAACTTCGTCGCTGGCGAGCTGATCGGCCAGTGGGCCGCGGCGACCCTGGGCGAGGAGGCGGCGAATGCGCGGATCGCCATGCTCGATCTCGCGATCAGCCAGCCGACGGTCGACGTGCTGCGCGACCAGGGCTTCCTCGACGGGCTTCGGCATCGACATCGTCGACATCAACCGCTGGGGCGACGAGACCGACGAGCGGATCGTCTGCAACGAGGTGACCTCCGGCAACGAGGAAGGCGGCCGGACCGCGATGGAGAACTGTCTCGCGGTCAATCCCGAGATCAACGTCGTCTACACCATCAACGAGCCGGCCGCCGCCGGGGCCTACGAGGCGCTCGTCGCGATCGGGACGCGAGAACGACGTGATGATCGTGTCGGTCGATGGCGGCTGCCCGGGCGTGCAGAACGTGGCCGATGGCGTGATCGGCGCCACGAGCCAGCAATATCCGCTGCTGATGGCCTCGCTCGGCATCGAGGCGATCGCGCAGTTCGCCGCCGACGGCACGCTGCCGGCACAACACCGAAGGCAAGGACTTCTTCGACACCGGCGTCTCGCTCGTCACCGGCGCGCCGGTGGACGGGGTCGAGTTCGATCTCGGTCGAGGAAGGTCTCGAGCGCTGCTGGGGCTGATGCTCCCGGGCGGAGGGGGCATGCCTCTCCGCCTGACACGCGCACGGTGGACCGCAGGCGGGTCCGGTCCGCCTCCTTTCGACAGGCAGACTGACGCGTCCCGACAGGCAGACGCAGGGAGGACGTGACGATGGCCGGGTCGCAGGATTACGAAGACGTCGTGAAGACGAGGTCCGGACACGGCGGTCGCGCAGTTCGACGATGACCGGACGCGGGCTGCTGGGCCGGTTCCAGAACACGCTGCACATCAATCCGGCCCTCGTGCCTCTCATCATTCTCGTCATGGCGATCGCCTTGTTCGGGTTGCTGCTCGGGCAGCGGTTCTTCTCCGCCGGCACGCTGACGCTGATCCTCCAGCAGGTTCAGATCGTCGGCATTCTCGCCGCCGCGCAGACCCTGGTGATCCTGACCGCCGGCATCGATCTCTCGGTCGGCGCGCTCGCGGTGCTCTGTACGGTCATCATGGGGCAGTTCACCTTCCGCTACGGCACTGCCTGCGGAGTTGAGCCTGCTGATCGGGCTGATGTTCGGCGCCGGCATCGGGGCGATCAGCGGATTTCTGGTGAGCCGGGTGAAGATCCCGCCCTTCATCGCCACGCTCGGCATGTGGCAGATCGTGCTGGCGTCGACCTATCTCTTCTCGCGCAACGAGACGCTGCGCAGCAGCCAGTTGCGCGAGGAGGCGCCGACGCTGCTGTTTCTCGGCAACCAGGTCTCGATCGGGGGCGCGAACTTCACCTATGGCGTGATCCTGATGATCCTGATCGTGGTGGGGCTCGCCTATGCGCTGCGCTCGACGGCCTGGGGGCGGCATGTCTATGCGGTGGGCGATGATCCGGAGGCCGCCCAGCTTGCCGGCGTGAACGTCCACAAGACGCTGATGTCGGTCTATATCCTGACCGGGCTGATCTGCGCTGTCGCAGGCTGGGTGATGATCGGGCGGTTCAGTTCGGTCTCGCCCTCGGCCTCGACCGGGGTGATCGGCAACATCCAGTCGCATCACCGCCGTGGTGATCGGAGGGATCTCGCTCTTCGGCGGGCGCGGCTCGATCTATGGCGCGTTCTTCGGAGCGCTGATCGTCGGCGTGTTCGAGATGGGGCTGCGCATGGCCGGGGCCGACCCGCAATGGACGCTTCATGCTCATCGGCATGCTTATCATCGGCGCGGTCGCGCTCGACCAGTGGATCAGAAAGGTATCGGCATGACGGAGCCCATCCTGAAGGCGCGAAGAACCTCGTCAAGCGCTACGGCAAGGTCACAGCGCTCGACCACTGCGACTTCGAGCTCTATCCCGGCGAGATCCTCGCGGTGATCGGCGACAACGGCGCGGGCAAGTCGTCGCTGATCAAGGTGCTGTCCGGAGCGACGATCCCGGATCAGGGCGAGGTTTTCCTCGAAGGCACAGAAGGTCGATTTCCGCTCTCCGATCGATGCGCGCGCGGCCGGGATCGAGACGGTCTACCAGACACTCGCCATGTCGCCGGCGCTCTCGATCGCCGACAACATGTTCATGGGCCGCGAAGTCCGGAGCGAGGGCGTCATGGGCAAGTATTTCGGCCGGCTCGACAAGAAGAAGATGGAGGATTTCGCGCGGCAGAAGCTCTCCGATCTCGGCCTGATGACGATCCAGAACATCAACCAGGCGGTGGAGACCCTGTCGGGCGGACAGCGCCAGGGCGTGGCGGTGGCGCGGGCGGCGGCGTTCGGGTCGAAGGTGATCATTCTCGACGAGCCGACCGCGGCGTTGGGGGTGAAGGAGAGCCGGCGGGTGCTGGAGCTGATCCTCGACGTGCGCTCGCGCGGCATTCCGATCATCCTGATCAGCCACAACATGCCGCATGTCTTCGAGGTGGCCGACCGCATCCACATCCACCGGCTCGGCAAGCGGCTCTGCGTGGTCGATCCGAAGGATCATTCGATGTCCGACGCCGTGGCCCTGATGACCGGCGCGAAGGAGCCGCCCGCCGGGACCGTCGCCGCTTGACCCGGGCGTCTGAGGCAACACCGGAGCATCCGGCCGCGATCATCGCCGCGGCCCTGGCGGAGCGGGCGCGGGACGGGGCGCGACACGTGGTGGCGATCGCCGGGCCGCCGGGGTCGGGGAAGTCGACGATCGCCGCCGAGGTGGTGCGCCGGCTGGCCGATGCGGGGCGGGTCGCCGCGCTCGTCGAGATGGACGGGTTTCACTACGACAACGCGGTGCTCGGGCCGGAGCTCTTGCCGCGCAAGGGGGCGCCGGAGACCTTCGATGTGGCGGGTCTGCTGGCCACGCTCGCCCGGATCCGGGCGGATGACGGCGCGGTGGCAATCCCGGTCTTCGACCGCGATCTCGATCTGGCGCGGGCGGGGGCAAGGCTGGTGGAGCCCGCGCATCGCATCGTGGTGGTGGAGGGGAACTACCTGCTGCTCGACGAGGCGCCCTGGAGCGGGCTCGCCGGGTTCTTCGACGAGACCGTGCTCCTGGAGGTGCCGGAGGCGGAGTTGCGGCGTCGCCTGCTGGCGCGCTGGCTGCATCACGGGCTGGACCGGACGGCGGCGCTGGCGCGCGCCGAAGGCAACGATCTGGTCAATGCGCGCCGGGTCGTGATCGGATCGCGGACACCGGATCGCATCATTTCTACCGGCGAGTGATAATCGGCCGCGGATCGCGGCAAAACGGCAACACTCGCAAAAAAAGTCAGAGACGTGATTGGACTCTCGACGGTCCGGCTGGGACCATTCTGTGCGGCACAGTCAGACCTCATGCGAGGTGCGCCGGGAGCCTATTCCTGTGAGGGGTCGGCGGGTGTCCGTTGGGAGCGAGCACCCGCCTGGTTAGTCTGCCCTGCCGACGTGTGAGGGGTGGGGTATGTCTGCAGGGCCCCGTGATCCTCAAATTGGATCATGGGTCCATTAACCTTTTCGAGGGTCCTTCCTGCAACACGATTGTTGGGCGCCTTGTGGGCATTCGGTCGCCACGGACTTGATCGGTCGACACTCCTCATCAGTTCCGCCGGAGGAGTGAGTTGAAGAAACCCTCCGCAAACACTTGATATTGAAGTAAATTTATCGGGGCTTCATGAGCCGGCTCGTCCGATAGGCGGTTGCTGACCGCCCATGCGCGGAAATTCGCTCATGGGATTCGCGGCTTTCCAGCGCGCCCACGAAGTCGCTCGGCGGGGCGTGCGGTGTGCGGGCTCTCGAATCAAGGGGCGGGCATACGGTCCCGGATCGGTAAACTCACGCCGGCAGGGCCGCGCGGAAGAACGAGCCTTGTGTCTGGCGATCTGCGACCTGGACCCGGGCCGCTTTCGACGGCCGGGTCCGGGTCGGCCCCGCGAACGGGGTCTGAGTCGGGGATCGGTTTCGAACGAGAGCCCCTAACGCTGCTCAAATGAGCATTCAGGTCGGATCCGTCAAGGCCTGCAGGCCGAGGGCGGCGATCACGCAGCGACGGATGGTGGCGAGCGTCTCGGCGGGCAGGGGCTGGAGCAGGCAGGCGCGGCCGCCGTCCGGATCGCGGCCGAGGCGGATCAGGTCGAGACGGTGGAAGGCCACGGCGTTGATCATGTCGCCCTTCACCCAGATATTGTCGCTGCCCCAGGGGCTGGGAAGCTCCGGACGCAGATCGATCCGGGCGTGATAGGGCATGACGGGGCGGGGATCGGTGCGGCTGAGCGCCACCACGGTGCAGAGGCCCGGGCGGGCGCGGATGCGCGGGCTGATGACGACGACGGGGCGCCGCTTGACCATTTCGGGTTCGCGAAAGCCACCGGCGAAATCGCACAGGATCACGGTTCCGGTGGCGGGGTGCTGCTTGATCGGCATTGGGGCGCGCCTCGAGACTTCGCGGCGAGCCTAGACCCGGACCGGCGGGCTTGCCAGCGCGCCGGTCCGGAATTTCACGCGCCTAGTTGGTCTTGCAGGTGTTGATGCCGAGCAGACGGTAGGCCGGGCAGAAGTTCAGGGCTGCGGTCGCGATCGGCACGATGCCGATCCAGCCCCAGGCTCCGATCGTGCCGGTGAGGGCGAGGATGATGAGAAGCGCGCCGACGGCGAAGCGGAGCATGCGGTCGGTGTTGCCCATGTTGCGGTTCATTGTGAAATCTCCTTGTTTCAGGCTGCGGGTTGGTGACGTCGTTCGGTTTCGAGGGTCTTGCGGGCGAGGGACGGGTTGATGCTCGAGATCGCATCGTACTGTGTCAGATGGATGCCGCCGGTCAGCTCTTCAAGGAAGTGCGCGCGCTTCAGGCGGTCCATCACCGGTCCCTTCACCTCCGAGAGGTGGAAGCGGATATTGCCGTCCTTGAGCCGGTGATTGATCGCCTCGAGGCTTTCGAGCGCCGAGGCGTCGATGAAGTTGATCGCCGGGCAGACGAGGATGACGTCGCGGATCGCCGGATTGGCGGCGACGGCGGCGTTGATCTGGTCCTCGAGGAAGCGGGCATTGGGGAAGTAGAGGCTCTCGTCGACCCGGATCGAGACGATGGCGGGATCGGTGACGACGTCGTGGCGGTTGATGTTGCGGAAGTGCTCGGTGCCGGGGACCTGGCCGACGATGGCCACATGGGGCTTCGAGGTGCGGTAGAGATGGAGGAAGATCGACAGGCCGACGCCGGCGATCAGCCCCATCTCGACGCCCGAGCCGAGCGTGAGCAGGATGGTGGCGACCATGGCGAAGAAGTCGGCGCGCGAATAGGTCCAGGTGCGGCTGAGCGCGCTGAAATCGACGAGGCTGAGCACGGCGACGATGATGGTCGCGGCCAGCGTGGCATTGGGCAGGTAGAACAGGAACGGCGTGAGGAAGATCGTCGCCAGCGCGATGCCAAGGGCGGTGAAGGCGCCGGCGGCGGGGGTCTCGGCGCCGGCGTCGAAATTCACCACCGACCGGGCGAAGCCGCCGGTGACCGGGAAGCCGCCCGAGACCGAGGCGCCGACATTGGCCGCGCCCGAGGGCGATCAGTTCCTGGTCGGGATCGATGCGCTGGCGGCGCTTGGCGGCGAGGGTCTGGGCGACGGAGATGGTCTCGACATAACCGACGATGGAGATCAGCAGGGCGGGTGCCGCGATCGCGAGCCAGAGGCCGGGATCGAGGGGCGGCAGGGCCGGGCGGGGCAGGCCCTGGGGGATCTCGCCGACGATGCGCACGCCGCGCTCGGCGAGGCCGAAGATCCAGGTGATGGTGATGGTGACGACGATGGCGGCGACGGGGCCGACCTTGGTGAGGATGTCGGCGCTGCGGTCCTTCAGGCCGGCGCGTTTCAGGGCGGGCTTGAGGTTGCGCCGGACCCAGAACAGGAAGCCGAGGGCCGAGAGGCCGATGGCGGTGGTCCAGGGGTTGATCTGGCCGAGATTGATCGCGAGTTCGCCGAGCAGGTCGACGAGATTGTGGCCCTCGGCGGGGATGCCGAGGATGTGCTTGAGCTGGCTCGCGGCGATCAGGATGCCCGAGGCGGTGATGAAGCCCGAGATCACCGGATGGCTGAGGAAGTTGGCGAGGAAGCCGAGGCGCAGGAAGCCCATGGCGAGCAGCATCAGGCCCGAGAGCATGGCGAGCGCTATGGCGGCGCCGAGATATTCCGGGGTGCCCTGCTGGGCCAGGTTGCCGACGGCGGCGGCGGTCATGAGGCTGACCACGGCGACCGGGCCGACGGCGAGGGCGCGCGAGGTGCCGAAGATCGCGTAGAGCACGAGCGGGGCGATCGAGGCGTAGAGGCCGACCTGGGCGGGCAGGCCGGCGAGCAGGGCATAGGCCAGCGATTGCGGGATCAGCATGATCGTGACGATGGCCGCGGCGATCAGATCGTTCGACAGGGTCGCGCGATTGTACTCGGCGCCCCAGCTCAGGATCGGAAAATACTTTCGCAGCATCGTTGGCCTCCCCGGCCGGCGGCTCAGCGTTGCGCGAGCATCCAGAGGTTCTGGCACCGCGCGCCGGAGCGGCAATAGGCGAGGACCGGTGTGGGCAGGCCGTCGAGGGCGGCGGCGAAATCACTGACATTCTGGTGCAGGATCGCACCGGAAACCACGGGCACGAAGGAGAATTCCAGCCCGAGCCGCTCGGCTTCGGCGCGGATCGCCGCGACTTCGGTCTGATCGGGGCTCTCGCCGTCGGGGCGGTTGCACATGATCGACTTGAAGCCGTTGTCCCGGATCGCGGCCACGTCGGCGACGGTGATCTGGGGGGCCACGGCATAATCGGGCGTGATCTGCGTGAACGTCATGTTTCGGGTCCTCGTTGCTGAAAAACGGCGCGGCAGCATGGGCCATACCATGGCCTGCCGGCGTTCAACAGCTTGGCGGTGTTATATGGGCCGGGTGAATACATTACAAGAGGGGAATGTGTCGCGGGACCGGTCTGGCCGGGCCGGTTTCTGCCCGGCGCGGCCTGCCCGGCCTTCAGGCGGCCTGCGTATCGCGCGGGGCGTTCCGCTCGCGGCGCCGGTCAGGGCGTCGGATCGGGCATCGGCAGGGCGGTGGTGTTCTTGATCTCCTCCATGGAGAGCTGCGAGGTGACGTTGAAGATGCTGACCTCGCGGATCAACGCCTGGTAGAAGGCGTCATAGGCCCGGGCGTTCGGGACGCGGACCTTGAGGATGTAGTCGATATCGCCGGCGAGGCGGTGGGCTTCGAGGACCTCGGGGCGGTCCTGAACGGCCTTGAGGAACCGCGCGAGCCAGTCCGCGTCGTGCTCGGCGGTGCGGATCAGCACGAAGAAACAGCTCTCGAGCCCGAGCTTCTCGGGGTCGAGCAGGGCGACCTCGCCGCGGATCACGCCCGAGGCCTTCATCTTGCGGATCCGGTTCCAGACCGGGGTCTTGGAGGCCCCGGCCTGTTTGGCGATATCGTCGAGCGACAGGCTCGAATCCGTCTGCAGGAGGGCGAGGATTTTCCGGTCGAGCTCGTCCAGCGAAGCTGCCATTCCAAGGTGTCTCCGATTGTGCCGCATTTCTTCTCGCCGGGGCAGCATACCGGGAAGATATCCCTAAATGAAGCGTCATATTGATTGTAGTAAGGAAAAAATCCTATTTCTTGAGGGTCGCGAACGGAGACCCGCCATGCTCGATTCCCTGCTGCCAGAAGATGTCGTGCCCGTCCGGGCAGGGGCCGTGCATCTGGTGGGCGCCGGACCCGGCGATCCCGATCTCCTGACCGTCAAGGCGCTGCGGCTGATGCAGGCGGCCGACGTGATCGTGCATGACAGGCTGGTGCCGGAGGCGATCCTCGATCTTTGCAACCCGCGCGCCAAGCGCATTTCGGCGGGCAAGCGCGGTTTCCAGCCGTCCTGGCGGCAGGACGACATCAATCACCTGCTCGTCGCCGAAGCCGCGGCCGGCCGGGTGGTCGTGCGGCTGAAGGGCGGGGATCCGGTGCTGTTCGGCCGGCTCGATGACGAGATCGGCGCCCTCGAAGCCGCGGGCATCGCATGGCACATCGTGCCGGGTGTCACCTCCGCGAGTGCGGCGGCGGCGGCGATCGGCCAGTCGCTGACCCGGCGGGGGCGCAATGCGAGCCTGCGCATTCTCACCGGGCACGATGTGGAGGGATTTGCCGAGCATGACTGGCGGGGTCTGGCCCGGCCGGGCGGCACGGCGGCGATCTATATGGGCGTGCGGGCGGCGACCTTCCTGCGCGGGCGGCTGCTGATGCACGGGGCGGCGGCCGATCTGCCGGTGACGGCGGTCGAGAATGCCAGCCGGCCGGAGCAGCGGGTGATCGGCACGACGCTGCTCGATCTGCCCGAGGCGCTGGCCGACGCGGCGCCGGACGGGCCGGTGCTGATCCTTGTGGGACTCGCGCCGCGCCATGCGGATGCGGCGATCCGCGCGACACGGGAGGCGCTGTGATGGCCCGCGCTGCCCTGCCGCAATTCGCCACCGGAAACGACCTTCTCGAAGGCGATTCGGTCTATTTCACCGCCCGGGGCGGCTGGTCGCGGGAGATACGCGACGCGGCCCTTGCCGTCGGTCCGGAGGCCGCAGCCGATCTTCTGGCCCGGGCATCGGCCTTTCCCGACGCGGTGGTGGGCGTCTACCTCGCCGATGCGCTGCTCGACGGCGAAGGGCGGGCGCGGCCGGCGCATTTCCGCGAGACGTTCCGCATGCGCGGCCCGAGCAACCGTCCCGAACACGCACGCGGCGCCGCCGCCGCAGAGGTCTGATCCATGTACCGTTACACCGATTTCGACGATGCCTTCGTGCGCGGCCGCGTGGCCGAGTTCCGCGAGCAGGTGGAGGCGCGCATCTCCGGGGCGCTGACCGAGGACCAGTTCAAGCCGCTGAGGCTGATGAACGGGCTCTATCTCCAGCTTCATGCCTACATGCTGCGCGTCGCGGTGCCCTACGGCACGCTCGACAGCCGGCAGATGCGGCGCCTCGCCGACATCGCCGACCGCTGGGACCGGGGCTACGGGCATTTCACCACGCGGCAGAACATCCAGTTCAACTGGCCCAAGCTGCGCGATGTGCCCGACATTCTCGAGGCGCTGGCCGAGGTGGAGATGCACGCGATCCAGACCTCGGGCAACTGCATCCGCAACGTGACGGCGGATCACTTCGCCGGGGCTGCGGCCGACGAGATCGAGGATCCGCGCCCCACGGCGGAGCTGATCCGGCAATGGTCGACGGATCATCCGGAATTCACCTGGCTGGGGCGGAAGTTCAAGATCGGCATCACCGGCTCGCCCAACGACCGGGCCGTCACGAAAGCGCATGACATCGGCCTCAGGATGGTTCGGAGCGCATCGGGCGAGCCGGGATACGAGGTGATCGTGGGCGGAGGGTTGGGACGCACGCCGATGATCGGCAAGGTGATCCGCGACTTCCTGCCCAAGGAGTTGCTGCTGCCCTACCTGGAAGCGATCCTGCAGGTCTACAATCTGCACGGGCGGCGCGACAACAAGTACAAGGCCCGCATCAAGATCCTGGTGCACGAGGCGGGGATCGAGGAGATCCGCGCGCGGGTCGAGGCGGCGTTCGCGGAGAAGCTCGCGCGGTTCCGGGGCGTGAACCCGGAGGTGCTGGCGAATATCGAGGCGGCCTTCGCGCCGCCGGTCTTCGAGCCTGCCCCCGAAGCGGGGCCGGTGCCGCCGCTCGATCCCGGGCTGCGCTCGTGGATCGACACCAATGTGGCGCCGCACCGCGAAGCCCATTACGCGATCGTCAGCATCTCGCTCAAGGCGGTCGGCGCGACGCCGGGGGATGCCTCCTCGGAGCAGATGCGGGTGATGGCCGATCTGGCCGAGCGCTACGGTCATGACGAGCTTGCGCGTCAGCCACGAGCAGAACGTGATCCTGCCGCATGTGCCGCGGGTGCATCTGGCGGCGATCTACCGCGCGTTGAAGGCGGCGGGGCTCGCCACGGCGAATATCGGGCTGGTCTCCGACATCATCGCCTGCCCGGGCATGGATTACTGCGCGCTGGCGACCGCGCGCTCGATCCCGGTGGCGCAGAAGATCGCCGAGCGCTTCGACGAATTGAAGCTCGAGCGCGATATCGGGCCGCTCAAGATCAAGATCTCGGGCTGCATCAATGCCTGCGGGCACCATCATGTCGGCCATATCGGCATTCTCGGCCTCGACCGGGCCGGGGTGGAGAACTACCAGATCACCCTCGGCGGCGACGCGACCGAGACGGCGGCGATCGGCGAGCGGGCCGGGCCGGGCTTTGCCTATGACGAGATCGTGCCGGCGATCGAGCGGCTGCTCGACGCCTATCTGGTGCTGCGAAGCGAACCGGCCGAGACCTTCCTCGACACCTATCGCCGGCTGGGTGCCGCGCCCTTCAAGGCGGCGCTCTATCCGGCCGAGGAGGAACGGTCCGATGCGGCTTGAGGCCAGTCCGGACCCGCTCGACGCCCATGCGCTCGACCGGGTCGCGGCCCTCAGGATGCGGTTCGAGGGGGCGTCGCCCGAGCGGGTGCTCGAGGGCATCCTCGCGGAGTTTCCCGACCACAGCGCGCTGGTCTCGTCCTTCGGGGCCGAGGCGGCGGTGCTGCTGCACATGGTCTCCCGGATCGATCCGGGCCTGCCGGTGCTGCTGGTCGACACGCTGATGCTCTTCGAGGAGACGCTGGAATATCAGCGCGATCTCTCGGCGGCGCTGGGGCTCGAGAACGTGCAGCATCTGCGGCCCGATGCGGGGGATCTCGCGCGGCTCGATCCCGACCTCGACCTGAACCGGCGCGATCCGGATGCCTGCTGCGTGGTGCGCAAGGTCGCGCCGCTCGACCGGGCGCTGCGGCGCTGGCCGGTGGTGATCTCGGGGCGCAAGCGCTTCCAGGCCGCGACCCGCGAGGGGCTCGAGGTGATCGAGACCGACGGGGACCGGATCAGGGTCAATCCGCTGGCGCATTGGTCGGCCGGTGATCTGCGGGCCTACATGGAGCGCCACGATCTGCCGCGGCATCCGCTGGTCGCGCGGGGCTATCCGTCGATCGGCTGCGCGCCCTGCACCTCGCGGGTCGCGATGGGCGAGGACCCGCGGTCGGGGCGCTGGCGCGGGCAGGACAAGGTGGAATGCGGCATCCATTTCGGGCCCGACGGGCGGGTGGTGCCGGCGATGCGGGAGGCGGGGGCATGAGTGTTCTGGTGACGGCGGCAGGTCTGGCCCCGGCCGGCGGGGAGCCGGAATTCCGCGACCTCGAGACGCTGCTGGCCGGGACGGAGGCGGCGGGCGGTCTGGCGGTGGACCTGCCCAACGACCGCGATCCGGCTGAGCTTGCGCCGCATTTCGGCGATCTCGCGTTGATCCGGGTGGCGTTCCCGGCGATGGGCGACGGGCGCGGGTTCTCGCTGGCCCGGCGGCTGCGCGATCTGGGCTATCGCGGCCGGTTGCGGGCCTTCGGGCCGCTGGTGCCCGACCAGGTGCGCGCGGCGTTCCGGGTGGGGTTCGACGAGATCGAATTGCCGGCCGAGCATGCCGCCCGGAGCCCCGAGGCGCGCTGGCATCCGGCGGGGCAGGGCTCGTACCAGGATCGCCTCGCCGGCTGACGGACGCGATCGCGTTACCGCGCCATCGCGACCTCTTCGCGGGGGCGGTGAGGCGTGTTAAGGGCGGCGCGGGAACGTCAGGCGAGTGGGGCCCACCGGCGATGACAGCAGGATTTCGAGCCGGGCCGCTGCGCGGTCTCGTCGCAGCGGTTTTGTTCTGCTGGGCGGCCGGAACCGGCGCGGTCGGGGCGTGGTCGCCGGCGGAGCTCTTCAAGCCTTGTGAGGGCGATTGCGCGGTTTCCCTCTTCGGCGGCAATTACGTGGAAAACTCGATGGGCCAGGTTCTGGTCACGAGCCCGGAACTGCCGTTCACCTGGGATTACCAGGACGACCACTTCATCGGAACCACGGTGTCGCGCGATGTGGGCAAGCTCTGGCGCTTCCGGCTCGAGCCGGAGGTGGGCATCGGGCAGCGGTTCGGGGAGCAATCCGCCACCGAGGTCTGGGGGGCGCTGTTCTTCCGCTACCGCGGGTTTCCCTGGGATCGCTACCTGGTGACGACGGTGGCGTTCTCGACGGGGCTGAACTGGGCGAGCGAGGTCACCGAGATCGAGCAGGAGCGGGCGAAGGACGGCGAGGGCAGTCAGGTGATGCATTACTTCGCCCCCGAGATCACGCTGGCCCTGCCGCAGGCGCCGGATATCGAGCTGATGTTCCGCTTCCATCATCGCTCGGGCGTGTTCGGGCTGGTCTCCGATGCCTTCGGGGGCGCGCAATACGGCACGGTCGGGCTGCGGGTGCGGTTCTGACGGGTCGGGCGCGCGTCTAGCGAAGCTGGCTGTCCTTCGAGCCGCGCCGGTTGATGCCGCCGCGGGCGGGGCCCTTTCCGTCGCGCTCGGACTGGCAGTCGATGCAGAGCTTGACGCCGGGGATGGCCGCGCGCCGCGCCTCGGGGATCGGCTCTTCGCATTCGGCGCAGTGGGTGCGGCTCTCGCCGGTCGGGCCGCGGCGCGCGCGCAGGCGGCCGAGTTCGTCGGCGATGGATGCGTCGATCTGCTCGTTCACGGCGCCGTCGCGCGCCCAGCCTCCGGCCATGCGGAACCCTCCGGTCTGAGGGCATGATCGCACGACGGGGCCGGTCGGTCAAAGGCGCGAGGCTTGCGCCGCGGCCGCGCGCGGATTAGAGCAGCATCGCGCCGGGGTTTCGCGGCGCCAAGTTCCGCAACCTTGTCAAAACGGGCAGATCCATGACCAAGAGTGGCCTTCTCGGCGGTATTCTCGCCATGGCGGCGATCGTCGTCGCCTCGAACATCCTCGTGCAGTTCCTCGCCGGAAACTGGCTGACCTGGGGGGCGTTCACCTATCCCTTCGCCTTTCTCGTCACCGACCTGATGAACCGCCTGCACGGACCGAGGCGGGCGCGGCAGGTGGTTCTGGCGGGCTTCGCGGTGGGCCTGGCCTGCAGCCTTGTCGGCACGCAGATCGACGGGCCGTTCGGGCCGCTGGTGAGCGCGCGGGTGGCGATGGGCTCGGGGGTCGCGTTCCTGACCGCGCAGCTCGTGGACGTGGCGATCTTCGACCGGTTGCGCAGCGGGACCTGGTGGCGCGCACCCCTGGTCTCGAGCCTCGCGGGAAGCGCGCTCGACACGGCGCTGTTCTTCTCGATCGCGTTCTCGGCCACGCTCTCGTTCCTCGCGCCCGGTGTCGATGTCGGCTGGGCGAACGAGGTCGTGCCGGTGCTGGGCGCCGGGCCGGATGCGCCGCTCTGGGTGAGCCTCGCCATCGCCGATTTCGGGGTGAAGCTGGCGCTGGCGCTGGTGGCGCTGGTGCCGTTCCGGATCCTCCTTAGACGCCTCGCGCCGGCGGCGTGAAAAAAAGCTTGATTTTCGGGCCGGAGATGGCAGGCTGATCTCAACCGAAACCAGCGAAAGGAGGTGATCCAATGTCGAGTGAGACTTTGGAGTGTGTGGCCGGAACGATGTGCGGAGGGACCGCCTGAGGGGCAGCCCCCGACGGCTCGGGAGACCATCGCACAGGGTTCGGCCCAACCGGCCAGCCTCCAAGCTCATGAAACGGGGGGTCGCAGTCACTGCGGCCCCTCAGCTTTTGCGCCCCGTATCGACGGGCGTTCCGGCTGCTTCGGGCGTGTCGGGCCGAGGGACAGGATCGATGCTCCGGATCAACGACGACATCGCGCTCGAGGACTGGGAGTTGAGCGAGAGCTTCGTGCGGGCCTCGGGGCCGGGCGGGCAGAACGTCAACAAGGTCTCGACGGCGGTGGAGTTGCGATTCGAGGCGGCGCGCTCGCCGAACCTGGCCCCCGACGTGAAGGCGCGGCTCAGGCGGCTGGCGGGGCGGCGCTGGACCTCCGAAGGGGCGCTGATCGTGACGTCGGAGAAGCACCGGTCGCAGGCGATGAACCGGGAGGATGCGCGGGCCAAGCTGCGCGACCTGATCCTCGCGGCGCTCTACCGCCCGAAACCCCGCCGTCCGACCCGCCCGACCCGTGGCTCGGTCCGCCGACGCCTCGACGCCAAGACCCGCCGTGGCGCCATCAAGGCGGGGCGGGGGCAGGTGGACGAGGAGAGCTGATCCGGGGGGCTGTCTTTGAAGACCGCCCGGAGAAGCATCCGGAACGCCGGCAATCCTGCCGGTCGCAGTTTCGGGGCAGGGGGAGACCGAAGCGGAGGATCCAGGCCGAACGCGTGAGGCCGCGGCGTCCCGCCGCGACGCTGTGGCCGCTTGGTCCTGGAGGCGACGACCGGAATCGAACCGGTGTACACGGATTTGCAATCCGCTGCGTAACCACTCCGCCACGTCGCCGCTGTCGGAAGGCGTTCCCTTAGCAACGGCTCCGGGTGCAGGCAAGCGCCGATTGACGGCCCTGATTGACGGCCCCGATTGACCGTGGCGGGCCGCGTTGCCAGTGTCGGGGAAATGTGCCATCACCCGGCCGTCGATGTATCCGCACGAGGTGTCTGTCATGATCGATTTTGCCGCTGCGCGCGAGGTGATGGTCGACAGTCAGGTCCGGCCCTCCGACGTGACACGTTATCCGATCATCGAAGCGCTGCTCAGGATCCCGCGCGAAGAGTTCGTGCCGGAGGCCCTGCGCGAGGTCGCCTATGTCGGCGAACACGTGCCGCTGGCGCCGGGGCGGGTCGTGCTCGACCCGCGGGTTTTCGGGAAGCTGCTCGATGCGGTGAATGCCGGGCCGAGCGACCTTGTGCTCGATGTGGGTTCCGGGCTGGGGTATTCGGCGGCGGTTCTCGCGCGGATGGCCGAGGCGGTTGTGGCGCTCGAGGAGGATGCCGCGATGGCCGCGGAGGCCGAGGCGCGGCTGGCCCGGCAGGGTGCGGACAACGCGATGGTGGTGACGGGGCCGCTGGCCGCCGGAAGCCCGAAGCACGGCCCCTTCGACGTCATTCTCTTCGAGGGCGCCGTCGAGCAGGTGCCGGCGACCTTCGCCGAGCAGCTCAAGCCCGGCGGCCGGATCGCCGCGGTGTTCCTCGACGGTCAGAACGGGCAGGCGCGGCTCGGTGTGCACAGCGCCGGGCGCATCGTCTGGCGCCGTATCTTCGATGCAACAGCCCCGGTGCTGCCCGGATTTGCCGCAGCAAAAGCGTTTGAGTTTTGAGGCGCGACCGCCAATAGTGGACCGAAGTGTCCGGAAAACGGGCCGGTCATCGAGCAGTTTTCAGAGGATTGCCATGCCGTCGCAATGGATCAAGCCGCTTTTGTTGAGCACGGCACTCCTGGTCGGGCCGTGCTTCGCACCGGCGCCGGCATCGGCGGAGACCCTGACCGACGCCCTGATCAAGGCGTATCAGACCAGCCCGCTGCTCACATCGAGCCAGGCTGCCCTCCGGGCGCTCGACGAGAACGTGCCGCAGGCCCGGGCCAATCGCCGGCCGCAGGTGGAAGGTCAGTTGACCGGCGCGAGCGGCACGACCGGCCTGTCGCTCAACGACCGCATCGACAATGCGGGGGTCGCGCTCGATGCGACCTTGCTGCTGCTCGACAGCGGGCAGACCAAGGCGGCGATCGAGAGTGCGCGCAACAGGGTCGCGGCCGGGCGGGCGGATCTCAAGGGCGTCGAGCAGGTCGTGCTCTTCAATGCGGTGCAGGCCTATGTGGATGTGCGCCGCGACGAGGAATTCGTCCGGCTTGCCTCGAACGACGTGGAGCGGCTGGACGAGACCCTGCGGGCGACCCAGAACCGCTTCGAGGTCGGCGAGGTCACCCGGACCGATGTGAGCCAGAGCGAGGCGCGGCTGGCGAATTCACGCTCGATCCTCGCCGCGGCGGAGGGCGAACTCGAGATCTCCCGTGAAGCCTATCGCGCGGCGGTGGGCTCACCTCCGGACAATCTCGAGCGGCTGCCCCCGCTGCCGGAGATTCCGGCTTCCCTCGACGAGGCGACGTCGGTCGGGCTGCAGCGCAACCCGCAGATCGTCTCGGCGCAGTTCCTCGAACGGGCGGCGGTCTACGATTTCGACCGCGCAATGGCTGCCAAGGGCCCGACGCTGAGCGCGGGAGCGCAGGTCGGGTATCGGGGCGGGACCACGGCCTTCGGAACCTTCGAAGACGAATCCTACGGTGAAATCAGGCTCCGGGGCGCGTTGCCGCTCTATACCGGCGGGCGCAACGACAGTCTGGTGCGGCAGGCGCAGGCCGTGCTCGACCAGCGGCGTTTCGAGGTGCAGGACACCGCGCGGCAGGTCACGCAGAACGTCGCGGGCGCCTGGGCGCAGCTCGAGGTGGCGCGGGTGACCATCGTCGCGCGGCGCGAACAGGCCGAAGCGAGCCGGATCGCCGCCGAGGGTGTGGCCGAGGAGGCCCGCCTCGGCGCACGCTCGACCCTCGACGTGCTCAACGCCGATCAGGAGCGGCTGCAGGCCGAAGCGGAGATCGTCCGGTCGGCGCGGGACGAATACGTGGCGGTCTACGGGCTGCTGCAGGCGATGGGCCTGCTGACGGTGCAGCATCTGGGGCTCGGGATCGAGACCTATGATCCGGACGTCAATTTCTCCCGGGTCCAGGCGGCACCGATCGGGGGCTACGATACGACCG
This sequence comes from uncultured Alphaproteobacteria bacterium, assembly GCA_963710515.1. GTDB lineage: Bacteria > Pseudomonadota > Alphaproteobacteria > Rhodobacterales > Rhodobacteraceae > Amaricoccus. The sequence goes on from CAVQAX010000011.1 coordinate 76,051, forward strand.
TGGTGGATCGGATCCGGTCGCGCTGGGAGCGCTGAGGCGTGGGCGACGAGAACGGCGGGAAGACCGGAGGCTGTCGGCCGGGAAGCTGGTGGCCCCCAGAACATGGCCGAGGTGCTGGCCTCGATCCGCGAGCTCGTCTCGGCCGAGACGGATGCCCGCCTCGGGGGTGACCGCGCAGATGAGGCCGGGATGCCGGTTCCGGTGCTCATGCTGACACCGCAGATGCGCGTCGGGAGCGCCGAGGCCGGGGAAGTGCTGTCGGAGGGGGTCGCGGACCTGCCCGGGCGCGGTGCCGGGGCGCCGATCCTCGACGAGGAGGCGCTGCGCGGTGTGGTCAACGCCATCGTCCGCGAGGAACTGCAGGGCGAGATGGGCGACCGGATCAGTCGCAACCTGCGCAAGCTGGTGCGGCGCGAGATCGCGCTTGTGCTGCGCGAGGAGCGCGGCATGGCGGAGGCCGGCGCGGAAGAGGGGCGGGACAACGACGCCTGACGCCGCCTCTTCGTGACCGACGACCCGGGTCATCCGCCTCGCAGGCGTATGCAACGTGCCGGGATCGGCCGGGAAAGCGGCTTCCGGCTTCGGACCGGAAGCCTGAGCGGTCATCCGACCCGATCCGCAGGGACCCGGTGAGAACGCATCTTGACGATCCCGCTCCAAGGCCATACCCCGACGCCGTGGCGGAGTAGCTCAGGTGGTTAGAGCAGCGGAATCATAATCCGCGTGTCGGGGGTTCAAGTCCCTCCTCCGCTACCATTAAGTCCCTTGAGATTGGCTATTTTTCAGGGCGCTCATCTTACGGGATCTCTCGTAGGTTCTGGGGCTGCAGAATCGCCCGTCGTCTTCCCAAGGCTCGCCTGCCGCCGCCTTGATGTAGAGCGGGGCGGCGTGGTGATCCCACTGGGCCTCCTTGTTCCTTTTGCGGATTTATATTGGCGGAAACCCTATCGGGCAGGAACGGGACCCGGCAACAGGCCGGGGGAAAACGGTTTTGTCCCACGTCAGCGGCCTTGGGACATCTGATGTGATTTTGCAACGGAGGGTTTCTGGCTCATCGTAACCACCAAGGAGTGGAGATGAGACAGAAACCCGGAACGCCAAGTCTTCCGCCGAGCGGATCGTGAAGGATATCCGCCGTCGAACGCGGAAGCATCATTCAGCCGAAGAGAAGATCAGGATCGTGCGTCGAAGGTCTGCGCGGCGAGGGGAGCATCGCCGAGCTCTGCCGCCGTGAGGGCATCGTGACGAGCCTGTACTGCAGCTTGTCGAAGGAGTTCCTCGAAGCCGGAAAGCGCCGCCTCGCGGGCGATACCGCACGTCAGGCATCGAGCCCCGAGGTGAAGATCTTCGGGTCGAGGCGGCCGCCCTCAAGGAGGCCTGGCGCGGCGGCACCGGTCTCGCCTGACGACGAACCGTCTGCTAAAGCGTCCTGCGGCTACGTTGAATTGGGGATTCCCTTGAGCGGGTTGTTGTGATTTATCCTGTTCAGGAGGATCATGCCATGCCCGCCCCCCTTTCGCTCGACCTTCGGCGCCGGTTTCGACAGGCTGTCGAGACCGGCCTCAGCGGCCGTGAAGCCGCCCGGCGTCTGATGATCTCCGCGGCGACCGGCGCGCGGCTTGCGCGCAAGGTCCGGCGCGGCGAGCCGCTCGCCCCCGCCAAATGCGGACGTCCGCCGGGATCGGGCAAACCTGGTCCATACCGTGGCTTTCTCCTCGAACTCGTCGAACAGGACCCGGACATCACCATGCGCGAACTCCAAGGCGCGCTGGCTGAGGCCGAGGGTGTCCATGTGGACGAGACCTCGCTGTCGCGCGCCCTGCGCCGTCTCGGCTTGACGTATAAAAAAAGTCGCTGGTCGCGGACGAGCGGCGCCGCGCCGATGTCGCCCGCGCCCGCAAGGATTGGATAGCGCGGCGCCAGCCGTTCATGCAGGCCCGACCGCATCGGCTGGTGTTCATCGACGAGACGTCGGTGAAGACGAACATGACCCGGCTGCGGGGCCGCGCCCCGAAGGGCCGACGTCTGAACGCTGCAGCTCCCTTCGGCAGATGGCGCACCCAGACCTTCATCGCGGGACTGACCTGGGAAGCGCTGATTGCCCCGTGGATCATCGAGGGCGCGATGAACGGCGAAGCCTTCGCCACCTACGTCGAAACCCAGCTCGCGCCGGCACTCGAGCCGGGGACCGTCGTCATCCTCGACAATCTCAGCACCCACAGGAACGCTCGCGCCGCCCGGGCCCTCAGCGGCCAAGGCTGCTGGTTCCTGTTTCTGCCGCCCTACAGCCCGGACCTGAACCCGATCGAGATGGCCTTCTCAAAACTCAAGGCGCTCCTGCGCGGGACAGGGGCCCGCACCTTCGACCAGCTTCTGCAAGCCCTCGGCGAAACCTGCGATCTCTTCACCCCGGATGAGTGCTGGAACTACTTTCGCCATGCCGGATATGTCTCAACGTAAATGCAGGATGCTCTAACTGTCGATGATCGCGGCGGACGGGGTGGATTCCAGCGCGAAGCGCAACGGTTCAAGCAAACCTGATTTCGACGTCCCTGCCAAGCTCAGACAGGAACGCCTCGACCGGGGATCGGTAGGCGAGGCACTTACGCGGGGTGAGGTTGATGGTCATGGCGATCTCCTGGATGTCGGCTTCGCTGATCTCATCGAGATCAGTGCCTCGGGGCAGCCATCGCCGGATGCGCCCGTTGGCGTTCTCGATCCCGCCCTTCTGCCAGCTCGCATAGGCGTCGCAGAAATAGGTGGTGGCCGAGAGCATGCCGCGCAGCAGCGTGTGGCGGGCGAAGCAGGTGTCGTTGTCGAACGTGATCGAGCCGCGCATACGCGGGTCGAGCCGCCTGAAGGTCGCCATCATCGCGGCGACGGTCTCACCCGCGGTCTTGCCGGCAAGGCGCGTCATCAGCGTGATCCGGGTCTTGCGCTCATGCAGCACCAGCACCGGGCGGGAGCGTTTGCAGATGACGAGATCCGCTTCCCAGTGCCCAACCGCTTCGCGAGCATCAGCGTCGGCAGATCGCTGGGAAATATGGGTTTTCTCCGCGATCGTGTCGCGAGATGTCCGGCCGTGGCGCGTCCTTCGACGGGCATGGCAGCGGGTCAGGAAGCGCCAGAGCCGTTCCGCCTTCTGGCCGGCCCGGTAGATCCAGCCGTAGATCGTCTCCGCGCAAACGGCGCGCAGGCCGGGCTCGATCCCGAGCCGCAGCCGTCCGGCGACCTGCTCGGGCGTCCAACCTTCGGTCAGGCGGTCCGTGACGTAGGCCGCGAGCTTCGCATCCGTTTCGATCGTCGCCTTGCGTTGGCGGCGCAACATGTACGCTCCATCCGCCACATGCGGACGGTACGCGCCGCTCTCGAGCGCGTTGCGCCCGATCTCGCGCGAGATGGTCGACGCCGCCCGGCCGAGCGCCCGGGCGATCGCACCGAGCGACAGACCGTCGGCCTTCAAACCGGCGATCCGGTCTCTCTCCTCGGCGGTGAGATGGGAATATCCTGACATGGCAACACCGTTCTCCGTTTCCAGACGGACGGATACATCATCCGCCCTCAGTGTTGCGCTTCACGATGGAACTCACCCATCCGGCAGACGATGTCGCTGACACCTACAGGGGCTGGGGCCCTTGGGTCGAGGCCGCCTACCAGGAAGCACGTCAAACGCATTGGACGGTACCTCAAAATTACTGTGACTCGAGCCGCGCGGCGATCATGCCACGCCGCATTGTTCCGTCGTGACCCGGGAGGCCATGCAAGGGGCGGCAGCGGGTCATGGTGGTGCGACCGGCGAAGCTCGTCGTCCCGGACGAAGCGCATTCGACGACGGTCACGGCAAGGGTCACATCTGGGGAAACATTAAAGCGTCCTGCGGCTACGTCGAATCGGGGATTCCCTTGAGCGGGTTGTTGTGATTCATCCTGTTCAGGAGGATCATGCCATGCCCGCCCCCCTTTTCGCTCGACCTTCGGCGCCGGTTTCGACAGGCTGTCGAGACCGGCCTCAGCGGCCGTGAAGCCGCCCGGCGTCTGATGATCTCCGCGGCGACCGGCGCGCGGCTTGCGCGCAAGGTCCGGCGCGGCGAGCCGCTCGCCCCCGCCAAATGCGGACGTCCGCCGGGATCGGGCAAACCTGGTCCATACCGTGGCTTTCTCCTCGAACTCGTCGAACAGGACCCGGACATCACCATGCGCGAACTCCAAGGCGCGCTGGCTGAGGCCGAGGGTGTCCATGTTGACGAGACCTCGCTGTCGCGCGCCCTGCGCCGTCTCGGCTTGACGTATAAAAAAAGTCGCTGGTCGCGGACGAGCGGCGCCGCGCCGATGTCGCCCGCGCCCGCAAGGATTGGATAGCGCGGCGCCAGCCGTTCATGCAGGCCCGACCGCATCGGCTGGTGTTCATCGACGAGACGTCGGTGAGGACGAACATGACCCGGCTGCGGGGCCGCGCCCCGAAGGGCCGACGTCTGAACGCTGCAGCTCCCTTCGGCAGATGGCGCACCCAGACCTTCATCGCGGGACTGACCTGGGAAGCGCTGATTGCCCCGTGGATCATCGAGGGCGCGATGAACGGCGAAGCCTTCGCCACCTACGTCGAAACCCGGCTCGCGCCGGCACTCGAGCCGGGGACCGTCGTCATCCTCGACAATCTCAGCACCCAGGAACGCTCGCGCCGCCCGGGCCCTCAGCGGCCAAGGCTGCTGGTTCCTGTTTCTGCTGCCTACAGCCCGGACCTGAACCCGATCGAGATGGCCTTCTCAAAGCTCAAGGCGCTCCTGCGCGGGACAGGGGCCCGCACCTTCGACCAGCTTCTGCAAGCTCTCGGCGAAACCTGCGATCTCTTCACCCCGGATGAGTGCTGGAGCACGTCCGCCATGCCGGATATGTCTCAACGTAAATGCAGGATG
>CAVQAX010000012.1:0-119033 GCA_963710515.1 uncultured Alphaproteobacteria bacterium
CGGGCGCTGGCCGGGCCGCTCGCGCCCCGTTTCGTTTCGGGCGGTACAGGAACGAAAATTCCCTTCCCGGCACCGGAATCCGGCCATCGGGAGTTGCGAAGCCGCAACCTTGCCCGATAACGCCAAATCCGGCTTCAGACGCCCACGACCTCTGGTCGGAGGGTGTAGAAAATGTAGAGGACCTCGGCCTTCTCGGCAGCGCCGATGCCCGATGCGTCGAGCGCCTTCATGAGATCGTCAACCGCCGCCATGAATTCGGCATCCGAGATGTTCATGTGGCGGTGCGCGCTCAGCATGTCCTTGCCCCGGTAGACGTCGGGACCGCCCGATCCCGCCGTGAAGAAATCGCAGGCCGTCTGCTTGAAGACCGGCAGATCGCTGCCGGTGAATCGCGCCGCTATCAGCGGGTTGACGAGGTGATTGTCGACCAGAGCCGCTGAAATCGTTGCGACGCCATCGGCTCCACCGAGGCGCTCGTAAAGTGTTTGCGACATGGTTTTTCCTTTCAATGACGGGAAATCCGGCGCCTGATGGGGAACCGGTCCCTCGTCCGAGTCTGGGCACGGACCGCAAGCCGCGTCCAGTCCAGTTTCTGGACCGGTCCGGATCCCGGGGAAGGAAGTCACATGACGGCGGGCTATGGTCAGTTCTGCCCCGTCGCGATGGCGTCGGAAATCCTCGCCAAGCGCTGGACGCTGATACTCGTGCGCGAGCTTGTCGCCGGCTCCACCCGGTTCAACGAGCTGCGCCGGGGGGTGCCGCGCATGTCGCCGACCCTGCTGTCCGACCGGCTGAAGCAACTCGAAGCAGCCGGCATCCTCAGCGCGGGTCCGGATCCGGAAGGACCGGGAAACAAGGTCTACAGGCTGACGGAGGCCGGGCAGGCGCTGGCTCCGGTAATCGAGGCGATCGGGATCTGGGGCCAGAACTGGGTCGCCGCGGAGGTCTCGCTCGAACGCCTCGATCCCGCACTTCTGATGTGGGACATGCGCCGAAACCTTGACCCCGCACCGCTCGACGGCTGCCGGCGGGTGATCCGGTTTCTCTACACCGACCAGACGGCCGGCAAACGGGACTGGTGGCTTGTCGTGGAAGGGGACGGTGCGGTCGACCTCTGCCTGACCGAGCCCGGCTTCGAGGTCGATCTCTATGTCACCTCGGATCTGCGCAGCATGACTTCGATCTGGATGGGACTCTCGACCCTGAAGCGCGAAGTCGAAGCAGGCCGCGTCTCTCTGGATGGCGATCCGGCAATGCGGGCCCGGATGCGGGACTGGCTCGGTCTCAGCCATTTTGCCGCCACGCCGAAACGTCCCATCGCCGCCGTCCGTCCCTGAGGCGCCTCTGACCACTGGCATGGACGGGCTTAATGGCGTAACCCGGTCGCGTTCCGAAGCAATAGGGCGCCCCATGTCCCGTATCCTGATCACCTCCGCCCTGCCCTATATCAACGGCATCAAGCATCTCGGCAATCTGGTGGGCAGCCAGCTGCCGGCGGATGTCTATGCGCGGTATGCGCGGGCGCGCGGGCATGAGGTGCTGTTCATCTGCGCCACCGACGAGCATGGCACGCCGGCGGAGCTGGCCGCGGCCAAGGCGGGCGAGCCGGTGGCGGCGTATTGCGCGCGGATGTGGCAGGTCCAGAAGGACATCGCCGACGGGTTCCGGCTCAGCTTCGATCATTTCGGGCGGTCCTCCTCGGCGCGCAACCACGCGCTGACGCAGCATCTCGCCGGGCGGCTTGCCGATGCGGGGCTGATCTCGGAGGTGATGGAGAAGCAGGTCTATTCGAAGGCCGACGGGCGCTACCTGCCCGACCGCTACATCGAGGGCACCTGCCCGAATTGCGGCTACGAGCGGGCGCGCGGCGACCAGTGCGAGAACTGCACCAAGCAGCTCGACCCGACCGATCTGGTGAACCCGCGCTCGGCGATCTCGGGCTCGACCGATCTGGAGGTGCGCGAGACCAAGCATCTCTACCTGCGCCAGAGTGCCATGCGCGACGAGATCCGCGCCTGGATCGACTCGAAGACCGACTGGCCGATCCTGACCACCTCGATCGCGCGCAAATGGCTCGATGACGGCGACGGGCTGCAGGATCGCGGCATCACCCGCGACCTCGACTGGGGCATTCCGGTGAAGCGCGGCGACGCCGACTGGCCCGGCATGGAGGGCAAGGTGTTCTATGTCTGGTTCGACGCGCCGATCGAATACATCGCGGCTTCGGCCGAATGGGCCGATGCGACCGGACAGGACGAGGCGGCGTGGCGGCGCTGGTGGCGCACCGACGAGGGGGCGGGCGACGTGCGCTACCTGCAGTTCATGGGCAAGGACAACGTGCCGTTCCACACGCTGAGCTTTCCGGCGACGCTGCTGGGGTCGGGCGAGCCGTGGAAGCTGGTCGATTACATCAAGTCCTTCAACTACCTCAATTATGACGGCGGCAAGTTCTCGACCTCCGAGGGGCGCGGCGTCTTCATGGACCAGGCGCTCGACATCCTGCCCGCCGATTACTGGCGCTGGTGGCTGATGGCCAACGTGCCCGAGGGCTCGGACAGCAATTTCACCTGGGAGGCGTTCCAGGCCGGGGTGAACAAGGATCTCGCCGACGTGCTCGGCAATTTCGTCAGCCGGGTGACCAAGTTCGCCCGGTCGCGCTTCGACGAGACGGTGCCCGAGGGCGGCAGCTACGGCCCGGAGGAGCAGGCGCTGATCGCCGATCTCGGCCGGCGCCTGCGCGCCTATGAGGGCCACATGGAGGCGATCGACCTGCGCAAGGGCGCGCAGGAATTGCGCGGCATCTGGGCGGCGGGCAACGAATACCTGCAGGCCGCCGCGCCCTGGGCCGCGTTCAAGACCGACCCGGAGCGCGCCGCCGCCATCGTGCGGCTCTCGCTCAACCTCGTCCATTTCTACGCCGTGCTCTCGCGCCCCTTCGTGCCCGATGCGGCGGCGGCGATGCTCTCGGCCTTCGGACGGGACGATGCCGACTGGCCGGATGACGTGGCGGCGGCGCTGGCCGCGGTCGAGGCCGGAACAGCGTTCACGACGCCCGACGTGCTCTTCGCCAAGATCACCGACGAGGCGCGCGAGGGCTTCGCTGCACGTTTCGCCGGGACCACCTGACCCGGGTCAGAAGCCCCCGACCGGCTGGCCCGCCTTGACATCCCCTCGGTCCTCCCGGCATCGCGCGCGTCGATGCCGTGACAGGTGACAGCCCCTGCCGGATTGCCTAGGCTTCCGGCAATTCAGGTGCCTGGAGCAGCCGCCGATGTTTCCGATCCGAGATCACAACCCGTCGCGGCGCACACCCTACGTGACCTGGGCGCTGATCGCGATCAACGTGCTCGTTTTCGTGGTGACCCTGCCCTATTACAGCGACGAGGCCGCCCTCGTGGCGTATTTCGACGATTTCGCCCTCGTGCCGGCCCGGATCACCGCCGGGGACGGCTATCTCACCTTCCTCACCTCGATGTTCATGCATGGCGGGCTGATGCATCTCGCCGGCAACATGCTGTTCTTGTGGATCTTCGGCGACAATCTCGAGGACCAGTTCGGACATCTGCCGTTCCTCGGCTTCTACCTCGCCTCCGGCATCGGCGCGGGCCTCGCCCAGTACCTCGCCAGCACGGGCTCGACGGTGCCGATGGTGGGCGCTTCGGGGGCCATCGCCGGGGTGATGGGCGGATATCTGCTGATGTTCCCCCGCGCCCGCGTGGACGTGCTCATCATCCTCATCATCATCGTGCGCCTGGTGCCGATGCCCGCCTACGTCATGCTCGGCTTCTGGTTCGCGCTTCAGGTCGGCTCGGGCTGGGTGAATTACGGCGTCGATGGCGGCGGGGTTGCCTATCTCGCCCATGCCGGCGGCTTCATCGTCGGCCTCGTGCTCGCGCTGCCGTTCTGGTTGCGCGCCGGAGGTCCGGACTTCTGGAGCCGCACCCATGGCAAGCCGCCACATCCCGAGACCACCGCGAACTGGCGGACCTCGCCGGTCCCGACGGTACGACGCCGCCGATGACGCGCGCGGCCCGATTGCTGCGGTGCGACAAGACAGCACTTGCCGGCGGGTCCGTTTCTGTTACATATAAAAATCGATATATGATCGCAGACAGGGGGTTGGAAAAGGCCGATGTTCGGATTTGAGGCATTGGACCTCGCGAGGTTCCAGTTCGCGTTCACGGTGTCGTTCCACATCATCTTCCCGGCCTTCTCCATTGGCCTCGCGAGCTATCTCGCCGTCCTGAACGGCCTGCATCTGTGGACCCGCGACGATCTCTACCTGCGGCTCTTCAACTACTGGAAGGTGATCTTCGCCGTCGCCTTCGGCATGGGCGTGGTCTCGGGCATCGTGATGTCCTACCAGTTCGGCACCAACTGGTCGGTCTTCTCCGACCGGGCGGGGCCCGTCGTCGGCCCGCTCATGGGTTACGAGGTGCTGAGCGCCTTCTTCCTCGAGGCGGGCTTCCTCGGCGTCATGCTCTTCGGCCGCGCCAAGGTGGGCCCGAGACTGCATTTCCTCGCCACCCTCATGGTCGCGGTCGGCACGCTGGGCTCGGCGTTCTGGATCCTGTCGGTCAATTCCTGGATGCAGACCCCCGCCGGCTTCGCGATGAACGAGGCGGGCCAGTTCGTCCCCACCGACTGGTGGGCCGCGATCTTCAATCCGTCCTTCCCCTACCGCCTCGTGCACATGGTGTCTGGCGGCGTATCTCACCACCGCGCTCGTGGTGGGCGCGGTCGGCGCGCTGCACCTGCTGCGCGACCGCACCGAGGCCGGCGCGCGGCGCATGTTCGCGATGGCCATGGGCATGATCCTCGTCGTCGCCCCGCTCCAGATCGTCGCCGGCGATTTCCACGGCATCAACACGCTCGAGCACCAGCCCGCCAAGATCGCCGCGATGGAGGGCCATTACGAGACCCACGCCCCCGCGCCGCTCATCCTTTTCGGCATCCCCGACGACGCGGCGGAGGTGACGCGCTACAAGGTCGAGATCCCGTATCTCGGCTCGATCATCCTCACCCATTCGCTCGATGGCGAGGTCAAGGGCCTCAAGGCCTTCCCCGAGGAGGAACGCCCGCCGGCGGCGCTGATCTTCTGGACCTTCCGCATCATGGTCGCACTCGGCTTCGCGATGCTCGGCCTCTCGCTCTGGGCGCTCTGGCGGCGCTGGCGCGGCGATCTCTATGGCAGCCCCTGGCTCCTGCGCGCCTCCGTCGCCATGGGCCCCGCCGGCTTCGTCGCGGTGCTCTGCGGCTGGATCACCACCGAGGTCGGCCGCCAGCCCTGGACGGTCTACGGGCACCTGACGACCGCCGACAGCGCCTCCCCGATCGGCCTGAGCGCGGTCTCGTCCTCGCTGGTCGCGTTCATCCTGGTCTATTTCGCGGTCTTCGGCGCCGGCACGTTCTACCTCCTGCGCCTGATGAACCGCCCGCCCTCGGACCGGCCGCATATCGGGGACATCGGTCCGACCCGGACGGCCGGCACGACCCCGGCCCCGAGCGTCGATCCCGATTTCATCCCGTCGAACTGAGGAGGAAGACCATGGAACTCGACCTCGCGTTCATCTGGGCCGGCCTGATCGCCTTCGCGGTGCTGGCCTACGTCATCCTCGACGGCTTCGATCTCGGCATCGGCATCCTCTTTCCGCTCTTCCGGGAGGAGACGGAAAAGGATCTCGCGATGAACACCATCGCCCCGGTCTGGGACGGCAACGAGACCTGGCTCGTGCTGGGCGGCGGCGGTCTCTTCGCGGTCTTCCCGCTCGCCTATGCCGTGGTGATGCCGGCGCTCTACGCCCCGATCATCGCCATGCTGCTGGCGCTCATCTTCCGCGGGGTCGCCTTCGAGTTCCGCTGGCGCACGAAACGCGCGAAATGGCTCTGGGACCTGTCGTTCTTCGGCGGCAGCACCCTCGCGACCTTCGCCCAGGGCGTGGCGCTGGGCGCGCTGGTGCAGGGCATCGCCGTCGAGGACCGCGCCTATGCCGGCGGCAACTGGGACTGGCTGACACCGTTCTCGCTCCTGACCGGTGCCGCGCTCGTCGTCGGCTACGCCATGCTCGGCGCCGCCTGGCTCATCCTCAAGACCGAAGGCCCGGTCCGCGACCGCGCGCGCGAAGTCTCCTGGATCCTCGGCCCTGCGACGCTCGCGCTGATCGGCCTCGTCAGCCTGATCACGCCGTTCCTCGAGCCGCTCTATCTCGAGCGCTGGTTCTCGATGCCCAACCTCTATGCGACGATGTGGGTGCCGATCCTCGTCGCCGGTGCGGCCTTGCTCTACCTGCGCGGCCTGCGCGAGGAGCGCGACGCCTGGCCGTTCCTCGCGGGCCTCGCGATCTTCGTGCTGTCGTTCATCGGGATCGGCATCAGCTTCTATCCCTACATGGTCCCGCCGAGCCTCACGATCTGGGATGTCGCCGCCCCCGACGAGAGCCTGTGGTTCCTTCTGGTCGGCGCCCTCGTGCTGGTGCCGCTGATCCTCGCCTATACCGCCTATGCCTACTGGGTGTTCCGCGGCAAGGTCGATCCGGCGCACGGATACCATTGATGGGCCGCAGGCTGCTCTGGTTCGCCGCCTACTGGCTCGCCGGCGTCGCGGCGCTCGCAATCGTCGCCTTCGCCATCCGCGCCGTGATCGGCTGACTTCGCCTCCCGACCGCGAAAGCCGCTATTCGGGCATGCTCTCGCCGCTGCCGCCCATTTCGGCGGGAAGATCCTTCAGCTTGGGCAGACCGTCCTTCATCGGCAGGACCGTCTCGGCGTAGAAGACATGCACGCCCGGGACGAAATCCTGTCCGGGGATCGTTGCCGCATAGACGTCGATCAGGCCCCAGTGCGGATGGCCGGTCATCAGGTGCCCGCCGCAAAGCGTGCAGAACTGTCGGTCGCTGCGCTCGGTCTTGGCGAAATGGCCCACATGGTCCTGGCCCCGGGTGACCTTCACGTTCTCGGCCTTGAAGAGGATGAAGGCGTTGACGGGTCCGGCCGACCACGACCGGCAGGAGGCGCAGTGGCAATAGCCCATGGCCTCGGGCGCCCCGGTCGTCTCGACGTGCACCGCGCCGCAGAAGCATGATCCGTTCTGTGTCTCAGGCATGTTGCTCCCTTTCAGTTTTGCGCGTAGCCGACCAGATGCAGGCTCTCGCGACGAACGGGCAGCCTAGCACGGAAACGGCCGAAAAGGGGCGTCCCGTCGGCGCGGCGGAAACAACCCCGCCCGTCAGACGCCGAGGCACCAGCGCAGGATCGCCTTCTGGGCATGCAGGCGGTTCTCGGCCTCGTCGAACACCACCGAATGCGGCCCGTCCATCACCCCGCTCGTCACCTCCTCGGCGCGGTGCGCCGGCAGGCAGTGCATGAAGAGCGCATCGGGCCTGGCATGGGCCATCAGTGCCTCGTTGACCTGGTAGGGCCGCAGCAGCTTGTAGCGCCGCTCGCGCGCGCTCGTCGCGTCATGCATCGAGAGCCAGGTGTCGGTCACCACCAGATCGGCACCGGCCACCGCCTTCACCGGATCGCGCTCGATGCTCACCGTGACGCCCTTCTCGCGGGCAAAGGCGACCGGGGCCGGTTTGGGATCATAGGCCGCCGGCCCGGTGAAGGTGAGGTCGAAGCCGAACTGCCCCGCCGCATGCAGGAACGAGGCGCAGACATTGTTGCCGTCGCCGGACCAGACCACCTTGCGCCCGGCGATCGGGCCGCGATGCTCCTCGTAGGTCATCAGGTCCGCCATGATCTGGCAGGGATGGCTGGCGTCGGTCAGGCCGTTGATCACCGGCACGCTGGCGTATTCCGCCAGTTCCAGCAGGGTGCTCTCGTCGAAGGTGCGGATCATGATGAGATCGACGAAGCGCGACAGCACCCGCGCGGTATCCGCCACCGACTCGCCGTGCCCGAGCTGCATCTCGTCGCCCGACAGCACCAGGGTCGTGCCGCCGAGCTGGCGCACGCCGACATCGAAGCTCACCCGCGTCCGGGTCGAGGGCTTCTCGAACACCAGCGCGACCACCCGCCCGGCCAGCGGCAGCGCCTCGTCGGCCGTCCCGTGCGCGCGGCCCGCCCGCGCGGCCTTCATCGCCTGCGCCGCATCGAGCATGGCGCGCAGATCGCTCACCGGCGTGGTGTGGATGTCGAGAAAATGTCTCATCGTCGGATCCCGTGCGGAAAGGGCGGCGGCTCAGGCCGGGGCCGCGGCGGCCTCGGAGAGCGCGCGGGCGGCGGCGTCGATGCGGCGCACCGCTTCCTCGGCTTCGAACTCCGACAGCGTCAGCGCCGGCAGGAGCCGCAGCACGTTGTCGCCCGCCGGCACCGTCAGCACATGGGCGTCGTAGCCCGCCCGCACCACGTCGGTGTTCGGCACCCGGCATTCGAGCCCGAGCATCAGCCCCTGCCCGCGCACGCCCGCGAAGACGTCCGGATGGCTCGCCACCAGCCCCTCGAGCCCCTGGCGCAACCGCCCGGCGACCCGGTTCACCCGCTCGAGAAACCCGGGCTCGGTCATCGCATCCATCACCGCGATGCCCACCGCACAGGCCAGCGGATTGCCGCCATAGGTCGAGCCGTGGGTGCCCACGACCATGCCCGAGGCCGCCGCTTCGGTGGCGAGCACCGCCCCGAGCGGAAAGCCCCCGCCGATACCCTTGGCGACCATCATGATATCGGGCGTCACCCCGGCCCATTCATGGGCGAAGAGCCGGCCGGTCCGGCCCATGCCGCACTGCACCTCGTCGAGGATCAGCAGCAGGCCCTTTTCGTCGCAGAGCGCCCTGAGCCCGCGCAGGCACTGGTCGGGCAGCGGCCGGATGCCGCCCTCGCCCTGCACCGGCTCGATCAGGATCGCCGCGGTTTCCGGCCCGATGGCCGCGTGCAGCGCGTCGTGATCGCCCCAGGGCAGGATGTCGAAGCCCGGCAGCAGCGGCCCGAAGCCGTCGATCATCTTCGGCGCGTTCGTGGCCGAAATCGCGGCGATCGACCGGCCGTGAAAGCCACCCTCGAAGGCGAGGATGCGGGTGCGCTCGGGAGTGCCGGCGGCGTGGAAATGCTTGCGCGTCATCTTCACGGCGAGTTCCAGCGCCTCGGTGCCGGAATTGGTGAAGAAGACGGTATCGGCGAAGGTATGCTCGACGAGCCGTGCGGCCAGCGCCTCCTGGTTCGGCACCGTGTAGAGGTTCGAGGTGTGCCAGAGCTTGCGCGCCTGCGCCTCCAGCGCCGCCACCAGCGCGGGATGGGCATGGCCGAGCGCATTCACCGCGATGCCTGCGCCGAGATCGAGATAGCGCGTGCCATCGGCCTCGACGAGCCAGGAGCCCTCGCCCTCGGTGAAGGCGAGCGGGGCGCGGGCATAGGTCGGAAGAACGGGCGGGATCACCGGATCACCCTCCTGTCGGGCCGCTCTGAAACGAAAACGCCCCTTGAGCGGCGGGGCCACGGGGCGAAGACGGCTCTTTGCCGCAGAGCGCGCGACAAGTCAATTCGCCCCCGGCCCGGGCCGCGATCTGGCCTCGCCCCGAACTGCCGTGCTAGGGTCGGGCGGCTGCCGGACCCGCGCAGTCCGCGGAGCCTTGCCCGATGCCGGATACCGACCCCTTCGCCCACCATCCCGAACTGCGCGATCTGATCACCGATCCCGAAACGTCTTTCTTCCGGACCTTCTCCGTCGCCACACTCCTGCCGCAACTGCTGAGCCAGGGCCTGCCGGTCGACTGGTGGTATTCCGACGCCGAGCGCGAGGCGCTGCGCAGGGCCGCCCTCACGGGTCGCGAAGACGCCCCGCTCTGGGTCTTCGCCTACGGCTCGCTGATGTGGGACCCGGCCTTCCGCTTCACCGATCTGCGCCGCGCCCGGGCCCCGCAGCATGCCCGCCGCTTCATCCTGAAGGACACCAAGGGCGCGCGCGGCACGCCCGAGGCGCCCGGATTGATGGCCGCGCTCGACGACGGGCCGGGCTGCGAAGGCCTCGCATACCTCATCCCGGCGGAGGCCGTCGAGCACGAGACCGAGATCCTCTGGCGCCGCGAGCAGCTCGGCCCGGCCTACCACGCCCGGTTCATCGAGCTCGACCTTTCCGACAGCCGCATCACCGCGCTGACCTTCGTGGCCAATCATGCCTCGGAGTTGATCGTGCCGGATCTGCCCCATGCCGAACAGGTACGGATCCTTGCCACCGGCACCGGTTTCATGGGCAGCAGCTTCGACTACCTCGCCAATATCGCCAGCCATTTCAGAGCCCTCGGGATCGACGACCCCGACGTGGTCCGGCTCCTGCGCGACACCGACGCCTATCGCGCCGAAGGAGTGCCGACCGATGCCTGACCCGGTTCCCTTCTTCGATGGCCACAACGACTTCCTGCTGCGGCTGATGTTCTCTCCGGAGCCGCGCGATGCGGTCTGGAAACGGGGCAATGGCCGCGGCCATCTGGACCTTCCGCGCATGAAGGCGGGCGGCTTCGCCGGCGGGCTCTTCGCGATCTTCGTCCCGCCGGCCTCGAAGGGGCCGCCGCCGGACTTCGCCGCGCTGATGGCCGACCCGCCCTACGACCTGCCGATGCCGCCGCCGATGGAGGCGGCCGCCGCCCAGCCGGTGGCCCTCGTGATGGCCGGCCTCCTCCACCGGATGGCGCGCACGACACCTGAGGATTTCGCGCTCTGTCGCAGCGGCGCCGAGGCCCGGGCGGCGATGGCGTCGGGCCGCATCGCCGGCGTCATGCACATGGAGGGCGCCGAGGCGATCGGCCCCGATCTCGATGCGCTCCACCTCTTCCACGACATGGGGCTGCGCTCGCTCGGCCCGGTCTGGAGCCGCGATACCGCCTTCGGCTACGGCGTCCCGATGCGCTTTCCCGGCGATCCCGATATCGGCCCCGGCCTGACCCGCGCCGGCAAGGATCTCGTCCGCCTCTGCAACCGGCTCGGCATCCTGATCGACCTCTCGCATCTCAACGCCGCCGGCTTCGAGGAGGTCGCCCTGCTCTCCGATGCGCCGCTGGTCGCCACCCATTCCAACGCCCATGCGCTCACCGCCAGCCCGCGCAACCTCACCGATCGCCAGCTTGCGCAGATCCGCGACACCGGCGGCATGGTCGGCCTCAATTTCGCCACCTTCTACCTGCGCGCGGATGGCCGCCCCGGCGCGGATATCGGCTTCGACGACATCCTGCGCCACATGGATTACCTGATCACGCATCTCGGCGAGGACCATGTCGGCCTCGGCTCGGATTTCGACGGCTGCATCCTGCCCGACGCCATCGGCGACGTGACGGGCGTGCCGAAGCTCTTCGCCGCCCTCGCCGATCACGGCTACGACGCGCCGCTGATCGCGAAGCTCGCCCGCGACAACTGGCTCGGCTGCCTCGAACGCACGCTGGGCGGCTGACCGCACCCTCCACGCGTCGCCCGTGCCGCGCGGCGCCCGACAAGCAAAGCCGCCACCGGCGAATATTCTGTCGCCACGCCGTCCCGGATCGACCATGCTCACCCCCGACGCAGGGGAGACGCATGAGCAACCGCTGGACCATCCTCGCCGTCCTGTTCTTCGCGCGCCTCACGATGGCGTTCCAGTTCCAGGCCGTCGCCGCGCTCGCCCCGCTGGTCGCCACGCGCTACGGCGTCGGGCTCGCCGATATCGGCCTGCTGATCGGCCTCTATCTCGCCCCCGGCATCGCGCTGGCCCTGCCCGGCGGTGCCCTCGCGACCCGGCTCGGCGAGCGCCGCGTGGTGATCGCCTCGCTCCTTCTGATGCTGGTCGGCGGCGGCCTGATGTGGGCCGGCACCGGCTGGCAGATGCTCGTCGCCGGGCGGGTGCTGGCCGGCATCGGCGGCGTCGCGGTCAACGTGCTCCTGACCAAGATGCTCGCCGACTGGTTCGTCGGCCGCGAGATCTCGACCGCCATGGCGATCTACGTCGTCTCCTGGCCCCTCGGAATCGCGCTGGCCCTGCTCGTCCTGCCGGGCCTCGCCGCCGGCGGCCTCGGCGCGGCCTTCGCCGCCGTGCCGGTCCTGATCGCAGCCGGCCTCGTGCTGTTTTTCTTCCTCTACCGCGCGCCCGAAGCCGGCGGCGCGACCATCGCCCTCAGCGCGGCCAGCCTGCCTCTCACGCCGGTGCTCGCCGCCGGCTGGATCTGGGCCTTCTACAACGGCGCCATCGCCATGGTGTTCAGCTTCGGCCCGGTCCTGCTGATCGCGCGGGGCTGGACGCTCGAGGCCGGCAGTTCCGCCACCAGCCTCTACCTGTTGCTGATGGCCATCTCGATCCCCCTGGGCGGCATCCTCGCCGATCGCAGCGGACGCCGGGACATGGTCATCGCCATCAGCCTCGCCGGCTTCGCCCTCCTGATGGCCGCGACGCTCATCGTGCCCCTGGGCTGGATCCCGGCGGTCTTCGTCGCCATGGGTCTCGTCTCGGGGCTCTGCGCCGGCCCGGTCATGGGCCTGCCCGCCGCCGTGCTTCCGCCTGCGGCCCGCGCCTTCGGCATGGGGGTGTTCTTCACGCTCTACTACGTGGTGATGATGCTCGCGCCGATGATCGCGGGCCAGCTTGCCGACCGGACCGGCGATCCGGCGACACCTTTCGTCTTCGGCATCGCCCTGCTCGTCTCCTGTCTCGGCGCCCTGCTGCTCTTCCGCGCCACGGCCGCCCCGGCGCTGCCCGCCCGCTGATGCGCCGAGCGCGGCGCACGCCTCTCAGCTCTTCAGCCGGTAGCCGCGTTTCATCCAGCGATAGGCCAGGGCCGCCAGCGCCGCGTCGACCGCCAGAACGAAGAGCAGCCCCAGCCAGGGATTGCTGTCGCTCACCCCGAGCGTGCCGTAGCGCGCCCCGTCGATCAGGTAGAAGACCGGATTGAGGTGCAGGAGCCGCGAGAAGGTCTCCGGCAGGTTCTCGACCGAATAGAACGTCCCCGACAGGAAGCTCAGCGGCGTCACGACGAAATTCGTGATCGCCGCCATCTGGTCGAACTTCACCGCGACGATGCCCGCGAGCAGCCCCGCCAGCGACAGCATCGCCGAGCCGGCCAGCACGAAGACCAGCAGCCAGAGCGGATGGGCCGGCAGGATCCCCAGCATCGGGAACAGCACCAGCCCGACTCCGAAGGCCACGAAAAGCCCCCGCGCCACGCCGCCCGCCACATAGCCGATGACGATCTCCGCCGGGCTCAGGGGCGGCATCAGCGTATCGACGATATTGCCCTGAACCTTCGAGATCACCAGCGAACTCGAGGTGTTGGCGAAGGCGTTCTGGATCACCGTCATCATCAGGATGCCCGGGGCGAGGAAGGTCGCGAAGGGCACCCCCATCACCTCGCCGCGCTGCCCGCCCAGCGCCAGCGTGAACACCGCCATGAACAGAAGCGCCGTCGCGATCGGCGCGGCCAGGGTCTGGGTCCAGACATTGGTGAAGCGTCGCACCTCGCGCAGGATCAGCGTCCAGAGCCCGAGCGTGTTGAACCGCCCGAAGCGCCGCATGCCCATCGCCCGGCTGTCGGCGGGCGCCGCACCGGGCGGTGTGGAGAAGGTTTGCCGGTTTTCCATGCGGGGAACTTGTAACCGATGCTGAGGCGGTTACAATGCACCCCTCGCTCGCCGCGCGATGACGCGGCGGCATTCCCTGACCATCCCGACCGCACGGAGCCGAAACCGATGTCCTGGACCGATGAACGCGTGGAGACCCTCAAGACCATGTGGTCCGACGGCAAGAGCGCCAGCCAGATCGCCAAGGAACTCGGCGGCGTCACCCGCAACGCCGTGATCGGCAAGGTGCACCGGCTCGGACTGTCGAACCGCACCTCCGGAACCGGCGGCGCACCGGCCGATCCCGCTGTCGAGCCCTCCCCCGTGAAGGACGCGCCGAAGCCGCGCCCGGTCGAGACCGGTCCCGCTCCCGAGATCCCCGAGCCCGCCGCCGCTGCCCCCGAGCAACCCGAAGCCGCGCGCCCGCTGCCGGTGCGCGACATTCCCGCGCCCGGTCCGGTGCCCGGCCCGCGCAATCGCATTCCCGGTCAGCCGCTGCCGCCGCAGCCGGCCGGCGCCGAGATCAGCGCCGAGACGCTCGCGAGCCTCCAGGAAGTCGCCAAGAAGTCCAAGCGCCTCACGCTGATGCAGCTCACCGAACGGACCTGCAAATGGCCCGTCGGCGACCCGGCGACGGATGATTTCTGGTTCTGCGGCCTGCCCGCCGCCCCCGGAAAGCCCTATTGCGACACCCATGTGAGCGTGGCGTTCCAGCCGATGTCGACCCGCCGCGACCGCAGGTCGGGCAGCCGCTGAGGCCATGCGCTTCGGACCGCCGGTCCCGATCCTGCGCAGCTTCGACGAGGAGCATGCCCGGGCCTTCTGGTGCGACTGGCTGGGGTTCGAGGTCGATTGGGAACATCGGTTCGAGCCGGACCTTCCCCTCTACATGCAGGTCCGTCTCGGTGAGTGTCTGATCCATCTGAGCGGCCATCACGGCGACGCCACTCCCGGAAGCACGGTCAGGATCGAGGTGGACGACATCGAGGCCTGTCTGGCCGACCTCCGCTCCCGGCCCTACCGGGCCCTGAGACCGTCGATCGTCGATCAGAGCTGGGGAGATCGCGAAATCCGCCTCGTCGATCCGTTCGGCAACACGGTCGTCTTCTGGCAGTGCCAGACGTCCGGTTAGGATCGCTCGATCCACGATTGGGTCGCCGAGCCCCTATCCAAGCACATCCACCGCGCGCATCCGGATCAGAACCACATGTCCTTCACGGTGCGGCCGTCGCGCGGAAGGTCCTCGAAGCTGTGGAGCCCGTCGAAATGGTCGATCGGCAGGCCCTCGATCGGTCCCGGTTCCGTCAAGCGCAGGTTGACGGCTGTCCAGTGCCGCCCGTCCGCGTCGGCGCCGGTCGCCACATAATGCGTGACGCATCCGCAATCGGGGCAGAAGTGGAAATCGATCGCCGCCACGTCGCCACGTCGATAGATGGCGGTTTCGCCGGATGTCTGGATGTCATGACCGATGTACCCGTAGGCCCACAGGACTCCGTAGCGTCGGCAGATCGTGCAGTTGCAGGCAGTCACCGAGTCCGGCATGGCGTCGAGCGTCCAGCCCACGCGATTGCAATGGCAGATACCCGTCAGCATGATGCGTCCTCCTGCGCGGAGCCTGGGTCGTCGACCGGTCAGGATCGCCGACCACGGTCGCGATACACCGCATGCCGATCAATGGCTCCCTTCGAACCCGGGTCCGGAACGGAACACCCAACGTCAACAGGCGCCCTGATCAGGCGCTGTAGGTCTCGTCGAGCGCATAGCCGGAAGAGCGCACCGTGCGGATCGGGTCGCGGTCGCCGCGGCGGTTGAGCGCCTTGCGCAGCCGGCCGATATGCACGTCGACGGTGCGGATCTCCACATAGACGTCCTGTCCCCAGACCCGGTCGAGCAGCTGCTCGCGGGAGAACACCCGGCCCGGCCGCTGCATCAGCACGTCGAGCAGCCGGAACTCGGTCGGCCCCAGATGCACGTCGCGCTTGCCGCGCCGGACCCGGCAGGATTGCCGGTCGAGCAGGATGTCGGAGAAGGTCGCCACGTCGCCGGCCAGGGCCGGGGCCGTGCGGCGCAGCACCGCGCGCATCCGCGCCACCAGTTCGGTCATCGAGAACGGCTTGGTGACGTAATCGTCGGCCCCCACATCGAGCCCGCGCACCCGGTCCTCTTCCTCGCCCCGCGCGGTGAGCATGATCACCGGGATGTCGCGGGTTTCGGACCGGGCCCGCAAGCGGCGGCAGAGCTCGATCCCCGACACCGAGGGCAGCATCCAGTCCATCAGCACCAGGTCGGGCCGCGCCTCCTCGACGGCGAGCATCGCTTCCTCGCCATCGGCCGAGGTGGCCACGGTGAAGCCCTCCTTGCCCAGATTGTAGGCGAGAAGCTGGCTGATCGGCTCCTCGTCCTCGACCACCAGAATGCGCGCGCCCATGGACCTTTACTCCGTCACTCGTGCAGAAAGTCGATGCCGGTCGGCTCACCCTTGGGGCGGTCGTCCCCGAGGATCTCGCCCTTCACGATGTAGTAGACCATCTCGGAGATCTGGGTCGTGTGATCCCCGATCCGCTCGAGGTTCTTGGCGATGAACATCAACTGCGCGCCCACGCCGATCAGCCGGCTGTCCTCGACCATGTAGGTCGTGACCTCGCGGAAGATCGCGTTGTACATCTCGTCGAGCTCGTAATCCTGGTTCCAGATCTGGACCGCCTGGCCGACATCGCGGCTGGCATGGGCATTGAGCACGTCCGAGAGCTGCACCAGCGTCGCCTTGCCCATCCGCACGATCGAGGTGGTGAGCTTGATCGAGCGCGCCGAGGAGAGCGGGATCGCCCGCTTGGCGATGTTCTTCGCGAGATCGCCGACCCGCTCGAGCGTCGAGGCGATCTTCATCGCCGCGATCAGGACCCGCAGATCGTTGGCCACCGGCTGGCGCAGGGCGATCACCCGCACCACCATTTCCTCGAGCTCGACTTCCAGCAGATCGACCGCCTTGTCGCGGTCGATCACGCGCCGGGCCAGCGCCGCGTCGCGGGTCTGGACCAATTCCAGCGCGTTGGAAAGCAGCTCCTCGGTGATGCCTCCCATCTCGGAGATCTTCGCCTGAATCTGGACGAGATCCTCGTCGAAGGAAGCGACTATGTGCGACATCGCGGGCCTCTCGTCTGGACGCGGCCGTCTCGCGCTTCGGTCCCGTCCGCAAGAGACGCAACCGGAAGCCAGATGACCCGAGCCGCAGTATAGTCGGCGCGACGACAGTGTCGTTATGTTTTTGTGACGTTTTTCTGACGCGTCAGGGAGTTGATCTCACTTGGCATTTTCGGTGTCCGCATCGCCGTTCGCGGCGGAGGGCAGCCAGATCGTGAACGTGCTGCCGCGCCCCGGCTCGGAGACGATCTCCAGCCGGCCGCGATGCCGGTTGAGAATGTGCTTCACGATCGCGAGCCCCAGCCCGGTCCCGCCGCGGCTCCGGCTCTGTCCGACATTGACCCGGTAGAACCGCTCGGTCAGCCGCGACAGATGTGCGCGGTCGATGCCGGGGCCGGTATCGGAGACCGACACTCCGCAGCGACCCGGATGCGCCGGGCTCGGCGGCGCCGGGCTCACGCGGATCTCGGTGCCCGGACCGCCGTATTTCATCGCGTTGTCCACCAGATTGCCGAAGACCTGCGCGAGCTGGTCATGGTCGCCCGCCACCTCGGCCCCCGCATCGGGCACCTCGATCAGCAGCCGGATATCGTCGCGTTCGGCGATGGGCAGGAAGGCCGAGGCACTGTCGGCGGCGACACGGTTGAGCGAAAGCGTCCGGTCCGGCCGGTCATGCTCGCTCATCTCGATGCGGCTCAGCGACATCAGATCGTCCACGAGCCGCTGCATCCGCCCCGCCTCCCGCGCCATGATCGCGAGAAACCGCTCGCGCGCCTCCGGGTCCTCGCGGGCATGGTTCTGCAGGGTCTCGACATAGCCGATGATCGACGCCAGCGGCGTGCGCAATTCGTGGCTCGCATTGGCGATGAAGTCGGAGCGCAACTGCTCGGCCTTCTGCGTGCGCGTCCGATCCTCGATCTGCACGATGGCATGAATCTCGGAACCGAAGCCGGTATCGGCCGGAAGAAGCCCGATCCGCGCCTCGAAGAACCGCTCCGAGCCTTCGTGTGCGGAGAACTCCAGCGTGGTCTCCCGGCTGCCGTGGAAGATCCCGGTCATCGCGTCGATGAAGGCCGGGCTCCGGATGACCCGGGTGTAGTGGCTGCCGATCTCGACCCGCGGCAGGGCGCGCTGCGCGGCGGCGTTGGCATGGCTGACCCGCCCGTTGCGCGCGATCACCAGGAGGGGCACCGGGAGCCGGTCGAGCATCCCGCCGACCTCGCGGCCGCGGATCCCCGGATCCGCGGCAACGGCGGCAGGCGCTTCTGTCTGCGCCGGCGCCACCACCCTCCTCCTCCCCGGACCGAAGGCCTCCGAGCCAGAGCAGCCCCCAGGCCAGAGCGCTTCCCAGGGCCAGGCCCCAGACCGGCGCCATGTCCGCCGCCGCGCCGAAGGCCGCGAGCAGGCCGGTCAGCAGCGCGAGAATCATCCGTATTCCGTCGGTCATGAAACTCTCCGGCAGGATGCGACGGGTGTATCAGCCTGAGCCGAAACGGAAAAGACGCATTGCCTTCATCCAAATGCCATATATCTGATGGGCATGCCGGCGCGTCCGGCCACCAGGCAGGTCCGAGCAAGATGATCAGATATGCCCTTCGCTGCACCGAGGACCACCGCTTCGAGTCCTGGTTCGGCTCCAGTGCGGATTACGACCGGCTCCACGCCGCCGGCCATGTCACCTGTGCCGTCTGCGGCAGCCCGGAGGTGGAGAAGGAGCTGATGGCCCCGCAGATCGGCGGGGGCAGCGCGGCGGAGCGGCCGCTCTCGGCGGCGGCCTCTCCGGCCGAACAGGCCCTCAGGGAGCTTCGGCGCAAGATCGAGGCGCAGTCGGAGAATGTCGGCCGGGACTTCGCGAAGGAAGCCCGGCGCATCCATGACGGCGAGGCGCCCGCGCGCTCGATCATCGGCGAGGCCCGCCCCTCCGAGGCACGCGCCCTCGTGGAGGACGGCGTGCCGATCGCGCCCCTGCCCTGGTCGCGAAAACGCGGCAACTGACCGCCCGCCGGCGCCGCTTGCGGCCCCCCCCGGCCCCGGATAAGACGGGCGCGATCTGAACGAGGGGGTCGGGGCAATGCCCAGACTTGTCATGAAATTCGGCGGCACGTCGGTGGCCGATCTGGCCCGCATCCGCAACGCGGCGGAACGCGTGAAGCGCGAGGTCGAGGCCGGCTACGACGTGGCCGTCATCGTCTCGGCGATGGCCGGCAAGACCAACGAGCTCGTCGGCTGGGTCCGCGAGACCTCGATGCTCTACGATGCGCGCGAATACGATGCCGTGGTGTCCTCCGGCGAGAACGTCACCGCCGGGCTGATGGCGCTCACCTTGCAGGAAATGGGCGTGCCGGCGCGCAGCTGGCAGGGCTGGCAGGTGCCGCTCCGGACCAATTCGAGCCATGGTGCGGCCCGCATCGAATCGATCGGCACCGAGAACCTCACGCGCAAGTTCGCCGAGGGCCTCCATGCGGTGATCGCCGGTTTTCAGGGCATCTCGCCCGAGGGCCGGATCACCACGCTGGGCCGGGGCGGCTCGGACACCACCGCCGTCGCCTTCGCCGCAGCCCTCGAGGCCGAGCGCTGCGACATCTACACCGATGTGGACGGGGTCTACACCACCGATCCGCGCATCACGAAAAAGGCGCGCAAGCTCGCGAAAATCTCGTATGAGGAGATGCTCGAGCTCGCCTCGCTCGGGGCCAAGGTGCTGCAGACCCGCAGCGTCGAGGTGGCGATGCGCAACAAGGTCCGGCTGCAGGTCCGCTCGAGCTTCGAGGATACGCCGGGCACGCTGGTCTGTGACGAGGAGGAAATCGTGGAAAGCAGGGTCGTCAGCGGCATCGCCCATTCGCGGGACGAGGCCAAGATCACGGTGGTCAGCGTCGCCGACCGCCCCGGCATCGCGGCGGCGATCTTCGGCCCGCTCGCGGAGGCGAGCGTCAATGTCGACATGATCGTGCAGAACATCGGCGCGGACGGCCGCACCGACATGACCTTCTCCTGCCCGACCGACGACGTGCTGCGCGCCCGCACCGCGCTCGACAAGCTCAAGGCGTCAGGGACGGTGAACTACCGCGATCTCGTGGTGGACGAGGACGTGGCCAAGGTCTCGATCGTCGGGATCGGCATGCGCAGCCAGGCCGGCGTCGCCCACCGCATGTTCGAGGCACTGGCCGCCGACGGGGTGAACATCAAGGTCATCACCACCTCCGAGATCAAGGTGTCGGTGCTCATCGACCGCAAATATCTGGAACTGGCGGTGCAGGCGCTGCATGATGCCTTCGAACTGGACAAGGCCGGCTGACCAGCAGCCCCCCGGGAGAGCCGATGCCCTATTCCCACGCGGCCGATTCGCGCGTCATCCTCACGCGCCTGCGCGAAACCCTTGCCGAGCCGGGCGAGGGCCAGGAACGCCTTGATCGCATCGTCCGCCTGATCGCCCACGGCCTGCTCGCCGAGGTCTGCTCGATCTATCTGCGCCGCGACGAGGCCTGGCTCGAGCTCTGCGCCACCGAGGGTCTCAACCCCGAGGCGGTTCACGCGACGCGGATGCGGATCGGCCAGGGGCTCGTGGGGCGGATCGCCGAGCGCGCCGAACCGATCAGCACCCGCGACGCGTCCCGGACCCGCGGCTTCGAGTACCGGCCCGAAACCGGCGAGGAGGGCTTCTCGTCGTTTCTCGGCGTGCCGATCCAGCGGCTCGGCGAGGTTCTCGGCGTGCTCGTGGTGCAGAACCGCGACCCCCGCGACTATTCCGACGACGAGATCTACGCGCTCGAAGTGGTGGCGATGGTCATCGCCGAGATGGCCGAACTCGGCGCCTTCATCGGACCGGGCCCGATGGAGATCGGCCGGCCGCACCGCCGGCCGCTGCTCGCCCGCGGCATCGTCGGGCAGGAGGGCGTGGCCGAGGGCCGCGTCGTGCTGCACGAGCCGCAGATCGTCGTGGCGAACCCGATCGCCGATGATCCGGCCCGCGAGGCCGAGCGCCTGCACGAGGCCCTGGACCGGCTGCGCACGGAAGTCGACGAAATGCTCGCCGCCGATCACCTGACGGCCTCGGGCGAGCACCGGGACGTCCTGAACGCCTACCGCATGTTCGCCAACGACAAGGGCTGGGTGCGCCGGATCGAAGCCTCGGTGATGAGCGGTCTCGCCGCCGAGGTCGCCGTCGAGAAGGAGCAATCGTCCACCCGCGCGCGCATGTCGCGCGTCGCCGATTCCTACCTGCGCGAGCGGCTCCACGACCTCGACGACCTGTCGAACCGGCTCCTGCGCCTGCTGGCCGGTGTCGATCATGCCAATGGCCGCGACATCCCCGAGGACGCCATCCTCGTCGCGCGCAATATCGGCCCGGGCGAACTCCTCGATTACGGCCGCAAGCTGCGCGGCGTGGTGCTCGAGGAAGGCTCGGTCGGCAGCCATGCGGCCATCGTGGCGCGCGCCCTCGCGATCCCGCTGGTCATCCACGCCGAGCGCATCACCCGCGAGGCGCAGAACGGCGACCATATCCTCGTCGACGGCGATCAGGGCATCGTGCATCTGCGCCCCGAGGACCAGGTCGCGGCGGCCTTCCGCGAGAAGATCGAGATGCTGCACGAGGCGCAGGAGCAATATGCCACCCTGCGCGACAAGCCCGCCACCACCCGCGACGGCGTCACCGTGAGCCTGCACATGAATGCGGGCCTGATGGCCGATCTGCCCAGCCTGCCGAAATGCGGCGCGCTGGGGGTCGGGCTCTTCCGCACCGAACTGCAGTTCCTCGTGCGCGCCACGGTGCCGCGCCGCTCGGATCTCGCGGCGCTCTACGCCCGCATCCTCGATTCCGCCGGCACCAAGCCCGTGGTGTTCCGCACGCTCGACATCGGCTCGGACAAGGTGCTGCCCTATATGCGCCGCGCCGAGGAGCCGAACCCGGCCCTCGGCTGGCGGGCGATCCGGGTCGGTCTCGACCGCCCCGGCATCATGCGCATGCAGCTCCAGGCGCTCCTGCGCGGTGCGAAGGGCCGGCCGATCGACGTCATGTTCCCGTTCATCGCCGAACCGGGCGAATTCGACCGTGCCCGCGCGCTCCTGATGGAGGTGGTCGCGCGCGAAGCCAGCCTCGGCCATACGGTGCCGTCCGGGCTGCGCATCGGCGCGATGCTCGAGACCCCGAGCCTTGCCTTCGCCCCCGACCGCTTCTTCCGCGCGACCGATTTCATCTCGATCGGCGGCAACGACCTCAAGCAGTTCTTCTTCGCCGCCGACCGCGAGAACGAGCTGGTGCGCCGCCGCTACGACACGCTCGACCTCGGCTATCTCGGCTTTCTCGAACAGATCGTGCGCCGCTGCGCCGAGCATGCCACGCCATTGTCGTTCTGCGGCGAGGATGCCGGGCGCCCGATCGAGGCGCTCGCCCTCGCGGCGATCGGCATGCGCACCCTCTCGATGCGCCCGGCCTCGATCGGCCCGGTCAAGGCGCTCCTGCGCCGGATCGACCTCGCCGAAGTCCGCGCCGCGATCGAGACGGCCCGCGCCGCCGAGGCGACCAGCGCGCGTCCGGCTCTGGAGGCGCTCCTCGCCCAGGCGGGCATCACCCCCTGAGGCCGGATCACGTCGCGGCGTCCGGCGTCTCCCCCCAGCTCCGCACCATGCCCGAAACGCCGTCGAAGGCCCCCGGCACCAGCGCACGGGCCAGCAACCGCTCGGGGTTGGTCGGCGGCGGAAACGCCAGCGCCGCGGCCGTCGCCCGCGCGAAACCGAACCGGCGGTAATAGGGCTCGTCTCCGACAAGCAGCACCCGGGTCCAGCCGGTCTCGCGCGGCGCGCTCGAGGCTCCCGGCGATCAGGAGCGCCCCCAGCCCCTCGCCCTGGCGGGTCGGGTGCACCGCCACCGGCCCGAGCAGCAGGCAGGCCGCGCCCGCCTCCCCGACCCGCACCGGCCAGAACCGGATCGCGCCCGCCAGCACGTCGTATTCGTCGCGCGCCACCAGCGACAGATCCGGCACCGGCGGCTGGCCCTCGCGCAGCCGATAGGACGACAGCGCCGATCGCCCCGGCGCGAAGGCCAGGTCGTAGAGATACTCCACCTCCTGGGTGTCGGCGGGCGCTTCATGGGAGATACGGAACATGGGCAGCGGATCGGCAATTTGCAGGGCGCAGGGCCGCCCGCTCGACTTCGCCCTAACACGGGCCTACCTTCGCCGTGAAGCCGAAACCTCCTCCCGCAAAAGGCCTGCCCCATGTTCTACCGCCCCGGCGTCGACCCGCACGGGCTCGCCCACAACCCGTTCAAGGCGCTGGTCACCCCGCGCCCCATCGGCTGGATCTCCACCGTGGACGCCCGCGGCCGCGCGAACCTCGCTCCCTACAGCTTCTTCAACGCGGTGGCCGACGCGCCGCCGATGGTGATGTACGCCTCCACCGGCCGGAAGATCGGCCGCGACGAGGGCAAGGACACCCTGGCCAATATCCGCGCCACCGGCGAATTCGTCGTCAATGTGGTCCCCCGCGCACTCGCCGATGCGATGAACGTCAGCTCCGGCGCGCTCGGACCCGACGTGGACGAATTCGCCCGCGCCGGCCTCGCCCGCGCCGCCTCGCGCGTCGTCGCCCCGCCCCGCGTCGCCGCCGCGCCCGCGTCCCTCGAATGCCGGCTCTGGCAGGTCATCGATCTGCCGGGACAGGACAATCACATGGTTCTGGGCGAGGTCGTCGGCATCCACATCGACGCCGAGGTGATCGTGGCCGGCAAGGTCGACGTCACGCGCTTCCAGCCGCTGGCCCGCCTCGGCTACCGCGACTACGCGGCCGTCGAATCGGTTTTCGCCCTCGACCGCCCGGACGACTGACCTGCCGCGCGGGTTCGGAAAACATCGGAAAAAAACCCGACAAATTTCGCCTTTAGGTTGTGGGATGTCGCTTTTGTTAAACTTCTGGTAACCAAATCGCCGCATAACGGTCTTGTCCAGCAACTGGACAGCTGCTTGCAAACCCACAGACCCTCCAGTCTGGTTAAAGCGCCCCCTTCTTCCCCCCGGAAGGGGGCGCTGACCGTTTCAGGCCTCCGCTTCTCGGTTCCCGCGCAGCACCGCCCCCGGATTGAGAATGCCCAGCGGATCGAGCGCCGCCTTGATCGCCCGCATCGCCGCGAGCTTGCCCGGATCGCCGTAGCGCTCCAGATCCCCCACCTTGATCCGGCCGACGCCGTGCTCCGCCGCGACCGAGCCGCCCACCGCATCGACAAGATCGTGGATGGTGGATTTCACCTGCATCCGCACGCCGTCATGATCCGCCCGCGACCGGCCCGCGGCGGGAAACACGTTGTAATGCAGGTTGCCGTCCCCGAGATGGCCGAAGCAGTTCACCCGCAGCGTCGCGTCGATCGCCGCCAGCGCCGCCCCGGCCCGCGCGACGAATTCCGCCAGCCGCGACGGCGGCACCGAGACGTCATGGCTCGACACCGACCCGATCAGCCGGTTGGCCTCCGGGATCGTCTCGCGCACCGTCCAGAACGCCGTGCGCTGGCCGTCATTCTGGGCAATCAGCGCATCCGCCACCCGCTCCTCCGCGAGCATCTCTCCCAGCGCCGCCTCGAAGCGCTCCGCGAGCCCGGACTCCGCCCCGTCCGTCGCCTCGACCAGCACCACCCAGTCCGTCCCGAAAGCCGGCGGCAACGCCACCTGCGGCATGCGCTCGGCCAGAAACGCCAGCCCCCGCACATGCATCAGCTCGAAGGCCGCGATGGTCCCGCCGAGCCGGCCCCGCAGCCGCGCCAGCAGGTCCAGCGCCGCCGCCGGACCCGCCACCGCCAGCCAGCCGGTCGCCGTCTCGCGCGGCATCGGATGAAGCCGCAGGCTCGCCGCGGTGATCAGCCCCAGCGTGCCCTCCGACCCGATCAGCAGATGCCGCAGATCATAGCCCAGATTGTCCTTGATGAGCGGCGACAGCCCCCGCAGCACCGTGCCGTCCGCCATCACCGCCTCGACGCCGAGGCAGAGATCGCGCGCATTGCCGTAGCGCAGCACGTTCACGCCGCCGGCATTCGAGGCCAGCAAGCCCGCCGATCCGCGCCGAGCCTTCCGAGGCGAGCGACAGCGGAAAAAGCCGGTCGATTCCGGTAGCAGCCGCATGAACATCCGCCAGCACGACGCCGGCCTCCGCGACGATGACGTTGTCGGTGGCATCGACCGACCGCACCCGGTCCATGCGCTCGAAGGACATCAGCACCGGCAGCGGCCCCGCCCCGGCGATCTGCCCGCCCACCAGCCCGGTCCCGCCGGAATAGGGCACGATCCCGACCCGGGCGGCCGCGCAAAGCCGCACCGCCTCCGCGACCGCCTCGGTTTCCGCCGGTCGCAGCACCGCCGCCGCCCGACCCGCCAGCCGCCCCCGCGGCTCCTCGAGATAGCGCGGCGCCACCTCGACCACGCCACCCGGCCCGAGGGCCCGCTCGAGTTGTCCGAGGAGATCCGGACCCGCATCCAGAAGCCCGCTCATGTCGCGTCCGTCCGGCCGCGCCGGTCGCCGCGCAGATTGGCGTAGAGCACATGGTTGCGCCACCTTCCGTCGATCTGGAGATAGCTCTGCGCCACGCCTTCGTACTTGAACCCGGACCGTTCCAGAAGGCCGCGCGAGGCCACGTTCTCCGGCAGGCAGGCCGCCTCCATCCGGCTCAGGTCGAGCGCGGTGAAGGCGTGATGCACCGCCGCCGCCAGCGCCTCGGTCATGTAGCCGTGGCGCGCAAAGGCCGGCCCGATCCAGTAGCCCACGGTCGCCGCCTGCGCCGGTCCGCGCCGGATATTGTCGAGCGTGATCGCCCCCATCAGCGCCGAATCCTCGCGCCGCACCAGAAACAGCGCCAGCGCGCGGCCCTCCTCGCGCGCCCGCCAGGCCCAGTAGACCCGGTTGCGGAACGCCTTCTTCGAGAAATGGTCCGGCGACCATGTCGGCTCCCAGTCGCGCAGGAAGCTCTCGCCGTCCCGGCGCAGCCGCGCCCAGTCGATGTGATCGTTCATGTCCGGAAGCCGCAGGACCAGCCGCTGGGTCTCGATGACCGGGGACGGGCTGCGGCGGAGGAACATCAGCCAGCGCGTCCGTTCACGCCACAAGGCGTTCGGCCAGCGCCGCACGATCGGGTCGGTCCGCAGCCGGCCCCAGCAGGACCAGCGCCGGATCGGCCCGGCGGGCCAGCCCCTCGGCCAGGGCGCGCACCTCCTGCGGCGTCACCGCCGCGATCTTCTCGAGCGTCTCCTCCAGCGGCACGATCCGGTCCCAGGTCGCGAGCCCCCGCGCCATCCGCTCGGCCCGCGCCGTCGGGCTCTCGAGCCCCATCAGCATCCCCGCCCGCATCTGGGCGCGCGCGCGCTCGATCTCCGCCGGCGCGAAACCCTCGGCGGCGCGGCGCAGCTCGTCCATGGTCAGCTCGCAAAGCGCCCCGATCGAGTCCGGCCCGGTGCCGGCATAGACCGTGAAGAGCCCGGTATCCGAATAGGACCCCGCCTGCGCGAAGATCGTGTAGCAGAGCCCCCGGCGCTCCCGGATCTCCTGGAACAGCCGCGAGGACATGCCGCCGCCGAGCGCCGTGGCATAGATCTGCGCCGCATAGGAGCTCGCATCGCGGATCGCCGGCGCCTCGAAGGCGAGCGCCACATGCACCTGTTCGAGCTTGCGCACCTCGCGCCGGTCGCCCCCGGTGAAGCGCGCCGGCAGCGCCGCCCCGGCCGCCCGCGGTGCCAGATGCCCCAGCAGCCGCTCGGCCAGCGCCAGCACCCGGTCGGGATCGACCGCGCCCGCCGCCGAGAGGATGATCTGGTCCGGCCCGTAATGCTCCGCCACGAAGCCCGCGAGATCGGCCCGGCCGAACCCCGCCACCCGCTCCGTCGGCCCGAGGATCGTGCGTCCGAAGGGCTGGTCCGGAAACGCCGTCTCCTGCAGCCAGTCGAAGATGATGTCGTCGGGCGTGTCGAGCGCCTGGCCGATCTCCTGCAGGATCACGCCGCGCTCCACCTCGATGTCGGGCTCCGCGAAGATCGGGTTGAAGACGATGTCCACCAGCAGGTCGAGCGCCTTGTCGACATCCGCCTCCAGCACCCGCGCGTAATAGGCCGTCATCTCCTTGCCGGTATAGGCGTTGATGTAGCCGCCCACATCCTCGATCTCCTCGGCGATGCCCTGCGCGGTGCGCGTCGGCGTGCCCTTGAAGGCCATGTGCTCGAGGAAATGCGCGATGCCGTTCTGCTCGATCCGCTCGTGCCGCCCGCCGGCGGTGATGTAGAGCCCGATCGCCGCCGAATGCATGCCGGGCATCGGCTCGACGGCCACCCGGAGGCCGTTCGCCAGCCGGTGAAGCACCGGACCGCTCATGCCACCCGCTCCCCGCCGACCACCGCCTCGATGGCGGCCAGATCGTCCGGCACCCGGGTGATCCGCTCGGGCCGCTCGAAGAGATCCGCCATGCGCGGCGGCAGCGCCGGCCTTATGCCGCAGGCTTCCTCCACCGCATCCGGAAACTTCGCCGCATGCGCCGTCGCGAGCACCACCATCGGCACCGCCGGATCGCCGCGCCGCATCTGCGCCGCATGCATCCCCGTCGCGGTATGCGGACAGACCACCTCGCCGGTCGCCGCCAGTGTGGCGCGGATCGCGGCCCGGGTCTCCTCCTCCGAGGCCCGCGCGCTGTCGAACCCCTCGCGCAAGAGCGTGAGCGCCCCCTGGCTCAGCGCGAAACCGCCCGCATCGCGCAACTCGGTCATCAACTGCACCACGGCGCCCCCCTCCCGGTCATGGATCTCGAACAGCAGCCGCTCGAAATTCGAGCTCACCTCGATATCCATCGAGGGGCTGATCGACGGCGCCACGCCTTCCTTGCGATGCTCGCCGGTCGCCAGCGTGCGGTGCAGGATGTCGTTGCGATTCGTCGCGATCACCAGCCGGTCGATCGGCAGCCCCATCCGCTTCGCGACATAGCCCGCGAAGATATCCCCGAAATTCCCCGTCGGCACCGTGAAGCTCACCTTCCGGTGCGGGGCGCCCAGCGCCACGGCGGCGGTGAAGAAATAGACCGCCTGGGCGAGCACCCGCGCCCAGTTGATCGAATTCACGCCCGCGAGCCCCACCGCATCGCGGAAGGCATGGTCGTTGAACATGTCCTTGACCCGCGCCTGCGCCGCGTCGAAATCGCCGTCGATGGCGAGCGCGTGCACGTTGGCGTCCGTCGGCGTCGTCATCTGCCGGCGCTGCACCTCCGAAACCCGGCCATGCGGATAGAGAATGAACACCTCCACCCGCTCGCGCCCCCGGAACGCCTCGATCGCCGCCGAGCCGGTATCGCCGCTCGTCGCGCCGACGATGGTCACCCGCCGCCCCGAGCGCTTGAGGCTGGCCTCGAACAGCTCGCCGATGAGCTGCATCGCCACGTCCTTGAACGCCAGCGTCGGCCCGTGGAACAGCTCCAGCAGCCAGTCGTTCGGCCCGGTCTGCACCAGCGGACAGCGCGCGGCATGCCCGAAGGGCGCATAGGCCCGGGCGATGATGTCGCGGAACTCGGTCTCGGTGAAGGCGTCGCCCACGAAGGGCCGCATCACCCGGAACGCCACCTCCTCGTAAGGTTGCCCCGCCAGCGCCGCGATCTCCGCCGTGCTCATCTGCGGCCAGCTTTCGGGCAGGTAGAGCCCGCCATCGCGCGCCAGCCCGGTCAGCATGGTGTCCTCGAAGCCGAGGCGCGGCGCGGTTCCACGGGTGGAAATGTAGTGCATCTTTCTGCTTTCCGTTCAGTCGGCCCGGCGCTTGATACGCCAGAGCAGCAAGAGTGTCATCACCGCCCAGACCGCGGCAAGCCCGTACCACTGGACCGCATAGCCCAGATGGTTGTTCGGCACATCGACGGTCACCGGCAGCGGCAGCGGCTGGCCCGGATCGTCGCTCGCCTCGGTGACGATCAGCACCGGCAGGGTGTCGAGCGCCTCGGCCATCAACTCCACGTCGCGCGCGAACCAGATGTTCTCCGCCCGGTCCGGCGCCGGGGTGGCGCCGTCGGTCTCCCGCGGCCAGTCGAGCGCGCCTTCGACCCGCAGCGGCCCCACCAGCCGCGTCGCCTCCTTGGCGTCGATGCCGACGAAGCCCCGGTCGAGCAGCACGGTCCGGCCGTCCGCGAGCGCGAAGGGCACGATCACCCGGTAGCCCACGCCGTAGGGCGGCACCGAGGTATAGACATGCACCTCGCCCGGCAGCACCGCCCCCGACGCCGCGACCCGCCGGTAGCGGTCGGCCTCCGGATCGGGCGCGGCCGGCACCGCCACCGGCGCCGCCTCCAGCCGGGCCTCGATGCTCGCGATCATGTCCGTCTTCCAGTCGAGCCGCCGCATCTGCCAGTTGCCCAGCGAGATCAGCACCGCGACCCCGACGAGCCCGAACAGCAGCGGCACGATCATGCGGCGGGTCATCGACCGGTCTCCCGAAAGCAAAGGGCGCGGAACCCTCGGCCCCGCGCCCGGCAAGCTGTCCGCACGCGGCGGAAAAAGGCCCGTCAGCCGCCCCAGATGTAGACGGCGAAGAACAGGAACAGCCAGACCACGTCGACGAAGTGCCAGTACCAGATCGCCGCCTCGAAGCCGACATGCTGCTCGGGGGTGAAATGCCCCTGATAGACCCGGTAGAGGCACACCGAGAGGAAGATCGTGCCGATGATCACGTGGAAACCGTGAAAGCCCGTCGCCATGAAGAAGTTCGCACCGTAGATGTTCCCGGCGAAGCCGAAATGCGCATGGCTGTACTCGTAGGCCTGCATGATCGTGAAGAGCACGCCGAGGATGATCGCGAGCCACAGGCCCCACTTCATGTGCTGGCGATTGTTGTCATGGACCAGCGCATAGTGCGCCCAGGTCGCCGCACAGCCCGAGCAGAGCAGGATCAGCGTGTTGATCAGCGGCAGATGCCAGGGATCGAAGGTCTCGATGCCCGCCGGCGGCCAGATGCCGTCGACCGCAGGGCTGAGACCGGTCGGATCCATCGGATAGATCGCGTGCTTGAAGAACGACCAGAACCACGCCGCGAAGAACATCACCTCCGAGACGATGAACAGGATCACGCCGTAGCGCAGGCCGATCTGCACCACCGGCGTATGGTCGCCGGTCTCGCCCTCGGTGATCACGTCCGACCACCAGGCGAACATCGTGTAGAGCACCATCACCAGCCCGATCAGCGCCAGATACGGCCCGTGATCGTGGAAGAACAGCACCAGCCCGAAGAGCATGACGAAGGCGCCGACCGCGCCGATGAACGGCCAGACGCTGGGCGGCAGGATGTGGTAGTCGTGGTTCTTTCGGCCGGCCATTGCTGGGCTCCCTCTTCTCGGTCTTTACTGCGTCGCGGTTGTGGTCGCGTCCGCAAGGCGGGCCGCATTGCCGTCGAGGGAGGAGACCTCCTCCTCCGGCAGATCGGCCCGGTGCATGGTGTAGGACAGGGTAATGGTGGTGACCGTGCCCGCCTCGGGATCCTCGACGATCTCGGGATCGACGTAGAAGGTCACCGGCATCTCGATGCGCTCGCCGGGCTGCAGGACCTGCAACTCGAAGCAGAAACACGCGATCTTGGTGAAGTAACCCCCGGCCGAGAACGGCGCGACGTTGAAGCTCGCCGTCCCGGCTACGGCCTCGTCGGTCGGGTTGTAGGCCTCGTAGAAGGCAAGCCCGGTCTCGCCGATCCGGATGTCGGCGGTCCGCGCGACGGGGCGGAACTCCCAGGGCATGTCCGGCGCGGTGTTGGCGTCGAAGCGCACCGTCACCACCCGGTCGAGGATCGTGTCGGATTCGGCCACGGCCACACCGGTCGCCCCGCCATAGCCCGTCACCCGGCAGAACCAGTCGTAGAACGGCACGGCGGCATAGCTCAGGCTCACCATCACCACCACCATGGCGGCCAGTCGGGCGGCGATGCGGCGGTTGGTACGCGGGGCGGTGCTCATTGCGCGCTCTCCTCCTCGATCTTCGGCAGGAGCGAGGCGCGCGGCTGGTGGTCGAAGCCTTCCATCATCGTGTCGCCCTCGCCGAGCTTGACCAGGGTCACCGCGAAGACCAGCAGCACGAAGGCCGCCAGAACGACCCCGAGGCCCAGATTGCGGCTCTTCCGGCGGTCGTAGATCTCGTGGCTGTCGGGTCGCATCTTGCCACCTGCACTCATCCCGGCCTCCTCACAGCCACACCGGCCAGCCGGCCGGGACCAGCCCGACCGCCCCGAGGGCGGCTTCGGCCAGAATGAGGCAGAACAGCAGGAAGAGATAGAGGATCGAGAAGCCGAAGAAGCGCTTTTCCGCCCCGAATCGATCGGCCTCTGCCTGCGTGCCATCGCGCCGCCAGAGTGCCCAGGCCTGCCAGACGAACATGCCGTTGAGAATGAGCGCCCCGGCCATGTAGACCGGCCCGCCGATCGAGGTCACCCCGATCGCCAGCGCCGCGGGGGCCAGCACCAGCGCATAGCCGAGGATATGGTTGCGCGTGACCCGGTCGCCGGCGGTCACGGGCAGCATCGGCACGCCGGCCGCGGCGTAATCGTCGTTGCGAAACAAGCGCGAGCGCCCAGAAATGCGGCGGGGTCCACAGGAAGATCAGCGCGAACATCAAGACGCTCTCCACCGAGACGCCGCCCGTGGAGACCGCCCAGCCGATCATCGGCGGAAAGGCACCGGCAGCCCCCCCGATCACGATGTTCTGCGGCGTCGCGCGCTTGAGCCACATCGAGTAGATCACCGCGTAGAAGAAGATCGTGAAGGCCAGCAGCGCCGCCGACTGCCAGTTGGCGAAGAGCGCCAGCATCACCACCGAGAAGCCCGAAAGTGCCAGCCCGATCGCCAGCGCCTCTTCCGAGGTCACCCGGCCCGACGGGATCGGCCGCTTCGTGGTGCGCTTCATCGTCAGGTCGATGTCGCGGTCCCACCACATGTTGAGCGCCCCCGAGGCACCCGCACCCACCGCGATGCAGACGAGTGCCGCGAAGGCCAGCACCGGATGCGGCACCGACGGGGCCGCCAGCATGCCGACCAGCGCGGTGAAGATCACCAGCCGCATCACGCGCGGCTTCAGCAGCTCGACGTAATCGCCGAATTGCGGCTCGTGCGCGCGGACGGTGTCCGCTGTCCAGCTCGCGTCGCTCATCCCGGCCTCAGTTCGCCATGGCGAGATCGGCCTCGGGCCGCACGCCGCCATGCTCTTCGATCGCCCAGTCGAGCCATTCCTCGTAGGCCTCGGCGCTCACCACCTTCACCGTGATCGGCATGTAGGTGTGATCCTTGCCGCACAGCTCCGAGCATTGTCCGAAATAGATGCCTTCCTCCTCGGCCGCGAACCAGGTCTCCGCGAGCCGACCCGGCACCGCGTCCATCTTCACGCCGAAGGCCGGCATCGCCCAGGAATGGATCACGTCCGCGCCGGTCACCTGCAGCTTCACCACCGCATCCACCGGCACCACCACCGCGGTATCGGTCGCCAGAAGCCAGGCCTCGTCGGGATAGCCGTAATCGCCGAGATCCTCGCGCGCCAGCATCAGGCTGTCGAAGACCATCTCGTTGTCGGGATATTCGTAGGTCCAGTACCACTGGTTGCCCGTCGCCTTGATCGTGAGGTCCGGCTCGGGGATCTCGAGCTGCTTGAACAGGATCGGCAGCGAGAACGAGCCGATCACGATCAGGATCAGCACCGGGATCAGCGTCCAGGCGATCTCGATCCGGGTGTTGTGCGTGAAGGCTGCCGGAGTCGGGTTGGACTTGCGGTTGAAGCGCACCACCACCACCACCAGCAGCGCCAGCACGAAGAGCACGATCACGCCCATCATCACGTGCAGCATCGTGTCGAGCCAGTGAATGTCGCGGGCGAGTTCCGTCGCGGCCGGCTGGAAACCCGTGCCGTCCTGGCTCGGAATGCCGATGATCGGCAGATCCGTCGGCTCGCCCTGCGCCAGTGCCGGTGTTGCGCCCGTCACCGCCACCAGGAATGCCCCGATGAGGCCCGTCAGTCCGCCGATCCGTTTCATGTGCATCGCTTCCGTCCAGAGATTTCGTACGGTCCGGAGCACATCTTCGTTGCCAACCCGGACCGACAATGTTGCAGCTTGGCTCCGATCAACCATATTGTGCCCTCGAGAACAAGACACGGCATGTCGCCTTGAAGCCGCACCTCCCCGAGCCCAGGAGCCCGATCATGGCCGAGACCCCCCGCTTCCGTCCCTTCGAGACGGCCCTCGACCCCGAGCGCACGCTGGCCCTTCTCAAGGGCGCCACCGAGGGCGCCGATGACGGCGAACTCTTCCTCGAGCGCAGCCGCTCGGAATCGCTGGTCTTCGACGACGGGCGGCTGCGCGCGGCGAATTTCGACGCCTCCGAGGGATTCGGCCTGCGCGCGGTGCGCGGCGAGACCGCCGGCTACGCCCATTCCACCGAGATCTCCGAAGCCGCCCTGCAGCGCGCCTCCGAAACCACCCGCCTCGCCATCGGCGCCGGCGGCGGCCGGCTCGCCGCCCCGCCCCCGGGCACCAACCGCCGCCTCTACACCGATGCCGACCCGTTCGACGACGCCGAGTTTTCGGTCAAGGTCGAGATGCTGCGCGAGATCGACGCCTTCACCCGCGCCCTCGATCCGCGCGTGGTGCAGGTCTCCGCCTCGCTCGCCGCCTCGATGCAGGAGGTCGAGATCCTCCGCCCCGAGGGCCTGCGCCTCGCCGAGGCCCGCCCGATGGTGCGCCTCAACATCTCCGTCATCGTCGAGGAGAACGGCCGGCGCGAATCGGGTTCCGCCGGCGGCGGCGGCCGCTACGGCCTCGCAGCACTCATGCAGACCGGCCACTGGCAGGACACCGCCCGCGAGGCCCTGCGCATCGCCGCCGTGAACCTCGCCGCCGTGCCCGCCCCGGCCGGCACGATGGATGTGGTGCTCGGCCCCGGCTGGCCCGGCATCCTCCTGCACGAGGCGGTCGGCCACGGGCTCGAGGGCGACTTCAACCGCAAGAAGACCTCCGCCTTCGCCGGCCTGATGGGCAGCCGCGTCGCCGCCCCCGGCGTCACCGTGGTCGATGACGGCACGATCCCCGACCGCCGCGGCTCGATCTCCTTCGACGACGAGGGCACCCCCTCGGGCCGCACCGTGCTCATCGAGGACGGCATCCTCGTCGGCCTGATGCAGGACCGCCAGAACGCCCGGCTGATGGGCGTCGCGCCCACCGGCAACGGCCGCCGCCAGAGCTACGCCCATATCCCGATGCCGCGCATGACCAACACCATCATGGAGGCCGGCGACACCGATCCCGCGGACGTGCTCGCCGGGATGCGCGACGGCATCTACGCCGTCGGCTTCGGCGGCGGACAGGTCGACATCACCAACGGCAAGTTCGTGTTCTCCTGCACCGAGGCCTACCGGGTCGAGGGCGGAAAGGTCGGCGCCCCGGTCAAGGGCGCGACGCTGATCGGCGACGGCGCGACGGCGCTCAAGAACATCCGCGCCATCGGCAACGACATGTCCCTCGATCCCGGCATGGGCAATTGCGGCAAGGCCGGCCAATGGGTGCCCGTGGGCGTCGGCCAGCCCACGGTGCTGATCGGCGGCCTCACCATCGGCGGCTCCGCCACGTAGCACCGCCGCACGATCCGCTTACAAGCATACCCCGCCTGCGAACCGCGCCGGCGTGGACTCCCTACAATTGCGCCCCTTTCCTTGGGGTGAAGATGGTGCCGCCGCGGCCTGACCGATCCGGACGCTCCCGCCGCGCTTCTTGGCCCGGACTCAAACCGACGGCGCAGCGCGAGCGCTTGGCCGTCCCACGGGCTGGCGCTTAGGTGACGCCGGTGCACACATGAAGCGTGGGATGCAAACGGCACCAAACAGCGCACAGCCCTGCCGTTGCAGCGCCCGCCCACGGACAGGTGCACGCCCGCCTCGCCCGATGGCGGTTCTGCCTGAGCACGATTTGAAAGAAGGGCGAAGCCCTCTCGCAGCCGCCCCCAAACGAAAACGGCCCCGCACCGAAGGCGGGGCCGTGTCGGTCCCGGGGGCCGGGGCACCGCGCCCCTCCCCCAGTCCGGCCGTCGCGCGGCTCAGCTCTCCTTGCGGCGCTTGCGGCTCACCGCGCCCAGTCCGGCCAGACCGCCGAGCAGCAGGAGGCCCGCAGCCGGCAGCGGCACGGCGCTGATCTGCACGTCGTCGATGCCGAAGCCGTCCTGCCTGTCGATGTGCAGGCCGACGAAGAGATCGGAGACCGCATGATCGAAGACCATGGTCACCAGGCTCAGCGTCCCGTTGGCCGGCCGCGAGTTCAGGATCGTCCCGGTCGCGCTCTGGACATCGCCGCGGGTCGAGATGTTGAAGTTGAGCTTGCCCACATCGTCCACGTCGGTCAGCAGGAACGAGATCCGGTCGAAGCTGCCGATGCCCTGATCCGCCGAGATCTTCCACTCCATGCCGCTGTTGTCGTTGCTGTCGAGGTAGTTGCTGCCGCCGAAGGTGGTGTTGTAGCGACCCCAGACATTGCCCGAGCGGACCTGAAGGTGCTCCGAGGCATTCACACAGGACGAACCGCAGGCATTGGGTCCGATCGACCGGAAGGTTCCGACCGAGGTCACCACCGGATTGGTCGTCGGATGGCTCGCATTGCCGCCGCTGTCTCCGGCCGGCGATGCGGCGAAGCCCTCGAAGCCTTCCGAGGCCCGCAGGATGTTGCCGCCCAGGAAAGTCGCCTGATCGGCTCTCGCCTGGGCGATGCCGGACGCATTGCCGGAATACTGGGTCAGAAAGACGTTCACGCTCGCGGCCGAAGCCGCCCCGGCCAGCGACAGCGCCAGGCCGGCTCCGGCCAGCGCGCCGATAAGGTAGTCTGACGCACGTTTCATTTGGTTTCCCCTCACTCAGGGGTCCCGCGCCACGCACGGTCGCCCCCGGCCTCCCGGCCGAACAAAAAAATTCACGGTGATCGCAAGACGACATCCGGGCCTCCTGCCCGGTGTGGCGGTTCTCCGCCCGGCCCGTCATCGCTCCTGTCGGCGACGGCCCAATTCCGATCTGCAGTTTTAATAGCATTCCCGTAAAATTTTTCGAAGCGTCTCGACACTGTTGGGTTAATCGCATCGGCCGCATCGCCCGATCCCTTAAGCCGCCGTTAACGCATCCGCCCCCTGGTGGAGTCACCAGACCGAAGCCCCGCCACG
Organism: uncultured Alphaproteobacteria bacterium; assembly: GCA_963710515.1. GTDB lineage: Bacteria > Pseudomonadota > Alphaproteobacteria > Rhodobacterales > Rhodobacteraceae > Amaricoccus. The sequence continues at coordinate 35,810 of CAVQAX010000012.1, forward strand.
ACCGGCCCCGCCATGACCGATGACGACGACGCCCCGCGCTCCGCGAAGATCCCCGCCGCCGCCCTGCCGTCCGACCGCGCCGGCGCGCTCGACTGGCTGCGCCTGAGCCGCTCGCGCCGGGTCGGGCCGGCGACCTTCATCCGGCTCCTGCGCGAACACGGCAGCGCCCGCGCCGCCCTCGACGCCCTGCCCGCACTGGCCGCCGAAGCCGGGGTGAACGGCTACCGCGCCTGCCCGCGCGACCTCGCCGAGGCCGAATGGGAGGCCGCCACCCGCGCCGGCGCCACCGCCCTGCTGCTCGGCGCCCCGGATTACCCGCCCCGCCTCGCCACCACCGCCAATCCACCGCCGCTGCTCTGGGCGCGCGGCGATCCCGCCCTCGCCCTGCGCCCCTCGGTCGCCCTGGTCGGCGCCCGCAACGCCTCCGCCCTCGGCATCCGCATGACGACCCGGCTCGCCCGCGAGCTCGGCGAGATGGGCTTCGTCGTCACCTCCGGCCTCGCCCGCGGCATCGACGCCGCCGCCCACCGCGCCAGCCTCGCCACCGGCACCATCGCCGTCCAGGCCGGCGGCATCGACGTGGTCTACCCGGCCGAAAACGCCGATCTCGCCGCCGAGATCGCCGCACGCGGCCTGATGCTCACCGAAATGGCACCGGGCTACGAGCCGCGCGCCCAGGATTTCCCGCGCCGCAACCGCATCGTCTCGGGGCTCTCGGCGGGCATCGTCGTGGTGGAAGGCGCGCTGCGCTCCGGCAGCCTCATCACCGCGCGCAACGCCCTCGACCAGGGCCGCGAGGTGATGGCCGTGCCCGGAAGCCCGCTCGACGGCCGCGCCGGGGGCTGCAACGCGCTGATCCGCGACGGCGCCATCCTCGTGCGCTCCGCGGAGGACATCGCCGAGGCGCTCGGCGGCGTGCCCGCCGACGCCCCCCGCGCGCCGCGCCTTCCGCTCGACCCGCCGCCCGAACCGGCGGCGCGCGCGCGGGACATCCCCGCCACGTCCGCCGAACAACGCCTCTTCGCCCTGATCGGCCCGGTCCCGGTCTCCGAGGATCTGCTGATCCGCGAGCTCGGCCTGCCGGCGGCCACCGTCGCGGCGACCCTCACCGGCCTGGAGCTCTCCGGCCGCATCGACCGGCATCCGGGAGGGCTGGTCAGCCGCAGCTAGGCGTTGACACAGCGAATCACCAGAAATAGATTCGTTAACGCGTCTCGCCGCATCATTTTGTGCGTTTTCGGCGTCGCGAATCGATAAAATACCGTCACCGGCGCACTCCACGCCGCAACGAAACAACTTGAGGCAGTCTCCGGCACACCGGAGCACAGGAAAAGGACTCTGACAGTTGAAAAAACACACCCTCCTGCTTGGCGCGATACTCGCCACGGCGCTCGCCGCCCCGGCCGCGTTCGCCCAGTCGACCACCCAGCCCGAGAGCAGGGATCATGAGCTCGCCTGCACCGCGGCAACCGCCGGCGGCGCCGTCGCCGGTGTCGCCCTCGGCAGCCTTCTGGGCGGCGGCCTCGGACGGACCCTCTTCATGACCGCGGGCGGCGTCGCCGGCGGCATGGCCGGCCACGCCATGCACTGCCCGCAGAAGTAAGGAACATGATCATGAAAAAGCTTCTCGCCGCCACCGCCCTCTCCGTCCTCGCCGCCGGGACCGCCCAGGCCGCCGCTCCGGCGATCGGCGAAGGGCATCTCGCCGTCTTCGACATCGACAGCGATGGCGCGGTCAGCCTGGCCGAGTACCGCATCACCACGTCGAACGTGTTCATCCTGCTGGACACCGACAACGACAACATGCTCACGGCGACCGAGGCGGGCGAGATCCCCGAGGCGCTCTTCGTGGCGATGGACACCGACGGCGACGGCATGACCAGCCGCGCCGAATACGACGTCCAGATGATCGCCGACTTCGAAGCCGCCGATCTCGACGCGGACGGCCTGCTCAACTGAACCCGACCCGACGCGCCGGTGCCCGCCAAGGGCTCCGGCGCGTCCCACCGGTCCGGCGCCCCGCCGGAACGTCGGCCTCGCGCGTCTGCTGACACGCCCGCCCACCCCAATCCCCGCGCCACCAACGCCGCACCCCGCACCCCCGGTCTTTCCGCCAGTGCCACTCCGAGTGCGGGCGGACCATTCTCGGCCAGCCGGGCGGTCAGTCCCCCCGCGCAGTCAGGGCCAGGCCGGACCGGTCGGACAACGTCATGCCGGGGCTCTGATCCGGGCTTCGAAACCGCCCGGTCCAATCCGGCGCGGCCGATTTCCGGCGCCCCGGGCGACGGTTCCAGAGATCGATGGCGAGGCCCGAAGTGCTCGCCGGTGAGTTGACAAGCCATTGCGCGGGCGACATGTAGCCCCGTCGTCGTCCGGCCCTTCCGGACACGCAGGAGGTTTGTCCACATGGCCGTTGTCGTCGTCGAATCGCCCGCCAAGGCAAAGACAATCAACAAGTATCTCGGCGCCGACTTCACCGTGCTCGCCTCCTACGGCCATGTGCGCGACCTGCCCCGCAAGGACGGCTCGGTCGATCCCGAGCACGATTTCGAGATGAAATGGGAGGTCGCGCCCGAAAGCCAGAAGCATGTGCGCGCCATCGCCGAGGCCCTCAAGACCGACAACCGGCTGATCCTCGCCACCGACCCCGACCGCGAGGGCGAGGCGATCTCCTGGCACCTGCTCGAGGCCCTCACCAAGCGCAAGGCCGTCAAGAAGGACACCCAGGTCCAGCGCGTCGTCTTCAACGCGATCACCAAGAATGCCGTGACCGCGGCGATGGAGCAGCCGCGCGACATCGACATGGAACTCGTCGATGCCTATCTCGCCCGCCGCGCGCTCGACTATCTCGTCGGCTTCAACCTCTCGCCCGTGCTCTGGCGCAAGCTGCCCGGCGCGAAATCCGCCGGCCGCGTCCAGTCCGTCTCCCTGCGCCTGATCGTCCAGCGCGAGATGGAGATCGAGGCCTTCAAGGCCCGGGAATACTGGTCCGTGAAGGCCGGCCTCGCCACCCCGCGCGGCGACAGCTTCGAGGCCCGGCTCGTCGCCCTCGACGGCCGCAAGCTCGACAAGTTCGACCTCCCCGACGAGGCCGCCGCCACCGCCGCCGTCCGCGCCATCGAGGCCAACCCGCTCTCGGTGAAAAGCGTCGAGGCCAAGCCCGCCACCCGCAACCCCTCCGCCCCCTTCATGACCTCCACCCTGCAGCAGGAGGCCAGCCGCAAGTTCGGCTTCGGCGCGCGCCAGACCATGTCCACCGCCCAGCGCCTCTACGAGGCCGGCCACATCACCTACATGCGGACCGACGGCATCGACATGGCCCCCGAGGCGGTGATGTCGGCGCGCGACGTGATCAAGGCGCGCTACGGCGAGACCTACGTCCCGAAATCCCCGCGCATGTACAAGAACAAGGCCAAGAACGCCCAGGAAGCCCATGAATGCATCCGGCCCACCGATATGGGCCGCGACCCGTCCGCGCTCGCCAAGCTCGAGCCCGACCAGCGCAAGCTCTACGACCTGATCTGGAAGCGCTCGATCGCAAGCCAGATGGAAGCCGCCCGCTTCGAGCGCACCACCATCGAGATCGCCGATGCCGGCGCCACCGTCGGCCTGCGCGCCACCGGCCAGGTCGTCACCTTCGACGGCTTCCTCAAGGTCTATTTCGAGGGCCGCGACGACGTGGAACTCGACGGCGACAGCGACGACGACCGCCGCCTGCCCAAGATCGTCAACGGCGAACCCGCCGAGCGCCACTCCGTCACCCCCGAGCAGCACTTCACCCAGCCGCCGCCGCGCTACACCGAGGCCACCCTCGTCAAGCGCATGGAAGAACTCGGCATCGGCCGCCCCTCCACCTACGCCTCCATCGTCTCGACGATCCAGGAGCGCGATTACGTGCGCAAGGAGCAGAACCGCCTGATCCCCGAGGACAAGGGCCGCCTCGTCACCGCCTTCCTCGAGAACTACTTCACCCGCTATCTCGACTACAATTTCACCGCCGATCTCGAGGAGGATCTCGACCGGGTCACCACCGGCGACGAGAACTGGAAGGACCTGCTCGGCCGCTTCTGGACCGACTTCTCCGCCGCCCTCGGCGAGACCACCGAGCTGCGCATCACCGACGTGCTCGAGAAGATCAACGAGGTGCTCGAGCCCCACCTCTTCCCGGTCACCCCCGAGGACCCCGAGCCGCGCCGCTGCAAGGCCTGCGGCAACGGCCTGCTCAGCTTGCGCACCGCGCGCTCCGGCGGCGCCTTCATCGGCTGCTCGAACTACCCCGAATGCCGCTACACCCGCCCGCTCGCCGGCGACGTGGAGGGCGGCGACATCGCCGGCCCCGACGGCAAGCCCTTGGGCTTCTCCGAGGACGGCCAGCCCGTCACCCTGCGCAAGGGCCCCTACGGCCTCTACGTCCAGCTCGGCGAGGTCACCGAAGACACCCCCAAGCCCAAGCGCTCCTCGATCCCCAAGGGCATGGACCCCTCGGCCGTCGACCTCGCCAAGGCGCTCGAACTCCTCTCGCTGCCCCGCCTCGTCGGCCTCCACCCCGAGGACGGCGAGAAGATCGAGACCAATATCGGCCGCTTCGGCCCCTACGTGAAGCACGGCAAGACCTACGCCAACCTCAAGGACCCCGAGGACGTGCTGACGCTCGGCATGAACATGGCCGTCGAACTCATCGCCCAGAAGAAGGCCCGCGGCGGCCGCGGCGCCGCCGCCAAGCCCCTGCGCGAGCTCGGCGAGCACCCCGATGGCGGCGTGATCGGCGTCTACGAGGGCAAGTACGGGCCTTACGTCAAATGGGAAAAGGTCAACGCCACCCTGCCCGAAACCCTCGACAAGGATGCCGTGACCCTCGAGCAGGCCCTCGAGCTCATCCTCGCCAAGAAACCCGCCAAGAAGAAGCGCGCCGCCCCGAAGAAGAAGCCGGCCGCCAAGAAGAAACCCGCCGCGAAAAAGCCCGCAGCCAAGAAGGCCGCCGCCCCCAAAGCCGCGGAATAGCGGCACCCACGGCAGCGGAATAACCGCCGGCGCAACCCCGCTGAAATCCCGAGGCGTCACCGGGCATCCCCCCCACGCCTCTCGCCCGGAATCAAGGCGCGCCAGCGCCGCCGGGCAGCGCCCGACCGCCCCAGGGTCGGGCGCTCCGTCACCACCAGCACCCCGCCCGACCCGTAAAGTGGCGTCCCCATAAACCGCTCCCCCCAACCCCCAGCAGCGCCCGCCCGCGGTCGACCGCCGCCCTCCCGCACCCCCTTGATCGCACCGCGATTTCCGCCACACTCGCCGGCCATTGCGCAGGGGGAAACGCATTTGGCTCAAATCGATCGTCATCGCGCTCCTGCTCGGCCTCCTCGCATGGTCTCGCAACCCGCGCCCTCGGCCACACTGGCCCCGGCTCCCGACGCCCTCACCGACCTCCTGCGCCGACTGCTCGCCCGACAGCCGGCCTATCTGCGCTGGGTCGCCGGGTTCGCCGTGCTCCTGATCCCCCTGTGGCTGGCCCTGCTGGTCGGCGTGGCCTGGTCCGTCTGGACGCTCTTCGTCGGCGGACGCCCGGCGCCGGACGACGCCATGGCGATCCGCCTCCACTATCTCGGCATCGGCTCGATGGTCCTCGCCACCCTCGCCCTCGTCGGCGCCCCGCTCGGCCTCATCCGCATCTGGACCAGCGAACGCCAGACCCGAACCGCCGAAAGCAACCTGACCACCGATCTGCATCAACAAGGCCATCGAAGGGCTCGGCGCCGAAAAGACGATCAGCCGCATCGGGCGCCCGGTCGCCGGCCTCGACGCCGACCGGCCCGAGGTCACCGAAATCCAGTGGGAGGGCGTTCCGCTGCCCGACGGCGCGAAACCCTCGGGCGACTGGCAGACCTTCGACCGCACCGCACCCAATCTCGAAGTCCGCATCGGCGCGATCCTCACCCTCGAACGCATCGCCCGCGAAAACCCCGGCGAACACATCCGGGTCATGGAAATCCTCTGCGCCTATATCCGCGAGAACGCCCCCGCCCGACGACGCGCAACCGAACCCGCTCGGCGAGTATCCCGCCTATCCGGAGACGCCCACGGCCGAGGACTTGCAAGAGCGCGCAAGACGATGCGAGAGGACCGCGAAGCAGACGCTCGAACGACTGGGCCGAACCGACTCCGCCGCGACCACGCCCCGCGCACCGACATCCAGACGCGCACTCGAGGTCATCGGCCGCCGAGCGCCGAGCAGATCGCCGCGAAGGCAAGCCCGACGCCAAGGTCGCTGGACCGGCTACCGCCTCGACCTGCGCCGCACCAACCTGCAAGCCGCCGACCTGGCCCACCGCCCCGACCGACCCATGCGGCTCCGCAATGCCCGCCTCGACGAGGCGCGGATGGAGGGGGCGGACCTCCGCGGGGCGCGGATGGAGGGGGCGAACCTCGCGGGGCGCGGATGGAGGGGGCGGTCCTCAGCGAGGCGCGGATGGAGGGGGCGGTCCTCAGCGAGGCGCGGATGGAGGGGGCGGACCTCAACGGGGCGCGGATGGAGGGGGCGGACCTCTAGCTCGCGGGCGCGGATGGAGGGGGCGAACCTCATGCGGGGCGCGGATGGAGGGGGCGAACCTCGTCGGGGCGCGGATGGAGGGGGCGGACCTCAGCGGGGCGCGGATGGAGGGGGCGAACCTCATCGGGGCGCGGATGGAGGGGGCGGACCTCTGCGGGGCGCGGATGGAGGGGGCGGACCTCCGATACGCGATCTCAGATCGGCAAAATGGGCGGGCGGTGAAACAGGCGCGCCCGCCCATGCTGCCGATCTTCGCGGCGCCGAAGGTCTGACGCAAGACCAGCTCGATCAGATGATCGGCAATGCCGAAACCCTGCTGCCCGAAACGCTCGACGACGGCACCGTGCCGTCGATCCCCTCCTGCTGGGCCACCCCGCCGCCCTTCTTCGAGGCGATGATCGCGCGCCTGTCGTCCGGCGACGAGGACTGGGCAAACAAGCTCCGCGCCGAATTCCTCTGCCCCGAAGGCACCGACCCCGCCCGCACCGGCACCCCCCTCGCCCTCGACGCGCCCTACCCCGAAGGCCACCCGCTCGCCGACCGCGACGACTGACCCGCCCCCGCTCACCCCCCCAGCCGCGCCGCCAGATCCGCCGCGCGCTCCAGCGCCCCCTCGACCAGCCCGCCCGACGCCCCGGCCTGCGCCTCGCTCGACCCGAGCAGCAGCCGCCCGCCCCACAGCGTCTCCAGACGCGGCGGCACCCCGTAGGCCGGATGCCCGCCCGGTGCGGCCGCATCCGCGGCGGTGGCCGTGGCCGGCTCCGCCGCCCAGTCCTGCAGGATCACCCGCACCGGCGCCGCCGCCGCGGGCCCGAACAGCCGCGCGAGCTGTGCGACTCCCGCCGCCATCAGCGCCTCCCGGTCGCCCCGTCCCGCCGCCGGCACCCCGACGAAGCCGAAGAGCGCGCCGCCCTCCGCCGGATCGCTCGCATCATGGATCTCCGCCAGCGGCCCGCGCTGGCTGAACGCATCCCCCGACAGCCCGTCCTCCCGCCAGAACGGCGCGGCGTAGACCGCCACCAGCTTCGCCTGCCCCGCCATCCAGGTCGGGATCGCCTCCAGCGCCGCCCGCACCGGAGCCTCGAACACCGGCGCGACCTCCAGCGCCGCCACGAGGCGCGGCGGAATCGCCAGCACCACCCGGCCCGCCGAGACGGCCCCGCCATCGTCCAGCACGACCTCCACCCGCGCCCCGGCATCGCGAAGCCCCACCGCCGCAGCGCCCCGGCGGAGCCGCGCCGGATCGAGCCCCCCGGCCAGCCCCTCCGCCAGCGCCGCCACCCCGCCGCCGATCCTGAGCGCCCCGGCCATCGAGGCGAACCCGGCCCCGCGATGCACCGCACCCTCCGCCGTCTCGAACAGGCCCGCCCCCGCCTCGGGCTGGCGGAACACCGGCAGCATCAGGCGCCGCACAAGCGCGGCGACATGCGGCTGGCCCGGCCAGAACCAGGACGGCCCCAGATCGTAGCGCGCCCGCCCGATCCGTTCCGACCGCGCCCGCCCGCCGAAGCCGGCGCGCGCCTCGACCAGACGGAAATCGCGGCCCGCCCGCTGAAGCCGGTCGGCCAGCGCCAGCCCCGCCAGCCCGCCGCCGACGATCAGGATGTCGGTGCTCTCCGCCATCGGTCCCCCCTCGCGATCTCCGCCGCGCGTCATGCCCCCGCAGCCGGAACTTCGCAATGCGCGCGGGCCGGAATCGCGCCGCCCGCGACGGCCGATCCCGCCCCCACGGCGTCAAACCGGCCCGCGGAATTGTACGTACAGGATGCGTACGGGATGCATACAGGTTGCATACAGCGATTTCGCCGCCTCCGCCGGCCTCCCGACGCGGGACGCGCATTTTCCCGGTGCCGCCCGCGCGCAGCCATGCTAGGCGGGGAGACATGAGCCCCATGCCCTCCCCCGAGCAGATCCTCGCCTTCATCCGCGACAATCCCGGCAAGTCCGGCAAGCGCGACATCGCCCGCGCCTTCGGCCTGAAAGGCGCGGCCAAGATCGAGCTGAAACGCCTCCTCGCCCACATGACCGACGAGGGCCTGTTGCAGCGCAAACGCCGGCAGGTCCGCCCCGCGGGCACCCTGCCGCCGGTGCTGGTCCTGCGCGTCACCGGCCCCGATGCCGACGGCGACCTCTGGGCAGAACCCGCTGAATGGGAAGCAGAATCCGACCCGCGCCCCCGGGTTCTGGTGCTCACGAAGCGCGACGATCCGGGCCTCGGCGCCGGCGACCGCCTGCTCGGCCGGCTGGTCCCGAACGACGCCCCCGACGCCCCGCTGACCGCCCGGGTGATCCGCCGCATCGGCATGGGCCCGAAGCGCGTCCTGGGCATCTTCCACGCCACCTCCGAGGGCGGCCGCATCGCCAGCATCGACAAGGGTTCCGACCGCGACTGGCTCGTCGCCCCGGGCGACCATGCCGGCGCGCGCGACGGCGAACTGGTCGAAGCCGAACAGACCGGCCCCGCCCGCGCCCACGGCCTGCCCCGCGCCCGCGTGATCGAACGCCTCGGCGACCCCACCGCCCCCCGCTCGGTCTCCCTCATCGCCATCCATGAGCATGGAATCCCTGATGAATTCCCCGAGGTCCGTGCTCGCCGAAGCCGAGGCCGCCAGCCCGCCCGATCTCGGCAGCCGCGAGGATCTGCGGGCCCTTCCCCTCGTCACCATCGACCCCTCCGATGCCCGGGACCGCGACGATGCGGTCTGCGCCGCCCCCGACGACGACCCGGCCAATCCGGGCGGTCACGTCGTCTGGGTCGCGATCGCCGATGTCGCGCATTTCGTCACCCCGGGCTCGCCGCTCGACCGCGAGGCACGGCGGCGCGGCAACTCGACCTACTTCCCCGACCGGGTGGTGCCGATGCTCCCCGAAGCCCTGTCGGGCGATCTCTGCTCGCTCCACGGCGGCGTCGACCGCCCCTGCATCGCGGTCCGGCTGGTGCTCGACGCGCAAGGCACGGTCCGCAGCCACCGCTTCACCCGTGGCCTGATGCATTCGAAGGCAGCCCTCGCCTACGAAGAGGCGCAGGCAGCGGCCGATGGCGATGCCACGGCCGCTCCCGAGGGCATCGCCGAGACGGTGATCACCCCGCTCTGGGCAGCCTGGCACGCGGCCCACGGCGCCCGGGAACGCCGCGAGCCGCTCGATCTCGACCTGCCGGAACGGAGGATCGTGCTCGACGAGGCGGGCCGCGTGACCTCGGTGGCGTTTCGCGAGCGGCTGGACGCGCACCGGGTGATCGAGGACTTCATGATCCTCGCCAACGTGGCCGCCGCCGAGACGCTGGAAAAGAAGCGCACACGCCTGCTCTACCGCGTCCACGAGGAGCCGAGCCCCGAGAAGCTCGATGCGCTCCGGGAGGTGGCCGAGAGCCTCGGGCTCACGCTGGCGAAGGGCCAGGTGCTCAAGACCGCGCATCTCAACCGGCTGCTCGACGGCGTCGCCGGGACCGAGCATTCCGAGATGATCAACATGAGCGTGCTGCGCGCGATGACGCAGGCCTATTACGCTCCGGAGAATTTCGGACATTTCGGCCTCAACCTGAAATCCTACGGCCACTTCACCTCGCCGATCCGGCGCTATGCCGACCTGATCGTCCACCGTGCGCTGATCCGGGCGCATGGCTGGGGCCCCGATCCGAAGCATGACGGGCTGACCTCCGAGGAGGAGGCCGGCCTCGAGGAGACCGGAGAGCATATCTCGATGACCGAGCGGCGCTCGATGATGGCCGAACGCGACACCACCGACCGCTACCTCGCCGCCTTCCTGTCGGACCGCGTCGGCAGCGAATTCGACGGTGCGATCTCGGGCGTGGCGCGCTTCGGTCTCTTCGTGAAGCTCGACGAGACCGGCGCGGACGGGCTGATTCCGATCTCGGCCATCGGCATGGAGTATTTCCGCCACGATGCCGACACACAGACGCTGACGGGCGAGAAATCCGGCCGGGTGCTCGGGCTGGGACAGCGGGTGATCGTCCGGCTGGCGGAGGCCGCACCGATCACCGGCGGGCTCCTCTTCGAGCTTCTGGAGGTGGAGGGCCGCAAGATGCCGGCGCCGAAGAAGGGCACGAGCCGCGGCACGCCGCGCCGCAAGCTCTCGCAGCGCCGGATCAAGCGGGCGAAGGACGCAAAGCGCGACGCGCGCGGACGATAGCTCGGGTCTTCAGGTCCCCAAACGGAACGGTCGGCTGGCTGAATCGCGCACCCAGTCAATTGATTTGCGCACAGATATTATTTGCGTTATATTTGTTTTTTATCTCGCCGGCTGACAAACTCCTCCGACAGTTTGATGTTTACACAGTATCATCGCCTGTGCCTCGCACTACTCTCGCTCCGATCCGAAAATGGAGATTCCAAAATGGCCAACATTCTTCGAAGCCGTGTTTTCGCTGCGTGCATCGCCTTTGCCACTGCTGGTGCGCTGCCCGGCGCGCCCAAAGCGGAGACCTTCGTCGGCTCCAATGTCGATGCCCGCGTTCTGGTTGCGGTCACCGCGTCGCACGACGGGGTGCAGGCCCTGTTGCCAGATGGCTGGACTTCCGTGCCCGTTCCGGGCGGGCCGCTTCAGGGGGCCAACATCTTCTTCGTGTTCATCGACAGCCTGTTGGAGCGCGATACCGAGGGCGCAGCTCTCGCTCCCTCCACACGGCGCGCCGTGGCGCTTGCCGGTCTCGGCAAACAGACCGACGGCGACGAAGTGCGCCTCTACGTGATGCGCATCTACACGACCACGCCGGACGCGAACCCCTATGGCGTGAGCGTCGCCGCCGACATCACCCGCACAGCCTCCGTGACCGGGCCAGCCAATGAAGCGCGCCGCTCGACGGACGCATGGCAAATCACAGTTCCGGGCGGCGGAAGCCTCGACTTCAATCTCGACTATGCAACCGGCGACCGCACCTGGGAAAAGTCCGACGGCTTCCCCCATTCCGCGCTGAACCCCGACTTTTCGCGCATCTACCGCTTTGACCAATTGACCGACCTGGTTGTCAGCACGCCCATGGACAAGCCAAGCTCCGGGGATTTCAGCCTCGCCAGCAGCCTCACGGATCTGGGCGAGATCCTCGACGGCACCGAAGAGATCGTGGCCATCATCGACACCCCGATCTATGTGCGCGACGTGTTCCTCCCCTGACAGAAGCCCCGCCGGGGCCGCCTTGCAGTTCTGTCGGGGCGCATCCCCGTCAAGCGTGCGCATCTCGCGGCGAAACGCCTCGATCCCCGGGCATCAGCCATGCGCATAAGCCGAAGTCCTGCACATGGGACTGCAGCGTTCGGCGCGTCCCGGGGTCGGATTTCTCCTGACGACGCCGGGTTCGCCCGCAACTCGACCCTATCATTTCGCCTCGCCCGACGGTAGAATCACTGGAAAAAAGAGCCCGTCGAGCCGGAGGCATCCCGTGAAAGCTATCCCCGTCGCCGCCCTGCTCTGCACCCTCGTGCTGAGCGGCTGCGGTGTCGCCGCCAATCCCCCCATGACGAGTGCGCCGCCCATGGCCCGTTCCGCCACCCCGCAGGCCGCGAGCTTCGAGGCCTGGCAGGCCCAGTTCCGCACCCGCGCGCTGGCAGAGGGCATCCAACCGCAGGTGCTCGACGCAGCCTTCCAGGGCGTCACCGAGAACCTCGAGGTGGTGCGGCTGGACGGCCAGCAGGCCGAGTTCAGCAAGCCGATCTGGGTATACCTCGACAGCGCCGTCTCCGCGGATCGCATCAATACCGGCCGCGCAAAGTCAGGCAGTCTCGACAGCACGCTCGCCGCCATCGAGCGGCGCTTCGGCGTGCAGCGGCAATACGTGGTCGCGATCTGGGGCATGGAGACGAATTACGGCAGCTTTCGCGGCTCGATCCCGGTGATCGAGAGCCTCTCCACGCTGGCCTATGAAGGGCGCCGCCGCGACTTCGCCGAGGAACAGTTGCTCGCCGCACTCAAGATCATCCAGGACGGAGACATCACGCCCCAGCGGATGAACGGAAGCTGGGCCGGCGCGATGGGCCACACCCAGTTCATCCCGACGAGCTATCTGAGCTACGCGGTGGACTTCACCGGCGACGGCCGGCGCGATGTCTGGTCGGACGACCCCACCGATGCGCTCGCCTCCGCCGCGAACTACCTCGCCAGTGCCGGCTGGGAGCCGGGTCGGCCCTGGGGCGTCGAGGTGCGCCTGCCGCAGGGCTTCGACTATGCCCAGGCCGATCAGGCCAACCGCCGCCCGGTCGCCGAATGGCGGGCGAAAGGCGTGACGGCAGTGGACGGCTCGGCCCTGCCCGACCACGGCTCGGCGGCGATCCTCGTGCCCGCCGGGGCGAGCGGTCCGGCCTTCGCGGTCTACCAGAACTTCTTCGTCATCAAGAAATACAACAACGCCACGTCCTATGCGATGGGGGTGGGTCATCTCGGCGACCGCATCGCCGGAGCCGGGCCGTTCCGCGCGTCCTGGCCCAGGGGCGAACGCACTCTCAGCCGATCGGAGACCCAGGACATGCAACGCAGGCTCACCGCCATCGGCTACGATACCGGCGGCACCGACGGCATCGTCGGACCCGACACGATGAACGCGATCCGCCAGTTCCAGGCCGCCAATGGCCTCACACCCGACGGCTTCGCCTCCGCCGCCCTGCTGCAGAAGCTCCGCTGAGATGGCGCGTCCCGACCAGGGCCTGCGCCTCGCCGTCCTCATCGACGCCGACAACGCCTCGCCCAAGATCGCCGACGGGCTCTTCGACGAGATCGCCAAGATCGGCGAGGCGAGCCTGCGCCGGATCTACGGCGACTTCTCGACCGGGCAGCTCAAGGGCTGGTCGGAGATCCTCGCGCGCCACGCGATCCTGCCCCAGCAGCAATTCGCCTACACCACCGGCAAGAATTCCTCCGACATCGCGCTGGTGATCGACGCGATGGACCTGCTGCATTCCGGTCGCTTCGACGGCTTCTGCCTCGTCTCATCGGACAGCGATTTCACCCGGCTCGCCGCGCGCATCCGCGAACAGGGCGTCGACGTCTACGGGATCGGCCAGGCCAAGACCCCCGAAAGCTTCCGGCAGGCCTGCACACGGTTCATCTTCTCCGAGAACTTCACCCCCGCCGCCGCAGAGCCCGGCGGCGCCAAGAAGACCAAGTCCGCCCTGCGCCCGATGGACGAGGCGATCACGCTGATCGAGAAGGCGATGGAGCAGCTCGAGGACGATCCCGACGGCTGGTACCAGCTCGGCACCGTCGGGCAGCGGGTGACGAACCTCTCGTCGGAATTCGACACCCGCACCTTCGGGCACGCCAAGCTCAGCGATCTCGTCGTTGCCACGGACCGCTTCGAGATCGACCGCTCCGGCCCGCACATGCGCATGCGCGTGAAACGCAAGCCGAAGACCCGGCCGACCCGCCGCGCCCCCAAGAGCTGACCCCCTCTCAGGCCCGGGCGCGCTTGCCCGCCCAGCCCTGGCTCTTCATCTCCTCGAGCCGCGAGACGGTGCGCTGGAACTCGAACGCCCCGGCGCCATCGGGATAGAGCGCCGCCGGTTCCGCCTCCGCCGAGGCGATCAGCAGCACATGCGCCTCGTAGAGCGCGTCGATCAGCGTGACGAAGCGCTTGGCCTCGTTGTTGTTGGCGCGCGAGAGCATCGGGATGCGCTCGAGGATCAGCACCGCCGCCTCCTCCGCGAGCGCGAGGTAATCCGCGGGCCCCAGCGCCTTGCCGCAGAGATCGGCGAAACTCGCGCGCACCACGCCATGCGCCGCCCGCGGCAGCACCACCTTGCGCCCCTGCACCGCAAGCTCGAGGGCATGCCCCGGCTCGCCGGCATGATGGGCCCAGGCCGCATCGAGGGCCGCCTCCGCCCCCGCATCCGCCGGAGTGAACCAGACCCGCTCGCCCGCCTCGCGATCCATGCGGTGATCGGTCGAGCTTTCGAGCTCGTGGATGTCGAGCCGGTCCTTGATCTCTGCGACGAAGGGCTTGAAGAGGTGGCGATTGAGCCCGTCCTTGTAGAGCTCGTCGGGATGGCGGTTCGAGGTGGTGACGATCACCACGCCGCGCTCGAAGAGCCGCTCGAAGAGCCGGCCCACCAGCATCGCATCCGTGATGTCCGTGATCTGCATCTCGTCGAAACACAGGAGCGTGGCGCTGTCGGCCACGGCGTCCGCAACGCGGCGCACCGGATCCTCGACACCCGCCTTGCGCGCGGCGTGGATGCCGGCATGGACCTCCTGCATGAAGGCGTGGAAATGGACGCGGCGCTTCGGGCTGACCGGGGCTCGGTCGAAGAACAGGTCCATCAGCATCGATTTGCCGCGCCCGACACCGCCATAGAGGTAGAGGCCGGGGATGGCTTTCTCCTCGATGTTCTCGCGGCCCCAGCCGAAGCGCCCGAGTCCGACGCGCTTGGGCTTTGCCGGGTTGTAGTCGCGCAGCCGCATATGCAGGAGTTGAAGCTTCTCCACCGCACGGCGCTGGGCGGGGTCCGGGGTCAGCACGCCTTCCGCGACCCGGGCGCGATATTCGGTCATCGGCGTGTCAGGCATCGCGACGCCTCACCTCGAGGAGGCCGGCTGCCACCGGCTCAGTCCGCGAAATGCAGGTTCACCCTGCGATTGCTGCGGCCCTTCTTCTCGATCTTGCCGATCCGAAGCCGCCCGATCTCCCCCGTCGAGGCGACATGGGTGCCGCCGCAGGGTTGGAGATCGACGGTGTTTGCTGCCGTGCCGATCCGGATCAGCCGCACCCGACCCTCGCCCCTGGGCGGCTGGACGGCCATGGTCTTCACCATCTCGGGCCGGGCGTCGAGCTCGGCATCGGTGATCCACTCGGCAGTCACGGCGAGGTCGCGGGCCACCAGTGCGTTCAGCGCCGTCTCGAATGCGGCCACATCTCCGGGGGGCTCGGGCATGTCGAAATCGAGACGCCCCTTCTCCGGTGTGATCGCCCCGCCGGTGACCCCGAAGGGCATCACCACCGACAGAAGATGCAGCGCGGTATGCATTCGCATCAGCCGGTGGCGGCGGTCGGCATCGATCTCGAGCCGGACCGTCTCGCCCGTGGCCGGTGGCGTCGCCCCCTGCGGAATGCGGTGCAGGATGCGGTCCCGGTCGCGTTCGGGGTGCACGGTA
Organism: uncultured Alphaproteobacteria bacterium; assembly: GCA_963710515.1. Taxonomy (GTDB): domain Bacteria; phylum Pseudomonadota; class Alphaproteobacteria; order Rhodobacterales; family Rhodobacteraceae; genus Amaricoccus. The sequence continues at coordinate 51,450 of CAVQAX010000012.1, forward strand.
TCGATGATCTCGACCGCCGCGCCATCGGCTCGGACCGCCCGGCCGGTATCGCCCGCCTGACCGCCGGACATCGCGTAGAAAACCGTCCGGTCGGTCTCGAAGCCCTCCGGCCCGCTCGACGTGACCGTCGCGGTGCAACTCATGGCCTGCGCATCGTCGCGAAAGAGCTTTTCGGTCATCACGCACTCCTCCTGCCCATTCCCTATCAGTCCCGCAGGAGGTGACAAGGCCGGCGTCGCGCTGCCTTGCGCCAGATCAAGGTCGCGGCGCGCCGGTCATGCTTGTCTGGCCTCTCGACCTTGCAAGCCGAGGAAGATGATCATGGCCCCGACGCCCACCCAGATCAAACTGCTCAAGGACAGCGTTCCGGTGATCCGCGAGCGGTTCGAACCCGCCTCGCTCGACTTCTACACCAACCTGTTCAGCATCGCCCCCGAAACCCGGCCGCTGTTCCGCGAGGATCTCGCGGGACAGGGCATGAAGTACATGTCGACGCTGCTCACGCTCGTCGATCTGCTCGACGATCCCGAGGCCTTCGACGCTGAACTCGACGAGCTCGCGCAGTCCCACGCCACGGTCGGCGTTCGCCCGGAGCACTACGCACCGATGGGATCGGCCCTTCTCGTGACCCTGGGCGAGTCGCTCGGGCGAGAGTTCACCGAGGAATTGCGGGACGCCTGGCGCTCGGGATACGAGCATGTGGCTGCCGAAATGCAGGCACGCGCCAAAGCGGCCTGAGCCTCAGCCAGCGCGGTCCCGCGCCAGCAGGCTCTGCCGCTGCCGCTCGCGGAAGCGCGCGCGGTCGGCGGCGTCGTATTCGCCGATGCAGGCGGGACAGGACACCCCGGCCTCGTGATGCGGATGCGCCCGGTCGGCTTCCGAGACCGGCCGGCCACAGGCATGGCAGAGGCCGTAGCTGCCCGGCACCAAACCGTGGCCAACCGAAACGCGATGATCGAAGACGTAGCATTCGCCGCGCCAGAGGCTCTCCGCCTCGGGCATCTCCTCGAGATATTTCAGGATGCCGCCTTCGAGGTGGAACACCTGTTCGACCCCTTCGGACAGGAGATAGCTCGACGCCTTCTCGCAGCGGATGCCGCCGGTGCAGAACATCGCCACCGGCCGTCCCTCGAAGCGCGCGCGGTTCGCCTGCCACCAGGCCGGAAAGTCGCTGAAGGCATCCGTGCCGGGATCGAGGGCGCCGACGAAACTGCCGATCGCGGTCTCGTAGGCGTTGCGGGTGTCGATCACCACCACCTCGTTCGAGCGGATCAGCGCGTTCCAGTCGCGCGGCGCGACATAGGTGCCGACCGCCTCTCTCGGATCGGCCTGTGGCTGCCCCAGCGTGACGATCTCGCGCTTGAGGCGCACCTTCAGGCGGTTGAACGGCATCGCCTCGGCCCGGCTCTCCTTCGCCGTGAGCCCGGCACATCCGGGCAGGCCGCGCAGATGCGCCAGCACCGCGTCGATGCCGTCCCGCGACCCGGCGATGGTGCCGTTGATTCCCTCGGCCGCCAGCAGGATCGAGCCCTTCACGCCCTGCGTGCAACAGAGCGATGCCAGCGGCGCCTTCAGCGCGGCCGGGTCGGCAAACGGCGTGAACCTGTAGAGGGCGGCAATGACGATCTCGGTCATGGCCGAGCGTCTAGCACCCGTCGTCGCGCCTTGCCAAGTCGGTCCCTTTGCGGCGGCCCGCGCCGTTCTATCTTCTGCGCGGAAGGGGGACAGCGATGGTCGAGGATCAGGACCGACGGCCTGCAGCCGACGACACGACACTGACCGCGCTCAAATTCGTCGAGCGGACGATTCTCGTGGTGGTCGGTATCCTGACCGTGCTTGCAGTGGGCCTCGAACTCTGGCGCATCGCCGAGAAGCGCGACGTCTCGCTCGCGGACATCCTGCTGATGTTTCTCTATGCCGAGGTGATCGGCATGGTCGCGGTGTTCTACGCAAGCCGCCGGATCGTCGTGATCTACCCCATCTTCATCGCCATCACGGCGCTCGCGCGACTGATCGTCCTTCAGGGCAAGGACATGGATCCGCTCAACATCCTCTACGAGGCCGCCGCGATCCTGATCCTCGCCGTCGCCGTCATCCTGCTCGGACGCAGAAACAGCCCCGTCAGGGACGAGTGACGCAAGAGCGCGGCGCGCGGCTCAGTCCTCGCGCACCGCCAGCCGCGCCGTGAGAGCCTGCAGTTCCGCGTCGGTCCAGCCCTCCGGCTCGGTGACCTGCACCCAGGCCTCCACGTGATGCTCCGGGGCATAGAGATGGCCGTAGCCCATGGGAACGGCGAGCGCGATCATGTTGTCGAAGATCAGCTGGAAGAAGGTGATCAGCGGATACCACCGCATCTCCGGGGTGACGTCCGGCGCGCGGGGCTCGCCCATCCAGTCCGGCGGCCAGCGCCAGGAATCCATCTCGAAGCGCACGATCGGATCCGACGCGTATTGCAGGTAGACGAACCTCAGCCCGCCCCACTCGGCGCCGGGTCAATGTCCGGCGAAACGTACTGGGTCGCGAAGCGCACCACCGAACTGTCACCGATCACCGGCGCGATCTGCTGTGATCCGGGATTGCGCCCCGCCGTCACCTGCCGCCACATCGGCGTCGAATAGGGCGGGCCGACCCAGAGCGCGCCGTCGAAGGGATCGCTGACGATGTCCAAGAGGTTGAAGGACTGGTCCGAGCTGTCCGCCCCGAGGCTCAGCCCGTAGAGATAGAGCCGCGGACGCGTCTCCACCGGCAATGTCCTCCAGTAGCCATAGACCGCATCGAAGGTCGCCCGCGCGCCGGCCACGCCGTATCCCGGCTCCAGCAGAAGCGAGATCCAGCTCGAGAGATAGGAGTACTGCACCGCCACCGTGGCCACATCGCCCCGATGAAGGATCTCGAGCGGCACCATCGCCGCGGGATCCATCCAGCCGGTGCCGGTCGGCGTCGCCACGATCAGCGTCGAGCGCTCGAACCCGCCGATCCGGATCAGCTCCTGCAAGGCGAGCTCCGCCCGCTCCTCCGGCGTCTCCGCCGAGGTGAGCCCGGCAAACACGCGGATCGGCTCCATCACCGCGCCGCCTGCTTGGGCCGCGATCTCCTCCACCGGAGTCGCCCCGGCCACGAATTCCCGCCCGCGCCGCCCGAGATCCTCCCAGGGGATCAGCGAGGCGGAACTTCCGGTCCGCATCGGATCGGTCGGCTGCGGGGTGTCCGGTTCGATCAGCGCGTCGAGCGCCCCGAAGGAAGCATCCGCCGCCCGGATCGCCTCACGCAGGATCACCCCGTTGGCGAAGGCGACGATCAGCAGCACCGCCAGCACCCCGCCGATCGCCCGGATATAGCGCCGCGGCATCATCCCCCCGAGCCAGCGCGCGCCGGTCCGCACCAGGATGCCGATAAGCCGTGCGAGCAGCAGCAGCGCCAACGCCACCACCACCGCGATCAGCCCGATCGTCAGCGGCTGCGCATCGCTCACCAATTCCATGCCCATCCGCGCACGGATGTCGTTTTGCCAATCGGTAGTGCGCGAAAGGAAAACGAGGACGATCGCCCCCGACAGCCCGATCGCGACCCAGAGTGCGACCTGCTCCGCACGACCGCGCAGCTTGGGAAGTTCGAGATAGCTCCACAGGGCATTTCCCGCGACGGCCAGCCCGTAGCCGGTCGCGAAGGCCACACCGCCCAGAAGCCCCTGAAGCATATAGCCGCGCGGGATCAGCGACGGCGTCAGCGAGGCCGCGAACAAGAGCGCCCCGAGAAGCAGGCCGATCCCGGAGAGCGAGTTCCAGAACCGGCGCGTCAGTTGCACGACCATCCGTCGCCTCCGCCATCGAATATCATGTTCGCTCTTTGCCCGATGCCATCCCGCCCGGCAAGTGGCCCGCAGGCGCCTTGACCGGATCGCCGGCCTGCGGTATGCGCAGCACCGTTCCGGAGATGAATATGTCTCCGGTCCCCGCCGATCGCGGGGATCGCCGCCGGTCAGCGCGTTGCGCCCACCGGCGTATTTGTCGTTTTCGCGGGCCCATGACGGCGCGCGCCCGTCCGGAGGATCGGCCCATGTTCGAGAACCTGTCCGACCGGCTCTCCGGCGTCTTCGGCAAGCTCACCAAGCAGGGCGCGCTGAGCGACGAGGACATCTCCACGGCGCTGCGCGAGGTCCGCGTGGCGCTGCTCGAGGCCGACGTCTCGCTCCCGGTCGCCCGAGATTTCATTTCGACCGTCGCCGAAAAGGCAAAGGGCCAGTCGGTCACCAAATCGGTCACCCCCGGCCAGCAGGTCGTCAAGATCGTCCACGACGCCCTGATCGCGATGCTCGCGGGCGACACGCCCGACGGAGCCGCGCATCTGCGGATCGACAGCCCGCCCGCGCCGATCCTGATGGTCGGCCTCCAGGGCTCGGGCAAGACCACCACCACCGCCAAGCTCGCGAAGCGCCTCAAGGACCGCGAGGGCAAGCGCGTGCTGATGGCCTCGCTCGACACCCGACGGCCCGCGGCGATGGAGCAGCTCGCCGTGCTCGGCCGGCAGGTCGGCGTCGACACCCTGCCGATCGTGCCGGGTCAGGACGCCGTCGCCATCGCCAAGCGCGCCAAGCAGCAGGCATCGCTCGGCGGCTACGACGTGGTCATGCTCGACACCGCCGGCCGGCTCTCGATCGACGATGAGCTGATGAATGAAGTCTCTGCCGTGCGCGACGCGACCAAGCCGCACGAGACGCTTCTGGTGGTCGACGGCCTCACCGGTCAGGACGCGGTCTCCACCGCCGAGAACTTCGACGGCCGCATCGGCATCAGCGGCGTCGTGCTGACCCGGATGGATGGCGACGGCCGCGGCGGGGCCGCGCTCTCGATGCGCGCGGTCACCGGCAAGCCGATCAAGTTCGTCGGCCTCGGCGAGAAGATGGACGCGCTCGAGGAATTCCACCCCGAGCGGATCGCCGGGCGCATCCTCGGCATGGGCGACATCGTCAGCCTGGTCGAGAAGGCCCAGGAAACCGTCGAGCGCGAAGCCGCCGAACGGATGATGAAGCGGTTCCAGAAGGGTCAGTTCAACATGAACGACCTGAAGAACCAGCTCGAGCAGATGCAGAAGATGGGCGGCATGCAGGGCATCATGGGGATGATGCCGGGCATGGGAAAGATGTCCAAGCAGATGGAAGGGGCCGGCATCGACGACAAGATGCTGCGTCGCCAGATCGCCCTGATCGATTCGATGACCAAGACCGAGCGCCGCAACCCGGCCCTGCTGCAGGCCAGCCGCAAGAAACGCATCGCCGCCGGCGCCGGCCTCGACGTGCCCGATCTGAACCGGCTCCTGAAGATGCACCGGCAGATGGCCGACGTGATGAAGAAGATGGGCGGCAAGGGCATGAAGGGCCTGATGCGCGGGGGCCTGGGCGGCCTGCTCGGCAAGGGCGGCGCCATGCCGCCGGGCGGCATGCCCGGCGCCGGCGGCCCGGGTGCGGCACTTCCCCCGGGCATGGCCCTGCCACCCGGCCTCGGGGGCTTCGGAAAGAAGAAATGAGCCAGGCCCCCCGCCTCGAGACCGACCGCCTGATCCTGCGCCCGCCCGGCGCGCAGGACTTCGAGGCATGGGCGGCGTTCAAGGCCGGGCCGCGTGCGCAGATGGCCGGCGGGGTTCAGGACCGCGCCGAAGCCTGGCGCTCCTTCGCGCACATGGTCGGTCACTGGACCCTGCGCGGCTTCGGCTGGTTCGTCGTGACCCCGAAGCAATCGGACACCCCGCTCGGCATCGTCGGTGCGCATTTTCCCGAAGGCTGGCCGGAAAGGGAGCTCGGCTGGACGCTCTGGAGCGCCGGCGAAGAGGGCAACGGCTACGCTTGTGAGGCCGCCATCGCGGTGCGGCACTGGGTCTATGCCGATCTCGGCTGGCCCACCCTTGTGAGCTATATCGATCCCGCCAATGACCGCTCGATCCGCCTCGCCCGCCGTCTCGGCGCGGTCGAGGATCGAGATGCGGCGCGGGTGCATCCCGAGGACCTCGTCTTTCGCCATCCAGCTCCGGAGGCGCTGCAATGAGCGATGCCGACGCCATTCGCCGCGCCGCCGACCTGCTGCGCGACCATCGCGAGAGCATCGATCGGCTCGATGCGATCCTCGTCTACACGCTGGCCGAACGGTTCCGGCACACCCAGTCCGTCGGGGCGCTCAAGGCGGCCCACGATCTGCCCGCCTCCGATCCGGCCCGCGAGGCCAGACAGATCGAACGGCTCGAGAAACTGGCGGCCGACGCCGATCTCGATCCGGACTTCGCACGCAAATTCCTGACCTTCATCATCTCGGAAGTCATCAGGCATCACGAGAGACATCTCGAAAACGGGCAATCGCCCATCACAGGTTCATGAACAGGAGACTCTGACATGCCCATGAAAATCCGGCTCGCCCGCGGCGGGTCCAAGAAACGGCCCCACTACTCGATCGTCGCCGCCGACAGCCGCATGGCCCGCGACGGCCGCTTCATCGAGAAGCTCGGCACCTACGATCCGCTTCTGCCCAAGGGCGACGAGGGCCGTGTGAAGATGGACGTCGAGCGCGTGCAGTACTGGCTCGGCAACGGCGCCCAGCCGACCGACCGCGTGAGCCGCTTCCTCGAATCCGCCGGCGTGATCGAGAAGAAGACCCGCGCCAACGCCAAGAAGGCCGAACCGGGCAAGAACGCCAAGGAACGCGCCGCGCAGAAAGCCGACAAGGCAGCCAAGGCCGCCGAAGCTGCCGCCGCACCGGCCGAGGCGCCCGCGGAAACGCCGGTCGAGGATGCCGCGGCCGAGTAAGGCCCGGCACGACCCCGGCGATGCGCCGCCCCGATGCAATCCGCCCTCTTGCGGGCGCCCGGCCATGAGCCCGGCGCCCGACAAGCGGCTGACCTGCGTCGGCGCGCTCGCCGGCGCCTTCGGGGTGCGGGGCGAGGTGCGCTTGAAGAGCTTCTGCACCGATCCCGGCGCCATCGCCGAATACGGGCCGCTTCTGACCGAGGACGGTCGCAGCTTTTCCGTCCGCATCGTCAAGCCGCTCAACGGCGCCTTCGCCGCGCGGCTCTCCGGCGTCAACACCCGCGAGGCCGCCGAGGCGCTGAAGGGCATCCGGCTCTACGTCCCGCGCGACCGCCTGCCCGATCCCGGCGATGACGAGTTCTATCACGCCGACCTGATCGGTCTCGCGGTCGTCGATACCGGGGGCGCCGACCTCGGCACCGTCCGCACGGTGCTCGACCACGGAGCGGGCGCCATCCTCGAGATCGCCTGCCCAGGCCGGCCGGATCTGCTCCTGCCCTTCACCCGCACCGCCGTGCCCACTGTCGACATCACCGGCGGCCGCCTCGTCGTCGATCCCCCGGGCGAGACCGAAGCCCGCGAAGACGGCCCGGAGACGTGACCACCTGCAGCGCGAAAGGCCGTGCGGCCAATGGCCTGCACCCGCGGGACGCTCAGGATGCACACACAGGCATACCTGCGATTTTACCTGAACAATATCAAAAACTTGACTTGTGTCTCACGTTGCGCACACCCCCGGACCGGTCATGACCATTCCCTGGACCGCACGCATCCTCACCCTCTTCCCGGAGGTCTTCCCGGGCCCGCTGGGCGCCTCCCTCACCGGCCGCGCCCTCGCCGATGACCTGTGGCGACTCGAGACCGTCCATATCCGCGACTTCGCCACCGACCGCCATCGCAGCGTCGACGACACCCCTGCCGGCGGCGGCCCGGGCATGGTCCTTCGCCCGGATGTCTCCGCCGCCGCGCTCGATGCCGCCGAGAGCGGACATCCGCGCGCCGATTGGCCGGTGATCTACCTTTCGCCGCGCGGCCGCCGCTTCGATCAGGCCATGGCCCGCCGCTTTGCCGGTGCGGCCGGTCTCACCCTCTTCTGCGGCCGCTTCGAGGGCCTCGACGAGCGGGTGATCGAGACCCGGAACATCGCGGAGGTCTCGCTGGGGGATTTCGTGATGACCGGCGGCGAAATCGCCGCTATGGCCTTGATAGACGCCACGGTTCGCCTTATACCGCGCGTTCTCGGGAATCCGGGCTCGGCTGTGGAAGAATCGTTCTCTCAAGGCCTTCTGGAGCACCCGCACTACACCCGCCCGACCGATTGGGAAGGTCACGCGATCCCCGAGGTTCTCCTTTCGGGACATCACGGACGGATCGCCGAATGGCGACAGGATCGGTCGGAGAGGCTGACGAAGGAACGACGTCCCGATCTCTGGCGGGCCTGGGCGGAGCGGCAGGGAGCCGACCCCGCACAGCAGACCCCGGCAGGAGACGCAGAGCTCTCGGACGCACAGATCATCGCCGGCAAGGCGAGCGAACCAAAGGACACCGACGATGAACCTCATCGCTGAAATCGAGGCCGAGCAGATCGCCAGCCTCGCCAAGGACATCCCCGACTTCAAGCCCGGCGACACCGTGCGCGTCGGCTACAAGGTCACCGAGGGCACTCGCACCCGCGTGCAGGCCTACGAAGGCGTGTGCATCGCCCGCAACAACGGCCACGGCATCGCCGCGAGCTTCACGGTGCGCAAGATCTCGTTCGGCGAGGGCGTCGAGCGCGTCTTCCCGCTCCATTCGCCCAACATCGACGGCATCACAGTCGTGCGCCGCGGCAAGGTCCGCCGCGCCAAGCTCTACTACCTTCGCGAGCGTCGCGGCAAATCGGCCCGCATCATTGAAAAGACCAACTACAAGCCCAAGGCCGACGCCGGGGCGGAGGCCTGAGGAGCAGAGCGATGAAAAAAGACATCCATCCCGATTACCACACCATCGAGATCAAGCTCACCGACGGCACGACCTACATGTCGCGCTCGACCTACGGTTCGGAAGGCGACACGCTGACCCTCGAGATCGACCCCTCGGTGCATCCGGCGTGGACCGGCGGCACGTCCCGCCTGCTCGATACCGGCGGCCGCGTGTCGAAATTCAAGAAGAAATACGAAGGCCTCGGCTTCTGAGCCTTCCGCGAATCAAATCCGTCGTCTAAATCTGGTGGCGTGGTCCGAGAGGGCCACGCCATTTTGTTTGCGGGAGAGGGTCCATGGCGCGGATCATCGTGATGGGCAACGAGAAGGGCGGCTCGGGCAAGTCGACCACCGCCATGCACCTGATCACGGCCCTCGTGCGGGGCGGCCACGACGTCGGCGCGCTCGATCTCGACCTGCGCCAGAAGAGCCTGTTTCGCTATCTCGACAACCGCGCGGGCTACACCGAGCGGCATTCCATCAAGCTGCCGATGCCGCACCGGATCGACCTTGCCGCCAGCGAAGCCGACAGCCGCGCCGATGCCGAGGCCGAGGATCGCGCTGCCTTCGAGGCGGCGATAGACAACCTTAGCGCGACCTGCAGTCATATCGTCATCGACTGCCCGGGCTCCTACAGCACTTTCTCGCGGCTCGCCCACGCCCGGGCCGACACGCTGATCACGCCGATGAACGACAGCCTTGTCGATTTCGACATGCTGGCCCGGCTCGATCCCTCGGACGGACGCATCCACGGGCCGTCGGTCTATTCCGAGATGGTCTGGAAGGCCCGCCAGAGCCGCGCCGCCGAAGGGCTTCCGCCAATGGACTGGGTGGTCCTGCGCAACCGGATGGCCACCTTCGACGCCCGCAACAAGCGCCGGGTCGGCACCGCCCTCGAGGATCTCGCCAAACGGATCGGCTTCCGGCTGGTACCGGGCTTTTCCGAGCGGGTGATCTTCCGGGAGTTGTTCCTGTCGGGCCTGACGCTCCTCGACCTGCGCGGCGAGGATCCGGCGGCCATGACGATGTCGAACATCGCCGCCCGTCAGGAAGTGCGTGATCTCGTCCGGGCCCTCGACCTGCCGACGGTGCCGGTCGCCGCCTGACGGCTCAGGTGCCCGGGGCCAGAGGGAGGCACGGAGCCTGATCGCGTTCAAGCGTCTCGCAGACAGCCATCGCACTGGACTGGCTGAGCCCGACGAACTGCGCGCGGTAAACCGTCACGCCATCGACCTTGGCCGATTCGATCCGCCGCAGCCCACCGCTGAGCTGGGGCACGTCGCGCAGGGCAGTGGTCAGGAGTTGTCGTTCCGCATCGCCCTTGGCGCGGAACGATCCGATCTGGACCCCCCAGTCGCTGCTGCCGGTGGTGCCGGCCTGGGCGGTCTGTGCAAGCGAGATGTTGAGCGCCTCGGTGCGGGCCGGCGGTACTTCGGGAGCAGGTGCGGAAGCGAAGGTCGACGCCGACTGGACGGTCGGCGCCGCTGCCGCGACCGGCCCATCATTGCCCGGACGCGGTGCGGGCCGGCCGATCAGAGCGCCGAGCGTGAGCACGCGAGGCGAGGGCGCTGCGGCTTCCAGTTCGGCATTCACCTCGGCGACCGCCGCGGCGATCGCGTCGCTGTTGCGCGAGGCCGTGACCATCAGGCCCACCGAACGCGGCATCGGGCGATCCGCTCGGGACAGGGTGATGACCCGGGGGGCGGTCACGACGCCCGCCACAGAGCCGCGCACCGGTTCAGCGGCTTCGACGGGTTCGGCCCGCGCGATGGCGACCGCCGGTTCGCTGGCATTGAGCGGAGGCGGCGGAATGACATTGGCACGGCGCGGCATGCGGTCGAAGCCGAGATCCATCAACCGGGCAACCTCGGCGTTGCGCGAGGCACTCGACTTGCCGCCGAACATCGACACGATCACCCGCTTGTCGCCCCGCTTGGCCGACGAGACGAGATTGAAGCCGGCCGCCTTGGTGTATCCGGTCTTGATCCCGTCAGCACCCTGATAGGCGTCGAGCAGGCGACGGTTGGTGTTGCGCACTGTGGCGATGCCCGCCGAGGTCGAGTTGCGGCTGAAGAGATTGTAGTACTGCGGGAAGTCGTAGACGATCCGGCGCCCGAGGATCGCCATGTCGTGGGCCGTCGACATGTGCCCGGATTCGGTGAGGCCGTGGGCATTGCGGAAGTTCGTGTTGCGCATGCCCATGGCGCGGGCATAGGCGTTCATGCGTCTGCGCGAAGGCCTCTTCCGAGCCCGAGACCGCTTCACCGAGCGCCGTCGCGGCATCGTTTGCGGACTTGATCGCGGCGGCGCGGATCAGGTAGCGCAACTCGATGGTCTGGCCGGACCGCAGCCCGAGTTTCGAGGGCGGCTCGCTGGCGGCATGGCTTGAAATCCGGACCTTCTGATCGAGCGACATCCGACCGCGACGCACTTCGTCGAACACGATGTAGAGCGTCATCATCTTGGTCAGAGAGGCGGGGTGCAGCTTGGTGTCGGCGTTCGTCGAATGGATCACCTTGCCGGTGCGCGCATCCATCACGTAGGCGGCGTAGGGCGCTGCTTGAGCAGCCGCCGCCAGAAACACGAACAGGAATGCGAGCGTCAGCCCGCGAATCTGGGTCTGGAACATCACTGCCTCCGGCGCATCGGCGCCATGCCTCGGAACAGCTCACGCTACACGGCGAAAGCTTTATTTTGAGTAAACCTAGCATGGCAACTCGCGGACGCAAATAGATTTCTGGCCTCGCCGGATCCCTGCAAACCAAGGGCCCATAAATTTTTTTTGCTGCACTGCGGCGCAGGTCTTGACGCAGTGCAGCATTTTTCCTATCTGAGATCCCAGAGACGCCAGTAACGGAGAGAACCAATGGCCACCACCCGCACCGCCGCCGCCAAGACCGAAGCCACCGTGCAGGACATCACTGCCGACGTCACCGCCAAGGTCGAGACCCTCGTCGCCGACACCCAGAAGAACGTGTCCGAGCAGTTCGAGAAGTTCTCGAAGAGCTTCGAGAGCCTGACCGCCATGGGCCAGGAAAACATGGACGCGATCACGAAATCGTCCGAAATCGCCGCCAAGGCCGCCGAAGGCATCAGCTCGGAAATCAGCGCCTTCACCAAGAAGTCGTTCGAGGATTCGGTCGCTGCCGCACAGGATCTGGCTTCCGCCAAGACGATGACCGAACTCTTCGAGAAGCAGACCGCCTTCGCGCAGTCCGCCTTTGAAGGCTGGGTCGGCCAGACCACCAAGATGAACGAGATCTTCGTCGCAGCCGCCAAGGACGTCACCGCGCCGCTCGGCGAGCGTGTGACCGCCGCGACCGAAAAGATGAAGACGCTCACCGTCGCCTGATTTGTACGCTGACGCGGCCGGTCGTCCTCCCTCGACCGTCCGCCCAGTGCGAGTAGCGAATACCTGCCCGGCGACCCCAGGTCGCCGGGTTTTTTCATGACTGAAGGCCCGCCACACCGGCCCGATCGGGGAAACCCAGCGACCGGCCCCTTCCCTATTGCGGCCCGGCGAATATATAAAGCGTGTCGCGTGAAACGGATGATCGGAAACAGGGCCCGCGATGACAGCGTCGGACCAGAACACACCGGACGGAGAGAGCGGCGTCCTCACCAAGACGCGGTCCAAGACCCAGCGTCCGCCGCTCTACAAGGTCATGCTTCTGAATGACGACTACACTCCCATGGAGTTCGTCGTGCACGTGCTCGAGCGGTTCTTCGGCATCAACCACGCCCAGGCCGTCGACATCATGATGACGGTCCACCGCAAGGGCCTCGCCGTCGTGGGGGTGTTCTCCTTCGAGATCGCCGAGACCAAGGTCACGCAGGTGATGGATTACGCCCGCCGCAACCAGCACCCGCTGCAATGCACCATGGAAAAGGAATAGGCCCGCCCCGTTCGGCCGGCCCGAAGGTGGCAAAATGTCCCACTCCGACCGCCTCCACGCCGCGCTCGACGCGCAGGCGCTGCCGCTGCCCGATTCGGGTCCCGTGGCGGTGCTGCGCGCCGAACCTTCGCGATTCCTCGACGCGGTCCCCCGCGATCGGCTGCGCTGCGAGCAGAGCTTCCGGCCGCTTCACGATGCCCTCGACGCCGCGGGCCATGACGTCACGCCGAGCCTCGACATCACCGACGCCGCCCTCGTCGTCGTGAACCTCACACGCAACCGTGCCGAGAACCTCGGCAACGTCGCCCGCGCCCTCCACATGCTCGCCCCGGGCGGCACCCTCGCCATCAACGGCGCCAAGACCGACGGCGTCGACAGCCTCGTGAAGCTGGTCGGCCGCACGCTCCCCGTGACCGACACCTACGTCAAGGCGCATGGCCGCGTCGCCTGGCTCGACCGCCCCGCCATCCTGCCCGAGACCGTCACCGACTGGACCGAGGCCGCCCGTCTCCGCCCCAATGCCGACGGATTCGCCACCGCGCCCGGCATGTTCTCGCCCGATCACGTTGATCCCGGCAGCCGCCTTCTGGCCAGCACCTTCGACGGCCATCTCCATGGTCGCGTCGCCGATTTCGGCGCCGGCTGGGGATGGCTCGCACAGGCGGCCCTCGAGGTCTGCCCGAAGATCACCAGCATCGACCTCTTCGAGGCCGAGGCCCGCGCCCTCGACGCCGCCCGGATCAACGTCACCGACCCGCGAGCCGCGTTCCACTGGAGCGACGTGACCGCACTCGGCCCGCGCATGCCGCCCTTCGACACGATCATCGCGAATCCGCCGTTCCACCAGGGCCGCGCCGCCGAACCGGCCCTGGGCGCCGCCTTCATCGCCGCCGCGGCCCGCCTCCTCAAACCTGCCGGCCGCTTCATGATGGTCGCCAACCGCCAGCTGCCCTACGAGCAGCGGCTCGAGGCCGCCTTCGGCCAGTGGGAGATCCTCGTCGAGGACCGCGCCTACAAGGTGATCCGCGCGAGCCGCCCCAAACGCCGTCCGACCGCCTGAACCGGCCCCCCGCCATTGCACCGCCCGCCGGGTTGCGGCTAACGTCCGGCTCGCGAGGAGGATTGCCCCATGACCGACCCGGCCGCGCTGACCGCCGACCTGATCCGCTGCCCGTCCGTGACCCCGGACGAAGCCGGCGCAATCATCCTGCTGGCCGACCGGCTCGAAGCTGCGGGATTCCGCATCGAGCGCCCCGACCGCGGCGCGATCTCGAACCTCTGGGCCCGCTGGGGCGACAGCGGCCCGGTGCTCGGCTTCAACGGCCATACGGATGTGGTGCCGCCGGGTGATCCCGCCGCCTGGCGCCACGATCCGTTCGACCCGGTCGTGGAGCGCGGCGTGATGTACGGCCGGGGTGCTGCCGACATGAAATCCGGCGTCGCCGCCTTCGTGGCTGCCGCCATCGACTTCGTGGCCGAAACCCCGCCCGAAGCCGGCAGCATCGTGATCGCGATCACCGGCGACGAGGAGGACGAGGGCCGCGACGGCACCCGTGCGATCCTCGATTGGATGAAGGACGCAGGCGAGGGCATGGATCACTGCATCGTCGGCGAGCCCACCTGCCCCAACCATATGGGCGAAATGATCAAGATCGGCCGCCGCGGCTCCCTGACCGCCCGGCTGCGCGCCTACGGCGTGCAGGGTCACTCCGCCTATCCCGACCGCGCCCGCAACCCGATCCCGGCCCTCATCCGCCTGCTCGAGCGGCTCGGCGCCCGCAAACTCGACAGCGGCACCGACCATTTCGACCCCTCGACGCTCGCGATCACCACCGTCGACACCGGCAACACCGCCACCAACGTGATCCCCGCCGAGGTGCGCGCCACGGTCAACATCCGCTTCAACGACGCCCATACTCCGGCCGCCCTGATGGAGTGGATCGAAGAGGAAGCCGACCGCGTCGCCACCGAAACCGGCATCGGCATCGCCGCCCGCTTCGACGCGACCGGCGACAGCTTCGTCACCGAACCCGGCCCCTTCATCGACCTCGTCGCGGCGGCGGTGGAAGCCGAGACCGGCACCCGCCCGGCCCTCTCGACCACCGGCGGCACCTCGGATGCCCGCTTCATCAAGGATCACTGCCCGGTGGTCGAAGTCGGACTGGTCGGCACCACCATGCACCAGACCGACGAGCGCGTTGACGTCGCCCATATCCACCAACTCAAATCGATCTACACCCGCATCATGGCGGATTACTTCGCCGCGAAGGGTCTCGCGCGCACCTGACCCCGATCACGAGGACGCCCGATGGAAAACCTGCTCGAGCAGTTCGTCACGCTATGGGTGGTCATCGACCCGATCGGCTCGGTTCCCGTGTTCATCGCCGTGACCGCCGGCATGAGCGCGGCGGCGCGACGATCCACCGCGCTCCAGGCGGCCCTCGTCAGCGCCGGCGTGCTGCTGTTCTTCCTCGTCTTCGGCCAGCTTCTCATCAACGCGCTCGGCATCGGATTGCTGTCCTTCCAGGTCGCGGGCGGCATCGTGCTCTTCCTCTTCGCGCTCACGATGATCTTCGGCGAGTCGAAGAACGAGACCGACATTCGCGACGTCGAGGCCGATTCCGTCGCCGGGGGTCCGCCGAGTCCGGGCATCTTCCCGCTCGCGGTACCCTCGCTCGCCTCGCCCGGCGCGATGCTCGCGATCGTGCTCCTGACCGACAACAGCACCTTCACCATCGCCGAGCAGGGCGTCACCGCGATGGTCATGTTTTCGGTCATCCTGGTCGCCTATGTGCTGATGCGGCTGGCCGACCCGATCATCCGGCTGATCGGCCATGCGGGGGCCGCGATCATCAGCCGGGTGATGGGCATGATCCTCGCATCGGTCGCCGCCCACGCCGTGCTCGAGGCACTGCTCGAAATCATCGCCACCGGCACGCTCTGAGCCTCACGAGGTGAGCGTCCCGGACGGCAGGCCGACACTCACCATCCCCAGACCCCGATCCGGCACCTGTGTGCCGGGCACGAAGCCCACCGGCCGGGCCCGCGCCCGAAGCCGGGCCTCGACGGTCGCGGCGGTGCGCGGCACCTCGGCGCCGCGTACCTCCTGCCAGAGCAGGGCCGCGACCCCGGCGACATGCGGACAGGCCATCGAGGTCCCGCGCAGCGCCTTGAGACCGCCGCCCGATTGCGCCGACAGCACATTCACCCCGGGCCCGGTCATCGTCGCGAGCGTGTTGGAGAAATCCGCGATCCGCCAGCCCTGCGGATCCTGCCCGGCCGCCGCGACCGAAATCACCCCGCGCGCCGCGGCCGGCAGGCTCGCAGCGATCTCGAAATCCGGGTTCTCGCCGCGCCGGCTCTCGTTGCCGGCCGCAGCGATCACCAGGGTTCCCGCTCCGAAGGCCGCCCGCGCACGGATCACGTCCATCAGCGCGTCGAACATGCGCAGATTGCCGCGATAGCTCTCCAGCGCTGCCGAGGTCGCGAGGTCCGCCGGCCAGCCCTCGGCGACCAGCCGGGCGACCATGCCCGGAAAGTCGAAGCCGAGCGACATCGAGATCACCTCGGCGCCCTGCTCCGCCGCCCAGGAGATCGCCGAGAAGATCATTTCCGACGAGCCGCCGCCATCATCCCCGAGTACCTTGCCGATCAGCGCCTCGGTCACCCCGCGGGCCACGCCGATCCGGGTGCCGTCCACGTCACGCCCGAACACCGTGCCGGCGCAATGGGTGCCGTGCCCGTTGCCATCCCCGGCGCCGGTTCCGGTGAAGTCGCGCGCGGTCAGCGTCATCCCGGCAAAGGCCGGATGGCCCGCATCGATCCCGGTATCGAGCACCGCCACCTTCGTGCCCGCTCCGGAGAATGGCGTCGCATCCGCGCCCACCGCCGAGATGCCCCAGGCCGTCGTCGCCGCCTGCCCCTCCGGCTCCGCGAAGGGTGCGATCAGCGTGATCGGCATTACCGGAGCCATCGCCATCACGTCCGGATCGCGCGCCAGATCCGCCGCCTCCGCCGAATTCATCTCGCCGATCTCCACCTCGGGCTCCGGAGGCGCATCCCCGCGAAACCGCGCCGAAGGCGCAGGCTCGGCCGACCGGGTGAGCAGCGAATAGCAGCGCAACACGGCATGTTTCTGAAGCATGGATATCTCCCCCCGCATTGATCCCGCGAAAGGCGTGCGGGACTCGGCCAGACATCCGTATCACGCCACCCCATGTCGGCCAAATGCCCGGTCCCATCCCCTGAAGGGCAACCGCGGTCTCATACAGGTTTGCTGACCTGGAGAGCAGTCAGTGCGCGCGACCACGCGCGCGCCAGCAAGAAACCTTGCGCGCACCACGCGCACGATCCGGCGGCAAAGGCCGCCTATTCCGACACCATGCGCCCGAAAACCGCTCGGCACACAAAAAACGGAATCACGGCCTTAGACAATCTTTTACGTTGCGCATACACGAGCGCACTGCGGCCCGCCCGCTCAGGTATTGAACAGGAAGTGCAGCACGTCCCCGTCACGCACGAGGTAGGTCTTGCCCTCGGCCCGCATCCTGCCTGCATCCTTCGCCGGCTGCTCGCCGCCGAGGCTGACGAAATCGTCGTAGGCAATGGTCTCTGCCCGGATGAAGCCCCGCTCGAAATCCCCGTGAATCACCCCGGCTGCCTGCGGCGCGGTCGCCCCCTCCGGGATCGTCCAGGCCCGCGCCTCCTTCGGACCGACGGTGAAATAGGTCTGCAACCCCAGCAGTCGGTGCCCGGCGGTGATGATCCGGTCGAGCCCGCTCTCCTCGAGCCCGAGCAATTCGAGAAACTCGTCGCGCTCCGCATCGTCGAGCTGTGCGATCTCCTCTTCGATCGCCGCCGAGATCACCACGCTCGCGGCCCCGGTCTCCGCCGCCATCCGGGCCACCGCTTCCGAATGCGCATTGCCGCTCGCCGCAGCCTCTTCGTCGACATTGCAGACATAGAGCACCGGCTTCGAGGTCAGAAGCTGGAGATTGCGCCAGGTCTTCGCATCCTCTGCCGCAACCTCCACGGTGCGCGCCGGCCGCCCCGCCTCGAGCGCCTCCTTGGCCAGCAGCAGCAGCCGGTTCTGCTCCGCCGCCTCCTTGTCGTTGCCCTTCAGCTTGCGGACCAGCCCCGCCAGCCGCTTCTCGACGCTCTCGAGATCCGCCAGCATCAGTTCGGTCTCGATGGTCTCGGCATCCGCGATCGGATCGACCCGCCCCTCGACATGGGTGACGTCGTCATCCTCGAAGCAGCGCAGCACATGGGCGATCGCATCGCATTCGCGGATATTGGCCAGGAACTGGTTGCCCAGCCCCTCGCCCTTCGACGCCCCCTTCACCAGTCCGGCGATATCGACGAAGGTCATCCTGGTCGGGATGATCTGCTTCGACTTGCCGATCGCCGCAAGTTTCTCCAACCGGGCATCTGGCACGTTCACCTCCCCGATATTCGGCTCGATGGTGCAGAACGGAAAGTTCGCCGCCTGTGCCGCCGCCGTGCGGGTGAGCGCATTGAACAGCGTCGACTTGCCGACATTCGGCAGCCCGACGATCCCGGTCCTGAACCCCATCGCACGTTCTCCTTGCGCATCCGGCGCGCATCTAGGGCGGGCAGCGGCGCCGGGTCAAGCACAGGCGCCGCCCGCCCTTGATTTCCGGGCCTCGCTGCCCCAGACAAATCGCCGGACAACAGGGTGGATCACATGACGCGCATCGAGCGGAAATTCGGCGAACTGGCAGCATCCAACCGCAAGGCCTTCGTCGCCTTCGTGATGGCCGGCGACCCGGACCACGACACCTCCCTCGAAGTGATCCGCGGCCTGCCCGGCGCCGGCGTCGACGTGATCGAGATGGGCATGCCCTTCACCGACCCGATGGCCGACGGCCCGGCGATCCAGCTCGCCGGCCAGCGCGCCCTCGAAGGCGGCCACACGATGGACCGCACCCTCGCGATGGTCCGCGCCTTCCGCACCGGAGACGACGTCACGCCGATCGTCCTGATGGGCTACTACAACCCGATCTATTCCCGAGGCGTCGACCGTTTCCTCGCCGAAGCGAAGGAAGCCGGCGTGGATGGGCTGATCGTGGTCGACCTGCCCCCCGAGGAGGACGAGGAACTCTGCCTGCCGGCCCAGGCGGCCGGGCTCAATTTCATCCGCCTCGCCACTCCGACCACCGATGACCGCCGACTGCCCAAGGTGCTCACCAACACGTCGGGCTTCGTCTACTACGTCTCGATCACCGGCATCACCGGCGCGGCCGCGGCAAGCGCCGAGGCGGTCGGTCCCGAAGTGGCCCGGATCAAGGCCGCGACGCGCCTGCCGGTCTGCGTCGGCTTCGGCATCCGCACACCCGAAGGGGCCGCCGATATCGCCCGCGTCGCCGACGGCGCCGTCGTGGGCTCGGCGATCGTCGAGCGCCTCGGACGGGGCGACTCGGCCAGGGATGTACTCGACTTCGTGCGCACACTCGCCGACGGCGCACATTCCTGACGCGCCTCGTGCCGGTCTGGACCCGCATCGACACCGAAGCGGAGTTCCTCGCCAGGGTGGCGGACCGCCCCTTGCGGGCGAAAGGCATGGCCTTCACGCTGCAGTCCGACGGCCGGATCACCGGAACCATCGACGGCCGGCGGCTCACCGGAACCTGGTCGTGGTCGGACGGCTGCTTCTGCCGCACCGCATCGCTGGACGAAGAGGTGCCGGATACCGATTGCGAACGGATCGAAATCTCCGGAGACCGCATGCGATACACGCGCCGCCGCGGCACCGGACAGACCCATGTCGTGACGTTTTACTGAATGTCCGGCCCTTTGGCCGGATTGCATTTCCCCCATGCCTGTTGGCATGGGGCCCGATTCCTGCCCGATAGGAATCCTGCCCATATGAAATCCGGGACGGGCGCTGCTTCCGGCGGATCAGTCCAGCAGGAAGACGTGGAGCGCGATGGGTCCATGGGCACCGAGCTGCAGGATCTGCCCGATATCGGCCGAACGGGACGGACCGGTGACCATATTGACCGTGCGCGGATCGAGACCGCGCGCGCGCCATGCCTGCCACATCTCCTCGAGCCCGCCCATGATGTCGGGGGTCCGCAACACGACGAAATGCGTCTCGCCAAGAAAGGTAAGGGTCACGGGATTCTGCGGGCCCGAAGCGAGGACCAGCGTTGCGGTCTCGGCGATGCCGAATTCCGCGCGGCTGAGCGTCGCCGGCTCCTCGATGCGGCCAGGCCCCTGGGTGACGGAGATCGTATGCCAGTCGAGCCCGTCGAAGATCGGATCGGTGCCGGTGCGGATCGCCGCGGGCAGGTTGCGGTTGCGCAATTCGTGCGCCATGGCGCGTGGCAGTTCCGCAAGGCTCGAGACACGGCTGGACGTCGCCGAGACCGCCTCCAGCTTGCTCATGAACTGCGTCAGCCGCTGCGGGCCGTGGCTGGCCGCCTGATGCGGGATCGGACCGGGACGGTGTGCCCCGAGCCAGTCGGCCACCGCCGCCGCGCGATCGCCGCCGCTGTCCTTGCCTTCCGCGGCCTTGCGAACCCGTGCGAGGATGGCTTCCCGGGCGCTCATCGCCGACCGGCCTTCCATTGATCCATGAAACTCCGCCCCGAGGGAGCAGGAAGGTCGCGCCCACCGGTCCAGCCCGAGGCGAGCGGCAACGATGTCAGGCTTCCCTTGCGCCCGCCAAGCCGGCGCAACGTGGCATTCGCCACACCGACCATGCGGCGGTAAGCCCAGGGTCGCTTGGCGAACCACGCCCAGGCGCCGAGGCCCTGACGCATGGCTGTCGGCACCAGCTTCTTCTCGAATTCGCGCTCGCGCCAGCTGCGCATCATCTTCGGCAGCGGGATCCGCATCGGACAGACCGACTCGCAGCGGCCGCAGAAGGTCGAGGCGTTCGGCAGCTGTCCGCCCTTCTCGACGCCGATCAGCGACGGCGTGAGGACGGACCCCATCGGGCCGGGATACACCCAGCCATAGGCGTGTCCGCCGACCGCCTGATAGACCGGGCAATGGTTCATGCAAGCCCCGCAGCGGATACAGCGCAGCATCTCCTCGAACTCGGAGCCGAGCATGTTGGAGCGCCCATTGTCGAGAAGAACGACATGGTACTCTTCTGGCCCGTCCGGATCCTCCGCGCGACGCGGTCCCTTCGAATAGGTATTGTAGACCGTCATTTCCTGCCCGGTGGCAGAGCGGGCGAGCACGCGCAGGATGGTCGCGCTGTCCTCCAGCGTCGGCACGATCTTCTCGAGCGAGGCCATCACGATATGGACCCGCGGCAGCGACTGGCTGAGATCGCCGTTGCCCTCGTTGGTGACGATCACCGACTGGCCGGTTTCGGCGATCAGCATGTTGGCACCGGTGATGCCGACCTCGGCCTCGAAGTACTTCTCGCGCAGGATCTGACGCGCCTCGGCCTGCAGCGCTGCGTTGTCGCTCAGATCGCGCGACGGATCGAGATGGGTGTGGGCCGCCCGGAAGGCCGTCTCGATCTCCGGCACCGTCACGTGCACCGCCGGGGCGATGATATGCGACGGGATCTCGCCCCGGAGCTGGATGATGTATTCGCCGAGATCGGTTTCGACCGGCTTGATGCCGTTCTCCGCGAGGTGGTCGTTGATCGCGCACTCCTCGGAGATCATCGACTTGCCCTTGTTGACCACCTTCGCATCGGCCTTGCGGCAGATCTCGAGCACGATCCGGCGGGCATCCTCGGCGGTCTCGGCCCAGTGCACATGGCCACCCGAGGCGATGACCTGCTTCTCGTAGGCCTCGAGGTAGAGATCGAGATGGGCCAGGACGTGGTTCTTGATGTCGCGCGCATGGTCGCGAAGATCGTCGAATTCGGGCAGGTCGGACCGCGCCTTCGCACGATTGGCGACGAACTTGCCACGACTGCCCCGAAGTGCCGCCTGCAGGTTCTCGTTGTCCAGCGCCCCGCGGGCATTGGCCTTGAAGGCCGGCGTCGTCGGGTTGGCGTGAACGCTCATTCGGCTTCTCCGATTGCAGGGGCATCGGTGGCGCCGGCAAGCACCTCGACGACGTGTCGGGCACGAAAGGCGCGCCCCTCGCGACGGGCCTTTCCGGCCATGTTCATCAGGCAGCCCAGATCGCCGGCCAGCACCATGTCGGCGCCGGTCTCGGCGATGTGGCGGGTCTTGTCGCCGACCATGACGTTCGAGATGTCGGGGTACTTCACGCAGAACGTGCCGCCGAAGCCGCAGCAGACGTCATGCTCGGTCATTTCGCGCAGTTCGAGCCCGCTCACGCTCCCCAGAAGGCGGCGCGGTTGCTCCGCGACCCCCAGCGAGCGCAGTCCGGAGCAACTGTCGTGATAGGTGACGCTGGCGTCGCAGACCTGATGGGTCGCGGTCACCCCGAGCACGTCGGTCAGGTAGGAGGTGATCTCAAAGGTGCGCGCCGCGAGATCGCGGGCCCGACCGGCGAAGTCCGGATCGTCGGCCAGCATCGCGGGATAGTCCTTCACGATGGTCGCCGCACAGGACCCGGACGGCGCCACCACGGCGTCAAAGCCCTCGAAGGCGGCGATCACCTGCCGGGCGATGGCCTTCGCGGTTTGCCGATCGCCCGAATTCCACGCCGGCTGGCCGCAGCAGGTCTGGGCCTCCGGCACTTCGACGATGCAGCCGGCATCCTGCAACAGCTTCACCGTCGCGAAGCCCACCGAGGGGCGGAACATGTCGACAAGACACGTCACGAATAAAGCAACACGCGGACCGTCCATGGATGTCTCCTTGCCACGATCCCAAGCATTACGGTGCGGGGGCTGACGACACAAGCGACCGACAGCCGCATGCCGGACTCAGAACCGTCTCAGCACATGCCGCACCAGTTCGGCACGGGTCCGGATTCCGAGCTTGTCGTGAATCACCTTGAGGTGCGACTTGACCGTGTTCTCGCTGATGCCGAGCTGTTCGGCGACCGCCGCGCGGCTCCGCGACCAGGCGATGAGCGCCGCGACCCGCGCTTCGGCCGGTGTGAGATCGAAGCGCCGCATCAGACCCTCGACCTGTCCGGGCGCCGGTTCCGTCGGGATCTCGGTGATGAACAGGATGACGTTCGCGGCGGGGGCCATGTCGTGCTTTCCGTCTCCGATCGCGGGCGCCAACGACAATTCGTAGGTCTGGATGCCCCTCGCATCATGCACATCAACGACGACGCGCTCCGTATCCTCCTGCCTGATCGCGAGCTTCCTGGCCCCGCGCTCCAGCGCCGCCTGCGACCGCATCCGATCGAGACACACGCGCCCGTGCCTCAGGGCCACGCCGCGCTGCGCATCGAGCATCCTCTCCGCTTCCTGGTTCGCGTAACGGACGCGAAGCTCCGCATCCATCAGCACGATGCCTGCATCGAGACCGTCCACGACACGTTGCAACGACCGGGTTTGCGCATCGGCCCGGCGCAGCATCGCATGGGTTCGCATCGCCCGCGCAATGTGTCGGGAGACGGTTTCCAGCTGCGCTCTTTCGGAGGAGCCGAATGCAGCGTTGCGCTGTCGGCCGAGAAAAAACACGCTGGCGGTTCGATGGTCGCGGTCCAGAACCTTCACCGCGGCATGGTAGAGACCGTTGGAGGTCAGGAACGCCATCGCAACCGGATCGCTGTCGAGAACCCGGTCCGAAATGACCTCCCGGCGATCCAGCAGAACCCCGACCGGCATCCGCATCAGAGACTTGAGCGCTTCACTCGCCTTCGGGTTCTGCGCGCCGTCCTCGACATCGTTCCAGTCCGATTCCAGGCCGACGGTCCAGACATCACCCTGGCCGAACCTTTCGAGGTTGTTATGCCCCAGATACGCCGCTGCCCCGTCGTGATCCCGCGACAGGCGCGAGAGCAGGTCCGGCCACCGTTCGGGCTCGAGGGCTGCATCGCTGATTTCGTCAATCAATGAAGTGTCCATCGGCAATCTCCGGTGGAAATCGGACTAAAGATCTACCATAGCACAAATGACCGCGAATGTTCGGATCGCGATTACCGCATCCAAATGGTGAACTTCCCGCCCCAGACCAGACCGGTTCGCCGATCCTGGCCAGTGGGTCCCCCATCGCTGTCACGCATAGCGATTCGGCACTTTCCTTCATCGGACATATGCGGTATCGGGCGCGCTTGCGGTCCCACACCCTTGGAGGGGGGCCGCGTCCAGCCAATGATGGAGAAAACCGATGGCCGAGGCACCAGTACTCGAAGCCGCAGCGCGCGAAGGGACCGGCAAGGGGGCCGCCCGCAGAGCACGCAGCGCAGGACTTATTCCCGGAGTGATCTACGGGGGCAAGGAAGCCCCCCAGTCGATCACCGTGAAGTCGAACGAACTGCTCAAGCAGCTCAAGGCCGGCAAGTTCATGTCGACCCTTCTGAACGTCAAGGTGGACGGCACCGACAACCGCGTCATCTGCCGCGGCGTGCAGCGCGACGTGGTCAAGGATCTTCCCACCCATGTCGACTTCCTGCGCCTGAGCGAGAAATCCCGCATCAATCTCTCGATCCCGGTCGAGTTCATCAACCGCGAGGCCAGCCCGGGCCTGAAGCGCGGCGGTGTTCTGACCGTGGTGCGCAACGAGGTCGAACTGGTGGTGACCGCCGGTGACATTCCCGAAAAGCTGGTCATCGACCTGACCGGCACCGAGGTGAACGACACGCTGCACATCTCGAACATCGAGCTGCCCAAGGGCACCCGCCCGACCATCACCGACCGCGACTTCGTGATCGCCAACATCAAGGCACCGTCGGGCCTCAAGTCGCAGGAAGCCGAAGACGCCGACGCCGATGCCGCGGAAGAGGTCGAGGACGACGCCGAGGCGTGATCTTTCGGCGCCGGACGTGCTAGACATCGACGCGTCGCGGGATCCCGCGGCGCGTCAGTCGTTTCAGGGAGCGATCGGTCGTGAAACTACTCGTGGGCCTGGGAAACCCGGGCCCGAAATACGCCCGGAACCGCCACAATGTCGGCTTCATGGCCGTCGACGCCATCGCCGAGGCAAAGGGCTTCGGGCCATGGCGGGCGAAATTCCAGGGCGAAGTCACCGAAGGCAACCTCGGCAGCGAAAAGGTGCTGCTCCTGAAGCCGCAGACCTTCATGAATCTCTCGGGAGACAGCGTTCAGGCCGCAGCCGCGTTCTACAAGATCGCCCCCGCCGACATCATCGTGCTGCACGACGAACTCGATCTCGCTCCGGGCAAGGTGCGGCTCAAGACCGGCGGTGGCCATGCCGGCCATAACGGGCTGCGCTCGATCACCGCGCATCTCGGCCCGGATTTCCGGCGCGTTCGGATCGGCATCGGCCATCCGGGCGACAAGCGGCTGGTGTCGAATTACGTGCTGGGCGATTTCTCGAAATACGATCTCGACTGGCTTGACCCCTTCCTGTCGAGCCTCGCGGCCGCGGCCCCCGAACTGGTCACCGGCGACGGCGGCGCATTCGGAACGGCGCTCGCCGGACCGGTGAAACCGCGCAAGGCGCCTGCACCCAGAGCGGCGCCGAAACCGAAAGCCCCCGCCGCCGAACCCGAGCCACCGGCGGCAAACGACGCCGACGACCTCCTGAGCCGAATGCGCCGCCTCGCCGACCGCTTCCGCTGAGCCGATGACCTCGCCCGGCGTCCGACTCGAACGCGCAACACTGCGCCGGTGATCCGGCCCTCGGCTTTGTCTCGCTCCGGAATGACGTCTCCTCCGAGATGATCCATCCGCTCCGGCCGATGTTCCAGGTCGGGCCCATCGGTGCGTCGACGCTTGTCATCGGTCTTGTCGAAGGCATTGCCGAGGCGATTGCCGCATTGATCCGGTCCGTGCGAGCGCGCGGATCGGCAAGCGCAAGTCCCTCGCAAGTGTGCTCGCGGTGAAGTTCCGGGAACGCGGGACGGGAAGGAGACAGAATTCGTCACCGGTGCCGCCCTCGCGGCGCCAGCCTCGGCAGGTCTGGCCGTCGGGACCAGCGAGGCAGAGCCGCCCGACTGATCCCGCACCCTAACCCGAACCGAAGGGTCTCAGCCGTCCTTGCGGAAGAACTTCTTCTCGCGCGGCTTGCCGTCCCAGCCGGGCTTGCCGCGCGGCTTGTCGTCGCGCTCGCCCCGCGGTGCGCCATAGGGCTTGCCGCCACCTTCGCGGTCGCCGCGATAGGGCTTCGCCCCCTGGGCCCGCCCGCCGGTCTCCTCGCGGACTTCCCACTTCTTCAGAAGCTTCGCGGCGAAGGTGTCGCGGCCGATCCGGCCTTCGTGACACCAGACGACCGAAACCTGATCGCCGTCCACGGATTCGACGGCCATGCGCATCGACCCGGCGGTGAGAACAACGAGATCACCCGTCTCGAGAGTATCCATAACGTAACATGCTTTCCTGATCGCGGGCCATCCGGCCCCGCGGTCGGAGCCCCTCGCCCCGATCCGAGCCTGCGGAATACGCCCTAACGGCCTGCCTTACAAGTGGCGCGCCCGTCGGAACCGGCCGGTCAGGTGCGACGGGTCTCGTCGCTGATCACCCGTCCCGAACCGAGATCGAACACCACCTCGCGCGCAGCCCCCGAGAGCGCCGCCTCGATGCGGATCTGATCGCCCTCGCGGTCGATCTCGATCCGTTCGTAGCCCTGCGACCGCAATTCCTCGATCAGCGGCCCGAACTTGGCCTCGGCCGCGGCGGCTCCCGTGCCGAGCACCAGCGCCGAGGCAAGCAGGCTCATGCGTTTCCTGCGGATCATCCCGTTCTCCCGTCAAGCCACCGAAACTCGGCGATACTCCACAAGAAGTCGGGCTTGCAAGACACCGTTACAACTCACGAAATCGCGACGGGCCGCAGCTTCGGCGAAAACCCGCGTGCTCAGAGCTCCACGGCGAGGGCTTCGGCCACGGTGAAGATGTCCTTGTCGCCCCGTCCGCACATGTTCATCACCAGGAGATGATCGCCCGGCAGATCCGGCGCCATCTTCATCACATGGGCCAGCGCATGGGCAGGCTCGAGCGCCGGGATGATGCCCTCGGTCACGCAGCAGAGCTTGAACGCCTCGAGCGCCTCGGTGTCCGTGACGCTGACATATTCCACCCGACCCATGTCGTGCAGCCAGGAATGCTCCGGTCCGATGCCGGGATAGTCGAGCCCTGCCGAGATCGAATGCCCCTCGAGGATCTGCCCGTCCGCATCCTGCAGCAGATAGGTCCGGTTGCCGTGCAGCACGCCCGGACGCCCGCCGGTCAGCGAGGCCGCATGCTCCATCCGCTCGTCCACCCCGTGACCGCCCGCCTCGACCCCGACGATCCGCACGTCCTTGTCGTCGAGGAACGGATGGAACAGCCCCATCGCGTTCGACCCGCCGCCGATGCAGGCCACCAGACTGTCCGGCAGCCGTCCCTCCCGTTCCATGATCTGTTCGCGTGTCTCCTTGCCGATGATCGACTGGAAATCGCGCACCATCGCCGGGTAGGGATGCGGCCCCGCCACGGTCCCGATGCAGTAGAAGGTGTCGCGCACATTGGTCACCCAGTCGCGCAGCGCCTCGTTCATCGCATCCTTGAGCGTGGCGCGCCCGGACGTGACCGGGACCACCTCGGCGCCCAGAAGCTTCATGCGGAACACGTTGGGCTTCTGGCGTTCCACATCGGTCGCGCCCATGAAGACAATGCATTTCAGCCCGAACTTGGCACAGACCGTGGCGGTCGCCACCCCGTGCTGGCCCGCACCGGTCTCGGCGATGATCCGGGTCTTGCCCATGCGCCGGGCGAGGATGATCTGGCCCAGCACGTTGTTGATCTTGTGCGCGCCGGTGTGGTTGAGCTCGTCGCGCTTGAGGTAGATCTTCGCACCGCCCAGCCGCTCGGTCAGGCGCTCGGCGTGGTAAAGCGGGCTCGGACGGCCGACATAATGCGTCCAGAGATCGTTCATCTCCGCCCAGAAGGCCGCGTCGGTCTTGGCTTTCTCGTATTCCGCCTCGAGATCGAGAATGAGCGGCATCAGCGTCTCGGAGACGAACCGCCCGCCGAAATCACCGAAGCGCCCGCGCTCGTCGGGGCCGGTACGGAAGGAATTGGGCTGTGGCGCATTCATCGGATCAACGGGCCTCCCTCTTGCGACGCGTGGTTCTAGCCGGGTGCATCCGCTCCGTCGAGAGCTTTCCCCGCCGCACGGGCCGCCGCGACAAAGGCGGCCATCCGCTCCGGATCCTTGTAGCCCGGCGAGATCTCGACCCCCGACGACACATCGACTTCCCGCGCTCCGGTCACCTGTACCGCCTCGGCGACATTTTCCGGCGTGAGCCCACCGGCCAGCATCCACGGAACCCCGAGACGCGCCCCATCGAGCAGCCGCCAGTCGAAGGCGACACCGTTGCCGCCCGGCAGATCCGCATCCGCCGGCGGCCGCGCATCGATCAGCAGCCGATCGGCCACCGCGGCATAGGTCTCGAGCACCGGCAGATCGGCTGCGGTGGCCAGACCGACGGCCTTCATCACCGGCTTGCCGAAGGTCGCGCGCACCGCTTCGACCCGCTCCGGTGTTTCCTGCCCATGCAGTTGCAGGATATCGATCGGGACCGCCTCCAGCAGGGCCGCAAGCGTCGCGTCGTCGGCATCGACGACAAGCGCCACGCGCGTCAGGCCCTCGGGAATGCCCCCGGCGATCCACTTCGCATCGGCGAGCGAGACGTGGCGCGGCGAGCGCGGATAGAACACCAGGCCCACATAATCGGCGCCGCAATCGGCGGCCGCCTGCATCTCCGCCCGCGAGCGCAGTCCACAGATCTTGACTTTCATCGGCAGGCCTTCAAGCCCCGCGGGGCGTCAGTTCGACACCAGCGCCAGGACGTCGTCCTCCGGCCGGTTGGCGTCCTTGCGAAGCCGGCCCATCTCGCTCTTGAGCCGCGCGGCCTCACGCGCTTTTTCTGCAGCGGCACGGCGATGCTTGTGCTCGCGCAGCCACTCGAAGAGGTAGCCGGCCAGCACCCCGGTCAGCACCGCGATCAGGATGACGACATAGAGCGGCATCGAGAGCGAAGCCCCCGGCGCGAGCTGCGCCATTCCGGCGGGCAAGAGGTTCAGCGTGACGCTGTCGCGGTTCGCGACGGCCAGCACGACAAGAGCGATCAGGATCGCCGTCAGCAGCAAGAGCTTGATAATCCGCATCATGTTTCCCGTCCTCCCGGCTGCGCCGGCTTCATTCCTCGTTCAGACGGTCGCGCAGCAGCTTGCCGGTCTTGAAGAACGGCACGTGCTTTTCCTCGACCATCACCGCATCGCCGGTGCGCGGGTTGCGTCCCTGGCGGGCATCGCGCTTCTTCACGGAGAAGGCGCCGAACCCCCGCAACTCGACCCGATTCCCGTTTGCCATCGCCTCGATGATCTCGTCGAAGATCGTGCTGACGATACGCTCCACGTCGCGCTGGTAGAGATGAGGGTTCTCTTCGGCAATCTTCGCAATCAGTTCCGACTTGATCATCCGATCCCCCTGAGACCCTGCGCGACGCAAAGCTGGCGTGCAACCTGCGCTTCGGCTTTCGGGCAATTCTACAGAATTCAGGGTCCGATGGAATAGAGCTTGCCACCGCGAAGCCGGGAAATTTCTTCGAGAATCCCGCTATTTGCCCCCAGAGCCCCGATGATGGCGCCCAGCGCGGAGGTTTCCCGCTCGATCTCCCAGTCGCGAACCGGCAGATCGCCCAGCCCGGCCTCGCGCGATTCGAGCCACGCAACGGCCTGCGGCTCGCCGCCGATCTCGTCGATCAGACCGAGCTCCAGCGCCATGCGTCCGGAGAAGATGCCGCCATTGGCAACTTCCGACAGCGCGTTGCCGTCGAGATCGCGCCGCTCGCCCACGAGATCGCGGAACCAGTCGTAGCTCTCGGCGATCATCAGCTCGTCGCGGGCGCGAGCGGCGGGATTGGTCGGCCGGAACGGCGAGGGTTCGGCCTTGAGCTCGGAGGATCGTACCGTCTCGATGCCGATCCCGAGCACGTCCAGGACTTCGGTGAAATCGGGATATTCCATGATCACACCGATCGAGCCGGTGATCGTGTTGCCCCGCGCGACGATGTGATCGGCGGCAATGCCGGCGATGTAGCCGCCCGACGCCGCAACCTCGCCCATCACCGCCACAACCGGGCGCGTCTCGGCGATCACCCGCACCGCTTCGAAGATCGCCTCGGATCCGACCGTGGTGCCGCCCGGCGAATTGATCCGCAGGATCAGCGCCCGGGCATGCTCGGCCTCGGCCAGATCCGCAAGCATCCGGTTGCGCGCCTCGTCATCGACGATCACCCCGGTCAGATTGACCCGCGCCACATGATCACGGCTCGCCATCAGGTCGTCGGAGCCGAAGATCGCGCCGAGGATCAGCGCGAGCACCGCCGCGACGAGAAAGCCCTTCCAGAATGCGGAGCGGCGCCACTTGCGGCGCCGCTCCTCGTAGAAATCGCGTTCGATCGCGTCCATCGAATCAGGTGTTGTCCTGATTCTTCAGGGCCGCACCGAGGATGTCGCCGAGCGATGCGCCCGAATCCGAGGAGCCGTACTGCTCGACGGCTTCCTTCTCCTCGGCGATCTCGCGCGCCTTGATCGACAGGCCGAGCCGGCGCGACTTCGCGTCGATATTGGTGACCCGCGCATCGACCTTGTTGCCGACCGAGAAGCGCTCGGGGCGCTGTTCGGACCGGTCGCGGCTGAGATCGGAGCGGCGGATGAACGACTTCATGCCGTCATGCTCGACCTCGATGCCACCGTCCTCGATGGCGGTGACCGTCACCGTCACGATGTCGCCGCGCTTCACGCCGGCCACCGCATCGGTGAAGGGATCACCGTCGACCGCCTTGATCGACAGCGAGATGCGCTCCTTCTCGACGTCCACATCCGTCACCACGGCCTTGACCATGTCGCCCTTGCGGAAATCGGCCAGAGCCTCTTCGCCCGCGCGGTTCCAGTCGAGGTCGGAGAGGTGAACCATGCCATCGATATCGCCCTCGAGGCCGACGAACAGACCGAATTCGGTGATGTTCTTGACCTCTCCCTCGACCGGCGTGCCGTTCGGATGGGTGGCGGCGAAGGTTTCCCACGGATTGCCCATGGTCTGCTTCAGGCCGAGCGAGACGCGGCGCTTGGCGGTATCGATCTCGAGCACAACCACTTCGACTTCCTGGGAGGTCGAGACGATCTTGCCCGGATGCACGTTCTTCTTGGTCCAGGACATTTCCGACACGTGGACCAGCCCCTCGACACCGGGCTCCAGCTCCACGAAGGCGCCGTAATCGGTGATGTTGGTGACGCGGCCGGTGTGGCGGCTGTCGATCGGGAACTTCTCCTCGACGGCATCCCAGGGATCGGCCTGGAGCTGCTTCATGCCCAGCGAGATGCGCTGGGTGTCCTTGTTGATCTTGATCACCTGGACCTTGACGGTCTCGCCGATGTTCAGGATCTCGCTCGGATGGTTGACCCGGCGCCACGCCATGTCGGTGACATGGAGCAGGCCGTCCACGCCGCCCAGATCGACGAAGGCACCGTATTCGGTGATGTTCTTCACGACACCGTCGATGACGGCACCTTCCTGCAGCTTGCCGATCACTTCGGCGCGCTGCTCGGCACGGCTCTCCTCGAGCACGGCGCGGCGCGACACCACGATGTTGCCGCGGCGACGGTCCATCTTCAGGATCTGGAACGGCTGCGGCATGTGCATCAGCGGGCCGGCATCGCGCACGGGGCGCACATCGACCTGAGAGCCGGGCAGGAAGGCCACGGCACCACCGAGATCGACGGTGAACCCGCCCTTGACGCGTCCGAAGATGGCGCCCTCGACGCGGTCTTCCTTCTCGTAGGCTTTTTCGAGACGGTCCCACGCGGCTTCGCGGCGGGCCTTGTCACGGCTCAGGACAGCTTCGCCGCGGGCATTCTCGACGCGGTCGAGATAGACTTCCACGACATCGCCGACCTCGATCTCGGGCGCCTTGCCCGGAGCGGCGAATTCCTTGAGATCGACGCGGCCTTCCATCTTGTAGCCGACATCGATGATGGCCTGTCCCGCTTCGATGGCGAGCACGGTGCCCTTGACGACAGAACCCTCGTCGGGGGTTTCAAGCTCGAGGCTCTCGTTCAGGAGGGCTTCGAAGTCTTCCATTGTTGCCGCAGCTGGCATCCAGTTCTCCAGTTTCAAATTGTTTCCGGCCGGGCGGTTGGATCCACCGGTCTTTCGTGAGGTTCGCCGGATCGAAAACGCCGGACGGAGCGGAGGCCTCAGGCCCCGCTCCCGGAGCGGCGTTCTTCCACATAGGCGATCGCTTGCGCGACGGCCGCGTCTATAGACAAATCCGTGGTATCCAGCAAGAGCGCATCTTTCGCCGGTTTCATCGGGGCAACGTCGCGCGCGGCATCCCGGGCATCGCGCGCCTGCAGCTCGGCCAGCACCCGCTCGAGCGTCTGGGCCCCGTCGAATTCCGCATGGCGCCGGGCTGCACGCACCGTATCGGAGGCGGTCACGAAGAGCTTCGCCTCCGCCTTCGGACAGATCACCGTGCCGATGTCGCGCCCGTCGAGAACCGCCCCGCCCGCGCGCCGCGCGAAGCCGCGCTGGAACGCCAGCAATGCGGCCCGCACCTCCGGCAAGGCGGCCACCTTCGAGGCGGCCTGCCCCGCCCGCGGGCTGCGCAGATCGTCGCGCGCAAGATCCTCCGGATCGAGCCGCCGCGCGATCTCCGCCGCCCAATGCGGATCGATCACCCCGCGCCCGTCCTCCAGCGCCCGCATCCCCACCGCGCGGTAGAGCAGCCCCGTGTCGAGATGCGCGAAGCCGAGTGCCGATGCGAGAGCCCGGCTGATCGTGCCCTTTCCGGAGGCCGCCGGCCCGTCGATCGCGACGGTAAAGGCACTCATGCCGCGACCTCGCGGATCTCCGCGCCAAGCTGCCGCATCAGTCCGGCGAAGTCCGGGAAGCTCGTGGCGATCGGGCCGCAATCATCCACCGTGATCGGCGCCTTCGCGGCCAGCGACAGGCAGAGGAACGACATGGCGATCCGATGGTCGAGCCGGCTCTCGACGGTCGCTCCGCCGGCCACGCCGTCCGGCCCGCGCCCCTCCACGATCAGATAGTCCGTCCCCTCCTCGATCCGCACCCCGCAGGCCTCGAGCCCGCGCGCCATCGCGTCGATCCGGTCGCATTCCTTCACCCGCAATTCCTTGATGCCGCGCATGACCGTCCGGCCTTCGGCGGTGGCGGCAAGAGCAGCCAGGATGGGGTATTCGTCGATCATCGAGGCTGCGCGCGCCGGCGGCACCTCGATCCCCTTGAGCGGCCCGAACCGCACCCGCAGATCGGCGACCGGCTCGCCCCCTTCCGCGCGACGGTTCTCGAAGGCGATATCGGCCCCCATCTCGACCAGCGTGTCGTAGAGCCCGGCCCGGGTCGGGTTCAGCCCGATGCCCGGAAGCAGGATGTCCGAGCCCGCGACCATGAGCGCCGCCGCCACCGGAAAGGCCGCCGAGCTCGGATCGCGCGGCACCGAGAGCGCCCGTCCGGTCAGTTCCGGCTGCCCGGTCAGGCTGATCGCCCGCCCCTCCGGCACCTCGTCGATGACGATCGTCGCACCGAAACCGCCCAGCATCCGCTCGGTGTGATCGCGTGTCGGTTCCCGCTCGATCACCACCGTCCGGCCCGGCGCGTTGAGCCCCGCGAGCAGCACCGCCGATTTCACCTGTGCCGAGGGCATCGGCGTCGCGTAGCGCACCGGCACCGGATTGGCCGCGCCGCAGAGCGTGAGCGGCAGCCGCCCCCCGCTGCGACCATGCGCCACCGCGCCGAACAGCGCCAGCGGATCGGTCACCCGCCCCATCGGCCGCGACCGCAGGCTGGCATCGCCGGTGAAGGTCGCGTTGATCGCGCTGGTCGCCATCGCGCCCATGATCAGCCGCACGCCGGTCCCGGAATTGCCGCAATCGATCACATCTTCCGGCTCGCGAAAGCCCCCGACGCCGACGCCGTGCACGCTCCATTCACCCGGGGCGAGCCGCGTCACCTCCGCACCGAACGCCGCCATCGCCCGTCCGGTATCGAGCACGTCCTCGCCCTCCAGCAGGCCGATGATCCGGGTCTCGCCGATCGCGAGCGCCCCGAGGATCAGCGCCCGGTGCGAGACCGACTTGTCGCCCGGCACCTCCGCCATGCCGCGCAACGGCCCGGCCGCGCGGCCGGTCATCGGTCTTGCCTGCCCATGTGACGCCATCGGAACCCTCCTCGGAATTGCGCCCTCTTAAGGGATCGCCCGCACCGGGTCCATCGCCCCCGGCCGGTCTCAGCCGCGCCGAAACGTCAGGTAATGCGGACGCCGTCCGGCCCGGAGCGCCTTGGCCTCGTAGCGCGTTCCGGGCCAGCCCGCCCAGGGCATGCTGTGGTCCGGCACAGCCGGATCACTAAGCGTGAAGCCCGGCGCCTCCGCGACGGCGGCAAGCGCATGATCCACATAATCGGGAATGTCCGTCGCGAGGCGCAATTCCGCGCCCGGTCGCATCGCCCGGTGCAGCATTGCGAGGTTCTCGCCGTTGACGAACCGCCGCGCATGGTGCCGCGCCTTCGGCCAGGGATCGGGGTAGAGCAGGAAGACCCGCGACAGGCTTTCCGCCGGCAAGAGCTCGATCAGGTCACGGGCATCCGAGGGATGGATCCGCACATTCTCCAGTCCCGCCGCCTCGACCCGCATCAGCGCCATCGCGACGCCGTTCACGAAGGGCTCGCAGCCGATCATCGACACCTCCGGATGGGCCGCCGCCTGTGCTGCGAGATGCTCGCCGCCGCCGAACCCGATCTCGAGCCAGAGCGGGGCGGCCCGCCCGAACAGCGCATCCGGATCGATCGGCGTGCGTCCCGGCGCACCCGGCCGCTCCACCCCCGGCACCCGGAGGCGCGGCAGGACCTCGGCGATCAGGCGCTCCTGCGACGCCCGCAGCGCCTTGCCCTTGCGCCGCCCGTAGACCTTGCGGTGCGGCGCCTGGCTGCCCTCGGGCGGACCCGGCGGCTTCGGTGCGGAAGGTCGGCTCATGACAGCTGGCGGCAGCAGTGGCGGCTCAGACCGCCGCCCTGAACGCCTCGACGAGATCGGTGCGCTCCCATGAGAACCCGCCATCGGCATCCGGTTCGCGCCCGAAATGGCCGTAAGCCGAGGTCCGCTGGTAGATCGGCTGGTTCAGCCCGAGATGTGTGCGGATCCCGCGCGGGGACAGGTCCATCACCTTCGCCACGGCCGCTTCGATCACCGCCTCCGGCACGGTCCCGGTTCCGTCGGTGTCCACATAGATCGACAGCGGCCGCGCCACGCCGATCGCATAGGAGAGCTGCAGCGTGCAGCGCCGGGCGAGCCCCGCCGCGACGATGTTCTTGGCGAGATAGCGCGCGGCATAGGCCGCCGAGCGGTCCACCTTCGTCGGATCCTTGCCCGAAAACGCGCCGCCCCCATGCGGAGCGGCCCCGCCATAGGTGTCCACGATGATCTTGCGCCCCGTAAGCCCGGCATCACCGTCCGGGCCGCCGATCACGAACTTGCCCGTCGGGTTCACATGCCAGTCCGTCGCATCGCTCAGCCAGCCGTCGGGCAAGACGTCGCGCACATGCGGCTCGATCATCGCGCGCACATCCGCCGAGGTCATCCTCTCGTCGGTGTGCTGAGTCGAGACGACGATGCTCGCGATCCCGACCGGCCGGCCATCGACATAGCGCACCGAAAGCTGCGATTTCGCATCCGGCCCGAGCCGCGGCTCGTCGCCGCTCTTGCGGACCTCCGCGAGCCGCCGCAGGATCGCATGGGCATAGAAGATCGGCGCCGGCATCAGCACCTCGGTCTCGTCGGTCGCATAGCCGAACATGATGCCCTGGTCGCCCGCGCCCTCTTCCTTGCCGTTGCCGCCATCGACGCCCTGGGCGATATGCGCGGACTGGCCGTGAATCAGGTTCTGAACGGTGAGGGTTTCCCAGTTGAACCCCTTCTGCGCGTAGCCGATGTCGCGCACGCAGGCGCGCACGATCTCCTCGACCCGCCCGAGCACACCCGGCGCCCCGCGCACCTCTCCGCCCACGACGACCCGGTCCGTGGTCGCGAAGGTCTCGCAGGCGACCCGCGCCTCGGCATCCTCTGCCAGAAACGCATCGAGCACCGCGTCGGAGATGCGGTCGCAGACCTTGTCAGGATGGCCCTCAGATACCGATTCGGACGTGAAGAGATAGTCGCTGCGATTGGTCATGCCGAAATCCGCCTCTCGGAAACTGGCGATCTCCCTACGCCAGCCGTGAGAGGGAGGTCAACGGTCGGTCGTCTCCTGATGCGCGGACTGTGCCAGCGAGCGGACCAGGGCCGTCACCGAGGCGCGGGTCTCCCGGTCCGGTATCGACAGGAAGGCCTCCGTCAGACCGCGCAACTCGTCCGGCCGCGCGCCCCCATGTTCTACTCTCGTCGGGGGCTCGGACTCGCCGCCCAGGCCTTCGAAGAAGTAGCTGGGCGTCACGCCGAGGATCCCGGCGATCTGGTAGAGCCGTCCGGCACCGATCCGGTTCGCCCCCTTCTCGTATTTCTGGATCTGCGAGAAAGTCAGTCCGATCTGACGCCCCAACCGTCCCTGGCTGATCCCGAGCGCCTCGCGGCGCGCCCGCACGCGGCCTCCCACATGCTTGTCAATGTCGTTCGCAATCGAATTCGCGACCACAATACACCCCACCCGATACTCTTACCGAGAGCGTCCCGAACCCGGTCAATACCGACCAGGTCCCGGCACAAGCAGTTTCCGAAAGGACGCTCGTTACTTGCACTCAAACGTTATCGGCGGCGTCTCCTCGAAAAGCCACCTAAAACCTTTAGGACAGTTAATAGAAAAATTGACGCTATTGCGACAGATCCCGGTCCGTCACCGTAGCGCGCATAGGTCGTCGGCGGCAACGCGGCCGGCAGCAGCCCGTCGAGATACCCCGTCTCCCCGAGCCCCAGCGACGCGACCACGCGCCCGCGCGCATCGATCATCGCCGAAATGCCCGTATTTGCCGCCCGTGCCAGTGGCAGCCCCTGCTCGATCGACCGGATGCGCGCCTGGGCGAGATGCTGGTAGGGTCCGGAGATCTGCCCGAACCAGGCATCATTGGTGATCTGCACCAGCCAGTCGGCCCTGCCCTCCGGCGCCGTCATGCCATGCGGAAAGATCGCCTCGTAACAGATCAGCGGCAGGAACGCCGGCAAGCCGTCGACCTCCACGAGCCGCGCTCCCGGCCCGGCGGAAAAGCCCGATCCGGTCAGCGTCTCGAGCCCCGGCACGCGAAGGCGTGCGACGAACCCGGCCGCGGGCATGTATTCCCCGAACGGCACCAGGTGGTGCTTGTCATAGACCCCCAGCGCGCTGCCGTCCGCCCCCAGCACCGCGAGGGAGTTGAACCAGAGCGGCCCGTCCGGCCCGGCCTCCCGCCGGCGCAGCCCGAGCACGAGGTGCGCGTCGGGGCCGAGAAGCGTGCCCAGCGCCGCCTGCTCCGCCGGCGCCTCGCCCAGCAGGAAATCGACCGCGGTCTCCGGCCAGATCACCACATCGGGCGGCGGATCGCCGGGGGCCGCCGTCGCTGTGACCAGTCGGTTGCGAAACTCCGCCTGCCAGAGCGGATCCCATTTCAGCGCCTGCACCGCATCGGGCTGCACCAGGCGCACGACCACCGGGTCCGTCCGTTCGGGCAGCGGCTCGGCGAGGCGCAGCGCGCCGTAGCCCCAGCCGGCCGCGACCAGAAGCCCGGCGAATACCGCACCGCGCCGCGAGAGCAGCCCGAGCATCAGCCCGCCCAGCAGCGTCAGGAACCCCAGCACATGCGGCCCGAGCAGTGCTGCGACCTGCATCACCGGCGTCTCGACCCAGACATAGCCGGGCAGCACCCAGGGAAAACCGGTCAGAAGATGGCTCCGCGCGAACTCCGCCGTCGCCCAGAGACAGGCCAGCAGCACCGCCAGAGCCGCCCCGCGCGCTCCGAAGGACCGTGCCGCCGCAAAGGCCACCGCCCAGAACAGCCCGAGGCCGAAGGCCATCGCCGGCAGCGCGAAGGGCGCCATCCAGCCATGCAGCGTGGGATCGACAAGGAACGGCTCGACGATCCAGAACATGGTCACGGCGAAATGCCCCGCCCCGGCCAGCCAGCCGATCCCGAACGCCGCGCGCCACCCGGAACTGCCTTCCAGAAGCCAGAACAGGACCGGCAGCGCCGGAAGCAGGAGAAACGGCAGCGAGAACGGCACGTGACCGAGACCGATGGCCATGCCGGCCAGAACCGCGAGCAGCGCCCGTCGCCAGCCGACGAGGGCCGCCACCCGCCCGGCCAGAGATGTCACGAAGCTATTCCGCCGCCTCGACGGCAGGGGCGGCGCGCTCGGCATCGCGCAGGCGGACCCGCAGGCGCTTGATCCGGCGGGCATCGGCATCGACCACCTCGAATTCGTGGCCATCCTCGTGGAACACGATCTCGCCGCGTGCCGGAACCCGGCCCGACAGTCGGAACACCAGACCACCGAGGGTCTCGACCTCCTCGTCATGGTCGGGATGCGCGATGTGAAGCCCGGCGATCTCCTCGAAGTCGTCAAGCTCCATGCGCGACTGCACCAGATAGACCCCGGGGGCTTCGGAGACCCACAACTCGCCCTCGTCCTGATCATGCTCGTCGGCGATGTCGCCCACGATCTGTTCGAGCAGGTCCTCGATGGTCACCAGCCCGTCCACGCCGCCGTATTCGTCGATCACCAGCGCCATGTGGCTCCGGCTCGTCTGCATCTTGTGCAGGAGCACGCCGATCCGCATCGAGGGCGGCGCATAGAGGAGCGGCCGCAGGAGGCTCTTGAGATCGAAGCCGTCGCTCGGCGCGCCGAAGCCGTATTTCAGCGCGAAATCCTTCAGATGGATCAGCCCCACAGGCTGGTCGAGCTTCTCGTGGAAGACCGGCAGCCGCGAGAAGGTGTTGTGCTGGAACACGTCGAGCAGCGCCTCGATGCTCGAATCGTCCGAGACCGCCACGATATCCGCACGCGGCACCGACACGTCATCGACGCGCAGGATCCGCATGTTGCGCAGGTTCACCAGCATGTCCCGTGCGCGCAGCGATTCCGCCGCCGCGGCCGCGGCCGCCTCTGGTGCGATCTCTTCTTCCGGGGAAGCGCGCCCGAAAAGGCGCGAGAAAAGTGAGCCCTTTCCGGGACTCTCGGGGTCCGTATCGTCGGTCGTGCCTGGCTCGGCCTTAGCCGGGCCGTCTGATGTCTCGCCCATTATCCTGTCCGAATGCGGCGCCCGAGGGGCGCACCTCTCAGACATATGGGTTCGGAACCCCGATACTTGCAAGTATTTTTGCCTCGAACGCCTCCATTTCGTCGGCCTCTGCGTCAATCTCGTGATCATGGCCCAGCAGATGCAGCACGCCGTGGACCACCAGATGCTGGAGATGCGCCGCGACGGGCCGCCCGGACTCCGCCGCCTCGCCGGCGCAGGTCTCGAAGGCCAGCGCCAGATCCCCGAGGAAAAGCGCCTCGCCCGCGCCACCCGGGTCCGGCTCCGGAACCACGCCCTCGAAGGCCGGCCAGGACAGCACGTTGGTCGCCGCCGCCTTGCCCCGGAACGCCTGGTTCAGTTCCGCGATCCGCGCATCGTCACAGGCCAGCAGGCTGATCTCGTGGCGCTCCGGATCGCGGCCCGCTGCCGTCAGGGCCGCCCGCGCCGCCCGGTCCGCGAGGGCCGCGAGCCCGACCGCCTCCCACCGTGCATCCTCGATCACCACCTCGACCGGAGCACCGTCCCCCGGCTCAGCCGTCATAGGCCGGTGCGGCCTCGTAGGCCCGGATCACCCGGGCGACCAGCGGATGGCGCACCACGTCCGCTGCGGTGAACTGGGTGAAGCCCACGCCCTCGACATTGCGCAGGATGCGCTCCGCCTCGATCAGCCCCGACATCACGCCGCGCGGCAGGTCGATCTGCGTCGCGTCGCCGGTGACCGCCATGCGGCTGCCCTCGCCGAGCCGTGTGAGGAACATCTTCATCTGCATGGTCGTGGCGTTCTGCGCCTCGTCGAGCACCACATAGGCGTTCGAGAGCGTGCGTCCCCGCATGAAGGCCAGGGGTGCAATCTCGATCTGCTTCTCCTCGATCATCTTCGCCACCTGCTTGGAGGGGAAGAAGTCGTTGAGCGCGTCATAGAGCGGCTGCATGTAGGGATCGACCTTGTCCTTCATGTCGCCGGGCAGGAAGCCGAGCCGCTCGCCGGCCTCCACCGCCGGACGGCTCAGGATGATCCGGTCCACCGCGCCCTCGATG
Organism: uncultured Alphaproteobacteria bacterium; assembly: GCA_963710515.1. Taxonomy (GTDB): domain Bacteria; phylum Pseudomonadota; class Alphaproteobacteria; order Rhodobacterales; family Rhodobacteraceae; genus Amaricoccus. The sequence continues at coordinate 91,385 of CAVQAX010000012.1, forward strand.
AACATCGCCACCGCGACCGCCACCGCGAGATAGGTCTTGCCGGTCCCCGCCGGTCCCAGCCCGAAGACCAGCTCGTGGCGGAAGAGGTTCTGCACATAGGCCTTCTGGGTCACCGTGCGCGGCTCGACCACCTTCCTGCGGGTGCGGATCTCGAGCCGGCCGCCGCCGAACATCTCCATCTGTCCGCCGCCCGCCGGCACCGCCCTCGCGGGCGCCACCGTGGCCGGCTCCTCGGCGACATCGCCCATCCGGAGCGCCGCGTCGATTTCCCCCGACGTCACCTGCCGTCCCTGCTCCAGCCGGCCGTAGAGCCCGCGCAGCACCCGCGCCGCCTCGGCCCGTGCCGGCGCCTCGCCGTGCAGCGCCAGATGGTTGCCGCGCCGGTGGATGGCGATGCCGAGCCGCTCCTCGATCTGCACGATGTTGCGATCGAGCTCACCGCAGAGATCGATCAGCAGCCGGTTGTCGGGAAACTCGATGACACTGTCGGACAGGGCATCCGGGCTAGGGGCGGGGGGTAGAGCGTTGCTCGCCAAATGGCCTCCGGGCACGCGGTTGCGTCACGCAATCGATCAATGGACCGAGACTGCCCCAGCCGCGACGGCGGCGCAAGCATCTTGAGCCGCGCTCAGGCGGCCAGTTCGGCGTCGAGCGAATTGCGCTGGGTCGCCACGATCCGCACGTCGACCACCCGCCCGATGGTCGCCGCCGGCGCGTCGAGATGCACGGCGTTGAGATAGGGCGACTTGCCGGCCACCTGCCCCGGATTGCGCCCGGGCTTCTCCACGAGCACCGGCAGCGTCCGGCCGATCTGTGCGCGCTGGAACTCCGCCTGCTGCCGGGTGATCAGCGCCTGAAGCCGCTGCAACCGCTCGTGCTTCACCGCTTCGGGCAAGTCCGCGCGACCCGCAGCCGGCGTGCCGGGCCGCGGCGAATAGGCGAACGAATACGCATGCGCGTAACCAACCGCCTCCACGAGGGCCAGCGTATCGGCGAAATCCGCCTCGGTCTCGCCGGGAAACCCGGTGATGAAATCCCCCGACAGCGCGATGTCGGGCCGCACCGCCCGGATGCGCCCGATCAGGTCGAGATACCCCGCCGCTGTATGCTTGCGGTTCATCGCCTTCAGCACCCGGTCGCTGCCCGACTGCACCGGCAGGTGCAGGTAGGGCATCAGCTTCGCGATATCGCCATGCGCCGCGATCAGATCCGCGCCCATGTCGTTCGGATGCGAGGTGGTGTAGCGGATGCGCTCGAGCCCTTCGATCTCCGCCAGCCGCCCGATCAGCGCCGCCAGCCGCACGCCGTCCGGATCGGCATAGGCATTGACGTTCTGACCCAGCAACGTGATCTCCGCGACACCCTGATCGACCATCTCCCGGGCCTCGGCGAGGATCCGCCCCGCCGGTCGCGACACCTCGGCTCCGCGGGTATAGGGCACCACGCAGAACGCACAGAACTTGTCGCAGCCCTCCTGCACCGTCAGGAACGCCGACGGCGCCCGCCGCCGCGCCGGCCCTGCCGGCAGATGGTCGAACTTGTCCTCGACCGGAAACTCCGTCTCCACCGGTCGTTCCCCGGCCGTCACCGCATCGAGCATCGCCGGCAGCCGGTGATAGGCCTGCGGCCCGACCACCAGATCCACCGCCGGCGCCCGCGCGAGGATCTCGGCCCCCTCCGCCTGCGCCACGCAGCCCGCCACGCCGATGCGCAACTCCGGGTTCAGCGCCTTCAAGGGCTTCAGCCGGCCCAGCTCCGAATAGACCTTCTCCGCCGCCTTCTCGCGGATATGGCAGGTGTTCAGGAGGATCATGTCGGCGTCTTCGGGCCGCTCGGTCAGCGCATAGCCGCGCGTTCCCAGCGCCTGGGTCATGCGCTCGCTGTCGTAGACGTTCATCTGACAGCCGTAAGTCTTGACGAAGAGCTTCTTGCCCGTCTCGGACATCGACTTCTCCCGGAAACGAAAAGGGCACGGCCAGCCTTCCGGCCACCGTGCCCCGTCTAGCCCCGCGCCCGTGAGGGCGCAAGAACTCAAGCCAGCGCCCTGAGGGCGCAAGAAGCGGCTTATTTCTTCGCGGCCGCACCGGTCTTGGTCGCGCGCGGCTTGCGCCCGAGCCCGATCTTCTTCGCCAGTTCCTGACGCTTGAGCGCGTAGTTCGGCGCCACCATCGGATAGTCCGACTTGAGGCCCCATTTGGCGCGATAATCCTCGGGCGTCATGCCATAGGAGGTCATCAGATGCCGCTTGAGCATCTTCAGCTTCTTTCCGTCCTCGAGGCAGATGATGTAGTCATCCGTGATCGACTTCTTGATCGGAACCGCGGGAATGAGCTCGACCGTCGAGGAATCCTCGCCGCTGGCCAGCTCCGACATCTTGGTGAAAACGGCCTGGATGAGTTCCGGCACGTCGTTCTGGACCACGGCATTGTTGGCAAGATGGGCCGATACGACTTCGGCGGTCAGTGCCAGCAATTCGCCCCGGCTGATTTCCTGTTCTTCTGTCATTCTGTCTCTTCTCGGGCCGCTCGAATGCGGCGTTGGATGGGGTGTTTACTGCGAAACTTTTTCAACTCGACCAGCTTGCCGGGTGATAACTCCACTTAGTATTTATCATAGAGACAGTTTGCAAGACTGGCAAAGAGAAAGATTTAGATTTCGCAACGTCAGCACGCGGAACCGGAAGTCATCGCCCCCAACTCCGGATATCACGATTTGATCAGCAACGGCCTCTTTAGTACAAAAAATGGCCTCAGAATTGTCAGTATCGCCAAGTTTCCGCCGTCGCCGAGCCAAAATCGCCGGCCGCGCCGCCCGACGATCGGCGGAAACATGCCGAAACGCGGCCATCACGGCGCCGGTTCAATTCCCCGCGATTTCGCGCTAAGCCCGCTCCGGCCAAGTATCGTGCGGAGCCGAATCCGAGCATGTCGACCAAGCCCGCCGGAATACGGCCCCCCGAGGATTGCACCGGTCCTCGCGACCGCCTGAACCGTCGGGCCGGCCTCGCCTCCATCACCGTGGCCCTGCTGCTGATCGCGCTCAAGTCCTGGGCGTTTCTCCAGACCGGCGCACTGAGCATCGCGGCAGCCCTTGCCGATTCCGTGCTCGATCTGGTGGTGTCCGGTGCGGGCCTGCTCGGCATCCTCTACGCCGCGAAACCGCCCGACGACGACCACTCCTTCGGGCACAACTCGGTCGAGGATCTCTTCGCCCTCGGCCAGGCGCTCGTGGTGAGCGGGGCCGCGATCGCCATCACCGCCGGCGCCATCACGCGCTTCGGCACGCCCGTCGCCCTCGACGAGCCCGGCATCGGCGTCGGCGTGATGGTGGTCTCGATCCTGCTCACCCTCGGCCTCGTCGCCTATCAGAGCCGGATCGCCCGGATGACCGGCTCGCGCATCGTCGCCGCCGACCGCCTGCATTATCTGGGCGATCTCCTGCCCGCGCTCGGCGCCATCCTCGCCCTCGCCGCCTCTTCGGCCCTCGGCCTGCACTGGGTCGACCCGGTCGTGGCCCTGCTCGCCGCCGCCGCCCTGCTCTGGGCCGCCCGCGGCATCGGCGTCTCGGCATGGCACGCGCTGATGGACCGCCATGCCGACCCCGAACAGCTCGCGCTGATCGACGCCATGCTCGACGGCTATCCCGGCCTGCGCGGCCACCACGACCTGCGCACCCGCACCTCGGGAACCCGCGTCTTCATCCAGATCCATATCGAACTCGACGGCGCCCAGAGCCTCGACGACGCCCATGCGGTCGCGGCGAGCCTCAAGCGCGACCTGATCGCCGCCATCCCCGAGGCCGACGTGATCATCCACATGGACCCGGTCTGACCCGAACAGGTCGCCGGCACCGGAACCCGTTGCAACAGGCCGGGCCCTCCCGGGCCCGCCCGGAATCAAACCGAAGGCGCCGGGCGGGCCTCTGCCCGTTCCCGCAGACCGCTCCCCGTCCCTGGCGTCCCCTCAGGCCGCCGGCTCCAGCAGCCCCCGGTTTTCCAGGAGCGCCTCGACCCCCGGCATCCGGCCACGGAACGCCATGTAGAGATCGCCCGCCTCGCGCGACCCGCCCGCCGACAGCACATGCTCCGCGAGCTTGCCCGCCACCGCCGGATCGAACACGTCACCGGTCTCGCGGAACGCCGCAAAAGCATCCGCATCCATCACTTCCGACCACATGTAGGAGTAATATCCCGCCGAATAGCCGTCCCCCGAGAACACATGCTGGAAATGCGGCACCGCATGGCGCATCACGATGGCATGGGGCATGCCGAGCCGCGCCAGCGTCTCTCCTTGCGCTGCCATCGGATCCGCCGGCGGCGGTCCCGCATGCAGGTCGAGATCGACCAGCGCCGAGGCCACATATTCCACCGTCGAGAAGCCCTGGTCGTGGTTGCGCGCCGCGATCAGCCGCGCCACCAGATCCGCCGGCATCGGCGCCCCGGTCTCGTGATGCCGGGCATGCTTCTCGAGCACGTCCGGCACTTCCAGCCAATGCTCGTAAAGCTGGCTCGGCAATTCCACGAAATCCCGCGCCACGCTGGTCCCCGAAATGAACCCGTAGGTCACATCCGACATCAGCACATGCAGCGCATGCCCCATCTCGTGAAACAGCGTCGCCGCATCGTCGAAGGTCAGGAGGCTCGGATGCCCGGCCGGCGCCTTGGCGAAGTTGCACACATTCACCGCGATGGGCCGCACCTCGCCGTCGAGCTTCGACTGGCTGCGGAACGACGAGCACCAGGCCCCCGACCGCTTCGAGGGCCGTGCGAACCAGTCGCCGATGAACACCCCCATGTGGCGGTCACCCTTGCGCACCTCCCAGGCCCGCGCATCCCGGTGGTAGAGCGGCACGTCGAGCGGCACGAAGTCCAGCCCGAAGAGCCGCCCGGCCACGTCGAAGGCCGCGTCGATCATCCCGTCGAGCGACAGATGCGCCTTGATCTCCGCCTCGTCGAGATCGTGCTCCTCGCGCTGGCGGATCGCGGAATAATACCGCCAGTCCCAGGGCTCCAGCGCCCCGTTGATCCCGTCCGCATGGAGCCGCTTCTCGAGCTCTCCCGCATCCGCCTCGGCCTGCGCCCGCGCCCGCGGCCAGACCTCCATCAAGAGATCGCGCACCGCGTCGGGCGTCTTCGCCATCTGCGTCTCGAGCTTGTAATCCGCGAAGGTCTCGTAGCCGAGCAGCTGCGCGCGCTCCGCCCGCAGCGCCAGCGTCTCCGCCGCGATCTCGCGGTTGTCGGTCTCGCCGTCGTTGGCCCCGCGCGCCACCCAGGCCCGGAACGCCCGCTCCCGCAGATCCCGCCGCGGCGAGGATTCGAGAAACGGCACGATCAGCGAGCGCGACAGGGTGATCACATGCCCGTCATGCCCGCGCTCCGCCGCCGCTTCCGCCGCCGCCTCCACCAGCGAAGCGGGCAGCCCCTCGAGATCCTCCGGCCCGAGCTTCATCTCCCAGGCCTTCTCGTCCGCCAGCACGTTCTGCGAAAACCCGGTGCCGAGGCTCGCCAGCCGCTCCATGATCGCCCCGAGCCGCGCGCGATCCTCGCCCTCGAGCCGCGCCCCGGCCCGCACGAACATCCGGTGGTAAAGTTCCAGCACCCGCGCCTGCTCCGCCGTCAGCCCGAGCGCGTCCCCCGCCTCGACCAGCGCATCGATCCGCGCGAAAAGTGCTGCATTCATCATCGTCGCCGAATGATGCGCCGCGAGCTTCGGGCTCAGATCGCGCTGCAGCGCGTTGCGCGCATCGTTGGTATCGGCCCCCGCGAGGTTGAAGAACACCGCCGCCACCCGGTCGAGCATCGCTTCCGCCCGCTCCATCGCCGCGATGGTGTTGTCGAAATCCGGCGCCTCCGGATTCGCCGCGATCGCGTCGATCGCCGCCCGTCCCTCCGCCAGCGCGGTCTCGAAGGCCGGCGCGAAAAGTCCGTCCTCGACGGCATCGAAGGGCGGAAGACCGTGCGGGCCGGTCCAGTCTGTCAAGAGCGCGTTCATCGGGTTCTCCTCGGTTGGACAGGCATATAGGGCCGCGCGGGCCCGACGTGCAGGGGGGCAACGCCGGAAACGGCACGCGAGCCGGCCCGGGGCGGCGAAAGACTTTGTTGACCATTGCTGCCTATGCCCGGGAGTCCCACACCGCAACCCGAGACAGCGCCATGACCCGTTCCGCCTTCAGCCGCCTCTTCCGCCGCCCCGCCGGCATCGCTTCGGTCGAATACGGTTTCTTCGCCGCCGTGATCGCCGTCGGCCTTCTGACCATCGTCGGCAGCATCGGCGGCCCGATGCGCGTCGAGATCGACCCGGCCGCCCCGGTTGCCGCACTGCCCGACCGGGCCGTCGCCACCGTCGCCGCGCCCGCCGAAGTCACCCCGCCATCGGCACCCTCCGAAGTCGCCGCCCTGCCGGACAGCGCCGACGCCGAGATCGCCGCGACCGACACCGCGATGGAGATGGTCGAAGCGGCGCTCGTCAGCCTCGAGACCGTCGGCACGATGGAGGGCGATGCCACGACCCGCTCCGACATCGCCGCCCACGACGCGGCCTTCGAGAAGCTCATCCAGACCCTGCTTATCGAGGAAACCGAAACCGTCGCGGCTGCGCCCACCGCAGAGGCGGACATCCGGACCGCCGCCATCGCCGACGGAACCCCACCGATTGACCCCGCCGCGGAGCCCGCCGCCGACTGGATCCCCGCCACCGGCCATCTCGACCCGACCCTGAAGCCGATGCCCCGCCCCGACCGTCTGGCGGCCAATTGACCGACCGGGACAACCGCTCCGGTCCGAACCCGAGCACCCTCGCCGGCGACACCGCCGGCGCCACCTCCGTCGAATACGGCCTTCTCGCCGCGATCGTGGCGCTTGGCCTGATCGGCATTCTCTCGACCCTCGGCGGATCGATGGAGGCGAATTTCGAGGAGGTCGGCGTCGGCCTCGCGACCGAAACCGCCACCACCGCCCCCGCGCCCACACCGGTCCCGACACCGGCACCACCGGCCCCCGCGCCGGCACCTGGCCCGATCGGCGGCACGGATGGCACCGCAGACCCCGACGACCCGATCCGCGACACCGCCCCGCCTGTCCCCGACCCGCCGCAATCTCCGGAACCCGACTGGCCCGAAATCCGCCGCGACGAACCCGAATCGGCGCCATCCGCCTCCGACACCGGACCGCGCACGACCGGCGGCCTGCTGGTGCCCGACGCCCCCGAGACCGCGATCGACGAGGCGGCGGAAGAAAAAGGGAACCAGGGCGGTGGCAAGAAAGACAAAAAGGACGACAAGGACGACAAGGACGACAAGAAACCGAAGAAGGACAGCACGGGCAAACCGGACAAATAGCCCCTGCCCCCGGCTCCGGTGCGCCCTCCCCGGCCCCTGATTCTGCCCCGGGCCGCCCCCTCCCGCCCCGCGCGTCGTTTTTCCCTTCCCGAGAGTCGGGCGCATGTCTCACCCGCCGCGCGGTTCCGTCTAAACGGAGCCATCGAACGGGAGGACAGGCTCATGAGAACCCATGTACGCGCGGTTGTGGTCGGCGGCGGCGCGGTCGGCGCTGGCATCGCCTACGCACTCGCCAAGGCCGGCTGGACCGACACCGTGCTCTTGGAGCGCGACGAGCTCACCTCCGGCTCGACCTGGCACGCCGCGGGCCTCTTGCCGCTCTTCAACATGGGCTACGCCACCTCCCACATCCACGACCATTCGGTGAAGCTCTACAAGACGCTGGAGGCCGAGACCGGCCTCAACGCCGGCTTCTCCGTCGTCGGCAACCTGCGCATGGCCCAGACCCGCGAGCGCATGGACGAATACCAGCTCTACGCCACCACCGCCGAGACCGTCGGCATCCCCTACGAATGGCTCACCCCCGCCGAGATCAAGTCCCGCTGGCCGCTCGTGCGCACCGAGGACCTGATCGGCGCGCTCTTCCACCCCACCGACGGCTACATCAACCCCGCCGACGTCACGCAGGCCATGGCCAAGGGCGCGCGCCAGATGGGCGTCGAGATCGTCCGCCGCATGCAGGTGGACGCCTATGAGTGGACCGGCTCCGAATGGATCGTCTCGGGCCGCAAGATGATCGAGAAGGGCGGCAACCTCGTCCCCGGCGAGGAGACCTTCTCCATCACCGCCGAGCACGTCGTCACCGCCACCGGCAACCACGCCCAGCGCACCGCCGGCCTCCTGGGCCTCAAGATCCCCGCCATCCCCGTCGAGCACCAGTTCATCGTCACCGAACCCGACCCCGCGCTGCTCGACTACCGCAAGACCCACGGCGAGCACCCCGTCCTGCGCGACGCCGACGCCAAATGGTACGTCCGCGAGGAACGCGGCGGCTGGATCCTCGGCCCCTACGAGAAAAACGCCCCCGCCCGCTTCGAGTACGCCGTCCCCGACAGCTTCCGCGCCGACCTCTTCCCGCTCGATCTGGAGCGCATCGAAGAGGAATACATGTCCTTCATCCACCGCATCCCCTCCTCGGAAAACTGCGGCCTCAAGGACGATTTCAACGGCCCGATCTGCTACACCCCCGACGGCAACCCGCTCGTCGGCCCCGCGCCCGGCCTGCGCAACATGTGGCTGGCCGAGGGCTTCTCCTTCGGCATCACCGCCGCCGGCGGCACCGGCCATTACCTCGCCCAGATGATGACGACAGGCGAGGCCGAGATCGACATGGCCTCGCTCGACCCGCGCCGCTTCGGCGACTGGATGACCACCGAATACGCCGCGCGCAAGAACGAGGAGGCCTACGACCACGTCTTCATCCTCCACCACCCCGACGAGGAACGCCCCGCCTGCCGCCCGCTCCGCACCGCGCCCTGCTACGACCGCATGAAGGCCCGCGGCGCCCAGTTCGGCGTCGTCAACGGCTTCGAGCGCCCGACCTATTTCGGCCCGCTCGACGCGCCCGAGGATTTCGACCACGACGCGCGCTCCTTCCGCCGTGGCGGCTGGTGGCAATACGCGGTGGAGGAAGCGAAAGCCATCCGCGAGAACGTCGGCCTCATAGACGCCTCCGCCTTCACCAAGCATACCGTCCGTGGCCCCGGCGCCACCGCCTTCCTCGACTGGTTCACCACCAACAAGCTGCCCAAGGTCGGCCGCATCAACCTCACCTACGCGCTCACCGAAACCGGCACGACGCGCACCGAATACACCATCCAGCGCCAGTCGGAGAACGAGTACTACCTCGTCTCCGCCGGCGCCTGGACCGCCTACGACGCCGACTACCTCCGCAAGGCCGCCGAGGACAAAACCGCCGATTTCGGTCCCATCGAGATCCACGACGTCACCACCCAGCACGGCGTCTTCGCCCTTGCCGGCCCGAACTCCCGCGCGCTTCTCGCGAAACTCATCCGCGACGCCGACCCCGCCACCGCGCTCTCCAACAAGCGCTTCCCCTGGCTCTCCGCCCGCCGCATCGAGCTCCTGATGTGCCCGGTCAACGCGCTCCGCGTCGCCTATACCGGCGAACTCGGCTGGGAACTCCACCACCCCATCGAGATGCAGAACTACCTCTTCGACCGCCTGATGGAGGCCGGCGAGGACCTCGGCCTCAAACCCGTCGGCGCCCGCGCCCAGAACTGGCTCCGCCAGGAGAAGTCCTACCGCGCCTTCGGCACCGAACTCGGCCGCGACGCCACGCCGCTGGAGGCCGGCCTCGACCGCTTCGTCGACCTCTCCAAGGACTTCCACGGCAAGGCGGCGATGGAAGCCACCGGCATCCGCAGCCAATGCGTCACCCTCCTGATCGACGGCCCCGAAGACGCCGACCCCTGGGGCCGCGAGGCCCTCTACGACGGCGACACCAAGATCGGCCGCCTCACCTCCGGCGGCTACTCGGTCGCCTTCGGCAAGAGCATCGGCATGGGCTACGTCAAACCCGCCCACGCCACCCCCGGCACCAAACTGAAGGTCAAGATGCAGAACCGCCTCTGGGACTGCGAGATCACCGAAGACAGCCCCTACGACCCCCAGAACGCCACGATCCGCAAGGACGGCTGAGCGCGAAGGCGATCCTGTCGCGCAAGAGCTGCGACGGGTCCGCCAAAGGCGCGCCTATCCGGAAGTCCAGGCTTCAGTTGACCGCTCGCGGTCGTCCGTCGTCGCGCCGCCTTCTAACGGCCGATGCGCCGACGTTTCGGACAGCGGCCAGGCGCCGCGACGGTCGGACAGGTCCAGCACGTGCGCGTCACCACACGTCGATCCTCTCCAGCGCCGGAACGCATCTCGACTGCACCCCGGAGCATGGGCATCTTCCGATCCGTCAGGGATCGCCCCAGCCAGCCATGGGGAAGGCTGAGCGGCAGCGGTGCCCGGGCCTGATCTTCCGTGATCGGCATGAACCCGACCTGCCCGTAGAAGGCCGGATCGCCGTAGGTGATGGCGACCTCGACGCCCTCGGACCGCAGCGCCGCCAGCGCCCGGGCGAGGAGGGCCTGCCCGACACCCTGCCCCTGACGTCCGACCGCCACCGCCATCGGCGAGAGCAGGACCACGCGACGCAGGTCCTCCGGAAAGCTCAGGCGCGTGAAAAGGACCGCACCGATCACCCGGTCCTCGTCCTCGACGCAGAACACCCGGATATCGCCCGACGGCGTATCGGCAAGCAGATCCCGGACCAGACCGCCGATCCGTTCCCCCGCCTCCGCCCCTTCCGAGACGGCGAACGTCGCTGCGCACAGATCGATGATCACCTGTTCGCGCCCGCTGGAGCCGGTGGTTACCTTCATAAGTCAAATCCCCTACGAGGTTTTCTGAAGCGCCAAGCAGGAAACAAGCGATCGCGTTTCCGATATCCGGATAGGACCGGACAGGGACAGGGCCGACTTCGCGACATCGGGCGGGCACAGCTCCGGCTGGGCGGCGTGCCACGTGCCGGCCGGCTTCGTCGCGATCACCGGCGGCACGGGCGTCGGCGCGTCGGACGATCTCGCCGCCGGGCGTGCCGTGCCGCAGGCCGAGGATCTCTACACCCATCTCGACGCGGCCTGGGCCGGAGAAATCTGCGAAGTCGTCCGGGCCATGGACGGGTTCGAGATCGTCACCAAACCGACCCTGAGCCTGTTCTCGTTCCGATGCTCCAGCGGTGACGCGACGCGGCAGCGGCTGGTGGACGCCATCAACGACGCGATGCATGTCGCGCGCGCCTGGGATCGAAAGTCCGTCAGCATCTTCGTGTCGGCACAGCGCTCGGCGGGTCGAAGTCTCCGTCGATGATCGCGCCCGCTTCTGCGCGAGATCGCCGTCACATCGGCAAAGGGCATAACTTCAGCGACAAACGCTTTGCCAGCACGTGTTGTTCGTCGCGCGGCTGTCCAAGCCAGACCAGGATCCGGACAGTGACGGTTCTTGCCCCGCAGGATCACACATCCGTGCCTTGCCAGCACCCCGCAAGGGCTTGGTATTGAATTCGATGGCTGCATCAACAACAGATGGCGTCCCGACGGATCGCGCTGGTGCCAGCGGCTCGTTGGACGAGCACCACCGGCCTTGGCACAGATGAACTGACAAGATGAAGAAGGGTCCACGTCACATGAAGCGTCTCCTCTATCTCTCGCTGGCGGCCGCGATCTCGGCGCTGCCGGTCCCCATGATGGCAGCCGCCGACCCCATCATCGTCAATGTCGACAACTTCAACCGGGCGCAGACCGACATGGAGTTCGACGGCATCATCAAGCTCGCGGGCGGCATCAACGCGCTGCACCACAACCGCACCCCGACCCCGATCGACAAGCAGAACGTCATCCGGATGAACCGCGACACGCTCTACTCCCTCGGGGTGGTCGACATCTCCAACGGCGCGACCGTCACCCTGCCCGATGCCGGCAAGCGCTACATGTCGCTGATGGTCATCAACAACGACGGCTACGTGAACGAGGTGTTCTACGGTGCCGGCGCCCATGAGCTGACGGTGGACAAGTTCGACACCCCCGTCGTCGGGCTGGTCATCCGCACCCTCGCCAACCCCGAGGATCAGGCCGACCTCGCCGCAGCGCATGCGCTGCAGGACCAGATCGTGATCGATGCCGGATCCGATGCCGCTTTCGCGATGCCCGATTATGACAAGACGAGCTACGAGGCCACGCTCGAGCCCGTTCTCGACCTCGCGAAGGGCCTGGCCCGCTACATCGATACCTTCGGCTCGAAAGACGACGTCGATCCGGTTCATTTCATGATCGGCACGGCCTCGGCCTGGGGCGGCCTGCCGGACGCGGATGCGGTCTACGTGAACGTGGAGCCGGGTCTTCCGGTGGGCGAGTATGAACTCACCGTCAAGGATGTGCCGGTCAAGGGCTTCTGGTCGATCAGCCTCTACAATGCCAAGGGCTATTTCCAGGAGAACGACCTCAAGGCCTACAGCCTGAACAACCTGACCGCGAAGCCGGACAGCGACGGCTCCTACACCATCCGCTTCGGCGGCTGTGGCGATGGGGTCGAGAACTGCCTGCCCATCATGGACGGCTGGAACTACGCGGTGCGCATGTACGAACCGGAACAATCGATCCAGGACGGGAGCTGGACCTTCCCCGGACCGCCGACACCTCGGGCCAACTAGGCGGACAGCGGACACATCCGAGGCGGCCGGATGATGGCACGGGTGACGGCGTGCCTGATCGCATGGCCGACATCCCGAAGCAAAGCGCCCCCGCGGATTTCTGCGGGAGCGTTCACCCATTGAAGCGAATGTCGTGGTGGACGTCCGGCGCTGTGCCCCAACCCATCCGGTACGGACATCGCTTCACGGTTCGCCCCCTGTCCCGCGGACCGCGCTCCACGGCATGTCCGAAGGTCCCGGCGACTGCCGCCCGACGCGACCTGCGCCGTCTCGGTCGCGGCCACCACACTCTGATCAAGGGTCCCCTGCGCCCCCACCTGAGATGATCCGGAAATCATTTCTTTGCCGATTACCGAAAATATGATACTCTCCGAAGTATAAAAACTCGCGTATACATCCGAAAAAACGATTTCATCTGTCGAATTGGGGAGCAGGATATGAGCGGCGTCCGAAGCCTTGTTTTCGCGATCGCCATGAGTTGTTCCGGGTTGGCTGTCGCCGACCCCTGCGCCGATCTCGCGCTGGTGCTTTCGGTGGACAGTTCGGGCAGCATCGATGACGCCGAATTCGCCCTGCAGGTTCGTGGCTTCGCCGATGCCTTCCGCCACGAGGCGGTGCTCGACGCGATGGCCGCCACCGGACGCGTCGATGTCGCCGCCGTCTTCTGGGGCGGCCCGAGCGCGCCGGTCTGGATCGTGCCGTGGCAGACCGTCGAGAACCGCACCGATGCCGCGCGCTTCGCGGACAGTCTGGCCGCGACCTCGCGCCACACCCACGGCAGCACCGGCCTGGGCAGCGGCATGATCGCGGCTCTCAACCTGCTCTCCGATCCGTCACGCTGCGCGCGGCGCGCGGTGATCAACGTCTCGGGCGACGGCAAGGCCACCACCGCGCAGGCCATCCAGCGTCGCGCACCGCCGGGCGCCACCAACCAGGAAACCCTGCTCGCCCATGCCCGGCGGCTCGCCGGCGCCCGCGCCGTCACCATCAACGGCCTGTCGATCATCGACGACGAACCCGATCTCACCGCCTATTACCGCCAGAAGGTGATCACCGGCCCCGGCAGCTTCGTGATGGAGATCGCCTCCCTCGACGATTTCGCCGACGCCATCGTGCGCAAGCTGCGACGCGAGATCCTGCCGATGGTGGCCTCCCGGACGACAAGCGGCGGCTGACCCCGCGCCCGCCGCAGGTCGACCTCAGATCCGGGCCAGCAGCTCGGCCTTCTTCGCCTCGAACTCGCTCTGGCTGAGGATCCCCTTGGCATGCAGCTCCGCCACCCGTTCGAGCTTGGCGAAGACATCCGCCTCCGCGACGGCACCGCCCCCCGCGACCGGAGCCTCCGGCGCCCGCTCCGGTGCGGCCGCCCTGGCGGGCTCCACCGCCGCGCGCTCCGCTGTGGGCTGCACCGCCGGGCGCTCGGCACTTGCCTGCGCCCGCACGGTTTCCCCGCTCACCACCGGCAGATCCGCCAGCCGCACCAGCCCGTGCTGGCTGCGGAAGCTCAGCGTCCGGTCGCCGCCCTGCTGCTGCGACACGCCCGAGATCACGTGATCCCCGGTGTCATAGACCGTCACCGCGCCGCCGATATCCACCGCCAGCCGCTGCGTCGCCGGAAAGAACCCGTAGCGCAGATCGTTCTGCGATCCGGTCGAGGACGGCACGCCGAGATCGCCTGGCCACCAGCCCGATCCCGACACGAAGAGGCTCACCCCCGGCGCGCCCCCCGACTGGCTCTGCGATTGCGTGGGCCGTGCTGCGGCAAACATGTCGCCCTGCAGCACCGCCGCCGACAGCTCGGTGCAGAGCGCATCCACCTTCGCTTTCAGCCCGGTGTTGAACATGTCGCCGACCATGACCATGCCGCCGCGCGACCATTGCCCCATGCCGCCCAGCTCGGGATGGCTGAACTGCGCCTGCGTGCCCTGCCCGGCCGCCAGCGCCCGCAACAGCTCCGCCACGGCCGCCGTGCTCACCTGATGACGCTCCGCCACCCCCGCCGCGAAAGCCTGCCCCGCCTCACTGAGCTCCATGCCGATGATTCTCCCTTGCTCTGCCCGCTTCTATACCGGACCCGACGGGGAACCACACGACGGACAAGCATCCCGCCATCCGCTGCGCGCGCAGCCGCGCGATCTCTGCCGGCCCGCCGTCTCGGGGCAGGTCCCGGAGCCCCGCCTCCGGCAAGCGGCCGGAACCCGGCGACGGCCCGTTGCGTTTTCCCGGTGAAAGGAGACCCACATGGACCGCCTGAGCATCATTCTCACCCTCATGACCGGCGCCGTGCTGACCGGCGGACTGGTCGTCATCGCCTTCACCTTCGGCCTCTACGGCTGGCCCGCCATCCTCGGCGCGGCGATCATCGGCTTCGGCGCCTCCTGGCCGGTGGCGCTGATGATCTCGCGCCGCATCAAGCGCCAGGACCCCGCCTGGGACGAAACCCGCATCGAGCGCACCGATTCCGTCCCCCGCCCCGGCTCTCCCGAGGTCTGAACGGGTCGCCGAAAGCGGGACCGGTCGCCCGAACGGGCCCGGGACACCTCCCCCTTGGCCCCGCCCTTCCGCGGCGCTAGGCTGCGCCAACCGCAATCGGAAGGACCCCGACCCCATGCGCCGAACTGCCCTCGCCGCCCTCGCGCTCGCCATGCTGGCCGCCCCGCTGGCCGCCCAGACCCTCGACCGGATCAAGGAAACCGGCGAGCTCCGGATCGGCTACCGCACCGACGCGGCCCCGCTGTCCTACGCCGATTCCGAAGGGTTGCCGGCGGGCTATTCCGTGGCGATCTGCGAGGCCGTGGCCGGGCTTCTCGCCGGCGAGCTCGGCCTCGATGAACTCGTCACCACCCCGGTCGCCGTCGATGTCGAGGACCGCTTCGCCGCCGTCGCGGAGGGCCGGATCGACCTCTTGTGCGGTGCCGCCTCGATCACCCTCGAGCGCCGCGAGACCGTCGATTTCTCGATCCCGATCTTCGTCGATGGCGCCTCGGTGCTGATCGGCCCCGACACCTCCACCGAATTCACCGACCTCGCCGGCAGCAGCATCGGCGTGCGGGCGGGCACCACCACGGAAACGAGCCTGCGCAACACCCTCGAGGCGATGGAGATGGAGGCCGAGGTGCTCGCGGTCGACAGCCACGAAGCCGGCCTGGCCGCGATCGAGAGCGGCGAGATCAGCGCCTATTTCGCCGACCAGTCGATCCTGCACGAGCTGGTGCAGAGCTCGGAGATGGCCGACACCCTGCGCATCTCCGACGAGATCCTCACCATCGAGAAGCAGGGCCTCGCCCTGCCGCGCAACGATGCCGATTTCCGCCTCTCCGTCGACCGGGCACTGAGCCAGCTCTACGCCGACGGCACCATCGCCCGCACCTTCAACGAGAGCTTCGGCGGCGCGAGGCCGGGCCTCGCCCTCGAGGCGCTGTTCCTCATCGCCCCCGAGCGCCCCTGATCCGGGGCGCGCCGCCGCCCCGGCCGCGGCCGGGGCGGGCTCACATGCCCAGCGCCTGCTTGTAGAGCTCGAGCACCGCCTCTTCCTCGCTCAGCTCGGAGGGCTCGCGCTTGCGCAGGGCGATGAGCTTGCGCAGCACCTTCACGTCGTAGCCCCGACCGCGCGCCTCGGCCATCACCTCCTTCTGCTGGTCGGCGATGTCCTTCTTCTCGGCCTCCAGCCGCTCGTAGCGCTCGACGAATTGCCGCAGCTCGCCGGCGGTCACCTTGTACTGGGTCTGCGCGCCGTCCTCGTCGATCATCTCGTCCATCGTCCTGCCTCGTTCTGTCCGGAATTGCGGGTCCTGCCGCGCCTCTCCTAGCCGTCCGCGCCGCTCGCTTGCAAGCCCGCCCGGACCGGGCTACGAGCCCTCAGCCCAGAAAGGAACCGGCCGTGATCGCCCTCGTCGTCCTCGGATCGCTCGTCACCGCCGCCGGCATCTTCGGCCTCGGCTATTGCATCCTCGCGGGGTTCCGCATCCGCAAGGCCGGCCTGCCGCCCCAGGAGATCCACGCCCGCCTGCAGAAGCTCCTCGCCGTCAATCTCGGCTCGGTCGCCACCGCCGCCCTCGGCCTCGCCATCCTCGTCGCCGGCCTGATGCTCTGACGGCGCGCCCACGGCCGCGCGCGGCGCCCCTTTCAAGCGCCAACCAACTCCCTCGCCGCACCCCCGCCCGGAATCAAGCCGAAGGCGCCGGGCGAGCGCCTGCCCGTCCCGGCGGGCTGGCGCTTTGTCGACGCTGGCGCACAGCCCAAGCGAAGGATGTACGTGGTGGCATAAACCGCATCGCACAGTCGTTGCAGCGCCACCCCACGGCCAGGCGCTCGCCCGGCTTGCACCCAGAACCAGCCGCCCCGCCTACCGCCCCGCCCGCGCCGCCACCAGCGCCCCCCCGGCGATCAGCCCCGCCGCCAGCACCAGCGACAGGCTCGCCGCCGCGAACCCCGTCGCGATCAGCAGCAGCGTCGACAGGAGCGGCGCCGCATAGGACGCCACCCCGAGCATCTGGATGTCACCGCGCTTCACGCCCACATCCCACAGGAAGAACGCCAGCCCCACCGGCCCGAGCCCCAGCGCCAGCGTCGCCCCCCAGGCCCAAGGCCCCGCGGGCCAGACCGTGCGTCTCGAGCGCCAGATGCGCGCCCAGCGACAGCACCGCCGTTCCGATGCAGAACAGCCCGACCGCCTCGGTCGGAACCCCGCCGAACCGCCGGCTCAGCACCGAATAGCCCGACCAGATCAGCGCACAGGACGCCGCGGCCAGGTAGCCGCTGACATGCGCCGCATCGAAACGCATGCCCGGCCCCGCCACCACCAGCCCGGCCCCGGCGAAGGCGATCACCGCCCCCACCACATGCCCCACCCGCAACCGCTCGCCGGGCAGGAGGCCGGAGAACAGCACGATCAGCAGCGGCCAGAGATAGGCGATCAGGCTCGCCTGTTCCGGCGGCGCGTTCTGGAGCGCGGTGAAATAGGCGAAGTGATAGCCGAAGAGCCCGCCGATCCCGACCAGCCACACGGCCCAGGGCATCTGCCGCACCAGTCCCGCGAGGCTCACCCCCCGGGCGGCCGCCCAGCCGATCCCGAGCAGACCGCCGATGGCAAAGCAGATCGCCGAAAGCAGGAAGGGCGGCACCGGTCCCGCCCCGACCGTGAAGAGCGCCAGCGCCGCCCAGAGCAGCACCGCGCCGAACCCGGTCGCGGTGGCCCGGCCGCGGCTCACGCCGCGGACTTGGCCGCCGCCTTGCCGTGCAGGTAATCGACGATCAGCCGCGCCCAGTCCTGGCTGTGCACCGCCCGGTCGAGCGATTGCCGCGCCGTCGCGGCCCGCTCGGCGGGGATCACCGTGCCGGCCCGGAGCGCGATCAGGTCGTCCATGAAATCCCGGCCGTATTCCGGATGCGGCTGCAGCGAGATCGCATCGGGCGCCTCCACATCGCCGTAAGCCAGCGCCGCGAATTCGCAATGCTCCGACCGCGCCAGCACATGCGCGCCCTCCGGCAAGGCCACCACCTGATCCTGATGCATCGCCTGCACCGCGAACCGCTCCGGCACATGGGTCAGCCAGGACGGCCGGTTGACGAGGGTGTATTCCTCCACGCCCACGCCCCAGCCCTTGTCGGACTTCACCACCTTGCCGCCCAGCGCCTCGGCGAGGATCTGGTGCCCGAAGCAGATGCCCACCACCGGCACATGCGAGGCGATGCTCAGCCGCAGGAAGTCCCTCAGCGGCTCCATCCAGGGCAGTTCGTCATAGACGCCGTGCCGCGAGCCGGTCACCACCCAGGCATCGGCCGCCCCCGGCATCGGCAGCGTCTCGCCCGTCACCACCCGCACCGTGACGAAATCGAGCGTCGGGTCCACGGCGGAGAACATCGCCTCGAACATCGACGGATAATCCCCGTGACGCGCCTTCAGGTCGGGCGCCGCCTCGCCGGTTTCGATGATGCCGATCTTCATGTCGTCGCTCCAAAGGTCCGTGCTGCGCGCCGGGCCGCCGCCTCGCATCGTAGCACCGATGTACGTACGGGAACCGTACGGGAAGCATACAGGATGCATACAGCCATTTTCGCCCGTCTCACGGGATGTGCACCTTCTCGAAACGCTCCGCAAGAGGCGCGTCCTTCGCCACCTCGGCATGGGCCCATTCGCGGAACCGGGCGATCGCCGGACGGGTCTCGGTGCCCGGCAGGCAGACGATCCGGTAATGCGCCGCCACCGTGATCGCGAGGTTGAACGGTGCCACCAGCGCGCCGTCGCGCAGCGCCCCGGTGGTGATCGACGAGCGCCCCATCACCACGCCCGCCCCGTTGAGCGCCATGTCGATCCCATGGTCGGCCTGGCTGAAATGCGTGCCGCGCAGCGCCCCGTGCGACACCCCGGCCGCGGCGAACCAGGCCGCCCAGCCCGGAGGTTGTGCCATGAAATCAAGGCTGTCGTCATGGATCAGCTTCTCGCCGAGCAGGTCGGCCGGCTCCGAGATCCGGGCCGCGATGGAGGGATGCATCATCGGCGTGACGAAGCCCTCGTAGAGCACCTCCGAGAACAGATCCGGATCCGCCGCCACGCCGAGCCGGATCGCGACATCGACTTCATCCCGGATGAAATCGAGCAGCCGCAACGACGCGATGAACCGCAACTCGATATCCGGATGCGCTTCCGCGAACGAGAAGAGCCGCGGCGCCAGCCACTTCGCGGTAAACGCCGGACCCGCCGTCACCGTGAGCCGCCCGGTATCCTGCACCCGCCGCGCCGCCTGCCAGCCCTGCCGCAGCGCCGTGAACCCCTCCGAAGTCCCCGGCACCAACGCCCGCCCGGCATCGGTCAGAACCACCGCGCGGTTGAGGCGGTGAAACAGCGGCGCGCCGAGATGCGCCTCGAGCGACTTGATCTGAAAGCTGAGCGCGGCCGGCGTCACGCCGAGCTCCTCCGCCGCCTCGGCGAAGCTCATGTGCCGGGCCGCGGCTTCGAAGGCACGCAGGGCCGTGAGGGGAGGCAGGTCACGCGGCATGGTGATAGTCAAATTTTTCTTGTGTGAAGGGCGTGAAAAACTCGTTTGTCATACTCGCCTTCATGGGGATATCAAGCCCTCAAGCTGCACCAATACGCAGCAGACATCAAAAGGAACTGAACCATGACACCCGAACCGATCCGCGAAATAACTCCCGCCGAGCTCAACCGCCTCCTGATGGACGCCCACCGCGCCCGCAGTCTCGCCATCACCGGGATGTTCCGCCGCCTTGGCGCCAGCCTGCTGCGCACACTTCCGCGGCACGGTGCGATCCGCGGCCGGACGGCCTGATTTGCCGCGGCGCCCCGAAACGAAAGAACCCGCCCCTTTCGGGACGGGTTCACTATCGCATTCGAGAGGTCGTGTCAGGCGAAGAACTGCGCCCCGTTCGCGGAGATCGTCGAGCCGTTGATGAAGCCCGCATCGTCGGAGGCGAGGAACGCCACGCAACGCGCGATCTCTTCCGGCTCGCCCAGACGACCCGCCGGGATCATGCCGATGATCAATTCGCGCACCTTTTCGGGCACCGCCATCACCATCTCGGTCGCGATGTAGCCCGGACAGACCGCATTTGCCGTGATCCCGGCCCGAGCGCCCTCCTGGGCGAGGCTGCGCACGATGCCGATATCGCCCGCCTTGGTGGCCGCGTAGTTCACCTGGGCGAACTGGCCCTTCTGTCCGTTCACCGACGAGATCACGATCACACGGCCGAACTTGCGCTCGCGCATGCCGGGCCAGACCGGATGGACGGTGTTGAAGACACCGGTCAGGTTGGTGTCGATGACTTCATTCCATTGCTCGGGTGTCATCTTGTGGAACGGCGCATCGCGTGTGATGCCGGCATTGGCCACGACGATGTCGATGGGGCCCAGATCGGCTTCGACCTGCGCGATGCCGGCCTTGCTCGATTCGTAGTCGGCAACATTCCACTTGTAGGTCTTGATGCCCGTCTCTTCGCTGAAGGCGGCCGCCTTGGCGTCATTGCCGGCATAGGTCGCGGCAACCGTGCAGCCCTGAGCTTTCAGGGCTTTCGAGATTGCCTCGCCAATTCCACGCGATCCGCCGGTTACAAGTGCTACACGTCCCATCTGGGTCCCTCCGTTTGTGTTCTTAGTTACATTGCCACGTGCGGGCGGGGAGAGGCCCCGCCCGGTTCACCGATCGTCAGTCGCGCTCGACACAGAGAGCGACGCCCATGCCGCCGCCGATGCACAGCGTGGCCAGGCCCTTCTTCGCGTCGCGGCGCTTCATCTCGAACAGCAACGTGTTGAGCACCCGGCAGCCGGACGCGCCGATCGGATGGCCGATGGCGATAGCGCCGCCGTTGACGTTCACGATCGCCGGATCCCAGCCCATGTCCTTGTTGACCGCGCAGGCCTGAGCGGCAAAAGCCTCGTTGGCCTCCACCAGATCGAGATCGCCGACCTTCCAGCCGGCCTTTTCCAGCGCCTTCCGGGATGCGTAAATCGGACCGACACCCATGATCGAGGGATCAAGACCTGCCGTCGCATAGGAAGCGATCCGCCCAAGCGGCTCGATCCCGCGCTTGCTTGCGTTCTCGGCCGTCATCAGCAGCGTCACGGCTGCGCCGTCATTGAGCCCCGAGGCATTCCCGGCGGTGACGGAGCCGTCCTTCGCGAAGGCCGGCTTGAGCTTCTGCATCGCGTCGACGGTGGCGCCGTGGCGGATATACTCGTCCTTGTCCACGACCACGTCCCCCTTGCGGGTGCTGACGGTATAAGGGATCACTTCGTCATCGAACTTGCCGGCTTTCTGGGCAGCCTCGGCCTTGTTCTGGCTGGCCACGGCGAATTCGTCCTGCTGGTCGCGGGTGATCTGCCACTGGTTCGCGACGTTCTCGGCAGTCTGACCCATGTGGTAGCCGTTGAACGCATCCCACAGACCATCCTTGATCATGGTATCGACGAACTTCATGTCGCCCATCTTCTGACCGCCGCGCATGTTCTGCGCATGCGGGCTGAGCGACATGCTCTCCTGACCGCCGGCGACCACGATCTCGGCATCGCCGAGCATCACATGCTGTGCGCCGAGCGCCACGGCGCGCAGACCGGAGCCGCAAACCTGATTGAGGCCCCACGCGGCGCTCTCGTTCGGAAGCCCAGCCAGGATATGCGCCTGACGCGCGGGATTCTGGCCCTGCCCGGCGGTGAGAACCTGACCGAGAATGGTCTCGGAGACCTCGGAAGCATCAACGCCCGACCGCTCCAGTACCGCCCTGATCGCTGCCGCTCCGAGCTCATGCGCCGGTGTCGCGGCAAAGCTGCCCAGAAAACTGCCAACTGCCGTCCGTGCCGCCGAGGCAATGACGATATCGGTCATGTCGCTTCTCCCGTGAGACCCCACCCTGGGCCGGTTATCGATTGCGGCCCGACCGCGGGCGATTCGCCTCGCAGGACCCTGCGCAGAAGTCGTTGCACATGTCCCGTCAGTGCTCAACCATTGCCGGCGTTCAGGAATTCCGCCATCGGCCGCCAGACGGCAGCACGTGCCTGTCCGCCGACGACCATGCCGACATGACCGGTGGCGGGCCGGACCAGCCGCGCGCCGGGAACGGCCGAGGGCAGGGCTTCGGCGAGCGACGGCGGTGCAATCGAGTCGGCCCGCCCGCAAAAACTCAGCACCGGCATGTCGATCGCACCCGGCTCGACCGTGCCTCCCAGAAACTGCCAATGCCCGCGCGCCGTTTCGTTGCGCACATGCCAGCCGATCAGCAGGTCCCGCGCGGTCGCGGGCGCCATCGGCACACCGTCAGCGAGCCAGTCCTCGAGGGCCACGAAGAGGCGCGCAGCGGGGCCGGCGGGATCGAGGGTGGCGAGACGCTGGAACTTGAGAGCTGCCTGGAGCGGGTTAATGAGAGCGAAGAGGAGCTGGAACACCGGCACGGGGATGAACCCGAAGGTCTCGCCGAATCCCGCAAGCAGGGCTTCGGCCTCGCGGTCACCGCTGCTGCGGACCAGCGCCCTCAGGCCACCCGCAAGTCCTTCGTCCGAAGCGAAGTCCCAGGGCGCCCCGATCGTGACGAGGCTGCGCACCATTGCCGGTCCGAGCCGCGCGGCAAGACCTGCGGCGAGCGTACCGCCCATGCAATAGCCCAGAACCGGCAGCGGTCCTCCGGCAAGTGTCCGGGCATGCTCGATCGCCGGGAGGAGGCGGGCGTGTCCGTAATCCTCGAGCGCGAAACCTGCCTCCTCGGGCCCCGGCACTCCCCAGTCGAGCAGCAATGGCCGGAACCCCGCTGCCGCCATCCAGCGCAGCATCGACCGACCCGGCGCAAGGTCGAGGATGTAGGCGCGGTTGATAAGGCTCGGCACCACCAGCACGGCGGTGCCCTTGCGGTCCGCGGCCTCCGGGACCTGCCCGTAATCCAGCAGCCGGGCTGCGCCCGCCTGCCACAGGACCGGAGGGTCGGCGAGGCGACGACGATAGGGATGGCGCTGCCAGGCCTCGAGCCCGTTGACGGTCGCCTGCATCCTGCGGCCGATCTCGTGAGCGATTTCCATCTGGTCGAGACCGGGACCGAGGCTGCGCGCAGCCTCCGCCAGTTCCGCATTCCAGGGAAATGTCGGGCTGTCGGCACGGGGGGCTGCGAGCAGCGCCTGCGCATAGGCGGTGAGCGCCGCAGCGAGATGGAAGATCAGCGGGCTGGGCTGACCGATCCGGTATCCGGCCGCCCGGTCGCTCACCGGGACCCCTGGTCAGACCGCTGGCCACGCAGCGGCGAAAACCGGCAGCCGGCCGCTGTCAGGGCAATCTGGCGTTCCCACAGATCGAGATAGGCCACCGCTCGGAGCCGCTCGACATCGTCCAAATGATTGGCAATCTCTTGCGGTGCACCGTCGGAATGCGAGCGGCCACGTTCATCGGCCTCTTGTGTCTTGTCGTCCTGTGCCATGCCCCTCCCCGGGCCTTCACGCCGCACCGCATCTTCTGGCGAATTCGCAGTTGCAAAATCGCTTTGCGCACCGCCGCATGCTTCGCTAAACTTAAACAACGGCTACGCAAAGATACACAGGGAGAGACGCCTTGGCAGAGAAGACCGACAAATCGGCCGATCCGATCGTCATCAAGAAATACGCCAATCGCCGTCTCTACAACACGGCGAAATCGAGTTACGTAACCCTCGATCACCTGGCTCAGATGGTGCGCGACGGACAGGACTTCGTCGTGAACGACGCGAAGTCCGGGTCCGACATTACCCGATCCGTGCTTGCACAGATCATCTTCGAGGAAGAGGCGAAGGGGCACAACATGCTGCCCGCCAACTTCCTGCGTCAACTGATAAGGCTCTATGGCGACACGCTGCAGGGGTTCGTGCCCGGCTATCTCGACGCCTCGATGGACACCTTCGCGCGCAACCAGGAGAAGATGCGCGATCAGGTCGCCAAGGCCTTCGAGGCCAATCCGGCGCTGGCGAATTTCGAGGCGCTGGCCCGCACCAACATGGAGTGGTTCGAGAACGCGATGCGCATGTTCGCCCCTTTCGCAGGGCAGACGGGGACCGGCAAGGCGGAGGGCGGCAAGAACCCCGGAAAGGACGTCGAACTCGAACAGCTCAAGTCACAGCTCGCCGAGATGCAGGCCCAGCTCGCCAAGATCGTGAAGGACGGCTGACCCTCGACGCCGTTCAGCCCGCGATGGCGCGCAGTGGCGCATCATCCGCATCAGGCCTGGACGGCACAGCGACCGGACGACCGTAGAGATACCCTTGAAGGCAATCGACGCCGGCTCCGCGCAGCCAGGAAGCGTCGGCCTCGTTCTCGACCCGCTCCGCGACCGTCATCATCTCGAAATGGCGCGCCAGGGTCATCAGGCAGTCCACCAGAACCTGCGAATCGCGATGGCCGTGGACACCCTGCACGAAAGCGCCGTCGATCTTGACCATGTCGAAGCGGAAGTGCCGGAAATGTCCGAACCCGGTGGCTCCCGCCCCGAAATCGTCCAGTGCGAAAGCCGGACCCATGCTGCGCACGTGATTCATGAAATCCAGCGTCTGTGCGGCATCGGCAAGGGCGGCGTCCTCGGTGATCTCGAGAATCAGCCGTCCGCAGACGCCACTGCCGCCGCGATGCGCCGCCGCCAGAACCGAAAGCCACTCCTCGTCACCCATGGAGCGCGGAGACATGTTCACAGAAATCCGGAGCGTCGGATTCTCGACGAGCACCCGCAAGGCCTGCCGCAGCGCGAGCCGATCGATCGCCCGGCCGAGTTCGCCATCCTCGATCGCCGGCATGAAGGCACCGGCCGAGAGGACCTGGCCGCCGGGCAACTGGATCCGCGCCAGCATCTCGTGGAAGGCGACGAAATCCGGGCGCTCCGAGCGCACGACCGGCTGGAAATGGAACTTCACCCGTCCCTGCGCGAGTGCCTGCGCGACCGCGAAGCGAAGACGCGCATTCGATTCGATCCGCGTCATCGCGAGCGCCGGAGCGCCTCCGAGCGGTGATTCGAGAAACCGGAAGGCATCGAAGGAGGGGGACGGGTTCATCGGGCTGGGCTCCCTGTTCAGGCAACTCGACATGTTCCCTTTACCTAACGGAGTGTTCTTTAAATGTTCGTTAAATGCCCGGGATTTCCGCCGGCCGCGGACGGCTCTCCGCCCCGTGAGAGCGACGATTTGCGATGCAGGGGGACCAGCGGATTTCCGCAGGTGGTCGGGGCGATAGGATTCGAACCTACGACCTACGGTTCCCAAAACCGCCGCGCTACCAGGCTGCGCTACGCCCCGACGGATGTCGTCTAACGCGCCGGGGCAGCGGAGGAAAGGGCCTTGAACCGAACGTCAGGCCGCGCAGGGCCATGCCGCGCTCTCCTGATCGAGCGCCGGGTGGCGCAATTCGGCGCCAAGATCGATCCCGAGTTCGGCGGCCAACCCGCCGTTGATTTCCAGGACGTAGACGATGTCGTTTCCGCCGGGGATCGGCGTCTCGTCCAGCGGACGGGCATTTTCGTGGATGTTCACCAGCGTGCCGGTCTCGTCAAAGAACAGCATGTCGAGCGGGATCAGCGTGTTCTTCATCCAGAATGCAACGGGGCCCGGCTCGGGATAGACGAAAAGCATTCCGGAGAATTTCGGCAGGCTCTCGCAATTCATCAGCCCTTGCGCACGGTCTGCTTCGGTATCCATCACCTCAACCGAGAACCTCAGGGCCGTATCGGAATCGCGCAGGTCCAGCGTGGCTGGCGCACATGATTCGGCGACCGCCGCTGCCGCCCAGAACAAGGCGGCTCCGAGAGCGCCGGCAAACGCTGCGCGTCTAGTCATCCTCATCCTCGAATTCCTCGTCGATCGTGGCCGCGCGCGCAACATAGTCCCAACTGCGTACCTCGTAGACCATCGGGCCGCGGGGTCCGGCGGTGATGCGGACTGCGAGCACGTCGCCGGCGACGACCTCGCCGTAGCCATATTGCCGAAGGGTTTCCATGTGCAGGAAGATATCCTCGGCCCTGCCAAAGACGTTTACGAAGCCGAACCCCTTCACCCGGTCGAACCATTTGACGCGGGCCGGCTCGAGCGGACCGGAAGCCTCTCCGAGGTACTCCGCGAGTTCGGCCGGACCCGTCTCGTCGACATCGGGCACGATGTCGAGCACCTCGACCGCCTGTCGTCCACGATCGGTTACCTGAATCTCGAGATGGATCTGGGCACCCTCGGCGACCGAAGTGAACCCGTAATGGCGCAGCACATTGCCATGCAAAAGGATGTCGCCTTCACCGTCGTCACCGACCACGAAGCCGTAACCCTTCGTGGTGTCAAACCACTTTACCTGACCACGGACCCGCATCCCACAATACCGCTCTAATCGGGACCACGCAGAAGCGTTGTCTCAACTTACCTGAAACTGCGTCCACCCCGCGCAGCGCTCTCACCCAATCAAAGGGTAAACAAGTCCAAACCTGACGCAACCACGAAATAGGCTTGGGCCCTGTTTTCGGGGATCGGGTGCACCTGATTGCCTTTTCAAGCGCCACCCGGGTGTTCGCTCTCCCGGCTGTGGACCCATCAGACGTGTTGGCCGCCATTGATCTCGACTTCGACCCCGGAGATGTAGGAGCTCTCCGGCGTGCAGAGATAATAGACCGTCCGGGCAACCTCTTCGGGCTTGCCGAGGCGGCGGAGCGGGATTTCCGTGGCCATTTCCGCGGTGCCCGGCGAGAGGATGTCCGTCTCGATTTCGCCGGGCGCGATGGCATTCACCCGGATGCCGCGAGGCCCGAGATCGTGGGCCATCTCGCGGGTCAGGGCGGCGAGGGCCGCCTTCGACGTTCCGTAGGCGGCTCCTGCAAAAGGGTGCACACGGGCGCCGGCGATGGATGTCACGTTGACGATGGCGCCCTGGGCCGCGGCGAGCTCCTCGACGAGCCCGCGGGCGAGGATCACGCAGGAGAAGAAGTTGACGTGGAAGACATGCCCCCAGGTCCTCAGATCCGTCGTGAGGGTATCGAGGCGGGCGCCCCCCTCACCCTTGGGGGAGATGCCGGCATTGTTGACCAGCGCCTCCAGCTTGCCGCCGGGCAACCGCCGACGGATTTCGCCGACGGCGGCGATCGTGTCGTTGGGATCGGAGAGATCGACCTGGATGTGATCCTCGGGTCCGGCTTCCCAGGGGCAGTCCTCCGGGAAGGGATGGCGCGAGCAGGTGATGACCCGCCAGCCTGCGGAGGAGAACCGCTTGACCGTGGCGTGACCGATGCCGCGGCTGGCACCTGTCAGGAGCAGCGTCTTTCGATCGGGCATCCCGGCCTCCCTTGGAAGCCTCACTCATGACGGGTCGGACCCTGCCGCGCAAGTGGCCGCGGCGGTGGATTCGGGGGGGCCGCCGGGGTTCCGGAAAGGCTGTCCCAGCTAGGACAAAATCCAACATGCTGTTTTTGAAAGATAAAAGTGTTAACGCGCCGAATTGAGGTCCAGGACGCAGGGACGCAACCTCGCCGCTTGCAGACGAACCGGTAGCACCTGGCAGAAACCCGTCGAAAGGGCCCCGGCACCGTCAACGGATTACCCGGTTCCGCGCGCCGCCCGGCCACACCCGAAGAGGCCGCGAACCGGACGTCGGAAGCCGGGCAGGACCGTCTGGCATCG
>CAVQAX010000013.1:0-338312 GCA_963710515.1 uncultured Alphaproteobacteria bacterium
AGGCGGTCCGGGGGCCTCTGGACATGCTCGAAGGGCTTCGCTTTCGGCCCGTCGCGCAGAGCCGATTCCGGTCGCGGCCGGATGCGTTGCCGGGCCCCCTTCCATGGCGGGTTTTTCCGAGCCGGGAGCGCGCTTTGGCGAGGGGGCGGTTCTTCACCCCCGGGTATTGCCTTGCAGCATTCTTCCTTCTGCTAGTCACCGCGCCGATTTTGGCGGGGGAGCAGCCTCACCGGGGGGAAGTGCGCGGCGCCGTTCTGGCGGGCTTCGCTTAATCGAAAGGGTGTTCGTGTCCAGCTCCGCATCTTTGACCTCGGGAGTGGCAGGACGATATGCCACCGCCCTTTTCGAGATCGCCAGGGAAGCCAAGACCCTAGATGCGCTCGAGGCAGATCTGAACGCCATTTCGGCCGCTCTCGACGACAGTTCCGACCTTCGTGACATGATCTCCTCCCCGATCTACACCCGGGACCAGCAGGCGAGCGCGATCGGCGCTGTGGCCCAGAAGATGGGTCTCGGGCAGCAGACGACGAACACGCTCGGGCTGATGGCCCAGAACCGGCGGCTCTTCGTCGTGCCGGCCATGATCGATCAGATCGCGGCGCTGATCGCGGATGATCGCGGCGAGGTCTCGGCCGAGGTCGTCTCCGCGGTCCCGTTGACCGACGCGCAGACGCAGGCACTGTCGGAAACCATTGCAAAGGGCGCGGGCAAGGATATCAAGATGAATGTGAAGGTCGATGAAAGCCTGATCGGCGGCCTCGTGGTCCGGGTCGGCTCGCGCATGATCGACACCTCCATCCGCTCCAAGCTCGCCAATCTCCAGAATATCATGAAAGAGGTCGGATAATGACGATCCAAGCCGCTGAAATCTCCGCGATCCTCAAGGAGCAGATCAAGAACTTCGGCCAGGAGGCCGAGGTCGCCGAGGTCGGGCGTGTGCTGTCGGTCGGGGACGGGATCGCCCGCGTCTTCGGTCTCGACAACGTGCAGGCCGGCGAGATGGTCGAGTTCCCCGGCGGCATCCGCGGCATGGCGCTGAACCTCGAGATCGACAATGTCGGCGTCGTGATCTTCGGCTCCGACCGGGACATCAAGGAAGGCGACGTCGTCAAGCGCACCAAGTCCATCGTGGACGTGCCCGTCGGCAAGGCGCTGCTCGGCCGCGTGGTGGACGCGCTCGGCAACCCGATCGACGGCAAGGGCGCCATCGAGACCACCGAGCGCGCCGTCGCCGACGTGAAGGCGCCCGGCATCATTCCCCGCCGCTCGGTGCACGAGCCGATGGCCACCGGCCTCAAGGCCATCGACGCACTGATCCCGATCGGCCGCGGCCAGCGCGAGCTGATCATCGGCGACCGGCAGACCGGCAAGACCGCCGTGGCGCTCGATGCGATCCTCAACCAGAAGGTCTACAACGACGCCGCAGGAGACGACGAGTCGAAGAAGCTCTATTGCGTCTATGTCGCCATCGGCCAGAAGCGTTCCACGGTGGCCCAGCTCGTGCGCAAGCTCGAGGAAACCGGCGCGATGGCCTATTCGATCGTGGTCGCCTCGACCGCCTCCGAGCCGGCGCCGATGCAGTACCTCGCGCCCTATTCGGCCTGCGCGATGGCCGAGTATTTCCGCGACAACGGCATGCATGGCCTGATCATCTATGATGACCTTTCAAAGCAGGCGGTCGCTTACCGCCAGATGTCGCTGCTGCTGCGCCGCCCGCCCGGCCGCGAAGCCTATCCCGGCGACGTGTTCTACCTGCATTCGCGCCTGCTCGAGCGCGCGGCGAAGCTGAACTCCGACCACGGCTCGGGCTCGCTCACCGCTCTGCCGGTCATCGAGACCCAGGCCGGCGACGTGTCCGCCTACATTCCGACCAACGTGATCTCGATCACCGATGGCCAGATCTTCCTCGAGAGCGAGCTGTTCTACCAGGGTATCCGCCCGGCGGTGAACGTCGGTCTTTCGGTGAGCCGCGTGGGCTCCTCGGCCCAGACCAAGGCGATGAAGTCGGTTGCCGGTTCGATCAAGCTGGAACTGGCGCAGTACCGCGAAATGGCGGCCTTCGCGCAGTTCGGCTCGGACCTCGATGCATCGACGCAGCGCCTGCTCAACCGCGGTGCCCGGCTGGTCGAACTCCTGAAGCAGCCGCAATATTCGCCGCTCACCAATGCCGAGCAGGTTGTGGTCATCTACGCCGGCACCAAGGGTTATCTCGACAAGCTGCCGGTGCGGGATGTCGGTCGGTTCGAGAGTGGTCTCCTGAAGCACATGCGCAACGATCACGCCGATCTGCTGAACACCATCGACACGAAGGATCAGAAGATCGCGGGCGAGATCGAGGACAAGATCGTCGGCGTCCTCGATTCCTTTTCCAAGACCTTCGCCTGACCGGACCGAGAACAGGGAGCGCGGTTCATGCCGAGCCTTAAGGACCTCAAGATCCGGATCGAAAGCGTCAAGTCGACGCGCAAGATCACCAAGGCCATGCAGATGGTCGCGGCGGCCAAGCTCCGCCGTGCCCAGGAAGCGGCGGAAAACGCGCGGCCCTATGCCGAACGCATGGAAGCCGTCCTTGGCAATCTCGCGTCCGGTGTCGAGGGCAGCCCTTCCGCGCCGCGGCTTCTGGCCGGAACCGGAGCGGACCAGACCCATCTTCTGGTGGTCGCCACGTCGGAGCGGGGCCTTTGCGGCGGCTTCAACAGCTCCATCGTCAAGCTCGCGAAGCTGCGCATCGAGCGGCTGCGCGCCGAGGGAAAGACCGTCAAGGTCCTGACCGTCGGCAAGAAGGGTCGCGATCAGTTGCGCCGGGACTATTCGAGCCTGCTCGTCGGCCATGTCGACATGACGGCGGTGAAACGCGTCGGCTACGAGGATGCGTCCGGAGTGGCGCGCGATCTGCTGCACCGCTTCAACGAGGGCGAGTTCGATGTCTGCACGGTGTTCTACAGCCGGTTCCAGTCGGTGATCAGCCAGATCCCGACCGAGCGTCAGTTGATCCCGGCCACGTTCGAGCCGGCCGAAGGCGGCGAGGCTGCATCGGGCAAAAGCACCCAGTACGATTACGAGCCGGAGGAAGGTGCGATCCTCGCCGATCTGCTTCCCCGCGGTGTCGCGACCCAGGTCTTCACCGCGCTTCTCGAGAACGGTGCATCCGAGCAGGGCGCGCGCATGAGCGCGATGGACAACGCCACGCGCAACGCCGGCGAGATGATCGACAAGCTCACCATCCAGTACAACCGCTCGCGCCAGCAGGCGATCACGAGCGAACTCATCGAGATCATTTCGGGCGCCGAGGCGCTCTAGAAGGACGGAGAACACCGCTATGGCAAACCAGGCTGTCGGCAAGGTCACGCAGGTCATCGGCGCAGTCGTCGACGTGCAGTTCGAGGACGCCCTGCCCGAGATTCTGAACGCGCTCGAGACCGAGAACAACGGCCAGCGGCTGGTGCTCGAAGTCGCCCAGCATCTGGGTGAATCGACGGTGCGGGCGGTGGCGATGGATGCCACCGAAGGTCTGGTACGTGGCGCGAGGGTGACCGATACCGGCCGCCCGATCCAGGTTCCGGTGGGCGATTGCACGCTGGGCCGTATTCTCAACGTGGTGGGCGATCCTGTCGACGAACAGGGTCCGATCGAAGCCACGGAATATCGTCCGATCCATGCCCAGGCGCCGGACTTCGCGGCACAGTCGACCGAATCCGAGATCCTGGTGACCGGGATCAAGGTCATCGATCTGCTCGCCCCCTATTCCAAGGGCGGCAAGATCGGTCTCTTCGGTGGCGCCGGCGTGGGCAAGACGGTTCTGATCCAGGAACTGATCAACAACATCGCCAAGGTCCATTCGGGTTATTCGGTGTTCGCCGGCGTCGGCGAGCGGACCCGCGAGGGCAACGACCTCTACCACGAATTCATCGAATCCGGCGTCATCAACGCCGAGGACAAGTCGAAGTCCAAGGTGGCACTGGTCTACGGTCAGATGAACGAGCCGCCGGGTGCCCGCATGCGCGTCGCCCTTTCGGGCCTGACGCTGGCCGAGCAGTTCCGCGACCAGTCGGGCACGGACGTGCTGTTCTTCGTCGACAACATCTTCCGCTTCACCCAGGCGGGCTCCGAGGTGTCGGCCCTTCTGGGACGTATCCCATCGGCGGTGGGCTACCAGCCGACGCTGGCCACCGACATGGGCCAGATGCAGGAGCGCATCTCCTCGACCCGCAATGGCTCGATCACCTCCGTGCAGGCGATCTACGTGCCCGCCGACGACCTTACCGACCCGGCCCCCGCGACCTCGTTCGCGCACCTCGATGCGACGACCGTTCTGAGCCGTGCGATTTCCGAGCTCGGTATCTATCCGGCGGTCGATCCGCTCGACTCGACGTCGCGCGTGCTCGATCCGCAGGTCGTGGGTGAAGAGCATTATCAGGTCGCCCGAGACGTTCAGGGCATCCTGCAGCGCTACAAGTCGCTGCAGGACATCATCGCCATTCTCGGCATGGACGAGCTTTCCGAAGAGGACAAGCTGACCGTCGCCCGCGCCCGCAAGATCCAGCGCTTCCTGTCGCAGCCCTTCGACGTGGCGGAAGTCTTCACCGGCTCGCCCGGGGTTCAGGTGCCGCTCGAGGACACGATCGACAGTTTCAAGCGCGTCGTGGCTGGTGAGTTCGATCACCTTCCGGAGGCGGCGTTCTACATGGTCGGCGGCATCGAGGAAGTGGTCGCAAAGGCCGAGAAGATGGCCGCGGAAGCGGCCTGAGCGGAGAAGCAACATGGCCGAAACGCTGCAGTTCGATCTGGTCAGCCCGGAGCGCAAGCTCGCTTCCATGGAGGCGAATTCGGTTCAGATCCCGGGCATGGAGGGTGACCTCACCGCCATGCCCGATCATGCGCCGCTCCTGACAACGCTGCGTCCGGGCATCGTCCGGGTCGAAGCGGGCGGGACGACGACGGAATACGTCGTGACCGGCGGTTTCGCGGAAATCTCGCCCACGGCCACGTCCATCCTTGCCGAACGCGCGGTGGCTCGGGCGGACGTCGATGCGGCCATGCTCGACGCGCTGTCAGGGGATGCCGACAAGGCGCTTGCGGAAGCTCCGGCGGAAACGGCCATGGCGGCGTCGCAGCGTGTGCGCGACGTGGCGTCCCTGCGCGCGCATCTCGCGCTCTAGAACTTCTCCACCCCGATATCGCGCTAGGCGGCGGCACATGTGCCGCCGCTTGGCGTTTTGGGCTTGGCGTTTTGGATCGCTTGGCGCGGCCCTCAGCAGCCGATCCGGGCGCAGACCCGTTCGATGAACAGCTGATTGCCCACGGCAGGCACCGCAACCGGTGTCTCGATGACGCCGCCGCCGGGAGAAACGCAGGTGAAGGCGTGGGCAGGATCGAGGCCCTCGAGCACGCAATCCGATACTTCCCAGCCCGGCGGGATGGCGGTCATGTCCACGGACTGCCATTTCGGGTGTCCGGTTTCGCGCAGGGTGTCGAACCGGGTGAGCACGAGATGCGCCGCGTCGGCCACCGCATCGCAGCTTGCGCCATGATAGGCGTTGCGTGCCCGGTCATAATCGAAGGTCATCAGAACCGCCTTCACCGCGATGCCGCTCACGTCTTCGGTGACGAAGGGATAGGTCCCCGCGACGATGGTGGCCGGGCTGTAGACGGTTTCGAGGACCGGATCCGCGACCGGCAGAAGGTGGAAGCGCTCGGCATCGATGCGCGGATCCTCGAAAAGCGCGGCCGGGACGCCGACCACATAGAACATCGCGTCGATATCACCAGCGATGAGCGCGTCGAGCGCTTCGGTGGTTCCGAGATCGGTGCGGGTCTCGCCCGGGGCGATCTCGGCGAGATCGAGCACCAGCCGTGCGGTGAGGGCGGTACCGCTGCCGTCCGCGCCGACGGCTACCCGCTGTCCGGAAAGCGCGCCCAGATCGGCGATCTCGCGGCGGGCGAGGATATGCACCTCCTCGTCGTAGAGCGGAAAGGCGATCCGCAGACCCTGAGCGGCCCGGCGAAGTGCCGGATCCTCGTCCTCGTAGGTCCGAAAATACTCGAGCACGTCGCTCTGGACGATGCCGAACTGGGTCACCGGCCGGTCGCGCACCGCAAAGACGTTCTCGACCGAACCGGCACTCTGGCGCACGCCGATCGAGAGCCCGCAACTTGCCCCCAGATCGGAGATATCCTGGCCGAACCGGAAATAGGTGCCCTGGGGGCCGCCGGTCATGATGTTCATTTCGACCGGTTGCGCGGGCGCGACGGTCGGTATGCCCAGGGTGGCGACGGCAGCGGTCAGAGCCGCACGCAGGAGAATCATCAGGGTTCCTTTCCCGAGCGGCTTCAGCAATCGCCGAGCCCGCGAATGAGGGCCGCCGCCGTCAGCCGGTTTATGCTGCCGATCGTGGCTGTGAGCGCATCGGTGATGCAGGCGCCGCCTTCGAGTTCCGCGACGAGCGCCGAGATCTGATCGGCGCCGGCACCTGCGAGGCCGGGTGCCGCCGCAACCACCGCCGAGACCGCTTGCGGAGAGCGCCGACCGGTCTGGGGCGTGGCCGGGTCGGGTGCTGCGGATTCGGCCGGACTGTCCGGCGTGGGGGCAGGGTCGGCATCGGCATCCTGCAGCGCGGCCTGCCGGCTGGCGAGGCCGACCTCCGCGATGGCAAGTTCGGCCCGCACCGTTTCGAGCTCTTCCTGCAGTCGCGCAAGTTCCAGTTGCGGGGCTGAAGCAGCCTGTTCTCCGGTCTCGAGCAGCGCTGCGAGTTGCGCCTCGGCGTCCGCGATCCGGGTCGTCAGCGCGGCCTCGCTCGCGGTCCGTGTCGCGATCCGCTGGTCGAGGTCAGCCAGCTCCGCGTTGCGGGCTTCGATCCGTGCGGCGAGTTCCGTCGCGGACTCGGTGCGTTCGGCCAGTTGGGCGTCAAGGGCCGCGGTCTCCGCGCGGACGCGGTCCCGGGAGGCCAGATCGGCGGCGAGGGCTGTCTGGGTGGTCTCCGCCTCCGACCGGATCTCGGTCAGGCGCGCCTCGAGGGCCGCCAGTTCGGCCTCCGTCGCATCAAGCTCCACGGCACGGGCTTCAAGTGCTTGTGCGGTTCCGGCCTGCAGTTCCGCGGCTGCCTGGAGTTCGGCGTCAAGGCCGTTCTTTTGGGCCGACAGAGCGTCAATCTCGGCGCGGAGCTCGGCCGCTGCCGCCTCGCCGGCCTCCCGCTCGCCACCGAGAAAGGCGAGGCTCTGTTCCAGTGCCGCGATTTCGCCCGCGAGTGTGCCGCGCCGATCTTCGAATTCGGCCTCCGCGGCCGCAAGGCCGCGTTCGGCGGCCGACCGCGCCTCTTCGAGCCGGGCCACGGTTTCCTCTAGCTCGGCCGCCTCGGTGGATGCCGCGGCGACGGTTTCTTCGATCTGCCGGCGCCTTGCGTCCAGTTCGGCGATCTCCGCCTGGAGAACGGCAAGCGCCTCGGCACCCTGAACCGGGACCGCGACCGGAAGGGTCTCGGGGGCACCGGCGCCGGAATCCTGGGCCGCGACAGGTGCCCCGGCCAGGAGGACGCATAACCCCAGGATCCACACCGCTCCGGGACGGGCGGTCATGCAATCGTTTGCAGAGATCATCGCTCCTGCTGGTCCCCTATCCAGAGGTCGAGCCTGCCCGGAACGGCGTCCGGGATCAGCTCGGCGTAATCACGAACTGCAATGGTACCGGTGGGCTCATCAAGCACGGTCGAGACCAGCCGCGCAAGGTCTGCCGCGGCAGCGCGATCCTCCGGGCGATAATAGCCGACACGCGAGACCGCGATGCTGAACGGAATGCGCTCCACGAGCACGTCGTCGTGGCCCGCACCGGCAAGGAGGGTCATGATCTCGCTCTGGCGCTCCGGAGGAAACCCCGGCCCGAGACGCAGGCGCATCGTCGGCAGATCGACCGCCTCCGTGACCGACGCGGCCGGGTCCGGCAGGGCGGCACTGCGCGATACCGGCGCGTCCGGACGCAGCAGGGTCGCCGCGATGACGATCGCCACGGCAACCAGGCTGGCGGCTGCGATCACGGGCACCATGGTCGACCGTGGCATCGGGACAATGGGGGTCGGTCTCTGGCTGGCCGCGGACGCTTGCGGGTCCGTTCGCCGATCGAATTCGGAGGTCGGGTCCTCCGCGTTCAGCCTGTCGGTGCTCGGCCCGCGGTAAGAAAGAGACGTCGCCGGCTTTGTCGGATCGGGCGCGCGGCCGCGTGCGGCCTCCGGCATCGCATCTTCGTTCGACGTTGTGGCGCCGGGGCGCGCGACCTTTGCCCTCTCGCCGCGTCCCATCCAGTCCAGCGGCAGTGGCTTTCCGGGGGTAGAGGCCGGGGGCCTGCGGGCCGATGCCGGAGGAACCGGAAGCTCTCCGGTATCGTCGCGGGGCGTGCTGCGCCACGGCCCGGATACCGAGCCCGCGCGGATATGATCACGCCGGCCCCAGTTCTCCGCGACCTTCCCGGGTGGTTTTTCATCGGAACCGGTCACGGCCACTCATCCACTCAATCAACCCCTGCATCGCGGAACGATGCCCCGTTTGCATCCTATTGGAGTACACGGCCGTCCCGAAAGCGCAAAAGGCTATCTTCGTAAAGCCCCGTGCAGCATGTATCGCGATTGCTGCACAAGAGATCGGATGAAAATCCCGGTTGCACTCGCGTCAAGCCAGGTCCGGTCTGGTCGCCAGCATCGACGGGCGCTGGCTGAAGGTCTCGTACCATGCGGCGAGCGCAGGACGGCCGGCCCGCCAGTCCCGGGCGTCGTGCCGGAAATCGAGATAGCCGAGCGCGCAGCCCGTGGCGATCTGGCCGATGTCGAGCTGGCCCGCCAGATGCGACATCCAGCGCCCTTCGAGGGCGTCCAGTGCACGGGTGACCTTTGTCCATTGGCCCTCTACCCAAGGTGGATGCCGATGCTTTTCGGGCCGGATGCGCGCTTCGTAGACCATGAGGATCGCGGCGTCGCAGATCCCGTGCGCCGTGGCCTCGAGCGTGAGCGTTTCCCACAGACGCGGCTTCCCGGGGTAGAGGCGGCACGCGCTCAGATCGTCGATGTAGCGGCAGATCACCCGACTGTCGTAGAGCGCCACGCCGTCGGCGCGCTCCAGGGTCGGGATCTTTCCCAGCGGATTGCGGCCGATCGGCATCGTGCCCGGATCGACGGCGCTGCCTTCGGCGGCGACCAGCTCGACCTCACCGGCCATGCCGGCCTCGTGCAGCACGACCATGACCATCCGGACGAAGGGCGACGCCTTCGCGTGATGGAGCCTCAAGCTCAATCCACGCGCCTGAAGCGCACCCTTCCCAGGGCCGCCGCGTCGATCTCGATGCCGGGTCCGCTCGGTCCCAGCCGCACGACGCGGCGAAACCGGCTCCGGCCATGCATGGCGTTTTCCGCTTCGGCCTTGTGAGACTGTACCGAATGCCCCTCCGGCAGATCGTCGAGCACGGTCTCGTGGCGCGGATCCTTGGGAGCGCTCGCCCGGCCCCGGGCGGCATAGAGCGACACGGCGGCAACAGCGCCGATACGCAACGCCGTCCAGGCGAGCGGCGAGAAGGCAATCGGTGCAGGCATCGTGAGCCTCCCTTGCAGTGTGGACGCGAAAAGTCCCAGTGTTGGCGCTTAGTATATAGGCATTCGCCTGCGGTCGCAAAGAGGCAGAGCCTACGGACACCGGCAGCCAGTGCGATCAGCTCTCGAACGGCAAGCGGCGCATGCGTCGGCGTGTCGCCCTGGATACCGTTCGCGGGCGCATCCAGATCGACCGCGGAGTGATGGCCAGCGGCGCAGGCGCCCGCCGTCCGGATCATCCCGGCCTCACGCCGCCTCGGCGATCAGCTTTCCGTCGGCGTGACCGGTAATCCGCGCAGCCACGATCCCGCCCGGCGGGTGATCGCCCGGCACGTGCGTTTGCGCGAATCCCTCGGTCCGCCCGAGGCCCGGCTTCTCGATGAGGATCTGCGCGTCGCGTCCCTGCATCGCGTCGAGATGCGCCGCCACCCGTGCGTCCCCTGCCGCGCGCAGCCGCGCCGCCCGCTCCCGGATGGTCGGGCCGTCGAGCTGCGGCATCCGGGCGGCCGGCGTTCCGACCCGGGCGCTGTAGGGAAAGACGTGCAGCCAGGTCAGTCCGCACTCCTCGACCAGCCGGAGCGAATTTTCGAACATCGCCTCGGTCTCGGTCGGAAAGCCCGCGATGATGTCGGCGCCGAAGACGATGTCGGGGCGCCGCGCGCGCACCGCCTCGCAGAAGGCGATCGCGTCGTCGCGCAGATGCCGGCGCTTCATGCGCTTGAGGATCATGTCGTCGCCGTGCTGCAGCGAGAGATGCAGATGCGGCATGAAACGCGCGTCTCCGCCGATCAGGTCGACGAGGAGCGGATCGGCCTCGATCGAATCGATGGAGGAGATGCGAAGCCGCCGGAGGGACGGCACCCGCCGCAGCACCGCATCCACCAACGCGCCCAGTTTCGGGGCGCCGTCGAGATCGGCACCCCAGCTCGTCATGTCGACGCCGGTCAGCACCACCTCGTTGAAGCCACGATCCACCAGACGCGCGACCTGTTCCACGACCCTGTCCGCGGGCACGCTGCGCGAATTGCCCCGTCCGTAGGGAATGATGCAGAAGGTGCAGCGATGGTCGCAGCCGGTCTGCACCTGCACATAGGCCCGGGCGCGGCTGCCGAGCCCGTCGATCAGCGGGGCAGGTGCCCGCGTCTCGGTCATGATATCGCCAACGGCGACGGGCACAGTCTCGCCGCGGCCGAGGGCGTTCCAGGCCTCGGGGCGCAGCTTTTCCGCATTGCCCAGCACCACGTCGACTTCGGGCATCGCCGCGAAGGCCCCGGGATCGGTCTGGGCCGCACAGCCGGTCACGACGATGCGCGCGCCCGGATTGGCGCGCCGGGAGCGCCGGATCTGCTGCCGTGCCTGCCGCACCGCCTCGCCGGTGACCGCACAGGTGTTGATCACCACCGTATCCTCGAGCCCGGCTTCGCCGGTCAGCTTGCGCATGACCTCCGTCTCGTAGGCATTGAGCCTGCAGCCGAAAGTGGTGAAATCCGGATGGCTGCTCATGCGAGACCCTCCAGGAATTCCGCGCTCAGGGTGCCTTCGAAGACCCGCGCAGCGGGGCCCGTCATCCAGACCCCGTCGTCCCGCCAGTCGATCTCGAGATCTCCGCCGTCGAGCCGCACCGTGACGTGCCTCTCCGTCATACCGCGCGAGGCCGTGACGACCGCCGCCGCGCAGGCGCCCGATCCGCAGGCCAGCGTGATCATGCCCCCGCGTTCCCAGACCCGCATGCGGATCGTCTCACGGTCGATCACCTCGACGAACTCGACATTCGTGCGTTCCGGAAACAACACGTGACGCTCGATCTCCGCGCCGCGTCCGGCCAGATCGACGGCCTCGGCATCCGCAACCACGAAGACACAATGCGGGTTTCCCATCCCCACCGCCGCCGGCGCCCCGTCGATCGGCAGCGGATCCAGCGCGATGTCACGTGCCAGAGGGATGCCCGACCAGTCCAGCACCGGCGGTCCCATGTTCACCCGGAACTGGCCGTTTCCGACAGCTTCCGCTGTCAGAACGCCCCGCCCCGTTCTGAGGGCGAACCGGTCGCGCCCGGTTTCCTCGGCCAGCAGTCGCACGACGCAGCGGCTGGCGTTGCCGCAGGCATCCGCCCGCGAGCCGTCCGGGTTCCAGAACTCCACCGCCGCATCGGCCGCGGCATCGTCGCGCAGCACCGCAAGCTGGTCGAAGCCCACACCGCGATGCCGGTCGCCGAGCGCATGCGCCAGACCCGCCGTGATCGGCGCCGCGTTGCCGCGCGCGTCGATCACCACGAAGTCGTTGCCCAGACCGTGCATCTTGAGAAATCTCAGTCCGCCGGCCGGCAGGGTGCTGCTGTTGCCGTCCATCACCGTCCTATAGTCGAGCTTTCCGTCGAGGGCGAGACCCGGCCATCCGGGGTGCGGCCAATTCGCGCTTGACCCGGCGGAGCCTGCGGCATAGGTCTGCCCGCGCTTTGGGCCCGTAGCTCAGTTGGTAGAGCAACTGACTTTTAATCAGTGGGTCACAGGTTCGAATCCTGTCGGGCTCACCAAGGCACCGAAGCGGGCGGGCTCGTAGCTCAGTGGTAGAGCAGTTGACTCTTAATCAATTGGCCGAAGGTTCGAATCCTTCCGAGCCCACCAACTCCCTGAACAGATCGGTGCATATCGGCCGGTCTGATTGAGCGGCAATTTCTGAAATTGTTCTCGAAGCCGACGACTTCTCGGTTTGTTACTCCGCTTTATCGTTAACTGACCAGGTCGTTATCCGTTGCCGAACGGGTTGTCGCTGGACCGGCCGGGCCTTGATGGGTCCGATTTCCATGCGGATTTCTCCGGGGATTCGGGATTGCCGTGTTCCGGATGAGATCTGGCGGGACGGATTCACCCGGATTGCAAAACGAGTAAATTAGTGATAACGTAAAGAGGCCCCCAATATTTCGAGTGAGGATGTAATGTCGGATTTTATCGACGACAGGGCGCGGATTCTTGCGAAGATCGCAGAATCCAAGGGCAGTGATCTGAAACAGGATCTGCAAAGACTTCCACCAGATGACTCGCTGGCCAAGGTCGGGCTGTTTTCCCAGCACCTGGGAATTTCGCTGCAGCAGGCGCTCGATCCTTCCCTCGGGGAGGAAGATTACTTGAAAATCTCGGAAGGAGGGCCCGAAAATGCCTGAACTTTCCGACTTTGAAGTTTCAACCGGAACGCAATTTCTCTCCGGTTCCCGGGATCTCACCACGCGCTTCAATTCCGGCGGTCGCAATGCCGGGCGGCTTGCGGTCCTCCAGTTCTCGGCGCTCGGCGGCTACAACGGCGCCGCCGAGTTTCTCAATATCACTGTCCTGCTGAACGGAAGTTCGCTGGGCGTGTTTTCGGTGCCGCGATGGAGGACGCATGCCTTCATCGTCTTCCACATGACGATGGCGGATTTCTCTTCCAGCCGGCTTCGATCCTCCGGCCTGAATGACCTCAAGTTCGAGCCAGCCTATATCGGATCCACCGATTACTGCTGGATCGGACCGGCGATGGTGCATTTCCGCCAGAACGCCTGAGACCGGAGGAAAAAAGGCGCGAACGGAGCAACCTGAAAGGTCTCGGTTCGCGCTTCCCTCGGACGACATCGTCCGGAGCCTGTCCGACACCGTCGAATTCCTGCCGGTGTCGGACAACCGGCGACGACCCTCCGCCACAGGTCGTGACGTCTCCCGACGGGCTGTTCCTGCTTCGGGCGGCGCGCCGCGTCGCGGGCCTCGACTCCCGTCTCATGCGGGCCAGATCATGCCCGACGGCAAGACTGGAGGTCTCGAATGCCCGTGAACGCCATGCAGGTATCGGCCGGCAAAGCGCTGGCCGTGCTGCGCGCCGGTTGGCAGGCGCAGTCCGACGGCGGCATGACGGCGTCGTGGATGCTTCACGGTCGGCCCGGTGTCGGGAAGACCCAGATCGTGCGCCAGCTGGCCGAGGCCGTTCAGGCGTCGCTCTACGATCTGCGCCTGACGACGATCGAGCCGCAGGACCTGCGAGGCCTGCCCTATTACGACCACGAGACCCGCCGGACCCTCTGGTACCGCCCGGAAGATCTGCCCGACGATCCGGCGCGTCCGGCCATCCTCTTCCTCGACGAACTGACCGCAGCGGCGCCGATGCTGCAGCCTGCCGTCTACGGGCTGCTGCAGGAGCGCCGTGTCGGGCCGCATGTGCTGCCCGACAACGTCTTCGTGGTCGCCGCCGGCAACATGGTCGAAGACGGCGCGATCGCCTACGAGATGGGAACGGCCCTGTCCGATCGGCTGATCCACATGCGCGTCGAGGTGAACGCCACCGACTGGCTCGACAACTACGCCATGCCGGGCGGCCTGCATCCGGCGGTCGTCGGCTTCATCCGCACGCGGCCCGATCTTCTGGAGACCACGGAAGTGGCGCTCGAACGCGGGCAGATGATCGCCGCGACCCCGCGTTCCTGGGAGCGTGTGAGCGAGATCCTCGTGTCCGTCACCGACCGCCGCCTGCGCGACGTGATGGTGGCAGGCACGCTCGGGGAAGCCGTGGCGGCGGAATTCGTGCTGATCGCCGACGATATCGCGGCCTCGGTGCAGGTCAGCGAGATGCTGGCGCAGGACACCCGGACGCGCATCTCGATGTACCCGCCGACGATGCATGGCCTCAATGCGCTGGTCTCGGGCCTTGTCGGCATTCTCGACGCCCGGAATGCAGCCGATGTGATCGATATCATGGCCGGCATCCGCGACCTCGCCGAGGTCCGTCCCGAGGCCGAATTCGCCCGGATGCCGCTTGCCGAGCTCACCACCTACGGGTTCGAGATGCTGATCCGGAAGGGTCTCGATCTCGACCTGGGCGAGGTCTTTCTGGCCTCGAATGCCTATCGCCGCCACGCCGAGGAGCGCCGCGAGATGGGGCTGGAATGACCCCTCTGGGCGGGGAGCGCCATTCGCGCCGGGCCACGGCGGCGCTGCAGCGGCTGAGCGAAAGCGATCCGGCCTTCGGGGCGCTGTCGCATTGGTGCCGGCACCGGGATTCCGATGCTCCGCCGGGCGGCAGCGAGGCTCCGGCCTGGACCGATGGCGTGACCATTTCCTACGGCCCCGCTTTCGAGAGGCTGGCCGCGCACGAGCAGGTCGGCGTCGCGGCCCACCAGATCCTGCATGTCGCCCTGCGCCATCCGGGCCGTGCCCGGACGATGGAAAGCCGCTTCGGCGATCAGTTCGACGCCGATCTCTTCAACCTCGGCACCGACGCCATTCTCAACCAGACCCTGCTGCTCGCCGGCCACATGCTGCCCTGGCCCCGCGTGGAGCTGTCCGACCTTCT
Source organism: uncultured Alphaproteobacteria bacterium (assembly GCA_963710515.1). GTDB lineage: Bacteria > Pseudomonadota > Alphaproteobacteria > Rhodobacterales > Rhodobacteraceae > Amaricoccus. The sequence continues at coordinate 14,880 of CAVQAX010000013.1, forward strand.
GAAGGAGGCCCTCGGCACGGATGGCCCTGCCGCGCAGGCGCTTGCCACCTGGGATGCGGAGAAGCTCTATGTCGCCCTTGCGGCGCGTTCGGCAGGGCAAAGCTCGGGGCGTGAGCCGAAGTCGAGCCCCCGGTCCGGTCGCACAGCGGGGCGCTCCGAAGCTGACCGGGCCCGGGACTACGCGCGCCGAAACGCCTTCGCCGCGGATATCGACGCGCAGGGTCCGGGAGGCACCGATGAAACCGGCGCGCTCGAGGACGCAGACTGGTCCCAGCTCATGGCCCGCGCCCTCGAGGCCGGCCGCCGCGCGGGCCGTGGCATCGGCATGGTCGGAACCCAGGAGCTCGACCTGTCCCGCTCCGACTTCGCCTGGGAGGTGACGCTGCGGGGTCTGGTGACCAAGGCATTGATCGATGCGCCCCACCCGGCGTGGAATCGCCCGGCCCGTCGCTGGATCGCCGGCGACGCCGATGCCCGCCAGCACGGTCGGACGGCTCCCGGTTTTCAACCCGGCACCCGGCGCAGCATCGCGGTGCGCCGGATCGCCGTCTGCATCGACAGTTCGGGGTCGATCGACCGCGTCCGTCTCGGCCTCTTCGCCGCCCAGATCGCCGGGATCGGACGGCGCACCGGCGCGGAGGTTCATGTTCTCGTCTTCGACGACGGTCTGCGGTCGCGCAGCCGCATGCAGGGGGCTCATTGGGAACGCGAAATCGCCCGCATCGCCTTCGCCCGCGATGGTGGCACATCCTTCGTCGAGGTCATCGAAGAGGCCGCCGGGCTCGATCCGTCGGCCATCGTCGTGCTGACGGACCTCGATGGGGAATTCGGCCCCGCTCCGGACCGTGTCCCGGTGATCTGGGCGGTGCCGGACGGCGTCCCGGCCCGCAGGCCGCCCTTCGGTCGGGTGATCGGTCTCGAGCGCTGATATCCGGCTTCAGATGGTTTCCGCGCGCTGCTGCTCGCGGCCCATCGCGGCCAGCCGGGCATGGGCCGATACGCTCCCGGCCGGAAGCGGAACGCTGCGCAGGAAGAGGTTGTCGGCCAGGTTGATCTTCAGGAGCGCGCGCTCGTCGAGCGGGTCCGCGAAAAGCGTCTCGCGCAGGAACGCCTCCTCCGCGTCATCGAGTTCCAGGAACACCTTGACGGGGCCGTCGCTCTGAACCGAAACGAACGTCAGCGGTTCCACCCGTGCCATCGCCGATTGCTCGACGACAAGATGCAGGGTGCTGTCCGGAAGATCCCGCTTCGCGGCGATCCGGGTGAGCGCGGCTGTCGCCCGCACCCGCAACAGATCGAGGCCCCGACCGGCATCGGCCTCGCTGATCAGAGCGCGCCGCCGCGCCGGCGTCGGCACCGACAGAACGTTCGATTCGATGAAGAGCACGATCCCGAACATCAGCACCGGTGCCTGACTGATCGGCAATGCCAGATGCGGCCAGATCACCATCGCGATCGGGAAGGGCGCGAGTGCCACGACGTAGCGGGAGAGCGCATGCTCGAAGAACAACCGCCACCAGAGGGCTCCGAACGGCCGACGCTTCGGTCGGACCTTCGGATTGCGGCCCAGCACCTGCCGCGGCACCGACGAGATGGTCAGCGCCGCCGGGTTGGTGACCCTGGAGGGAGAGAGAAAGAGCAACATCTCCCGAAACTGCGCCCCGAGCATCGCTTGGCAAGGGGGGCAGTTCTCCGGGGTCTAGACGCCGCCGTCCCGCGCCGGTGTCCAGCGATGGAGCCAGACCGGGCTCACAGGCTCTCCCGCGGTGTTGCGCAACATGACCCGCACCTCGGCACTCGGAGCGGCACCGGGCGTGAGGCGGAAGGTCAGGCGGGTCCCATGATCATCGGGCAGTTGCGTCAGGCTCGCCCCCGAAACCTCGGCGCCCTCTCCGGCCACGTCGATTTCCGGCACCAATCCCTCGGCGCTGCCCGAGAAGTCGATGACGTAGCGCAGCGTGCCCGGCCGGTCGTGTTCGCGCCCGCTTCGCGATTGCAGGATCCGCGCCTGTGCTTCCTGGGGCGGCGGTGCCGTCGTCCAGATCAGGTCATAGTCGAACCGATGCTCGCTTCCGGCCGCGAGCGGCGCCTCCGGACGCCAGAAGGCGACGATGTTGTCCATGAACTCGTCGCCGGTCGAGATTTCGACCAGGACCACGGCGCCCGGTCCCCAGTCGCCGCGCGTCCGCACCATGGCGGAGGGCCTGCCGTGGTAATTCGCCTCGGCGTCCTGAAAGGCCTCGAAGTCCCGTTCGGTCTGGAAAAGCCCGAATCCGCGCGGATTGACATCCCCGAAGGCCGACGTCTCGATCTGCGCCGGGTTGGCGATCGGACGCCAGATGCGCTCGCCGCTGCCGTTCTCGATGAACAGAACGTCGCTGTCATGGACCCGGGGCCGGAAGTCATCCGACGTGGCTGCCCGAAGCGGTCCCTTCAGGAACATCGATGTGAGCGGTGCGATGCCCACATCGGCGATCTCGGTCCGCGGCAGCAGGGTCATCTCGATGTGCATCTCGGTGTCGTTCCCGGGCTTCACATGCAGGTCCATGTACCCCGCGAGCGACGGACCGTCGATCACCGCCTCGATCCGCGCGCCCTCGGCGTCGGGCGGATGGAGCCGAACCTGCGTGAAGCGGGGAAATTCCTCCGGCCCGGGACCGCCGGTTCCGAGCGCCACCGCCCTGGCCGAAAGGCCATAGCCCATCGCCCGGCCGATGGCGCGGAAGTAGCTCGCCCCCTGCATCACCATGAACTCGTCCATCACGTCGGCCGTGTTCAGCGGGTGGCGCAACCTCAGCCCGGTATAGCCCGCCCCGGGCGCGGTCTCCGGGATCTCGTCGAAGTACCGCGGCTCGAAGGTGAAGGCATCCGGTGAGAACGGTACCGTGCGGATCGCGCCGTCCGCCCCGACAAGCTCGAACATGACCGGGTCCGGGAAATAGAGCCCGGGCGGCAGGAGATCGACGGCATAGTCCGGCCCGACGGGCAGCATCGCGGCCTTGCCGGGGATCGGCCGGATCCCCCGGAAGGCGTCGTAGGTCAGATCCGCGAAGGGCGGTGGCAGCGGCGTGGTATTGGGCTGGTAGGGCCGGGCCGCCGTGGCGCGCGCCACGTCGAGCAACGATCCGCCGGGCTCCTGTGCGGAAAGCCGCAATGCGGGGGCTGCCAGCAGGGCTGCTGCCGATGCGAGGAAGTGTCGGCGGATCATCAGGATTGCTCCAGCCAGTCGATGAGAAGGGGTGCAGCAAGCAGCGGCAGAACGATCGGCAGGATCCAGACCGTCGCCGAGGCGCCCGCTGCCATCGCGGCGAGCGCAAGCCCGCCGCCGGCGAGCACTTCGGCTCCGCCGCGCGGCAGAAGCGCCGCGCGTGCACGCGGGGACTTCCAGCCACAATCGCGTCCCGCCAGGACCTCCAGAACCGACCCGGTCTGGCGCACCATCATGAGAGGGGCGATCAGCGCCGAAAGAACAAGCTCCGCAACGAAGGCCCGCAGCACGACGCGTATGCGAACGGGTGTCATGCGCCGACGAAGCATCGTCGCCAGTCCCGCGAGTTTCGGGACGATCAGAAGCGCAAGGATCAGCGCGAAGGGCAGGGCGCTTTCGACCGTCGCCCCGCCGGTGGCCATCAGAAGCACAAGTCCGAGCCAAAGCGGGGCCGCAAGATAGGCGAAGATGCCCGAAATCATGTGCAGCCGGCTTGCCGCATGCAGGCCCGGCGCGCCGACGATCCGGAGATGCTGCAGGTTTCCCTGGCACCAGCGCCGGTCGCGGCGGTGGAATGCCTCGAGTGTCTGCGGCCCGTCCTCGGCACTGCCGCCCGGGCTCGCATCCACCACGACGGCCCAGCCGGCGCGTCGGATCCATGCCGCCTCGACGATGTCGTGGCTGAGGATGCTGCCGCCGAGGGGAGCCCTGCCGCGCAATTCCGGAAGCCGGGCGGCTTCCTGGAACGCCCGCGTGCGGATGAGCGCGTTATGGCCCCAGTAATTGCCGGTCGATCTGGTCCAGGCTGCGAAGCCCCTGACGAAGGCGGGTCCCACAAGCCGCCCGGTGATCCGCTGGAGCCGGCCGAAGCGCGTCTCCGCGGGGACCAGCGCGATGCCGGCCTGCAGAAGACCGATCCCCGGGCGCGTTTCCATGTGATGGATCATGCGCCGGATCCGGTCGGCGCTCATGCGGCTGTCGGAATCGAGCACCAGCATGTAGTCGTAATCCGCCCCGTTCGTGTCCAGCCAGTCGGTGATGTTGCCCGGCTTGCGCCCGGTATTCACGCTCCGCCTGCGATAGCGGATTATTCCTTGCCCGATGAGCGGCGCCAACGCCGCCTCCTCCGCGGCGATCGCTTCCGCGTTGGATGTGTCGGAGAGCACGAATATGTCGCGGCTGGCGCCCAGCCCCACGCGGTCCGAGGCTCGGGCCAGATCCGCGAGATAGGCCGCGAGCGGCAGGGGAGGCTCTCCGCACAGCGTGACGAGGATCGCGGTGCGTCCGCGCGGGCTCCAGCCATCGGGGGGCGGCAGGGGAACCCGGCCCGATGCGAACAGCCCGACCAGCGAGGTCGCTGCCCCGCCAGCGATCCAGACGACGCTGGATGTCACGAGTGCCAAGGTCACCAGTGACAGGGCCGACCAGGATTCGAGCGCCGCCGCGAATGTCGCCACGACGGCGACGGTAAAGACGACTGTCAGCACGGCCAGTGTCTGGCGCGCACTGGGCAGCAGGGCCTGCGGATAGGCCGGCCAACGTCGGGGCAGGGAGCGGGCGTCGAGAAAGGACAAGGCAACGAACTCGTATTTAGGGCAAGCGCATTCCTTTCGCGCCGCAGCAACGGAAGATCAACACCGCAACACGCCGCCGCGTTCCCTTACGGCGGAAAGTTGCCTTCAATTCGGCGATTTGAGGGGCCAGATGCGCGAAAACACGCCATCTCTTTTCACGATGACGTGAAACAGGGCAGCGGCGACATGGACTGCGATCAGTGCTGCGAGTGCTAAGCCTCCGAGCCAGTGCAGCATTTTCGCGAGTTCTGCCAGTGATTCTGATCGCGGCACGAGCGCCGGGATCCCGAGGGCATCAAGCGATTCGATCGGAAAACCTCCTGCCCGCACCCGAACATAACCCGCGACCGGCACTGCGATCAGCAATGCATAGAGCAGACCGTGGGTGATCCCCGAGATCCGATGCTGCCAGGCCGGCATGTCCGCGGGCAACGGAGGCGGGGGCACCCGAAGGCGATAGACAAGACGGGCGAGGACCAGCAGCAGCACCAGAACACCGACATTCTTGTGAAAGATGAACAACGCGTTCTGAAGCGAGCGATCGAGCCCCTGCTGGACCATGATCAGCCCGGCGGGGATCATCAACACCACAGCGGCTGCCGTCGCCCAATGAAACAGGCGTGCAGGAGTTCGGTATCCCTCGATTCGGTCAGACATGCCCACTCCCTCTCGGACATATAGTTAGCTTTCCCCGCCTGCCGATCAAGCAACAGCCGCGCGCCTCTTGACGGCGATCCCGCGACGCTATCATTAGCGCGATGGCCTCTTTTCAGTCGGAATTCCGGCGTCGCGAAGGGCGGATCGCGGCGCTCATCTCCAGGGTGTCACCGCTCGGTGTCTATGCACTCGTCGCTGCAAGCGGATTGGGTGCGCTCACCTGCGCCCATCTGTTTCTCATCAACACGACGACCCTCGATGCCGTCCTGATATCCACTCTGTTTTACATTGTGATGACGGTCCTGTTCGGCGGTCTGCTCCACGCGACCTATCCGCATGCAACGTTGGGCCTTTGCAACGTCGTGACCCTCGTTCGTCTTGTTTTCGTCTCGAGCCTCGTGACGCTGCTGTTTCTCGACACGATCCCGGCCTGGCTGGTCGTCGGTCTTTCCGCCATCGTGCTTGCCCTCGATGGCGTCGATGGCTGGCTTGCCCGACGCGACAAGCTTGTTTCCGAGTTCGGCGCGCGTTTCGACGTCGAGGTCGATTCCGCCTTCGCCCTCGATCCTCGCGCTGCATGCATTCGTCGACGGCAAGGCCGGACCGCTGGTTCTGCTGCTCGGTCTGGCGCGCTATGGCTTTGTCGTCGCGGGACTGGTGTTTCCCTGGCTGAACCGAACCCTGCCCGAGCGGTTCAGCCGCAAGGTGATCTGCGTGGTGCAGCTCGTCGCCCTGATCGCGCTGCAACTGCCCTTTGTCACGCCGCCGTTCTCGACCCTTCTGGTGGTCGCCACGGTCGCTGCGGTCCTCTGGTCGTTCGGTCGCGACGTCATCTGGCTGAGGCGGTCGAAGGCATGACCCTGCACAGAGCCTTGGCGCTCATCGCCTCGGCGCTCGTCCTCCACCTCGTGCTGATCCAGCCCAATCATCCCGCGGCCTTCGCCTGGGACGCCTTGCTGCTCTTTCCGCTCGAACTGCCGGTGATCCTCCTCGCGCTGATCGCCGCCGGTCCGGGCCGGGTCGGGACGGCCCTGCGGGTCTTCGTGGTCTTGGCGCTCACACTCATCTCGGTGATCAAGACCGCTGACTTTGCGATGTTCACGGCGCTCGGCCGCGGCTTCAACCCGGTCTCGGACATGCCCCTCGTGGCCGCGCTCATGAACCTGCTCACAGGGTCCGTCGGCCCGATCCTCGCGATGCTGGCCCTTGTCGCCGGCTTTGTCGCTTTCGCCCTCCTCGCCGCACTGCTGTGGTGGGCGACGGGCTGTTGGCTGCGCGTCGCGCCGCCGCGCCGGATTGCGCGGTTCTCGCTCGCCGGGGCGCTCCTCGCGACCGGTCTCGCCATCGCCGATATCGGCCATACCAGCGGCCGCTGGGAGCTTCCGGCCTCGCCGCCGGGCGCCGCCTTCACCGCGCGGGTCGGCCTCGAGCGGATCGAGATGGCGCTTCGCACCGTCGAGGATCTGCGCGCATTCCGTCTCGCGGCCGCGAACGATCCCTTCCGCGACCGCGACGGCCTCCTCGATGCGCTCGATCGCGACGTCCTGGTGATCTTCGTCGAAAGCTACGGCCGCACCAGCCTCGACACGCCCTACTTCGCGGAGGTTCACCGCGCGACCCTCGACCGGGCCGAAGCCCGCCTCGGAGGCCTCGGCCTCGCGATGCGGTCGGGCCTCGTCGCCTCTCCGACCCGGGGCGGCCAGAGCTGGCTCGCCCATGCGACGCTCGCGAACGGGCTCTGGGTCGACAGTCAGACCACCCATGGCGCGGCCCTCGCCAGTGGCCGCGACTCGCTGTTCCACATCGCCGCGCGCTCGGGGTTCCGGACCGCCGCGGTGATGCCGGCGATCACCATGGACTGGCCCGAATCGGAAACGATGGGCTTCGAGACGGTTCTGCCCGCCGCCGGTCTCGGATATCGCGGCAAGCCGTTCAACTGGGTGACCATGCCCGACCAGTTCACCCTGGCCGCCCTCGACCGCAAGCTGCGCACCGCACCCGATCCGCGCCCGCTCTTCGCGCAGGTGGCTCTCGTCTCCTCGCATGCGCCCTGGGTTCCGGTGCCCGAGCTCCTCGACTGGGACACCCTGGGCGACGGCGAGGTCTTCGATGCGATGGCCACCGCCGGCGACAGCCCGGAAACCGTCTGGCGCGACCATGATCGCGTGCGCTTCCAGTACCGCCTCGCCATCGACTACGCCCTGCGCACCGTCTTCGACTACGCCGCCCGCCATGCCGCGGACCCGCCGCTCATCCTCGTCGTCGGCGATCATCAGGCCGCGGGCTTCATCGCCCTCGACGACCGCCCCGACGTGCCGGTCCATCTCATCGGACCCGAGCATCTCGTGGACCGGGCCGCCGCCTGGGGCTGGGCCGAGGGCCTGATCCCGGACCCGGGCGGAACCGTGCCCCGCATGGACCGGCTGCGCGACATGATCCTCGAGGCCTTCACCGATACCGGCGCGAGCGGAGGGGCCAGCTGATGGACCTCTCGCCGAAGTCCCGCACCTGGCTGATCCGCGCCGCCCAGATCGCCGTGGCGATCGCCGTGATCGCCCTGCTCTGGCGCCTGACCGATGGCCGCGAGGCCCTTCGCAAGCTCGCCGGGGCCCAGCCGCTCTGGCTGCTGGCGGCCTTCGCCGCGCTCACGCTCCAGACGGTGCTCTCCGCGCTGCGCTGGCGGCTGACCGCGAGCCGCCTCGGCATCACCTTCGATGTCGGCCATGCCGTGCGCGAATATTACCTGTCGCAGGTGGTCAACCAGTCGCTGCCCGGCGGCATGGTCGGTGATGCGGGCCGGGCGGTCCGCGCGCGCGGTCAGGCCGGTCTCGTCCGCTCCGGTCAGGCGGTGATATTCGAGCGCCTCGCGGGACAGGTCGCGCTCTTCGTGATGATGACCTGTGCCTTCTTCGTCACCTGGTGGGCGCCGGGTGGCCTCGACTGGCCGCACTGGGTCGCCGTCATGGTGGGTCTGCTCATCGCCGGCGGAGCGGGGACGATTGCGGCGATCTGGGCCGGCGCGCGGCTTCCGGGCGCTGCGGGCCGCCTCGTGACCGGCCTGCACGACGCGCTCGATGCGGCCCTGCTCTCGCGCAACGTGCTGCCGCGGCAGGCGGCCCTCAGCTTCGGCACCGCCACCTGCAATCTCGCGGCCTTCGCCTTCTGCGCCATCGCCATCGGCGCGCCGCTGCCGCTGGTCGGCGTCCTCGCGCTGGTGCCGCTGATCCTCTTCACGATGCTGATCCCGATCTCGGTGAGCGGCTGGGGCCTGCGCGAGGGGGCTGCAGCGGCTCTCTTCCCGCTGATGGGGGCCACGGCGACCCAGGGTTTCGCCGCCAGCCTCGCCTTCGGGCTCGTCTTCATCGCAGCCGTGCTGCCGGGGGTGATTCCGCTCCTGCGCAGTCCGATCGGCAATCCGCCCGGAATATAGGCAGAATGCCGCTCGACGGGACCAAAGGTCGACTTGGGTGCGTTCTGCCCTTGCCATCGGGAACTGCGAACATAGGCTTTGACTTGTGGGTTTGGACCGGAAAACGGGGAGTATCCGAAAGATGACATCGACCAAGATCTCGCGCCGCCGCCTGATCGCGTCCGGAGGCGTGGCCTTCGGATCGGCCGCCCTCGGCCTCGTGCCGCGTCCCGCCTTCGCCCAGACGCCGGTCGGATTGCAGCTTTCATGGCTGCATTCGGTGCAGTTCGCCGGCAGCTACATCGCGCAGGATCGCGGCTGGTGGTCAGAGGCGGACCTTGACGTGGCGCTGCTTCCCGGCGGACCGAACGCGCCGGTCGAACCTCCGGTGGTCTCCGGCACCGCGCTGGTCGGCGTCTCGGCGGCAGACTACACCGCGGCCGCGGTCGCGGAGGGCGCCACCTTCAAGATCCTCGGTGTCGCGATGCAGAAGAACCCCTTCGTCATCACGTCCCTTCCCGCCAATCCGGTCAACGAGCCCGCCGACATGGCCGGCAAGCGCCTCGGCATGGCGCTGGCGAACATGCCGGTCCTGCAGGCGCTCTGCACCCTCAACGACGTCGATATCGACACCATCGAGGTGATCCCGACCCAGTATTCCGCCCAGCCGCTGATCGCCGGAGAGGTCGATTGCCTGCTGAGCTGGGAGACCGACCTGCCCGTGGCGATGGCGATCGAGGGCATCGAGAGCGTCACCATGCTGATGGCCGATTTCGGATATGCGCTTCACAGCCAGACCTATATCGCGACCGAGGACAGCCTGGCCAATCGTCGTGCGGACCTCGTCGCCCTCATGTCCGGCGAAGTGCGGGGCTGGGAGGCCTACCGCGAAGACCTCCCCGCCGCGGTCGCGCTGACCCTCGCGACCCATCCCGATGCCGGTCTCGACGAGGCGACCCAGCTCCTGCAGGCCGAACGGCAGGTGCCGCTGATGTTCTCCGACCTGACCGACGAATTCGGGTTCGGCTGGTGGACCGACGAGACGGTCGCCGCGAACATCGAGACCCTCGCGCTGCTCGGCCGTACGGTAACCCCCGACCTCTGGGATCGCTCGATCCTCGAAGAGGTGCATGGCGCCTGATGCGATGAGCCCATCGACCCCGCCGCCCGAAATAATCTGCACGGCGCTGGCCAAGACCTTCCCCGGAGGCGTCGAAGCCGTCGCTCCGCTCGACATCAGTTTCGCGGCCGGCCGCACGACGGCTCTGGTCGGTCCGTCGGGCTGCGGCAAGTCCACCATCCTGCGGATGATCGCCGGCCTCGAGGCTCCCAGCTCCGGCGCGATATCGATCGGCGGCCAGCCCCCTGCCGAAACCGTGCGCCGCGCCGGTCTCTCCATGGCCTTCCAGGATCCCTCGCTGCTCCCCTGGCGCAGCGTGCGCGGCAACATCGAGCTTGCGCTCCACCTGGCGCGCAAGCCCGCCGACCCGGAAGCCGTCGACCAGCTCGTCACCCTGGTCGGCCTCGACGGCTTCGCGGACACCCGTCCCGGCGCACTTTCCGGTGGCATGCGCCAGCGGGCCGCGATCGCCCGCGCCCTCGTGACCGAACCGCAGCTGCTCCTGCTCGACGAACCGTTCGGAGCGGTCGATGAGCTCACCCGCCAGCAGCTCGCGCAGGACCTGCCCCGGATCTGGGAGGCGCGTGGCACCACGACACTGCTCGTGACCCATTCCGTCACCGAGGCGGTCATGCTGGCCGACCGGATCCTGGTGTTTTCCCCGCGTCCCGCATGTCTCGTGGCCGATATCGCCGTCGACCTGCCGCGCCCCCGGGAGCCGGAATTCGTGCGACGCGCGGATTTCGTGACGCTGGCCGAAGACGTCTCGATGGCCCTCTCGAAGGGCATGGCGGAGGCCCGTCCTTCGCTCGCTGCGCAGTGACAACGGCCGACCTGACGGCGGCCCGTCCCGGACGACGTTTCCGCCTGCCCGGTGGCAGCGGCCTGCCCGGCATCGTCCTCGTTTTCCTGCTGTGGGAGCTCGCCGCCCGCAGCCTCAGCGGGGCCTATCTGCTCGCCGCTCCCACCGAGGTCCTGATCTGGCTCTCGGACAATCTCGCGCTCACCGGTCGCGCTCTCGGCGTGACGCTCGCCAACGCCACCGCGGGCTTCCTGCTCGGAAATCTCGCGGCCGTATTGCTCGCGGCGATCGCCTTGGTCTGGCCCCGCAGCGAGCGGGTCATCGCGAGCCTCGCCCTGCTCGTGTTCTGCCTGCCGCTCGTCGCCATCGGCCCGATCCTGCGCGTCTCCTTCGGCCCCGGCCCCTGGCCGCAGATCACGCTCGCCGCCCTCGCGGTCTACTACACCACGCTGATCCCGCTCCTCGTCGGCCTGCGCGCGGCACCGGCAAGCTGGTTCGATCTGGTGCGCAGCTATGGCCGCGGTCGGTTCTCGGCGCTGGTGCATGTGCGGGCGATGGCCTCCTGCCCTATTTCTTCGCGGGTCTGCAGATCGCCGCACCCGCAGCCTTTCTCGGCGCGATGATCGGCGAATTCACCGGCGCCGAGCGCGGCATGGGTGTGCTGACCATCCGCGCCATGCGCGCCCTCGACGTCGAGATGACCTGGGCGCTGGCCAGTGTCGCTTCGGGCGTGGCGATCCTCGCCTATGTCGCCATCGGGCGCCTCGCCCGGCGCGTGTTGCTCGCCGACCCGCCGGTCATCCTCGCGCCGCCCGACATCGTCGACCCCGCCGCCCGCCGCCTTCCCGCGCTGCGCCACGCCCTCGTCGTCACCGCCGCGGCGCTTCTGCTCTGGTGGGGCACCATCGTGCTTCTCGATCTCAATCCGTTCTTCGCCAAGGGCCCGGCCGAGGTGCTCGATGCGCTCGCCTTCGCGCCCGACGCCGCCGCCACCCGGGCCACCCTCGGCACTGCGCTCGGTGAAACGGCGATCTACCTTCTGCCCGGATATCTCGCGGGCCTGACGCTCGGCGCCGGCCTCGCCATGCTCCTCGTCCTCGTGCCGGCCCTCGCCTCCACCGCCATGCCCATCGCCATCGCCCTGCGCTCGGTGCCCATCGTAACCACTGCCCCCCTCGTCGTGCTCGTGCTCGGCCGCGGCGCGGTCGGCACCGTTTCCCTCGTCGCCCTCATGGTGTTCTTCCCGACCTTCGTCGCCTGCCTGCACGGGCTGCGGCAGGCCCCTGGTCAGATCATGGACGTGTTCGACACCTATGCCGCCGGCCCGATCGCGCGCCTCTTGCGCGTGCGCATCCCGGCGATGCTGCCGGCCTTCTTCGCCGCGGCCCGCATGAGCGTTCCGGCCTCGATCCTGGCGGTCACCGTCGTCGAATGGCTCGCCACCGGCAACGGCATCGGCAGCCTGATGGCGCTCTCCGCCTCGCTCTCGGATTACGACATGCTCTGGAGCGCCGTCGTGCTCGTCGCGACCCTCTCGGCCCTCGGTTACGCCGCCGTCGGTGCCGTCGAGCGCCGCATCCTCTCCCGCTACGCCGCCGAACAGCTGACCCGATGACGCCCGCGCCGCGCCCGGCAGCCTTCGCCATCCCCGGCGACATCGAAACCCTGACCGGCGGCTACATCTACGAGCGCCGGCTCCTCGAAGGGCTGCGCGATGCCGGCCGCGACGTCACCCATATCCGCCTCGCCGCCGGCTTCCCGGACCCGTCCCCCGACGAGATGGCCGAGGCGGTCGCCTGCCTCGCCGCCCTCGATCCCGCCCGGGTGCTCATCCTCGACGGGCTGGTCTTCGGCGCCATCGACACCGCCGGCCTCGCCCGGGTGCGCGCCCCCATCGTCGCGATGATCCACCATCCGCTCGCCCTCGAAAGCGGCCTCGATGAAGACCGTAGCAGCCACCTCTTCCGCACCGAACGCGACAACCTCGCCCTCGCGGCGCATGTGCTGGTCCCGAGCCCGCACACCCGCAAGGTCCTCTGCGACAGCTACGGCGTCGCCCCCGACCGGATCACCATCGCCCGCCCCGGCGTCGATCGCCCCGCAGGCAATCCCGACCCGGTCACCCCGCCGCTGATCCTCTCGGTCGGCATCCAGCACCCGCGCAAGGGCCACGACATCCTGCTCGACGCGCTGGCCGGCCTCACCGATCTCGACTGGCAGGCGGTGATCGCCGGCAGCGCCCACGACCCCGCCTGCGCCGAAGCCCTCGCCCGCCAGCACGCCTCCCTCGGCCTCGGCCCCCGCGTGCGCCTCGCCGGTCGCGTGCCGCAGGCCGATCTGGAGGCGCTCTACCGCGCCGCCTCGATCTTCGCGCTGGCAACGCGCTACGAAGGCTACGGGATCGTCTTCGACGAGGCCCTCGTTCACGGCCTGCCGATCGTCTCCTGCCGCACCGGCGCCGTCCCCGACACCGTGCCGGAAGCCGCCGGCCTCCTCGTGCCGCCCGAGGATCCGGCTTCCCTGAGGCGTGCCCTCCGCCATCTCCTGACCGACGAGGCCGCACGAACCCGCATGGCGGCGGCCGCCCGAACCGCGGGTGCGGCCCTTCCGGGCTGGCCCGAAACCGCCCGCACCGCCGGAACCGTGCTCGACGCCCTCCGCTGACCCGGCCGCCTTACGGCACCACGGCGTCGGCGGTCGCCTTCAGGATCCGCGCACTCTCCCCGAGCGCCTCGTGCTCGCCCGCATCGAGCTCCGGCACCAGATCGACGGTAATGCCGTCGCGGCCCACCACCCGCGGCACCGAAAGCGCCACGTCGCGCACCCCCTCCACCTCCGGCGTCAGCATCGAGACCGAGAGCACCGCCTGCTGATCCTGGGTGATCGCCGTGACGATGCGCGCCAGACCCGCGCCGATCCCGTACCAGGTCGCGCCCTTGCCCTCGATGATCGCATAGGCCGCATATCGCACATCCTTGTCGATGCGCTCGCGCAGATTTGCCGTCAGCGGCGCGCTGACCTGGGCCGCGAAGGACACGAGCGGCACCGAGCCCGCGCGCGCTCCCGACCACCCCAGCACCTCGCTGTCGCCATGCTCGCCCAGCACATAGGCATGCACCGATTGCGGCGCGATCCCGAGATGCAGCCCGATCAGGGAGCGGAACCGCGCCGTGTCGAGGATCGTGCCCGAGCCGATCACCCGCCTCGGCGGCGAGCCCCGAGAGCCGCACCGTCACATGGGTCATGATGTCGACCGGGTTCGACGCCACCAGCAGGATCGCGTCCGGCGCGACCTGCATGATCGCCCCCACCACCTCGCGGAACACCTCCGCATTGCGGCTCAGCAGATCGAGCCGGCTCTCGCCCGGCTTCTGGCTGACGCCCGCGGCGATGATCACCACCGCGGCGCCCGCGAGATCGTCGTAGTCGCCATGGCGCACGATGGTCGCCGAGGCGAAGGGCATCGCATGGGAAATGTCGAGCGCCTGCGCCCGCGCCAGCGCCGCATCCCGATCGACCAGCACGATGGAGCCCACCACCCCCCGCAGCCCGATCGCATAGGCCGCGGCACTGCCGACCATGCCCGCTCCGACGATCCCGATCTTCATCTCCGCTCCCCCTGGGTTAGATCCTGCGAGACAGCTAGCTTCGCCTCCCGTCCGGACAATTGTCGAGCGCGCAGCCTGTCACGACAATCGCCGCATCAGCACCGGCAGCAAGGCGAACAGGATCAGAAGCCGCGCGACGTGATGGGTGGCGACAAAGGCCGGATCGAAGCCGAGCGAGAGCGCCATCACCGCCATCGCCTCGATCCCGCCCGGCGCGAAGGCGATCCAGGCCTGCGTGAACGGAATGTGCAAGGCCGCGGCCGCCAGCGCGGCGAACCCGGCCGCGATCCCCGAGGCCAGCAGCGCCACCGCCAGCGCCGCGACCGCATGACGGCGCAGCAGGGCGGTCTCGACCCCGGAAAACCGCGCCCCGATCGCCGCACCGGTGATCGTGAAGCCCGCGAAGGTCAGCCAGTCCGGCGGCCGTCCCACCACCAGCCCCACGGCATGAAGAACGCCGCTCGCCGCCATCCCGGCCAGCAGGAACGCCGCCGGCCAGCCCCGCCGCATTCCCGCCCAGCCCAGAAGTCCTGTCAGCACCAGCAGCATGAGTGTCACGAGCGGCCCGGTCGTTTCCTTGAATGCCGGCCGCAAGGCATCCTCGGGCGGCCCGCCAAGGGCCGTGAGCAGGAGCGGCAGCGTCGTGGCGATCAGCAGGAGCCGCAGGCCCTGCACGACAAGCACCGCCACCGCATCACCGCGTCCCGAAGCCGCGATGGCGATGGCGTAGGACAGCGCACCGGGGCTGCTCGCCAGCACGGCGGTATCGCGCCCCATGCCGAAGCCGCGCATCAGGAGCAGCGTGGCGGCCGCCATCGTCACCGCCACCGAGACCAGCAGGAGCCCGAGGCTCACCGGCCACGCCGCCATCTGCCCGATCACATCCGGCGTGAACCCTGCCCCGAGCGAGATGCCGATCACCCCGAAGGCCGCATTGCGAAGGCCCTTCGGCCATGCGCGTCTTCAGCCCGCCCCAGGTCACCAGCGAGACGGTCACCGCCGATCCGATCAACGCCGCCGCCGGCAATCCGGCCAGCGTCGCGAGCCCGGCCCCGGCAAACCCGATCAGGCAGGTGACCGCCACGAGACGCAGCGGATCGAGAAAGATGCGGGGATCCAGTCGCATGATTTCCGTGCCCTAGCAGAGGGCCGCGACCGGCGCCACGGGCTTGCGGTTCGATCTGCACACGCTATGGTTGTGGTGTCCGGACCCGACCGCGCACCCAGACGGAGATCTTTGCATGCGCCGCTCCCTCCTCGTTGCTCTCACCTTCGCTGCGGCCCCCGCCTTCGCCGACTGCGCGCCCGAAACCGATGCGCTCGGCGCCGAGATCGCCCGCGCCTGGGAGGCCCGCGAAACCATCTCGTCCCCTGCGGTCCCCGATGCCGAAGCCGCCGTCTGCGTCCGCGGTGCGCTCAACACCGCGCTGGACGCCGTCGCCGGGCCTCCCGCCGGATGGAAGGTCGGCCTCACCTCCGAGGCCGCGCAGGAGCAGTTCGGTGTCTCCGAGCCGGTCGTGGGTCAGCTTCACGAGGCCATGCTGCTCGAAGAAGGCGGCACCATCCCGCGCGCCTTCGGGGGTCGGCCTCTCGTCGAGGCCGATGCCATCGTCGTGGTCAGGGATGCCGCCATCATGGAGGCCACAACGGTCGTCGAAGCCCTCGCCGCCCTCGAGAGCTTCGTGCCCTTCGTCGAACTCGCCGATCTCATGGTCGCCCCCGGCGAGAAACTCGACGCCGAGATCATCACCGCCATCAATGTCGGTGCGCGCTCCGGCGTGACCGGGACACCGATCCCGATCGACGATCCCGCCGCCTGGGAGATTGCCCTCGCCTCGATGATCGTCCGGCTGCAGGATGCCGAGGGCGAACTGATCGGCGAATATCCCGGCGCCGCGATCCTCGGCAACCCGATCAACGCGATCCTCTACCTCACGGATCACCTCGCCGCCATCGGCGAAACCCTCGCTCCGGGTGATCGCATCAGCCTCGGCGGCTTCGGCCCCCCGATGCCGGTGGGCGATCTCGCCGGCGTGACGGTTTCCTATATCGGCCTTCCCGCCGAAACCGTGCCCACCGCCACCGTGACCTTCGAGCCGGCCGAGTAGCAAGACCCGGCACGCCGCCGGTTCGCCGGAAGGACTGCCGCAAGACCACCGGCGCGCCGCGGCCGGGCGGCGGCGACCCTGGTGACAAGGTGGGCTCGATCCGGGTTGCAACTGCGCCAGCACGCCGCTTCGACCGACGCGTTCCGGCCGCGCGCATACCCCGCAAGGAGGCCGCTTCCTGGCCACCGCTTCGAGCCGAAAAATGCGGCGTTAACACTTTTATACTAACGAAAACAGAAGCTTGTTTTCTGTCCTGGCTAGGACATTCCGGGACTTTACCCCGGCGTCCCCCGCATCAGATACTCCCCCATGCGTTTCGAGGACATCCTCACCCCCCGCCCGGAAGGCCTCTGGTGCGAACCGGCGCAGGCCCATATCGACCCGGTCCGCCCGGTCGCCCGAGCCCTGATCACCCATGCCCATGCCGACCACGCCCGCGCCGGCCACGGCACCGTCCTCGCCACCCGCCAGACCCTCGAGATCATGGCGATCCGCTACGGCCCCGATTTCGCCGGCACCACCCAGGAAGCCGCCCTCGGCGCGCCCATCGACCTCGGCACCGCCCGCATCAGCTTCCACCCCGCCGGCCACGTCCTCGGCTCGGCCCAGATCGCCATCGAGACCGCCGGCCGCCGCGCCGTCGTCACCGGCGACTACAAGCGCGCCCCCGACCCGACCTGTGCAGGCTTCGAGCCGGTCCCCTGCGATCTCCTCGTCACCGAGGCCACCTTCGGCCTGCCGGTGTTCCACCACCCCGACCCGGCCGGCGAGATCGCCCGCCTCCGCGCCTCGCTCGCCCGCTTCCCCGACCGCACCCACCTCGTCGGCGCCTATGCCCTCGGCAAGGCCCAGCGCCTGATCCGCCTCCTGCGCGACGGCGGCCACGACGCGCCGATCTACCTCCACGGCGCGCTCCGCAAGCTCTGCGACTACTACGTCCATCGAAGGCATCGATCTCGGCGAGCTGCGCGACGCCACCCTCGATCAGGGCCGCGGCAAGGGCGACTTCGCCGGCGCCATCGTGCTCGGGCCCCCCTCCGCCTTCGCCGGCCCCTGGATGCGCCGCTTCTCCGACCCGCTCGTGGTCTTCGCCTCGGGCTGGATGCAGGTCCGCGCCCGCGCCCGCCAGCGCGGCGTCGAACTGCCGCTCGTCATCTCCGACCATTGCGACTGGGAAGGTCTCACCGCCACGATCACCGAACTCTCCCCCGAAGAAGTCTGGGTCACCCACGGCCGAGAGGACGCTCTCGTCCGCTGGTGCGCCCTGCAGGGCATCCCGGCCCGCCCGCTCAGCCTCGTCGGCTACGACGAGGAGCCCGAGTGATGCACGCCTTCGCCGCCCTCCTCGAACGCCTCGCCTTCACGCCCCGCCGCAACGACAAGCTCCGGCTCGTCGCCGACTACCTCGCCACCACCCCCGACCCCGATCGCGGCTATGCGCTCGCCGCCCTCACCGGCGATCTCGACATCCCCAATCTCAAGCCCGCCATGCTCCGCGCGCTCGTCGCCGAACGGGTGGACCCGGAGCTCTTCGCGCTCTCCTACGACTATGTGGGTGACCTCGCCGAGACCATCGCGCTGATCTGGCCCGCCCCGGCAGCGGTGAGCACCAGCGACCTGCCGCTCGGCAGCATCGTTGAAGCCCTGAAGGCTGCCCCGCGCGGCAAGGCCGCCGGCCTCGTCGCCGACCGGCTCGACATTCTGCCGGCAACCGACCGCTACGCACTGCTCAAACTCGTCACCGGCGGCCTGCGGGTCGGCGTCTCCGGTCGGCTGGCCCGGCAGGCGCTCGCCAGCCTCGGGGGCGTCGAGGCCGCCGAGATCGAGGAACTCTGGCACGGTCTCGAGCCACCCTACGCCCCGCTCTTCGACTGGCTGACCGGCGGCGCCGAAAAGCCTATCCAGGCCGCAGCCTGTCCGTTTCGCCCGGTAATGCTCGCCCATCCGCTCGACGCGGAGACGCTTCCCGGCCTCGACCCCGCCGACTTCGTCGCCGAATGGAAATGGGACGGCATCCGGGTGCAGGCCTCCGCCTCGGGCGGGGTGCGGCGGCTCTACTCCCGCAGCGGCGACGATATCTCGAAGGCCTTCCCCGACCTGCTCGACGCGCTCGACTTCGACGGCACGCTCGACGGCGAGCTGCTCGCCACCCGCCCCGGCGGTATCGCCGAAGGCGTCGCCCCCTTCGCCACGCTCCAGACACGCCTCAACCGCAAGACCGTGAGCGCGAAGATGATCGCCGGCGCACCCGCCTTCCTGCGCGCCTACGATCTCCTGGTCGACGGCGCCACCGACCTGCGCGAGCGCCCCTTCGCGGAACGCCGCGTGCGGCTCCGCGATCTGGTCGCCACCCTCGATCCGGCCCGTTTCGACCTCTCCGCCGAACTGCCCTTCGACAGTTTCGACGACCTCGCCCGCCTGCGCGCCGCCCCGCCCGATCCGGTGATCGAGGGCCTGATGCTCAAGCGCCGGGACAGCCCCTACCGCGCCGGGCGGGTCAAGGGGCTCTGGTTCAAGTGGAAGCGCGATCCGCACGTGATCGACGCGGTCCTGCTCTACGCCCAGCGCGGCCACGGCAAGCGCTCGGGGCTCTATTCCGACTACACCTTCGGCGTCTGGGACGGCGATGCGCTGGTGCCGGTCGGCAAGGCCTATTTCGGCTTCACCGATGCGGAGCTGGCGCAGATCGACCGCTTCGTGCGGACCAACACCGTCGAGCGCTTCGGCCCCGTGCGCTCGGTCCGCGCCGAACCGCAGACCGGGCTCGTGCTCGAAATCGCCTTCGAAGGCCTCAACCGCTCGACCCGCCACAAATCCGGCGTCGCGATGCGCTTCCCGCGCGTGGCGCGCCTGCGCTGGGACAAGCCCCCGGCCGAAGCCGACCGGATCGAGACGCTCCGCAAGCTGCTGCCGCCCGACTAGCTCCCGGAGGCGACCGGGATCAGCACCTCGTTGCGGCGCAGGAAGAACGGCATGAAGGGCGGATGGTAGAACGCATATTCGGCCGGCCCCGCCGGTGCCAGTCCCCGCGCGTCCAGCCATCCCGACAGATCGGCGGTCTTTTGCGCCAGCCGCGCATCGCTCCAGCGGCCCGAAAACCGGATCGCGGCAACTTCACGGGCCGGAACGTCGCGAAGCTCCAGGTCGGACGCCGGCACTGGGAGGTTCTCCGGAGTCCGGCCCGGCGGCATCACGAAGGCCACCGACCAGCCGCCGCCCTTGCTCGGGCCATGCAGCACCGGCGTGGTCATCGCGAGCTTCTCGCCGCTGCGGTCCTCGGCGAAGATGTACCTTGCAAGCGTCCGGAAGCCGCCTTCGAGCGCGTCACGCCGCTGTCCCGGCTGGCGCGTCGCCGCGACCACCATCGGGGCATAGCTGCGCAACTCGAAGGGGCCGTCACGGGCCTCGACGCTGTAGACCGGCTGATCGAGCCGCCCGATGTACCACCGGGCCGCCAGCGTGCCGAGCGCGGCGAGAAGAACCAGCACCAGGGCAATCCGCAGGACAAGGATCATCGCGTCATCCATCCAAGACGGATGCGGCAAGGGCCTGCCCGCTCGCCACCGCATCGCCGGCATCCGGGCCGAGGCACCAGTCTCCGGCAAGGCCGATCCGGTGCGCCGCGTCCCAGAGGCAGGGCCGCCCGAGCGCCATCCCTGTCCGGGCATAGCGCCAGCGATGGGCCGCCGCATATACGGGCTCCGGCGCACCGGTTGCCGCCCGGAACCCGGCAACGATCGGCGGAATCACGCGCTCCGGCGCCTCTTCGAGGTGAATGTCCGACCAGTCGGCACCGGCCTGGATCACCCAGGTCTCCGCGGCGGCGCGGCCGGGCTTGGCGGCCTCGCGCCGTGCGATCGCCGGGGGCTCGATCATCTCAAGCCTCTCCGGAGCGGTGACAGGGGCATCGAAGGCCATCAGAACCGTCCAGCAGGGCCGCATCTCCACCCGCTCCAGATCCGCGAAAGGCGTTCCGGAAGCCGTATCAAGTCCGGCAGCCTCGAGCAGGGAGCGGGCCTGCGGCACCGGGATGCAGATCAGGACGGCGTCGTACCCGCCGACCGCCGGGCCCGCCTCGAAGCCGAGCGTCCAGCGCAGATCGGCGTCGCGCGTCAGCGCGGTGACCCGCAGGCGGTTGCGGACTTCGATGCCGTCGGCCAGGGCACGGGCGAAGCCGGAATTGCCGGGCAGGCCGACCAGCCCGTCCGCATGGCCTGCCGCGGAGCCGCCCACGGCCTCGCGCAGCACATCGGGGACGCCGTGCAGCACCCCGGCGCCGTGGTCGAAGGCCCCGTGATCGGTGCGCCGCGTGGCGACACGCCCGCCGATGCCGCCGCCCTTGTCGAAGACGGTCAGGGAATGTCCGGCCGCGCGCAGGTCGCGGGCCGCGGAGAGGCCGGCCAGTCCGGCGCCGATGATCGCGATGTTCATGGCCGAGGACCTAGCCCGATCGCCCGGTCATTGCCACTCCTGCCCGGCGCCATCTTCGCGCTTTCGCAAGCTCGCCCCGGCGGGCTAGAGTACGGCCATGTTTACCATCGAACACGATTTCGACGCGACCGTGGTGACCCTCGTCGACGAGGAGACCGCGCCGCTGCGCGAAGATGTCATCATCACGAGCTTCGACGACGGCGTGACCATCGCGCAGTTCGACGCGCGCCTCGATGCCGTCCAGACGATCACGCTCTCGACCAACCAGCTGCGCGATCTGGCTCTCGCGCTCGATCTTCCCGAAGGCATCTACCGGCGCGAACCGGGCAGCTGACCGCCGGCGGTCTGGTACGGACGGTGGGAGTCGAACCCACACGAGCTGTTCGCTCAACGGATTTTAAGTCCGATGCGTCTACCTGTTCCGCCACGTCCGCACGCATCGCTGTCCTAAGACCTGCAACGCCCTGCGGCAAGCCGCCTGCGTGGCTCAACCGAGGGGGGCCTCCTGCGCCGGGTCGAGGCGGGTCACGGCGCCAGCCAGCTGCGGTCGGCCGCACAGATCGACCCCGGCGGCTTCAAGCGCCGCCGCATTCTCGGCGCGCAGCACGACATTGGCCCCGAGTCGGCCGCCGAAGCTGAACGGGTAGCAGCCGATCGCGACCGACGGATGCGCGGCATCCACGTCGCGCAGGATCCCGGCAAGCTCGCCCTCGGGCAGGGCGACGCGCAGGGTCAGGCTGCAGAGCGGTACGCCGCCGGTCAACCGGGGCAGCAGGCCCGTCACCATCGCCTCGAAGACCGCCGGGACACCGGCCATCACATGGACATTGCCGAGCGTGAAACCGGGGGCGCGGGAGACCGGGTTGTCGATGAGGATCGCCCCGTCGGGGATGCGGGCCATGCGCAGGCGGTCGGCGTTCAGGTCGACCTCGGGGTTCGGGTAATGGCTCGCGAGGATCGCCCGGGCGTCGGCCCGCACGTCGATGCCGACCCCGAAGGCCGCGGCGATGCAATCGGCCGTGATGTCGTCATGGGTCGGACCGATGCCACCGGAGGTGAAGACGTGATCGTACCGCGCCCGGAGATGGTTCACCGCGGCGACGATCTCGCCTGCGACGTCGGGCAGGGTGCGGGCCTCGCGCAGGTCGATGCCGCGCTCGCTGAGGGCGCAGGCGAGGAAATTCATGTTGGTGTCACGGGTCCGTCCGGAGAGGATCTCGTCCCCGATCGTGATCATCGCGGCGGTGGGGTTGGGCATCGCTGTCTTGTCCTCGCTGGGCCGGCGGGGCAGTGTCGCGGGCATGGATTTCCCGCTCCCGCTCGTCCGCGGCACGCTTCTGCGCCGGTATAAACGATTCCTCGCCGACGTCATGCTCGAAGACGGCCGCGAGGTGACGGCGCATTGTGCCAATCCCGGTGCGATGCTGGGGCTGAATGCGCCGGGACTTCCGGTCTGGCTGGAGCCGAGCAGTGATCCGAAGCGCAAGCTGCGCTGGTCGTGGCGCCTCGTGGAGCTGCCCGGTGGCGAGTTCGCGGGGATCGATACCGGCGTGCCGAACCGGATCGTCGGCGAGGCGCTCGCGGCCGGGCGGGTGCCGGCGCTTGCGGGATACACGCGGTTCCGCCCGGAGGTGCGCTATGGCGCGGAGAAGAGCCGGATCGATTTTCTGGCCACCGGCGATGGGCGGCCCGACACCTATGTGGAGGTCAAGAACGTGCATCTCCGCCGGGAGGACGACTGGGCGGAGTTCCCCGATTGCGTGACCGCGCGCGGCGCCAAGCATCTGCGGGAGCTCGGCGCGATGGTCGCGACCGGGCACCGGGCCGTGATGCTCTATGTGATCCAGCGCACCGATTGCGCGCGGTTCCGGCTGGCGACCGATCTCGACCCGGCTTATGCGGCGGCCTTTGCCGTGGCGCGGCAGGCCGGGGTGGAAGCGGTGGCTCATGCCACCCGGATTTCGCCGGTCGGGGTGGCGCTGGCGGAAGAGATTCCGACCGCGTTCTGACGCGAGTTCAAGGTTGAAAACCCTGTCCTAGCCAGGACATTTCTCAAGTATCTGGAATTATTAAGATAAATCGTAAATGGATCGTGAAGGCCTGGAATTGGCAGGGTCGCTCTGCTGCCGCCGGGGCACGGCGGTCGGGTTGTCGGTTGATCGCTCGGCGCGGGTGCGCGGAATTGCAATGGCCGACGCGAGGGGCTAGATCAAAGCGATGAGCTCCGGAAACCCCGCCCGCGACATCGAGATGACAGGCCGCCTCAACCGGGACGGCATCCGCATCCATGCGCCGGAGGACTTTGCCGGGATGCATGCGGCCGGACGTCTCGCCGCCGACATTCTCGACCGGGTTGCACCGCTTGTGGTGCCGGGCGTCAGCACCGGAGAGCTCGATGCCGCCGTCGAGCAGATGATCGCGGCGGCCGGCGCGGTCTCGGCCACCATCGGCTACAAGGGCTACCGGCACGCCACCTGCATCTCGATCAACCACGTGGTCTGCCACGGCATCCCGAGCGATGCGAAGAAGCTGAAGGACGGCGATATCCTGAACATCGACGTCACGGTGATCGTCGATGGCTGGTACGGCGATACGAGCCGGATGTATGTGGCGGGCACGCCGGCCCGCAAGGCGGAGCGGCTGATCGACATCACCCACGATGCGCTGATGAAGGGCATCGAGGAGGTTCGGCCGGGCAACACCTTCGGGGATATCGGCGCGGCGATCCAGCGCTTTGCGGAGGCGCATCGCTGCTCGGTGGTGCGCGATTTCTGCGGGCACGGGCTGGGGCGGGTGTTCCATGCCGCGCCCAACGTGCTGCATTACGGGCGCTGGGGCGCGGGCGCGGTGCTGGAGCCGGGCATGTTCTTCACCATCGAGCCGATGATCAATCTCGGCCGTCCCGAGACAAAGGTGCTCGACGACGACTGGACGGCGGTGACCAAGGATCGCTCGCTCTCGGCGCAGTTCGAGCATTCGATCGGGGTGACCGAGACCGGCTGCGAGATCTTCACGCTGTCGCCGGCGGGCCTTTTCCATCCGACCTGGGACCGGTTGGACTGAGCACCATTTGCGGCCGCACAAGCGAAGTGTGCGCAACGTGAACCATTTGTCACATCATTGATATTGAGAGACTTCGTGACTCGGTTTTCGCATGCGCTCCCCGTCCTTAGGGATCGCGGCACGCGGGCGTTTCGCGCTGCCTTCCGGTCAGGCGCCAATGTCGATGACACGTCCACCGGCGGCCGCGGCATCGTCGGGGTCATGGGTGACGAGGAGCGTCGGCAGGCCCTCGGCGCGGGCATGGGAGAACACGAAGTCGCGGATGCGGCTCCGGCGCTCGGCGTCGAGCCGCGAGAACGGCTCGTCGAGCAGGAGGGCTGCCGGGCGCGCGAGCAGCACCCGCATCAGTGCCACCCGCGCCTGCTGGCCGCCCGAGAGCGTGGCCGGATCGCGGTCGGCATAGCCCTCGAGACCGGCGCGGGCGAGAGCCGCGGCGACCGCCTCGCGACGGGCGGTGCGGCCGCGCAGTTCCGGGGCGAGGCCGAAGGCGAGATTGCCGCCGACACTGAGATGCGGGAACAGCAGCGCGTCCTGAAACATCAGCCCCAGTCGGCGGTCCTGCGGGGCGAGGCGGCTGAGGTCGCTTCCGTCGAGCAGCACCCGGCCCGTCGCGGTGAAGGCGGGATCGAGGGTGCCGGTCGCGAAGGCGAGCAGGGTGGACTTGCCCGAGCCCGACGGGCCCATCACCGTGACGATCTCGCCCGGGGCGATCCGGGCCGAGACGGCGAGCAGGAGGCGGTCGCCGCGTTGGATGCGGATCGCGTCGAGCTCGAGGCCGGCCGGCGCGTTCATCTCCGGGCCCGCATCCCGGCGCGGTTGCGCCAGACGACGGCCGGAAGGCCCAGCGCCAGCGCGAAGGCGGCGAAAGGGGCGAGCATCTGCAACAGCGCGTAGACCCCGATCAGCCGCCGGTCGCCGCCGGCGGCCAGCGCCACGGCTTCGGTGGTGAGGGTCTCGACGCGGCCGCCGCCGATCAGCAGCGTCGGCAGGTAGAGGCCGATGGAGACGGCGAAGCCCACGGCGGCGGCGGTGAGGATCGGCGCCAGCATCAGCGGCAGGCGCAGGGTGCGGAAGGCCCGGCCAGGGGCCGCGCCGAGGCTGGCGGCGACCCGGCTCAGGCGCGGGTCCATCGCCTGCCAGGGATCGGCGAGCGAGAGGTAGACGTAAGGCAGTACGAAGACGAGATGGGCGAGGATGACCCCGGCGAGGGAGCCGTCGGCCCCCAGCGCCAGCCCGAGCATCTGCAGGCCGAAGAGGAAGGCGATCTGCGGCACGATCAGCGGCAGGTAGAGCATCCAGAGGGCGGCGCGGCTGGCACGCCTGCCGCTGCGATGGCCGGCTTCGAGCGAGGCGATCACGAGGGCGAGAGCGAGGGCGACCGAGGCGGCGGCGATCCCGAGGCTCGTGCCGAGGGTCGGGGCGATGCTGCCGGCACTGGCCGACCAGATCGAGAGGTCGAGGCGCTGCGGCAGCGCATCGGGGAACGGCCAGGGGCCGGCGACCGACCAGAGGGCGAGGCCGGCGAGGCCGAGGCTGAGCGGCAGGGTCGCGGCGAGGGCGGCGAGGGTGCCGAGCGCGCGCAGCGCGCCGTCGCGGCCCATCCGGCCGCCACGCGCGGTCCAGCGCGCCCCGAGGCGGGCGGTCGCGGTCTCGCCGCCACGCCAGAGGGCGAGGGCCACGACCACGAGGCCGAGTTGCAGCAGGGCGCCGGCGGCGGCGGTGAACCAGAGCGCGAGATCGGGGTCGCGCATCCAGCCGGTGAGGCGCACCGAAAGGGTGGCCGGATTGGTCGGGCCGAGGATCATCGCGACCTCGACGGTGGAGACCGAATAGGCCAGCACCGCGAAGACCGGCAGGCGGATCTGCGGGTAGAGCCGGGGCAGCACGACCTTGAGCCAGGCGGCGATGCGCCCGTAGCCCAGCGTTCGCGCGACGGCGAGGCTCCGGACGGCATCGGTCTGCGGCAGGGCGGCGAGCGCCATCAGCATGAGGAACGGAACCTCCTTGGCGGCGAGGCCGGCGATCAGGGCGAGGCCGTGCGGATCGTTGACGATCAGCAGATCCGCCGGCACGTCGCGGCCGGTCGCCCAGGGCGAGAGAAGCCGGCCGATCCAGCCCGAGGGCGCGATCAGGAAGGCGAGACCGAAGGCCGCGGCCGCGTGCGGGACCGACAGGAGCGGCGAGAGCAGCCGCTCGATGAGCCGGAAGGCGCGGGTGCCGTGGAAGGTGGCGAGGATGAGGATCGTGGCGGCGAAGGCGAGGATCGTCGCGGCGAGGCCGGTCGAGAGACTGAGCCAGGCCGAGCGGCCGAGGCCCGGAATCGCCAGGAGCGCGCGGAACGGATCGAGGGAGACCGCGGTGCCGCCCAGCGCGGGAAGCCAGCCGAAGGCCGGCAGGACCGTTCCGGCGAGACCCGCCAGCACCGGCAGCGTGAGGAAGCCGAGCGTGAGCCGCGGTGCCAGGCGGATGAGCCGGCCGCGGGTCATGATCGCATCAGTTGCTGACGCCGTAGCGCGCGAGCCAATCCGCTTCGAGGCGCTCCATCCAGGCCGGGTGCGGCTCGTCCAGCGGCGTGCCGAGCGCCTCGGGCGAGAGGGTGGCGATGCCGAGATCGAGCACCTCGAAGCGGGCCCGGTCCGCCGGATCGAGGGCGTCCATGTCGAGCACGGTGAAATTGCCCAGCACCGCCGGGTCCTGCGCGCGGGCCTGCGCCTCGGGCGACATCAGGAAGTTCGCAAGCACCATCGCGCCTTCCTTCGCCTTGGCGTTGTAGGGGATGGCGACGAAATTGGCGTTGGCGATGGTGCCGCCCTCGAGCACGTAGGAGCGCACCGTGTCGGGCAGTTCGCCGTTGGCGATGGCGGCACTGGCCTCGGACTGGTTGAACGAGAAGGCGATGTCGATCTCGCCATCGGCCATCATCTGCTTGAGCTGGTTGGTGTTGGCCGGGAAGGCGCGGCCGCCGCGCCACAGGTTCGGCGTGAGCGCGTCGAGATAGACCCAGAGCGGTTCGGTCGCTTTCTGGTAGGCCGCATCGGTCGGGGCGCGTGCGAGCAATGCGGGATCCGGCGCAAGGGCGACGAGGGCCTGCTTGAGGAAGGTGAGGCCGAGGAAGTCCGGCGGCCGGGGATAGGTGAACCGGCCCTGGTGCTCCTCCGCCCACTCGCCCAAGGCCGTGATGCTGCGCGGCGGCTCCGGCAGGCGGGCGGTATCGTGGTAGAAGATCACCTGCGCCATGCCCCAGGGCGCCTCGAGCCCGTCCGTGGGCACGGTGAAGTCGCGGATCACCGTGGGCTTGCCGGCGACATCGACGAAGCGCCAGTTCGGCAGCGCCTCGGCCCAGGGGCCGAACAGGAGATCCTGATCCTTCATCGCGGCGAAGTTCGGGCCGTTGATCCAGATCAGATCGACCCGGCCGTCACGGTCGCGCCCGGCGGCCTTCTCGCCCACCACGCGGGCGACGGCCTCGCCGGTATCGGCGAGCTTCACATGGGTGACGCGCACCCCGTAGCGATCCTCGACCTCCGCCGCCGCCCAGTCGATAAAGGCGTTGCGCCGCGGATCGCCGCCCCAGGCATGGAAGAACACCTCCTGCCCCGCGGCGGCCGCCTCGACGGCAGACCAGTCGGCGGGATCCGGTCCGTCGGCCCGTGCAGGAAGGGCGGCGACGAGGGCGAGGGCGCAGAGCGCGGCGAAGATGGATCTCATGTGGCCTCCGGGCGGCAGGGCGGAATGTTTTTTCGCATCGCTATTTATACGGCCCACGACAAGCTATTGTTTCAGACCGGCCGCCGCAATGCGTCGCTCGGTCCGCACTGAGGGAATGCCGGGGCTTCGGAGGGAGATGATGACGGGCGACGGGCCGCCACAGGACGCATCACAGGCGCGACCGCGCCGGCTGCGGCTGTCCGGGCGCCTCATGGGGGCCGCGCGGCATCCCGACCGGCGGGCCGACCGCACCGCCGAGATGCCCGTGGGCGATCTGATCGCCCGGCTCGGCGATCGCTCCTTCGGCTGGGCATTGATCTTCTTCGCGCTGCTCAACATCCTGCCGGTTCCCTTCGGCTCGAACCTGATCCTCGCGATCCCGCTCCTCGTGGTCACGTCGCAGATGGCGCTGGGGCGGCAGGCGCTCTGGCTGCCGGACTGGCTGGCGAACCGGCGGGTCGGCACACGCGTTTTCCGAAGGCTCGTGCTGCGCGCCGGGCCGGTGCTGCGGCCGGTGGAGCGGCTGGTGCGCCCGCGCTACCTCCTGATGTTCTCGCCGGTATTCGAGCGCAGCCTCGGGGTTGCGTTCCTCGTTTTGTCGATTGCGGTGTTTCTGCCGCTGCCCTTCGCCGCCTATCTGCCGGCGATCGCGCTGATGCTGGCGGGGATCGGCATCGTCGAGCGCGACGGGCTCGTTCTCATTCTCTCCCTGGCCCTCGGCGCAGTGGCGGTCGCGGTCTCGGTGGTGATCGGGGCGATGGTTCTGGCGGGGGCGTCGGCGCTTTCGACTTGATCCCGCGGGGCCGGGTCTGGAACAGTGTTCCAGAAACCAGGGGGTCCCGTCCATGCACAGCCGCATCGCCATACTGCTCGTCGCCGGGCTTCTGCTCGCCGCCTGTACGGGCGGGCAGTCGGGTCCATCCGGGCAAGCCTTGCGAAGCTGCGACGATGGCGGCGACGGCGGCGTGATGATCGACGGCGTCTGCCTCTGAGCCGGCCGGCCTTGCCAGCATTTCGGCGCCCGTCTAGCGTGATGCCAAGGCGGCCCCGGACAGCGGCGATCGCCGGCGGACGGGGAGACGGCACATGCGCGGCAATCTGACGATGGAGGATCTCGCCCAGGCGGTGGCCGAGGGCGCGATCGACACGGTGCTCGTGGCCCAGGTCGACATGCAGGGCCGGCTGATGGGCAAGCGCTTCCAGGCCGAGTTCTTCCTCGAGAGCGCCCATCGCGAGACCCACGGCTGCAACTACGTGATGGCCACCGATTACGAGATGGAGACCGTGCCGGGCTATGCCGCGACGAGCTGGGAGAGCGGCTACGGCGACTACGCCATGAAGCCCGACCTCGCGACGCTGCGGCGGGTGCCCTGGCTCGAGGGCACCGCGCTGGTGCTCTGCGACACCGAGGATCACCACCACACACGGGTGCCGCACGCGCCCCGCACGATGCTGCGGACCCAGATCGCCCGGCTCGAGGCGATGGGCCTCCAGGCGATGATGGCCTCGGAGCTCGAATTCTATCTCTTCGAGGAAAGCTACCGGACGCTGCACGGGGCGGGCTATCGCGGCATGACGCCGGTGAGCCCCTACAACGAGGATTACCACATCTTCCAGACCACCAAGGAAGAGGATGTGATGCGGGCGATCCGCACCGGGCTGAACGGCGCGGGGATCGCGGTGGAATCGACCAAGGGCGAGGCCTGGGCCGGGCAGGAGGAGATCAACGTCTCCTATTCGGACGCGCTCTCCTCGGCCGACGGCCATTCGATCGTGAAGAACGCCGTCAAGGAGATCGCCCATGCCAAGGGCAAGGCGGTGACCTTCATGGCGAAGTATTCGACCGAGGCCGCCGGCTCGTCGAGCCATGTGCACCAGTCGCTGCGCGGGCTGGACGGCAACCCGGTCTTCTTCGACGAGGCCGCGGAATACGGCATGTCGAAGCTGATGCGGCACTATCTCGCCGGGCTTCTGGCCCATGCCTCGGAGATCACCTATTTCCTCGCCCCGAACATCAACAGCTACAAGCGCTTCGTCGCCGGCACCTTCGCGCCCACCAAGGCGGTCTGGTCGACGGACAACCGCACCGCGGGCTACCGGGTGGTCGGGGCCGGCACGAAATCGGTGCGGGTCGAGGCGCGCGCCGGCGGGGCGGACCTGAACCCCTATCTCGCCTATTCGGCGCTGCTGGCGGCCGGTATCGCCGGAATCGAGGGCGAGATGGCGCTCGAGGACGAATTCCGCGGCGATGCCTATGGCGGAAAGCGTCTGCGCGAGATACCCACCACCCTGCGCGACGCCGCCGAGGCCCTGCGCAAATCGAAAATGCTCCGCGCGGCTCTCGGGGACGACGTCGTGGACCACTACGTCCACGCCGCCCGCTGGGAGCAGAGCGAATACGACCGCAAGGTCACGGATTGGGAAGTGGCGCGCGGCTTCGAGCGCGCCTGACAGTACAAAGGGAAGTCCTCGAATGTCGGAGATCAGATGCATCTCTCCGGTGGATGGCAGCGTCTATGCGACGCGGCCCGCGGAGACAGCGGAAGCCGTGCGCGACCGGCTGGGGACCGTGCGCGCGGCGCAGAAGGTCTGGGCGGCCCTGCCGCTTGCCGAGCGGATCGCCGCGGTGAATGCCGGTGTGCAGCGCCTCGAGGCACTGAACGCCGAGATCGTGCCGGAACTCGCCTGGCAGATGGGCCGGCCCGTGCGCTTCGGCGGCGAGTTCGGCGGGGTCTGCGAGCGCAACCAGTACATGTCGAAGATCGCCGAGGAGGCGCTCGCGCCCCTGGTCTACGAGGACAGCGACAGGTTCCGGCGCTACATCGCCCGCGAGCCCCTGGGCGTCGTTCTGGTGATCGCGCCCTGGAACTATCCCTACCTGACCGCGATCAATACCATCATCCCGGCCCTGATCGCCGGCAATGCGGTGGTGCTCAAGCACGCCAGCCAGACGCTGCTGGCGGGCGAGCGGCTGGCGGAAGCGTTCTCGAACCTGCCCGACGGGCTCTTCACCAACGTCTTTCTCACCCATGACGTCACCTCGGCGCTCATCGCGACGCGGGAGTTCGACTTCATCAACTTCACCGGCTCGGTGCGCGGCGGCGCGGAGATCGAGAAGGCCGCCGCCGGCACCTTCGTCGGGATCGGGCTGGAACTCGGCGGCAAGGATCCGGGCTATGTGCGGGCCGATGCCGACCTCGATGCCGCCGTGGCGACCCTGATGGACGGCGCGATGTACAATGCCGGACAGTGCTGCTGCGGCATCGAGCGGATCTATGTCCACGAGAGCCTCTATGACGCCTTCGTCGAGAAGGCCGTGGCCGAGGTCTCGAAGCTGAAGCTCGGGAATCCGCTCGACGAGGAAACCACGATCGGGCCGATGGCCTCGAAGCGATTCGCCGACGAGGTGCGCGGGCAGATCGCCGATGCGCTGAAGGCCGGCGCCAAGGCGATGATCGACCCCGCCCTCTTCCCGCGCGACACCGGCGACGACGCCTATCTCGCGCCGCAGATCCTCACCGGCGTCGATCATTCGATGCGGGTGATGATGGAGGAGAGCTTCGGCCCGGTGGTCGGCATCATGCCGGTGAAGGACGACGAGGAAGCCATCGCGCTGATGAACGATTGCCGCTACGGGCTCACCGCCTCGGTCTGGACCTCCGATACCGATGCGGCCGCCGAGATCGGCGCACGCCTCGAGACCGGCACGGTGTTCATGAACCGCTGCGACTATCTCGACCCGGCGCTCTGCTGGACCGGCTGCAAGGAGACCGGACGCGGCACCTCGCTCTCGGTCCTGGGCTACCAGAGCCTCACCCGGCCGAAATCCTACCATCTGCGGAAGCTCTGAGCATGGGCCCCGTCGCGAACTGGAACTTCCCGACCGCGATCCGCTTCGGCGAGGGCCGCATCGCCGAGCTCGGCGAGGCCTGCAAGGCCGCCGGCATGGCGCGCCCTCTCCTGGTGACCGATCCGGGCATCGTGGGCCTGCCGATCGCTGCGGCAGCCCGCGCGGCACTCGAATCGGCGGGCCTGCCGGTGGCGGTGTTCTCGCAGGTGCAGCCGAACCCGACCGACGCCAATGTCGAGGCGGGCCTGAAGGTGCTGCGCGACGGCGACCACGACGGCGTCGTGGCCTTCGGCGGCGGCTCGGCGCTCGATTGCGGCAAGGTCATGGCCTTCATGAAGGGCCAGACCCGGCCGATGTGGGATTTCGAGGATGTGGGCGACTGGTGGACCCGCGCCGATCCCGCGGGCATCGCGCCCGTCGTCGCGGTGCCCACCACCGCCGGCACCGGCTCGGAGGTCGGCCGCGCCGGCGTCATCACCAATGTCGCGACCCACACCAAGAAGGTGATCTTCCATCCGGGCATGATGCCGAAGGTGGTGATCTGCGATGCGAAACTCACGGTCGGCCTGCCGCCGATGCTCACCGCCGGCACCGGCATGGACGCGCTCGCCCATTGCCTCGAGGCCTATTGCGCGCCCAGCTATCACCCGATGGCCGAAGGCATCGCCGTCGAGGGCATCCGGCTGGTGCAGGAGAACCTGCTCGCCGCCTATCAGGACGGCGCCGATCTCGAGGCCCGCGCCAACATGCTCTCGGCCGCCGCGATGGGCGCCACCGCCTTCCAGAAGGGCCTCGGCGCCATCCACGCGCTCTCGCATCCGGTCGGCGCCATCCACGACACCCATCACGGCCTGACCAACGCGGTCTTCATGCCCTATGTGCTCGACTACAACCGCGACCATATCGAGGCGAAGATCGAACGCCTCGCCGCCTGGCTCGAGATCGAAGGCGGCTTCTCCGGGTTCCTCGACCTGGTGCTGCGCCTGCGCCGCGACCTCGGCATCCCGCACACCCTCGACCGGATCGGCGTCGACGACAGCAATTTCGAGCGCATGGCGCCGATGGCCGAGGCCGACCCGACGGCGGGCGGCAATCCGCGCCCCTTCACTGCGGCCGGGGCGCTCGAGCTCTATTCCCGTGCCATGGATGGTCGGCTGGGCTGAAATCGGCGGCGCGCAAATTTTGCGAAACAATCCGTTTCTATCTGGCCGGATTACAGCCTGATTGAGAAACGGATACTCGGGGTGTCGAACGGCCGAATCAGGCCGATGCAACACAGGATGACCCCGAAATGGCAAAAGTGCTCGTGCTCTACTATTCCAGCTGGGGCCACATGGAAGCGATGGCCCGGGCCGCTGCCGAAGGGGCTCAATCGGCCGGCGCCGAGGTAAGTGTGAAGCGGGTGCCCGAACTGGTGCCCGAGGATGTGGCGAAATCCGCCCACTACAAGCTCGACCAGGACGCAGCCGTAGCCGATCCGCTCGAACTGGCGGATTACGACGCGATCATCCTCGGCGTCTCCACGCGCTTCGGCATGATGGCCGCGCAACTCAAGAACTTCCTCGACCAGACCGGTCCGCTCTGGGCCGAAGGCAAGCTGATCGACAAGGTCGCCTCGGTGATGTCCTCGACCGCCACCCAGCACGGCGGCGCCGAACTCGCGATCATCACCGCGCAGGCCTCGCTGCAGCATCACGGCATGATCATCGTGCCGCTCAGCTACGCCTATCAGGGCCAGTCCGGCAACGACGTGGTGCGCGGCGGCTCGCCCTACGGCATGACCACGACCTCGAACACCGATGGCTCGCGCATGCCCTCGGAGCAGGAACTCGAGGGCGCGACCTTCCAGGGCAAGCGCGTGGCCGAGATCGCGATCCGGCTGCACGGTTGAGCGCAGCGGCCGGGCTGGCATCGGCGGTGAAACCGTCTAAACCGGGCGGATGCGATACGCCGTACGACCTTCGCCTTTCGTTTCCCGCAGCGCGCGCCCGTGACCGGCGCGCTCGCCTGGCTCGGGGCGCGGGCGCGGGGCGCTCTGGTGATCGGCATCCTGCTCTGTTTCGTCCTGCCGGACCTCTCGCGTCTGCTGCGCCCGGCGCTGCCCTTCCTCGTGCCGATGGTGCTCGGCCTCGCGATGGCGCGGATCGACCTCGCGGCGACGCTGCGCCGGGCGCTGCGCCCGGGCCGGCTCGCCTTCCTTGTCGCGATCTGTCTTGCGCTGATGCCGGTCGGGGCGGCGCTCTATCTCGGTCTTGCGCGGCTTGCCGGGCTCGACCCTGCACTGTCGTCGGCGCTGGTCTATCTCGCGGCGGCCCCGCCGATCGCCTCGGCGGGGGCGCTGTGCTTCATCCTCGGCTTCAACGCGGCCCTCGCGGTGGAACTGACACTGGCCGCCACGCTGCTCACGCCGCTGCTCGGTCCGGCGACCGTGGCGCTGTTCCTGCCCGGCGCCGTCGCGATCGCTCCGCTCGATCTGGCTTTCCGGCTCGGTCTGATGATCGCCGCGGCAGGGCTGGTGGCGGTGGCGATCCGGCGCGGCGTCGGCGCAGCACGGCTCGCCCGCCATGCCGGAGTGATGGACGGGATCGGCGTGATCGCCTTCGTGGTCTTCGTCATCCCGCTTTTCGATGGGGTGCCGGCGATGATTCTCGCGGCACCCGCCCGCGCCGCACAGGTCCTGGCCGTGGCGATCGTGGCCAATCTCGGGGTGACCCTGCTCGTGCGGGCCGCCCTCTTGCGCGGCACGGGGCTCGGCCCGGCCGGGTCCGGCGCCGCCGGGGTGGTGGCGGGCAACCGCACCATCGCGATCTATCTCGCCGCCCTGCCGCCCGATCCGGCCTTCACGCTCTTCGTCGCCCTCTACCAGGTGCCGATGCTGCTCACGCCGGCGATCCTGCAGGCCCTGGGCATCCGAAAGTCGGCGCCCGGAGACGACACGAGAATTTGACACTCCCCGAAGCCCTACCTACAACCTGTCCTTCATCCGACTTTCCGTCGAACCCCTGACTGGACCCGGCCCGCCACTTCGGGCGCGCCGCAAGAGGAGCCTTCGCCTGTGATCATCGGAGCCCCCAAAGAGACCTTTGCCGGCGAGGCCCGCGTCGCCCTGACGCCGCAATCGGCCGGCATGCTGAAGAAACTCGGCTACGACTGCATCGTCGAGAGCGGGGCCGGGGCCGCGGCGCGATTCTCCGATGACGCCTACCGCGAGGCGGGCGTCGAGGTGGTCGGCTCGGCGGCCGATCTCTGGGGCAAGGCCGACATCATCGCGAAGGTGCGGGCGCCCGAACCCGACGAGATCGGCATGGCCCGCGACGGCCAGATCCTGATCAGCTTCGTCTGGCCGGCCCAGAACCCCGAGCTTCTGGAAAGCCTCAAGGCCAAGGGTGTCACCACCCTCGCGATGGACATGGTGCCGCGCATCTCCCGCGCCCAGAAGATGGACGCGCTGTCGTCGATGGCCAACATCGCCGGCTACCGCGCCGTGATCGAGGCCGGCAACAACTTCGGCCGCTTCTTCACCGGCCAGGTCACCGCCGCCGGCAAGGTGCCCCCCGCCAAGGTGCTCGTCGTCGGCGCCGGCGTCGCCGGGCTCGCCGCCATCGGCACCTCGACCTCGCTCGGCGCCATCACCTACGCCTTCGACGTGCGCCCCGAAGTCGCCGAGCAGATCGAATCGATGGGCGCCGAGTTCGTCTTCCTCGATTTCGAGGAAGCCGCCCAGGACGGTGCCGCCACCGGCGGCTACGCCGCGCCCTCGAGCCCCGAATTCCGCGAGAAGCAGCTCGAGAAGTTCCGCGAACTGGCGCCCGAGGTGGACATCGTCATCACCACGGCGCTGATCCCCGGCCGCGACGCCCCGAAGCTCTGGACGAAGGACATGGTCGAGGCGATGAAGCCCGGCTCGGTCATCGTCGATCTCGCCGCCGAGAAGGGCGGCAATTGCGACCTCACCGTGCCCGACCAGAAGGTGGTCTCCGACAATGGCGTCACCATCGTCGGCTACACCGATTTCCCCAGCCGCATGGCGACCCAGTCCTCGACGCTCTATGCCAACAACATCCGTCACATGATGGACGACCTGACGCCGGAGAAGAACGGCACTCCGGTCGTGAACATGGAAGACGACGTGATCCGCGGCGCCACCGTCACCCACGCAGGCGAGGTCACCTTCCCGCCGCCTCCGCCCAAGGTGAAGGCGATCGCCGCCCAGAAGCCGAAGGAAAAGGCCAAGGAACTCACCCGCGAGGAAAAGGCCGCCGCCGAAACCGCCGCCTTCAAGGAACAGACCAAGTTCCAGGTGACGCTTCTCGCCGCCAGTGGCGCGCTCCTGCTGCTCGCCGGGCTCTTCACGCCCGCGAGCTTCATGCAGCACTTCATCGTCTTCATGCTCGCCTGCTTCGTCGGCTTCCAGGTGATCTGGAACGTCGCGCATTCGCTGCACACGCCGCTGATGGCCGTGACCAACGCGATCTCCTCGATCATCATCCTCGGCGCGCTGGTCCAGATCGGCTCCGGCTCGATGCTGGTGACGGTGCTGGCAGCACTCGCGGTCTTCATGGCCGGCATCAACATCTTTGGCGGGTTCCTCGTCACACGGCGCATGCTCGCCATGTTCCAGAAATCCTGAGGGGGAACGTCCAATGGAACTCGGATTCACCAATGCGGCCTATGTGGTCGCCGGCGTCCTCTTCATCCTCTCGCTCGGCGGGCTGAGCAGCCAGGAGAGCGCGAAACGCGCGATCTGGTACGGCATCGTCGGCATGGCCATCGCGGTCATCGCCACGATGATCGGACCGGGCGCAGGCCTCTGGCCGGTCTCGATCATCCTGATCGCGCTTGGCGGCGCCATCGGCTACCAGCTCGCCACCCGGGTCCAGATGACCCAGATGCCCGAGCTGGTCGCGGCAATGCACTCGCTCGTGGGTCTCGCGGCCGTCTTCGTCGGCCTCAACGCCCATATCGAGATCGGCCGGGTCCAGGACCTGCTGAGCGGTGTCGTCGACGGCCGCTGCGCGGAGGGCCTGAGCTATCTCGCCTGCGCGACCGCGGCGGGCAGCGACGCGCTCTACGGCCTGCCGGGCTTCGCCGAGCTCGTCGCCAAGAAGATCCCGGTCGAGATCACCATCCTGCAGGTCGAGCTCTTCCTCGGCATCTTCATCGGCGCCGTCACCTTCACCGGCTCGGTCATCGCCTACGGCAAGCTCGCGGGCAAGGTCGACACCTCCGCGAAGAAGCTGCCCGGCGGCCACATGCTCAACGCCGGCGCGGCCGCGCTGAGCGTGCTGATGCTGATCGTCTACATCTCTTCCGGCAGCACGCTGGCCCTTCTGGTGATGACGCTCGCCGCGCTCTTCATCGGCTACCACCTGATCATGGGGATCGGCGGCGCCGACATGCCCGTCGTCGTCTCGATGCTCAACTCCTATTCGGGCTGGGCGGCGGCGGCGATCGGCTTCTCGCTGGGCAACGATCTTCTCATCGTCGTCGGCGCGCTGGTCGGCTCCTCGGGCGCGATCCTGTCCTACATCATGTGCAAGGCGATGAACCGCTCCTTCGTCTCGGTGATCCTCGGCGGCTTCGGCGGCCCGGCCGGCGAGCAGATGGCGGTCGAGGGCGAGCAGATCGCCATCGACGCCGACGGCGTCGCGGCGGCGCTCGACGAGGCCGACAGCGTCATCATCATCCCGGGCTACGGCATGGCGGTGGCCCAGGCGCAGCAGAACGTCGCCGAACTGACCCGCCGCCTGCGCGCCAAGGGCAAGGAGGTGCGCTTCGCCATCCACCCGGTCGCCGGTCGCCTGCCGGGCCACATGAACGTGCTCCTCGCCGAGGCCAAGGTGCCCTACGACATCGTGCTCGAGATGGACGAGATCAACGAGGACTTCCCCTCCACCGACGTCGCCATCGTCATCGGCTCGAACGACATCGTGAACCCCGCCGCCCAGGACGACCCCAACAGCCCCATCGCCGGCATGCCGGTGCTGGAATGCTGGAAGGCCAAGCAGGTCTTCGTCTCGAAACGCGGTCAGGGCACCGGCTATTCCGGCATCGAGAACCCGCTGTTCTTCAAGGACAACACCCGCATGTTCTACGGCGACGCCAAGGCGAGCCTCACCGAACTGCTCACGCGCATCGACTGAGCCTCACACTCTATGTGCGCAATCAGCGCCCCGTCCGGCAGCCGCCGGGCGGGGCGTTCGCATTCCGGCGCCGCGGTTGAACCCTCGCCCTGCCGGACACATATCTCCGGCATGGAATTCGTGGAGATCTCGGAATGGCAGGCAGAACATGGCGCGCGGCGCTCGGTGGGGCGCTGGTGGTACTCACGATGAGCGGGGTCCCGGGTCAGGCGGAGGGCCGGATGCTCGAGGATTTCTCCGGGACGAGCGGCTCCAACTGGAACTTCTTCACCGATCAGGTGATGGGCGGCATCTCCGAGGGCCAGGCGCGGGTCGAGGAGGTTGCCGGGGCGCGGGCGCTCCACCTCACCGGCTCGGTCAGCACCGCCAATCGCGGCGGCTTCATCCAGGCCCGGCTGGACCTCGCAAGCCCGCTCTCCGCCGATGCGGCGGGCGTGGTGCTGCGGGTGCGCGGCGATGGCCAGCGCTATTTCGTCCATCTGCGCACCTCGGGCACGGTGCTGCCGTGGCAGTATTACCAGGCGCCGTTCGAGACGACGGCCGACTGGCAGGAAGTGCGGCTCCCCTGGTCGGCCTTCGAGCCGTCGGGCCGGATGCTGCGCGACGTGCCGAAGCCCGAGGCGGTGCGTTCGCTCGCGCTGGTGGCCTATGGCCGCGATCACGAGGCCGATGTGTCGCTCGCGGAGATCGGCACGTTCTGAGGCGTCGCGGGCTCCGCCGCCGGCCGGATCGCCCCGCGCGCGAGGCTCGCCACGAAGAGGATCGTCATGGCGAGCACGATGGTCGGCGCCGGCGCGCTGTCGAGCCAGAAGCTCGCATAGACCCCGGCGAAGCTCGACAGCAGCGCCACCCCCACCGCCACCGCCAGCATCGGCCCGAAGCGCTTCACCCAGAGAAACGCGATCGCGCCCGGCGTGATCAGGAAGGCGATGGCGAGGATGATCCCCACCGCCTGCAGCGCCGCCACCACCACCATCGAGACCATCGCCAGAAGCCCGTAATGCAGCCAGCCCACCGGCAGCCCGATGGCCCGCGCATGGGCCGGATCGAAGGCGTGGAGCATGAAGCCGCGCCTGAGCCCGAGCAGGATCCCCGTCACCGGTACGGCGATCAGCGCGCTCGCGCCGATATCCGACCAGCCGATGCCGAGCGCATCGCCGAACAGGATATGGTCGAGATGCACATCCGTCGGCGTCCAGACATAGAGCACGATCCCCAGCGCGAACATGCCCGAGAACACGATGCCCATCGCCGTGTCCTCCTTGATCCGGCTGTTGTCCTTCAGAAACCCGGTCGCGCCCGCGCAGACCATCCCCGCCGCAAAAGCGCCCAAGGCCAGCGGCGCCCCGAACCAGTAGGCCACGACGATGCCCGGCAGCACCGCATGGCTGATCGCGTCGCCCATCAGCGCCCAGCCCCGCAGCACCAGAAAGCACGACAGGAGCGCCATCGGCACCGAGACCAGCATCGTCACCGCGAAGGCCCGCAGCATGAAGTCGAACTCGAAGGGCAGGAGGATCTCGCTCATCGCAGCAGGTTCTCCCGCGCCCGCCGCCGGGCGGCCAGATAGCCGTGCTTCGGCGCGAAGGTGAAGGCCGCGAGGAAGATCAGCGTCTGGAACACCACGATGATGCCCCCGGTCGCCCCGTCGAGGAAATAGCTGAGATACGCCCCGGTCAGCGCCGTGCCCGCCCCGATGCCCACCGCAAGGCAGACCAGCCGCCCGAAACGGTCGGTCAAGAGATACGCCGTGGCCCCCGGCGTCACCACCAGCGCCACCACCAGAAACGCCCCCACCGTCTGCAGCGCCGCCACCGTCGAGGCGGCGAGCAGCGCGAAGAACAACAGCTTCAGCCCGGTCGCCGGCAACCCGATCGAGCGCGCATGCGCCTCGTCGAAGAACACCGCCATAAGGTCGCGCCAGCGCAGGGTCAGGATCGTCAGCGTGATCCCGGCGATCAGCGCCAGCTGCAGCGTGTCTCCCGGCGTGATCGCGAGGATATTGCCCATCACGATGGTCTGCACGTTCACCGATGTGGGCGAGAGCGAGACCATGAACAGCCCCAGCCCGAAGAACGAGGTGAAGATGATGCCGATCACCGTGTCCTGCTTCAGCCGTGTGAAGGCCGACAGCGACAGGATCGCCCCCGCCGCCAGCCCGCCCGCGAGAAACGCCCCGGCCGCGAAGGGCAGGCCGAGCATGTAGGCCCCGGCCACCCCCGGCACGATGGCATGGCTGAGCGCATCGCCGATCAGCGACCAGCCCTTCAGCATCAGGAACGCCGACAGGAAGCCGCAGACCCCGCCCACGAGCCCGCTCACCCAGATCGCATTCACCATATAGGAGTAGCCGAAGGGCTCGAGGAGGGTGCTCATGGCCGGCGCGGAGCCTTTCGGGTCACGCTGCTCGCCGCCGCTTCCGCCTTCGCCTCGGCCGCGTCCGCCTTCGCACCCGCCAGCGCGGCTTCCGCCTTCGCCGCCTCGAGCTTCGCGTCCGCCGCCACCACCTCTGCCCGCGCCCCTGCCGCTTCGGTTTCGGCCTCCGAATAGATCACGAAGGGCCGCTCGTCGTCGGTCAGCACGGTGATCTGCCGGCGATCCTCGGTCTCGTCGTGGTGCAGGTCGTGTCCGCCGAGCACGAAATGCCGGAGCTTGCCGCCGAACGCCGCCTCGAGATTGTCCTGGGTGAACACCTCCGCCGTCGGCCCGGCCGCGAGGATGCGCCGGTTGATCAGCACCGCCCGGTCGCAATATTCCGGCACCGAGCCCAGATTGTGCGTCGAGACCAGGAGCACCCGCCCCTCGTCGCGCAGTTCCTGCAGCAGGGTCACGATCTGCGCCTCGGTGGTCACGTCCACGCCGGTGAAGGGCTCGTCGAGCAGGATCACCTGCCCCTCCTGCGCCAGCGCGCGCGCGAGGAACACCCGCTTCTTCTGCCCGCCGGACAATTCGCCGATCTGCCGGTGCCGGAGCGCCGCCATCCCCACCCGCTCCAGCGCCTCGCTCACCATCGCGCGGTCATGGCGCGACGGACGGCGCATCCAGGCCATATGCCCGTAGCGCCCCATCATCACCACATCCTCGACCAGCACCGGAAACGACCAGTCCACCTCCTCGGCCTGCGGCACATAGGCCACGAGATTGGCCGCCAAGGCCGCATCGCCGGGCTTGCCGAGGATCGAGACCGTGCCCGAGGCGAGCGGCACGAAGCCCATGATCGCCTTGAACAGCGTCGACTTGCCCGACCCGTTGACCCCCACCAGTGCGGTGATCGAGCCGCGCGGGATGGCGAAGCTCGCCGCCTCGAGCGCGGTCAGCCCGTTGCGATAGGTCACCGACACGCCCTCGAGCGCCAGCCCTTCGGTCCGGACAAGGGGCTCCGCGAGGCTCATTCGGTCAGCCCCTCCGCGATGGTCGAGGTCGTCACCCGCATCAGGTCGAGATAGGTCGGCACCGGCCCGTCCGGCTCCGACAGGCTGTCCACGTAGAGCACCCCGCCATAGGCCGCCCCGGTCTCCCGGGCGATCTGCTGGGCGGCATCCGCCGGCACCGTGCTCTCGGAGAACACCACCGGGATCTCATGCTCGCGGATCGTGTCGATCACCGCACGGACCTGCTGCGGCGTGCCCTGCTGATCGGCGTTGATCGGCCAGATGTAGAGCTCGTTGCAGCCCGAAATCCCGCGCGAGATAGCTGAACGCCCCCTCCGAGGTCACCAGCCAGCGCCGCTCCTCGGGAATGCCCGCCAGCGCCTCCCGGATCGGCTCGGCCAGTGCGCGGATCTCGTCGGAATAGGCCGCGGCATTGGCGGCATAGACCTCCGCATTCGCCGGATCCGCTTCCGCCATCGCCGCGCGGATGTTCTCCACATAGATCAGCGCCGCATCCGGCGACATCCAGGCATGCGGGTTCGGCTTGCCCTCGTAGGGCCCGGTGCCGATCCCCATCGGCTCGACGCCCTCGCTCACCACCGCCGAGGGAATGTCGCCGAGATTGTCGAGAAACTGCGCGAACCACTGCTCGAGGTTCAGCCCGTTCCACAGCACCAGATCGGCATCGCGCGCCCGGCGGATATCCCCCGGCGTCGGCTGGTAGAAGTGGATCTCCGAGCCGGGCTTGGTCAGCGCCTCCACATCCGCCGCCTCGCCGGCCACATTCGCGGCCATGTCGGCCAGCACGGTGAAGGTCGTGACGACCTTGAGGCGTTCGTCGGCAAGGGCCGGTGTCGCGAGCGATGCGGCAAGGGCCAGAGCGGCGAGAAGGCGGGGCATGCATGTCTCCCTGTCAGGTGAAGGTTTCAAGCCCGGAACATACGTCGGCTTCGGCCTCTGTCAACGCAATTGAGAAACATTCTCACAAACCCATTGCCCGCCGCGCCGGATCGGCTAATCTCCGCCCCATGGCCGGAAAGCTCGAGGATCACGAAGAGACGTTGCGCGCGGCGGGCCTGCGGATCACGCGGCCGCGCCGGATCATTCTCGAGATCCTCGCCGCCAGCGAAGGCCACCCCGACGCCACCGAGATCTTCGCCGCCGCCGCCGCCCGCGATGCCCGCATCTCGCTCGCCACGGTCTACCGCACCATGAAGGCCCTCGAGGAATCCGGCGCGATCCAGCGCCACGCCTTCGACGGGGGGCCCGCGCGATTCGAATCGGGCGACACCGACCACCACGACCACCTGATCGACGTCGAGACCGGCGAAGTGGTCGAGTTCTCCTCCGCCCGCATCGAGGCCCTGCAGGAAGAGATCGCCGCCGAACTCGGCTACGATCTCGTGCACCACCGGCTCGAACTCTACGGCAAACGCAAGCCCCGCAAGGGCTGAGCCGGCATTCGGGAAAACCCGACGCAATCCGCTAACCCCCTGTTAGGCATGATAATCCCGGCCAGTTAGGGTTTGCTTCACCGAGCCCGGGCTATCACCTCCCCACGCGGTCGAAGGGCCGGCGCGGCGAAACCGGAAACCGGGCAAGCGCTGCACAGTCAGAATGGCGATCAACGGGCACGCAATCGCGGGTCCATTTCATCACGCGGCGTCGAAAGCGCCGTACGCCAAGCAAAGGACGAAACACATGTCTTCGATTCTCACCAACACCAGCGCAATGGTTGCCCTCCAGACCCTGAAGAGCACCAACGGCAGCCTCGGCAAGGTCCAGAACGAGATCTCCACCGGCCTGAAGGTCGCGACCGCCAAGGACAACTCCTCGTCCTGGTCGATCGCCTCCACGATGAACTCCGACGTCCGCAGCTACGGCAAGCTCGGCGATGCGCTCACCTCGGCCTCGGCCATGGTCGGCGTGGCCCGCGTGGCCGCCGAGCAGGTGTCGGACATCCTCAAGCAGATCCAGGAGAAGGTCGTCCAGGCCGAAAACCCGGATGCCGACGTCGCCAAGATCCAGGCCGAAGTCACTGCACTGACCGACACGATCGTCTCGATCGCCCAGTCGGCGCAGTACAACGGCATCAACATGGTCGAAACCGGCGGTGCCGCCCAGACCATCACCGTCTCCGTCATGCGTGACGCGGCCGGCGCCCTGACCACCGGCACGATGGCGGTCGCGGCACAGGATCTCGAAGTGCTCGGCGCCGCTCTGGTCGTCGGCACGGCGACTGTGGACGCCATCGACACGCTCATCGACAGCGCCAACACCGCGGCTGCTGCCTTCGGTGCGGCGCAGGCTCGCATCGACGCCCAGAACGACTTCCTGGGCAAGCAGACCGATGCGCTGAAGGAAGGCGTGGGCGCCCTCGTGGATGCCGACATGGAAGAAGCTTCGGCCCGCCTGACCGCGCTGCAGACGCAGCAGCAGCTCGGCATCCAGGCGCTGTCGATCGCCAACCAGGCGCCGCAG
Source organism: uncultured Alphaproteobacteria bacterium (assembly GCA_963710515.1). Classification (GTDB taxonomy): domain Bacteria; phylum Pseudomonadota; class Alphaproteobacteria; order Rhodobacterales; family Rhodobacteraceae; genus Amaricoccus. The sequence continues at coordinate 58,413 of CAVQAX010000013.1, forward strand.
AGCGTGCTGTCGCTCTTCCGCTGATCGCGGATTGACTGACCCGGGGCGGGCCCAGCGCCCGCCCCGGACTTACTTTCGCCTCCGGCCCCGCTGCGGGGCCTTGTGCCTGCGCCTGCTCTTCGAGAGGTCCGCGAATGAGTTACCGCCCGAACGCCCGCTCCGGATACGCCGCCGCCTCGGCACCGATCCGTACCGATCGTGGCACGGAATATGCCGTCTTCGCCCAGACGACCAGCCGTCTGAAGGCCCTGGACGAAACCGACAAGACCGAGTTTCCCGCCCTCGCTGCCGCCGTGACCGACAACCAGCGCCTCTGGGGCGTGTTGTTCGAGGACCTGATGAACGACGGCAACGGCCTCCCCGACGCCCTGCGCGCCAACCTGATCGGCCTCGCGGAATTCATCCGCAGGCACAGCTGCAGGTTCTGGCCGGCAAGGCCTCCATCGCATCCGCTGATCGAGATCAACACCTCCATCATGCGCGGTCTGCGCGGCAACGTGAAGGAGGAAGCCGCATGAGCGGGCTCGTCCTCAAGCTCGGTCCGCGCGAGCGGATCATGATCAACGGCGTCGTGATGGAAAACGGCGACCGCCGCACCCGCATCAACATCGTGACCCCCGACGCCAACGTGCTGCGCCTGCGCGACGCGATCCATCCCGACGAGGCCACCACGCCGGTCAAGCGGGTCTGCTACATCGCGCAGCTCGTGCTCGCCGGCGAGGCCGACCCGGTCGAGGCCCGCGCCCAGATGCTGCGCGGCATCGAACAGCTCAGCCAGGTGTTCCGCGACGAGGACAGCCGCGCGCATCTCGATGCCGCCACCGAAGCCGTGGCCGAGAACCGGTTCTACCAGGCGATGAAGGCGCTGCGCGCCATTCTGCCGCGCGAGGCCCGTCTGCTCGGCCTCCAGTCCACCGGCTGAACGCAAGCGAACAGGATGAATCGATGAGCTTCCAGCCCCAGATCCCGCTCGCAGGCATCGCCGGATGGCGCTTTCTGGAGCGCACCCAGCCGGTGCAGCAGGCCGCCTTCGAGAAGGGGCCGCAGCTCGCCCGCGAGATCGCCTATTTCACCGAGAATGTCGGCAAGATCGAGACCGCCGCCGATCTGGTGGCCGACCGCCGCCTGCTGAAGGTCGCCCTCGGCGCCTTCGGTCTCTCCGACGAGATCGACAAGAAGGCCTTCATCCGCAAGGTGCTCGAGGAGGGCACCACCGATCCCAAGGCGCTGGCGATGCGCCTGACCGAAACCGCCTTCCGCGAGATGTCCGACGCCTTCGGCTTCGGCGCAGAAACCGGCCGGCGCAATGCCGAACCGGGCTTCGCCTCCGGCATCGTCGCCGCCTACAAGACGCGCGCCTTCGAGGCCGCGGTGGGCGAAAGCAACAACGACATGCGCCTCGCGATGAACCTCAAGCGCGAGATCGGCGAGCTTGCCGCCGGCGAGGGGGCGAGCCTCTTCAAGGTGATCGGCTCGAAGCCCTTGCGGCAGGTCTTCGAGAAGGCCTTCAACCTGCCCAGCCAGTTCGTCCAGCTCGACATCGACCGTCAGGTCGAGGTCTTCGGCGACAAGCTCTCGAAGATGTTCGGCAAGGGCGACCTCACGGTCTTCCAGGACCCGGCCAATGTCGACAAGCTGATCACCCGCTTCCTCGCCATCTCGCAGATCGAGACCGGGGCCGCCGCGACCTCCGCGACCTCCAGCGCGCTCACGCTCCTGCAGAACGCCAATGGCGGCGGCTCGCAGGGCCTCTTCAACCTCCTCGCCGCCCGCAGCTGAGCACCGCTCCGGCCGCAAGACGCCGAGCACATTCCGAAACCGGTTCGGAAAGCCGCCTCGTATCAGCGACCTGGTCCACGTTTCACGCGGCGCACATGCGCGCGCTCACACCCGCCGCGCCGCCGGGTCGAGCGGCATGGGCTTCGGCTTCGCCATCCGCCCGGTCTCCATGCCGAGGAGTGCGGCCAGCCGGTCGAAGCTGCCCTCCGCCCCGTCCGGGGCCTTTTCGGTGAAATAGCCGTCGAGCGCCGGCCAGAGCCGGATCGCCTCGTCGATCGCCGCATCCGACCCGTCCGCATAGAGCCCGGTCTGGATCATCAGCTCGGCATTCTCGTAGGCCGTCAGCACCCGCCGCGTCCGCGCGATCATCGCGTTCTCCGCCGGGCTCGCGATCCCCGGCAGGCTGCGCGACACCGACCGGCGCACATCGACCGCCGGGAACCGCCCGCGCTCCGCGATGCCCCGGTCGAGCACCACATGCCCGTCGAGCACGCCCCGGGTGATGTCGGCGATCGGCTCGTCCATGTCCGAGCCCGCCACCAGCACCGAGAAGATGCCGGTGATGTCGCCCTTCCCGAACGGCCCCGGCCCCGCCCGCTCGCAGAGCCCGGCGATCAGGTTCGCCGTCGAGGGCGGAAACCCCCGGAGCGTCGGCGCTTCCCCGGCCGTCAGCGCGATCTCGCGATGCGCCTCGGCGAAGCGCGTGAGCGAATCCGTCAGCAGAAGCACATGATGCCCCTGGTCGCGGAACACCTCCGCCGTGGCCATCGCCATCCACGCCGCCCGCCGCTTGATCAGCGGCGCCTGGTCCGAGGTCGCCGCCACCACCACCGCCCGCGCCATGCCCTCGGGCCCCAGCACGTTGTCGACGAAGTCGCGCAACTCGCGCCCGCGCTCGCCGATCAGCGCCAGAACGACGATATCCGCCTCGATCCCCCGCGCGAGATCCGCGAGCAGCGAGGATTTGCCCACCCCCGACCCGGCGAAGACCCCGATCCGCTGGCCCTTCGCGAGCGGCAGAACCGTGTCGAACACCGAGAGCCCGGTATTGAGCCGCCCGCCCAGCGCCTTGCGCCGCGCCGGCTCGGGCGGGGCGCGCCGCAGGGTGGCCGAGGCGGCCCCGGGCTTGAGCGGCCGCCCGTCGAGCGACTGCCCGAAGGCATCGACGATCCGCCCGACCCAGGAGGCATCGGGATGCACCCCCGCCGGCCCCAGCAGCGTCACCCGGTTGCCCACCGCCGCCCCGTCGAGCGGCGCATAGGTCATCGCCCTTGCATGATCCTCCGAGATCCCGACGATCTCCCCGCCCAGCTCATTCCCCGACCGCATGCCGATCGCCACCTGATCGCCGATCCGCGCCTGATGCGTGAGCCCCGCGATCTCGAGCGAGGCGGTGCCCACCGCGACCACCCGGCCGATCCGCCGATGGTTGGAGATCCGCGAAAGCTCGGAGGTCAGGGCGGAGAAATCGGTGAGCATGGAGCCTCGCACAGGGTTCGGATTGCCGCATCGGCGCTTACCCTTTGTTCACCATGACTGGTTAAGCCCGGGTTAGAGACCACTGCATTTCGAACTGGCGGGAGAATCCGGCCCATGGACATGAATCTGACGCTTCTTCGGCTCTCCAGCAGCCTCGCGGCGCATTCCACGTCGCGCCAGCGGGTGCTCTCGGAGAACATCGCCCATGCCGACACGCCCGGCTATCAGGCGCGCGACATCCCCGATTTCGGCGAGACCCTGCGCGGCACCACGCCGGCCTTCTCGGCGAAGACCACGCGCCCCGGCCATGTCGCCTTCGGTGCCGATCCGAACGGCTTCGCGCCGCAGGTGGCCGTGGTCGACGGCGCCGAAAGCCCCAACGGCAACTCGGTTTCGCTCGAGGAACAGATGATGCGCGCCGCCGAGGTGCGGCAGAGCCACGACATGGCGCTCGGGGTCTATCGCAAGTCGATGGACATCCTGCGCTCGTCGCTCGGGCGCGGACGGTAAGGAGACCCTCACATGAACGAAATCGCCAAGACCATGGCCGCCTCGGCGAGCGGGATGCAGGCGCAATCCGCCCGGCTGCGGCTCTCCTCGGAGAACATCGCCAATGTCGACACGCCGGGCTACCGGCGCAAGACGGTCTCTTTCGAGGAGACCTTCCAGCGCGGCGACGCGCGCGCGGTGCAGACCGGGCCGGTGCGGCTCGACCGCAGCGAGCTGCCGCAGATCTACGATCCGACCAATCCGATGGCGGGCGTCGACGGCTACTTCCAGGGCTCCAACGTCGATCTCATGGTCGAGATCGCCGATGCCCGTGAAGCCAACCGCTCCTACCAGGCCAATCTCCGCATGTTCGACCAGGCGCGCCAGATGGCGTCGAGCCTGCTCGACCTGCTGCGCCGCTGACAGAAGGAAACTCCCTCATGGACGTGAAAGCCTCCCTCGCTTCCCAGCTCTATTCCCAGGCCCAGCTCGCCGCGCGGCCCCTTCCCTCGGCCGAAAGCGCGGAAATCCGCTCCGCCGGCGCCGCCTTCCAGGCCGCCTCGACCGACTTCATGGAAACCCTGCGCGCCAGCGAGGAGACGGTGAAGGCCGGGCTCGCCGGGCGGGCCGATCCGCAGGCGGTGGTCGAGGCGCTGGCCGCGACCGAGCTTGCGGTCCAGACCGCCGTGGCGGTGCGCGACAAGGTGGTCGAGGCCTACCAGGAAATCCTGCGCATGCCGGTCTGAGGCGCCGCCCCGTGACCGAGGCCGAGATCCTCGACATCCTGCGCCAGGGCCTCTGGACGGCCCTGGTGATCTCGACGCCGATCCTCGCCGTGGCGCTGATCGTCGGCCTCGCGATCGGGCTTCTGCAGGCCCTGACCTCGGTTCAGGAAATGACGCTCACCTTCGTGCCGAAGCTCGGCGCGATCCTCGTGGTGTTCTGGATCTCGATGAGCTTTTCCGGCGCCACGCTGGTGCGCTTCTACCAGGATCAGCTGATCCCGATGATCGAGAGCCCCTGACGCCAGATCCGCACGGGCACACGCGCCTGTGCGCAGCGTGAAAAACAACCCAACACTCTGAAAAAACCCCTCGCGACCCGGTTCGCCGCTACGGCAGGTCCGACTTCGACGGGTCCGGTGCGGGGGCAGGGGGCGGAGCGGGGGTCGCGGGCGCGGCCGGCTTTCCGGTCAGGATTTCCTTGAAGATCAAGCGTGGCAGGACCAGCGCCGCGATCACGTCGAAGAGCCAGACGATCAGCGTCGCAAGCACCCAGGTGGTCAGACCCGAGATCACCAGCCCGCTGCTGACCAGCGCCGAGATCACAAGGGCCACGAAGGTCGCCACCAGCGCCACGCCGCCCAGAAGCGCCTCGGCATAACGCGACGAGAGCCGCGCGATCAGCGGCTCGAGGGCGAACCGCGCCACGGTGAAGACCGCGACGACGATGAGAAAACTCGTGAAGGTGATGCTCATGCCCGGCAACAGCCAGACGGCGACCAGCAGGCCGATGGCCGCGGCCAGGAGTTCGATCAGGGCTTTCGCAGCGAAACGTGGCATGTTGGGACCTCCCGGATCCCGACCTAAGCGCCACGCCGGGTCGATGCAAGGGCTGCAGGGTCCGGCGCGTGACCGGGCGGGCCTCCCCGTCTCAGAACAGGAAGTCGCCCGCATCGATCTCGGCCCGGTCGGTGTCGAGCAGCGTGATCCGGGTGTCCTCGAGCACGATCCGCACGTCATCGCCGGCCTGGCGGATCCGCAGATCGTCGAAATCGCTGCGCCCCGCGCGGAAGACGATCACGTCGCGCCCCGTGCCGAAATCGGTGATCGTGTCATGGCCGTCGGCGGTGTCGAACACGAAGCGGTCGGCGCCCTTGCCGCCGGTCAGCGTGTCGTCGTGGTTGTTGCCGTAGAGCCTGTCGGCGTCCTTGCCGCCCTTGAGGATGTCGCGGCCCCCGCCGCCTTCGAGCCTGTCGCGCCCGTCCTGTCCGAACAGCCGGTCATTGCCCTTCTCGCCTCGCAGATGATCGTCGCCGTCGCGGCCTTCGAGCCGGTCCCCGCCGTTCCGCCCCGCGAGCATGTCGTCGCCCTGCGAGCCCAGCAGCACATCCTTGCCGGCGAAGGCCCGCGCGTAAATCTCGTTCATCGTCGCGCCGAAATAGAGGTATTTCGCCGGGAGATCGAGCCGGCTCGCCTCGTAGATCAGGTCGTCGTCCTTCAGGTGGAACACCGCCTCGATGGTGCCGGTGATGCGGTCGCCACCGTACTCGAACGTGCCGACATACCAGGTGTCTGTCCGCTTCGTGGAGACGAGCACGCCCGTTGCATCGGCATATTCGAGCCATCCGGCATCCCGCGCCATGTCGTTCATGTCGATCGCCTCGAACGCCCGCAGCTTTGCCATCCCGTAGCCCCTCGCTTTGCCTCCACGGGGTATCGCGGACCGGGTCGGTGCGGGTCAACGCTGCCGTTACCGCTTCGTTAATTGGTTGAAATTCCTTTTGAAACCCGTCCCGCCGCCTTGACCGAATCTTTACCATGACCGGCGAGTGTTGCGTCCGAGCACGGAGAACCGTGCGGTCACGAACGCGAGAACGCGGGAGAGAGCGATGGACATTGCAGGTTATGTGGCCCTCAGCCGGCAATCGGGGCTGGTCCGGGAAATGCAGGCGGTCGCGAACAACATCGCGAACCTCTCCACCACCGGATACCGCCGCGAGGGCGTGATCTTCGCGGAGATGGTGCAGGCGCTGCCCGCCGAGGGCGGATCGGTCGCGATGACCGAGGCCCGGGCACGCTTCACCGACGACCTTCAGGGCACGCTGGTTCAGACCGGCGGCTCGCTCGACATCGCCATCGAGGGCGAGGGCTATTTCACCGTCCAGACCCCCGAGGGACCGCGGCTCACCCGTGCGGGCGCCTTCTCGCGCGACGCCGAGGGCACCATCGTCACCATGGACGGCCACCCGCTCCTCGACGAGGCCGGCGGGCCGATCGTCATCCCCTTCGAGGCGCGCAGCATCGGGCTCGCCCCCGACGGCACGCTGTCGGTCGACGGCGCACCGCAGGGCCGGATCGGCCTCGTCGCCGCCGAGGACCCGACACAGGTATTCCGCGAGGCCGGCGTGCTCTTCCGGGTCGATGGCGAGACCGTGCCCGTCGAGGCCGATCTCGGCCGGATGGTGCAGGGCTTCCTCGAGAATTCCAACGTCAACCCGATCACCGAGATGGCCCGCATGATCGAGGTCCAGCGCGCCTACGAATACGGCCAGAAGCTGCTCGATCAGGAAGACGAACGCATCAAGCAGGTGGTCAACACCCTCGGCCGGACCGGCTGAGCGTCACCGAGTTAACAGGAGAGACCCATGCGCGCCCTCAATATCGCCGCCACCGGCATGTCCGCCCAGAACACACGGGTCGAGGTGATTTCCCACAACCTCGCCAACATGAGCACCACCGCCTACAACGCGCGCCGCGCCGAGTTCTCCGACCTGCACTACCAGCAGGCGGTGCGCCCGGGCTCGGTGAACACCGCCGAAGGCACGATCCTGCCGGCCGGCGTGCAGCTCGGCCTCGGCGTGCGCACCTCCGCGGTGTCGATGCAGGTCGAACAGGGCTCGCTCGTCGAGACCCGCGGCTCGCTCGACCTCGCCATCGACGGCAAGGGCTATTTCGAGATCACCCTGCCCAACGGCAATCCGGCCTATACCCGCGACGGCGCGCTGAAGCGCAACGGCGACGGGCTGATCGTCACCTCCGACGGCTTCACGGTGGTGCCCGACATCACCATTCCCGAGGATGCGCGCGAGATTTCCATCAATGCCGACGGCGAGGTCTATGCCTATTTCGACGGCCAGGTGGAGGCGCAGCTTCTCGGGCAGTTCGGTCTGGTGACCTTCTCCAACGAGAAGGGCCTCGAGGCGCTGGGCTCGAACCTCTACCGCGAGACCGAGGCGTCGGGGCAGCCCAATGTCGGCGATGCCGGCGATGACGGCCGCGGCATCTTCCGCCAGGGCTATCTCGAGGCCTCCAGCGTCGATGCGGTGCGCGAGATCACCGGGCTGATCGAGGCCCAGCGCGGCTACGAGATGAACGCCAAGGTCATCACCGCCGCGGACCAGATGCTGGCCGCCACCGTGCAGGTCCGCTGATCGCATGCGCCTTCGCCTGATCCTCTGTCTCGCGCCGCTCCTCGCCGCCGAGATCGCCGCCGCCCAGGCCGTCGTGCCGCTGCGCGCGATCCGCGGCCAGAGCGTGATTTCCGCCGAGGACGTGACGATCTCGGAGGATCAGGTGCCCGGCGCCTTCGCCGCCCTCGACGCGGTGATCGGCCGCGAGGCGCGGGTCACGCTCTATCCGGGCCGGCCGATCCTGAGCGGCCAGATCGGCGCGCCGGCCCTCGTCGAACGCAACCAGCTCGTCCGCATGACCTATGCCGAGGCCGGGCTGAGCATCACCGCGGACGGGCGCGTGCTCGATCGCGGCGGTGTCGGAGAAATCGTGCGGGTGATGAACCTCGCCTCGCGCCAGATCGTGTCCGGAACGGTGACATCCTCGGGCACTGTGGAGGTCGGAGAATGAGTAGACTTGTAAAGCCGCTGGGACTTGCCCTCATGATGGGCCTCTCGGCCTGCGGCATCGGCCAGCCCCCCGAGATGACGACGATCGGCGCCGCCGCCCCGGACGCCAAGCCGATCCTGACGGCCGAACGCGCGGCGATCGCCGTGCCGCCGCCGCAGCCGGCGCGCTTCGCCTACCAGAACGGCTCTCTGTGGAACACCGGCCCGGCCGGGCTCCTCGGCGACAAGCGCGCCCGCTCCCTCGGCGACATCCTCACCATCACCATCGAGATCGACGACGAGGCCGAGATCAACAACGATTCCGAGCGCTCCCGCTCGGGCAGCGAAAGTGCGAGCGTCGGCGCGTTCTTCGGCCTCCAGACCATCATTCCGGACAATTTCCAGACCCTGAGCCCGGAAGTGGAACTGGAATCCGACAGCGATTTCCGCGGCAGCGGCTCGACCACCCGCAACGAGAAGCTCACGCTCCGCGTCGCGGCCACCGTGGTCGACGTGCTCCCGAACGGCCATCTGGTGATCCAGGGCGACCAGGAGGTGCGGGTGAACTTCGAGCTGCGCGACCTGCAGGTCACCGGCATCGTGCGCCCCGAGGACATCTCGCGGCACAACGTCATCCCCTACGACCGGATCGCCGGCGCGCGGATTTCCTACGGCGGACGCGGGCAGATCACCTCGGCACAGCAGCCGCGCTGGGGCCAGCAGATCACCGACCAAGTGATGCCCTACTGAGGAGACCCGAATGAAGCTGCTTGTCCCCCTTGTGATCGCCGTCCTCGGCCTCGGCGCCGGGGTGGGTGCCGGCCTCGCGCTGAAACCGCCTCCCGAGGAAAAGGACATGGCCGCGGTCGACTGTGTCGATGACGGACATGGCGGCTGCGTCGAGGCGGAAGTCGATCCGTTCCGCGCCGGCGCCGAGCCGGAGGTCCATATCGAGGGCGAGCCCTACTACGTCCCGATGGAAAAGCCCTTCGTCGTGCCGGTCTTCGACGGCGAGCGGGTGGTGGCGATGGTGGTGCTGACGGTCTCGGTCGAGACCGGCGCCGACTCGGCCCCGGCGGTCGAGGCGGTCGAGCCGCGGCTCCGCGACCGGTTCCTCAAGGCGATGTTCCGCCACGCCAATACCGGCGGCTTCGACGGCAGCTTCACCTCGGGCCAGAAGATGGACGACCTGAAATCGGCGCTGGTCAACGCCGCGCGCGAGGTGATGGGCTCCGAGCCGGTGGGCGACGTGCTGATCACCGACGTCGCACGCCAGGACGTCTGAGCCGACAGGCCCGGGGCGCGCATCCGCCCGGGCCCGCCGTCGCAAGGGGTCAGCCGGTCATCCGGCGTTCCATGCATTTCTCGGTGATCATCACGTCGGTGATGATGCCGTAGGCCGATTTCGCGCCGGCCTTGTAGGTCTCGATCATCTTCTCGATCTCGAGCAGGTTCTCGGATTCGAGCACCTCCACCATGATGTCGGGCGAAAGCCCGGTGCCCTGGAGCGAGGTGATCGACACGCAGGTGAGATGCTTCGAGAGCTCCTTCACATGCGGGTTGGTGAGCTCGGCGCGCTTCTCGCGGCTGAGCTCGTAATAGTCGCGGTTCACCTTGGCGAACAGCAGCACGACATAAACGCGTTTTTCCGGTTTTTCAGCGGGATCCATGGGATTTTCCTTGATAAGCCGAACGGCATCGGGCGACGGCGGCCAAGGGCCGGCGGCAACGGGAGATGCGGTTCGGGGGTACGAAAAGAAGCGCTCAATTGCGCGGGAACGATACTCGAAATACCACGGGCCGTAATACTCGGCCCAAGATTACTCTACCACGAATCACCGCTTTCGCCAACTCCCGCCCCGACGCCCCTCCGGGTCTGTGCAGACATGACCGATCGAGCCGGTCTGTTCCGTGCCCGGCTCGGGACAGGACTGCGCAGAACATCCAGTGGAAGGATCGCCCAACCGTCCCGCTCGCGCGCTCAGTCCCCGAACGAACCATCAAGCTTATGCGGCGGCGCTTCGCGCTCCGAGCGGGCGCGGCGGGCGTCGCTGGCCTCCGCCTCGGCGCTGCCCACCAGCTTGCCGATCGCCTCGTGCTTGCCGAGGCTGCGCGCCGCGCTGCGGCGCAGGGTCTCGATCCGGCCGGCAAGCTCGGTGCGCCGCGCCCGGCAGAGCGCGATCTGGCGCTGCGCCCAGACCTGGCGGACCTCCTGCTGGGCGATCGGCATCGCGATCAGCCCCTCGGCCATGTCGCGGATCGGCGTGCTGGCGAGATCGAGGATGCGCTGGCGCAGCATGCGGTCCTCGGCGACGGCGGCTTCGAGGTCGGCGAGATCGCGCAGCTTGCGCGCCTCGGCCAGCCGCCCGAGCTGACGCAGCTTCGACGGGGTCATGCCCCACCCCGCTGCCGCGACGCAGTGCGCAGCCGGTCGGCGAAGCGGATCGCCGCGGCGACGGCCTTGTAATGTTCCGGCGCGATCTCCTGGCCGATCTCGGTGGTGGCGTTGAGCGCGCGGGCGGCGGGCGGATCGGAATGGATCGGCACCTCGGCGAGGCTCGCGATCTCGCGGATCCGCAGCGCCACCTCGTCCTCGCCCTTGGCGACGCAGACCGGGGCGCTGCCCTTCTCGCGCGACCATTTCAGCGCCACGGCGTAATGGGTCGGGTTGACGATCACCACATCGGCCTTCGGCACGTCGAGCATCATGCGGTTGTTGGCGATCGCCTCGCCGCGCGCCCGGCGCTGCGCCTTCATGTAGGGGTCGCCCTCGGACTGCTTCAATTCCTCCTTGAGGTCCTGGTAGGACATCCGGAGCTTGCGGGCATGGTCGAAGCGCTGCCAGACCAGATCGATCCCGGCGATGGCGATGGCGATCATGCAGGTGATCCCGAGAAGCACCACGAGCGATTCCATCATGATCGCGCCCACGACCTTCGGTTCGGCCTGGGCCGCGCCGATCATCCGGTCGAGATCGCCCACGAGATAGATCGCAAGTGCTGCCGAGATCGCCGCGAGCTTGATCGTCGACTTGGCGAATTCCATCAGGCCGGTGGGGCCGAACTTGTTCTGGGCGTTCTTGATCAGCGAGAGCCGGGAGCCCTTCGGCACCAGCTTGTCGCCGGCGAAGACCAGCGCCTGCTGGCCCAGCAGGCTCACGATCACCGCGACGATCGGCAACAGGAAGAACGGGCGCCAGCGCCCAGAGCGCCTCGGCCATGATCTCGCCCGACAGCGCGCCTCCGCCCGGTCCGAGCACCAGGCCCACCAGCCGGTCGGGCTGGGCGATGAAGATCATCATCACCGAGGCGGCCTGATCGACCGCGAAGGCCCCGACGGTCAGGATGCCCGCGAAGAGCCCCAGATACATCGCCGCCCCCGACACATCGTTGGAGCGCGCGACATCGCCCTTCTTGCGGGCCTCCTCGAGCTTCTGCGGTGTCGGCTCGAAGACCTTTTCGCCACTGCCCTCACTGTCCTCGCTCATCGCGGCATCGCCATCGGATCGGCGAGGATGAGGTCGAGCTGGCCGTTCCAGAAGCCGAGGATCAGCGGCGCCGCCAGCATCAGGATCAGCATGCCCGCCGCGACGATGGCCGGCGCACCGACGAAGGCCACCATCAGCGACGGCATCGCCTTGTTGATGGCCCCGAGGGCGAGGTTGTAGGCGAAGGCCGCGATCACGAAGGGTGCTGCGAGCGAGAAGCCCAGCGCGAAGGTCTGCGCCACCCGCGCCGTGCCCCAGGTCACCACGTCAACCGCCGGCACCGCGACGCCCATCGGCAGGATCGTGTAGCTCTCCGCCATCGCCACCGCCGCCTTGACATGCAGCCCCGACGACACCGCCAGCGTGACGCCGGCGAGCATCAGGATGTTGCCGATCGAGGGCATCGGATCGGGCGTGGCGCCCGCGCCGAAGATCTGCGCCAGCGAGGTCGATTGCGCCGCGATCGAGCCGGCGAGCTGCAGCGCGATCACCATCAGCCGGATCGACAGCCCGATCAGCAGCCCGATCCCGGCCTCGATCACCAGCATCAGCAGGAAGGGCCGCGTCGGGTCCGGCTCGGCGATGCCCGGCATCAGGAGCGGCCAGACCACCATCGAGAAGGCCACCGTCAGCCCCAGCCGGACCCGCGCCGGGATCAGCCGCTCGCCGAAGCCCGGCAGGAGCGCCATCACCGCGCCGATCCGCGTGAAGACGAGGATGAACCCCGCCAGCCCGTCGGCGCTGATATCCATGAGCTGGGCGAGGCCCTCGAACATCCCTCAGGCCAGCCCCAGCACCGCCGGCTTCGCGCTCGTGCCGATCTCCTCGAAGGAAAGCACCGGATTGCGGATGCCCTTGGCGTTCATCACCGTATGCAGGAACCGCCGCCGCTTGGTCGAGGTCACCACCGCCGGATAGCGCCCCTGCGCGCCCGCAGTAGCGATCCGGTCGGCGATGGCATTGGCGAGCCGGTTGAACTCCGCCGGCGGCAGCGCGACGTCGACGATCCCCGAGCCCTCGGGCAGCTGGTATTGCTGGAACATCTCCTCCCAGCTCGGATTGAGCTGGATCAGCGGCACCGCCCCGTCCGCCTCCTGGATGCCGGCGACGAGCTGGAAGCCCAGCCGGTGGCGCACATGCTCGCAGATCGCCTCGGGGCTGGTGTTGCTCGTGTAGACCTCGCCGATCGCCTCGAGAATGAGCGGCAGGTTGCGGATCGACACCCGCTCCTCCAAGAGCAGCCGCAGCACGCTCTGCAGGGTATCGACCGGGAACTTGTCGGGAATGAACTCGTCGACCATGCGCCGGTTCGCCTCCGCCCGGCGCGGATCCGACGGCGTCGTGAATTCGTCGAGCAGCTTGCGCAGCGCCCGGCGATTGAACAGCCGCCCGAAATTCGCCTTCACGATCTCCAGCAGATGCGTCGCCACAACCTCCGTGGGCGTCACCACCGCAAGCCCCATCAGCGCCGCCTCGTCCTGGTCGGACTTCTCGATCCAGCGCGCCGGTGCGCCGTAGACCGGCTCGGCCACCAGCCGCCCCTCCGGCGCCTCCGAGGTCTCGTCGGGCAGCAGCACCAGCACCCGGTCGGTCTCGATCTGGCTGCGCGCCATCTCGACCCCCTGGATGCGGATCGCATAGGTGCCCGCCGGCAGGCCCGCATTGTCGGTGAGCCGGATCTCCGGCAGGATCAGGCCATACTCCCCGGCGATGTGCTTGCGCATGTTGGCGATGCGCGCATCGAGCCCGGTGGCCTCGTCCATCACCACCGGCACCAGATCGACGGCGAACTCCATATGCACCTCGTCGACGTCGAGAAGATCGCCCAGCGATTTCTCCCGCGGCTTCGTGGTCGCCGGCGCCGGCGGGGCCGCGGCATCCGCCGCCGCCTGCGCGCTCAGCGAGCCCGAATACCACGCCGCCGCGGCCAGCCCGCCGGCGCCCGAGCACGAAGGGAATGAACGGCAGGCCCGGAATGAAGGCGAAGACCAGCATCAACAGCGCCACCGTCGCCAGCGCCACCGGATAATGCCCGAGCTGCGACAGGAGCGCGCGATCGGTCGAGCCGACGACGCCGCCCTTCGAGAGCAGCATGGCGGACGCGATCGAGATGATCACGGCCGGGATCTGGCTCACCAGCCCGTCGCCGACCGTCAGGATCGCGTAGGTCTGGAACGCCGAGCCCACCGGCATGTCGTGGATCATCACGCCGATCACGAGGCCCATCACGAGGTTCAGGAGCGTGATCAGCAGCCCGGCGATCGCATCGCCCTTCACGAATTTCGAGGCACCGTCGAGCGAGCCGAAGAAGGTGGTCTCCTCCTGCTCGAGCTTGCGCCGCTCGCGGGCCTCCTCGTGGCTGATCGCGCCGGCGGCCATGTCGCTGTCGATGGCGAGCTGCTTGCCGGGCATCGCGTCGAGCGCGAAGCGCGCGCCCACCTCGGCCATGCGCCCCGCACCCTTGGTGATCACGATGAAGTTCACGATCAGGAGCACGCAGAACACCACCAGCCCGAGCAGCACCGAGCCGCCCATGATGAACATCGCGAAGCCCTCGATCACGTTGCCCGCCGCCCCGGTGCCGGTATGGCCCTCGCCGATGATGAGCTTCGTGGAGGAGACGTTGAGCGACAGCCGCAGCATCAGGCTCGCGAGCAGGATCGTCGGAAAGGCCGAGAAATCGAGCGGGCGCTGGATGAAGAGCGTGTTGGTGAAGATCAGGATCGCCAGCGCGAACGACGCCGCCAGCCCCAGGTCGAGCACCCAGGACGGCATCGGCAGCACCATCATCACGATGACCGCCATCAGCGCCATCGCGAGCAGCACCGTGGGCTGGAAGAGCGCCTTGACGCTGATATTCGGGGTCATGCTCCGCCCGCCCTCAATAGAGCCGGCCGGGGGGCGCGGTCAGCAGCGGCCCGCCCGAGCCCAGCAGCGCGCCGCCCTCGACGAGCAGCGCCCCGCTCGCCGGAGCGAAGAGACCCCCGCCCACCGAGCCGTTGATCGCGGGCGGCGGCGGCCCCGCCAGCAGCCGTCGCGCCTCTTCGGCCTCGCGCCCGGCGGCGCGGGCGGCGAGACGGCGTTCCTGCCGGCTCAGCCCCGGACCGGGCCCGGCGATCTGCGGCATCACCTCCGGAAGCGCATCGGGCGAGAGCCCCGCCAGCAGCCGGTCGAAGCGTTCGCGGTAGATCGAGGCAAGCTCCGGCGTCAGCGAATGATAGGCGCCGGCGGCCTCCGACCAGCTTCCGCGCTCCTCGTAGAGCGTGCGCAGGAACTGGGCTGCATAGGTCGCGGTCCATTCCGGATCGAACATGTCGTCGAGGCTCGGGAAGGCGTGGCCGTGCCAGCGGTAGTTGATCTGCACGCAGCCGACATCGAAACTGCGCCGGCCCTCCACGAGGCTCGCCTGCGCGAAGGCGAGCGCCTCCTCGCGGGTGTCGAACCAGTGGCTCTTGCCCTCGCGGTTGATCGCCCAGGGATAGGGCCGGATGCGCCCCTGCGACTTGCGGCCGGTCTCCGTGAGCGCGATGGCGTGCAGGATCTGCGCCGGCACCCCGCCGCGCCGGGCGCCGTTGACGATCGCGCGCTCGCAGAGATCCGCATTGTGATCGGTCTCCGATGCGCGCAGGTCTCCGGCAGGCGCCATGAGCGCCAGCGCCAGAAGGGCAGCGAGCCCCAAGGCAGACCGGACGAGCGACACGGGGGATTCTCCTCCAACACCGACTGCCCCAGTCCTATGGCCGCCATGGTTACCAAGGCGTTAGCGGACCCGGCCCGGTGCCGCGGGTGTGACCGTTGCGGGACCGGATCCGGCGCTGCACCGGAAGCCGCGCACCGGCCCCCCGAGCCGAAGCGGAAACGGCCTGGCCGCTCCGCGCACACGCCGAATGCCACCGCGTCCGCGGCCATTCCGCCCCGAGGGATCCTCCGGCCGCCTGCTGCGTTGCATCACCGGGCCGCGATGCAGGTTTGACTTCGCCACGGAAGCGGTCCACCTGTCGCAGGTTCGGAACCACGGGTGCTGGCATGGATTACCTGATCAAGACCTATCCGACCTGGGCGACGCTTGCGGGTTTCCTGCTCGCGACCTTCGCGGCGGCCGCGAGCGGCGTCTTCTTCAAGCCCGGCACCTGGTATCTGCGGCTTTCCAAGCCGGCCTGGACTCCGCCCGACTGGCTGTTCCCGATCGCCTGGACAATTCTCTACATCGCGATGGCGGTTGCGGCCTGGTGGGTGGCCTACAGCCCCGATCCTCTGGCCCTGCCGGCGCTGGCATTCTGGGCCTTCCAGCTCACGGTCAATGCGCTCTGGTCCCCGGTGTTCTTCGGACAGCAGCGCCTGGGGGCGGGCTTCGCGGTGATCACGGTCCTGTGGATCGGCGTTGCGATCACCACCTCGCTGTTCTGGTCGGTCTCGCAGCTCTCGGGCCTGTTGATGCTGCCCTATCTGGTCTGGGTGAGCTATGCCGGCGCGCTGAACCTCGCGCTCTGGCGGATGAACCGGAACCCCGTCTGAGTGTTCACTGCCGGGCCTTCGGCCGCCTGTGGCATTCCCGCAACTATCAAGAGTCTCGATTAACCAACCGATAACGTTGAAGTTGTGTTGAATTCGACCTGCATGCACCTTTCCCCGAGCGAGAGGGAGAGAACGTGATGCAGAGGACACTCGTGGACAGGATCGAATACGGCCGGCGCATCCGCAGCGAGGCCGACCGGCTCATCGCGGAACATGGCGCCGGCGCCGCCGAGGAGGCCGCGCGACAGGCCGGGCGCTTCGGGCTGACCGCAGCCGACGCGGCCTTTCTGGCTGCCGTCGCAGACCGCGTCGCCCGCCTCGGCACCGTCGCCCCGATGGCCGAGGTGGCCTGACACATTCCGAGACGCCTGCGCCCTTCGGGGCAACCTTGGCGCACCGCCGGCCAGCCCGGTGGTGCGCCTCTTTTCTTGACGAAACCGCCGAATGTGCTCTCGCGGCATCGCTCCGTGGCCGCCCTGCCACGGTCGAACACTCCATTAACCCTCGGGCGTCACGATAATTGTCTGAAAACACCTCTCAAGTCATGCTGATCCCGGGGACGGAAACAGGAGTAGGGTGATGATTCCGATTTTCAGAGAACGAACAGCCTACGGACGCGCGGTCCGGTCGGCGTCCGACGGGCTCATCGAGGCCCACGGCGAAGTGGCCGATCTCGAGGCCTGGCGCGCGGCCCGGATGCCCGGTCTGACCAAGAGCGAACGCACCTTCTGCGAGGAAGTGGCGATGCGGGTCTCGCGCCAGCTCGGCGTAGCACCGACGCATCCCGCGCGGCACTGACCAGAGCGCCGGTCCAACCCCCGGGCGCGTCCGACCGTCCGGCGACTGCACGGCCCCGGCCGCGAAGCCGGCTACGCACGCCCATCCGTCTCGCGCCACGTCAGCGAGACGGGCGAGTGCCGGCCCTGGACTGGCGCCGCAACACCTCCGCGGACGCGCTTCATGCCGTCACGAACATCCTCCGCCCGATCGGCGTACCAGCGTCCCCAAAGCGCCAGCCCGTCACGCCGAAGGCATGCCGACCCTTGGTGGCGCACCTCCGGTGCGACGGAACGGGCAGGCGCGCGCCCGGCGCCTTCGGCTCGAGTCCGGGCGCGGTCACCGCTCCGACGCAGCCTCCGGGTCAACGCCGAAACCGTCCTCCGGATCGCTCCACCGGCCCACGCCAGACGTCACTCCGTGTACGTACGGGATCCGTACAGGTTGCATACAGGATGCATACAGGCGTTTCGGACCCGACGCGGCCCGCATCCGGGCCGCCCGGTCACCCGCGGATCGCCCGCAGCATCACCTCGACATGGGCCGGATCGGCATCCGGCGTGATGCCATGGCCGAGGTTGAACACATGCGGTCCGCCGGCGAATCCCTCGACCACCTTGCGGGTTCCCGCCACCAGCGCATCGCCGCCGATCACCAGCAAAAGCGGGTCGAGATTGCCCTGCACGCACATCTTCGTCTGCAGCTCCCGCGCCGCCCAGGCCGGATCGACGCTGGTGTCGAGCGCGATCGCATCGGCCCCGGATTCCGCGGCGAAACTGGCATAGCCGCCCCCCGCCCCGCGCGGAAACCCGATCACCGGCACGTCCGGATGCTGCGCCTTCAGCGCCGAGATGATCCGCCGCGCCGGTTCGATGGAATAGCGCGCGAAATGCGGCCCCGGCAGCGCGCCCGCCCAGCTGTCGAAGAGTTTCACGACCTCGGCGCCAGCTTCTATCTGCCTGGAAAGATAGAGAATTGTCGCTTCCGTGATCAGGTCGATCAGCGCGTCGAATGTCGCGGGGTCGCCATACATCAGCCGCCGCGCCGGCGCCTGATCCGGGGTTCCCTGGCCGGCGATCATGTAGGTCGCCACCGTCCAGGGCGCCCCCGCGAAGCCGATCAGCGTCGTCTCCGCCGGCAGTTCTTCCGCGAGCCGACCGACCGTCTCGTAGATCGGCGACAGGGTCTCGTGGACCTCCTCCACCGGGCGCAGCTTCGCGAAATCCTCCGCCGAGGTCACGGTCGAGAGCCGCGGCCCCTCGCCCTGCACGAAGGTCAGATCGGCGCCCAGCGCCTGCGGGATCAGCAGGATGTCGGCGAACAGGATCGCCGCATCGAAGCCGTAGCGCCGGATCGGCTGCAGCGTGACCTCGGTGGCAAGATCCGGATTGTAGCACAGATCGAGGAAGCTCCCCGCCTGCTTGCGGGTCTCGCGATATTCCGGCAGGTAGCGACCGGCCTGCCGCATCATCCACACCGGCGGCACCGGCAGCGTCTCGCCGCGCAAGGCCCGCATCATCAGCTTCTCGTCACCTGCCATCTTCCCCGATCCGTCTTGCGAATGTTCCGGCGCGACCTTACCCATGTGGCCCGGAATGAAAAGGGACCGCGACCGCATGAGTATCGACCTTCCCGATCCCGACCGCCCGCTGCGCATCGGAACCCGCGGCAGCCCCCTGGCCGTCGCGCAGGCGCACGAGACCCGGGCCCGGCTGATGGCGGCGCATGACCTGCCCGAGGCGGCCTTCGAGATCGTGGTGATCAAGACGACCGGCGACCGCGTGCTCGACCGGCCGCTCTCGGAGATCGGCGGCAAGGGGTTGTTCACCAAGGAAATCGAGGATGCGATGCTCGCCGGCGAGATCGACATCGCCGTCCATTCGATGAAGGACATGCCCACCGAACAGCCCGAGGGTCTCGCGCTCACCTGCTACCTGCCCCGCGAGGATGTGCGCGACGCCTTCGTCACGCTCGGGGAGGGCGGCCTGTCCGATCTCGCGCCCGGCACCGTCGTCGGCACGTCGAGCCTGCGGCGCCGGGCGCAGCTGCGCCATCGCCGGCCGGACCTGCAGGTGGTGGAATTCCGGGGCAATGTGCAGACCCGGCTGAAGAAGCTCGAGGACGGCGTCGCCGCGGCGACCTTCCTCGCCATGGCTGGCCTGCGGCGGCTCGGCATGGATGCGATCGCGCGCGCCCCGATCGAACCCGAGGACATGCTGCCGGCCATCGCCCAGGGTGCGATCGGCATCGAGCAGCGGGCCGATGACGACCGGGTCGCCGCCCTGCTCGCGCCGATCCACGACGGGCCGACCGGCCAGCGGCTCGCGGCGGAACGCTCCCTGCTCGCAGGCCTCGACGGCTCGTGCCAGACGCCGATCGGCGGACTGGCCGAGCTCGACGGCGACCGCATCCGGCTGCGCGCCGAGATCCTGCGGCCTGATGGATCGGAATGCCTGACCCACGCGCTCGAGGGGCCGGTGTCGGACGGTGTGGCACTTGGCCGCGCCGCGGCAGAGACCCTGCGCGGACGGGCCGGAGCGGGATTCTTCGATATCTGAGATCATCCCACCGGCCGTTCGACTTGATCGAAATCAAGGCCCGATCCGTTTTCGCCGCGGAATGTGGAGATGCGAGCGACTCTCCGTGGCCGCTACAGATGCGGCAAAATGGGGCGGGCCTGCGGTGCTGAAAGATCGGACGGCACGGATATATCCAACCGGGGATGGGGCAGGCTTGCTGCTTCTCCCTGCAACAGGGGCCCGGATCGCGCCCCGCCGAAAAGACGGGCGCCCCGGCCAAGGGAACGCCGCCTGACTGCGGAGGACGACAGATGAATTACGACGCCCTGTTTCGCGCCGAGCTGGATGCGCTGCATTCCGAGGGGAATTACCGGGTCTTCGCCGAGCTCGAGCGCAAGCGCGGGGCGTTTCCGCAGGCGGTGCGGCATTGCGGCGAGGACGGGCCCTCGGATGTCACGGTCTGGTGCTCGAACGACTATCTCGGCATGGGCCAGCACCCCGACGTGCTGGACGAGATGCACGCCGCCATCGACCGCTGCGGCGCCGGTGCCGGCGGCACCCGCAACATCTCGGGCACCAACCACGACCACGTGCTGCTCGAGCGCGAACTGGCGGACCTGCACCAGAAGGAAGCGGCGCTCCTCTTCACCTCGGGCTACGTCTCGAACTGGGCGGCGCTGGGCACGCTGGGCTCGAAGCTGCGCGACTGCGTGATCCTCTCGGACGCGCTCAACCACGCCAGCATGATCGAGGGCATCCGCCATGCCCGCTGCGAGAAGCGCATCTGGACCCACAACGATCCCGAGGACCTCGACCGGCGCTTGTCGGAGATCGATCCGTCGCGGCCCAAGGTCGTCGCCTTCGAGAGCGTCTATTCGATGGACGGCGACATCGCCCCGATCGCCGAGATCCTCGACGTCGCCGAGGCGCACGGCGCGATGACCTATCTCGACGAGGTCCATGCGGTCGGGCTCTACGGCCCCCGCGGCGGCGGCGTCGCCGAGCGCGAGGGGCTGATGGACCGCGTCACCCTGATCGAGGGCACGCTCGGCAAGGCCTTCGGCGTGATGGGCGGCTACATCACCGGCTCCGCACCCCTGGTGGATTTCATCCGCTCGTTCTCCTCGGGCTTCATCTTCACCACCGCCCTGCCGCCGGCCGTCGCCGCCGCGGCCCGCGCCTCGATCAAGCATCTCAAGGTGAGCGACACCGAGCGGCTCAAGCAGCGCGAGAACGTCGCCAAGCTGCGCGCCCGCCTCGATCAGGCCGGCATCCCGCATCTCCACAATCCGAGCCACATCGTCCCGGTGATGGTGAAGGACCCGGTCAAGTGCAAGGTGCTCTCCGACATCCTGCTCGACCAGTACGGCATCTACGTGCAGCCGATCAATTATCCCACCGTCCCGAAGGGCTCCGAGCGCCTGCGCTTCACCCCCTCGCCGCTCCACACCGACGCCGACATCGACCGCCTCGTGCGCGCCCTCGCCACCCTCTGGAACCAGTGCGCCCTCAGCAGGGCCGTGGCGTGATCCGGGGTGGTTGCAAATCCCGACAGGATATGTCAGGAATTGCGTCGACGCACGGTTCCGAAGAGGGGATAGCGGGGTGATCATCTGTTCGTGCAAGGGGATCAGCGACCGCGATGTCCACGCCGCGATCGACTGGATGAGGGCCTCGGACCCGCAGACGCTGATCACGCCGGGCAAGGTCTACAAGGCGCTCGGCCAGGCACCGGAATGCGGATCCTGCATCGCGCTCTTCGTCGCGACGATGCGCAGCAACGAGTCCCTGCACGTTCCGAGACGGCTGCGCGACGATGTACCGGACGCGTTGCGGGTCCTGCGCGCCACGGCCGAGGACTAGGCGCGGACCCCGCCCGGACCGGGCAATTTGCTTTTCGGCTTGAAGAAGGAATTCCGCAATGAAGGGTGACAAGGGCGTCATCGAGTATCTCAACAAGGCTCTGCGCAGCGAGCTGACGGCGGTGAGCCAGTACTGGCTGCACTACCGTTTGCAGGCTGATTGGGGACTGGGCCATCTCGCGAAGAAGTCCCGCGAGG
The DNA here is from genome assembly GCA_963710515.1 of uncultured Alphaproteobacteria bacterium. Lineage (GTDB taxonomy): Bacteria > Pseudomonadota > Alphaproteobacteria > Rhodobacterales > Rhodobacteraceae > Amaricoccus. Next base: position 80,079 of record CAVQAX010000013.1, read on the forward strand.
AGAGCGTGGAGGAGATGCACCATGCCGATCGCCTGATCGACAGGATCATCTTTCTTGGCGGCCACCCGAACCTGCAGTCGCTCGATCCGCTGCGGATCGGCGAATCGGCGAAGGAGAGCCTCGAATGCGATCTGGCCGGCGAACATGACGCGCGGACATTGTATATCGAGGCCCGTGATCATTGCGAAAAGGTCGGGGATTACGTGACCAAGGCGCTTTTCGAAGCCCTGATCGCCGACGAGGAAGGCCATATCGACTTTCTCGAGACACAGCTCGAACTGATGAGCCGCATCGGCATCGAGCGCTGGGAACAGCTGAATGCCGAACCGGTGAGCGCGATCTCGGAATAGCGTTCAAAGTGTTGTCCCCGGGGTCGGTTTCGACCGCGGGGTCCCGCTGTGCACGGCAGGCTGCGAATGACCCCGTGGAGAGAGGCCTGGCTCGAAGCTGATTGGCTGGCCTGGACCGGGCAATGTCCCCATTATTGATCCGGGTGAGTGTCGTCGTCCGAGGATCGTTTTGCCCGGACGACCGGTGATTGTGCCAGCCGCCCCCAGCAACTAGGCTTTCCGGCAGCGCAACACGCTGTTCCGGAGTACCGACGATGTCCCGACCCTTCTTGTCCGCCGTTATGGCACTTGCGGCTCTCAGCGCCGGTCCCGGACCGGCCACGGCCGCGGATCCTGCTCTTCTGCGGATGGCGACCGGCGCGGTCAACGCGGTCTACTTCCCGGTCGGCGTCGCCCTGTGCCGGGTGGTGAATGCCGAACGTCCCGCACACGGCTTGCGCTGTTCTGCACTGCCCACTGAAGGCTCGATCGACAACGTGGCGCGGCTCCGGGCAGGGGATGTCGAGGCGGCGATCATCCAGTCGGACGTGCAGGAAGCCGCATTTCTCGGGGAAGGCGTCTTCGCCGAATCCGGTGCCGTCGAGAACCTCCGCGCGCTGCTGGCCCTGCATCCCGAACCGCTGACTGTCGTCACTCGCCGCGATGCGCAGGTGGAGACGATTGCCGATCTTCGCGGAATGCGGATCACGCACGGCTCGGAGGGCGCCGGGGCGCAGGTGCTCTGGGACAGGATGATCGACGCGTCCGGGTGGGGTGCCGCGGACTTCACCGTCGTCCCCGACATTCCGACCGCCGATCTGGCCGACGCGCTCTGCTCGGACCGGATCGATGCCTTCGTGATCTCGGTCGGGCATCCGGCGTTGTCGGTCCAGGAGGCGACGCTGGGCTGCGACGCGGTGCTGGTGCCGGTCGCAGGATCGGCCATCGATACGCTTGTCGCCGGGAGCGATGTCTATTTCGAGGCCGAGATCCCGGGCGGGCTCTACAAGGGCAATCCGGACCCGGTCCCGACATTCGGCGTGGGCGCCACCCTTGTGACGACAGCCGATGTGCCGGACGGGATGATCGAGCCTCTGGTGATCGGCATCCTCGACGCGCTCGACGAGGTGCGCGGGTTCGAGCCCGCACTTGCGGATCTCGACGCCGCGACGATGGCCGGCACGGGTCGCAGCGCGCCGCTTCACCCGGCCGCGGAACGGGTTCTCGCGGCCCGTGGCTTGCTCGGGGCGGCACCGGCTTCGACCGATGGCGGTTGATCCATCAAAACATTCCAACCTCGTGAAATCTCTTTGACAAGCGCGCGGCCTCGGGAAAGGATGCGCGTCTAACCCGCCGGGTCGAACACGGCCGAAAAAGGCGGGACAGCATCATGCTGCAGCACGGAGGACAACGCATGAAAACCCTGACAACCCTTACGGCCGCCCTTCTGGCGTCCACGCTCGCCTCGACGGCCTTTGCCCAGGACATGACGGTCGGCGTGAGCTGGTCGAATTTCCAGGAAGAGCGCTGGAAGACCGACGAGGCCGCGGTGAAGGCAGCCCTCGAGGCCGCCGGAGTGGGTTACATTTCCGCCGATGCCCAGAGTTCGTCGGCCAAGCAGCTTTCCGACGTGGAAAGCCTGATCGCGCAGGGTGCGGATGCGCTGATCCTGCTGGCGCAGGACACGCAGGCGATAATTCCCGCCGTGGAACTGGCCGCGTCCGAAGGCATTCCGGTGGTCGCCTACGACCGGCTGATCGAGGATCCGCGCGCACTCTACATCACCTTCGACAATGTCGAGGTCGGTCGCATGCAGGCCCGGGCGGTCTTCGAGGCGCAGCCCGAGGGCAACTACGTGATGATCAAGGGCTCGCCCACCGATCCGAACGCGGACTTCCTCCGCGGCGGTCAGCAGGAAGTGCTGCAGGAAGCCATCGATTCGGGCGCGATCACCATCGTTGGCGAAGCCTATACGGACGGCTGGATCCCGGCGAACGCCCAGCGCAACATGGAGCAGATCCTGACCGCCACCGATAACGGTGTCGATGCCGTTGTGGCGTCGAACGACGGGACCGCCGGTGGCGTCGTCGCGGCGCTGACGGCGCAGGGTATGGAAGGCATCCCGGTCTCGGGACAGGACGGCGACCATGCCGCGCTGAACCGGGTCGCCAAAGGCACCCAGACCGTGAGCGTCTGGAAGGACGCGCGCGAGCTCGGCCGGTCCGCCGGCGAGGCCGCGGTGGCCCTGATCGGGGGTGCGGGGCTCGCGGAAGTCGGCCAGACCATGTTCACGACGCCCGGAGGTGTCGAGGTGAACGCGATCTTCCTCGAGCCGATTCCGGTGACGCAGGACAATCTCGCGGTGGTATCGGAAGCGGGCTGGATCGACGTGGAGACGCTCTGCCAGGGCGTCACCGACGGGCCGGCTCCCTGCAACTGATCATCTGACCCCCGGATCGCTCGCGCGCTGCGCGGGCGATCCTCCTTGCCAGGATGGCACCGATCATGAGTGACACGGCATCCGCTCCGGCGCGAAAGAACCTCTTGCAGACGCTGGAAGTCGATACGCGCCTGCTCGGCATGATCGGCGCGTTTGTGGCGATCGCGCTCTTCTTCAATTTCTGGACCGACGGTCGCTTCCTGACACCGCGCAACATCTTCAATCTGACGATCCAGACGGTTTCCGTGGCGATCATGGCGACGGGCATGGTCTTCGTGATCGTCACCCGCCACATCGATCTGAGTGTCGGGGCGCTGCTCGCGACCTGTTCGGCGCTGATGGCCGTGCTGCAGACCGACATCCTGCCGTCGGGGCTCGGCCTCGGTCTGGGAAATCCGTCGATCGTCTGGATCACCGTGGTGGTCGGCATCCTGGCCGGGACGCTGATCGGAGCCTTCCAGGGCTATCTCGTCGGGTTTCTGACCATCCCGGCCTTCATCGTGACCCTGGGCGGGCTCTTCGTCTGGCGAAACGTGGCCTGGTTCATGACCCGGGGTCAGACCATCGGTCCGCTCGACGAGCGCTTCCAGTCGCTGGGCGGAATCGGCGGCACGCTGGGCGAGACCGGAAGCTGGATCTTCGGCGGGATTGCCGTTGCGGTCGCGCTCTATGCGCTGATCGCGGCCCGCCGCAACAAGATCAGCCACGACTTTCCGGTGAAGCCGGTCTGGGCGGAAGCTCTGGTCGCGGTGGTGATAGCCGCGACGATCCTCGGTTTCGTCGCGATCCTCAATGATTACGAAAAGCCGACACGCATTGTACAACGCGCCTTCGAGGCGCGCGGCGAAGTGATGCCTGAGGGGTATACCGAAGCCTACGGGATTCCGTATTCGGTGCTGATCCTGATCGCGGTTGCCATCGTGATGACCGTGGTCGCCACGCGCACGCGGCTCGGGCGCTACATTTTCGCAGCCGGCGGCAACCCCGAGGCGACCTCGCTCGCAGGGGTCGACATCCGCTTCCTGACCGTGAAGGTCTTCGCGATCATGGGCGCGCTCTGCGCGATCTCCGCCGTGGTGGCCTCCGCGCGTCTGACCTTTCACACCAACGACATCGGCACGTTGGACGAATTGCGGGTGATTGCCGCGGCGGTGATCGGAGGCACGGCGCTGTCGGGCGGGATCGGCACGATCCATGGTGCCATTCTCGGCGCGCTGATCATGCAATCGCTGCAATCGGGGATGGCCATGGTGGGCGTGGATGCGCCGTTCCAGAACATCGTCGTGGGGATCGTTCTTGTCCTCGCGGTGTTCGTGGACATCCTCTACCGCAGACGCACCGAGAGGAAGTGATGTGACCGATCGAGGGACACCACTCGTCGAATTGCGCGACATGCAGAAGTCGTTCGGAGGCATCAAGGCCGTCGATCACGTCACGATCGATCTCTATCCGGGCGAGGTGGTCGGCGTGCTCGGCCACAATGGTGCGGGCAAGTCGGTGCTCATGAAGATGCTCTCGGGCGCTCTGCCACGTGACGGCGGACAGATTCTCGTGAGTGGCTCGGAAGTCGCGATCAACAACCCGCGCGATGCCCGCAGTCACAACATCGAGACGATCTATCAGACCCTCGCTCTCGCCGACAATCTCGACGCCGCGGCGAACCTGTTCCTCGGGCGCGAGATCGTCACCCGGACAGGGCTTCTCGACGATGCCCAGATGGAGGCCGAGACCCGCAAGATCATGGGCCGGCTCAATCCGAACTTCCGGCGCTTCTCGACACCGGTTGCCGGGCTCTCGGGCGGGCAGCGCCAGTCGGTCGCGATCAGCCGCGCGGTCTATTTCAATGCGAAGATCCTGATCATGGACGAGCCCACCGCGGCCCTCGGGGTCGAGGAGACCCGGATGGTCGCGGAGCTGATCGGCGAGTTGAAGAAGCAGGGCATCGGCATCTTCCTGATCGATCACGACATCCATCAGGTGAAGGCGCTGTGCGACCGTGCCAGCGTGATGAAGAACGGCCAGCTTGTCGGTACGGTCAATGTCGACGAGGTGAGCGAGGACGACCTTCTGGGAATGATCATCCTCGGCAAGGCCCCCGAACCGGTTCAGTGAGGCGCGATGTATCTCGGTCTCGATCTCGGAACCTCGTCGCTGAAGGCTGTGCTCTTCGACCGTGATCAGCGGCTGATCGGACAGGCAAGCCATCCGCTCGAAATCTCCCGGCCGCATCCGGGCTGGTCCGAACAGGACCCCGAGGCATGGTGGCGGGCGGTCGAAGCGACGATGGCCGAGCTTGCCCGCGCGCATCCGCTTGCCGACCTGCGCGGGATAGGCCTGTCCGGCCAGATGCACGGCGCCGTCTGCCTCGATGCCGACGGCGCGGTCCTGCGGCCGGCGATCCTCTGGAATGATGGCCGGGCGCAGGCCGAATGCGCCGAGATCGAGGCGGCCTGTCCGGCGAGTCGGTCAATCGCCGGCAATGTCGCGATGCCCGGCTTCACCGCGCCGAAGCTGCAATGGATGCGCCATCACGAGCCGGACCTGTTCGCGCGGATCGACCGGGTTCTGCTGCCGAAGGACTATCTGCGTTTCCGGCTGACCGGTGACTACGTGTCCGAGATGTCCGATGCGGCGGGGACGCTCTGGCTCGACGTTGCCGCCCGGGACTGGTCGGATGCCCTGCTCGACGCGACCGGCCTCGATCGGGCCCGGATGCCGCGGCTGGTCGAGGGAAGCGCGGTCTCGGCGACCTTGCGGACTGATCTGGCCCGAACATGGGGCGTCGAAGGCGACGTCGTTGTGGCCGGGGGTGCTGGAGACAATGCGGCGGCGGCTTGCGGCGTGGGGGTGGTGCGCCCGGGCTCGGCCTTCGTGTCGATCGGGACGTCCGGCGTGCTCTTCGTCTCGAACGCGACCTTCTCGCCCAACACCGATGGCGGTGTTCACGCCTTCTGTCACGCGTTGCCCAGGACATGGCACCAGATGGGCGTGATCCTGTCGGCCGCCGACAGTCTCGAATGGCTGGCGCGGATCGCCGGAAAGCCGGCCTCGGACCTTGCCGGAGCGGTGGGTCCGGTGCGCGCTCCCTCCGACATCAGCTTTCTGCCCTATCTCTCCGGCGAACGAACGCCGCACAATGATGCCGGCGCACGCGGAGCGTTCGTCGGGCTGTCACAGAGCCATGACCTTCGGGACATGACACAGGCGGTGCTCGAGGGCGTGGCCTTCGCCTTTGCGGATTGCCAGGCAGCCCTGGCCCATGCCGGCACCGATTTCGACAGTGCCCTTGCAGTGGGCGGCGGCGCGCGGTCCGAAACCTGGCTCCGCATCATCGCCAGCGTGCTGAACCGCCCGCTCGAGATCGCCCATGACAGTGATGTCGGTGCGGCGCTGGGGGCGGCCCGGCTGGCGATCTGTGCCGCCGAAGGCGCCGACCCGTTCGAGGTCTGCACTGCGCCGCCGGTGGAGCGGGTCATCGAGCCCGATCCCGCACTTGTCGATGGATATCGCGCGGCGCTCGCCCGGTATCGTTCGCTTTATCCAGCCCTGAAGGAAACCCGCTGATGACCGATTTCTTCGCAGGGTTGGATCGGATCCGCTTCGAGGGTCCCGACAGCACCGATCCGCTCGCCTACCGCTTCTACGAGCCCGATCGGCTGGTGATGGGCAAGCGGATGGAGGATCACCTGCGCTGCGCGGTCTGCTACTGGCACAGCTTCGCGTGGCCCGGGACCGATCCCTTCGGCGGTCAGACCTTCGAGCGGCCGTGGTTCGGCGAGAGCATGGAGGCGGCGCGGCTGAAGGCGGAGGTCGCCTTCGAGATGTACCGTATCCTCGGCGTGCCGTTCTTCACCTTCCACGACCGGGACATCGCGCCGGAAGGCGCGAAGCCTCGCGGAATCGAACCGCAATGTCAGTGAGATCGCTGATCTCTTCGCCGAGAAGATGGCCGCGGGCGGGCCGAAGCTGCTGTGGGGCACCGCGAACCTGTTCTCGAACCGGCGCTACATGGCGGGGGCCGCGACCAACCCCGATCCGGATGTCTTTGCCTATGCGGCGGCGCAGGTGAAGCACGCGCTCGACACGACGCATCGGTTGGGCGGCGCCAACTACGTGCTCTGGGGTGGCCGCGAGGGCTACGAGACGCTGCTCAACACCGACATGGCGCGCGAGCTGGACCAGATGGGGCGCTTTCTCTCGCTCGTGGTCGAATACAAGCACCGGATCGGTTTCGAGGGCACGATCCTGATCGAGCCGAAGCCGCAGGAGCCGACCAAGCATCAGTACGATTACGATGTGGCCACCGTGTTCGGCTTCCTGCAGCGCTTCGGTCTGGAGAAGGAGGTCAAGGTCAACATCGAGACCGGCCATGCGGTGCTCGCGGGGCACTCCTTCGAGCACGAGATCGCCACGGCGACGGCGCTCGGTATCTTCGGGTCGGTCGATGCGAACCGCAACGACTACCAGTCCGGCTGGGATACCGACCAGTTTCCGAACAACGCGCCCGAAATGGCGGTCGCGATCTACTACATCCTGAAAGCGGGCGGTTTCACGACAGGGGGCTTCAATTTCGATGCGAAGCTGCGCCGTCAATCGATCGATCCGGTCGACCTGATCGCGGCGCATGTCGGCGGCATGGACACTTGCGCGCGGGCGCTCCTCGCCGTGGAAGCAATGATCGGTGACGGCGGCATGGACGCGGCGCTGGCGGAACGGTATGCGGGCTGGGAGACGCCGGAAGCGAAGGCGATGCTGAACGGCGAGGTCGGGCTGGAGGAGATCGCGGCGCGCGTAGCGGACGAGGGCATCGAGCCCGCGCCGCGCTCCGGGCGTCAGGAGATTCTGGAGAACCTCGTCAACCGCTTCGTCTGAACGCCGAGCCGGAGTGGAACCCTGCGAAGGGTTCCACGTTGACCGACATGACTGAAACCACGGGGGATCGCATGAACACGAAAACGACCACGAAGGCCGACGAAGAGAAGCTGGAAGCCACGGCCGACAGCCTGAGCGACGAGATGGCCGCGATGCGCAAGGATCTCTCCGAGCTCGGTGACATCGTCACGCGGATGGGGAAGGCGCGGGTCGCTTCGCTCAAATCGACCGCCCAGAAAAAGGCATCGGACGGCATCGCAACCGGCGAGGCGGCGCTGGCCGATCTCACCGCCGAGATCGAATCGCTGGAAGGCCGGATCGCCGCCGAGACCCGGGACCGTCCGTTCCGGGCGCTCGGGATCGCCGGGCTGATCGGCTTCATGCTGGCCATGATCCTGCGCCGCTGATGCTGTTCGGGGCGGCCCGGCTGGTGGCGGGCATGGGGGCCGCGCGGGCTCGGCGGATCAGCCGGAACGCGCGGGCCCAAGGGATCGCGATGGCGTTCCTCGCGCATTTCGCGGTGATCGCGCTGGTGTTCTTGCTGACGACGGCGACAGTCGCTCTCGCCGGGTGGCTGGGGCTGATTGAAGCGTTGATCGTGATGTCGGGCCTGGCCCTGCTGGCCTGCGCCGCGACGATCCTCGTCATCCGGGCGCAGAGCAAGCGGCGGCAACGACAGAAGGCGATGGAGGCGATGCAGGAACGCCGTCTGATGGAGACGGCGGCGATAACGCTCCTGCCGCAGCTGCGCGGGGCGGGGCTGCTTGGCTTGGGCGTGCTTGCGGTCGGGGCCCTCCTGCTGTCGCGGCGGGATTCGGAGCCGCCCGAGGACGACTAGCCCCGGTCGCGAAGGAGGCGGGCCTTGTCGCGCTGCCAGTCGCGCTTTTTCTGGGTCTCGCGCTTGTCCTGCTGCTTCTTGCCCTTGGCGATGCCCAGCTGGAGCTTGGCGCGGCCCTTCTCGTTGAAATAGAGCTTCAGCGGCACGAGGGTCTGGCCTTCGCGGCCGATGCCCTGCCAGAGCCGGGACAGCTCGCGCTTGTTGACGAGAAGCTTGCGGCGGCGGCGCTCGTCGTGGCCGAAGGTCTTGGCCTGGACATAGGCCGGAATGTAGCCGTTGATCAGCCAGAGCTCACCGCCCTCGACGCTGGCGTAGCTCTCGGCGATGTTGGCCTTGCCCTCGCGCAGGCTCTTCACTTCGGAGCCTTCGAGCATGATCCCGGCCTCGAGATCGTCCTCGATGAAATAATTGTGCCGCGCCTTGCGGTTCTCGGCGACGACCTTGATTTTGCGTTCGGGTTTCGGGGCCATGATCGAGGCGGTTTAGAGGAGCCGCATGCGGCTGTCCAGCCGGCGGATTTGGGGCTTCGGGGCGGGGTTTTCCGGATGTCCTAGCTAGGACAGCAAAAATATAATTGATTTTAAAGGATAAAAGTATTAACGCCGCGACTTCCCGGATGCGCAGTGAGAGGCTTCGCGGCGTCCGGGGCCGGGGAATTCAGTTTTTCGGGAACTGGAAGTTGACCCCGGCGAAGACGCCCCATTCGGCCTGACCCGGGCCTTCCGACACGATGGAGACCTGCGGCTCGATGAAGGCGTTCACGATGGCCCGTTCGGTCTTGATGGCGCGGCCAGCGCCGAAACCGAGGGGGATGTTGTAGTCGTCGGTCTCGAAATCGTAGTTCCAGATCGCGGTGGAGCGCAGATACCAGCCGTCGCCGAGCTGGCGGATCAGGAAGGGCTGGAAGGCACCGGCGTTGACATTCGCGCGGTCGTCCTCGCCGGCGACGCTGGCCTGCCAGGTCAGCAGGTAGCCCCACTGGAACGCCGGGTTGGCGTAGTTGAAGAGTACGTTCGCGATGCCCAGAGACCATTTCCCGCGCCCGGTCTCGTCCTCGGTGGCGGTCGGGGCGGTAAGCGCCGGTCCGATGGCGAAGCTGAGCGCCGGGCGGCCGGTGTCGATCATGTAGGCGGCGAAGATATTGAAATCGCCCAAGGCCGTGATGTCGCTGCCGCCGGTCAGGTCCGGAACGGTGTTGATCGGCAGGGTCGCGCGCACCAGCCAGTCGCCGCCCAGGGCGCTGACCGGCATGGCCCCGCGCAGCAGGAAGCTGTTGGCGTCGTCGTCATCCAGCTCGGTGAGTGATCCGGTGTACTGGTTCTGGAGATTGAAGGTGTTGAACGAGGCCAGCGGATTGTTGGCCTGGATGAGGTCGCTGCTCGCGTCCTGTGCCGCGGCCGCATGCGCCAGAAGCGCCGACAGAAGCCCCGCGCCGGCAAATCGTCCGAGTGCCATGATCATGTCGCTCTCTCTCTTTGTCCGTTTGCGGCTCCGGCCATCGGCCGCTGTCAGTTCAGCAGGCCCGCATGGCGCATCGCGGCCTGCATGCGGGTCTTGGTCTCGTCGGCGAGGGTGACCATCGGCGAGCGGACCTCGTCGGAACATTTGCCCAGCAGCGAAAGCGCGTATTTCGTGGGGGCCGGATTGGGTTCGGCGAAGGCGGCGCGGTGGAGCGGCATCAGGCGGTCCTGAAGGCTGAGCGCGGTCGCGAAGTCGCCGGCAAGGGTGGCGTTCTGGAACTCGGCGCAGAGGCGCGGGGCGATGTTGGCGACGACGGAGATGCAGCCGCGGCCGCCATGGGCGTTGAAGCCCAGTGCCGCCTCATCGTTGCCGCAGAGCTGGAGGAAATCGGGGCCGCAGGTGATGCGGGTGTCGGAGACACGGCCGACATCGCCGGTCGCGTCCTTGACGCCGATGATGCGCGGGAGTTTGGCCAGCTCGCCCATCGTGGCGGGCAGCATGTCGATCACCGAGCGGCCGGGAATGTTGTAGATGATGATCGGCAGGTCCACCGCATCGTGGAGCGTGCGGTAATGGTGGTCGAGACCGCGCTGGCTGGGCTTGTTGTAATAGGGCGTCACCACCAGGGCGGCGGCGGCGCCGACCTTGCTGGCGTAGGCCATCAGGCTGACGGATTCGTCGGTGTTGTTGGAGCCCGCACCGGCGATGACCGGGATGCGGCCGGCGGCGGTGTCGACCACGACCTTGATGACGCGCTCGTGCTCGTCGTGGGTGAGTGTCGGCGTCTCGCCCGTGGTCCCGACGGCGACGATGCCGTGGCTTCCTTCGGCGACATGCCATTCCACCAGCTCGACCAGCGCCTTCTCGTCCACGGCGCCGTCGCGAAACGGGGTGACGAGCGCGGGAATGGAACCGTGGAACATCGGGTATCTCCGGAGGGCGGCGGGGAAAGCCGCGCGAAACTAATCGTGAATACCAATGGTCGCAAGGACGGTTTGCGGTTTGGTAACATACGCTAAGATAGCCTTACCGGTAGTGTTCCCCATCGACGAGTTCCAACCGCATGACCCTTCGTGACCTGCTCGCTTCCGCCGCTCTCGCCGGTGTCCTTTTCTCGACCACGGGAATGCCCGCGCGCGCCCAGACCGCAACGGAGGCGGCAACGGAGGCTGCGGCGATGGCCGATGCGCTCGCCGCCACACGGCAGGCGGACTGGCCGCTGGCGATGCAGTTGGCCGGCCGGGCCGGCGATCCGGTCGCCCGCGAGATCATTGTGTGGGAGCGCCTCCGGGCCGAACTGGGCGCGTGGGACGAGTACCGCGATTTCGTCACCGAGAACGCGGATTGGCCCGGTCTCGCGCTGGTGCGGCGCAACGGGGAGCGCCGGATGCCGGCCGGTCTGACGCTCGAGGAAGTGACGGCGTTTCTGGGCGATGAGCCGCCGCAGACCGGCAGCGGATCGTTGCGGTTCGCCGAGGCGCTGGTGGCGTCGGGCCGCGAGGCGGAGGCCGATGCCGAGATCGGCCGGGCCTGGCGGGATCTTTCGCTGACGCCGCACGAGGCCGGCCGGTTCCGCGAGGACTGGGATGTCGCGATCGCGCCGCATCACGTGGCCCGGCTCGAGAACCTGCTGTGGAACGGACTGACCCGCGAGGCGGAAGCGATGCTCGATCTGGTCGATCCGGGCCTGGCGAAGCTTGCCGAGGCGCGGATCGCGGTGCGGCGGGACGCCGACGGGCTGATGGCCCGCATCGCCGCGGTGCCGGGCGATCTGAAGGACGATCCGGGGCTCGCCTATGAGCGCTACCTCTACCGGGTGAACAAGGGCCGCTGGGACGAGGCGGAGGCCTATCTGCTGGAGATGTCGACCGAGCCGGAAGCACTGGGCCGGCCGGAGATGTGGATGGAGCGCCGGGCCAACCTCGCGCGCCAGCTGATGCGCCGGGATCAGGTCGCGGAGGCCTACCGGCTGGCCGCGAACAATTTCGGCGGCGAGGGTGCGGATTTCGCCGATTCGGAATGGGTGGCGGGGTTCATCGCGCTCACGCGCCAGAATGATCCTGAAGCCGCTGTCGAGCATTTCACCCGGTTCCGCGATGCGGTCGGCACGCCGATCAGCCTCGGGCGGGCGGGATACTGGCTCGGTCTGGCGCATGCGGCCGCGGGCGACGACGCGGCGGCCGAGCTGGCCTGGGCGGAAGGCGCAAAGCACCAGACCAGCTTCTACGGCCAGCTTTCCGCCGCCCGCGCCGGGCTGGAGGCGGATCCGATGCTGGCGGGCGGCACTGATGCGCCGGACTGGCGCGAGGCGGCTTTCGGCGAGAGCGAACCGGTCCGGGCGGCCCTCCTGCTGCACGAAGCGGGCGAGGACGGGATGGTGCGCAGCTTCCTGCGCCATGCCGCCGAGGGCCAGCCGGCCGAGATACGGGCCGGTATCGCCCAGATGGCGATCGATCTCGGCCTGCCGCATGTGGGGATCCGCATCGCCAAGGACGCTGCCGCCGAAGGCGTGATCATCACCGATCAGTATTATCCGCTCCATGCGATCGGCGAGGCATCGTGGCCGGTCCCGACGGAGTTCGCCCTGGCGATCGCCCGGCAGGAATTGGAGCTCAACCCGGCGGCGGTCAGTCCGGCCGGCGCGCGCGGATTGATGCAGCTGATGCCGGCGACGGCGGCCCAGGTCGCGGCCCAGAACGGGCTGAGCTACGACAGCGACAAGCTCATCGAGGATCCGCTCTACAACGCGACCCTCGGCACCGATTATCTCGCCCGGCTGCTCCGGCAGTTCGACGGCTCCTACGTGCTGGCATCGGCGGCCTACAATGCCGGACCGGGCCGGGTGCGCGAATGGCTCGGAACCTACGGCGATCCGCGCACCGAAGAGGTCGATGCGATCGAGTGGATCGAGACGATTCCCTTCACCGAGACGCGCAATTACGTGATGCGGGTGCTCGAATCGCTCCATGTCTACCGGGCGCGGCTCAGCGGGGAGACCGAACCGATCCGGCTTGCCAAGGACGTCGAAGGGACAGGCTGAGGCGCGTCAGCGCAGGGTGAGGCTCTCGATGCGGGCATCGGAAGCGGTGCCGGTATCGTCGCTGTCGGCGGAGACCCCGATCCCGATCAGGGGGCCCGGTTCACGGCCGAAGACGGCGCGGAAATCGGCCCTGAGATCCGCCTGTTCCGCCTGCCAGCCGCCGGTGCTGGCGGTCTGGCGGATCACCATCTGGCCGCGGCCGAGCATCGACGGGCTGGCCATGGCGCTGCCCCGGGCCGCATTGCCGCCCCAGACATAGATCAGCGCCCGGCCCCGGCGCATCGCGGCGCGCAGAGTGCTGGGCATTTCGCGGACCGAACCCGGATCATCGGCGAAGACGAAATAGAGCGCCAGCGCGCGGTCGTCGCCGCCGCGCGCGCCGAGATCGGTGGCGGGCACGCCGGCATCGACGCGCCAGCGCCAGGAGGCGGTTTCGGCCGGGCCGAAGGCGTCGGGCATGCCGCGCCAGAGCACCGAGACGCCGCTCGTCGTCTCGACCCGGAGACCCGCCGCACCCTCGGCGGTGAACTCGGCCGGCGTTCGGCCGCGGAAGGTCAGCTCGTCCCAGCCGTTGGCGGCGAGGTTCGGGCCGAAGGCCACGGGGCCGAGGGCCGCCGCCGGGCCGGGCAGGGCGAGGGCGGCGGCGAGGAGGAGCGGAAGGATCGGGTGCATGGGCGGGCTCCGGGCAGGGTCGGCGGACGGGATCAGGATGCGCCGGCCGGGGGGTGGGATGTCAACCGGTCTTGGGCGGCGGCAGCGGCCGGCGCAGGCGGGCCTGGCGGATGAGGGTGTAGAGACCGGCGGCCAGGATGAGGGCGGCCCCGGCGATGGTGAAGGCGTCGGGGCGTTCGTTGAAGAGCGTTACGCCGAGGATGGTGACGAAGACGAGCTGGAAATAGGCGAAGGGCTGGACGGTGCCGGCCTCGGCGACGTCGTAAACCTTGATGAGCAGGAAATGCCCGAGCGCGCCCGTGATGCAGAGCACGGCCATCCATGTCCAGTCGGCAGCGCCCTGCATCGGCTCCCAGAAGAACGGACCGATGAGGGTGATCGCCACCGCGCCGGAAACCCCGGTGTAGAAGAAGCTGGTCTCGGCGGAATCGAGGCGCGCGGCACGGCGTGTCAGCAGGCCGTAGAGCGCGAACATGAAAGCGGCGAGGAGCGGGACGAGGGCCTCGGGGCTGAAGACCTTGAAGCCGGGGCGCAGGATGATCAGGACGCCGACAAGGCCCACGAGGATGGCGACGCCGCGCCGCCAGCCGACATATTCCCCGAGCATCGGGCCGGCGAGGGCGGCGATCAGGAGGGGATAGATCGCGAAGATCGCGTGGCTCTCGATCAGACCCAGGAGCACGAAGGAGATGACGGTCACGACGATCTCGGCGGCGAGGAGCACGCCGCGGAAGATCTGGAGGCCCGGCTGCTGCGTGCGGGCGACCCGGCGGATACCGCCGGCCCGGCTCGCGGACAGCGCGATCACGAAGGCGGCGAAGAACCAGTAGCGGATCATCACCACGGTCATCGTGTTGTATTCGGCGGCGAGGTGTCGCGACACGCCGTCCTGTGCGGCGAAGACCATCATCGCGATGATCATCAGCGTGATCCCCAGCCGGGGATTGTCGCGGCTCATCGCCTGTCCAGCCGGCCGCAGCTCATGTGCCGCTTGTGCCCGAAACCCGGTCGCCGCTCGACCGCGAAGCCGGCATCGGCGAGCCCGGCGCGAACCGCACCTGCGGCGCTGTAGGTCGCGAAGCTGCCGTTCGGGGCGGTGTGGGCGGCAACGGCGCGCAGGAGGCCCGGCTCCCAGAGTTCGGGATTGCGGGACGGGCTGAAGCCGTCGAGGAACCAGGCATCGGCGCGGCCGCTCCAGTCCGGCAGCGTGAGGCGGGCATCGCCCTCGACGATCGTGAGCTCGAGACCTGGCAGCTCCATGTCCGACGCACCGCTGCGAATGGCGGCGACGAGTTGGCGGGCCAGCGGAGCGATGTCGGGAAAGGTGGAAAGAGCCCGCTCCATATCGTCGGGCTGCATCGGGAAGGCCTCGAAGCTGGTAAAGCGCAGGCGCCCCGTGCAGCCGGCTTCGGACCAGGCCCGGGCGGCTGCGAGCGCATTGAGGCCCGTTCCGAAGCCGAGTTCGGCGATGTGAAAGCCGGGGCGAAACCGGGCGGGCAGATCGTTGCCGGCGAGGAAGACATGTTCTGTCTCCGCGAGCCCGCCGCCCTCGGCGAAATAGCGGTCATCGAACCGGGTCGAGACCGGCACCGACCTTTCATGCCAGATTATCGAGGCGTTTTCGGACGCTCGCGCGTTCATGCTGTATCCTGTGGACAGAAAGTCAATCTAGGGGAGGGCATGGCAATGGAAAAGCACAAAGAAGCCGGCGTGGTGGTGGTCGGGGCCGGAATCTTCGGACTGAGCTGTGCCGTGGCCTGCGCAATGCGCGGAATGCCAGTGACGGTGCTGGAACGCAATGCGCCCGGTGCCGGCGCGAGCGGCGGCATCGTGGGCGCGCTGTCCCCGTTCCTGCCCGATCCCTGGAACCCGAAAAAGGAAGCGCAACTGGCGGCACTGGTGGGCGGTGAAGCCCACTGGGCCCGGATCGCCGCGCTGTCGGGCCATGATCCGGGCTATGCGCGGGTCGGGCGGCTGATGCCCCTCATGAGCGGCGCCGCGCTTGACCGGGCGGAAGCGATGATGCGCGCAGCCGGTGAGCGCTGGCCGGAGCCATTCACCTGGGATCTGATCGCACCGGACGCGCTGCCGCGCTGGATCGCGCCCGCGGCTGCGCCCTTCGGCGTGGTGCGCGAGACGCTGTCGGCCCGACTCCAGCCGCGCCGGGCTCTGGCGGCCCTGGTCGCGGCCCTCGCGGCGCTGGGCGGCCGGCTGCGTCCGGGTGTCGAGGTGACGGGGCTCGGTGAGAACGGCGGCGTGGAGACCTCGGAAGGTCCGGTGCGCGCCGATGCCGTCGTGCTGGCAACAGGCTCGGGTGGTGCTGCCCTGACCGGGCGGCGGATTGCCGGGCGCTACGTCAAGGGACAGGCGGCTCTCTTGGAGTGCACCTTGCCGCGGATGCCGCTGATCTTCGATGACGGGCTCTATGTGGTGGCACATGGTGACGGCAGGGTGGCTGTCGGATCGACGAGCGAGGCAAGTTGGGACGAAGCCGGCACGACCGATGCGCAGCTTGATGTGCTGATCGACCAAGCGCGCGTTCTGTGCCCTGACCTTGCGACGGCGAAGGTCGTGCTGCGTTGGGCCGGGCTCCGGCCGCGAGCACCGCGGCCCGATCCGCTGGTCGGGCCGCTGCCCGGCGTACCGGGCGTGTTTCTGGCGGATGGTGGCTTCAAGATCGGCTTCGGCCTGGCGCCGGCGGTCGGCGCCGGCATCGCGGCGATGATCGCCGGCGAACCGTCGCCTCTGCCGGACGCCTTCGCACCCGCCGCGCACGGGCTCTGCTGAGTTCAGACCTCGAGCCGGGCGCGGGTGATCTCCGCACGGAGCGCCGCCATCAGGGTCGTGAGGAATTCGAAGCTCTTCGGATCGACCAGCTGGCCGTCCTCGTCGAAGGCATTCGCCGCCCCCGCGATCATGATTTCCGGTCCCTGCAGAACGCGGGGGCCGAACGGGGTCAGGCAGTGGCGGAGCGAGAACTGGGCGCGTTCGCCGCCTGCCCGACCCGCCGCGGCGGAGATGATCGCCACAGGCTTGCCGGCAAGCGGTGCGGGTTTCGTCCGACTCACCCAGTCGAGGGCGTTCTTCAGCACGCCGGGCAGGTTCTTGTTGTATTCCGGTGTCGAGATCACCACCGCGTCGGCGGCGCGCATCTGGTCGGCGAGTGTCGCGACCGAGGCCGGAATGCCTTCGGCGTCCTCGAGGTCGCCGTCGTAGAGTGGCAGGCGCAGATTGCCCATCTCGAATCGGCAGGGCCCGAAGGCGCGTGCGGCCTCGTGCACGAGCGCGGTGTTGCGCGACGCGGCCCGGAGTGATCCCGATATGCCCAGCAATCTGGGCGGTTGTGCTGTTTCGTCTCCGCGCATTGGCGACCTCTTTCATTTGTGACGACGGGTTGCTCAGGGAACTAACCCTTGATCCGGCTGGGACAAGCCGAGGGGTGCCATAACCGAGATATAGCGGTTCGAAGCGTGAACATCCGCCATATCGTGGGGTTCGGCATTGACAGGCGGGCTGCATGTCGGGAATCTGCGCCGAACAACAGACGGACCCCAGCCGGTGCAGTTCACCCGCCTTCGCCTTCTCGGATTCAAGAGTTTCGTCGATCCGACCGAACTGGTGATCGCGCCGGGGCAGACCGGCGTGGTCGGGCCGAACGGCTGCGGCAAGTCGAACCTGCTCGAGGCGCTCCGCTGGGTGATGGGCGAGAACCGCGCCTCTGCGATGCGCGGCGACGGCATGGAGGACGTGATCTTCGCGGGCTCCGGCACAAGGCCGCAGCGCAACCACGCGGAAGTCACGCTGACGCTCGACAATTCCGACCGGCTGGCGCCGGCGGGCTTCAACGAGGACGACAAGCTCGAGGTGGTCCGGCGGATCACCCGCGAGGCCGGGTCGGCCTACCGGGTGAACGGCAAGGAGGCCCGGGCCCGCGACGTTCAGATGCTGTTCGCCGACGCCTCCACCGGCGCGCATTCGCCCGCGCTGGTGCGGCAGGGGCAGATCTCGGAGCTGATCAATGCCCGGCCCAAGGCGCGGCGGCGGATCCTCGAGGAGGCGGCGGGGATCTCCGGGCTCTACCAGCGCCGCCACGAGGCGGAGCTGAAGCTGCGCGCCACCGAGGCCAATCTGGGCCGGGTGGGCGATGTGCTCGAGGCGCTGGAGGGGCAGATTTCGACGCTGGCGCGTCAGGCCCGGCAGGCGGCGAAGTACCGCGAGGTGGCCGAGGCGTTGCGCCGGGCCGAGGGGTTGCTCCTGTGGCGGTTGTGGCACGATGCCGAGCGGGCGCGGGGTGCGGCCGCCGAGACGCTGCTGGCGGCGACGCGGGCGGCGGGTGTGGCGCAGACCGAAGCGGCGGCGGCGGCGCGGGCGCAGGCCGGGCTCGAGGAGAGCCTGCCGGGGCTGCGTGAGGAAGACACCATCGCGGCGGCGGTGCTGCAGCGGCTGACGATCGAGCGCGACCGGCTGGAGACCGAGCTCGGCGCGATCACCCGGCAGATCACCGAGTCCGAGGCGGCCCTCGCGCAGATCACGCGCGACCGCGAGCGCGAGGCGGCGCTGGACGGCGATGCGGCGGAGATGGCGGCGCGGCTGGTGGCGGAGCGCGGCGCGTTGATGACCGCGAGTTCCGGCCATGAGGCAGCACTCGGGACGGCGCGCGCGGCGGCGGAAGAGGCCGCGGCGGCGCTGGCTGCTTTGGAGCAGGTGTTCAGCGCAAAGGCCGAGGCGGCGGCAACGCTTGCGGCCGAGCATGGCTCGGCGACGCGGGTCCTCGAGGATGCGCGACGCCGGCTCGCCGAGATCGTCCGCGCCCGCGAGCAGGCCGCGGAGGCGCTCTCGCGGCTCGATGCGGAGACGGATCAGGGCGTGACGGCCCGCGATGCGGCGGCGGCGCGGGCGGAGGCGACGGCCGCGGAGGCGGCGACGGCCGAGGAGCGGCTGGCGGAGGCGGAGGCCCGCGCCGGGACGGCGCGCAGCGTCGAGGCGGCGGCGCGGCAGGCGCGGTCGGAGGCCGAGGGCGGCGCGCGCGCGGTGGCGGCCGAGGTCGCGGGGCTCGAGAAGTTGTTGGCCCGACCGGCGGATGCGGCGGCGCAGATCCTCGATGCGGTGCGGGTGTCACCCGGTTTCGAGGCGGCGTTCGGTGCGGCGCTCGGCGACGATCTTTCCTTGCCCGATCTGGACGCTTCCGGCGCCGGGACCGGCTGGCACCTGTTGCCGCCGCTCGGGGCGATGCCGGCGCTGCCCGAGGGGGCGTGCCGCTCGCCGAAGCGGTGTCGGCGCCGGCGGCGCTGGCGCGGCGGCTGGCGGCCATCGGCGTGGTCGCGGCGGAAGACGGGCCAATTCTGCAGGCGCGGCTGGCGCCGGGGCAGCGGCTGGTGAGCCGTGCGGGCGATCTGTGGCGCTGGGACGGGCTTGGCGTGGCCGCGGGGGATGCACCTTCGGCGGCGGCACAGCGGTTGCAGCAGCAGAACCGGCTGGCGGAGTTGCGCGCGACAGAAGCCGAGGCCCGGAGGGTTCAGGATGACGCGGTGGGCGCGGCGGAGGCGGCGGGTCGGGCCGCCCGGGAGGCGGCCGAGGCCGAGACCGCGGCACGGGCGGCACGAAAGGCGGCCGATCAACTGGCCTCGGAAGCGGGCCGGGCGCGGGACCGGACGGAGTCGGCGGTCGAGGCCCTGCAGGGGCGTGTGGCATCGTTGCGCGCCGGGCTCGAGCGGCGCAGCCGCGAGGTCCGGGAGGCGGAGGCGGCGCTGGGCGCGGCGGACGCGGCACTGAACGGGTTGGCCGATCCGGCTGCGGCCCGGGCGGCCCTCGAACAGGAGAAACTTCGGGTGGAGGCGGCGCGGATCGCGATGCTGTCGCACCGGGCGGCGGCGGACGAGTTGGAGCGCGACGGCCGGGCGCGGGAGCGGCGGCTCGGCGAGATCGAGCGGGAGACCGCGACCTGGGCGGCGCGGCAGGCGAGCGCGGCCTCGCGGCTTGCCGATCTGGACCGGCGTGCGGCGGAGGCGGAAGCCGGTCTGGCGGAAGCGCGGGCACGGCCCGAGGCGTTGCGGGCGAAGGTCGCCGAGGCGGCGTCGGCGCTGTCGGAGGCGGAAAGCCGGAAGCGACGGGCCGGCGAGGCGCTGGCCGGGCAGGAGGCCGATCTGCGCGATCGGGTCGCCGGGGCGCGCAAGGCCGAGCAGATGGCCGGCGAGGCGCGCGAGGCGCGGGCGCGGGCCGAGGCTTTGGCGGAAGCGGCGGAGAGCCGGGCGGCGGAGGCGACCGAGCGGCTGGAGGCGGAGACCGGGGGCGATCCGGCGCAGTTGCTGGCGGAGTTCGGCACGGTCGGGGACGAGGTGCCGGCGGCGGACAGGCTGGAGGCGGAGGCCGGGCAGTTGCGACGGCAGCGCGACGGGCTGGGTGCGGTCAACCTGCGGGCCGAGGAGGATGCGCGGGAAGTGACGGCCGAGCGCGACCTCCTGGCCACCGAGCGGGCCGATCTGGAGGAGGCGATCGCCAAGCTTCGGACCGGGATCGCCAATCTGAACCGGGAGGGGCGCGGGCGGCTGCTCGCGGCCTTCGACGAAGTGAACGAGAATTTCGGGATGCTGTTCACGCATCTCTTCGGCGGCGGCGAGGCGCGGCTGGTGCTGGTGGAGAGCGACGATCCGCTCGAGGCCGGGCTCGAGATCATGTGCCAGCCGCCGGGCAAGAAGCTCTCGACGCTGTCGCTGCTGTCGGGGGGCGAGCAGACGCTGACGGCGCTTTCGCTGATCTTCGCGGTGTTCCTCGCCAATCCGGCGCCGATCTGCGTGCTCGACGAGGTGGATGCCCCGCTCGACGATGCCAACGTGACGCGGTTCTGCGACCTGCTGGACGAGATGAACCGACGGACGCGGACGCGGTTCCTGATCATCACCCACCACGCGGTGACGATGGCGCGGATGGACCGGCTGTTCGGGGTGACGATGGGCGAGCAGGGGGTGAGCCAGCTGGTTTCGGTCGACCTTCAGGCGGCGGAGCGGATCGTCGAAGAGGCGGTCTGAGCGGGCGGTTCGGAGTGTCCTAGCTAGGACCGGCGACAAGCCTCTGATACTGAAGGAAAAAAGTGTTAACGCGGTTCAGGAGGCCGCGATCGGCGCCGCGGAGCCTGTCGCGATCCGGACGGCGCGGCCCGGAGCCGTGCTAGCGGGCCCGACCGCGCGGGGGGGCGGAGGGTTGCGGCGCGGGGACCGACGGCCGGGCCGGCCGGCGCCCGGCGGTCTAGCCGTCGTCCCGCGGCCCTGTGAGCGAGGCGGCGAGGAGGTCGCCGAGGGTGCGCGCCACGCAGGCGCTCGAATGCGGTGCGCGGGCCATGGTCGACGGCCGGATGCGGCTGATCGGGCCGGAGACGCCCTGCATCTCCTGCGCGATCGCGAAGGTGCGCAGGAAGACCGCGAAGGGGTCGGTGCCATCCGCGCGGGGGCGGTAGTGGAGGCTTCCTTCGCGCAGATCCGCCCGGTAGATCGTTTCCCCTTCCTTGATGGTCTCGAGCACCGAAAGGCTGTCGAGGGTCTCGGGGTCGATCGCGGTCGGGTCGTCGGAGAGGATCACCAGATCGGCCAGTTTGCCCGGCTCGAGCGATCCCTTGCGATCCTCCTCGAAATGCTGGAAGGCGGGCCAGATCGTCATGGATTTCAGCGCGGTCAGCACGTCGACGCGCTGCGCCGGGCCGATGATGTCGCCCGAGCGCGAGCGGCGGGTGACGGTGGCGTCGAGGATGCGCATGGAATCCGGGAAGGCCACCGGCGCGTCGTGGTGGCTGGAGAACATCATGCCGCGCTCGCGGACCCATCCGGTGGGCGAGATGTTGTCGACGGCCGAGGGACCGACGGTGCGCTCGCGGTGCCAGTCGCCCCAGTAGAAGGTGTGCATGGGAAAGAGCGACGGGAAGACGTCGAGCCGGTTGTAGGCGTCGACCTGGTCCTCGCGCAGGAACTGGCCGTGGACCAGAACCGGCCGGCGGTCGGCGGGGCCGTGGGTCTCGGTCGCGGTGTCGATGGCGGCGATGAGCATGTCGGAGGCGCCCTCGCCGTTGGCGTGGGTCAGGATCTGAACGTCATTGGCGAAGGCCCAGTCGATGGCGTCGAAGACCTGGTCGCCGGTGGCGTTGGCGTAGCCCGCGTAATCGGCGCGGAACCCTTCGGGCGGATTGTAGTAGGGACGGTCGCGCAGCGCGGTGAAGCCCTGGGGCGAGCCGTCGATGGTCAGTTTCGCGCCGCCGACGCGGAAGCGGTCGGTGTAGTCGCGCGACTGGTTTTCCAGAATGTAGTCGCGGTCGACCAGAACGTCCGGGTAGGTGACCACGTCGATGTCGATACCTTCCTCGGCGGCCACCGATCGCATCAGGTTCGCGACGGGAGGGATGGAGCGTCCCTCCTGCGCGGTGGTGTAGCCATAGGAGGTGATCAGGTCGACGCCAGCCTGGAAGATCGCGCGGTTGGCCGCCTCGTCGAGCCCGCCCAGCAGGCGCCCGATCACGGTGTTCGCCGCGTTCTCCTCGAGCACGCCGTTGGGCTCGGTGCCGCCCTCTCGCCGTCGGATCACACCCCCTGCCGGATCCGGCGTATCGGCGTTGAAGCCGACCAGCTCAAGCGCTTTGGAATTGGCCACACCCAGATGGCCGGACTGGTGGATCACGTAGACCGGGATCTCGGTCGAGACCGCATCGAGCTCGTCTCGGGTCGGGTGACGCTGTTCGGCGAGCTGGGCGTCGTCGTAGCCGAAACCGAGGATCAGGCCCGCCGCGCCGACGCGCTCGGGTTGGGCTTCGGCGAAGTCGCGCAGCACCTGTTGCAGCGCGGGGATGTCGTTGACCGGGCCGTCGGGCGCGGGCAGCGTGTTGGCCGACAGCGCCTGGATGCCGATCATGAAGACATGGCCGTGGGCGTCGACGAAACCGGGGATCATCGTGCGGCCGGCGAGATCGATGATCTCGGTGTCGGGGCCGCGCAGCGCCATCACGTCTTCGGTGGTGCCGACGGCGAGGATGCGGCCGTCCTTCTCGGCGAGGGCCTCGGCGCGCATGGCGGCATCGTTCATCGTCAGGATCGGGCCGCCGGTCCAGATGCGGTCGGCCGGGGCGGCGCCGGTATCGGGCGACGGTGCCGCGCCGTGCTGCGCGCGGAAGTGTTCCCACGCGTCGAGCTCGCGGCCATCGGCAAGGGTGCAGAGGCCGCGCTGGCCGTCGGCGCCGTCGACGATCCGGTAGCTGCCGCCCTGCTCGACACAGAAGCTCGCCGCGGGGTTCGGGGTTTCCGCCGCGCCGGTCGCCGTCGTGAACGCCGCGAGGATGCAGAGGGTCAGGGCAGTCAGGAGGGGCTGCATGCGGGGGGTGCCTCTCGGGGTAATTGCGGAGCGCGAGTTTACCGCGGCAAGGGTGCCGGTCAACCGGGGGTCGGTTCAGGCAGGCGGCGGCGCGGCATCGGGGGCATCGGCGGCGTCCGCGTCGTCGTCGAGGGCCAGTTCGAGGATGCGCTCCAAGGCTTCGATGTCGGCGGTGGCGAAGGCGCCGAAGCCGTGCATCCAGAGGAAGGCGCTGGCGAGGCCGTCGGGCTCGAGGCGGCAGGTGCGGATGCGGCCGTCGCGCTCCTGGGAGACGAGGCCGGCGCGCTGCAGGATGGCGAGATGCTTCGAGACGGCGGCGAGCGACATCGGCAGCGGGGCGGCAAGATCGCCGACCCGGGCGGTGCCGTCGAGCAGGCTGCGCAGGATCGCCCGCCGCGTGGGGTCGGCGAGTGCGGCGAAGATCAGGTCGAGATCGGGGGGCTCGGCGGGATCGGACATGGCACCGAGGAAGCCCGGGACGGGCGGAAAGTCAACCGGATGGTTGAATTTTGCGCTGCGGCAGAAACCTCGGATTGCCGCGGCAGAACCTGTGCGGGGCTTTCGGGAAATCGGCTGATAAGTGATTTAAGTACAATGTCTTGCCGGGGTCCTCCGGCCGGCCCCGCTGCCTTGACAGGGGGTGCTGCATTGCTTTAAGACCCTGCCGAAGCTGGACCTGTGGCTTGCTGCCGATGGTCGGGGAACCGGGAACCGAACGGACATGGAAGAGGACTCCTTTTCCGAGCGCCTGAAGAACCTCGAGAACCGGATCAAGACGGTGGAGAAGGCCCGCGAGGAGCCCGTGCGCGACCGGCGCGGGGAATACACGCAGGGCTCGCTCGCCTGGCGGATGGTGACCGAACTGGTTGCCGGGATGCTGCTGGGGCTCGGGATCGGCTTCGGGCTGGACGCCCTGTTCGGAACACGCCCGGTGTTCCTCGTGCTGTTTGCCCTTCTGGGGTTTGCGGCCGGCATCCGCACGATGATGCGGACGGCGCAGGACATCCAGGCGGGGCGGTCGGAGGCGGCGCTGATGCGCGGCAGGGGCGAAACGAAGGCGGACCCGAGCGGTCCCCCAGAAGAGTGAGAGTGCGATGGCAGGCGAAGCGGATCACGGCGGCGGCGGCTTCAACATCCACCCGATGGACCAGTTCAAGGTCGAGCCGCTGTTCGGTTCGGGCGAGGTGCACTGGTACACCTTCACCAATGCCACGCTCTGGATGCTGCTCACCGTGGGGGCGATCACGCTCCTGATGGTGTTCGGCACCCGCGGTCGGTCGCTGATCCCGACGCGCATCCAGTCGGCGGCGGAGGTCATCTACGGCTTCGTGCACAAGATGGTCGTCGACGTGGCCGGCAAGGAAGGCGCGAAGTATTTCCCCTACATCCTGACGCTGTTCCTGTTCATCCTCTTCGCCAATCTGCTGGCCCTGCTGCCGACGAGTTTCTCGTCCACCTCGCAGATCGCCGTGACGGCGGTTCTGGCGGTCGGAGTGTTCCTGACGGTGACGGCGATCGGTTTCTACAAGCACGGGCTCGGCTTCCTGAAGCTGTTCTGGGTGTCCTCGGCGCCGACGGTGGCGCTGCGCATCGTGCTGGCCCTGATCGAGCTGATCTCGTATTTCGTGCGGCCGCTGAGCCATTCGATCCGACTTGCCGGCAACCTGATGGCCGGCCACGCCGTGCTGAAGGTGTTCGCGGGCTTTGCCGGCGCGCTTGGTGTGGGTGCGGTCATCCCGATCCTGGCGATCACCGGGATCTACGGGCTGGAGCTGCTGGTGGCGGTGATCCAGGCCTATGTCTTCGCGATCCTGACTTGCGTCTATCTCAACGACGCGCTGCATCCGAGCCACTGAGGCCCGGGCGCCGCGCCCCGACATCTCAAGCCATTCCAATCCAAAGGAGCACACGCTATGGAAGGCAATATCGCTGAAATGGGCCAGTTCATCGGCGCCGGTCTCGCATGCATCGGCATGGGTGGCGCGGGCATCGGTGTGGGCCACGTCGCCGGCAACTTCCTGTCGGGTGCGCTGCGCAACCCGGCCGCCGCCGGCGAGCAGACCGCCACGCTCTTCATCGGCATCGCCTTTGCCGAAGCGCTGGGCATCTTCTCGTTCCTGGTCGCACTCCTGCTGATGTTCGCCGTCTGATCGCGACAAGCGCAAACCCGCCGCGCGGGCCCACGGGTCCGCTGCGGCCGGTCACCGGATGGAGTGAACCATGGCTGACACGACCGAGGCCGCGGCCGAGGGGGCCGCTCATGCCGCAGGCGGTGCGGAATCCCTCGGGGAGATAAACCTCGAGGCTGCCGAAGCCGGCATGCCGCAGCTCGACATCGCGATGTACCCCAACCTGATCTTCTGGTTGGTGGTGAGCCTTCTGCTGCTCTACTTCATCCTCACGCGGGTGGCATTGCCGCGGATCTCCTCGGTGCTGGCCGAACGCAGCGACGCGGTGTCGAACGATCTCGAACAGGCGCAGCTCCTCAAGCGCCGGGCCGAAGAAGCCGAGGCCGCCTACAATGCAGCCCTGGCCAAGGCACGGGACGAGGCGCACAAGATCGCCGCCGACACCAAGGCCGAGATCAACCGCGAGCTGTCGACGCTGATGGCCAAGGCCGATGCCGAGATCGCGGTGAAGTCCGCCGAATCGGAAGGCCGGATCGCCGAGATCCGCGACTCGGCGGTGAAGAGTGTCGAGGAAGTCGCAAGCGAGACGGCGCGCGAGATCGTCGCCGCGTTCCTGCCCGGCGGGGCCGGTGACGTGGATGTCTCGGCTGCGATCGCCAACCGGATGAAGGGGTGACGCGATGGACTTCCTGAACAACACCGACATCGTCGTCGCCATCGGCTTCGTGATCTTCGTCGGCGTGCTGCTCTATTTCGGGGTGCCGAAGCTTCTGGGCAGCAAGCTCGACGAGCGGGCGGTGCGGATCCGGGCGGAGCTCGACGAAGCCCGCGCGCTCCGCGAGGAGGCGCAGGCGCTGCTGGCGAGCTATGAGCGCAAGCAGAAGGAAGTCTCGGTGCAGGCCGACGAGATCGTCGCGGCGGCACGGCATGAGGCCGAACGGGCCGCGGAAACCGCCAAGGACGACATCGCCAAGGCGCTCGAGCGGCGGATGAAGACTGCGGGCGAGCAGATCGAGGCGGCCGAACAGGCGGCGATCCGGCAGATCAAGGATCGCGCGGTGACGGTGGCCGTGGCGGCCGCCGGCGACCTGATCCGCGAACGGCTCAAGGCGGCCAATTCGACCTCGCTCATCGACAGCGCGATCGCGGAGGTCGGTGCGAAGCTGCACTGACACATCAAGCCGCATGACCGACCGAAGGCCCGTCCGACCGGCGGGCCTTTCGCGTCCGGGGCTGCGGCATCCTGACTTTTGCGGTTTGATCAGGATCAAGGCGCCACGCCGGCGCGGGCTGTTGGGTGTACCCCGTGAGTTTTACCGGAGCCTGACCATGATTGTTGCCGATACCCGCAAGGACCAGCTCGAGGCGCGTCTGCGCGAGCTCGACAGCCGTCTCCATTCGATCGAGCAGGAGCTCGACGCGCCGGTCAGTCCGGACTCCGAGGAACGCGCGACCGAGCGCGAATCCGAGGAAGTTCTGGAGGACCTCGGCATGGCTGGCCAGCAGGAGATCCGCATGATCCGGGCTGCGCTCGACCGGATCCGCGACGGGAGCTACGGAACCTGTGTGCGCTGCGAAGAGACGATCTCCGAGCAGCGGCTCGACGTGCTGCCCCATACGCCGCTTTGCCGGGATTGTGCCGCGAAGGCCTGACGCCGCCGGATCATCCGGCCGCGCGGCTGTCGTGGCGGGCGGATTCCCAGGCCAGCATGGCGCGTTTGACATCGAGGCCCCAGTGGTAGCCGCCGAGGCCGCCGGCCTTCTGGAGCGCGCGGTGGCAGGGAATGAGCCAGCTGATCGGATTGCGGCCGACCGCGGTGCCCACCGCGCGAACGGCGCGGGGATTGCCGATCGCCGTCGCGATGTCGGAATAGGTGGTGACATGGCCGGTGGGCACCCGCAGGAGCGCTTCCCAGACCTTGATCTGGAACGGGGCGCCGATGAGGTAGAGCGGCGCCGGGTCGAGCCGGCCGTCGGTGCCGAAGGCGGCCAGCACCCAGGGGCGCAGGCGCATCGGGTCCTCCACGAAATCGGCCTTCGGCCAGCGTGACAGAAGGTCCGTCATGGTTTCCTCCGCGCCGGTTTCCGCCGCGAAGCCGATGCCGCAGAGGCCCTTGTCGGTGCCCATCACGAGCGCCGGGCCGAAGGGGCTTTCGAACCAGCCCCAGCGGATCGTGAGACCTGCGCCACCGCGGGCGTAGTCGCCGGGGCTCATCGCCTCCCAGCGCACGAAGAGATCGTGCAGCCGCCCCGAGCCCGAGAGGCCAGCCTCATGGGCGGTGTCGAGCACGCTGTGGCGCTCGGCGAGCAGGCGGCGGGCGTGGTCGAGCGCAAGATACTGCGCGTAGCGCTTGGGGCTGACGCCGACCCAGCGCGAGAACACCCGCTGGAAATGCGCCGGGCTGAGCCCGACCTCGGCGGCAAGCTCGTCGAGGCCGATCTGCTCGGGGGCGCGCGCGGCGATGGCGTCGATCGCCCGGGCGATGACGGCGTAGTGGTAGGGATCGCTGCGGTCGGGGGCGGGATCTGCGGTCATGGGTTTCTCCTTGTGGCGAAGATACCCCCGGGGCACCGGCACGCCACCCGAAACCTGCGATTTCGAGCGCAGGCGTCGATGCTCACATAAATGCGCATGTCTCTGATTTCAGGCTGCAATTAACCATGAAAACGATAGATGCCGGTAATTTGATATGTATTCTTGGTGTCAGGGGTGGCCTTCGGAATGGTCCGAATCGAACTCGCGGGAGCATGCCTTCAGCGAGTACGGCGGTCTTGTGTCTGATATAGGCGTGTTTCCCCTTCGACAGTGAAGGAGTACATTATGATTTCATCAAAAACGAAACTCGGTCTTGGCGTTACACTTGGCGCGCTGATGGCCCTGCCGGGGATGGGCGCGCAGGCCGCGACGATCAGCGGCTGGAATACCGACAATGTGGTGGTCGGCGCGACGCCCGCGGATTTCGAAACCGGCACCAGCGTGGTCTATGATCGCGATCCGGCGGCACCGGGTGCGGTCACCAATGGGCAGATCGTGTTCGTGCCGCCCGAGGCGGTCAGCCCCGGCATCAAGGTGGTGAACGGGCTTTTCGAACTGGGCGGACCCTCGCCGAAACCGATCACCTCGGGCTGCATCATGACGTCGAGTGCCGCGACCTGCGACAGCCCGTTCCAGAGCGGCAAGCGGATCAAGCAGCAGATGACGGGTACCGGTCCGATGGATCTGGTGTTCGATATCGATCGGCAGGGCGTGCAGCCGGCGGATTCGGTCGGCTACCAGGTGTTCCACCGGCTGATCAACAATACCGGCCAGGGACTTGTCGGGTTCGACATCTCGCTCGGCACCGGGATCGGCGACAAGTTCGTCGGGTCGTCCAGTGGCGACGGCCTCGGCTTCTCGCCGGACTTCCGCTTCGGACCGACTGCGGGCAATGCCACAAGCCAGTTCCCGTTCGGTCTCTTCGGCGACGCCACCGACAACCAGAACTTCGATCTGGACGGGTTCTTCGCGCCCGAGCGCACCGGCTTCAACATGACCTTCTCGGAGGACAGGCTGTCGAGTGCTGGCTATTACGGCCCCTACAAGTCCACTTTCGGCGACTGGCAGACCCAGAGCGCGGTTCCCGACGGCGGTTTCTGGGATACCGACAACGATCCGAATACCGACGATCTGCTGATGGCGTGGAACACGCCGGACGGCAAGTGGGAGGTGCGCCGGGGAATTGACGCGTCCGGAAACCCGATCTCGATCGCTCCGATCGTCTTCAACAGCCTGTCGGAGGCGGAGAGCTTTCTCAATCTGAGCCTCGTGGCGGGTGCGATCGAGGATCTTGCGAACCTCAACACCAACTTCGCGATCCTGCTCGGCGATGCCTTCGGTGGAGAGAACTTCACCCTGCGGGTCAACGTGCAGCCGGTGCCGCTTCCGGCCGGCGCACCGCTGATCCTCGCCGGCATCGCGGCGCTCGGCATGCTGCGTCAACGGCGGCGCATGGCGGCCTGACGCCGGACGACTGTCTCCCGGCGGGTTTCGCGCCCGCCGGGAGATCCGCGTCGGCTTGCGCGCCCTTTCGCGCCGTGCGAAGGGAAGCGATGCCCGCGCAACTCGACTTCGCCACGATTTCCGAGATATTCCGCCGATTTCGGGAGGCCGAGCCCGCGCCGAAGGGCGAGCTTCACCACGTCAATGCCTACACGCTGCTGGTCGCCGTGGCACTTTCGGCGCAGGCGACCGACAAGGGCGTGAACCGGGCGACCGAGGCGCTGTTTCGCGACGTGGACAGCCCTCAGAAGATGCTCGATCTGGGCGAGGAAGGTCTTGTCGCGCATATCCGCACCATCGGGCTCTTTCGCAACAAGGCGAAGAACGTGATGAAGCTGAGCCGCATCCTCGTGGAGGAGTATGGCGGCGAGGTGCCTTCATCGCGGGCGGCGCTGCAGGGCCTGCCGGGGGTGGGGCGCAAGACCGCCAATGTGGTGCTCAACATGTGGTGGCGGCTGCCGGCGCAGGCGGTGGACACGCATATCTTCCGGGTGGGCAACCGGACCGGGATCGCCGCCGGAAAGGATGTGGTGGCTGTGGAGCGCGCGATCGAGGACAACGTGCCCGCACCCTACCAGCTGCACGCGCATCACTGGCTGATCCTGCATGGCCGCTATATCTGCAAGGCGCGCAAGCCCGCCTGCGCGGCCTGCCTGATCCGCGATTTGTGCGATTTCGAGGAGAAGACGATTTGACCCAGCGTATCGAGGTTGTCGGCATCGGCAACGCCATCGTCGATGTGATCGCCCCTGTCGAGGATGCGTTTCTGGCTGAGAACGGTGTCGAGAAGGGCATCATGCAGCTGATCGACACCGCGCGGGCCGTCGAGCTCTACGGGCGGATGGGGCCGGCGCACGAGATCTCGGGCGGGTCGGCCGCCAACACCATTGCGGGGCTCGCGGCACTGGGCAGCGGCACGGCCTATGTGGGCAAGGTGAAGGACGACCAGCTCGGCGCGATCTTCGCCCATGACCTGCGCGCGCAGGGGGCGGGTTACGCGACGCCGCTCGCGGCACGCGAGCACCCCGCCGAGACCGGGCGCTGCATGGTGCTGGTGAGCCCCGATGGCGAGCGGTCGATGAACACCTATCTCGGGGTCTCGGAGTTTCTGGGGCCCGACGACATCGACACCGATCTGATGGGGCGGGCGGACTGGATCTTTCTCGAGGGCTACCGCTTCGATGGGCCCGACAGCCATGCGGCCTTCGCCAAGGCGATCGCGGCGACGCGGGCGGCCGGCGGCAAGGTGGCGATCACGCTGTCGGACCCGTTCTGCGTCGAGCGGCACCGGGACGCCTTTCTCGAGATGATCCGCGCCGATGTGACCCTGCTGGTGGCCAACGAGCACGAGCTGAAGTCGCTCTACCTCACCGATGATCTCGATGTGGCGATGGCGCGGGCGCAGGCGGAGGTGCCGGTGACGGCCTGCACGGTCGGGGAGCGGGGCGCGCATGTGCTGACCGGCGAGCTGCGGCTGCACTGCCCGGCGGATCCGGTGGAGGTGGTCGACGCGACGGGCGCGGGCGATCTCTTCGCCTCGGGGTTCCTGCACGGCATCGTCACGGGGCGCGACTGGATGGACTGCGCGCGCATGGGCTGCATCGCCGCGGGCGAGGTGATCAGCCATATCGGCGCGCGTCCCGAGGCCGATCTGCGCGCGCTCTTCGCCGCGAACGGACTTGGTGCAACCGCCTGACGAACATGGGCTTTTTCGAGGAGGCCGGCATGGCTTATGCGTACGACGACCAGAACATCTTCGCGAAGATCCTGCGCGGCGAGATCCCCAACAAGACGGTGCTCGAGACCGAGCACACGCTGGCTTTCGAGGATATCCGGCCGCAGGCGCCGGTGCATGTGCTGGTGATCCCGAAGGGCGCCTATGTGGCCTATGACCATTTCGCGGCCGAGGCGAGCGAGGCGGAGATCGTCGATTTCAACCGGGTCGTCGCGAAGCTCTGCGGCGATCTGGGTGTGTCGCCGGGCGCGGGAGATGGCGGGTTCCGGCTGATCACCAATGCCGGGAACGATGGCGTGCAGGAGGTGCCGCACATGCATGTGCACATCCTCGGCGGCCGGGTGCTCGGCCGGATGCTCGCACCGGCCTGAGGCGGGTCAGCTTTCGCCGCGCAGGCGGGAGGCGCCGGCCGGATCGCGCGAGGCGGGATCGAGCCAGATCGAGAAGAAGTTCCGGCGGAAACCCGCCTGCTCGAGACGGCAGGTGGGCTGACCATTGAGGAAAAACGTCGTGCGATCAGGGGTTTCGCTGAGGGCCGTGATCCGGTCATTGGCGCTCACGGCCCGGAAGCACTGCGTGAGCTTGGCCTCGACGGCGGCCTGCGTAGCGGCGTCGAGCGGGCGGATGCGGTTCATCTCGGCCATCGAGGCCCAGACCAGCATGTCCGCACTGAAGCCGCGGCGGTAGGTGAGCGACAGCGCGAAGGGTTCGGACCAGGAGAAGGGGCGCGTGCCGGGGGTCCAGAGGGCCGCGTCGAAGAGCGGGATGGTGAGGAAGGTGCCGCGGGCCTCGCCGGTGGGTGCCGCGACGTCGATCCGGCCGGCAAGCTCCGGCGGCGGGGCCGCCTCGGCGGCGGGCGCGATCAGGCTGAGCGCCAGCAGGACGGCTGCAAGGCGGGGGACGAACGCGGTGAGGCGGGCGCAAGAAAGCGTGAGCATGACGTCCTCGGTCGGAAGAAGGTTGGCGGGAGACATGGGGCGGTCCGCCGGTTCGGCAAGCCTGCGGGAGGCGGCGAAACGGCCGTATGCATCCTGTATGCATTCCGTACGCAACCTGTACGTACAAACGCGCAGGCCCGGAAACGGCTCTCGGAGATGATCAGGCGGCGGTGCGGCTGCTGGTGAGGCTCACGAAGACGTCCTCGAGATCGGGCTCCTCGGTGGCGACGTCGCGGATCGAGATGCCGGCGGCGCGGACCGCGTCGAGCACGGCTTCGGCGCGGGTGTCAGCGCGGTGGTAGGAGAAGACGAGCGCGCCGTCGGGGCGGAGCGTGACCTCGACACCGTCGGGCATCGGCGGCGGGGCGGTGACCGGGGTTTCGGGGGTGATGACCAGCGATTTGGCATCCATGCTGCCGAGCAGGGTGGCGGTGGATTCCGAGGCGATCAGGTCGCCGTGGTTGATGATGCCGATCCGGTCGCACATCTCCTGGGCTTCTTCGAGGTAATGGGTGGTGAGGATGATGGTGGTGCCGGCCTCGTTCAGCTCGCGCACATAGGCCCAGAGCATCTGGCGCAGCTCGATGTCGACGCCGGCGGTGGGCTCGTCGAGCACGAGGACCGGCGGCGCGTGGACCAGCGCCTTGGCGATCAGCAGCCGGCGCTTCATGCCGCCCGAGAGCTGGCGGGCATAGGCATCGGCCTTGTCGAGGAGGCCGACGCGGTCGAGGATCTCGTCGGTGCGGCGCGCGCGCTTCGGGACGCCGTAGAGGCCGGCCTGCACTTCGAGGGCGGCGCGCGGGGTGAAGAACGGGTCGATGTTGAGTTCCTGCGGCACCACGCCGATGGCGGCGCGGGACTGGCGCGGATTGCGGTCCTGGTCGAAGCCCCAGATGCGCACCGTCCCGGCGGTCTTGGTGGTGAGGCCGGCCATGATGTTGATGGTGGTGGACTTGCCCGCGCCGTTGGGACCGAGCAGGCCGAAGATGGCGCCTTCGGGAATGTCGAGGTCGAGGCCCTTCAAGGCCTCCTTGGGGCCGGAGGCGCCCTGGCCGGCATAGACCTTGCGCAGGCCCCGGATCTCGATGGCGTTGTCGGGCACGGGTGACCTTTCGGGATGCGGGGGGCGGGCCGCGTTCGGGCCATTGCCCCTCGGCTATCATGCGGGCTAATGAGAGGTCAAACCTCTGCCCCAGCCGACGCCCGCAGATCATGGAGCCGCCCGCATGAGCATTCCCGCCTCGGAAACCGTGGAAGTGACCACAACCCGCGTCGCCTGTGACGGCGGCGGCGGAGCGGCGGGGCATCCGCGGGTCTGGATGCAGATCGATCCCGGGCAAGGGCTATGTGGAATGCGGCTATTGCGACCGCAAATTCGTGCTGAAGGCGGGCGCCGGGGCGGATCACTGAGGTGGCGCCCTTCGGCAAGGGCCATCACCTGCACCTGATCGACGGGTCGGGCTTCATCTTCCGGGCCTATCACGCGCTGCCGCCGCTCACCCGCAAGTCCGACGGGCTGCCGGTGGGCGCGGTGGCGGGCTTCTGCAACATGATCTTCAAGATGGTCGAGGACGCCAAGGAGGCCGATGCGCCGACCCATGTGGCGGTGATCTTCGACCATTCGGGCAAGACCTTCCGCAACGATCTCTACGACCTCTACAAGGCCAACCGGCCCGAGGCGCCGGAGGACCTGAAGCCGCAATTCGGGCTGATCCGCGAGGCGACGCGGGCCTTCAACCTTGCCTGCATCGAGACCGAGGGCTTCGAGGCGGACGATATCATCGCGACCTATGCGGTGCTGGCGCGCGACGCCGGCGGGCGGGTGACGATCGTCTCGTCGGACAAGGACCTGATGCAGCTGGTGGGTGGCGGCGTCGAGATGTTCGACATCATGAAGAACCGCCGGATCGGGCCCGAGGAGGTGGAGGAGAAGTTCGGCGTCGGGCCCGACCGGGTGATCGACGTGCAGGCGCTGGCGGGCGATTCGGTCGACAACGTGCCCGGCGCGCCGGGGATCGGCATCAAGACCGCCGCCCAGCTGATCGGGGAATACGGCGATCTCGACACGCTGCTGGCACGGGCCGAGGAGATCAAGCAGCCCAAGCGCCGGCAGACGCTGATCGAGCATGCCGACCAGATCCGGGTGTCGCGCGACCTCGTGACCTTGCGAGACGACGTGCCGCTCGACCGGCCGCTCGAGGCGCTGGAGGTGACCGAGCCCGACCCCGACGCGCTGCTGGGCTTTCTCGGACAGATGGAGTTCCGCACGCTGACCGGGCGGATCGCCGCGAAGATGGGGGTGGCGGTGCCGGCGCCGGGGGGCGGCTCCGCCGGGGCATCGAGCCCCGCCGAAGCCGGCGCGGACGCGGCCGCGCGGGACGGTGGCGCGTCGGGGCCGGCGGTGCCGGAGCAGCCGCCGTCGATGCGAGCAGCTATGAGGTGGTGCGCGATGTGGCCGCGCTCGAGGCCTGGGTGGCGCGGATTCGCGACCGGGGCGTGGTGGCGGTCGATACCGAGACCACGGGGCTCGACGAGATGGTGGTGGGGCTGGTGGGCATTTCGCTCGCCACCGAGGCCGGGCGGGCCTGCTACATTCCGATCAACCATGTCGGCGGCGCGGGGGATCTCTTCACCAGTGCCGCGCGGATCGAGGGGCAGCTCGACGAGGCGACGGTGCTGGGGATTTTGCGCCCGGTGCTGGAGGATCCGGCGATCCTGAAGATCGGCCAGAACATGAAGTATGATGCCAAGATCTTCGCGCGGCGCGGCGTGGCGGTGGCGCCGATCGACGACACGATGCTGATCTCGTTCGCGCTGCATTCCGGGCTGCACGGGCATGGCATGGACACACTGAGCGAGACCTATCTCGGGCATGTGCCGATCCCGATCAAGCCGCTCCTGGGCTCGGGCAAGGCGGCGCGCACCTTCGATGCGGTGCCGATCGACGAGGCGGCTCCTTACGCGGCGGAGGATGCGGACATCACCTTCCGGCTCTGGGAGGTGCTGAAGCCGCGCCTGCCGTTTGCGCGCGTGACGCGGGTCTACGAGACGATGGAGCGGCCGCTGGTGCCGGTGCTGGCGGAGATGGAGATGGCGGGCGTGCGCGTGGACCGTGCGCATCTTTCGCGCATGTCGGGGAGTTTCGCGCAGAAGATGGCGGGGCTCGAGGCGGAGATCCACCAGCTGGCGGGAGGGGCGTTCAATGTCGGGAGCCCCAAGCAGCTGGGCGAGGTCTTGTTCGACCAGATGGGGCTTTCGGGCGGCAAGAAGGGCAAGACCGGGGCCTATGCGACCGGGGCGGATGTGCTGGAGGAACTGGCGGCGCAGGGGCATGATCTGCCCGCGCGGGTGCTCGACTGGCGGCAGCTCTCGAAGCTGAAATCGACCTATACCGATGCGCTGCAGGAGCACATCAACCCGGAGACCGGGCGGGTGCATACCTCGTATGTGATCTCGGGGGCGGCGACGGGGCGGCTGGCCTCGACCGATCCGAACCTGCAGAACATCCCGATCCGCACCGAGGAGGGGCGGCGCATCCGCGAGGCCTTCGTGGCGGAGGCCGGCAACGTGCTGGTGAGCCTCGACTACAGCCAGATCGAGCTGCGCATCCTCGCCCATGTGGCGGATATTCCGGAGCTGAAGCAGGCGTTCCGCGAGGGGCTCGACATTCATGCGCTGACGGCGGCGGAGATGTTCGGGGTGCCGCTCGAGGGGATGGACCCGATGGTGCGGCGGCAGGCGAAGGCGATCAATTTCGGGGTGATCTACGGCATCTCGGCCTTCGGGCTCGCCAACAACCTGCGCATTCCGCGCGAGGACGCCAAGCGCTTCATCGACACCTATTTCGAGCGGTTTCCGGGGATCCGGACCTATATGGACGACACCAAGGCCTTCGCGAAGGCGCATGGCTACGTGGAGACCTTGTTCGGGCGGAAGATCCACACGCCGAACATTTCGGCGAGCGGGCCGCGGGCGGCGTTTGCGCAGCGGGCGGCGATCAATGCGCCGATCCAGGGCTCGGCGGCGGATGTGATCCGCCGCGCGATGATCCGGGTGCCGGGGGCGATCGACGGGCTGCCGGCGCGGATGCTCTTGCAGGTGCATGACGAGCTGGTGTTCGAGGTGGAGGAGGCCGCCGCCGAGGAGACCATCGACCGGGTGCGGGCGGTGATGGAGGGGGCGGCGCTGCCGGCGGTGGCGCTCGACGTGCCGCTGGTGGTGGATGCCGGGCAGGGGGCGAACTGGGCGGAGGCGCATTGAGGCGCTTCGGGGCGGGTGCCGCCCGGATTGTCACGCAGCCGTGAAAGGTCTTGAGCGGGTCGCGGCGCTTCGGCGGATCGGAATCGCCGCATTGGACGCTATATTCCGTATCCAGATGCTTGCCGCCCGGTTCCCGACCTGCCCGAGAGGAGACAGCCCATGAACGACGTTCTGATCACCCGCCGCCTGCTTCTTGCCTCCGCCGGTGCCGTCGCGGCGACGGGGGCCTCCGGTCTGCTGGTTCCGGCCGAGGCGAAGGGGGTGGCGCCGACGCCGACCATGCGGGGCGGGGCCAACAATTACCGCCCCGGTGCGCCGATCGTCGAACGGATCGGCGGCGGCGGCTTCTGGATGTCGGGCACCGTGCGCCGGGCCGGCGACGGAGCACCGCTGGCGGGGCAGCGCATCCAGATCTGGGCGCATACCACCGAAGGCCACGAGCGCGATCCGCAGAGCCACGGGGCGACGCTCACCGATGCGAACGGGGTGTTCCGGCTCGAGATGCCGCAGATCGTCCCGGCCTTCGGCCAGGCCCACGGGCATCTGGCCTATGACGATCCCGAGTTCGAGACGGTCTTCCTGCGTCCCGTGATGGGGCGGGCGAGCGACACCAGTCTCGAGGCGCATTTCGTTCTCCAGCCGGCGTGATCGGATGAGCCGCGGGCGCGTCCGGACGGCGCTGGTCTGGCTCGCGCTCGGGGTCGTGCTTGCGGTGCCGATCGGCGCGGCGGCGCTGAGCCCGCTGCTCGAATGGCGCGAACCGGTCTATATCGCGGCGGGGTTCGCCGGGATCATCGCGATGGCGCTGATGCTGGTCCAGCCGCTGCTGGCGGGCGCCTATCTGCCGGGGCTGTCGGTGCACCGGAGCAGACAGATCCATCGGGTGATCGGCGGGACGCTGGTGGCGGCGGTTCTGGTCCATGTGGGCGGGCTCTGGATCACCAGCCCGCCGGATGTGGTCGATGCGCTCCTGTTCGTGTCGCCGACGACGTTTTCCGTCTGGGGCGTGATCGCGATGTGGGCGCTCTTCGCCTCGGCGGTTCTGGCGCTGATGCGACGGCGCCTGGGGCTGCGGGTCTGGCGGCTCGTGCATGCCACGCTCGCGGCGGTGATCATCTCGGGCACCGTCGTGCATGCGGTGCTGATCGACGGGACCATGGAGACGGTGTCGAAGGTGGCGCTCGGCGTGCTGCTGGTCGTGGCGACGGTGAAGGCGGTCGCCGATCTGCGGGGCTGGACGGCGCGGCGGCGCGCCTGACGGGCCGCGACTCCGGCGCCGCTTGGGGGAGGTGTGCGCAGGGTGAATGCGCATTTCTCGGGACTGACCGGGCCTTGCGGAGATCCGATCGGGAGGCGTGACCGCGACTTTGGTCGGCGTGTGGCTATTTCGCAATTTATTTGCGTGAAATAGGCGTTCGTGCGAGCGTCGGGGCTTCGCACCGGACTTCGAAACAAGAGTGCGTCTCACGCGGAGGAGTGCCCGATGAATCTCAGACCCGATCCCACGTTCCATGCCACGCCCCGACTGGCGATGGAGGCGCCGGCGGAAACGCTGGCCTTCACGCTGATGCTGAGCCCGGACGGCTCGCGGCCCGACGGGCTGGCGATCGTCGATGTCGATCCGACCTCGAAGACCTACAGCCAGATCGTGCACCAGGTCATCATGCCCAACAAGGGCGACGAGTTTCACCATTTCGGCTGGAATGCCTGCTCGTCGGCGCTGTCGCCGCTGACGGGGCATGCGTTTCTCGAGCGGCGGTACCTGATCATTCCGGGGATCCGGTCCTCGCGCATCTACATCATCGACGTGAAGGAGCCGCTCAAGGCGGCGATCCACAAGATCATCGAGCCCGAGGAGGTCTTCGCCAAGACCGGCTATTCGCGGCCGCACACGATCCATTGCGGCCCCGAGGGCGTCTATGTGAGCACGCTGGGCGGCGGCGGTCCGGACGGCACCGACGGCCCGCCGGGCATCTTCATCATGGATTGCGAGACCTTCGAGGTGATCGGCCGCTACGAGATGGATCGCGGCACCCAGGACAAGCAGTACGACTTCTGGTGGAACCTGCCGCGCAACTACATGATCAGCTCCGAATGGGGCCTGCCGCCGCAATACGAGAACGGCATCGTCGCCGAGGACCTGCTGGCCAACAAGTACGGCCACCGGCTGCATTTCTGGGATCTGCGCGCACGCAAGAACATCCAGACCATCGATCTGGGCGCGAATCACCAGATGGCGCTGGAGGTGCGGCCCGCCCATGACCCGGTGAAGGAATACGGCTTCTGCGGCGTGGTGGTGGACACGACCAATCTGGAAGGCTCGATCTGGACCTGGTGGCGCAACAAGGACGGCAGTTTCGAGGCGAAGAAGACCGCGACCATTCCGCCGCAGCCGGCCGCGGCCGAGGACCTGCCCGAGCTGCTGAAGGGCTTCGGCGCGGTGCCGCCGCTGGTCACGGATATCGATCTCAGCCTCGACGACCGGTTTCTTTATGTCGCGTGCTGGGGGACCGGCGAGATGCGGCAGTACGACGTGACCGATCCGATGGAGCCGAAGCTCGTGGGCAAGGTCGAGCTCGGCGGCATCACCGCGCGGAAGAAGCACCCGAACGGCCAGGATTTCGGCTACGGGCCGCAGATGGTCGAGGTGAGCCGCGACGGCAAGCGGGTCTACTGGACCAATTCGCTCTATTCGACCTGGGACGACCAGTTCTATCCCGGCGAGCGCGGCGGCGCGATGGTGATGGCGAATGCCGGCGAGAACGGCGGGCTGACGCTGGCGGAGGATTTCTGGGTCGAATTTCCCGAAGGCTACCGCAGCCACCAGATCCGGCTCGAGGGCGGCGACTGCTCGACGGACAGCTTCTGCTACCCGTCCTTCTGACGCGTGGACGGCATGAGCACGACGGCGGCCCTCTGGTGGGCCGTCGTCGCGTCGGGGATCTATCACGGGATCAATCCGGGCATGGGCTGGCCGCTGGCGGTGTCGGCGGCGCTGATGGAGCGCAGTCGGGGCAGCCTCTACCGGGCGCTGGTGGCGCTTGCGGGCGGGCATCTCCTGGCGATGTCGGCGATCCTGTTTCCCTTCGCGGCGATGCTGGTGCTGGTGGAATGGCAGCGCGAGATCCGGATCGGCGCGGCGCTGATCGTGATCGGGCTCGGGCTCTATCTCATGGTCAATCGCCGGCATCCGCGCTTTCTGGCCCGGGTGCCGCCGTCGCGGCTGGCGCTGTGGTCGTTCCTCGCCGCGATGGCGCATGGGGCGGGGCTGATGCTGGTGCCGATCTATCTCGGCATCTGCCGGACCGTCGAGACCGATGCGGGCCATGCCGCCGCCGGATCGCTGATGGCCGGTCAGGCCGGGATCGCGGCGCTCGTCGCGCTGATCCACACGCTGGCGATGACGCTGTCGGGCGGGGTGCTGGCCCTCGGGGTCTATCACTGGCTGGGGCTGAAGTTCCTGTCGAAGAGCTGGTTCAACCTCGATCTGGTCTGGGCGCTGAGCCTGATCCTGGTCGGGGTGATCTCGCTTCTGACGCTGCACTGACGAGGACGGCGCAGGGGCTCACTCCTCGCGCCAGGCCTCGGCCACCCAGGGGCTCGGCTTGAGGTAGTGGCGCAGGTGGCGGAGCGGCGGGTCGTGGCGGTCCGGGGCGGTGAGGCGCCTGATGTGGGACCAGCCGCTGCCGGGGATCTGGTACTTGCCCCATTGCCCGGCGATGGCGTGGGGCGGCAGGACGCCGCCGGGGAAGATCACCACGCGGGCGTCGGGCGGGAGTTTCGGGGCCAGGGCGTAGTTGAGCGGGAAGGCGCGCACGCAGTCGCGGCGGAAGTGGCGCACCCAGCCTTGCGGCCAGAAGCTGATGCCGCCGGGGGCCTCGCGGGTGACGAAGCGCTGCTCGAAGCGGTAGGTGTCGGCGATGGCCTGCGGGTCGGCGCGGAAGCGGTCCTGGAGGGGGCTGAGCTTGCCGACCGGGAAGCGGAAGATCGAGGTCTGGCCGAGGCGCTCGAAGGGGGTGGACTGGTTGCGGGCGAGGATGACGTCGTCGGGGGCGCCTTGCGCGAAGAAGCCGTCGAGGTTGCCGGTGACGACCATGTCGAGGTCCATGAAGAGCACGGGGCCGGTGAGGGCGACCGAGCTCGCGGCCCCAGAGGCGGGCCTTGGGCCAGATGCCTTCGGTGCCGGTGGGCATCTCGACGTCGAGGGGCGGCAGGGGTTCGGTGCGGACCTCCGGGCGGATGCCGTCGGGGCTGTCGCAGAAGCAGGTGAAGGTGAAGGGCGGCGTGATGTTGCGCGCGACCATCGCGTAGAGGCGGTTGACGTAGCGCGGGCCGTATTTCGGGCCCCAGGTGATGCAGATGACCTGTTTGGTCATGGGTGGGGGCGCCGGGGTGCGGTGTTTCCGTTTGCGGAAGGGACGCCGTGCGCGCGAAGGGCAGCGGCCGGCCCGCGGGGAGGTCGCGAAGCGGCCACCCCGGGGGGGCGGGCTGGCCGCTGCCCGGGCTGACGCCCGGGCGGAAGGGCGGCAATCACGCGGTCTTCTGCCAGTCTGACGCGATGCACTGCCCGGCGGCCGGTGTCAGAAATCGGAGGCGATCCCCTTGAGTTCCCAGTCGCCGTAGCGGATCGGCTCGGGGCCGTCGCGGCCGCCGAGTTCCTTGGGGAGATTCAGGGGCTTCGCGTTGGCGCGGCGGGTCGCGGCCTCCGAGATCGCGCGGGCGGCGGCGGCGGCGATGCGGGTATCTTTATCCTCGGGCTCGCTGGACATATATCATTCCTCCGGCTTCGGAGGCACAATATGCCTTCGGCGGGGCGGGCTGCAAGGGTGGGACGTGTGATGAACCTGATCCGGACGGGAATGCTGCTGGCGGCGATGACCGCGCTTTTCATGGGTGTGGGCTGGATGATCGGCGGCACGGGCGGGATGCTGATCGCGCTGGTGTTCGCGGTGGGCACCAATGCCTTCGCGTTCTGGAACTCGGACCGGCTGGTGCTGAAGATGCACGATGCCGAGCCGGTCACCCCCGACAGCGCGCCCGATCTCTACCGGATGGTGGCGGATCTGGCGCGAGCGGGCGATCTGCCGATGCCGAAGGTCTACGTGATCCGCACCGACCAGCCGAACGCCTTCGCCACCGGGCGCAACCCGGAGAACGCCGCGGTGGCGGTGACGCAGGGGCTGATGCGGGTGCTCGACCGCGACGAGGTCGCCGGGGTGATCGCCCATGAGCTCGCGCATATCAAGAACCGCGACACGCTGACGATGACGGTGGCGGCGACGGTGGCCGGGGCGATCTCGATGCTCGCGCAGTTCGGCTTCTTCTTCGGCGGCGGGCGGGGCGACGACCGCAATCCGATGGGCTTCGTCGGCGTGCTGGTGGCGATGATCTTCGCGCCGATGGCGGCCGCGCTGATCCAGATGACGATCAGCCGGACGCGGGAATATTCCGCCGACCGGCTGGGGGCGGAGATCTCGGGGCAGCCGCTGGCGCTGGCCTCGGCCCTGCGCAAGATCTCTGCGCAGGCCGGGCGGGTGGAGATCGCGAGTGCCGAGCGCAATCCGGCCTCGGCGCCGCTCTTCATCATCAATCCGCTGTCGGGCGCGCGCATGGACAACCTCTTCGCGACGCATCCGAGCACCGAGAACCGCGTGCGGGCGCTCGAGGCGATGGCGTCGGGCGGCGGCGGCGGTGGCCGGGCGGCGGTGCGGGCGAGCCCGATCCCGGTGGCGGGTCGCAGGCCCGGGGCGTGAGCGCGCCCGCAGGGGCGGCGGCGCGGCGGGCGGCGGCAGGATTGGTGAGCGGGGTTCTGGAGCACGGGCTCTCGCTCGGGGACCAGCTGGCGGCTGCCGACGGGCCGGTGGCGCGGCTCGCCCCGGCGGAGCGGGCGCGGGCGCAGGCGCTTGCGGCGTCGGTGCTGCGGCATCTGGGGCGGATCGATGCGGTGATCGCCGGCTTCGTCGAGCGCATGCCGCCGAAACATGCGCGCAACGCGCTGCGGCTGGCGGTGGCGGAGCTGAATGTCGACGGCATTCCGGCCCATGCGGCGGTGGATGGCGCGGTGACGCTGGTGCGCGGGCATCCCAAGGGGCGGCATGTGGCGGGGCTGGTGAATGCGGTGGCGCGCCGGATTGCCGCGGCCGGGCCGGCGCTCTGGGAGGCGACGCCGGAGGCCGGGCTGCCGGGCTGGATCGCCGGGCCGGTGGGTGAAGCCTGGGGGGCGGAGGCGCTGGCGGGGATCGCGGCGGCGCAGGCGCAGGGCCGGGTGCCGCTCGACCTCACGCCGCGCGATCCGGCCGGGGCGGCGGCGCTGGCCGCGGCGCTGGGGGCCGAGCTTCTGCCGACCGGCTCGCTGCGGCTGGCCGCTTCCGGCCAGGTGTCGGCGCTGCCGGGCTACGGCGAAGGCGCGTGGTGGGTGCAGGATGCGGCCGCGGCGGTGCCGGTGCGGATGGCGGGAGATGTGGCCGGGCTCAGGGCGCTCGATCTTTGCGCCGCTCCCGGCGGCAAGACGTTGCAGCTTGCGGCGGGGGGGGCGGAGGTGACGGCGCTCGACATGTCGCGGCGGCGGCTGGCGCGGCTCGAGGAGAACCTTGCGCGCACGGGGCTTTCGGCGGTGATCGTCGCGGCGGATGCGCTGGTCTGGGAGCCGGAGGCGGCGTTCGACCTGATCGTGGTGGATGCGCCCTGTTCGGCGAGCGGCACGATCCGGCGGCATCCCGATTTGCCGCATCTGCGCCGGGCGGAGGATCTGCCCGCACTTCTGGCGCTGCAGGCGGCGCTGCTCGCGCGGGCCGCGGCTTGGCTGAAACCGGGGGGGCGGCTCGTTTACGGCACCTGTTCGCTGCTGCCCGCGGAGGGCGAGGCGCAGGTGGCGGCGTTCCTGGCCGCGCATCCGGAGATGACGCCGGTGGCCTGCGCGCCGGCGGCGTTCGGCCTGCCGGCGGAGGCGGCGGCGGAGGGCGGCGCGCTGCGGATGCGGCCGGATTTCTGGCCGGAGCGGGGCGGGATGGACGGCTTTTATGCAGCACTTCTGCGCCGCAGGGCCGACGGCGCGTGACACGCCTTGAGGTTGCGGGCTAGGGTGCGGGCGGATTTCATCTTTCGAGCGTTACCTCCCCGGACATGTCCCGATCCTCGCTGACACTCAAGGCTCTGGGCGACCGCATCGCGGCGCCGTCGCGGGCGCTGCAGAACCGGATCCGGGCGAGCCGGTCGCGGCTGGGCACGCGGCCCGAGCCGGCGGAGACCCTGCCCGAACCGGTGCTGTTCGGCGATGCCGATCTCGGGGCCGCGATGGTGGCGGGGCGCTGGACGACACTCGGTCACGAGGTGGCGCTGGGCGAGGACACGATCTGGGCGGCGCGGCTGCCCGATCCGCGGCTCGAGGCCGAGCGGCAGGGATTTCTCTGGCTCGACGATCTCGGAGCCTTGGGCAATCGCGCGGCGCGCGAGCGGGCGCAGGCCTGGGTGCTCGACTGGATCGCGCGCTACGGCGCGGGCGGCGGGCCGGGCTGGGCGCCGGCGCTGGCCGGGCGGCGGGCGAAGCGCTGGACGGCCCATGCGCGCATGCTCACCGCCGATCTCGACGCGGCGCAGGCCGACCGGTTCTGGCGCGGGCTGGCGTCGCAGCAGCGCTATCTCGATGCCTGCTGGGACCGGGCCGCGCCGGGGCTCGACACGCTCAGGGCGCTGGCGGGGCTGGTCTGGAGCGGCGTGGCGCTGCCCCATGCCGGGCACGAGGCGGCGAAGGCGGACCTCGCGGCCGAGGCCGAGGCGGTGATCGATCCGACCGGCGGGCTGGCGAGCCGGTCGCCGGAGGAACTCGCCGAGGCGGTGATGCTGCTGATCTGGACCGCGCGGGTGCTGGAGAATGCCGGGCAGCAGGCGCCGCACGGCCATCTCGCGGCGATCGTGCGGGCGGTGCCGGTGCTGCGCCAGCTTCGGCTCGGCGGCGGAACGCTGGGCTGTTTTCATGGCGGCGGGCCGGGCGATCCGGGCGGGATCGACCAGGCGCTGGCCGAGCTTCGGATCGGCGTGCAGGACAAGCCGAAGCTGCCGATGGGCTATGCGCGGCTCGGGGGCGGGCGGGTCGCGCTGCTGCTCGACGGCGCGCTGCCGCCCGAGGGCGACGCGGCGGTGCAGGCCCATGCCAGCACCCTGGCCTTCGAGATGAGCGTGCACCGCGAGCCCCTGGTGATCAGTGCCGGGCCGGGGCGGGTGTTCGGCGGCGACTGGACCGACCTGTCGCGCCAGACCGCGGCGCATTCGGCGCTCGAGATCGACGGGCGCTCCTCGGCGCGGATCGAGAGCCACGGTCTTGCCGCACGCACTTTCGGCGCAAGGCTCGAGCCGGGGCCGACGCGGGTGTCGATCCGGCAGGCGCAGGATGCGAGCGGGCAATGGCTGCTGGCGACCCAGGACGGCTACGTGGCGAGCCACGGGGTGCTGCACGAGCGGCGGATCTTCGTCGAGGCGCGGGGCGCGGAGGTGCGCGGCGAGGATATC
Source organism: uncultured Alphaproteobacteria bacterium (assembly GCA_963710515.1). Taxonomy (GTDB): domain Bacteria; phylum Pseudomonadota; class Alphaproteobacteria; order Rhodobacterales; family Rhodobacteraceae; genus Amaricoccus. Next base: position 124,682 of record CAVQAX010000013.1, read on the forward strand.
CTCTCGGTGCCCGATGCCCGCGCACAGGCCCAGCATGACCGCGCGAGCCGTGACGGGCCGCTCGATTTCGCGGTGCGGTTCCATCTGCCGCCCGGCATCGGGGCCGAGCACGACGCGGTGCGGCAGGTGGTGATGCTGACGCTGCCCTCGGGCGAGGTCTGGATGTTCCGCGCGGCGGGGGGCGAGATCGGACTCGAGGAAAGCGTGGTGTTCGATCCGCGCGCGGCCGCGCCCGTGCCGTCCCGGCAGGTGGTTGTCCGCGCCGATCTGGTCGAGTATCTGGGGCAGGTCATCTGGTCATTCGGCCGCGCCGCCGAGGCGCCGGCGCCTGCGCCTGCGGAGGTGTCCTGACGCCCGGCCCCCTGCTTTCGGGAGTCCCTCGTCTCATGTCCACCGATCTCGTGCCGGTCCGCCGCGCGCTTCTCTCCGTGTCCGACAAGACCGGCCTCGTCGATCTGGCCCGCGCGCTGGCCGCGCGCGATGTCGAGCTGATCTCGACCGGCGGCACCGCGAAGGCGCTGCGCGATGCCGGGCTCGCGGTGCTCGACGTCGCCGATGTCACCGGGTTTCCCGAGATGCTCGACGGCCGGGTGAAGACGCTGCACCCGCTGGTGCATGGCGGATTGCTCGGGCTGCGCGACGATGCCGGCCATGCGGAGGCGATGGCGGCACACGGCATCCTGCCGATCGATCTCCTGGTGGTGAACCTCTATCCGTTCGAGGCGACGGTGGCGGCGGGGGGCGATTACGCCGCCTGCGTGGAGAACATCGACATCGGCGGGCCGGCGATGCTGCGGGCGGCGGCGAAGAACCATGCCTTCGTGAGCGTGGTGACCGATGTGGAGGATTACGCGGCGCTCCTGGACGAGCTGGCGGCGCAGGACGGCGCGACGGGCCTCGCCTTCCGCCAGCGGCTCGCGCAGATCGCCTACGGGCGCACGGCGGCCTATGACAGCGCGGTGTCGGCCTGGATGGCGGGAGCGATCGGCGAGGCGGTGCCGCGGCGACGGACCTTCGCGGGCACGCTGGCCCAGAGCCTGCGCTACGGCGAGAACCCGCATCAGGCGGCGGCGTTCTACCGGGACGGGGCGGCGCGGCCCGGCGTGGCGACGGCGCGGCAGCTTCAGGGCAAGGCGCTGAGCTACAACAACATCAACGACACCGATGCGGCCTTCGAGCTGGTGGCGGAGTTCGATCCGGCCGACGGGCCGGCGGTGGCGATCATCAAGCATGCCAATCCCTGCGGGGTGGCGCGCGGGGCCACGGCGCTCGACGCCTACCGCGCGGCCTATGATTGCGACCGGACCTCGGCCTTCGGCGGGATCGTGGCGCTCAACGGCTTGCTCGACGGGCCGACCGCCGAGGAGATCGCCGGCATCTTCACCGAGGTGGTGATCGCGCCCGAGGTGACGCCCGAGGCCGAGGCGGTCTTCGCCGCGAAGAAGAACCTGCGGCTGCTGGTGACCGGCGGGCTGCCCGATGTGCGCAAGGCGGGACTGGCGTTCCGGCAGGTGGCGGGCGGGCTCCTGGTGCAGGACCGCGACACCGGCGCGCTCGATCCGGCCGCACTCCGGGTCGTGACGCAGCGCGCCCCTTCGGCCGCGGAGCTGGCGGACCTGCTCTTCGCCTGGACGGTGGCCAAGCACGTGAAGTCGAACGCGATCATCTACGCGAAGGCCGGGGCGACGGTCGGCATCGGGGCGGGGCAGATGAGCCGGGTGGATTCGACGCGGATCGCGGCGCGCAAATCCGCCGACATGGCCGAGGCGCTGGGGCTGGCGGAGCCGACGGTGAAGGGCTCGGTGGTGGCCTCGGATGCGTTCTTTCCGTTCCCCGACGGGCTGCTGACGGCCGCGGAGGCCGGGGCGACGGCGGTGATCCAGCCCGGCGGCTCGATGCGCGACGCGGACGTGATCGCGGCGGCCGATGCGGCCGGGCTCGCGATGGTCTTCACCGGGATGCGCCACTTCCGGCACTGAGCCCGGGCTTGCGATGCCGCAGCGCCGCACCTAGGGTCCGCGGCCACGACCGAACCGCCTCCGGAGGGGCGCCCTGATGCTGACCCGCGCGCTCGCCATCGCCGCCATCGTCTTCGTGCTCGACCGGGCGTCGAAGTTCTGGATCGTCGAGGTGCTCGACCTGAAGAACATCCATTTCATCGAGGTGGTCGATCCGTTCCTCAACCTCACGATGGCGTGGAACCGCGGCATCAATTTCGGGCTCTTCGACATGGGCGATGCCGGACGCTGGGTGCTGATCGCGCTGGCGCTGGCCATCGTGGTCGCGGTGCTGGTCTGGCTCCGGAAGCGCGAGGATACCGGTGCCGCGGTGGGCGCGGGGCTGGTGGTCGGCGGCGCGCTCGGCAATGTCTGGGACCGGGTGCAATACGGCGCGGTGGCGGATTTCCTCAACATGAGCTGTTGCGGCTTTCGCAATCCCTTCGCCTTCAACGTGGCCGATGCGGCGATCTTCGCCGGCGTCGTGGTGCTCTTCGTCTTCGTGCGCGATCATGCCGATGACGGGCCGGGGCCCTCGCGCGACGGGGCGTGACGCGGGGTGCGGTTTGGGCTAGAAGCGAAGCCGTCAAGCGGGGATCGAGATGTCGCAACCGAATAGCGCCAGAATGTTCCGGGCCGGGCTGCTGATCGCGGCGCTCGCCCTGTCGGGCTGTGAGGGCGGCGGGCTGGCGGGCGTGCTGCGCTCCTCGGGGGTCACGAGCACGCCGGACGAGTTCCTCGTGCTGCCGACCGCGCCGCTGGAAATGCCGCCCGATCTCGCCGCCCTGCCGGCGCCGACGCCGGGCGCGCGCAACCGCGTCGCCATCGACCCGGGCGAGCTGGCCGTCGCGGGGCTCACGGGCACGCCGGGCCAGGTGCGCACCGTCAGCGGGGCGCCGCTCGCCGCCCGGGTCGGACCCGGCGCGCCGCAGATCCGCACGGTCCTGGCCACCGAGGACGCGGAATACCGCGCCGCGAACCCCGGACGCCTGCTCGAACGGCTGTTCACCCCGAACAAGGAAGCGGTGATCTATCGCGGCCAGATCCTCGATGCGCCGGTGGCCTTCGTCGACTTGCGGGCCCGCGGTGTCGAGGTGCCGGCCCCGTCACCCTCGGTGATGGCCGACGAGCCCCTGGGCCCGCGGCCGCCGAACCCGCAGCTGACCGGCTGGCGGGTGCCCTGGGTCGAGTAGCGGCGGATCACCTCTGCGTGGCCCCGGCTTGATCCGGCCGGGCGGGGGGATATTGTCCCGGGACGATTGGTTTCGGAGATGTGTCGCATGAAGTTCCTTCCCGCCCTCGGTGCCGCCCTGATCGTCGCGCCCGCTTTCGCCGTCGCGGCGCCCGCCGATGACGTCAAGAGCTTCACCCTCGACAACGGGTTGATGGGGGTGGTGATCGAGGACAGCCGTGCGCCGGTGGTCACCAACATGGTCTGGTACCGGGTCGGATCGGCCGACGAGCCGGCGGGGCAGTCGGGCATCGCGCATTTCCTCGAGCATCTGATGTTCAAGGCGACCGACGAGCTGGCGGACGGCGAGTTCAGCCGGATCGTCTCGGAGAACGGCGGCGACGACAACGCCTTCACCTCGACCGATTACACCGCCTATTTCCAGCGCATCGCCGCCGACCGGCTCGACCTGGTGATGGGCATGGAAGCCGACCGGATGCGCGACCTGAACCCCACCCCCGAGGGTGTGCTCTCGGAGCGCGACGTGGTGCTCGAGGAGCGCCGGCAGGTGGTGGAGAATTCGCCGAACGGCCCGTTCGGCGAGCAGCGGCGCGCGACGCTCTATCTCAATCACCCCTACGGCCGCCCGATCATCGGCTGGCCGGAGGAGATCGCCGAGTACACCTACGACAAGGCGATGGCCTTCTACGAGCAGCATTACGCGCCCAACAACGCCATCCTCGTGGTGGCCGGCGACGTGACCGTGGAGGAAGTCCAGGCGCTGGCCGAGAAGCATTTCGGCGACCTCGAGCCCTCCGACGCCATCCCGCCGCGCATCCGCCCGCAGGAGCCCGAACCCCGCGCCTCGCGCCGGATCGAGTACCGCGACGCCCGGGTGCGCCAGCCCTATGTGGCGCGGTCCTATCTCGCGCCGCAGCGCCGGGCCGGCGATCAGGAGGAGGCCGCGGCGCTCTACGTGCTGGCGGAGCTTCTGGGTGGATCGGGGATCACCTCGGTGATGGGCAGCACGCTGCAACTCGACGAGAAGATCGCGGTGGATGCCGGGGCCTGGTATGGCGGGCAGGGGCTCGATACCCAGAGCTTCAATCTCTACGTGGTGCCGGCCGCCGGCACGAGCCTCGCCGAGGCCGAGGCGCGGATGGATGCGCTGCTCGCGCGCTTCGTCGCCGAAGGGCCGGACCCGGCCCAGCTCGAGCGGGTGAAGACCCGGATCCGGGCGGCGGAGATCTACCAGCTCGACGAGATCCAGAGCCGGGCGCGCGAGGTGGGCTCTGCGCTGACCTCCGGCCTGACGCTCGAGGATATCGACGCCTGGCCCGAGCTTCTGGCCGCGGTGACGGCGGAGGAGGTCCAGGCCGCGGCGGCCGCGGTGCTGCGCCCCGAAGGCTCGGTGACCGGCTGGCTGATGGCGCCGGATGCCGACGCGCCGGTGATCCAGTGATGGGCCGCATTGCATCCTTCATGGCGGCGGGCGCGCTGGCGGTTTTCGCGGCGCTGCCTGCCCGGGCCGAGATCGAGATCACCGAAGTCGTCTCGCCCGGCGGCATCACCGCCTGGCTCTACGAGGAGCATTCGATCCCGATGCTGGCCATCGAGGCGAGCTTTCAGGGCGGAGCGGTGCTCGACGCCGAGGGCCGCGAGGGCGCGGTCAGCCTGATGACGGCGCTGCTCGAGGAGGGCGCGGGCGAGCTTGACGCCACCGGTTTCGCCGAGGCCCGCGAGGCGGTGGCGGCGCGGTTCGGGTTCTCGTCGTCGCGCGACGACGTGTCGGTGTCCGCCCAGATGCTCACCGAATTCCGCGACGAGAGCCTGGCGCTCTTCGCCGCCGCGCTGACCGAACCGCGCTTCGACGCGGCGGCCTTCGCGCGGGTACAGGCCCAGATGGTGTCCTATCTGCGCTCGGAGGAGACCGATCCCAACACGCTCGCCGGCGAGGCGTTCTATGCCCGCGCCTTCGAGGGGCACCCTTACGCGCGCCCGGTGGACGGCACGCCCGAGACGATGGCGTCCCTCACCCTCGCGGATGTGCAGGCGGCGCATGAAGCGGCGCTGGTGCGGGACCGGCTGAAGATTTCCGTGGTGGGCGACATCACCGCCGAGGAACTGGGTCCGATCCTCGACGATCTGTTCGGGGCGCTGCCCGAATCGGGTCCGGCGCTGCCCGAAGTGGCAGCACCCGCGCTCGACGGCTCGGTGGAGGTGATCGACCTCGACATCCCGCAATCGGTGGTGATGTTCGGCCAGCCGGGCATTCCGCGGGACGATCCGGACTTCATCCCGGCCTTCGTGATGGATCACATGCTGGGCGGCGGCGGCTTCGGCTCGCGGCTCACGGAAGAATTGCGCGAGAAGCGGGGCCTGACCTACGGCATCTACACCTGGCTGGCACCCGGCGATTTCGGGGCGCTCTATGCCGGGCAGTTCTCGAGCGCCAACGAGCGCGTCGCCGAGGCGATCGATCTTGTGCGCACCGAATGGCTGCGCATGGCCACCGAGGGCGTCAGCGAGGCGGAACTCGAGGCCTCCAAGCGCTATCTCACCGGCGCCTATCCGCTGCGCTTCGCCAGCAACGGCAGCATCGCCGGGCAGCTTCTGGGGCTCCAGACCGCCGGGCTCGACCGCGATTACGTCAACGAGCGCAACGCGCTGGTCGAGGCGGTGACCGTGGAGGATATCCGCCGGGTGGCGCAGCGCATCCTTGCACCGGATCAGCTCAGCTGGACCGTGGTCGGCCGGCCGCAGGGCGTCGAAGCCACGAATTAGGGCGGCTTCGGGCCGGGCGGGAAACTCGGCCGTTCGTGATGCTCACTGATGCTGAAGGCCGATCCCTCCGGGCAGGACGGGTCGGCTTTCGCTTTGCATCGGGGTGCGCGACCGCCAATTAACCATGGATTGACGCGCGCGGCTTTGCTAAACCTTGGGGCATGAACGTTGTCAGCCCCAACATAAAGCGTGATCCCCCCAGAATTCGTCAGCTCGACGATGCGGCGGCCAACCGGATCGCCGCCGGCGAGGTGGTGGAGCGGCCGGCCTCCGCCGTGAAGGAGCTGGTGGAAAACGCGCTCGATGCCGGCGCCCGGCGGATCGACATCGCCTATGCCGATGGCGGCAAGCGGCTGATCCGGGTTTCGGATGACGGCCACGGCATCGCCGCGGACCAACTGGTGCTGGCGCTGGCGCGCCACGCCACCTCGAAGATCGACGGCACCGATCTCACCAACATCCTGAGCTTCGGCTTTCGCGGCGAGGCGCTGCCCTCGCTCGGGGCGGTGGGCAAGCTGACGCTGACCTCCCGCGCCGCCGGTGCCGAGGAGGCGGCCAGCCTGCGGGTGCGGGGCGGCCTCTGCCCCGACGGACCCCGGCCCGCGGCGCTGGCGCGCGGCACGCTGGTCGAGCTCGAGGGGCTGTTCTCGGCCACCCCCGCCCGGCTCAAGTTCATGCGCACCGACCGCGCCGAGGCGCAGGCGATCGGCGATGTGGTGCGCCGGCTGGCGATGGCCGCCCCCGAGACCGGCTTCAGCCTGACGGACATCTCCGACCCCGACGCCCCGCGCCGCCTGCTGGGGCTCGATCCGGAGACCGGCGATCTCTTCGACGGTCTGCGGGGGCGGCTTCGCGCGATCATCGGGGCGGAGTTCGTCGAGAACGCGCTCATGATCGATGCGGAGCGCGACGGCATCCGGCTCACCGGGCTCGCGGCGCGGCCGACCCATTCGCGCGGGGCTGCGGTGGCGCAGTTCCTGTTCGTGAACGGCCGGCCGGTGCGCGACCGTCTGCTGGTCGGGGCGTTGCGCGCGGCTTACGGCGATGTGCTGGCCCGCGACCGCCACCCGGTCGCCGCCCTCTTCCTCGACTGTCCGCCCGAGGTGGTGGACGTGAACGTGCACCCCGCCAAGGCCGAGGTGCGCTTCCGCGAGCCGGGGCTGGTGCGCGGCCTGCTCGTCGGCGCGATCCGCGCGGCCCTGGCCGAGGCCGGGCATCGGGGTGCTGCCTCCGCCGGGATGGGCATGCTCGGGGCCTTCCGGGCCGAAGGCGCCGCCCCGGCGCTGCGCCCGCAGGGCAGTTCGGGCTGGACGGCAGCGCGGCACCGGCCGGCCGATCCGTCGGTGAGCCTGCTCGCCGCCGCCGATATCTGGTCGGCGCGGGTCGAGCCCGAAGCCGCCCCGGAGCCGGAAGGGGCCGATGCCGAAGACCTGCCGCTCGGGGCCGCGCGGGCGCAACTGCACGAGACCTACATCATCGCCCAGACCCGCGACGGCATGGTGGTGGTCGACCAGCACGCAGCGCACGAGCGGCTCGTCTATGAGCGGCTGAAGGCGGAGCGGGCGGCGCGGGGCGTGGCGCGGCAATTGCTGCTGCTGCCGGAGATCGTCGAGCTCGATGCGGGCGCCGCCGCGCGTCTCCTGGACGCCGCCGAGGACCTCGAAGCGCTCGGGCTGGTGATCGAGCCCTTCGGCGGCAACGCGCTCTGCCTGCGCGAGACCCCGGCGCTGCTGGGCGAGGTGGACGGCGCGAAGCTGCTGGCGGACATCGCCGATGCGCTCGAAGAGGGCGACGGGCAGGGCGGGCTGGAGGCGCGGCTCGATGCGGTGGCGAGCCGGATGGCCTGCCACGGCTCGGTGCGCGCCGGCCGGCGCATGAGCGGGCCCGAGATGAACGCGCTCCTGCGCGAGATGGAAGCCACGCCGCATTCGGGCACCTGCAACCACGGGCGGCCGACCTTCGTGAGCCTCGGCCTCGCCGATATCGAGCGGTTGTTCGGCCGGCGATGATCGCGCTTGGCGAAGTGACGCTGTCGCTCGGCGATCCGCGGCTCTGGGCGGCCGTGGCGGCGCTGGTCTTCGCGTTTTTGCTGTTGCGCGCGCTGGCCCGCTCGGCCCGGGCGACCGAGCCGCTGGCGCGGCATATCGCCGATCTCGACGGGGCGGTGCGGGCGCTCAACGACGGCCAGAACCAGCTCCACGGCGGCATCACCCATGTGGCCGAGGCGCAGGCGGCCGCCCAGGCCCGCACCGCGGAGGCGCTCGAGCGGCGGCTGGCGGAGGTGAGCGAGACGCTGGGCGAGAATCTGGGGCTCAATGCCCGGCGCACGGCGCGCTCGCTCGGCGAGTTGCAGGCCCGGCTCGAGATCATCGACCGCGCACAGGGCCGCATCGAGGAGCTGTCGGGCAATGTGCTCGGGCTGCAGGACATCCTGTCGAACAAGCAGACCCGCGGCGCCTTCGGCGAGATCCAGCTGCGCGAGATCGTCACCCGCGCGCTGCCGCCCGATGCGGTGAGCTTCCAGGCGACGCTCTCGAACGGCACGCGCTGCGACTGCCTCATCCTGATGCCGCATCCGCCGGGGCCGATCGTGATCGACGCGAAGTTCCCGCTCGAGGCCTACGAGGCGCTGGTCGCCGCCGAGACCCCGGCGCAGAAATCCGAGGCCCAGCGCAAGCTGCGCGCGGCGGTGCGGGTGCATCTGAAGGCCATCGCGGAGAAATACATCCTCGAGGGCGAGACGGCGGAAGGGGCCCTGATGTTCCTGCCCTCGGAGGCGGTCTATGCCGAGCTGCACGCGAATTTCGCCGATGTGGTGCGCGAGGGCTTCGATCTGCGGGTCTGGATCGTCTCGCCCACCACCTGCATGGCGACGCTCCACACGCTGCGCGCGGTGCTGAAGGACACGCGGCTCAGGGCCGAGGCGCACGCGATCCGCCGCGAGCTCGGCCTGTTGCACCGGGATGTGGCGCGCCTCGCCGGCCGGGTGGAGAACCTGCAGCGGCATTTCGGGCAGGCGGCGAAGGATATCGAGGAGATCGGCATCTCCGCCGAGCGCAGCCTGAGCCGGGCGCGGCGGCTCGAGGCGGTGGAGTTCGATCACGACGAACCGCCGGCGCAGGCTGCGGAATGAGCGGCGCGGGCCGGACGGGCTGCCGGTGCTGCATTGCACAAAAGCCGTTTCAATTCCGCCAGTCTGTGCCATTGTCGGGCAGGCGCCCATGACGGAGACCGGCCCGATGAAACTGCCGCTGAAGGATCATCCCCGACGCTACGAGCTCTCGAACGAGCTGCATGCACGGCCGTTTCCCGATATCGAGCCGCCCTGCCTCGCGATCTGCCTCGCCATCAAGCCGGCGTCCAAGGCCGTCGACCGCGACCGCAACATGGACCGCGCGCATCTGGTGGCGCTGCTGGAACGCAACGGCGCGCCGCACCCCGCCCCCGACGCGATCCATTACAGCGGGGAGATCGCCGGGCGGGTGCTGAAATGGGAGATCCACACCGAATTCGTCTCCTACACGCTCTTCGTGCCGAAACCCGACGGCGATCCGTTCGACGGCGATCTGTCGCGCTATTTCCCCTCCGACTGGCTGGCCGAGATGCCGGGCGTCGTGCTGACCTCGTCGATCGTGCATATCGAGACGGTCGAGCCCGACCGGTTCGGCGAGGAGCTGGAGACCCGCTTCAAGGGCCGCTTCGTCGCCGACAGCCTCGCGGTGAGCCGGGTGGGCGGCGATGCGGCGCTGGTCGCGGGCGATTTCCGCATCGATACGCGCGGGCATACCCGCTTTCTGGTGCTCTGCCGCCCCGGGGTCGACCAGACCCGGCTCGGGCGGCTGGTCCAGCGGCTCCTCGAGCTCGAGAACTACAAGTCGATGGCGATGCTCGGCCTGCCGGTCGCCCGCGACGTGGCCGCCAAGGTGGTGGTGCTCGACCGGGAGCTTTCCGATTGCGTCGCCGGCATGGCGGAAGGCGCCGGGCAGGAGAGCGAGACGCTGGACCGGCTCCTGCGGATCTCGGCCGAGATCGAGAGCCTCTCGTCGGCCTCGGCCTTCCGCTTCGGCGCGGCCCAGGCCTACGAGGCGATCGTCACCCAGCGCATCGCCGTGCTGCGCGAGACCCGCGAGCGCGACTGGCAGATGTTCGGCGAGTTCATGATGCGCCGCTTCGATCCGGCGATGCGCACCTGCCGCTCCTCGAAGGCCCGGCTCGACGAGCTCTCGGCGCGGGCCGAGCGCGCGGCGAATCTGCTGCGCACAAGGGTCGACGTGGAGAACCAGGAGCAGAGCACCGAGGTCCTGCACCAGATGGACCGCCGGGCGGCGATGCAGCTGCGCCTGCAGGAAACCGTCGAGGGCCTGTCGGTGGTCGCGATCAGCTACTACGCCGTCAACCTCGCCGCCGGGCTGGTCGCCCCCCTGGGCGAGCGGGTCGGCATCTCGAAGGCCACGATGCTGGCGCTCCTGACCCTGCCGGTGATCGGGCTGGTCTGGTACATGGTCCGCCGCATCCGCAACAGGCTCGTCGACCGCTGAGCCTGAGGCCCGCGCGCCTGCCTCGCTGAGCCCCTGCGGCTCAGCTCCGGCGCTGTCCTTCGAACATCACCGCGTCGTCGTCGCGCTGGGTGCGCGGATCGACCGGGCTGCGGGTGCGGAAGGCGGCGCGGCCCATGAGATGGGCGCCGACCGGGTTGCTGGCGATCATGAACAGGAACACGAAGAGCGCCTCGGCCACCTTCAGCCAGCTATCCGCCGTCAGCATCACGCCGACGCAGATCAGCGCGAGGCCGAGCGTGCCGGCCTTGGTGGCGGCATGCATGCGCGAGAACACGTCGTTGAGGCGGATGATGCCGATCCCGGCGATCAGGCAGAAGAAGCCGCCCGAGACGAACAGAATCGCGGCGATCCACTCAATCATCGTCGGTCTCCTGATTGCGCTCGATGTAGTGGGCGAAGGCCACCGTGGCGAGGAAGGAGATCAGCGCGAGCCCGATCGCGGCATACATGTAGGCGTTGATGCCGCTGATCATCTTGAAGAGCACCAGGAACACCACGAGCAGCATCGACACCATGTCGAGGGCCACCACGCGGTCGGGCAGGGTTGGGCCCACCATCAGCCGGTAGGCCGCCGCGAAGAGGGCGAGGATGACCATCAGCATGGTGATCGCCAGCGCGGTGCCGAGGACGCCCGAGACGGCCAATTCGATGATCATGGTTCGGTCACCCTCATCACGCGTTTCTCGATCCCGCCATGGACGCCGGCCCGCGTCTCCTCGCTCGACCCGCCGGCCAGCAGGTCATGCACCAGAAGTGTCGTGCGGTCGTCGCTCACGTCAACGGTGAGCGTGCCCGGGGTGAGCGAGATGAAGTTCGCGGTCATCGTGATCCCGGCATCGGTGCGGGTGTTGAGCGGGATGGTCACGAAGCGCGGCTGCGTGATGTCGCGCGGCGAGAGCACGGCGCGGGCCACCTGAACGCTCGAGACCATCAGATCCCACAGGAACAGCACGAAGAGCACCAGCATCGCCCAGCTGCGCTTGATGAAACTCATTCGGGCACCCCCAGAACCGCTTCGACGTAGCCTGTCGGATCGAGAAGCTGAGCGGCGACCGCCTGCGAGACCTCGATGAAGGGGGCCGGCTGCACGCCGATCAGGATGACGATGAAGGTCAGCACCACGGGGGCGGCCAGCGTCCAGCCATCGACCCGGCCGGTGATGGCGTAATCGCCCTCGGGATGCGCGCCCCAGAACATCGCCGCCCAGATCCGCCCCATGGCGAAGAGCGTGAGAAGCCCCGTGCCGAGCACCGCGAGGGTGAGCCCCCAGGAGCCGATGCCGAGCGTCGCCTGCACCAGCAGGAGCTTCGGCCAGAAGCCCGAGAACGGCGGCACGCCGGCGAGTGCCAGGGCGGCGACGAGGAACAGGATCGAGAACCACGGCCGCGCGCGCCAGAGCCCGCCCGAGCGCTCGAAGAGCTCGGAGCCGGTGAGCCGCGTGGCGATGCCGGCGGAGAAGAACAGGCTCGCCTTCACCAGGATGTCCTGGAACAGGTAGAAGGCCGCCCCGGCGAGCGCGATGGGCGTGCCGATGCCGAGGCCGAGGATCATGAAGCCGATCGACGAGACCACCGAATAGCCGAGCACCCGGCGGACCGAATTCTGGCTGAGCGCGCCGAGCACGCCGGCAAGCATGGTCAGCACGCCGCCCCAGATCATGATCGACATCAGGATCGCGTCACCGGTCGGGAAGACCAGCGTGAAGACCCGGATCAGCGCATAGACCCCGACCTTGGTCAGCAGCGCCGAGAACAGCGCCGAGGTGGCGAAGGCCGGGGTGTGGTAGGAGGCCGGCAGCCAGAAATAGAGCGGGAAGAGCGCGGCCTTCGAGGCGAAGGCGAAGAGCAGGAACGCCGCGGCGGCGCGCACCGCCGCATCGGTCTCGCGCTCGGCGAGGCGCAGATGCAGATCGGCCATGTTGAGCGCGCCGGTCGCCCCGTAGAGCAGGCCCACCCCGGCGATGAAGGCCACCGTGGCGATCAGGTTGAGGCCGACATATTTCACCGCGCCGTCGAGCTGTTCGCGGCCGCCGCCGATCACCAGGAGGCCGAAGGACGAGATCAGCATGACCTCGAACCAGACATACATGTTGAAGATGTCGCCGGTGAGGAACGCGCCGCAGATGCCGGCGAGCAGCGCCTGGATCAGCGGGTGGAAGCCGAAATGCTCCTCCTCGCGGGTCACATCGGTGAAGCTGAACACCACCACCGCCACGCCGACGATGGCCGTCAGGAGCACCAGCACCGCCGAGAGCCAGTCCGCCACCATGCTGATGCCGAAAGGCGCGGGCCAGCCGCCGGCCTGTTCGGCGAAGGTGCCCACGGCCGAGACCCGGGTGATGATCATCACCGCGACCACCAGCAGGCCGATGGAGCCCAGCAGCGAGATGCCGCGCTGCATCTCGGTCGAGCGCCAGGCCAGCAGGCACAGCACGGCCGTGAAGAACGGAATGACGAGCGGCCAGAACAGGAGCACTAGGTCGGGTTCCTTTCGTCCGCTTCCGAGCTTTGCATGTCGTCCATCGCGATGGTGCCGAGCACGAAGTAGGAGCGGTAGGCCAGCGTCAGGGCGAAGACCAGAAGGCCGAAGCCGATCACGATCGCCGTCAGGATCAGCGCCTGCGGCAGCGCGTTCGAGACGTCGTGGATGTATTTCTCGCCCTCGGGCACCAGCGGCGGCTTGCCGAAGGTGAGCCGTCCGGAGGCGAAGATGATGAGGTTGGCGGCGTTCGAGATCATCGTGAGCCCGAAGAGATAGGGCAGGGTCTTGCCGCTCATCATCAGATAGGCGCCGGCGGCGACCATCAGGCCCGCGAGGACGGCGATCATGATCTCCATGTCAGCGGTCCTCCTCGTCGAGGTCGGGCTCGTCGGCCACCACTTCCTCCAGCGCGAAGAGGATGCCGCAGACCGAGCCGAGCACCACGAGGAACACGCCGAGATCGAAGAGGAAGATCGAGCCGAAGGGCAGCCCCGACTTGTTGCCCTCGGCGTCGAAGCTGTAGAGCGGCCAGACGCCCTTGAGGAAATAGCCGTAGGCGATCGCCCCCCAGATGCCGGCGGTGAGCGCGCAGCCCAGCCCGAAGGCGGCGATGGATTGCGGCCGGAAGCGCAGCGCCTCGCGGGCGACATGGATGCCCTGCGCCTTTTCCAGGAGCGCGAAGGCCACCGCCGCCAGAAGCCCGCCGATGAAGCCGCCGCCCGGCTCGTTGTGGCCGCGGTAGAACACGAAGACCGCGAGCAGGAGGATCAGCGGCAACAGCAGCCGCGTCGCCGTTGTCAGGATGATGGAATTCATCGGCCCACCGCCTTTCGTCCGGCCTTCAGCGCCGCGATGGCCGCCACCGCGGCGATCACCACCACCGCGATCTCGCCCATCGTGTCGAAGCCGCGGAAGTCCACGAGGATCACGTTGACGATGTTGCGCCCGTAGGCTTCGGGGTAGCTCGTGTTCTCGAAGAAGGTCGTGAGGTTCAGATCGAGGTCACCGCCGAGCACCATCAGCAGCGAGCCGGTCACCGAGATCCCGAGGAAGGCCGCGACGGCGGCGTTGCGCGCGCTGAACGGCACGCCGCCCGATGCGGGCAGCCGCACCATGGCGATGGCGAGGAAGATCACCACGAGGATCTCGACGAAGAGCTGGGTCATCGCGACGTCGATGGCGCCGTAGACCACGAAGATGATGGCGATGCCCGCCCCGAGCCCGCCCAGCGCCGTGATCGCCGTCAGCCGCGATTCGGTGCGGATCACCACGACGATCGAGGCGGTGATCAGCGCGAAGATCGTCCAGTCGATGAGCTCGTTCGAGAGGCGGAAGTCCGGCCAGGTCGGCGTCGAGGTCAGGAGCGCGAGCCAGATCAGCGCGCCCATCACGAGGAAGGTCCGCCGCAGATAGCTCGTCATCAGCCCGTTCTGGATGTCGGCGGTCACGCCCGCCGCGAGGCCGGCGATCAGCTTGAGCATGCCGTCATACCAGCCTTCGGTGCGCGGCACCCAGCTTTCGGCCGAGATCAGCCCGTCCCGCAGGACGTTCAGCAGCAGGTAGAGCACGAAGCCGAGCGCGAAGGTCACGAGGCTGAGGATCAGGGCCGCGTTCACGCCGTGCCAGAGCGCAAAGTGGATCGGCAGTTCGGTGACGCCCGACACCGCGGTGACCATCGGCAGCACGATCGAATGATCGATCAGCCACGGAAAGAGCCCGATCAGCAGCCCGAGCGTCGCGAGAATGATCGGCCCGACGCGCAGGCCCCAGGCCGGGTCGCGCGGCATGTCCTTGGGGCTGCGCCGCTTCGCGAAGAAGAACGGCCGGATCGCCACCATGCCCGCGCAGGCCACCATCAGCGCATTGGCGATCAGCGCCGCCGCGGCCACGGCCACGGGGCTGATGACGGAATATTCCGTGCTCTTGTAGATGATCTCCTTGCCGATGAAGCCGAAGGTCGGCGGGAAGCCGGCCATCGACAGCGCGGCGAGCGCGATCACCGTGGTGGTGAGCGGCATGGCGCGCGCGAGCCCCGCCACGGCCGGGTATTCCCGCGAGCCCGCGCCCTTCTCGATCATGCCGACCGAAAGGAACAGGGCGGCCTTGTAGAAGGCATGGACCAGCAGGAAGGTCATCGCCGCGGTCACCGCCATCGGCGAGGAGGTGCCCAGCAGCATCACCATCATGCTCAGGCCCATCACGGTCGTGTAGGCCAGCATCAGCTTCAGGTCGGTCTGCCGCAGCGCCCAGACCGAGGCGAGGATCATCGTGAAGGCGCCCACCGGCACCAGCGTCCAGACCCAGATCTCCGTGCCGCCGAGCGCCGGCGTGAGCCGCGCGATCAGGTAGACGCCGGCCTTCACCATGGTCGCCGAATGCAGATAGGCGCTCACCGGTGTCGGGGCGGCCATCGCGCCGGGAAGCCAGAAATGGAACGGGAACTGCGCCGATTTGGTGAAGCAGCCGAGCATCACCAGCCCGAAGATCACCGGATAGAGCGCATGCGCCTTGAAGAGATCGCCCATCGCGTTCATTTCCGACAGCCGGAAGGTGCCGGCGATATCGCCCATCACCAGCAGGCCCGCGAACAGCGCGAGCCCGCCGAACCCGGTGATCAGCAGCGCCTGGAGCGCGGCGGCCCGCGACTTCTCCTTCTCGTGGTCGAAGCCGACCAGCAGCCAGGAGGTGATCGTCGTGCCCTCCCAGAACACGAAGAGCGTCACCGCATCATCGGCCGCCGTCAGCCCCAGCATCGAGATCGCGAAGGCCATCAGCGTGAGCAGGAGCGAGCCGAGCCGCCGGTCGTTCTCGAAATAGGTCGCCGCATAGAGGAACACCATCGCGCCGATGCCCGAGATCAGCAGCGCGAAGGCCAGCGACAGCCCGTCGAGGCGGAAGGCGAATTCGACGCCGAGCGACGGCGCCCAGGGATACACCCATTCGGGGATCTCGCCATGGGAGACCGGGCCGATGAACTGCGCGAACCAGAGGGTGACGAGGGTGGCGAGAATCGCCGGGATGTAGCGCCAGGGGCCTGCCGTCATGGCCGGCCTGTCGGCATGCGGATCGGCAGGGCCGGTCGGGGAACGTCAACGGTCAATGGCGCCCTCTTCCTGTTGGTCCCGGATCACCTGCGCGCCCGGCATTCTTGTCGTCGAACCGTCACGAAACCCGGAGGCCGCGGACGATCCTCGCAGAATTGTTCATGACTTCTTACCGGATCGTCCGGTCGGTTCAAGCGCAACCGGCGCGGCCCGCCGCCGCTCTTGGCCTTGCACGCCCCCGCATTGCGCGCCATCTGTCCCCCATGGATCGCCACGAAATCAACATCCACCGCATCCAGCAGGCGCTGGTCGCGCCCGACCGGGTGTCGTCCGACTACGACCTCGATCCGGCGGCCCGCCCGCTCGCGCCGCCCTTGTTGCGCCCGGCCTCGGTGCTGGTGCCGCTGGTCGAGCGCGGCCCCTCGCTCAGCCTGATCCTGACCCGGCGCACCACGAAGCTCGCGCATCATCCCGGCCAGATCGCCTTTCCCGGCGGCAAGCGCGATCCGGGCGATATCGACGACGAGGCCACCGCCCTGCGCGAGGCCCGCGAGGAGATCGGGCTCGAGCCCGGCGATGTCGAGGTGCTCGGCACCTTCGACCGGCACGAGACGGTGACGCGGTTCAACGTCACCCCCTTCGTCGGGCTGGTGGCCGAGCGCTTCCATCCGCGCCCCGACCGCAACGAGGTCGACGAGGTCTTCGAGGTGCCGCTCGCCT
This sequence comes from uncultured Alphaproteobacteria bacterium, assembly GCA_963710515.1. GTDB lineage: Bacteria > Pseudomonadota > Alphaproteobacteria > Rhodobacterales > Rhodobacteraceae > Amaricoccus. The sequence continues at coordinate 141,438 of CAVQAX010000013.1, forward strand.
TCGTGCTCGATCCGGCCAACCACCAGCAGCACCGCCGCCGCTGGAACGGCCAGTGGCGCTCCTATTACGCGATCCCCTGGGGACCGCATTACATCTGGGGCGCCACGGCGCGGATGATCCGCACGCTGGCCGACCGGATGCGCGCGCCATGACCGGGCCCGTGACCCGGCTCGCCGCCGACTGGCTCGCCGCCCCCGAGACCGTCGCGGTCTGCGACGCGCTGACCGCGCAGGGCCACCGCGCGCTCTTCGTCGGCGGCTGCGTGCGCAACACCCTGCTCGGCCAGCCGGTGACCGATCTCGACCTCGCCACCGACGCGCCGCCCGAGACGGTGATGGCCCTGGCGAAGTCGGCCGGGCTCAAATCGGTGCCGACCGGCCTGGCCCACGGCACGGTGACGCTGGTGGCCGGCGGCCGTCCCTTCGAGGTCACCACCTTCCGCCGCGATGTCGAGACCTTCGGGCGCCACGCGACCGTCGCCTTCTCCAGCGACTTCGCCGAGGATGCAGCAAGGCGCGACTTCACCATGAACGCGCTCTATGCCCGGCCCGACGGCACGCTGATCGACCCCCTGGGCGGCCTCCCGGACCTCGAGGCCGGGCACGTGCGCTTCGTCGGCGACCCGGCGGCGCGCATCGCCGAGGATTACCTGCGCATCCTGCGCTTCTTCCGGTTCTTCGCCTGGTACGGCCATCCGCAGGAGGGGCTCGACGTGCAGGGTCTCGCCGCCTGCGCCAGTGCCCGCGAGGGCCTCGAGACCCTCTCGCGCGAGCGGATCGGGGCGGAGATCGCCAAGCTGCTCGCAGCCCCCGACCCGGCCCCGGCCCTCGCGGCGATGGCCGAGACCGCCATCCTCGAGACGGTGCTCCCGGGCGCCGATCCCGCCGCGATGCCCGCGCTGGTCGCACGCGAAGCGGCATCGGCGGCTCCGCCCCGCTGGCCGCGCCGCCTTGCGCTCCTCGGCGACGGCGCGGACTGGTCCGACCGGCTCAGGCTCTCGAAGGCCGACAACCGTGCGCGCGAGGCGATCCGCACGGCGCTTGCCGGCGGCTGGTCGCCCGCCGAAGCCGCCTACCGCGTCGGCGCGGAGGCCGCCCGCGATGCCGCGCTGATCGCCGCCGCGCGGGAAGCGACAGCGCTCCCGGCCGATCTGGAAGCGGAGATCGCCCGCGGCGCCGCCGCCCGCTTTCCGCTCCGGGCCGCCGATCTCGCGCCCCTCGCCGGCCCGGCGCTGGGCCGCGAACTCGCCCGGCTCGAAGCCGCGTGGATCGCCTCGGATTTCGGCCATGACCGCGCGGCGCTGCTCGCCCTGCCCGGCGCCGATTGAGCGAATCGCCGCTGCGGGTTTAGGCTCGCCGGACACTCAGGGGGAGACCGACCATGTCGAGAGACGCGATGCTGGCGACAGCAGACAAGCTCGTGGAGTATTGCCGGACGCAGCAGGAGGCCAGGGGGCTCGACGAGCTCTACCACCCCGACGCCGTCTCGGTGGAATCCGTGGCGCAGGAGGGCGGCGGGCCGCGCGAGACCGTCGGCATCGAGGGGATCCGCGGCAAGCATGTCTGGTGGGCGGAGAATTTCGAGGTGCATGGCGGCTCGGTGGACGGCCCGCACCCGCATGGCGACGACCGCTTCGCGCTGATCTTCGACATGGACGCCACCCATCGCGCCAGCGGCCAGCGCAGCAAGATGCACGAGATCGGTGTCTATACCACCGATGCCGACGGCCGGATCATCCGCGAGGAATTCTTCTACGCGATGTGAGACCCGGTGCGCTCCCGGCGGTGCATCTCGCGCCACCAGGGGTCGACGGCGAGCGACCGGCGCAGCTTGGTGCGGGTGGTCGGCGGCGCGTTGCGGATGTAGCGCACGGCCTCCGGCAGGCTCTCGGCGCCGAGCCCGCGCAGATACGTCCTTGCCCGCCGGGACCGAAAAGCCCGCCCCGGTGGTCTCGCGGAAATTCGGCTCGAGATCGGTCCAGACCGCCGCCTGCCAGCCCGCCTCCCGGCACCAGCCGGCCACCGCGGCGATCACCTCCGGAAGCCGGCTCTCGCCCCGCCCGTCCGCATCCGCCCAGCCGATCCGGTGCAGCGGCGCGCGCTCCCGCGCGGCGAGATCGGCCCGGCTCGCCTCCGGATCGCTGCCGCCGCGACCGGATCGCATGGGTGGCGCAGCCGGTACCGTCGGCCGGGTCGAGGCAGAGCACGAGGCCCATCTTCCGCTTCGGGCTGATCCGGCTGAATTCCATCGGCAACCGCGGCCCGGCCCGCCGCAGCCAGGGGCCGTCGACCTTCGCCGCAAGATCGTCGAGGTCCCACAACAGCGAACCCCAGCCGAGAATGGCGATGCGGCTTTCCGAAGCACCTCGCGTCATGTTCGGACCGCATGTTGATCAGGAAGGCGCATCATGTTAAAATGCATTCGAATATTAATATTTTCTCAGTCCTGCTTGTGAGACCTGCCGTGCCGAACGCCGTACAAGCCAGCTTTATCGATCCTGCGAGTTCTGCTTATTCTCGCCGCGTGTCAGGGTGGAACGCAAGACCGGCGGTATCGTACCTTATCCGGGAACCGCACGTTTCACAGCCCCGCAGGGCTGCGAGGCGGTCTCGCTTCCTGCGTCTATGTCCGACCTCGACAACAGCAAGGCCTAGTTTCTTGGAGTTTGCTCCGTTCCACTCGTACCGAGGTGACGCTCGAATCGGCGGCTCTTCGGCCCGCCGACCCTGCCGGCCATCGGCCAGATCGGAATGCTGTCGGACGGGGCTGTGATAGGCACGGCCACATTCGTGTCACAATCCGAGGCCATGGCCTACGGGCCCGACTGCCGAGGTCACGAGCGACCTCGCGTTCGATCAGCGATCGAGACGCAGCGGCGCGGGGCCGATATCCGCATGACGGACCGTTTCCGGATCATCTGTCGAGCTCCAAGCTCCGACCAGGCCGGATCGTACGTTCTGCAAGGGCGCGCCCTCTATTGTGGCGCGGCCTCGAGTGCCGGTGACTTCTGCGAACGACAGCGAGCAGTCTCGCACCCCTTTGGGCTTCGCCGACAACGATTCCGGCCAACTCAGCGACGCGGTGATCCGGTCTTCCGGATGGACCGACCTCACGGCCACTTCGCCACCGGCGGCAGGCTCATCAGCACCGCCTCGGGGTTGTGGCCGGTCTGCAGACCGAACTGCGTGCCGCGGTCGTAGACGAGGTTGAACTCGGCGTAGCGGCCGCGCTTGACCAGCTGGATCTCGCGCTCGGCGTCGGTCCAGCGCTCGGCCATGTGCCGCTCGGTCACCGGCACGAAGGCATCGAGGAAGGCGCGGCCGACATCCTGCGTGAAGGCGAAATCCGCCTCCCAGTCGCCGGTGCACAGATCATCGTAGAAGATGCCGCCCACGCCGCGCGGCTCGTTCCAGTGCTTGATCATGAAATACTCGTCCGCCCAGAGCTTGAAGCGCGGGTAATACTCCGGATCGTGGGCATCGCAGGCCTTCGCAGCACATCGTGGAAGAACGCGGTATCCCCGGCATTCTCGATCATCGGATTGAGGTCCGAGCCACCCCCGAACCACCAGGCCTCCGGCGTCCAGAACATGCGCGTGTTCATGTGCACCGCCGGCGTGTGCGGCGAGCGCATGTGGGCGACGAGGCTGATCCCGCTCGCCCAGAAGCGCGGATCATCGGCCAACCCGGGAATGCCATGGCGCGCGGTGAGGCTCTTCTGCGCCTGCTCGCCCAGCGTGCCGTAGACCGCCGAGACGTTCACGCCGACCTTCTCGAACACCCGCCCCTCGCGCATCACCGACATCATGCCGCCGCCGGCATCCTCCTCGCCCTCGGAGGCCCGCCGGGTCTCCTTGCGCGCGAACCGGCCCGGCGGCAGATCCGCGAAGGGGCCGGAACCTTGGGCATCCTCGAGCGCCTCGAAGGCGGCGCAGATGTCGTCGCGCAGGCGCGTGAACCAGGCCGCGGCGCGCGCCTTGTGGGTCTCGTCGATGCTCGGTGCACTCATGTCTCGCCTCCCTGTGGCGATCCCTGAGTAAGCAAAGGCACCGGGGAGGTCCAGTCAGCCGAAGATGCGCGGCTTGAGCTTCAGCAGCGTCTCGTTGGTCTCGCGCGACACCCGGCTCGCCAGCGCCATCGCCTCGGCATGCACCTCGCGGCCCGTGGCGTGGAGGTTCTCCAGAACACTGGCCTGCACGAGGCTCGCGACCAGTTCGGGATGCGCCCGGGCGAAGCCGGTGCCGAATTCCGAATCGATCATCGCAACCGCGTCCCGCAGATGGCCAAGCGTCGTGGATGCGGCGGCGGTGCTCAACTCCGGAGTGGCGGCCGCATCCTCGGATCGGCTGATCGGCATGGCGGCAGGCGGGTTCATGGCGCTCTCCGGATCGTCTTGCGCGCCTTCAGGTAATGCGATGGCCCGCGCGGGCCAGTCCGGGGCTTTGCGGGGTTACGGGCCGGCCTCGCTGCGATATAATGTGGCCGGCAGATCCGACCTTCCGGAGCTTTCCTCCGGACCCTCGGGCTGTTCAGTTCCCCGGACGCACCTACATGGTGCTCCTGAACCTGCAGAGATTGCCGCGATGTTTCGCTATTTCGAGTCGCTCGTCGACCCGTACACCCCCTACGCCGAGGAGAACACGCCGCCCGACCGGCTGTGGCCGTTCCTCATGGCCTATCTGCGCCCGGCGCGCGGCGTGATGCTCTGGACCGTGGCCTCGATCTTCGCGGTCGGCCTCGTGGAGATCTGGCTGATCTGGTATGCGGGCCGCCTCGTCGACATGCTCGCCGAGGCCGGGCCCGAGGGCTTCTGGACCGAGCACGGCTTCGAGCTCATCCTCGTCGCGGCTTTCGTGCTCCTGCTGCGCCCGCTCGCCCAGACCCTGAGTGCGGCGCTGCTCAACCAGTCGATCATGCCCAATGTCGGCACGCTGGTGCGCTGGCGCAGCCACCGCCATGTGCTGCGCCAGTCGGTGACCTGGTTCCAGAACGACTTCGCCGGGCGCACCGCCAACCGGGTGATGCAGACGGCCCCCGCGGTGGGCGAGGCGGCGTTCCAGACCTTCGACGCGCTGGTCTATTCGGCGATCTACCTCGTCGGCGCGCTCTGGCTCCTCGGCGACATCGACCTGCGCCTCGCGATCCCGCTGGTGATCTGGTTCGGGCTCTATGTCTGGCTGGTGGCCTGGACGGTGCCGCGCGTCGGCGTCGCCTCGAAGGCGTTCTCGGATGCCCGCTCGCAGATCACCGGGCGCATCGTCGACAGCTACACCAACATCCAGTCGGTGAAGCTCTTCGCGCACACCAAATCCGAGGAGGCCTATGCCGGCGAGGCCATCGAGCACGGCCGCAAGACCTTCGCCGCCCAGATGCGGATCATCACCCTGATGGATCTCGGCCTGACGCTGATCAACGGCTTCCTGATCGTCGCGGTCATCGGCCTCGCGATCTGGCTCTGGGGGCAGGGCGGCGCGACCATCGGCACGGTGGCCGCGGCCACGGCCCTCACGCTGCGGCTCAACGCCATGACCGGCTGGATCATGTGGGCGCTGTCGTCGCTCTTCACCAATCTCGGCATCATCCGCGAGGGCATGGAGACCATCGCCCAGCCCATCGCGCTCACCGACGCCCCCGACGCCGCCGAGCTGAACGTGACCGAAGGCCGGATCGAGCTCGACCATGTCAGCCACCATTACGGCCGCGGCACCGGCGGCCTGCGCGACGTCGCCCTCACCATCCGCCCCGGCGAGAAGGTCGGGCTCGTCGGGCGCTCGGGCGCGGGCAAGTCGACGCTGGTGAACCTCATCCTGCGCTTCTTCGACACCGAGGGCGGGGCGATCCGCATCGACGGCCAGGACATCCGCACCGTCACCCAGGACAGCCTGCGCCGGCGCATCGGCATGGTCACGCAAGACCCCTCGCTGCTGCACCGCTCGGTGCGCGAGAACATCCTCTACGGCCGCCCCGGCGCCTCCGAGGCCGAGATGATCGCCGCCGCACGCCGCGCCGAGGCCCACGATTTCATCCTCGATCTGCAGGACCAGAACGGCCGCACCGGCTACGACGCCCAGGTCGGCGAGCGCGGCGTGAAGCTCTCCGGCGGCCAGCGGCAACGCATCGCCCTCGCCCGCGTTGTGCTCGAGGACGCCCCGATCCTCATCCTCGACGAGGCCACCTCGGCGCTCGACAGCGAGGTCGAGGCCGCGATCCAGACCACGCTCTACGGCGTGATGGAGGGAAAGACCGTGATCGCCATCGCCCACCGGCTCTCGACCATCGCCCATATGGACCGCATCGTCGTGCTCGACGACGGCGCCATCGCCGAGGAAGGCACCCATTCCGAGCTCCTCGCCCGCGACGGCCTCTACGCCCGCTTCTGGAACCGCCAGTCGGGGGGCTTCATCAACCTCGAGGCCGCCGAATGATCCGCGTCTCCGACTGGATCGACGGCTTCGCCCGCGCCGACGGCCCGCCGCCCAACCGGCTCTCCGCCTTCCTGCGCTGGGCGCTTTCGGGGGCCTTCCCGGTGATCTTCCTGATGCTCGGGATCTCGGTGCTGACCGGGCTCACGGAAGTTACCGCCGCCTGGATCGTCGGCTGGCTGATCGATCTCGCCCAGGGCGACGGCGCGCGCGACCAGTTCGCCCGGCTCTGGCCGGCGCTGATCGGCGTCGCCGCCTTCTTCCTGCTGCTGCGCCCGGCGGTGCTCGGCATCGGGGCCGCGATCACCGCCCTCGGCCTGCAGCCCAACCTCTATCCGCTCGTGCTCTCGCGGCTGAACCGCCACGTGCTCGGGCAGTCTCTCAGCTATTTCGACGATGATTTCGCCGGCCGCATCGCCCAGAAGGCGCAGCAGACCTCCCGCGCCGTCACCGAGGTGGTCACCGAAACCGTCAACACCTTCGGCTACGCGCTCGCGGCGGTCGGCGGGGCGGCCCTGCTGATGGCCGCGGTGGACTGGCGCCTCGCCATGATCCTCGTGGCCTGGATCGGTGCCTATGTGCTCCTGATCCGCCACTACCTGCCGAAGATCCGCACCCGCTCGCGCGCCCGCGCCGGGGCCCGCGCCGCCGTCACCGGCCAGATCGTCGACACCGTCTCGAACATCGCCACCGTCAAGCTCTTCGCCCACGGCGATTTCGAGGATCAGGCGGCGCTGAAGGCGCTGGGCGGCTACCGCGAGACCTCGATCGGCTTCGGCCGGGTCTCCGCCGCCTTCCGCTTCTGGCTGATGACGCTGGCCGGCGCGCTGCCCGGTGGGCCTCATCGGCACCGCCCTCTGGCTCTGGAGCCAGGGCACGGCCACCGCCGGCGACATCGCCACCGCCGGGCTGATCTCCACCCGCCTCGCGCAGATGTCGGGCTGGGTCAGCATGACCGCCATGGGCATCTTCTCCAATATCGGCGAGATCGAGGACGGCATGCGCACGCTCTCGCCGGCCCACCGCGTCACCGACCGCGCCGACGCCCGCGATCCCGGCACCTCGCGCGGCCGGGTCGCCTTCGAGGAGGTGCGCTTCGGCTACGGCCGCAAGGAAGCCGCGCTCGACGGTCTCGACCTTACCCTCGCCCCCGGCGAGAAGGTGGCCCTCGTCGGCCGCTCGGGTGCCGGCAAGACCACCGCCGTCTCGCTTCTCCTGCGCCTCTACGACGTCGAGGGCGGCCGCATCACCCTCGACGGCGCGGACATCCGCGACCTCACCCAGGACGGCTTGCGCTCCCAGATCGGCATGGTCCGGCAGGAAACCGCGATGTTCAACCGCTCGGCGATGGAGAACATCCGCTACGGCCGCCCCGGGGCCTCCGACGCCGAGGTGCTCGAAGCCGCCCGCCGCGCCCATGCCCACGATTTCATCCTCACCTTGCGCGACTTCAACGGCCGCGAGGGCTACGCCGCCCATCTCGGCGAGCGCGGCGTGAAGCTCTCGGGCGGCCAGCGCCAGCGCATCGCACTCGCCCGCGTCATCCTGAAGGACGCGCCCGTTCTGGTGCTCGACGAGGCCACCTCCGCCCTCGACAGCGAAGTCGAGGCGGCGATCCAGGACACCCTCGAGACGGTGATGGAGGGCAAGACCGTGCTCGCCATCGCCCACCGCCTCTCCACCATCGCCCGCATGGACCGCATCGTCGTGCTCGAGGACGGCCATATCGCCGAGGAGGGCACCCACGCCTCGCTGATTGCCCGCGGTGGCCTCTACGCCAACTTCTGGGAGCACCAGTCGGGCGGCTTCATCGGCCTCGCCGCGGAGTGACCCCTCCGGCCGCGCCCCGCCTCACGCCTCGGCGAGAAGCGCCTCGAGGTCCAGCGGCCGGTTGACCATCTTGAGGAAATCCGCCTCGTCCCGCGGCCAGTCCGCCGCCGGCTTGTCGCAATAAAGCTCCACCCCGTTGCCATCGGGATCGTCGAGATAGAGCGCCTCCGACACGCCGTGATCCGCCGAACCGGTCAGCGCGATCCCCGCCGCCCGGACCCGCCGCAGCGCATCGGCCAGATCGGCGCGGCTCGGATAGAGGATCGCCGCGTGATAGAGCCCGGCCGAGCCCTTCGGCGCCGGCGGCCCGCCCGCGCTCTCCCAGGTGTTCAGCCCGATATGGTGGTGATAATCGCCGGCGGCCAGAAACACCGCCTGCGCGCCGTAGCGCTGGGTCACCGTGAAGCCCAGCACGTCGCGGTAGAACCCCAGGGCGCGGTCGAGATCGGCGACCTTCAGGTGCACATGCCCGATCCGGGTGCCGGGGGCGATGGGCTTGGTCATGGCGGAACTCCTTGCGAAAAGCGGTGCGAGCACATAGGCCGGGTCACACTGGCACAGCATCGCATCCCGCGACAGCGCTTCGACGGGGCCGGACCCATGCAGGACATCACCATCGACCGCCTCGGCCGCCAGGGCGACGGTCTCACCGAGGGCGGCCTGCGCGTGCCCTTCACCCTGCCCGGCGAGCGGGTCCGCGGCACCGTCGCCGGTGACCTCGTGACCGATGTCGAGATCCTCGCACCCGCCCCCGAACGCACCCGGCCCCCCTGTCCGCTCTTCGGCCGCTGCGGCGGCTGCGCGCTCCAGCACGCCTCCGACGGCTTCCTCGCCGGCTGGAAGGCCGACACCATCCGCCGGGCCCTCGCCGCCCACCGCCTCGAGACCGAGATCCGCCCCACGCTCACCTCGCCGCCCCGCACCCGCCGCCGCGCGGTGCTGGCCGGGGCCCGGACCCGCAAGACCGTCACCCTCGGCTTCCACGCCCGCCGCTCCGAGGCCATCGTCCCGCTCACCGACTGCCACGTGCTGCACCCCGACATCCTCGCCGGCCTCCCGGCGCTCGAGGTGCTCGTGCGCGCCGGCGCCAGCCGCGCCACCCCGATCCGCCTCACGGTGACCACCGGCCCCGCCGGCCTCGACGTCGCGGTCACGGGCGCCAAACCCCTCGACGCCGCCCTCGGCACCACGCTTGCCGACATCGCCGACCGCGCCGGCCTCGCCCGCCTCGCCTGGGACGGCGAGCCGGTGGCAACGGCGCGCCCGCCCTTCCAGATCTTCGGCGCCGCCCGGGTCGTGCCACCCCCCGGCGCCTTCCTGCAGGCCACCGCCGAAGGCGAGGCCGCCCTCGTCGCCGCCGCCCGCGCCGCCATCGGCCCGGCTTCCCGCATCGCCGATCTCTTCTGCGGCTGCGGCACCTTCACCCTGCCGCTGGCCGATGCCGCCGAGGTGCTGGCGGTGGAAGGCGACGCCGCCATGGTCGCATCCCTCGATGCCGGCTGGCGCGCCGCACCGGGCCTCCACCGCGTCGTCGCCCGCCAACGCGACCTCTTCCGCCGCCCGCTCCTCGCCGCCGAACTCACCGGCCTCGATGCCGTCGTCATCGACCCGCCCCGCGCCGGTGCGGAGGCCCAGAGCCGCGAGATCGCCGCCTCCCGCCTCGCCCGCGTGGCCTCGATCTCCTGCGACCCGGCCAGCTTCGCCCGCGATGCGGCGATCCTCGTGGCGGGCGGCTTCCGGCTCGACTGGGTGCAGCCGATCGACCAGTTCCGCTGGTCGGGCCATGTGGAGCTTGCGGCGCAGTTCAGCCGCTGAGGCCGCGCGCTCCGACCGCAATGGCGCGACCCGGCGCAAGCCGCGCCGAGGCAGCCAGAGGCCCCCGGTCACGCGTCCGAGCGGAACCCGACCCTTTCGGACCCCGCTTGCACCCCGCCTCCGGCCACCAGCGCCGCCTCCAGCGCATCGATGCGGTCCGGGGCGAACACTTCGATCCCCGCGCGGCTCAGAAGGGCTGCCACCACCCCGGCACCCGGCACCCGCGTCCCGTCGAACCGCCCGGCATGGATGCGCGTGCTGCCGCAGGACGGGCTGCCATCGGTCAGCAGCGCGAAGCGGCAGCCCTCCCGCCGCGCCAGCTCCAGCGCCAGGTCCGCGCCCGCCACGAAGGCGGCCGTCAGATCCGCCCCGTCCGCCGCGCGGATCCGCGCCGCGCCATCGAGCACGCCCGTCCCGGTCCCGCCGGTTTCGATCTCCGCCGGAGCACGCGGCACCGGCAGACCGGCCGCGACCTCCGGACAGAGCGGCACCAGCCGTCCCTCCGCCTGCCAGCGCGCCAGCCGCGGGTCGTCCAGCGCCTTGCCGCGCCCGTCGTAACGCACCGCCTGCCCCAGCAGGCAGGCGCTGATCAGGATGCGGCTCACTCCGCGCCCGACTCCGCAGCAGGCCCGTTCGCGCGGAAATAGTCCCAGGCATCGACCTCGCTGCCGTCGGGCAGGATGCAGATGCCGACCGAGCCGCCATTGCCCGACCGGATCACGTATTCGTTGCCCTCACCCACGCAGAAGGTCGCCGCCGGATTGGCGAGATCGGTGCCCACCGCCTCCGCTGCGGGCTCCGGCGTGCCGGCGGCACAGCCCGTCAGCCCCACGGAGGCTGTCAGCGCCAGTCCGATCCGTCGCATCATTCGCGTCTCTCCTGTCCAATATCCTGCGTTTCCGTCACCGGCGCGCCCCGTCAGCCATCGCCTCGGCCAGCTGGTGCAGCCCCTCGTGCAGCGGATCCTCCGATCCGGATCCCATCGCCCGGATCAGGTCCTCGAAGAATCGCTGCGACGGCGCGTCGCGCCGTGCATCCTGCTCTGCCGCCGCGAAGACCGTGGCACCTTCCTTGATGGTCTCTTCCACCTCCAGCGTGTCGAGCGTCTCGGGGTCCACCGCCGTCGGGTCCGCCGACAGGATCACCAGATCGGCGAGCTTGCCCACCTCGATCGAGCCCTTGCTCGCATCCTCGTGGTGATGCCAGGCCGGCCAGAGCGTCATCGCCTTGAGCGCGGTCATCACGTCCACCCGCTGTGCCGGTCCGATGATGTCGCCCGACCGCGAGCGCCGCGTCACCGTGGCATCGAGCACCCGCATCGCATCGGGAAACGCCACCGGCGCATCGGTATGGCTCGAGAACCGCATGCCCCGCGCCGCGACCCAGCCGGTCGGCGAGATGTCGTCCACCAGCGCCGGCCCCACCGTATGCTCGCGGTGCCAGTCGCCCCAGTAGAAGGTGTGCATCGGAAACAGCGAGGGCGTGATCCCGAGCTGGTTCATCCTGTCCACCTGGTCCTCGCGCAGGAACTGGCCGTGGATCAGCACCGGGCGCAGATCGCCCACGCCGCCCCGCGCCGTCTGCGCCGTCGCATGGGCTGCCAAGCAGGAGGTCCGAGGCCGCTTCGCCGTTCGAATGGGTGATGATCTGGATGCCGTTCGCATAGGCCCAGACCACCGCCCCGATCACCTGCTCGCTCGTCGCCGCCGGATAGCCCACATAGCCCGGCGGATAGTTCCCCACCGGATCGACATAGGGCCGGTCGCGCCAGGCGGTGAAGCCCTGGGGCGAGCCGTCGATGGTGAGCTTCGCCCCCGCCACCCGGAAGCGGTTCGTGTAGGTGTCGCTGACATTCGCGGCGATCCAGTCGCGGTCGACCAGCACATCCGGGTAGGTGACCACGTCGATCGCGAAGCCGCCTTCGTCCGCGACCTGCCGCAGCACTTCGGCCGTCTGCGGGATCGAGCGACCCTCCTCCGCCGTGGTGAAGCCGAACCGCGCCCAGAGTTCCGCGCCGTTGCGCGCCAGTGCCTTGAAGCCGTCGAGCCCGATTTGCGACAGGAGTGCCGCCACCGCCGGGATATGCGCCGTCTCCTCCAGGACCCCGTCCGGCGCGCCGGTCGCATCGCGCCGGATCACTCCGCCCGGCGGGTCCGGCGTCTCGGCGGTGATTCCCGCCACCTCGAGCGCCTTCGAGTTCGCCGCCCCGAAATGCCCGGACTGGTGCACAAGGTAGATCGGCACGTCGGTCGAGATCGCGTCGAGATCGGCGCGCGTCGGATGCCGGTGCTCGGCCAGCGTCGCGTTGTCGTAGCCGAAGCCGATGACGAGGTTCGCCGCCGCGACGGTTTCCGCATTCGCGTCGATCCAGTCGCGCACCGCCTGCTGGAGCGAGGCCATGTCGGTCACCTCGCCGTCCGGCGGCGCGAGCAGGTTCGCCGAGAGCGCCTGCAACCCGCCCATCATCACATGGGCATGGGCATCATAGAAACCCGGGATCAGCGCGCGGCCCGCGAGATCCGTCACCTCGGTGCCGTCCCCCGCGAGTGCCATCACCTCCGCCTCCGGCCCCACCGCGACGATCCGCCCGTCGCGCACCGCCACCGCATCGGCCCGCGGATTGCCGTCATCCATCGTCAGCACCGGCCCGCCGGTGAAGATGCGGTCGGCGATCTCCTGCGCCGCGACGGGCAGCGGGGCTGCGAGACAGGTCAGGCTCGCGGCCGCCAGCCATGCGTATCGATCGAACATGCAGTCCCTCTCGGTTTCCCCCGGCCGACACCGCGCGCGTCGCGAAAGGCCCGAGCGCCGGGCCGTCCCCGGTCTCGAAAACTGCCCCGAATGCCCGCTCGGATCAAGGCGGATGCCGTCCACGGAGGGGCTCCGGCTGTACGTACGGGATGCGTACGGGAAGCATACAGGATGAATACAGCGATTTCGGGCGCTGCCGGAGCCCGTCTCCGGGCCGTTTTCCCCGCCGCCCGCTCAGCCCAGCGCGTCGGCCAGCGCGTTGAGATCCGCGGCGACGCAGTCCCAGTCCTGCTCCGGGCCGAGGTCGGTGCGCTGGTCGGGCCCGTATTCCGTCGGCCGCGCCACGAAGGCCGTCCTGAGCCCCGCCGCCCGGGCCGCCGCCAGGTCGGGGTTGTGCGCGGCGACCATCATCACCGCCTCCGGCGCGAGGCGCAGTGCTTCGCAACTCGCAACGGTAAACGCTTGATTTCGGCTTGTAATCCCGCGCGATATCCGCCCCGAGGATGCAGTCCCAGGACAGCCCGCCATGGCGCGCGAGATGCGTCATCAGCGCGATCGAGCCGTTCGAGCAGGGCGCCACGATCCGGTGCGCCCCGAGCCGGATCAGCCCCGCCGGCACGTCCGGCCAGGGATCGAGCCGCTCCCAGGCCCGCGCCAGCGCGATCAGCTCGTCGGGCTCGAACACGCCCCGCCGGTCGAGCCCCTCGAGCACCGTCATCAGGTTCTCGAGATGCAGCTCATCCAGCGGCACATAGCTCCGCTTGCCCGACCGGATCCGCTCCATCGCCGGCTGGTACTCGCCCCGCCAAGTATCTGCAAACGCTGGCCCATTCACGTCGAGGCCCTTCTCGGCAAAGGCCGCCGTCACATGCGCCGCGATCGAGGATCGCCAGTCCACCAGCGTGCCGAAGACGTCGAAAAGCAGCGCCTGCGGTTGCTCCCGGTCCCGCATCAGTCCGGCGTGATCGACGAGATCTTCGATCCCTCGATCGTCACTCCGCCCATCAATCCCTGCTGGCCGAAGACGAAGGCCACGATCGGATCCTGCGCCGTCGTCGAGGAGACATCCACGCCGATCCCCTGATCGACGACCGCCACGCTGGCGTCCGCCCCGAGCTCGAAGCCCCGCGCCTTGCCGAGGTTCTGAAGCGCCTCCTCGGACATGAAGAACAGAACCTGGCTGTAGGACTGCGCTCCCGCCTGAAAGCCGAACGAGGCGGAGGCGATGTTGAAATACCCGGTCGTCACCCCGTCCCGCCGAAGCGCACCCACGCCGTACTGGCCACCGAAGCCGAGACCCGCCTTGACGATGTCGGGAAACACCAGCACCGCCAGCGCCTTCTCCGAGATCGCCTGTGCGGCCTGGGACTCCGCCAGCAGCGCGTTCAGCGCGATATCCACCTTCGCATCGATCTCCGCCGCCGAAGCCGCCTCGGCCGCCGGGGCGGCACTCAGGCTTGCTGCTCCGAGAAACAGGGCAATGGCACCCGCGCGCATCCGTCCCAACATGGCAATTCCGTCCTCTTGCTGTCTCGTCCCGTCCGCTCGCAACCACCCTATCAGCCCTCTCGGGAGCCGAACCAGACCAAATCGACTTGAAGCGTTCCGCCCGCGTTTCTAGATCCCCAAGGCAGCCAAACGGAGTGAAGAGACATGAAGCTTCCAGCCACCGGCCTCGTTTTCGCAGCCCTTTTCGGCCTCGGCCTGTCCACCGGGGCGGCGACGGCGGAAACCATCACCTTCGAAGGATCCGTCGAGCGGATCATCGATTCCGACACCTTCACCGTCGCAACCGGTGACGGGTCCGAACGGGTCTATCTCTCGCGCACCGAAGGAGTTCCCTTCGCCACCGGCGAGAGCCTCACCGTCACCGGCATCGTCGACAGCTTTCCGCGCCGCGAGATCTATGCCACGCGCATCGTCCGTGCCGACGGGTCGGAAATGACCTTCGTCATCGAATAATCCGGCCCTCCTGCGGCCCGGTCAGCCGATGGCGCCCCGCGTGCCGCCGGTCTGGCCGCGGTCGAGCAGGAGGTGGTCGAGCAGCACGCAGGCCAGCATCGCCTCGCCCACCGGCACCGCCCGGATGCCGACGCAGGGATCGTGCCGACCCTTCGTCACCAGTTCGGTCTCCGTCCCCGCGCGGGTGATGGTGCGGCGCGGGCTCAGGATCGAGGAGGTCGGCTTCACCGCGAAACGTGCGACGATCTCCTGCCCCGTCGAGATGCCGCCCAGGATGCCCCCCGCATGGTTGGAGGAATAAACCGGGCCGTCCGGCCCCATGGTGATCTCGTCGGCATTCTCGGTGCCGGTGAGCGTCGCCGCAGCCATTCCGGCGCCGATCTCGACCCCTTCACCGCATTGATGCTCATGAGGGCCGCCGCGATCTCGGTGTCGAGCTTGGCATAGACCGGCGCGCCGAGGCCGGCCGGCACGCCGGAGGCGCGCACCTCGATCACCGCGCCGACCGAATTGCCGGATTTGCGCAGCGCATCGAGGCTGGCGGCCCAGCGATCGACGGCCGCCGGATCGGGGCACCAGAACGGGTTGTCGGCCACGGTCGTCCAGTCGCTGGCATCCGCATCGACGGCATCGGCGCCCATCTGGACCATGGCACCGCGCAGCACGACACCCGGCGCGAGCGAAGCGAGCACCTGCCGCGCCACGGCGCCGGCGGCGACCCGGGCTGCGGTTTCGCGCGCCGAGGACCGGCCCCCGCCGCGATAGTCGCGCACGCCGTATTTCTGCCAGTAGGTGATGTCGGCATGGCCGGGCCGGAAGCTCTCGGCGATCTCGCCGTAATCCTTCGAGCGCTGGTCGGCATTGCGGATCATCAGCTGGATCGGCGTGCCGGTGGTCACGCCTTCGAAGACCCCCGAGAGGATCTCGACCGCATCCGGCTCGCGCCGCTGGGTGACGTACTTGCTCTGGCCGGGCTTGCGGGCATCCATCCAGGGCTGGATGTGCGCTTCCGTCAGCGCGATCCCCGGCGGGCAGCCATCGACGGTGGCCCCGAGGGCCGGGCCGTGGCTCTCGCCCCAGGTGGTGACGCGGAAGAGATGGCCGAAGCTGTTGAACGACATGGGGCAGCGCCTTTCCTTGCCGGCCCGTCCTAGCGCAGCCGCCCGGCGGGGGGAAGCGGGGGCGGTTTTGCGGCCGGCGGGCAGCTTTAGGCGGGCCGTTGGAGGATGTCCCAGCTAGGACAGCGATCAGATGCTTGAAAAGAAATGGTTTTTTCGTAAATGGCGGGTTAATGCCATCCGGGACCCGACGGGCATGACCACGCGGGCATATTCCCGGTTGTCCGGGTTCGGGCCCGGGCAATGGCCAGTGGATCTCCGTGCCGCCGGAGAGGTGTCTCGGGAAAGACGGTGGTCGCTTCGCGGTCTCCCCGTGGGCCGGAAGCTGACGGGTTTGCGCGCGCGTTCCTTATGTGACGGGGAAAACTGACTGGCGTGCAGGCGCGTCGCTCACTCGTGGCGTTCGAACAGCACGGCCTTGCCCGGCTCGATGTCACCAGAACGACGTCATAGGGCTCGGTCTGGCCGCCCATCTCCATGCCCGGCGAGCCGACAGGCATTCCGGGGGCGGCGATGCCGATCGCCTCGGGCCGCTCGTCGAGCAGGCGGCGGATGTCGGCGGCGGGCACATGGCCCTCGACCACGTAGCCGTCGATCTCGGCGGTGTGGCAGCCGGCATGTTCCGGCGCGATCCCGAGTTTCGCCTTCAGCGCATCGAGCTCGGACCAGTCCCGCTCGACGATCCGCACCGCGAAGCCCTCGGCTTCCATCGCCTCGGCCCAGGCGCCGCAGCAGCCGCAATCGGGCGACTTGAACACCGTGAGTGCGGCGTCCGACGCGAAGGCCACCGGGGCGGCGAGGATCGTGGCGGCGGTCAGGAGGGATCGGATCATGGGGCGGGCCTCGCGCGTGACGTCGGGTGAGAGTTCATGCTGGGGCTCCCGGCGCCGCGCGGTCAAGCCGTGTCTGCTGCGGAACGCCCGGCCTCGCGGGGAGTTGAGACCGGAACGACCGAAAGGAGGGTTCCGATGTCGTCCTATCTGCGATTCGGCGCGATGATCGCCACATCCACGCTGGTGATGTTCGGGCTGATGTATCTCAACACCTACGCGCTCGACCATGTGTTCTGGAGCCAGACCCGCGGCTGGATGGCGCTGCTGATGGGCGCGACCATGGCGATCGTCATGCTGACCTTCATGCTCGGCATGTACCGCAACCGCGCGGCCAATATCGCGATCTACGGCGTGGCGATCGCGGTCTTCGCGGGGTCGCTCTGGCTGGTGCGCTCGCAATCCACCGTCGAGGACGTGGCCTGGATGAAGGCGATGATCCCGCATCATTCGATCGCGATCCTGACCAGCGAGCGCGCCGGCATCTCCGATCCGCGCGTTGCGGACCTTGCCGGCCGGATCATCGAGGCGCAGCGCGCCGAGATCGCCGAGATGAAGACGCTGATCGCCGATCTCGAGGACTAGCGCCCGATACGCCCGTTCCGGCGATTGCGCTTGCGGAATCGGTGGCGGTGCCTAGGTTGGACGCCAGCCTCGGGGTGTTCGGTTCCTTCGGGATCGGGCTGAGATGCGTGACGCAGACCCGTTGAACCTGAACCGGATCATGCCGGCGGAGGGAAGGCGGGATGCGGTTCGACGCATTCCTCTCCTCAGCCCGCGACTTGAGGAGGATAGGATGACCCCGACCAAGACGCTCACGCTTGCCCTGGCACTCGGCCTCGCCGCGCCGGTGGCCGCGCAGGATCGCCCGGAGCTGGTGATCTACACCTATGACAGCTTCACCGCCGAATGGGGCCCCGGACCGCAGATCGCGGCGAATTTCGAGGAGATCTGCGACTGCGCGGTGCGTTTCGTGAGCGCAGGGGACGGGGCCGGGCTGTTGTCGCGGCTCCGGCTCGAAGGGGAGCGCACCGAGGCCGACATCGTGCTGGGGCTCGACACCAATCTCACCGCGCAGGCTGCCGAGAGCGGGCTCTTCGCGCCGCATGGTCGCAGCCCCGAAGGGCTCGATCTGCCGGTCGAATGGAGCGATCCGCTGTTCCTGCCCTTCGACTGGGGGTATTTCGCCTTCGTCCATGACGTGACGCGCACGCCGGAGCCGCCGGCGAGCTTCGAGGCGCTGATCGCCTCGGATCTCGACATCGTCATTCTCGATCCGCGCAGCTCCACGCCGGGGCTCGGCCTCGTGATGTGGATCAAGGCGGCTTACGGCGACCGCGCCCCCGAGATCTGGGAGGGGCTTTCGGACCGGATCGTCACCGTGGCGCCGGGCTGGTCGGAGGGCTACGGGCTCTTCGTGAACGGCGAGGTGGACATGGCGCTCGCCTACTCGACCTCGCCGGCCTATCACCTGATCGCCGAGGAGGATCCCGACAAGCGCGCGGCGATGTTCTCCGAGGGCCATTACATGCAGATCGAGGTGGCGGGCATGACCGCGGCCAGCGACCAGCCCGAGCTGGCGCAGGCGTTTCTCGATTTCATGCTCACCGAAGGGTTCCAGGGCGTGATCCCGACGACCAACTGGATGTATCCGGCGGTCACGCCCGAAGCCGGGCTGCCGGCCGGGTACGAGACGCTCGCGGTTCCGGAGCAGCCGCTTCTGTTCTCGCCCGAAGAGGCCGAGGCCCTGCGCAAGGCGGCGATCGACGAATGGCTGGCAGCGCTCAGCCGATAAGCTGGCCGGTCCGGCTCGGGGGCGGGCTGGCGCTCGCGCTCGTGCTGGCACTGACGCTCGGCACGCTTGGCGCGCTCGCATGGCGCGCCGAGCCGGGGTCCGGGCTGGGGCCGGCCGACCGGGCCGCGATCCGCTTCACGCTGATGCAGGCGCTGCTCGTCGGCGGCGTGTCGGTGCTGCTGGCGATCCCGGCGGCGCGGGCGCTCGCGCGGCGGCGCTTCCGCGGCCGCGGCGTGCTGATCGCGCTCCTGGGCGCGCCGTTCCTGCTGCCGGCGGTGGTGGCGGTGTTCGGGCTCTTGGCGATCTGGGGGCGGTCGGGGCTGTTCAGCCGGCTGCTCGAGGGCGCCGGGGCGCCGGGGCTCGACATCTACGGGCTGACCGGCGTCGTGCTGGCCCATGTGTTCTTCAACCTGCCGCTCGTCACCCGGCTGATCCTGCAGGGCTGGCTGGCGATCCCCGCCGAGCAGTTCCGGCTGGCCGCCCAGCTCGGCTTCGGGCCGCGCGACATGCTCCGCCGCATCGAGGCGCCGATGCTGCGCGCGGTGGTGCCCGGCGCCTTCGTGGTGGTGTTCCTCCTGTGCATGACCTCCTTCGCCGTGGCGCTGACCCTCGGCGGCGGGCCCCGGGCGACGACGATCGAGCTTGCGATCTATCAGGCGGTGCGCTTCGATTTCGACCTCGCCCGGGCGGCCCTGCTCGCCCTCGTCCAGGTCGCGATCTGTGCCGGTGTCGCCTTCCTGAGCCTGCGGTTTTCGGCCGAAGCGAGCTTCGGCGGCGGGCTGATGGGCATTGTGCGGCGCTGGGATGCCGACCGGCCCGGGGCGCGCGTGATCGATTTCGCGCTGATCGTGGCGCTCGTGCTCTTCCTCGGATTGCCGCTGCTGGCGGTGCTGGTGCGCGGGATCGCGGCCTTGGGCGAGGGCATTCCGCCGGGGCTGGGGCTCGCCGCCCTCCGGAGCCTCGCCGTGGCCCTCGCCTCCGCGGCCCTCGCGCTGGCGCTCGGGCTCGCGCTCGGGGCGCGGATCGATGCGGCACGCGCCCGGGGCGGGCGGGGCGGGCTTTCCGAGACCGTGGGCCTGCTCAGCCTCGCCGCCTCGCCCTTCGTGATCGGCACCGGGCTCTTCATCCTGCTGCATCCGGTGGCGAACCCCTTCGCGCTGGCGCTGCCGGTGACGGCGGCGGTCAATGCGGCGATGGCGCTCCCGTTCGTGCTGCGCGCCCTGTTGCCCGCGCTGGCGGATCTGCGGCGGATCGACGGGCGACCTCGCCGACAGTCTCGGCATGGCCGGCTGGGCGCGGATCCGCCTCGTCGCCTGGCCCCGGCTGCGCCGCCCGCTCGGCTTCGCGGCGGGGCTCGCGGCGGCGCTGTCGATGGGCGATCTCGGGGTGATCGCGCTCTTCGCCCCGCCGGAGGTCGCGACGCTGCCCTTGCTGATGGAGCGGCTCATGGGCTCCTATCGCAGCGAGGCCGCGGCGGTGGTGGCGCTGGTGCTGGTGATCCTGACCTATGCGCTGTTCTGGCTGTTCGACCGGGGAGGCCGTCTCGATGCTGACGCTTGAGGCCGTGGAGATCCGCCAGCAGGACTGGCGGCTGACCGCCGACATCAGCCTCGCGGCCGGCTCCTCGACCGCCCTGATCGGCCCGTCGGGAGCGGGCAAGAGCACGCTCCTGAACGTGCATCGCGGGGTTCATCGCCCCGACGGCCGGCCGCATCCTCTGGGACGGGCGCGATCTCACCGGGCTGGCGCCGGCCGAGCGGCCGGTGACGCTCCTGTTCCAGGAGCACAATCTCTTCGCCCATCTCTCGGCGGCGCAGAATGTCGGGCTGGGGCTGCGGCCCGATCTGAAGCTGGGGCCGGAGGGCTGGGAGCGGGTGGAGGCGGCGCTCGACGAGGTGGGGCTCACCGGCCTCGGGTCGCGCCGGCCGGGGCAGCTCTCGGGCGGTCAGCGGCAACGGGTGGCACTTGCGCGCGCACTCCTGCGCGACCGCCCGGTTCTGATGCTCGACGAGCCCTTCGCGGCCCTCGGCCCGGCGCTGCGCGACGAGATGCTCGATCTGGTCGCCCGCATCCGCGACGAGCAGGCCGCGACCCTTCTGATGGTGACCCACGCGCCAGCCGATGCCCGCCGCATCGCCGACCAGATCGTGCTGGTCGAGGGCGGCCGGACCCACGCCCCGGTGGCGACCGCGACCCTTCTGGACAATCCGACGCCGGCTCTGGCGACCTATCTGGGTTCCGGCTAGGGTCTTTCGCAGGCCCTCGCTTTCAGGGGCTTCTCCGGCACGAGGCTGGTTTGGTTCGGGTTCCGGGGCAAGAGGAGGGAGAGGCTGATGACGCGCATCAATTCCGAGCGGGTGTCGGCGCGGATCGATGGCGATTTCGTGGTTTTTCTGATCGGAATGCGGATCAACCGGATATGGAAGCCAGGCAAATGGGTGCCGGTGGCCAAAGCAATGGGCCGCATGTTGAAAGAGCTTTACGCTGCGGGGCCGGAGGCTGGTTTTCTGGGACATCAGGGGCTCAGCACCTTCAACATGGCGCAATACTGGCGCAGCTTCGACCACCTCGAGGCCTATGCCCGCTCGAAGGATCAGGAACACTGGCCGGCCTGGGTTGCCTTCAACCGGAGCATGAAGAACAGCCGGGGCGATGTGGGCATCTGGCACGAGACCTATCTGGTTCCGGCGGGCCAGTACGAGGCGATCTATTCCGGCATGCCCGATTTCGGTCTCGCCAAGGCTGCGGGACAGGCGGTCGTCACCGAAGCCAACGAAGCCGCCCGCCAGCGCCTGACCGTCGAACAGGGTCGGGATGGACCGCGTTCGGGCTAACCGAGTGTCAAGACTTTTGAGCCATCAGCATGAAGACCGGGCTCCGATCCAAGGTCCCGCTGCAACCGAGGATGGCTCCATGGTGACCAAGATCCGCTTCGTCCCCAGTCCCGACGGCGCACGTCTGCCCGACGTCGTGCTGGGCGATCTGAGTTTCTACAACATCTCGCAGGCCGGCTGGCTGAAGCTCGAACTGCGCTCGCCCGAGAACCCCCACTACATCGAGACCCGGCATTACCCGCCGGAGATGATCGAGAGCATCACCGAAGTCAGCCTCTGAAGGACGCAAGAAAAGGCGGGCGGCCCCGTCCGGACATGCCCCTTGCCCGACGCGTGATGATCGCGCCCCGATACAGGGCCGTCGATAAACGACGCCCTTGATGGCTCCGAGCCCGGATTGCAGGACGCTGCAACGACCGCGAGTATCCGCTTCTCAAGCACCTCCCGATCCGCGGCAGAGCCGTCCGTCCGGGAACTCCGGGATTCTTCGATGGCCGTTCGTCCCGAGCGCCCTACTTCCTGACGACACTCAGGGAGATTGCTTGATGAACGACCAGACCCCCCCACGCCGCCTGACCGCGGCCGATTTCGACCAGGACCTGCTGGACCTCTACGACTACTACGCGCACGGGAAGATCTCGAAGCGCGAGTTTCTCGACCGCGCCGGCAAATGGGCCGTGGGCGGCCTGACCGCGGCGGCGATCCTCGGCACGCTCTCGCCGAACTACGTGCTGGCACAGCAGGTAGAGGAGGACGACCCGGACATCGTAGGCGAGGATATCACCTACCAGAGCCCGAACGGCACCGGCGAGATCACCGCCTACCTCGTCCGCCCAACCGAAATCGACCCCGAGCAACCCCCTGCCGCCGTGCTCGTGGTTCACGAGAACCGGGGTCTCAACCCTTACATCCGCGACGTCGTCCGCCGTCTCGCGAAGGCCGGCTTCATCGCCATGGGCCCCGACGGACTGTCCTCGCTGGGCGGCTACCCGGGCACCGACGACGAGGGCCGCGAGATGCAGCAAACCCTTGATCAGGAGCAGCTGCTCAACGATTTCTTCGCGGGCTTCGAGTATCTGCAGGCCCTCGAAGGGACGAACGGCAAGGTCGGCGCGACGGGCTTCTGCTATGGCGGCGGCGTGGTCAGCCGGCTGGCAGCGGCCTATCCCGAGATGGCCGCGGGCGTGCCCTTCTACGGCTCGTTCCCGGAGGCCGACCAGGTGGCCGGAATCGAGGCGCCGCTGATGATCCAGCTTGCCGCGCTCGACCAGCGGATCAACGCGATGTGGCCCCCGTTCCAGAAAGCGCTGGAAGAGAATGACAAGCGATACGAGGCCTATATCTATCCCGGCGTGAACCACGGCTTCCACAATGACACGACACCGCGCTACGACGCGGCGGCCGCCGCTCTTGCCGAAGAACGCATGGTCGCATGGTTCCGCACCTATCTCGCCGGATGAGTGCCGTCGCGCCCGCTGAACGGTGGGCGCGACATTTCCGGACTTGAAGCTTCCGCCATGCCGACATGGTGAATCCCGACAAGGACTCTGTTGGTCGCTGGATGCGTTTCAGCCGATCCATTGCGGTGATTTTCGCTGCCGCGTCAGCTCGTGACACGCGCGTCGCAAATTCCAGATCCAAAATCCAGACTCAAACGAAAAGGGGCGGATCCTATCGGATCCGCCCCTCTGTCTCGTTCCGGCCGCGCCGGTCTCAGGCGTTCTTCTGCTTGTAGGGCGCCCAGAGCTTCTTGTTGGTGAAGTAGAGCAGCACCGTCAGGATGGTGAGGAAGAGGACCGCCGTCAGGCCAGTCTGCTGACGTGCCATCATCTTCGGTTCGGCGGTCCACATCAGAAAGGCGGCCACGTCCTTCGCGACCTGTTCCTGCGTCGCCACCGTGCCGTCGGCATATTCCACGTCGTCGCCGTAGAGGATCGGCGCCATCGCCATGTAGCCACCGAAGGCCTCGTTCTCGTAGAGGATGGTTCCGGCCTGCTCGGATTCCTCGCCGGTATAGCCCAGCAGCATCGAGGTGATGTATTCCGGCCCGCCGATGCCCCGGAGCATCTGGTTGATCCCGGTGCCATAGGGACCATGGAACCCGGCACGCGCCTTGGCCATCAGGCTGAGGTCGGGCGCGTTCGAGAGCGCGGATTCGGGGAAATAGTCTGTCGGTGTCGCCGTGCGGAAATCGTCAAGCTCCGGATCGAAAACCTCGAACTGCGCGGCATAGGCCCGCATCTGGTCTTCGGATAGCGACGGACCACCCGGCTGTGCCAGCGAGCGATAGGGCACGAACTTGAGCCCGTGACAGGCCGAGCAGATCTCGGTGTAGACCTGCAGGCCGCGCTGAAGCTGGGCCTGGTCGAAGCGGCCGAACGGTCCCTCGAAGGAGAAGGAGTAATCGTGCACATGGCCACCGCCGCCGGCGGCCAGCGCCGGGCCGGAGCCCGTGCTGACGCCGAAGACGAGAGCCATCGCGGCGAAGCCGGAGAGAAGGGTTTTCCTGATCATCGTTCTGTCCTCTCCCGGCTCATTCGGCCGGTTGTACGCTGGCACCGCCAGCGACCGGCTTGTCGCCGTAATGCGCATCGAAATCCGCCTCGATCGTCTGCGGTGGATCAAGCGGCTTCTCGAAGAGCCCGAGCACCGGCAGGATCACCAGGAAGAAGGCGAACCAGTAGAGCGTCGCCAGCTGGCTGATGATCACGTAAGGCTGTTCCGCCGGCATCGCGCCGCACCACATCAGGACGAAGAAGTTCACGACCAGAAGCCAGAACCAGATCTTGAACTGCGGGCGATAGCGGCCCGAGCGCACGCGGCTGGTATCGAGCCAGGGCACGAGGAACATCACGATGATCGAGCCGAACATCGCGATCACGCCACCGAGCTTGGAGTTGATGAACAGGATGTCGAAGGTGATCGCGCGCAGCATCGCGTAGAACGGCAGGAAGTACCATTCGGGCACGATATGCGCCGGCGTCGAGAGCGGGTTGGCCTCGATGTAGTTGTCCGGATGGCCCAGATAGTTCGGCATGAAGCCGACCACGGCGGCGAAGATCACGAGGATCAGCACCAGCGCGAACAGATCCTTGATCACGAAGTAGGGCCAGAACGGCAGCGTGTCGGCCTGGGCTTCCTTCTTCGAGGTGCGCCGCACTTCCACGCCGGTCGGGTTGTTGTTGCCCGTGGTATGGAAGGCCCAGATGTGCACGGCGACGAGGGCCGCGATCACGAACGGGAGCAGATAATGCAGCGAGAAGAACCGGTTGAGCGTGGCGTTGTCCACCGCTGGTCCACCCAGGAGCCAGGTCTGCAGGCTCTCGCCGACCCAGGGGATCGCGCCGAAGAGACCGGTGATCACCGTGGCACCCCAGAAGGACATCTGGCCCCAGGGCAGCACGTAGCCCATGAAGGCGGTCGCCATCATCAGGAGGAAGATCAGCATGCCGATGATCCACGTGATCTCGCGCGGCGCCTTGTAGGAGCCGTAATAGAGACCGCGGAAGATATGCAGATAGACCGCGATGAAGAACAGCGACGCCCCGTTGGCGTGCATGTACCGGAAGGCCCAGCCGCCGTTGACGTTGCGCATGATGTGCTCGACCGAGCGGAACGCCATGTCGACATGCGGGGTGTAGTGCATCGCGAGGATGATGCCGGTGATGATCTGCAACACGAGGCAGAACGTCAGCACGATGCCCCAGATCCACATCCAGTTCAGGTTGCGGGGGGTCGGGATCGTCAGGGTCGAGTGCATCAGGCCGATGATCGGCAGGCGTTTCTCGACCCATTTCTCGCCGCTTGATTTCGGCTCGTAATGGTCGTGGGGAATGCCACTCATGTCGGTGCTCCTCCTCAGCCCAGCTGGATGACGGTGTCCGAGACGAAGCTCGCCACCGGAATGTGAAGGTTTTCAGGGGCCGGGCCTCTGCGGATGCGGCCGGCCGTATCGTAGTGCGATCCGTGGCAGGGACAGAACCAGCCGCCGAAATCGCCGGCTTCGCCCAGCGGGACACAGCCGAGATGGGTGCAGACGCCGATCATGACCAGCCATTCCTCGATCTCGCCGAGTGAGCGGTTCAGATCGGTCGCGGGCGCATCCTCGGCGATGTTCGGGTTGCGCGCGATCGGATCGGGAAGGGTCGCCGGATCGACATCGCGCGCAGCGGCCATCTCGTCCTCGGTGCGCCGGCGGATGAACACCGGCTTGCCGAGATACTTCACCGTGAGCTGCCCGCCCGGTTCGAGTGCCGAGATGTCGACCTGGATCGAGGAGAGCGCCTGCACGTCGGCGCTGGGGTTCATCTGGTTGATCATCGGCCAGACGGCAGCGCCTGTCGCGATGGCGCCTGCCGCGCCGGTTGCGACGTAGAGAAAGTCCCGCCGATTGCCGCCCTGTTCGTCAACATGTGCCACGCGATACACTCCTTCCGCTGGAGACCCCCCGGGGCCACTGGCTCGCACCAAACCCGATTGGGCTGGATTTTGGTGTGCTTTAGACCGTTTGCCCCGTCTGGTCCAGCGGACTCTAGGACGCAGTCCGGGCCGGAAAAGGGGCGCGGGCGCAGATGTCGCAACCATCGGCCGCCCGGGCGCCGTCGCCCCGGGACGCGAAGTCGTCGCAGGCGACGCCTCGCGCGCGGATCTCGCGGACCGGCCCGCCCTCTGCGCTCTCGCGGATGCTGGCGGGACGCGCCCGGCGCTGCTATCTTGACCGGGGACCGGTCAGGGAGTGCGGGAAGGCGGCGCGTCCCGGTCCCGGCGGGGGCGGGCACGTTTACGGCTTCGAAATGCCTCCCGGCCACGGTTCCCGAGATCACGCGCCAAAGAGGACCTCCGCAT
Organism: uncultured Alphaproteobacteria bacterium; assembly: GCA_963710515.1. Taxonomy (GTDB): domain Bacteria; phylum Pseudomonadota; class Alphaproteobacteria; order Rhodobacterales; family Rhodobacteraceae; genus Amaricoccus. Next base: position 167,639 of record CAVQAX010000013.1, read on the forward strand.
GCTCAAGACCCACATTCTCGACATCGGCCGGATCCGGGTTCCGGTGAAGCGCGCCAAGACGCTCGATCCGGTGAAGGTGGACGAGATCGCCGAGAGCATCATCGAGGAGGGTCAGAAGGTGCCGATCCAGGTGCGCGTCGACGGCGAGGGCTATGTGCTCATCGAGGGGCTGCACCGCCTCGAGGCGCTGCGTGCCCTCGGCGAGGCGGAAATCCAGAGCTATCTGGTCCAGGCCCGCAAGTTCTGAGCCTCATTCCCGGTGATAGGGGCTGCCCGCGAGGATGGTCGCCGCCCGGTAGAGCTGTTCGGCGAGCATGACCCGGGCCAGCATGTGCGGCCAGACCATCGTCCCGAACGACAGGAGCAGATCCGCCCGGTCGCGGAATTCCGGCGCAAGCCCGTCGGCGCCGCCGATCACCAGCGCCAGATCGCGCTGACCCCCATCGGCGCGATCCCGAAGCAGCCCGGCGAAGTCCGGGGAGGTCATGGCGCGCCCGCGTTCGTCGAGCGCGATCGTCGCCGCATTCTTCGGCAGCGCCGCCGTGATGAGGGCGGCCTCGCTCTCCGGCCCGCCGCCACGGCGGTCATCGATCTCGACGACCTTCGCCGGTCCCAGCCCGAAGGGCCGTCCCGCCTTGTCGAAACGCATGAGATAATCGCGCACCAGATCTGCCTCGGGGCCGGCGCGCAGCCGGCCGACGGCGATCAGGGTGATCCGCAAGCGCCCGGCTCAGGTCTTGCCGGCCGGGCTCCGGTGTGCGGCGGAATCGGGCAGCCACATCTTCTCGAGCTGGTAGAACTCGCGGACCTCGGGGCGGAAGACATGGACGATCACGTCGCCCGCATCGATCAGCACCCAGTCGCCGACATCCTTGCCCTCGACCCGCACGATCACGTTGCAATCATGCTTGACCCGCTCGGCCAGCTTCTCGGCGATGGACGACACCTGACGGGTCGACCGACCGCTGGCGATCACCATGTGATCGGCCATCTCGGATTTGCCGGAAAGGGGGATCGTGATCACGTCCTCGGCCTTGTCGTCGTCGAGCGAGGCCAGGATGACCGACAGCAGGGCGCTGCTGTCGCTTGGTCCGGTGGATGGCCGAAAGGCCGTTTCCGGAATGGCCGCACCGGCGGCCGGGGTGTTTTGGGACAGCGGGAATTCCTCCGTATCGTCTCGCCTGTCACCGCGCCGGAACAGCCGACACGATAGGACAAAGGTAATGGATGCCGTGCGTCTTCTCAAGGATCGAGATGGTAAACGGGTTGCGAGCGCCCGGAACTTCAGGACGCGCTCCGCGGTTCGTGCCGGTTGGCTCTCGATCCGAAGCTGCCGCCCGCACATCACAGTCCAGCCAGGAAGGCAAGGTCCGTGCGCCTCACACCCTGTCCCACGGCAGATGCGCTGCCCCTCGAACAGGGGAGCGCCGCCGGAGCGCGGTCCCGATCCGCTCAGTCCGGAGCCAGCATGTACCCGGCCCCGCGCACCGTTTGCAGGTAGCGCGGCATCTTCGGATCGGCCTCGATCTTGCGCCGCAACCGGGTGATCTGCACGTCCACCGCCCGCTCCTGCGCCTCCGCGACACCGCCACCCAACTCCTCGACCAGCTCCATCCGGCTCACCGGCTCGTGGATCCGCGCGGCGAAGATGCGCATCAGCATGGATTCCGTCGCCGTGAGCCGGACCAGATCGGCCCCGTGCCACAGCTCCCCCCGCGACATGTCATAACGCACCTCGCCAAGCTGGATGGTCCGGGGCGGCGCATCGCGGGTCTCGCCGCGCGGCACCCGCCGCAGGATCGCGTTGATCCGCAACAGAAGCTCACGCGGCTCGAAGGGCTTCGGGCAGGTAATCATCCGCGCCCGGCTTCCAGACCCCGGATGCGATCGTCGGCATCGCCGCGCGCGGTGAGCAGCAGGATCGGCGTCGTCAGCGTCGTGCGCAGCGCCGCCGTGAGGGCAAGGCCGTCCTCGCCGGGCATCATCACGTCGAGCACGATCAGGTCGAATTCCAGCCCGTCCAGCAACCGCCGCGCATGGGCGGAATCGCGGGCGGCGCTGACGAGAAAGCCGTTGCGGCTCAGGAATTTCTGCAGCAACCCGCGGATCCGCTCGTCATCGTCGACCACGAGGATATGGGATTGCGGCGCCCCGCTCATGTCCGGCCTCCGTCGAGCGCGCCCAGCACCCGTTCGCGCAGATCCGGGTCGATCATCTGCTCCAGCACCTTGCGAAACCCGACCACCGCCTCCGGCCCGGCATTGGAGAAGGCCGCCCGCATCCGCCGCCGCTGGGCGGCCGAGAGCTCCTGTTCCAGCGCCTCGCCCTCGGGCGTGAGGGAAAGGTTGCGCTGCCGTCGATCCACCGCGCCCACCCGGCTTTCCACCAGCCCGTCCGTGACCAGGGCGCGCAGCACGCGGTTGAGGCTCTGCTTGGTCACCCCGAGGATTTCGAGCAACTCGTTCACCGTGAGCCCGGGATTGCGGTTGATGAAATGCACCGCGCGATGATGCGCCCGCCCGTAGCCGCGCTCGTCGAGGATCCGGTCGGGATCGGCGGTGAAGTCGCGATAGGCGAAATACATCAGCTCGATGCCCTGTCGCAGCTGGTCGTCGGTCAGGAACAGCAATTGCTCGCTGCGCGTGGGGTTGGTCGAAAACCCGCTCTGTCTCATCGTCGCGGCTCCTGCCAGATGCCGGATCATTTTATGTCAGTCTTGTTGACATTCCAAGTCTCAAATGCTAGCCGGACGGCGAAGTTGCGAAAGAAACTGTCGCATCGTGCGGCCGACACGCAATTTCCACGAATTCGGAGGGGCCGCCATGGCAGGCGCATACGACGATCGGGACGGGGTGATCTGGATGGACGGCGCCTTCGTGCCGTGGCGCGAGGCGAAGGTGCATGTGCTCACCCACGCGCTGCATTACGCAAGCTCGGTCTTCGAGGGCGAGCGGGCTTACGGCGGCACGATCTTCAAGAGCCGGGAGCATTCCGAGCGGCTGCTGAAATCCTGCGACTACATCGACATCCCGCGGCCCTATTCCGTCGACGAGATCGAAGCGGCCAAGGCGGCTACGCTGGAGAAATCCGGTCTCGCGGATGCCTATGTGCGCGCGCTGGTCTGGCGCGGCTCCGGCGAGGACATGGGCGTCGCCTCGGCGCGCAACCCGGTCCACATGGCGGTCGCGGTCTGGGAATGGGGCGCCTATTACGGCGACGCGAAGACGACGCGGCGCGAAGCTCGACATCTCGAAGTGGAAGCGGCCCTCGCCCGAGACCATCCCCTGCTTCGCCAAGGCGAGCGGGCTCTACATGATCTGCACCATGTCCAAGCATGCCGCCGAGGCGAAGGGCTGCTCGGACGCGATCATGATGGACCATCGCGGCTACGTCGCCGAGGCCACGGGGGCCAACGTGTTCTTCGTGAAGGACGGCGCGGTGCATACGCCGAAACCCGACAGCTTCCTCAACGGCATCACCCGGCAGACGGTGATCGGGATGCTGCGGGAAAAGGGCGTCGAGGTGGTCGAGCGGCACATCCAGCCCGGCGAGATGGAGGACTTCGAGCAGTGCTGGCTCACCGGCACCGCGGCGGAGGTCACGCCGGTGGGCTCGATCGGCGATTACAGCTTCGAGGTCGGCGCGCTGACGCGGGACATCTCGGCGGCGTACGAGAAACTGGTGCGGAGGCAGCAGGTGACGGCGTGAGATCATGCGGGCGACGACCGGCATCGTCGAGGCGGCCTTTACCGCGCTGACGGGCGCGAAGGCGGACGCGCCCTGCGCCGACATCTCGCGCGGGGCCTGCGAGGCGCAGCCCCGCAGCTTCATGACGCATGCGGCCTCGCTGGCCGCGACCAAGACCGCGGACGGTCTGATCGATCCCAAGCTCGTGCTGGCCTGGCTTCTGACGAATCTCGGCGCGGGGCCCGCGCTGATCGGGCTTCTGGTTCCGGTGCGCGAGGCGGGAGCGCTCCTGCCGCAGCTTTTCACGGCCGGGATCCTCCATCGGTTGCCGCGCCGCAAATGGGCCTGGGCCGCCGGAAGCGCCGTTCAGGGGCTGGCGGCCCTGGGCATGGCCGCGGTCGCGCTGACGATGGACGGGGCGCGGGCGGGATGGATGATCATCGGGCTTCTGGCGGTTCTCGCCGTCGCGCGGAGCGTCTGCTCGGTCAGCTACAAGGACGTGCTCGGCAAAACCGTGGACACGACCCGGCGCGGGACGGTCACCGGTCTCGCGACCAGCGTGGCCGCGACCTTCACGATCGTCTTCGCAGTGATCCTGATGAGCGACGCGGTCGAGCGGGGCGGGCTGGTCCTCGCCGCGATCGCGGTGGCGGGCGGGCTCTGGCTGGTGGCCTCGGCGATCTTCGCGACGCTGCCGGAGGAAGCGGACCCCGCCTCCGGCGAAACGCCGCTCGACGCGCTCCGGACAGGCTTTCGCCGGGTTCTGGGCGACCGGCAGCTGGGCCTGTTCATCCTGACGCGCGGGCTGCTGATATCGACGGCGCTCGCGCCTCCGTTCATGGTGGCGCTCGGCTCGGGAGAGGATGGAAGCGCGCTGAGCCGGCTCGGCGCGCTGGTTCTCGCCTCGAGCCTCGCGGGTCTGGCGAGCGGCTATGTCTGGGGGCGGCTCGCCGACCGGTCGAGCCGCAAGGTGCTGGCCCTGACCGCGCTCGCGGCGGCCTGCGCGCTCGGTGCGACGGTGGCGGCCGACATGGCCGGGATCATCGGAAAGGGCTGGGTGCTGCCGGCCCTGCTCTTCGCGCTGATGATCGCCTATCAGGGCGTACGTCTGGGACGGAGCACGCATCTGGTGGACATGGCGACGCCGGAGACGCGGGCGACCTACACGGCCGTGTCGAACACGGCGATCGGAGTGCTGTTGCTGCTCGGCGGGCTGTTCGGCGTGATGGCGGAGGCGTACGGGCCGCGGGCGGTGCTGATCGCGCTCGGGGGCATGGCGGCGCTGGCGGTTCCGGCGGCGCTGCGACTCGACGAGGTGCAGGGGGAGACGCGCGCATGAAGATCATCATCGACACCGATCCGGGGCAGGACGATGCGGTGGCGATCCTGCTGGCGCTTGCCAGCCCCGAGATCGAGGTGCTCGGCATCACCACCGTCGCCGGCAACGTGCCGCTGGACCTGACCACGCTCAATGCGCTCAAAGTCTGCGAGCTGGCCGGGCGCCCCGACCTCCCGGTCCATGCCGGGGCCGCGGCGCCGCTGCTGCGGCCGCTGATCACCGCGGAATACGTGCACGGCAAGACCGGGCTCGACGGGCCGGACCTGCCGGCCCCGGCAATGTGCGTGCGCGACGGCCATGCGGTGGATTTCCTCATCGAGACGCTGCGGGCCGAGCCGGCGGGCACGGTCACGCTCGCCACGCTGGGGCCGCTCACCAACATCGCGCTGGCCTTCGCGATGGCGCCGGACATCGTCGGGCGGGTGAAGCGGATCGTCGCGATGGGCGGCGGCGCCTTCGAGGGCGGCAACACCACGCCGGTGGCGGAGTTCAACATCCTCGTCGATCCCCATGCCGCGGCCCGGGTGTTCGGGGCCGGGGTGCCGGTCACGCTGCTGCCGCTCGACGTGACCCACAAATGCCTGACGACGCGGGCGCGGGTGCAGGCGTTCCGCGATCTGGGGACCCGAGTGGGCACGGCCGTGGCGGACCTGCTGGATTTCTTCGAGCGCTTCGACGAGGCGAAATACGGGCAGGATGGCGGCCCGCTGCACGACCCGACGGTGATCGCCTGGCTGCTGGCGCCGGAGCTGTTTTCCGGGCGGGAGGTGAACCTCGCGGTCGAGACCGGCTCGGAGCTGACGATGGGGCAGACGGTGGTCGACTGGTGGGGCGTGACGGACCGCCCGCGGAATGCGCTGGTGATCCGCGAGGTGGATGCGGAGGGGTTTTTCGACCTGCTTCTGAAACGGATCGGGCGGCTCTGAAATATGTCCTGGCTAGGACATTATCCAATCATATGATTTTCAAAGATAAAAGTGTTAATGCCGGATTCTTTGCGGCATGGTGTGCTCTCGGGATCCCGCGGAAAATGACAGGCCGGGACCCCGAGCGCTGCGCAGAGCGTCAACTCTCGGGCACATCCAGCGTCCAGGATGCTTCCCATTCGGTGGCATTTTCCCACTTGGAGTCAATCCAGTCGAACCGCCCGGTCCCGGTGGCCCCCTCATAGGCGCCGGTCCCCGAGATCAGTTCGTAATCTCCACCCGAGCCCTCGTAACTGAACCGGAAATTCAACATGTCGCCGTTCTGGAACGTATAGGTGCTGTAGCCGATGCCGCTGCTTCCGTCCTTGGTATTGTCTCCGGCATAGACAAATTCCTTGAAAGCGATCCGGCCATCCTCGAACACCGCCACCCCGGCGTATTTGCCAAGGTCCAGCCTGTGACCGTCCGCATTGGGCACATCAACCTCCGATGACGTGAGATCGATCGTCACAAGATGGTACTTGAAGTTCTGCTCTTCCGCAGTGAGAGGCCCCACCCACACAATTGCCGTGAGCGTCAACGCAGCCAGACCAAATCGTACCATATCGTTCGTCTCCCTTTGATATTGCCGCCTGAGCCGGGACAAGGGAAATACGAAGAACAGGACAATCACCGAACCAAACCGGCTGATGAAATCACAAGCAAGGTAGCAAATCGGAGCCAAATCCTCAATCGCCGCGAACAAGTCGGCATCCGGCAGGCCAGATTTGCGGAAATCCCCCGCAGGTGTTCCTCGCGACGAAATCACACCGCGAAGCGCCCGCCTTGGGTCGCGCCCGCACCGCCCCGTCGTGCGTTCCGTACCCTTTCGGCGCGATGGGGCTGCCTCCGGGCCGGATGCGATCTTTAACGCACCGGGGTTGTCCGCGGAGACCTTCAGGGGGAGCTTTCCGGATACCCGAACCGATTGTTTCAAGGGTCTCACGGATGCTTGACCGGGGGCATCGAAACACCGGGCCTCGCGGCTGCGAATGGTTCTTCAGGACAGCAAGATCAAAACGCAAACCTGAACGAGGAACCTGAGACATGACCGCACTGACCGAGACCGCCCCGCGCCTTCTGCCCGCCATCGACGCGCGCGCACTCGCCGCCGTCGCGACGGCCGGCGCCTTCGCCACCATCGCCTTCGACGTCTTCGGGCAGGGCATCAGCCCGGCACTGGGCTTCGCCTCGCTGGCCCCGGTGCCGCTCGCGAAGTCGGTGCTGAACACCGTGTTCGGGCTCGACAGCACGCCGGCGGCGCATCTGCTGCATTATTTCACCGGGGTGATCGGATACGTGCTGGGCTGGCTGCTGATCGCGCGGCCGCTGGCTGCCCGCATCGTGCCGCAGATGCCCTGGTGGGCGGTTGCGGTGGCCTACGGGGTCGGGCTCTGGGTGTTCGCGCTCTATGTCATGGCGCATCTGGTGGCCGGGATGCCGGCTTTCCTCGGCTTTTCCGGCATCACATGGGTCGCCCTCGTGGGGCATGTGGTCTATGCGGTCGTGCTGGCCGGAGTGCTGCGCCGGGCGGAGGCTGCGCCGCGCGGCCATTGAGCGCGCATCGTGTTGGTCGAGACTGGAAAGGGCGCCCTTTGCGGGGCGCCTTTTTCCGTTCTGGTGAGATGAAAGCAGCGCCTTCGGCTTGACTCCGGTCCGGGTCTGCAGCGCAGGCCGGGTGTGGGTGTGGGTGTGGGTGCGGGGGCAGGGCGGCTTCGCTCAAGCTGTGCGGGTCGCGCAAGGGGCCGCCGGGTCGGTGGCGGCGCGCGCTGCGGTGGCCGCCCTCGCCCGGCGCGGCGCGCGCGAATCGGCCGCGGGGGGCGCCGCGCCCGGGCCGGTTGCCCGGACCTTGATCCAAATCATGGAGAAGTGGGGCAGGATGAAATTTCATATCTCGATATAAGAGCAACTATCGGAGGGAAACCCAGATGACCGACAACGGACCGAAAACCGCACTGCGCAGGGCCGGCAAGGGGGCGCTGGCCGGCGCCTTCCTGATGGCGATGACCGGACTGCCGGCCGCCCAGGGTATCGACTTCGGCAAGGCGCTGTTCGATCAGAATTGCGCCTCCTGCCATGGCGCCGAGGGCGCCGGGGACGGGCCGGTGGCCGTCTATATCGAGCCGAAACCGTCCGATCTCAGGCAGCTTTCCGCGTCGAATGACGGCGTATATCCCTTCGGCCGGGTCTGGGATTCGATCGCGAGCGGGCGGTTGGCGCAGCACGGCACCTCGATGATGCCGGTCTGGGGCGACCTGTTCCTCGCCGAGGCGCTGCCCAAGCAAGTCCATCCCGGAGTAAGCGCTGAGAATCTCGTCGAAGCCCGGATGCTCGCGCTGACCTACTACATCCAGACGATGCAACAATAGGTGCACAGGGCCGGCGCGCCGGAGGGCGTCACGGCAGCGGGATGAACTCCGCGTCGTCGCCGGGCGGAAGCTGGAAGCGGCCGTGCTGCCAGTCGCCGGCGCGCCAGGCCTCCTTGGCGGCCTCGATCTTCTCCTTCGACGAGGCGACGAAGTTCCACCAGATGTGACGCGGACCGCCGAGGGTCTCGCCGCCGAGCGCCATCAGGCGGGCACCGGCGGGGCCGGCGGTGAGCGAGATCCGGTCGCCGGGGCGGAAGATCATCATGCGGCCGGCCTCGAAGTCCTGGCCGGCGACGGTGACGCTGCCCTCGACGACGTAGATCCCGCGATCCTCGTGGTCGTCGGGGAGCGGAAGCTGCGCGCCGGGGGCGAGATGGGCGTCGGCGTAGAACATCTCGGAGAAGGTCGAGACGGGCGCGCGTTCGCCCCAGCCGGTGCCGAGGATCAGGCGAGACCGAGTGCCGGCGTCCTCGATGAGCGGGAGCGTATCCTTCGGGGCGTGCTCGAAGGCGGCGGGCGCGTCCTCGGCATCGTCGGGCAGGGCGACCCAGGTCTGGATGCCGAAGAACGGCATCGGGTCGGTCTGGGTCGCGTCGTCGGTGCGCTCGGAATGGGTGATGCCGTGGCCGGCGACCATCCAGTTCACGGCGCCCGGTTCGATCCAGGCGTCGGTGCCGAGGCTGTCGCGGTGATGCATGCGGCCGCGGTAGAGGTAGGAGATGGTGGCGAGCCCGATATGCGGGTGCGGGCGCACGTCGAGGCCGCGCGCGGGCAGGAATTCGGCGGGGCCCATCTGGTCGAAGAAGATGAAGGGGCCGACCATCTGGCGCTTCGGGGCGGGCAGGGCGCGGCGCACCTCGAAGCCGCCGAGATCGCGGGCGCGGGGGATGATGAGGGTTTCGATGGCATCGACCTCGTCGCCGGTGGGGCAGGTCGGGTCGAGGGTGGGGTTCCAGCTCATGGGCGGGTCTCCGGATCAGGTGTCGAGCACGTCCGCCCAGTCGGGGTGACGGCGGAACTGTGCGGCAGCGAAGGGGCAGAGCGGCAGCACCTTGAGCCCGGCGGCGCGGAAATCGGCGACGGCGCGGGCGACGAGGGCGGCCCCGGCGCCGGAGCCGCGCAGCGCGTCGGGCACGCCGGTATGGTCGATGATGACGAGGCGCTCGCCGGCGCGCGAATAGGTCATCTCGGCCTCCGCACCCTCGGCGCGGTAGACATAGCGGCCCTTGGCGCCGTTCTCCTCATGGGTGATCTCGTCGGGGGCGATCGGCATGGCTCAGACCTCGGCTCGGGATGGGGTGAGGGCCGGCGCGAGGAAGCGCCGCGTGGCCTCTTCCTCGACCGGGGCGATCTCGTGGCCGCCGGGATGCCACACGCTCTCGAGCGGCGTGCCCTGTGCCGCGAACCAGCCTTCCAGCGCCCGGGTGAGCGGGGCCGGGCAGATCGGATCGCGCGCGCCGGCGGTGATCAGCACCCGGGCGCGCACCGGGGCCGGCTCCGGCGTGAAGGGGATCAGCGGATGCAGCAGGACCGCCTCGTCGAAGAGATCGGGTTCGGCGAACATCAGGCTCGCGAGGATGTTGGCACCGTTGGAATAGCCCAGCCCGATCAGCCGCGAGGGCCGGATCGCCGCCACCTGCGCCCGCACGAAGCCGCCGAGCTTCGCGGTGGCGCGCGCGAGGTCTTCCATGTCGTAGTCGCCCTCGGCGCGGCGCACGAAGAAGCGCCGCATCGGCCCCTCGGAGGTGTCCCCGAGCGGCGCCAGAATGCCGGCACCGGGAGCCACGGCCCGCGTGAAGGGCAGCATCTGCCGCTCCGAGCCGCCGGTGCCGTGCAAAGCGAGGATCAGCGGGCGTCCGGCGCCGGCCGCTTCGAGATGATGGGTGTAGGCGTCGAGGCTCATGACAGCGGCTCCAGATGGCGTTCGAGATAGTCGCGCAGATGCGCGTGCTGCGAGGGCAGTTTCAGCGCCTCGCCGAGATGGGCCGGATCCTCGTCCCGGTCGAAGCCGGGCTCGTTGGTCGCCACCTCGAAGAGCACGCCGCCCGGCGTGCGGAAATAGATCGCCCAGAAATAGTCCCGGTCGATCACCGGCGTGACCTGGTGGCCGGTATCGATCAGCCCCTTGCGGACCTCGAGCTGGGCGGCCCGGTCGGGCACCGCGAAGGCGATGTGATGCACCGAGCCGGCCCCCTGCTCGGCGCGGCGGGTGTCGGGCAGCGTCTCGATCTCGATCACGTCGGCGCCGTTGCCATGCTCGCGCAGGTAGCGGGTGCTCGCGCCCTCGGTCTCGCCGCGGCTGTAGCCCATGAAGCGCAGAAGCTCGTCCGAGGCCCCCGCCTCGCGCAGCCGCATCGTGGCCCCGCGAAAGCCGCGGATCGCCACGTCCTCGGGCACGCCGCCGCCGGTCCAGGGCGTGCGCGCATCCCCCGCGACCTCGACGAGCGCGAATTCGTCGCCGTCCGGCCCCTCGAAGGCCAGCCGGTCCTCGCCGAACGCGGTGTCGTCCTTCAGCCCGCGCAGGCCCGCGGCGCCGAGGCGCTCGCGCCAGTAGCCGAGGCTGCCCTGCGGCACGGCATAGAGCGTCGTGCCGACCTCGCCGGTGCCCTTCTCGCGCCGGCCGATATTCGGGAACGGGAAATAGGTCATCACCGAGCCGGGCGTGCCCGCCTCGTCGCCGTAATAGAGATGATAGACGTCGGGCGCGTCGAAATTGACGGTCTTCTTGACCCGGCGCAGGCCGAGCGTCTCGGTGAAGAACGCATTGTTGCCGGCGGCTCCGGAGGCCATCGAGGTGACGTGGTGGAGACCCTGGATCTGGTCGAGCATCGGTTTCACTCCGTGAAGCTGTGTTGCGTCAAACATAGGGTACCGCGCCTCCCCGGGTAACCGGCGACGGAGCGGACATACTGTAGTGCAAATTAGAAACAGAATCCCTGTAATTACGTCGATTGATGCGGAAAGAGGCCGCGTCAAGGCCCTGTGGCACGGTTGCCGCGACGACCCGCCCGGACTGAGTGCAGCCGGCTTCGCTTTACCCTGCCTTAATCTCTGCCGCGCACCTTCGGCCTCGCGTCGCGTCCGGTCGAGGATCGCGGAGCCGACAGCCGGGTTCCCGGAGTGTGTATCGGCGGGCTTGCCCGCTGCGTTGGTTGTCGCCGGTCCGCATCGCGGGCGGGCGCGGCGCACCACGACCCGGCCCTGTGCCGGTTTGGCCCCGATCAGCCCGCGAAGGCGGGCGCGGGCCGGCTCAGACCGCCGCTGCGCCACAAGATCAGCAGCATGATCGCGATATTGAGCCCGTTCCAGACGATGCCGTTGACGAAGGCCATCCGGTAGGACCCCGTCAGGTCGAAGATCAGCCCCGAGAGCCAGCCGCCGAGCGCCATCCCCAGAATCGTCATCATGATCACGAAACCAATTCGCCGCCCGGCCTCGGCTGCGGGCAGGTATTCGCGCACGATGATCGCGTAGCTCGGCACGATGCCGCCCTGGCTGAGCCCGAAGATCAGTGACACCACATAGAGCGAGGTCAGCCCGTCGAAGGGCAGGTAGAGCGTGAGGGCCAGCGCCTGCAGGATCGAGCCGAGCAGAAGCGTCGGCACGCCGCCGATCGCATCCGCCAGAAACCCCGAGGCCAGCCGACTGACGATGCCCGCGGCGAGCATCAGCGAGAGCATCTGCGCGCCGGCGGTCACCCCGTAGCCGAGATCGGCGCAGAGGGCGACGATATGAACCTGCGGCATCGCCATCGCCACGCAGCAGCTTATCCCGGCCACGGCGAGCAGGCCCTGAAGCAGGCGCGGCGAGAAGCCGGTCTCGCGGCTGCCCCCGGCCCCGGGAGCCCCCGGCGCATTGGCCGCGATCTGCGCGAGGCTGAGGCGCGGGCGCAGCAGAAGGGCGAGCGCCGGCAGGCAGATCGCGCAGATCGCCCCGATGAGAAGATAGGCGCCGCGCCAGTCTCCGGCTTCGAGGAACGGACGAAGCCCCAGCGGCCAGACCGCCCCGGCGAGGTAGTTGCCGCTTGCCGCGATCGCCACGGCGATGCCGCGCCGCCGCCGGAACCAGTGCGAGACATCGGCCATCAGCGGGCCGAATCCGGCGGCGGTGGCGGTGCCGATCATCAGCCCCTGGATCGCCGCGAAGACCAGGATCGACGGGCTGAGGGAGGCGAGCGCGAAACCGGCGCCAAGCGTCAGCCCGGCGAGCGTCAGCACCCGCGCGATGCCGAAGGCATCGACCAGCCGCCCGAGCAGCAGATTGCCCGCCGCAAAGCCGAACATCGTCGCGGTGTAAGGCAACGAAGCCTCCGCCCGGCCAACGCCGAAATCCGTCGCCGACCACCGGCAGCACCAGCACCACCGACCACATGCCGATGCTCGAGATCGTGCCCGCGATCAGCGCGATCGCGAGCCGCTGCCAGGAACGCGGGCCGTCGGGCAGGGGGGCGGGCAGCATCGAAAGGCACTCCGGGGCCGGGGAGCTCCGCCCGGCGACGCCCCAGGATAGTCCCGCGAGCGGCCGCGAGGCCAGCGGCTTGTGCGCGCCCCGCGGGCGGCGAACGCCTTCAGGAAACAGAAAGGGTTTGCAATCCGCAACCGAGAGGCATTGTTTGCAAAGGTTAACAAAAAGGAGGGGCGAAAAAATGTCCTGTATCGTCGTCGGCTACGATGGATCGCCCCAAGGGGACAAGGCGATCGCATTTGCCAAGAACATCTCGAAACTGATCGGAGACTGCGAGATCGCGCTGGTCTTCGTGATCGAATGGTCCCCCTATTCCTTCCACACCCCCGAAGAACTCGAGGAGCGCCACCAGAGGCGCGAGCAGGAGATCGAACAGGCCAGCGACCATGTCCTGAAGCCGGTCGCCGAGAAGGCCCGCGCCGAGGGCTTCACGGTTTCCACCGAGGTCCGGCACGGCGATGCGGCCAAGCTGCTCGATGCGATCGCCAAGGATCGCGGCGCGAACCAGATCATCGTCGGGCGCACCGGCACCGGCGGCCTGCGTGACAGGGTGTTCGGCACGGTCTCGGCCAAGCTCGTCGCCGCAACCTCGGTTCCCGTCACCATCATTCCCTGAAAGGAGGCCGTCGATGCGCTTCATCCGTTTCTTCCCCGTCTTCGTCGCAGCCCTCCTTGCCAGCCTGCCGGCCGCAGCCCAGGAGGCCGTCGGCTTCGACCAGCGGGTCAACGACATCTTCGCCGGCTCGACCGGCTGGTTCGTCAACCTGATCTTCGCACCGCTGCCCTTTTCCGTCTTCGGGGTCTCCTTCCCGTGGATCGTGATGTGGCTGGTGGTCGGCGCGACGGTCTTCACCTTCTATTTCGGCTTCATCCAGTTCCGGGCCTTCGGCCACGCGATCAGCCTCGTGAAGGGCGACTATTCCGATCCGAACGATGCGGGTGAGGTCAGCCACTTCCAGGCGCTGGCCACGGCGCTGTCGGGCACGGTGGGCCTCGGCAACATCGCCGGCGTCGCGGTGGCCGTCGGCATCGGCGGGCCGGGGGCGACGTTCTGGATGATCCTCGCGGGCCTGCTCGGCATGGCCTCGAAGTTCACCGAATGCACGCTCGGCGTGAAGTACCGCAACGAGTTCCCGGACGGCCACGTCTCGGGCGGCCCGATGTACTACATGACCAAGGGCTTCAAGGAGCGGGGTCTTCCCGCCGGCGGCTTCATGGCCGTGCTGTTCTCGATCTTCTGCATCGGCGGCGCACTGGGCGGCGGCAACATGTTCCAGGCCAACCAGGCCCATGCCCAGCTCGCGAACATCTTCGGCGACTATCCGGGCTGGATCACCGGCGTGATCTTCGCGGGCATCGTCTTCGCGGTGATCGTCGGCGGGATCAAGTCGATCGCGCGGGTCACCGAGAAGGTGGTTCCGTTCATGGGCATCCTCTACGTCGTCACCGCGCTGATCATCATCCTGATCAACTTCGACAAGATCGGCTGGGCCTTCGGGCAGATCTTCGTGGGGGCCTTCACCGGTCTCGGCGTCGCCGGCGGCCTCGTGGGCGCGCTGATCCAGGGCTTCCGCCGGGCGGCCTTCTCCAACGAGGCCGGCGTCGGCTCGGCGGCCATCGCCCACTCCGCGGTGCGCACCAAGGAGCCGATCACCGAGGGCTTCGTCTCGCTCCTCGAGCCCTTCATCGACACGGTGGTGATCTGCACCATGACCGCGCTGGTCATCGTGATCTCGGGAACGCTGATCACCGACCCCGAGACCGGTCTCTACATGGTGGGCGAGGGCGGCAGCATCATGACCGAGGGCGACGTGAGCGGCGTGGCCCTGACCTCGGCGGCCTTCGCGACGGGGCTGAGCTGGTTCCCCTATGTGCTGGCGCTCGCGGTGGTGCTCTTCGCCTTCTCGACGATGATCTCGTGGTCCTATTACGGGCTGAAGGCCTGGACCTACCTGTTCGGCGAAGGCGAGAAGAAGGAGTTGGTGTTCAAGCTGATCTTCTGCTTCTTCGTGATCGTCGGCGCCGCGGCCCAGCTCGGCGCGGTCATCGACTTCTCCGACGCGATGATCTTCGCGATGGCAGTGGTCAACATCATCGCCCTCTACGCGCTGATGCCGATCGTGAAGCGCGAACTGCACTCCTACATGAGCCGCCTGAAGTCGGGCGAGATCAAGAAGTTCAAGCACTGATCCCACACCACCGTACCCCGCCAGGGCCGCTCCGAAAGGGGCGGCCCTGTGCAATTCCGGGTAGGGTGGGGCTTGCGCGCAAGGCGACGCGCAGGCCAGGCATCCGAAGCACTCACCTTTTTTCGGTTTGAGACCTCGTTCGGAAGCCGCGATGTCGCGGAATGTCGTTCAAGCTCGAGGGCGCGGCCCTGCGGAAGGCGGAAGCCTCTTGGCAACCCGTGATCGCAAGCGAGGGGCGACCGAAGGAATTCGTGATCACGCGCTTGATCTGGATCAACGCCGCAAGACGGAAATTTTATTCATTTATTTGATTGCGTTTGTTCGTGTGCCGGGAGGGCTTTCGAATGATCTACATGAAGGTGTTCAATCCGGCCGGCGAGACCCGGGGCCGGCCGGAATTCGACCTGGGCGAAGAACTTGGGGGCTCGGTCTGGACAGAAGGGTACACCTGGGATGCCCGGATCCAGAGCGGTGAATACACCGGAGAGATCCTTTCCCAGAAGATCGAAGGACGTATGGAGCTCTATTCCGAACCCTACGACGCATCGGTGGACAGCTATCGAATGGGCATCACCGAACGCGGCTTCGACACGGTGCTGTTCTATTGGGAGTCCTACGAGGACCCGATCAAGTACAAACCCTATTGGGAGACCGACCGGTTTCTCAACAAGGTCGATCTCTATGCCGAGCAGGGCGTCGAGTTCGAGGGCAACAAGTATCGCAACGTCTTTTCGTCCTGGGACGGCGATGACAGGCTCTCCGGTGGCGCGGGCGATGACGTGCTGCGCGGCAACGGCGGCAATGACATCATCAACGGCGATACCGGCCGGGACCGGCTGTTCGGCGGGAAGGGCGACGATGTCTATCTGGTCGACAATGCGCGCGACGTCGTCGTCGAGCAGGCAAGCCAGGGCAGGGACGAGATCCGAAGCTATATCGACTTCAAGCTGCCCGACAATGTCGAGGATCTCTGGTTGTTCAGCGAGGAGGGGCTGGATCTGCGCGGCACCGGGAACGGGTTGGCGAACAAGATGCGCGGCGCCGAGGGCAAGGACGTTCTGATCGGGCGGGATGGAAACGATACGCTCAACGGCGGGTTCGAGAACGACCGGCTGATCGGCGGAGCCGGGACCGACACCCTCACTGGCGGCCGTGGAAAGGGAATGTCCGACACCTTCATCTTCCGCAGCGCCGCCGAAGCGGGCATCGGGAAGGCCCGCGACGTCATTACCGACTTCCGCCACGGCGACGACAGGATCGACATCGCCAGGATCGATGCCGACAGCACGACGCCCGGCAATCAGGCGTTCACCTTCATCGGCGCGGCGGGTTTCTCGGGAGAAGCCGGCCAGCTTCGCTCCGCAGGGAGCGTGGTGTCGGGCGATATCGACGGGGACGGGGCGGCGGACTTCCAGATCGGCAACACGCGGGCCGATATCCTGACCGAGATCGACTTCATCCTTTAAGCGACCGGGGATGCCGGCAAACGGACGGATTGCAGCCTTTGGCGGAGGTCCTACCCCGCCCGCGGCGACAGCACCCGGAACACCAGTTCCGGGGTGATCTCGCCCGTCGCCTTGCCGTCCTCGACCACCTGCACCGGCTCGGCATCGGCGGCGAAGAGCGGCAGCAGCTCGCGCAGCGGCGTCTCGGCGCTGACGCTGCGCGCGCCCGGGCGTGCCGGTGCCCGACAGGGGCTGCATCACGTCGGTGGCGCGCAGCACGCTGAGCGGGTTGAGCTGGGCCACGAAGTCGGTGACATAGGCGTCCGCCGGGCGCAGCACGATGTCCTCGGGCTTGCCCGATTGCACGATGCGCCCGCCCTCCATGATGGTGATCGTGTTGCCGATCTTCACCGCCTCCTCGAGATCGTGGCTCACGAAGAGGATGGTGCAGCGCAGCTTGTCCTGCAGCTCCAGAAGTTCGTCCTGCAACCGCGTGCGGATCAGCGGATCGAGCGCGGAGAACGGCTCGTCCATCAGCAGGATCGGCGCATCGGTCGCGAAGGCCCGCGCGAGGCCCACGCGCTGCTGCATGCCGCCCGACAGCTCCGAGACCTTCTTCTCCGCCCAGTCGGTGAGACCCACCGTGCCGAGCACGCCGCGGGCCTTCTCGAGCCGCGCTGCGTGATCGAGCCCCGAAAGCTCGAGGCCGAGCGCCACGTTCTCCACCACGCTGCGCCAGGGCAGCAGCCCGAAGTTCTGGAACACCATCGACACCGATCCGCGCCGCAGCTTGCGCAGATCCGCCGTGCCGCAGGTCACACGCTGCACGCGGGCCGCGACGCGCCACGTCATGCATCTCGCCGTCGGTGCCGCGCACCCGCATGGCGCCGCGCGACACCCGGTTGAGGCCGTTCACGGCGCGCAAGAGCGTCGACTTGCCCGAGCCCGACAGGCCCATCAGCACCGAGATCTCGCCCTCGGCCACCGTGAGCGTGCAATCATGCGCGCCGAGCACCTGGCCGGTCTTCTCCTGCACCGCGGCGCGGTCCTCGCCCTTGTCCATCAGCGGCAGCGCACTGGCCGGATCGGCGCCGAACACGATCGACACCTTGTCGAACTCGATCATCGCCCGGTCCATGCTCAATCCCCCCGCCGGAACACGCGGTCGAGCACGATCGCCACCACCACGATCACCAGCCCCGCCTCGAAGCCCAGCGCCGTGTTGACGGTGTTGAGCGCGCGCACGATCGGAACACCGAGGCCGTCGGCCCCGACCAGCGCCGCGATCACCACCATCGAGAGCGACAGCATGATGGTCTGGGTCAGCCCGGCCATGATCTGCGGCATCGCATAGGGCAGCTCGACCTTGCGCAGGAGTTGCGACGGTGTGGCCCCGAAGGCGAGGCCGGCTTCCTTCAGCTCCTTCGGGGTCGAGACGATGCCGAGATGCGTGAGCCGGATCGGTGCGGGGATCACGAAGATCGCGGTCGCGACCAGCCCCGGCACCATGCCGATGCCGAAGAACACGATGGCCGGGATCAGGTAGACGAAGGTGGGAAGCGTCTGCATCAGGTCGAGGACCGGCCGCATCGCCGCGTAGAGCCGCGGGCGGTGGGCGGCGGCGATGCCGATCGGCACGCCGAGCCCCATGCACACGATGACTGCGCAGAGCACCAGCGTCAGCGTCTCCATCGTCTCCTCCCAGTAACCCTGGTTGAGGATGAAGAGAAACCCGAGCACCACGAAGACCACCACCGGGATCGAGCGCTGCAACAGCCAGGCGATCCCGGCGAAGACCGCGACGATCACCAGCGGATGCGGGCCCTGCAGCACCCAGAGGATCGCGTCGATCAGCCCGTTGATGCCGTCGGCGAGGCCGTCGAAGAACCAGGCCCCGTTGGCGGTGAGCCAGTCGACCACCGCCCGCGCCCAGTCGCCGACGGGGATCTTGTTCTCGGTGAGCCAGTTCATGCTGGGGGCCTAGCCGCGGACCTGCCTCACAGGCCCAGCGCCCCGCGGGCCGCGGCCAGCGCGTCGCCGCCGTCGACCGTGGTCACGCCCACCAGCCAGATGTCGAGCACATCCGGATTATCGGTGAGCCAGGCTTCGGCGGCCTCGTCGGGGTCCATGTTCATGTCGAGGATCTTGCTCATGATCTCGTTCTCCATCTCGAGGGTGAATTCGAGATTGGTCAGCAACTGACCGACATTGGGGCATTCCTCGACATATCCCGCGCGGGTGTTGGTGAAGACCGTCGCGCCGCCGAAATCCGGCCCGAAGAAGTCGTCGCCGCCGGTGAGATAGGTGAGCTCGAGATTGGCGTTCATCGGATGCGGCTCCCAGGCCAGGAACACGATGCCCTCGCCCTGCCGCTCGGCGCGGGCGGCCTGGGCGAGCATGCCCTGCTCGGAGCTTTCGACGAGCTCGAAGCCGCCGAGCCCGAAGGCGTCGCTCGCGATCATCTCCTGGATCAGCCGGTTGCCGTCATTGCCCGGCTCGATGCCGTAGATCTTGTTGTCGAGCAGGTCCGCGAAGCCGGCGATCGCCTCGAAGCTCGTCAGCCCGTCCTCGGCCAGCGAACTCGACGCGGCGAGGGTGTATTTCGCGCCCACGAGGTTCGCGCGCACCGTGTCGACGGTGCCGGCGTCGCGGTAGGGCGCGATGTCGGCTTCCATCGTCGGCATCCAGTTGCCGAGGAAGATGTCGATATCGCCCTCCGCAAGGCCGGTATAGGTCACCGGCACCGACAACAGGCTCACATCGGTCTCGTAGCCGAGCGCGCGCAGCACCACCCCGGTGGCGGCGGTGGTCGCGGTGATGTCGGTCCAGCCCACGTCGGAGAAACGCACCGAGCGGCATTCCTCGGAAACCTGGGCGAAGGCCGGAGCGGCGAGCAGGGCGGCAAGGGCAGTGGCGGTCAGCAGACGTGTCATGAAGATCCTCTCGGTTGGTTCCGGATGTTCGACCCCGGGAGCATTTGGCGACAAGGTTGCGCGCTGCCTTGACGGGTGCAAGGTAAACCTTCATTGATTGATCAGTCAATCAACAAAGGCGCGAAACCATGGTGCAAAGAGCGGCAGTCCCGGGCATGCGGCGGCGTGCGCTGATCGGCGCGACCCTGCAGGAAATCGCCGAGACCGGCTCGCTCGAGATCACCATGGCGCAGATCGCCCGGCGCGCCGGCGTGTCGCCCGCCCTCGCGCACCATTATTTCGGCGGCAAGGGCGACCTCATCCTCGCCACCATGCGCCACCTGCTCGCCGAGTTCCGCATCGAGGTCGTCGCCGGCCTGCGCGCCGCCCGCACGCCCCGCGCCCGGCTCTCGGCGGTGATCCGGTCGAGCTTCGGCCCCGACCAGTTCCACCACGCCACGATCAGCGCCTGGCTCACCTTCTACGCCTGGGCGCTCTCCTCGCCGGACGCCGCACGGCTCCTGACGGTCTATCAGCGCCGGCTCGACAGCAATCTCGTCGATGCCCTCGCGGCCATGGTGCCGCTGACCGAGGCCCGCCGGATCGCCGCCGGCCTCGGCGCCCATATCGACGGCGCCTATCTGCGCGAGGCCCTCAACCGCCGCCCCAGCGACCCCGCCGCCGCCATCGCCCGCATCGAACGCCTGCTCGACCTCGAACTGGCCGGGAGGCCGTCATGACCGATCCCCGCCCCGCCGCCTCGCATTTCGTCCACGGCGCCCCGCTCGAGGATGCCACCGGCACGGCCATCGCGGTGCAGTACCCCGCCACCGGCGCCACGATCGCCACCGTCCACGCCGCGACGGAGTCGGTGATCGCCAGCGCGATCGAGAGCGCGCAATCCGGCTTCGCCGCCTGGGCCGCGACCCCGCCCGCCGAGCGCGGCCGCGTGCTGCGCCGCGCCGCCGACATCATCCGCAGCCGCAACGCCGAGTTGAGCGCGCTCGAAACCTTCGACACCGGCAAGCCGATCCAGGAAACCCTCGTCGCCGACTGGGCCAGCGGGGCGGATGCGCTCGAATGGTTCGGCACGCTCGCGGCCGGGATCGGCGGCGAGCATGTCGATCTGGGGGGCGATTTCTTCTACACCCGCCGCGAGCCCTTGGGCATCTGCTTCGGCATCGGCGCCTGGAACTACCCCGCGCAGATCGCCTGCTGGAAGGCCGCCCCGGCGCTCGCCTGCGGCAATGCGATGATCTTCAAGCCCTCCGAACAGACCCCGCTCAGCGCCCTGAAACTCGCCGGGATCCTGATCGAGGCCGGCCTTCCCGCCGGCGCCTTCAACGTGGTGCAGGGCGCAGGCGCGGTCGGCGCGGCCCTCACCGCGCATCCCGCCATCGCCAAGGTCTCGATCACCGGCTCGGTTCCCACCGGCGAGAAGGTCTATGCCGGGGCCGCCGGCGGGCTGAAGCCGGTGACGCTCGAGCTGGGCGGCAAGTCGCCGATCCTCGTCTTCGCCGATGCCGATCTCGACTCGGCGGTGGGCGGCGCGATGATGGGGAACTTCTATTCCGCCGGCCAGGTCTGCTCGAACGGCACCCGCGTCTTCGTCGAACGCAGCGTCCTGCCCGATTTCCTCGCCCGCCTCACCGCCCGCAGCGAAGCCATCCGCCTCGGCGACCCGACCGACCCCGACACCGTGATGGGCCCGCTGATCTCCGCGGCCCAGGGCGAGAAGGTCATGGCCCATATCGCCGCCGGCCAGGCCGAAGGCGCGCGCCTCGTGACCGGCGGCACCCGCGCCGAGATCCCCGGCTGCGAGGGCGGCTTCTTCATCCGGCCCACGGTCTTCGCCGACGTCACCGACGACATGTCCATCGCCCGCGAGGAGATCTTCGGCCCGGTGATGGCGGTGCTCGCCTTCGACACCGAGGAGGAGGCGCTCACCCGCGCCAATGCCACCCCCTTCGGGCTGGCGGCCGGCGTCTTCACCCGCGACATCACCCGCGCCCATCGCTGCGTCGCGCAACTCCGCGCCGGCACCACCTGGATCAACGCCTACAACCTCACCCCCGTCGAGATGCCCTTCGGCGGCGTGAAGGCCAGCGGCATCGGCCGCGAGAACGGCCGCGCGGCGCTCGAGCATTACAGCCAGCTCAAATCGGTCTATGTCGGCACCGGCCCGGTGGAGGCGCCGTTCTGATGGAAGCCGATTACGTCATCGTCGGCTCGGGCTCCGCCGGCTCGGCCCTCGCCTACCGCCTCGGCGAGGCGGGCCATTCGGTGATCGTGCTCGAATACGGCGGCACCGATGCCGGCCCCTTCATCCAGATGCCCGCGGCCCTCTCGTTCCCGATGAACATGAAGCGCTACGACTGGGGCTTCCTCAGCGAGCCCGAGCCGGGCCTCGACGGCCGCCGCCTCGTCGTCCCGCGCGGCAAGGTGCTGGGCGGCTCCTCCTCGATCAACGGCATGGTCTATGTGCGCGGCCATTCCCGCGACTTCGACCACTGGGCCGAGAGCGGCGCCACCGGCTGGAGCGGCGCCGAGGTGCGGCCCTATTTCCGGCGCATGGAAACCTGGCACGGCGGCGCGCCCTCGCGGCCAGCGCGGCACCGACGGCCCGCTCCACGTCACCCGCGGCTCGCGCAAGAACCCGCTCCACGGCGCCTTCCTCGCCGCCGGGGCCGAGGCGGGCTTCCCGGTCACCGAGGATTACAACGGCGCGGTCCAGGAGGGCTTCGGCCCGATGGAGGCGACGGTCTGGAAGGGCCGCCGCTGGTCCACCGCCAACGCCTATCTGCGCCCGGCCCTCAAGCGCTTCGACGTCACCATCCACCAGTGCTTCGCCGAACGCGTGGTGTTCGACGGCGCCCGCGCCATCGGCGTCGAGGTCTCGCGCGGGGAGACCCGCGAGGTGATCCGCGCCCGCGCCGAAGTCATCCTCTCGGCCTCCTCGATCAATTCCCCCAAGCTCCTGATGCTCTCCGGCATCGGCCCCGCCGCACATCTGGCCGAACACGGCATCGAGCCCCGCGCCGACCGCCCCGGCGTCGGCGGCAACCTGCAGGATCATCTCGAGCTCTACATCCAGATGGAGAGCCGCCAGCCGGTCTCGCTCTACCGCCACTACAACTGGCCCTCGCGCCTCGCCATCGGCGCGCAATGGCTGCTGCTGCGCCGGGGCCTCGGCACCTCCAACCAGTTCGAAAGTGCCGCCTTCCTGCGCTCCGGCGAGGATGTCGACTACCCCGACGTGCAGTTCCACTTCCTGCCGCTCGCCGTGCGCTACGACGGCAAGGCCGCCGTGAAGGGCCACGGCTTCCAGGCCCATGTCGGCCCGATGCGCTCGCCCTCGCGCGGCACCGTGCGCCTCGCCTCCGCCGATCCCGCGACCGCGCCACGCATCGCCTTCAACTACATGAGCACCGAGCGCGACCGCATCGAGTTCCGCCGCTGCATCCGCCTCGCCCGCCGGATCTTCGCCCAGCCGGCCTTCGCCCCCTATGCCGGGCGCGAGATCCAGCCGGGCGCCGCAGCTCCAGAGCGATGCCGAGCTCGACGCCTTCGTGCGCGAACACGCCGAAAGCGCCTATCACCCCTGCGGCACCGCCCGGATGGGCCGCGCCGACGATCCCGACGCGGTGGTCGACCCCGAATGCCGGGTGATCGGCGTCGACGGCCTGCGCGTCGTCGACAGCTCGATCTTCCCGCGCATCACCTACGGCAACCTCAACGCGCCCTCGATCATGGTCGGCGAGAAGGCCGCCGATCACATTCTCGGCCGCCCGGCCCTCGCCGCGGACTGAAACGCCGTCAGCCGGCCGTGCCGCGCCCCCGGAACCGCTCCACGAGGAAATCCACGAAGGCCCGCGTGCGCGGTGCGAGCAGCCGCTTCTCCGCGAAGATCACCACGATCTCGGCGTTCTTCTGGTGGTATTCCGGCAGGATCCGCACCAGCTCCCCCGACCGGATCCGGTCCTCGACCAGATAGCGCGACAGCCGCGCGATCCCGAGCCCGGCCAGCGCCGCATGCAGCAGCACATCGGCGCTGTTGCCCTCGAAATTGCCCGCCGCCTCGATCACGTGCTCGCGCCCGTCCTGCACCGAGATCCAGGGCGCGGTGCCCCCGGTCCGCATCGTGCGCAGGCAGTTGAACCGCACCAGATCGTCGAAGGAGTCCGGCGTCCCGGCCCGCGCGAGATACTCCGGCGCGGCGCAGAGAATGCGCTCGTTCTCCATGATCTTGCGCACCACCACGCTCGGGTCGTCGAGCTGCTCGGAAAACCGGATCGCCGCGTCGATATCCTCGGCCTCCAGATCGATCGGCCGGTCCGAGAGCTCGACCGACAGGGTGATTTCGGGATGGCGGTCGAGAAACTCCGGCAGCGCCGGGACCAGCTGCGCCTTGCCGAAGGCGACACTCGACACCACCCGGAGCCGCCCCCGCGGCCGGCCGTCGAGCACCTGCATATGCGCCTCGGCCTCCGCGACCTTCTCGGCGACTTCCTTGCAGCGCGCGTAGAAATCGCGCCCCTCCGCCGTCGGCGAGACGCCGGTTCGGGTGCGGTGCAACAATCTGTGACCCATCCGGTCCTCCAGATCGCCGATCTGCTTGCTCACCGCCGACGGTGTCTGGCCCGCCGCGCGGGCGGCCGCGGAAATGCTGCCGTTTTCAACGACCTTGACGAAAACCAGCATCTGGGAAGAGGTTTCCAAAACGTTAAAGTCTCCTGTTCCGCCGCGGCATACCCCCTGTTCCCGCCCATCGGATTGCATGCGCGCGGTTCGGTCGTAGATATTGCAACGCAGCGCCAATGTTGCAAGGCAGCAAATACAGGAACGATACCATGACCACGATGATAGCACAGGATACCGGCCGGTCCGCGCCGGCTCTCGACACCCTCCGGCGCCGCTTCGGCAACGCTCTGGGCGATTTCGCCGCATGGCGCGCCCGCCGCGCGATCTACCGGCAGACGGTGTTCGAACTCTCGAAGCTCACCGACCGCGACCTCGCCGATCTCGGCTTCGCCCGCTGCGATATCCCCCGGATCGCGCGGGATTCAGCGCGGGAGGTGTAAGCGATGAAGAACGCAATCTTCCCCAAACCGCCGTCCTCCGGGATCCCGGGCGCCTATCGCGGCGTCGATCCGGCCCGCGCGGCGATCGTTCAGGCCTGGCGCCGGCTCGGGCTGATCGCCTCGGCCGCCGTGACCTCGGCCCAGATCGCCCGCATGGCGTCCACCCTCAACGAGCTCACCGACGCCCAGCTCGCCGCGATCGGCATCCAGCGCCACGAGATCTACACCCATGCCGAGCGCCTCGTCCTGACCGGCGGCGAGCTCGGACCGGACAGACCCCGCGGCTGAGGCGGCCTGCCGGCGCCTCGCGCGCCGCGGCCAGGTCGCGGTCACAAAGCCGTCTGATCGATCACCGGCACATCCGGGAGGTCGTAATAATCCCCCTTGCTGTCCGGGATGGATCTGCCGGTCCATGCGCAGCCCGCTGGCCCCATCGATCGTCCCGGCCATCACGGACATGAATTCGCTCGAGGCTTCGACCCAGAAGAGCTGGCTTCCGCAGACGGCGCAGAAGCCCCGCTGCGCCGACGCCGACGACCGGTACCAGGTCACATGCGCCAGCCCGCGGATCTCGATATCCGCCCGGCGCGCCTGCGTGGCCGCCACGTAATGCCCCGAACTCTTGCGGCACTGGAGGCAATGACAGGCCACCACCGCGCGCGGCTCACCGCGGATGCGGTAGCGCACCCGCCCGCACAGACACCCACCGTCCATCATCCCCTCCGCCGCGGCCCGCCCCGATGCTGCCCGGCCAGCTCCCGGAAAGCGCGTCCGATAGCGGTCAGCCGCAGCGCTCCTGCGACCTGATCAAGCAGCGCGGAGTGTCCGGCGCCGGCGCCGGCCCGACCCGGCCAACCGACCGGATCGGGCAGGGCGCCACCCGGCGCGGCGTCAGACGTCCGCCGGTCTCTGCCCTGCCGGCGCATGATCCGGACTGTCCGCCGCCAGCGTCGATTTCGCGGTGGCCTCGCTCCGACGCGCGTCGGTCCTGATCTGGCTCAGCCAGGCAAACGCGATCACGGCACCGATCGTACCGAAGGCGAGAAACGGGACGAGAACTTCCATCGGTCATTTTCCTTCCGGTTGGGTAAGCCCCTACAACCCGCCCGCCACGCGAAGGTTTCGCCTCATCGCTGGGCTGCGACCATCGCGCGCATGCTGGGCGCCGGGAGGTCACCAGGTTCCGGCAGGTCATACCTGGCCGCACCGGCTGCCGGCACGCCCGTTCACCTCTCGCTGCCCGCGCAGGATTGTACGCAAAATCGGAATGTGCGGGGAATACCAAGCTGTATACAGCCGCATCCCTGCTTAACGCACGTCATTTCCGCCGCTTGTGTTCCTCGAGCCGCGGCATGATCTCGACGAAGTTGCAGGGCCGGTGCCGGTAGTCGAGCTGCAGTGCAGGATGTCGTCCCAGGCATCCTTGCAGGCGCCCGGGCTCCCCGGCAGCGCAAAGAGATAGGTGCCGCCCGCCACCCCGGCACAGGCCCGGCTCTGGATCGCCGAAGTGCCGATCTTGGCGTAGCTCAGCATGGTGAAGAGCGTCCCGAAGGCCGGGATCGCCTTCTCGTAGACCGCCTCATGCGCCTCAACCGTCACGTCGCGCCCGGTCAGCCCCGTCCCGCCCGTCGAGATCACCACATCCACCTGCCGGATCGGCGATCCAGCCCCGCAGTTTCCCCGTGATCTCAGCCACTTCGTCGCGCACCACCGCCCGGTCCGCCAGCACATGCCCCGCCGCCTCGAGCCGTGCGACCAGCGTCTCTCCCGAGCGATCCTCGGCGAGAGAACGGCTGTCGGACACCGTCAGCACCGCGATCCGCACCGGCACGAATTCGAGGCTCTCGTCGATCCGGCTCACGAAGCCCCCCCCTCGAGCCGGACCTGCACCTCGAGCAGATCCGCCCAGGCCGCCCGCTTCTTCTCCGGATCGCGCAGGAGCGCCGCGGGATGGAACATCGGCATCAGCGGCCGCCCCTGCGCCGTGGCCCAGCTGCCGCGCAGCCGCGTGATCCCGACCGCCGTGCCCAGAAGCGCGCGCGTCGCGGTATTTCCCATCGTGATCAGCACCTCCGGCGCCACCAGCTCGATATGCCGCGCCAGAAACGGCGCCATCATCGCCACCTCCTCGGCGGACGGATCGCGGTTCTGCGGCGGCCGCCAGGGCAGCACATTGGTGATGTAGAGCGCCGTCTCCGGCACCTCCGAGGCCCGCCCCAGCCCGATCGCCGCGAACATCCGGTCGAGAAGCTGCCCCGATTGCCCGACGAAGGGCCGCCCCTCGCGGTCCTCGTCCCGCCCCGGCGCCTCGCCGATGATCATCACCCGTGCCCCCGGATTCCCGTCCGCGAACACCAGGTTGCGCGCGCCCTTCTTGAGCGCACAGCCCTCGAACGCCGCCATCGCCGCCCGAAGCGCCGCCAGATCGGCAGCCCCCGCCGCAAGCGCCGGCCCGTTCTGCGCGGCCTCCGCCGGCACGACCGGCGGCGCGACAGCCGCGGCTGCAGCCGGCGCCTTGCGCAGGACGGGAAGATCGAAGCGATTCACCGGTGCCTCGCAGATCGCCTCGTCGGCCCCCAGCTCGACCAGCCAGGCCAGGGTCGCGAGATCGGCGTCGCGGTCGGGTGCAGAGAGGGTCATCCGGCCTCCGGTCAGCTCGGGTCGCGGCAAATCCTACCGCCCCCGGCCGCCGCTGACCAGAGCCCCGCCACCGCTCACGCCGCCAGCGACGGCCGCTCCGCATGCCGCGCCCGCCAGGCCAGCAGCGCCCGGTGCCCCGCGCCGATCTCCACCCGGATCGGCCGCAGGAAATCCACCGCCACCAGCGCCGTGATATCCGCGATGGTGAAGCGCTCGCCCGCCACGTTCGGCGCCTCCGCCAGCCGCCGGTCGAGCCAGTCGAGCCCCGCATGCACCCGCGGCATGTTGGCCTTCGCCCAGGGCGGGCACTGATCCTCCAGCACCGCCATCTTCGGATTGCCATGCCGGAGCACCGCCGCGATCGGCCCGAAGAGCTGGAACTCCACCCGCCGCTGCCACATCTCGATCCGCGCGGTCTCGAGCGCATCCCGGCCCATCAGGTTCGGCTCCGGCCAGAGCGCCTCGAGATAGCGGCAGATCGCCAGGCTCTCGGTCAGCCAGCTGCCGTCCTCGAGCCGCAACGCCGGCAGATGAAAGCTCCCCACCCGTGCTGCATGGTCGCCGAAATGCGCGCCGGTCATGATGTCGATCTGCTCGGTCGGAAGCACGATCCCCTTCTCCGCCATGAAGATCCGCACCCGCCGCGGATTGGGCGCGGGGCGGCATTCGACGAGCAGATCGGGGCGGGGCAGGTCCATCCGGCTATCCTCGCTGGAAGGCGCACGGTGCCGCAAGGCCTCACGCTCGCGCCCTCCGCTAACCCCAGCAACGCCACCCGCCCGCGCAAAGGGCAGCGGCCGGCCCGCGGGGAGGACGCAAAGCGGCCACCGTCGTGCCGCAGGCACGCCTCCGGCGTGGGGGGCGGGCTGGCCGCTGCCCGGGCTAAAGCCCGGGCAAAACGGAGAAATCCTCCCGCTTTTCAAATTCGATGCCGCGTCTCGTGGTTTCGCCCATCGGCGGCGCGGCCCGCTCATGAAAACCAACTTTTCCAGACGGCGACTCTGTCGCACACCATGCAGCACCCATACCCGTGGGGGTCGGTGCGTCGGTTCCCCGGACCAAACCACACATCACCCAATGCCCCGCCCTCACCCCCCGCCTTGTCCCGCCGCCCGCTCTGCGCCATAGATGCGGCCGCACCGATCGGAGGCCCCCTTGTTCGCGCATCGCCACCTTCTGGGCATCGAAGGGCTCTCGCGCCCCGATATCGAGACGATCCTCGATCTCGCCGAGGATTACGCCGCCCTCAACCGCCGCCCCGACAAGCACGCCGACGCCCTCGCCGGGCTCACCCAGATCAACATGTTCTTCGAGACCTCGACCCGCACCCAGGCGAGCTTCGAGCTCGCCGGCAAGCGCCTCGGCGCCGACGTGATGAACATGGCCGTCGCGCAATCCTCGGTGAAGAAGGGCGAGACCCTGATCGACACCGCGATGACGCTCAACGCCATGCATCCCGACCTCCTGGTGATCCGCCACCCCTCCTCGGGGGCCGCACATCTCCTCGCCCAGAAGGTGAACTGCGCGGTGCTGAACGCCGGCGACGGCCGCCACGAGCACCCCACCCAGGCGCTGCTCGACGGCCTCACCATCCGCCGCGCCAAGGGCCGGCTGCACCGGCTCAGCATCGCGATCTGCGGCGACATCGCCCATTCCCGCGTCGCGCGCTCGAACATCCTGCTGCTCGGCACCATGGAGAACCGCGTCCGCCTGATCGGTCCGCCGACCCTGATGCCCTCGGGCATCGACCGGCTCGGCGTCGAGGTCTTCGACGACATGCGCGCCGGGCTCGAAGGCGTCGACGTGGTGATGATGCTGCGCCTGCAGAAGGAACGCATGGACGGCGCCTTCATCCCCTCCGAGCGCGAATACTTCCACCGCTTCGGCCTCGACGCCGAAAAGCTCGGCTGGGCGAAGCCCGACGCCATCGTGATGCATCCCGGCCCGATGAACCGCGGCGTCGAGATCGACGGCACGCTCGCCGACGACATCAACCGCTCGGTGATCCAGGAACAGGTCGAGATGGGCGTCGCCGTGCGCATGGCCGCGATGGACCTGCTCGCCCGCACCCGGCGCGCCGCCTGATGCGCGCGCTCTTCGGCCCCCCGCCGCCCTGGCCGCCCGACCTCGCCCCCGGCGAGCGCGTGCTCTTCGAAGGCCGCTTCGATGCACAGGCCTGGGCGAAGGAAGCCGCCTTCTGGTTCGTGCTCCTCGCCGCGCTGATCTGGCTCCTGCCGACGCTGATGGGGGCTTCGGACGTCGCCGTGCCGCTGGCACCCTTCCTCGCCGCCTGCGCTGCCGCCGTCGCGATCCTCTTCCTCGTCCACCGCAACCGCGCCTGGCTGCTGACCGACCGCGCCCTCTACATCACCGGCGTCGCGGCCATCGAGAAGGCCCGCATCCGCCGCTTCGGCGGCTGGGGCGCGACCATCACCGTGATCACCGGCCACGGCACCAACCGCCGCCTCCTCGGCGTGCAGGGGGCGACGACGCTGCGCCACGCGATGAACGGAGCCCTGATTTGACGCTGATCCTCGCCAATGCCCGCCTGATCGACCCCGAAGCCGGCACCGAGACCCGCGGCGGCCTGCGCATCGTCGCCGGCGCCATCGCCGCCATCCTGCCCGAAAACCCGGCCCCCGAGCCGGGCGCCGTCGTGATCGACCTCGCCGGCAAGTGCCTCGCGCCCGGCATCGTCGATCTCGGCGTGAAGATCGGCGAGCCCGGCGAGCGCCACAAGGAGAGCTTCCGCAGCGCCGGCCGCGCCGCCGCCGCCGGCGGGGTCACCACCATCGTCACCCGACCCGACACGCTCCAGCCGATCGACACGCCGGAAGCGCTCGAATTCGTCTCGCGCCGCGCCAACGAGGCCGCCCCGGTGCGCGTCCTGCCGATGGCGGCCCTCACCCGCGGCCGCGAGGGCCGCCAGATGGTCGAGATCGGCTTCCTGCTCGATGCCGGTGCGGTCGCCTTCACCGATTGCGACCGGGTGATCGAGAACACCAAGGTGCTTTCGCGCTGCCTCACCTATGCCGCCTCGCTCGGCGCGCTGGTGATCGGCCACCCGCAGGAGCCGGGCCTCAGCGAAGGCGGCGCCGTCACCTCGGGCACCTTCGCCACCCTGCGCGGCCTGCCGTCCTGCTCGCCGATGGCCGAGCGCATCGGCCTCGAGCGCGACCTCGCCCTCGTCGAGATGACCGGCGCGCGCTACCACGCCGACAACCTCTCCACCGCCGCCGCCCTCCCGGCGCTGGCCCGCGCCAAGGCCGCCGGCCTCGACGTCACCGCCGGCGCCAACGTGCACCACCTGACGCTGAACGCGCTCGATGTCGGCGACTACCGCACCTTCTTCAAGTTCAAGCCGCCCCTGCGCGACGAGGACGACCGCCTGGCCCTCGTGGATGCCGTCGCCTCGGGCCTGATCGACGTGATCTCCTCGATGCACACGCCGCAGGACGAGGAAAGCAAGCGCCTGCCCTTCGAGGAGGCCGCGAGCGGCGCCGTCGGCCTCGAGACGCTGCTCCCCGCATCCCTCCGCCTCGTCCATGCCGGCGCGCTGACCCTGCCGGCGCTCTTCCGCGCGCTCTCGCTCAACCCCTCGCGCCGCCTCGGCCTCGACACCGGCCGCCTCACCGAGGGCGCCCCCGCGGACCTCGTGGTCTTCGACCCCGACGCGCCGCTCAAGCTCGACCGCTTCGCCCTGCGCTCGAAATCCAAGAACACCCCCTTCGACGAGGCCCGCATGCAGGGCCGCGTCCTGCGCACCTTCGTGCGCGGCATCGAGGTGTTCGGACCGGAGGTCGCCCCATGAGCCTCGCGATCACCGCCTTGCTGGCCTACCTGCTCGGCTCGATCCCCTTCGGCGTGCTGATCTCGCAGGCGATGGGCCTCGGCGATCTGCGCAAGATCGGCTCGGGCAATATCGGTGCCACCAACGTTCTCCGGACCGGCAACAAGCCCGCCGCCGCCGCCACCCTGATCCTCGACGGTGCCAAGGGCGGCGTCGCCGTGCTGATCGCCCGCGCCCTCGTCGGCGAGGAGGCAGCCCTGGTCGCCGGCTTCGCCGCCTTCCTCGGCCACCTCTTCCCGGTCTGGCTGAAATTCCAGGGCGGCAAGGGTGTCGCGACCTTCCTCGGGGTGATGCTGGCGCTGGCCTGGCCCGCCGGCCTCGCCTGCTGCGCCACCTGGCTCGCCACCGCCGCCGCCTTCCGCGTCTCCTCGCTCGCCGCCCTCGTCTCCGCCGCCTCCGCCCCGCTCTGGCTCTGGCTCTTCGGCCGGCCGGACGCGCTCTGGCTCGGCGCGGCCCTCGCCGCCCTCGTCTTCATCCGCCACCACGCCAACATCCGCCGCCTGATCGCCGGCGAGGAACCGAGGATCGGCGCCGGGAAATAACCCTCCCCGAAAGCCGCCTTGAAAAACACCGGCCGAACTCCGGACCCCAGCCCGGATTCAAGCCGAAGGCGCCGGGCCAGCGCCTGCCCGTCCCGTCGCACCGGAGGTGCGCCAACATTGGTCGGCACGCCTCCGGCGTGACGGGCTGGCGCTTCGTTGACGCATGCGCTTAGCCCAGACCGAGGAAGTCCACGGCACCATAAAGCGCACAGCCCGACTGGTGCAGCGCCACCCCACGGACAGGCGCTGGCCCGGCTTGCGCCCAGTTCCGGTCAGCTGCCCCTCACCCCCGCCCGCGCGCCCAGGCGCTCCACTGCGCCGGCGAGCCGCCGAAGACGTTGATATCCGTATCCCCCCGGATCCCCGGCACCATCCCGGTCCCGGTATATTGCCACAGCGTCCAGTTCTGCCCGGGATATTTCTGGCTCGGATGCCCGGCGACCGAGCGCAGCCAGAACTGCTCGCCGCGCACCTTCCAGAGCTCGTTGTCCGCATAGAAATCGACCGTCGTGTAGATCACCGGCCGCCGCCCGTAATGCCGCTCGAGGATCGCGAGGAACACCGCCATCTCGGCGCGCACATGCGCAGGATCCGGCCGGTGCCGGCAGGTCCGCGACTTGTGCGTCCATTCCATGTCGAGCGCATGCGGGCAGGGCGGCCGCATCGCGCGGCACATGCTCGATGAACCAGCGCGCCTGCTCCTCCGCCGTCCGGCAGAAGTAATAGTAGTGATAGCCCCCGCGCGGCACCCCGGCCGCCCGCGCCGCGTAGAAGTTCTCGGTGAAGCGGTCGTCCACCAGGTCGCCGCCCTCGGTCGCCTTGATGTAGGCAAACGCGATCCCGCCGCCCCGCACCGCCGGCCAGTCGATCTCGCCCTGCCATTTCGACACGTCGATGCCGTGCACCGGATAGCGCCACGGTGCCGTGCCCTCCCAGGGATGCGGATCGCTGTCGCCGAAGCGCGGCGCGTCGGTGCTTGCCCGGCTGGCGGCCGGCGGCGGTGTGGGGTCCGGCCCGCCGCACGCCGCGACGAAGGCTGCAACCAGAAGGAGTGCGCCGAATATCCGCATGAAATCCCGTCTCCGATGCCATGACCCCACGCCCCGGCGAAACCGATTCTACCCGCTTCCGAGTCCGCAGTCATCAACAGGTTTCGCCAAACGAAGGATTTCACACCGTTTTTGTCGCAGGCCCGACCGGCGGGCAACGAAGCCGGACCGAAGCACTTGCAACATTTTGACTGATGGGCGGAAGGATCCCGTTCCTGGACACTCCGATTGGAATGCCCAATGAAAATTTTGTTCACGGTAGCTTGGTGTCTTGGCGCACGATATCACCAGTATAGGACTGCAAGTTTCAAGTCCTGGCACGATGAATATGTTATCAAATCTGACCTAAAATTTTCGAAAATAAACGCGTCAAAATGTTGGGAAGCTGGCTCTGTAATCGGCGATACCCAGATTACGGCGATAATTGAAAACTGAACTATCTGGCTTCATCAGACATGCTGCCGTCTCGATACGGCTCGTCAGCCAGAAGTCCATCTCCTGCCGGCATTTTTTTGGAAGCTTAGCCTATCGTCAGAGGCCAAAACGGTCTCTCACCGATGACAAGGCCTTCAACGTCGAACCGGCGCCCGGCGCCCCCCCCCGTCAAGAGCCGAAGCCACCCGGTCGCAGTCGAGGCGCCCACGCTGGTTCATCGTAGGAAAAATATCCTCTCTTGACCGAGAACCCGCCCGCGAGTGCTGCTTTCTCTAGGGCACAATGCCCTCCACGAAATACAGTGCACAGGTCGTAAATGTGTCTTCGCGTTCGTGATACGCCAGAAAACGCTCCACGAAAGACCGCGCAGCTTCATCGGACCCCAGACAGGCGGAAATCGCCCCGAAGGCGGCTCCGAGCTGGTCCACCCAGTTCTGCCGACGGTCGGCGTCGATCGCGCCGGCAACGGTGAACGTCGCATCGGGTTCGTAGTCGACCTTGATATCCGTCAGCCCTGCGTTGCGAAACATCGAGAACATCTTGCGCCCCACATTGGGGTCGACGAGCGCATTGAAGACCCGCTCGACATCCCTCTGAAACGCATCATCGACCGGAGAATGGGTGATCGAGAAGCCGTCGAAGTTGCAACACACGACCTTGCCTCCAGGACGGGTGACGCGCCGGAATTCTTTCACGGCAAGCTCTGGATCATTCACCCACTGAAGCACGTATTTGCTCCACACTAGGTCGAACGTGTCGTCGTCGAACGGTAGCGAGAAAACATCACCGGTCCGGAAACCGATATTGTCGATGCCGTCGTCCCGCGCCCGTGCTCGGGCATAGTCCAGATGCTGATCGCTGACATCCACTCCCACCGCGCGTCCTTCGGGAGCCGCCTTGGCCAGCAGCCTGGTCATGGAGCCGGACCCGCATCCTGCATCAAGGATGTTGGCATCAATCGGCACCGAAAACTTGTTCAGATGCGCTTCGATCTTGCCAATGCGCGCCTGGCGCTCCAGCCGGCAGTGTTCGTCCTCGTATCCGATAACATAGGGCTTCGACCCGCCAGTATTCATTTGTCGCTCCTTTTGTCCGGGCCTTGGCAACGGGAGTGCCAGTTGCCCAATCCGGCAGTCTCCAAGTGGCCGGCCGTTTGAGCACACGATGGCCTGATGGCGCCCATAGATAAAGCGCGTTTCGCTTCTTTGTCGGCGCCACTGTCTCGGGATCGGTGAAGAATGGCACCATCCAGGTTCCCGAGATGCAGATCGCCATCGATTGCGGCTTCGCGGCCAATCCCGAGCGCATCCGCAGCCAGATGGAGGGGGCGGCGGTCATGGGCATGACGGCAGCGCTGCATTCGGCGATCACCTTCGAGAACGGCGCCGTGACGCAGCACAACTTCAACGACTACCGCATGGTGATGTCCGACAACTTCCCGCGACAGGTCGTCACCCACATCGTCGAACACCCGTTCAGCGTCCATGCCGCGGGCGTCGGCGAGCCCGGCGTCCCCCCGATCGCCCCGGCGATCGCCAACGCCCTCTTCGCCGCCACCGGCAAGCGCATCCGCGACCTGCCGATGGGCGCAAGCGTCTGACCCTCCGGCCCCGCGGCATCGCCTTTGGCGCTGCCGCGGGCTGGCCGCTCGACACTCGCACACCGCGCCGTTCCGGCCGGCGACCGCAAGCAGGACGCATGCCGCAACACCGGCCGATGCGCGACGGACCCAGACTGTCACCGCACCCGGCAGGCCAGACCGGCCTCACCCGAAGGGAAAGAAGTCGCCCCGCCAGAACGATTTCCGAAAAACTGCGTTCCGGTGTAGTCTCGTCCTGAAAAGAGCGAATCCCATGCGCCTGTCCTTCCCCGGATCGCTGTTGCTGATCCTGGCAGCCCTGAGCCTCGCGCCCGTACCGGGCTCCGGCCAGACGCTGACCGGGCCGGGCGAGAACTGCACGGATGTGATGGCGGGGTTCGCCGGCGTCCAGCATCCCCGGCGCATCTATTTCGACACCGCGATTCCGGCCGCCGACCGGGGCTGCTGGGTGCACACCCATCCCGACGGCCGCGACAGGGTGCTCACGCCGACCGACTGGACCGCCACGCCGTCCGGCGTCGACCGCGAGACCGTCGAGGCGGCGTTCGAGGCCATCACCCGCAGCCGCGCCGCGCTCGCAGTCCTCGGCGGCACCATGGATTTGTCTTTCGACGTCATGCTGACCACGACCGGCACCGGCATGACGACCGAATGGCCGAATTCCGATGAGTGCTGGATTGAAGCGAGCAAAACCAACGGCTGGCAATCCACCGATGCCGCCAGTGCCGAAGGCGTGAAGCAGACCTTCGCCCACGAGATCGGTCACTGCTATCTGATGGAGAACATCGCCGACTACGACCCGGCCAGCAATCTGGCGCGCGGCACGCATTGGTGGGACGAGAGCGGCGCCGAGGTGCTCAGCACCCTCGTCTATCCCGCCGCCGATGCCGAACACCGCCATGCGCAGGCCTACGATCTGGACGGCGCCCGGTTCTCCCAGCCCTATAACGCCTTTTTCATCTTCGATCACCTGATCCGGTCGCGCGGCCCGGACAGCTTTCTGCCCTTCATGCGCCAGTTGCACGGCACCACCACCGACACCGCCGGTCAGTGGCGTCTGATGGGCGCGGCGCCTTTCCACGAGGTTTTCCACGAGGCGGTGACCCTGCACTACGACGGACGTCTCGAGGATCCCGGCTGTGCCGGAGGCGGCGCCTGCTTCTATCCTTCGGAAGAAACGGTGGGCTTCGACGCCGAAGAGACGCTGGCGGACGATACCGCCTCGCCGCTGCGCCTCGGCGGCATCGAGGGCGGCCGCCTGAACGTCGTGAGACTCACACTTCCGGAGGGCCGCGACTTCTTCATCTCGCCGCCGCGTTCGCCCAGCGCCGCGCTCATCTCCTCGGTGGTGCGCGACGAGGAGGACGGGCTCTTCGCCCGCGACCTGGTCATGGAAACCGGGTGCGACGCCGAGGGCGTCCTGTTTGTCGCGATCACCCATTTCAATCCGGCAGAAGCCGCCGGCGCCGCCGCGCCCGCCGATATCGACCTCGCCTTCACCTCGACACCCCGCGAGGAGTGCGACGACGGCACCGACCCGGCGCCCGGACCGGTCACCTTCGGCTACGGCGGGCGCTGGTACGCCACCAATGCCAACATTCTCGGCATGTACAAACGCCTCTATGGCGCATCCGGCCCCGAGGTTCAGGCCGTCGACGGCGACATCTATCTCGATCTCGGTGACGACGGCGCCAGCAAGGTCACCTGGGACGACGTGACCCTGTTCTTTCCCGACGGCTCCGGCATTCCCCCCGTCACGATCCGGGGCGAGGGCAATTTCAGATGGCGGTCGGGCGGCGGGACCCTGCTGCATCTCGACGGCCAGACCTTCGAGGTCGAGGCCGAAGTCCTCGGCATGCGCATGCCGGCTCCCGACCTCTTCGCCACCACCGGCGCCGACACCAGCGTCAATATCGGCCTGACCGAAACCGGGGCCCTCGTCTTCACCCCGACCTCCACCGACGTGTTCTTCCCGACCTTCTGGGTCCGCCGCGACTGACACGCCCTTGCCAACGCAGGGACCACACCTCTCCGAACCGGGCTGGCTCTCCCGCGCCCGGCCGCGAGACGTCCCGCCCCGCCATGCCGGATCGAGGCGCCCGGCCTTCATCCCGCGTCCCGGCCCGGCCGAAGCGCCCGGACGCCAGAATGACACCGACCGTCCCTCCCGACCATCACCCCGCGGTGAACCACACCCGCCCGGCCCCCAATGCGCCCGATTAACCTTCTGCCGGACCTGCCGCGCTGTACGTACGGGATGCGTACAGGATGCGTACAGCATGCATACAGCCGTTTCGCCGGTTAACGACCGCTGCCCCGCCATCCTCCCGGACGCGGACATCCTCGATCCACCTCATCTCCGCCACCCTCTCGGGTTCCATCACCGGCGTGATGATGATCGGATCATCCCGGGCCCTGACCACGACCATGGAGGGCCCGCCGAACGCGATCCGCAGATACCCTCACAACCCGGCAAGACAGCTCACCGAGCTCCCATCGGTGAAGACGGCGCAGGCGATCCCCTCATCCCCGATGCGCTCCTGCAGGCCAAGCGCGCGGTTCCCGGCTTCTTCGAGCATGCCCCGATCCTGACGGGAGAGACGCGCCACGTCTTCGCGGGAGGCCGTCACGGTCAGGCGGGTTTGCGTCGCAAGGCATCCGTCGCGGCGTAAAGCGTCGAGACGTAGGGATCTTCTATTCCGAGCAAATTCAGGCGCTTGTGCAAATCCGACAGATAGTCGAAATTCTCGCCGAACATTCCCTTTGCGCGCGCGATCATCCCGGCTTGTTGCGCGAGCGGAATTCCGGGCCTGATACTCTCGTGATCGCGGTTGGCCACGAAACCCAGTGCCTCGATCGGCCCGGCTGCGGTGTCCAGTTCGAGCCAGATCGGGCGATAGACCGGGACAAGCATTTCGCGCCGGAACAGGACAAACGTCTCGTGCTCGAGTTGCCCTTGCGGCACACGAAAGGCGAGGCCCTCGCAACTGCCACCCGCATCGATTGCCAGCATCAATCCGGGCGCGTCCACCGAACCCCGCCCGCCATCATCCCAGAGGCAGAAGCTGCGCTGGTGTCCCGGGCAATGCGCATGGCGGACCTCGTCGAACTCGATCGAGGGATCCCACATCAACGAGCCATAGGCAAAAACCCAAAGGTCCTGGTCCCAGCGACCTTCCAGCCAAAGGCGCCGATCGGCGTCGCGCTCTTCGCAGGGCGTGCGCCAATCGGACGGAAACCCGGCTTCAACGCCGTGGGCATCGATGACGCCGAGGTCCAGATCCCGGAAGAACGAGTCCGCCGCCGGCTTTATCTTTCCGCGCAGGTCAGGGTGAAGATGGTAGGCATCTCTCTCGGTCATGGATCGACTCCGGCTGGGCGCTTCGTGACCAAAGGTTTGGAATAATTGGTATTTTGCGCGCCGGCTGGCCACAAGTCAATGAGCGTGACGGGTTCGAGGCAGACCCTCGCTGGACCGAGCAGCAAAGTCAGGCGCGCCCAGAAGCACTATCATTGCAGTGCCGGCGCCGAATGCCCGCTCAGTCAGGAGCCAGGCATCGACCGGCGGTCCGGTCCGAAGGAGCCCGCAAATGCCTTTCTGACCGGCCTGCGCTGGACAATTGCTGGACTGAGATCCAAGGTCAGAAGATCGAGCCTCCGACTCCTTCTTTTTCCGCTCCGTCATCACTGCCCAACTGCCCCGTTTGACGCATTACAACAGGCCCACTTCTTCTCGCGCAGTTCCGGATCCAGAGCCAATTTTCGGTTGTATTCCTTGATCATCTTCGGAGCGCCGCAGAAACCGGCATGGCCTCCCGGTCCGAGAAATATCCCATCGGGAATGCCGTCATCCATCACCGCCCGCAGGCTGGACAAGGTCCTTGCGTGGGTCGCCATCATGAAGATCCCCTTCACGCTTCTGAAGATCGTTGCCAAGCCGCCTTGTGACGCGTCGAACAAGGGCGTCGCCGTCAGGCCCGGATGGGTTGTGTGCACCTTGATCCCGGAAGTCGGATTTGTCTCTCTCAGGCGGTCGCGCAGCCCGTCCTTGAACTGATACGCCGCGATCTTCGTCAGGCCACACGCCTCCCATAGGTCGGGCCGTCGATTTCATGGGCCGCGTGCATGGCTTCCGCAGAGCAACTCGCCGTCGCATCGCGTACCAGTGTCACGTGGTAGCCGAGTTCGGAGGCATAGCGGCCGGACGTTTCCAGGCGGGTGTTGGTGATCAGGCCGATCAGGATGACATGGGTGATCCCGTGCTGGCGGATCTGACGGCGGCGGAGCTGCGATGCGGCGGCGTCGCGAAGACACGGGACGCGCAGGCGGCGCGGCGGATGCTGGCAATGCGTTGGCGCTGGAGGGTGTGGACCGGAGAACGGCCGCGGCGCAGACCTGCGGCATGGATCGGCAGACGCTGCGCGACTGGGTCCACCGCTACAACGCGGAAGGGCTCGCCGGGCTGTCGAACCGGCGCGGCGCGCCGCGATCCCGGCGGCTCGATGCCGGGCAGCTGGGCGAGCTGGTGTGCTGGCTGGAGGCCGGCCCGGATCCGGCGGTGGACGGGGTGGTGCGCTGGCGGCGGCAGGACCTGCAGCGCCCGGATCACCGCACCGTTTCGGGGTGGAGTTGCACGAGCGGACGGTCGGCAAGTATCTGGCGGCGCTCGGCTACCGGCGGCTCTCGGTGCGCCCGCGCCATCCGAAGGACCGACCCCGAAGCCCAGGAGGCTTTCAAAAAAACTTCGCCGACGCGGTAGCCGCCGCGGTTCCCGAGGCTGCGCGCGGACAAACCGCTTGAGGTCTGGTTCCAAGACGAAGCACGGGTCGGCCAGCAGGGCACGCTCACCCGGGTCTGGGCGAAGCGTGGCACACGCCCGCGCGCCCCACGCGACACCCGCTACCAGTGGGCCTACATTTTCGGCGCGGTCTGCCCGGAGCGCGGCGTGGCCGCGGGCCTCGTCATGCCCTTCGCCGACACCGGCGCGATGAACGACCACCTCGCCGAGATCTCTCGCACCGTCGCGCCCGGCGCTCATGCCATGCTGGTGCTCGACGGCGCCGGCTGGCATGGCGGGCACGCACTGGTCGTGCCGGACAACATCTCCCTCGCCATGCTTCCGCCCTTGTCTCTTGAGGATCTGCGATAAGGTAGCTGGCAGACGAGACCCCGACCCGCCCTTGGGCTTGCAGCCCGTGCTGTAGCGTGGGGCTCGTCTGCCGACCGACGACAAACCTGAACAGTTGCCAGGGAGGGCTGGTCGAACAGCCGATCCCGCAGATCAAGGACAGGCCCCATGACATTGCCACAAGACGTCATCGGCGTCGATATCGCCAAAGGCTGGATCGACACCTTTACCCTCTCGACCCTGCGACATGAGCGGATACCCACGACGAAACAGGCGCTTGCGCGGTTCGCTCGCGCCGCGAAGGGCGTTTTGGTGGTCTGTGAAGCCTCTGGCGGATATGAGCGCCCGCTTGCCGTGGCCCTTGCGAAAGCCGGGGTGGCTTGCGCCCGGGTCAATCCGCGCCAGGCGCGCGAGTTCGCACGCGCCACCGGGCGGCTGGCCAAGACCGACCGGGTCGATGCCGAAATCCTCGCCAGAATGGGCCGGGCGCTGGCGCCGGACCCGACGCCCCCTGTCGATCCCGAGCGGGCGCGGCTGGCTGATCTCGTCGCCCGCCGCGACGATCTTGTGGCCAGTATCGGACGCGAGAAGAACCGCGCCCGCACAACCTCGGAACCATGGATAGCGCGGGAGATCGCGCGCCTTCTCAGGGTCTTGCAGGCGCACCTGACAGCCGTCGAAGGTCAGATCACCGCCCGGATCGACGCCTGCGCCGCCCTCGCCGAGGACCAGCGCCGCCTGATCACTGTTCCCGGCATCGGCCCCGCCCTCTCCGCCGTTCTGATCGCCCGCCTGCCCGAGCTGGGCCAGCTCGACCACCGGCGTATCGCAAGCCTCGCGGGGCTTGCCCCCCACGCCTGCGACTCCGGCCTCCATCGCGGCAAGCGCCACGTCTGGGGCGGACGCGCCGATGTCCGCCGCACCCTCTACCTCGCAGCCTTCATCGCAAGTCGCCATGACCCGGCCCTCAAGGCGTTCCGAAAGCGCCTCAAAGACGCCGGGAAACCAACCAAGGTCGCCATCACGGCCTGTGCCAGAAAGCTCCTCACCATCCTCAATGCAATGTTCCGAGACGCCAAGGACCACGAGCCAATAACAAATTGACAAGACAGTTGCTACAGTCCGGAACTGAACCCGGTCGAGAATGCCTGGCAATACCTGCGAGCCAACTGGCGCGCCATCAGCGTCTTCGACGACTACAACGCAATCGTCGATGCCTGCTGCGCCCCGTGGAACCGCTTCGAAGAGCAGCCAGAAATCGCCTCTTCCATCACCTCCCGGCAATGGGCACAGGTCAGTCCGTAGGGCCGCTGGTATTAGTCATGGAAGGTTCCATTCCGTACGGTCAGGCTGCACTGTCCCTCTCGTCTTTCCTGATTGCCCCGACACGACAGGTCGCCGGGAGGCTGCGTCGCAATCGCGTGGATCCATGCTCGGGCATGCGGCTCGCCGCTGCGGTGAGGGGCCTGCGCAGAGCGGATCTCATGCGAAGTCAATGAATTTGCCGAACGGCATTTCGCGCAAGCGCTGACCTGTTGCGGCAAAGATGGCGTCGGCCAAAGCGGGTGCGGCCGGCGCCGTGGCAGGCTCTCCCAGACCGCGGACCTTCTCTGCGCGTCCCAGGAGTTGCGTGTGGAATTTCGGTGTCTGGTAAAGCCGCATGCCTTCGAACGCGTCGAAGTTGGTTTGCTGCACCGCGTGGTTTTCGTAGGTCAGTTCGCAATTCATCGCATGGCCGAGACCGAAGATGGCGGCTCCTGTGAGCTGCGCCTCGGCGTTGACGGGGTCGAAGACCGTTCCGCAATCGGCGGCGATCCAGACCTCGTCGATGCGGATTCCGCTGATCCGTCATGGTGACGTCGATGACCTCGGCCACCGGCACGCCGTGGGTGTGGGCGAAGGCGATGCCGCGCCCGCGCCCCGGCCCGATGTCGGCGCCCGCCCAGTTCGACATCTCGCCCACCGCCTCCAGCACCCGGCGCGAGTCCGCATTGTCGATCAGCCGCAGCCGTTCCTCCAGCGGATCGGCCCCGGCGGCATGGATCAGTTCGGACAGGAAGCCTTCGTGGAAGAAGCTGTTGGAACAGGCCCCGGGCGAGCGCCACGAGCCGATCGGAACCATCTGCGGGGCGGCATAGCCGGTCACGCGGTAGTTCGGGATGGCATAAGGCTGGTCATAGGCCCCCCAGACCAGCATCGCGTCCGGTCCTGGCGGCACGATGAAGACGCGACCGAACCACGACTGAACGAGCGAGGCGCTGATCGTGTCCAGATCGCAGGCCACGACCCGGCCGTCTGCAACGGCCCCTCGCGCACGCGCCATGTGCAAGGGCCGGGGGAAATCATGGGTCATGTCCTCTTCCCGCCGCCAGGTTGTCTTGATCGGCGTTCCGGGCATGGAGGCGGCGATCTGGATCGCCTGAACGACATAGTCGTGGTCGAGCCTGCGGCCGAAGCTGCCGCCGGCCGGGAGCGCATGCAGGGTGACCTGCGCCGCATCGAGGCCCGTGATCTCCGCCGCAGCGTCCCGAACGACGTGCGGCACCTGCGTCGCGGTCCAGATCGTCACCCTGTCCTGCTCGATCAGCACCGTGGCGCTCAGCGGCTCGAGCGCGGCATGGGCCAGGAATGGCGTGCGGTACTCCGCCTCGATGATCTCCGCCCCCGCCAGCGCGCGCTCCACATCGCCGTCGTCGCGCAGGCGGCTGTTGCGGTTCTCCTCGGTATGGGCGTCGTCCAGCACCTGCCACATCTCGGCAGCAACTGGCCGGATAGACGGGCGGCAACCACTCGACCTCGAGCGCCTCGGCCGCCTGAAAGGCGAACCAGGTGTTGTCGGCGATGACGGCAAGCCCCTCGTCACCCGTCATCCCATGCGGGAAACGACACTCCATCCGCCGCGACGGTCCCGTTGAAATAGGCCCGATGGGGCTGGCCGGGATCGAGTGTCGCCGTCGCAGGGTCGATGTCGAGCTCTTCCGCGATCAGCATGGCCTGCGTCGAGGCGATCCCCTGACCCACGTCAGCCCGCGGCACGATCAGCGTGATCCCGTCCGGCGTGATCTTGACGAAGGGGGTCAGCGCCGCCTCGCCCTCGCCCAGATCGCCGAGCAGGGGGTTGGGCGTCGGACGGCTGACGAAATAGGCGCCGAAGGCAACCCCGCCGAGGATCGCAGCCGACCCGATCAGGAAGCTGCGGCGGGCGATGGTTCTGGCGCGGCCCATCCCTCACGCCTCCCGCATCGAGCTGGCGGCGCTGTGGACGGCCGCGCGGATGCGCGGATAGGTCCCGCAGCGGCACAGATTGCCGGACATGGCGTCGTCGATATCCGCGTCGCTCGGCTCGGAATTGCGCGCCAGAAGGTCGGCGGCCTGCATGATCTGGCCGGACTGGCAGTATCCGCATTGCGCCACCTGATGGGCGATCCACGCCTCCTGCACGGCGTGCAAGGCATCGGCTGTGCCCAGCCCCTCTATCGTCGTGACGTCGCCCCAGACATCGGCCAGCGCCACCTGGCAGGAGCGCACGGCCTCCCCGTCGATATGGACCGTGCAGGCGCCGCATTGCGCGATGCCGCAGCCATACTTGACGCTCGTGATGTTCAGACCATCCCGCAACACCCAGAGAAGCGGCATGTCGGGCGGCAGATCGACCGTAGTGACGTGGTGCCGTTCACGATGAGTTCCATGGCTTTCTCCAGTCGGTTGTCGGACGACGATCGGCCCTTCGATACGTCCCAATCTAGCCCCGCTCCGCGGAACGGCGATATGCATATGCGGTCAGGTGCATGCAAATCCGGTCAGTCGGCCGGCGGGATCTGGTGCTGTTCAACCGCCCGTGGCATTCAGGCACGGTACCCGAGAGACCCCGCGCATGGCCACTTCCGAGACCTATTCCCTTTTCATGGCGACCGACGTGGCGTGCCGCATCCTCGGCGTCGATCCGCAGGTGATGCTCGAGACGGCGGGCCTCGGTGATCTCGCCCACGGTCGGACCGAATTGAGGGTCACGGCGGATCAGTATTTCGATTGCTGGAACACCATGGCCGTGCTCTCGCCGCGCGCCGATTACGTGCCCTATCTCGGCGTCGCGATTTCCCGCGGACCGGTGATCCCGGTGTTTTTCACGCTGTCCTGCGCGCCGGATCTGGAGACCGGGCTGATGCGTCTGGCGCAATTCAAGTCGTTGCTCGGTCCGACCCGCATGCAGGTTTTCCGGAATGGCCCGCTTATGCGCGTGGAGTACGACAGCGTCGACGATCGCACGCCCATGCCGCCGAGCCTCGGCGCCCTGCAGATCGTGTGCATGGTCGAGAACATTCGCGGGGCGACCGCCCATCTCCTGCACCCGGTCTCGGCGGGGTTCGACGGCTCCGAAGCGGAACGGCGCCAGATCGCCGGTCATCTCGGGGTCATGCCCGAGCACTCGGATGTCGCCTTCGTGGCGTTTTCGCCCGAGGATGCGAAACGTCCGTTCATTTCCGAGAACCCGAGCCTCTGGGCCGATATCGAGGCCGACCTGAAGCTTCAACTCGCGGCCCAGAAGGATCGCTTGCCTGTCGCCGCGCGGGTGCGGGTGGCCCTGGTCGATCTGATGCTCTCGGGGCGTACTGGTGCGGAAGACGTGGCCGGCGCCCTCGGGATCAGCCGCAGCACGTTGCAGCGGCGCCTGCGAGAGGAAGGGACGACGTATCAGGCAGAGCTCGACGCCACGCGGCGGGACATCGCGATCCGATATCTGACCAAGACCTTCCTCAGCGCCGAAGAGATCGCGACTGCCCTAGCCTACCGCGATGCCAACAGCTTCTCGCGGAGCTTGCGGCGGTGGACCGGCCTGGCACCACTGGCGTTTCGCCGGCAGGCGGCGCGCCAAGGGGTGGGCCTTTGCGGCAGGGACCAAGCTCAGGTCTGCGGGCCGAACCTGCCCGTTGGCCTGCGTTTCCGAATGACGGCTCTGGAAGATCCCGCCGAGGTCTATCATGGTGTCGAAAAACCGAACCAAGGCGTTTTGGTCCAGTGTTCCGCGATCTTTCGATACCTGCCATTTCCATGGGGCTCCTCGCCGCGTTCGTGGGATACTCAGCGTCATTCGCCATCGTGCTGGCGGGGTTGACGGCGATGGGGGCCACGGGCGAGCAGGCGACGACCGGGCTGTTCTTTGCGAC
The DNA here is from genome assembly GCA_963710515.1 of uncultured Alphaproteobacteria bacterium. Classification (GTDB taxonomy): domain Bacteria; phylum Pseudomonadota; class Alphaproteobacteria; order Rhodobacterales; family Rhodobacteraceae; genus Amaricoccus. The sequence goes on from CAVQAX010000013.1 coordinate 212,499, forward strand.
CATCGGCATGGGGATTTGCAGCATCTGGCTGCCTGCCGTGACGCGCATTCCCGCCGCCGTGGCATGGTCCACGCCCGGGGCCGCATTTCTCGCGGCGACGGCCACCTTGCCGGGCGGCTTCAACGAGGCGGTCGGCGCGCTGATCTTCTGCGCCGGATTGATCGTCCTGACCGGATTCATCCCAGCCCTCGGCCGGATCGTGGCCGCCATCCCGAAACCCATCGCGAACGGGCTGCTTGCAGGTGTCCTGCTCAAGCTCTGTCTGGCGCCTGCGATCGCGCTCGGCACCATTCCCGTTCTGGTCCTGCCCGTGCTCGTCGCGTGGCTGATCGGATTGACGTGGAACAGGCTGGCCGCAATGCCGTTCGCGGTGCTTGCGTTTCTCGTGGTTCTCTATTTCGCCGTCGACACGTCGGACAAAGCTTTTCGATCGGATATGGCGTGGCTCCCCGCCTTTGCCCCGGCCGTGCCGATCTTCACGATCCAGTCGTTCTTCTCCATCGCTCTGCCGCTTTATCTGGTGACGATGGCGGGGCAGAACATCCCCGGCTTCGCGGTGCTGGAACTGAACGGCTATCCGGTGGACCGCCAACCGCTGATCCGGAAAACCGGCCTCGTCAGCCTCGCATTCGCACCGTTCGGGTCGATTCCCGTCAACATGTCCGCGATCACGGCGGCGATGATGGCGGGAGAGGACGCGGGCCGCGACCCGGCGACCCGCTACTGGGCCGCGATCACGTCGGGGATCGCCTATGTGTTGCTGGCTTTCGCCGCAGCGCTTGTAACGACATTGGCGAGCCTTGCGCCGCTCGCCCTCGTCACCGCGGTGGCCGGACTTGCGCTCATCCCCGCTTTGGTCGGCTCGATCTCGGCCGCTTTCAGCGAACCGGCCCAGTTGGAAGCACCGGCCCTGACCTTCCTGATCGCAGCAAGCGGCATGACGCTTTTCGGCGTAAGCGGTGCGTTCTGGGGTGTTGTCGTCGGCGCGCTGATCTGGGTGTCGAAGATCCGCGGCAGCCGCAAGACGCCACGCCGGAGGAACGTCTGACGCTGCTGAAGGACACGATCGAACGCCTTGCCGACCTGGTCGCCGAAGAAACGCCGGACGACATCGCGACCGACACCGATGCCCTCACCGGCGTCGTTCACGAACGGGCGCTCGCGACCGCCGCGGAACTCGACGCCCGGCTGACCGTGATCGCAGCGGCCGATACACAGGCGCAGTCGGATGACCTCGGACCCTACCCGATCCCATGCCATCTGGCCGGTGCTGCGGGTCCCGTGAGGCCGGGCTCAGAACGGGAGAGGGGCGACCAGCGTGAGGAAAAGCGCGTCGCCCTCGGTGCGGTTCACGGCGTCGAATTCGCGGTAGAACCTGGCTTCCGCCGCAACGGGCCAGCCGCCGGGCGCGGCGGTGAAGGCAATCGAGGGACCGAGCGCCGACACCTCGCCGCGGAAGCCGCCGAGAAGCGCGCCGTCGCCACTGTCGTCCGTGATCTGCCGGTAGTGATAGCCGTTGAGCCCGAGGGTCAGCCCCGAAGCGAAGCTGCGCGACAGCGCGGCTTCCAGGTGCGCTTCCTCACCCGTGTCGTAGTCCGTATCCGGATTTTCGCCGTTCCACGTGAGGCCCGCCGCGAGGCTTGCCTCCCATCCGGAGACCGGGTCGAGCCAGGTCAGCGCGGCGGTGCCGTCAACACCCCAGCGGTTGAACGCGACATTGGTGAGCCGTTCGGCAGAATAGTCGCCGATCGGAACATTGACCGAGAGCGTCCCGGTCCAGTGCCAGTTTCCGCCGGTGCCGCCAAGGCCGGCGACGAGGATCGGGTCGCCGAGCAGGAAATCGGATTCCTCGGCCGTGCTTCCGATCATGCCGCCATCGATTCCCGGGAACCGGATGGTCGTCGCGACATCCTTCCATCCCGAGATCACGCTCACGGCGAAGAAAGGTTGTGTGCCCCCCGGTCCCTCGGCATCCGGCAGCCAGGCCCCGGTGACGATCGGGAGGACGGCATCGACCTCCGTGTCCATATCCACCCCGCCGCCGAGCGCGATGGGCTCGGCCTGTGATCCCGAATAGCCATATCCGTCGAAGCGCAGATATGTCCCGGGTGGCGGAAGCACGGCGGCGCGACTGCCGCGCTGGCCGAGGAGGTAGAAGCCGCTGCCGCCTTCCGCAGCGAGAACGATTTCGGGTATCGCTGTGGAGAGATACCGTCAGGGCGCCTGCAAGTGCAGCGGCATAAGCAGGCAGCGCTGACGGGCGCGGGCGGGATGCGGTCTCGAGGGCGCGGGTCATCCGGGTCTCCAAGGATCGGCCTGGCGGCACGGGGCGCGCCACGGGGACCGGGCGCCGGAAGTCTTGCTCGACTTCCGAGTGAAACATTAATCACATTTTCATCTTTAGGTCGAGTGGCTTGTTGCTCTGGCGCGGATCGCGAGATGGCCGGCTTCCGCTTGACCTCGCGGGGGCTGCTCCCCGAGTGTGGCGCCATGACCCAGGACCAGATGATCCTCTTCGGCATTCTCGCCGCGACTGTCGCGATGTTCGCCTTTGGTCGATGGCGCCACGACATGGTGGCGATCGCCGCGCTGCTTGCCTGTGTCGTCACCGGCCTGGTGCCGAGCGATGTCGCCTTTTCCGGCTTCGGCCATCCCGCAGTGATAACGGTGGCCGGCGTGCTGGTCCTGAGCCGGGCCCTTCAGGTCTCCGGAGCCGTCGATGCGTTCGCCCAACGCCTGTTGCCCGGTGAGGCTGCCCCGATCACCATGATCGCAGGGCTGACCACGCTCGCGGCGGTCCTGTCCGCCTTCATGAACAATGTCGGCGCACTTGCGCTCCTGATGCCGCTCGCCATCAAGGTCGCCGATCGGACGGGGCTGCCCCCCGGCCGCATCCTCATGCCGCTCGCCTTCGGCTCGATCCTCGGCGGAATGACGACGCTGATCGGCACGCCGCCGAACCTGATCGTCTCGGGCTACCGGCAGGAAACCCTCGGGACACCCTTCGCGATGTTCGACTTCGCACCGGTGGGCCTTGCGATCGCGGCGGCCGGTGTCGGCTTCATCGTCCTGGTCGGCTGGCGACTGGTGCCCGAGCGCAAGCGTGCCGGGGTCGAGGGCTTCGTGTCCGGAGCCTATGTCACCGAAACCCGCATTCCCGAGGGCGGCAAGGCCGAGGGCATGACGGTGCGCGAATTCGAGGACGCCGTCCAGGACGCCAACATCCAGATCCTCACCATCATGCGTCGCGACGTCCGCCTCCGCGCCCCACGGCCCGGCCTGCTGCTTCAGCGCGGCGACATCATACTCCTCGAGGCCGAGCCGGAAGGCATGGCCGGTGCCGTGGAGGCCCTTGGACTGGAACTCACGGGCGCCCGCGACCTGCCGGCGAAAGAGAAGGGTGAGGCCGCGCCAGTGGAGGAGGGAGCTTCGGAGGAACCCGGAGAACCGCCGCGCGAAAGGGTGGAGATGCACCTCGTCGAGTTGGTGGTCGCCCCCAACAGCGCCCTGATCGGCCACACCGCCCGCGGGATCAACCTGCGCCTGCGCTACCACATCAGCCTCGTCGCCATCTCGCGCGAGGGAAAGCGCTCGGTCGGTCGCCTGCGCGACACCGCGATCCAGCCCGGCGACGTGCTGCTGATGCACGGCTCCGAAGAGGCGGCCGCCGAATTCGCGGCCGATTTCGGTCTGCTCCCGCTCGCGGGGCGCGAATTGCGACTGGCCGACCGTCGCAAGCGCTGGCTGGCCGCCGGCATTCTCCTCGCTGCCGTCGCCCTTGCCGCAACCGGTGTGCTTGCGGCGCCGGTCGCCTTCACTGCGGGCGTGCTTGCGGTGATGGTCACGCGGGTCCTGCCGCTGCGCGCGGTCTACGATGCCATCGACTGGCCGGTGATCGTGCTGCTCGCCTGCCTGCTGCCGGTCGCGGGCGCGATGCTGACGACCGGTGCGGCGGACGTGATCGCGAAGCTTCTGGTCGACGGGGTGGCGCGCGGTGCGCCGATCCCGGCGCTGGTGCTGATCCTCGTGGTGACGATGACCCTGTCGGACGTGATGAACAACGCGGCCACCGTCGCGGTGATGGCGCCGATCGCCTATGGAACGGCGCTGGCGCTCGACGTGAACCCGGACGCCTTCTTCATGGCGGTCGCCATCGGTGGCTCCTGCGCGTTTCTCACGCCGATCGGCCATCAGAACAACACGCTGATCCTCGGGCCCGGCGGATTCCGCTTCGGCGACTACTGGCGTCTCGGCCTGCCGATCGAGATCATCGTCACGCTGGTCGGCGTGCCGATGATCCTGCTGGTCTGGGGGCTCTGAGCCAGGCGGCGACAGCCTTGGCGGGGCGCGCGAGGCTCACGCTGAACCTCGACCATCCGCTCGCGAGAAGACGGCGCAGCGCGAGGGCGCGAAGCCTGCGGCCGTGGCGGCAGTAATGGTCCAGATCGATCGATCCGTCTGCGTGGCGCAGGATGGGGGTCTGTTCGAAATCGGTCATGGTGTTGCCTCTCGTTTCCCGATCCCAGTCTCTCATCGACGGATGCGCCACGCTTGAAGGCGACCTTCTGGTATCGTTGTGAAACGCTTCCGATTTGCCGGATCGACCGTCGCGGCATAGTGTCCTTCCGACCGAGAGGTCCGTGCGATGATCTACCAATTCGACCAATGCGAACTGGACGATGTCCGGCACGAGTTCCGGCGGAACGGGACGGTCGAGCACATCGAACCCCAGGTCTTCGATCTCCTTCTCGTATTGCTGCAACGCCCCGGCGACCTGATCAGCCGGGATGCCCTCGTCGACGCCGTCTGGCACGGCCGCATCGTCTCGGAGGCCACGATCGCCGCGCGGATCAGCGCAGCGCGCAAGGCCGTGGGTGATACCGGCAAGGACCAGCGGATCATCGTCACCGTTCCGAGGCGGGGAATTCGTCTCGCCTGTGCGGTCGAAACCAGTGGCGGCATGGCGAGGTCCGAAACGGAACCGAACACGGAGGCGTCCCAGCATGTGCGCTTCGCAAGGTCCGGCGACGGCACGGCCCTTGCCTATGCCACCACGGGCAAGGGACCACCGCTGCTGCGCGGGGGACATTGGCTGACGCATCTCGAACTGGACTGGCACAATCCGGTCTGGCGACCGCTGCTGTCGGAACTCGGGCAGGATTTCTCCGTCACGCGCTGGGACCAGCGCGGAACCGGGTTGTCTCCGCGCGACGCGCAGGATTTCGACCTCGAGCGCATGACCGACGACATGGAAGCGGTGGCGGATGCTGCCGGGCTGACGCGTTTCGGCATCTTCGCCGTGTCACAGTCGGTCCCGGCAGCCGTCAATTTCGCCGTTCGTCATCCCGACCGGGTGTCCGGTATGGTGCTCTACGGCGGGTTCGTCGCGGGGCTGGCGGTACGCGGCACCCCGGACCAGATCGCGCGCAACGAAGCGTTTCAGACCCTCGTACGCGATGGATGGGGAAATCCGGAGAGCGCGATGGTCCAGGCGTTCTCGACCATGTTCATGCCCGACGCCACGGGCGATCAGCTCATGTCCTTCGTTCGGATGCAGCTTGAATCGGCGAGCGCCGAAACAGTGATCAGCCTGCGCAGAGCCATCGCACACTACGACATCGAGACATTGCTGCCCAAGGTCGCGGTGCCCACGCTGGTCGTGCACGCCCAGCACGATACCGTACAGCCCGCCCGACAGGGTCAGCGCCTCGCGGCCGGAATTCCCGGTGCGGAACTCCTGATGCTCGACAGCAGAAACCACGTACCACTGCCTCAGGACCCGGCCTTCGACATGCTTGTTTCGGCAGTGAAATCATTCCTGAGACGCGATTGAGGATGATCAGGATCAGCCGACGCCACGGCGCTCCAGTGCCCGCGTCGAGGCCCTGGCGCGGGTTCGCGGCGGCCTTGCGCGGACCCGGTTCCGTGCCGGAGATCGACATCGCAACGCCTTGGCTGCGCAGGTTCGGGGCTTCATCGGGATCGGGGACGGGACGACGATCGCTGCCGACACATTGACGGTCTCCCCGCCACGGCTCGATCCGGTCCGTACCGAAACCGGGCGGTCAACTCTCGCAGCCTGATCTCAGTCGCGAAAACGGGTAACGGCGCGGGCGCAGGCATCGGTGCCGCGCCCGCCGTGATACTGCTCCCAGAGATCGTCGGTCCGATCGCGCGATCGCAGCACCATCATCCGCAGCGCCGCGCGCATCCCGGCCTCGTCGAGGGTCGGATTGCCGGCTTCGCGCGACATCAGGTCGAGCATCTCGGCCCGTAGCGAAATGCGCGGCGCGATGCGATCGGTATCACTGTCGAGTGGCATGGCACAGTCTCCCGTTCCTTGCGTTAACTCTTGGCATGAAAAGGTTAATTCCCCGTGTGAGCTCGTGAAATGACATGCGCGCACCGCTCGCGAAAAAACTTCCAGTTGTCCGAAAAACATCCTTGATTGTGACGGGCATTGCCGTCATATGCGCCCTCCTGACGCCAACGCACGCGCCTCTGTCGGCCACTTCCAGACGGCCCATGTAGCGACGGTAACGTCTCTTTTAGGAACGCCGGGTCATGGTTGCCCGGGACTGATGGAGATGCGCATGCGACACGCTGCCGCTTTCGCGGGCACGCCCGCTTTTTCTGACATGCATCCGGCTCGATCGTCGGTATCGGCGTCGCAGGATGCCTATATCCGCGCGACGGATTTCGACCGTCCGACGATGGTCTTCGATCTCGACATGCTCCGCGAGAAGTACCGCGCCCTCGATGCCGGGCTCGGCACCGCGTCGATCCATTACGCGGTGAAGGCCAATCCCGCCCCCGAAGTGGTGCGGGCGCTGGCGGATCTGGGATGCCGGTTCGATGCGGCGTCGCGGGGCGAGATCGATCTGTGCCTGTCGCATGGTATCCCGGCGTCGAAGATCGCCTTCGGCAACACCATCAAGCGGGTGGCGGATATCGCCCATGCCCATGCGGTGGGTGTGGAGCAGTTCGCGGCGGATGCCGAGGAGGAGCTGCACAAGATCGCGGTTCATGCGCCCGGTGCGCGGGTCATCCTGCGCATGCGGATCGAGGTCTCGGATGCCGACTGGCCGCTGAGCTTCAAGTTCGGTTGCTCGCAGCGCGAGGCGCTGCGGCTGTTCGCGCTGGGCCGCCACCTCGGGCTCGACATGGCGGGCATCTCGTTCCACCCGGGCAGCCAGGTCCGCGATCCGGAAATGTGGGCGCCGGCCCTCGATTCCGCGCTGGCCCTCTGGGAGGCGGCGCAGGCCGAGGGCGCGGATCTGCGGATCCTGAACATCGGCGGCGGTTTTCCGGCGTTCTACGGCCAGGAAATGCTCGGCACGACCGACTATGCCGCGCGGGTGATGAGCATGGTCCGGGCGCGCTTCGGGACCGACGTGCAGGTGATGGCCGAGCCCGGGCGTGGCCTGGTGGCGGAAGCCGGCGTCGTGGTGGCCGAGGTGATGCTGGTCTCGCGCAAGGACGCCGACGATCTGGCGCGTTGGGTGTTTCTCGACATCGGCAAGTTCTCCGGGCTCGCCGAGACGATGGAAGAGGCGATCCGCTACCAGTTCGAGACCCGCCACGCCGACGACGCCGAGACCGGTCCGTGCATCCTCGCCGGTCCGTCCTGCGACTCCGCGGACGTGCTCTACGAGAAGCGGCCGGTGCAGCTGCCGGTCGATCTGGCCTGTGGCGACAAGATCCGGATCCTCTGCACCGGGGCCTACACCACGAGCTACTCTTCGGTCGGCTTCAACGGCTTCCCGCCGCTCGACGCGGTCTTTCTGGGCTGATCCTCGGTCCCGGGGCGGGCGCTCGCGCGCCCCGGGCCGTTTGCGCGCAGCTGCGCGCAAAATGAAACATAGACTGAATTATTGAATTACAGGGTGCTTCGGTTTCGGTTCGTGCGCGAGCGCGCATTACGAGCCGGAAGCCATGCGCCACTGTGCGCGGGTTTCGCCGAAACCGGCGGCGGGTTGACGAAGGCCTGGACAGAGCGCGGCTGCGCCGCGGCACGGTCCTCGCGTCGATTTCCGAACTCTCTTGGCGGTTGGCCTCGTTGAAAGCTGGGTAGGCGTGAGCAATGGATCGCCGGCTCCTCGCATGCGTGCCGCGCGGATCTCGAAGCGACCGGGCCGCTTGTCAGAAAAACCGTTTTGGGCAATCTTTCCAGCTCACGAGCTGCAACCCGGAGGCCACGAAGGTCTGACCGAAGGCATGGCTTACAGAACGATGGAGGGAATGCATGAGAAAACGTTTCAAGGATGCATGCGTGACGGGTCTGTTCGCCATCGGCGCGTCGGCCGCCGGCGCGCAGGGCATCGGCGAGACGGACTTCGACTATGACGATCCGGTGGAGAGTCTTCCGATCGAGTCCGAAGTCTACGGACCGGCAACGACCTTCACCAACCCGAACGGCGGCGAGGTCAATTTCTACGGCCAGCTCAACCTCACCTTCCAGAGCTTCGACGACGGGGAAGAGACCACGAGCAACATCGTTGACAACGGCAACTGGAACTCTCGTCTCGGCTTCACGATCACCCAGCCGGTCGGAGAGAACACCCTGCGCCTGCGCTTCGAATCCGGGTTGACCCTGCGCAACAGCTCTCTGGTCTCGCAGGATCGGACACCGGCCTGGGACGAATGGGAGCGCACGTTGCTGCGTTGGTTCGAGGTGGCGCTCGACACGACCTACGGTACGATCTCGGTCGGCCAGGGGGCGACGGCCTCGAACGGCACGGCCGGGCTTGACGACAGTTTCACCTTCATCGCCGGCGCGACCGATTCAACCGACGGTTTCGCGTCGTTCCGGTTTCGCGATGATGCCGGAGACCTGACCGACGTCTCCATCGGCCAGGTGAACAGCGCGCTCGACTCGCTGCGCCGGTTCCGGCTTCGCTACGACACGCCGATCTACAACGGGTTCATGGTGTCCGCATCCTACGGACAGAACGTGCTCGTTTCGGCGGACGACAACGATTATTACGACTTGGCCATCCGCTGGACGGGCGACGTCGGCGACGTCTCGATACGCAGCGCATTCGGCTACCAGGGCATCGACAACCCCGATGGCGACCTGACCGAACGACTGGCAGGGTCCTTCACGCTCGTGCATGAACCGACGCGCCTGAACTTCGCCCTTTCCGCAGGCAATGAATTCGACGGGCCGAACTACTACTGGGCAAGAGCCGGCTGGCAGACCGATGGGCTTGCGGTGGGCACCACGTCGCTGTCGATCGACTATTATGACGGCAACGATTTCCTGTCGGATGGCGCCAAGACGGAGAATTACGGCCTCTACGCCGTGCAGGAGTTCGACGACTTGTCGCTGAACCTCTACGCCGGCCTGCGGCGGTTCAGCTACAGCGACCAACTCGGGGGATCCTACGAGGATGCCAACGGCGTTCTGATCGGAGCGCGTCTCTACTTCTGACGATCAGGGCGCGGACGCCGCAACGCGACCGCATTGGCAAGAAATCAAGCCGGCTCGGGGACCCGAGCGCGGAGGAACCCGAGCCATCGCTCCGTCACCGCGCCCTGGACATTGTTCCGGGCTCATACCAACAGCCCGGCCGCGCGACTCCCGCCACGGCGCAGGGCGAAACCCGACAAATTGGCAAGCCGGTTTCCAGCCACTTTCCAGCCGGATTCCAGCCCCGGAAAACGACGCCTTTTCCAGCGCTTGCGCCGAATACGCCGCTCGTGGCGATTTTCGCGCCACTCCCCCCCGCAGAGCAAGCCTCAGGTCGGGGACAAGCGCCGATGGTAACAATCCGTTCGGTGACCCGCCCCGCGCGGCTTTCGCGCCAAATCGCGCGCTGTGCTGCCCGCGCGGGCGGTCAGTAGCTGTAATCGGCGTAGATGCGGTCGAGATCGCCGTTCCAGACATCGCGGTAGCGCGCCAGCAATTCGTCGGCCGGGCTCTGGCCATTGGCGACGCTTTCGTGGAGCGCGTTGAGGAAATGCGTCTCGTCGGCAATCAGCCCGCCGGCCCCGGGACGCGCGCGGGCCTTGAGGCCGGCCTGCGCGATCACCAGAAGGTCGCCGGCGAGGGCGCGCAGCGGGCGGCCGCGGAACGTCGCGCGCAGGCCGTCCTTCGCCGCATCGTGGCGCAGCGCCTCGCGCTCTTCGGCGGTCCAGTCCTTGCAGAGATCCCAGGCGGCATCGAGCGCGGACTGGTCGTACATGAGCCCGACCCAGAAGGCCGGCAGCGCACAGAGACGCCGCCACGGACCGCCATCGGCGCCGCGCATCTCCATGTATTTCTTGATGCGGGCCTCGGGGAAGATCGTGGTCAGGTGATCGGCCCAGTCCGAGAGCGTCGGCTTCTCGCCGGGGAGGGCAGGCAGTTCGCCCTTCAGGAAATCGCGGAACGACATGCCCAGCGCATCGATATACTTGCCGTCGCGGTAGACGAAGTACATCGGCACATCGAGCGCGTAATCGACGTAGCGCTGGAAGCCCATGCCGTCCTCGAAGACGAAGGGCAGCATGCCGGTGCGCGCGGGATCGAGGTCGCGCCAGATGCGCGCGCGCCAGGATTGCCAGCCGTTCACCTTGCCCTCGAAGAACGGCGAATTGGCGAAAAGCGCGGTGGCGACCGGCTGCAGGGCGAGGGCGACGCGGAACTTCTTCACCATGTCCGCCTCGGAGGCGAAGTCGAGATTCACCTGCACGGTGCAGGTCCGGTACATCATCATCGTGCCGGTGGTGCCGACCTGTCCCATGTAACGCGTCATCAGCGCGTAGCGGCCCTTGGGCATCACCGGCATCTGGTCGTGGGTCCAGATCGGCGCGGCGCCGAGGCCGATGAAGCCGGCACCGATCTCGTCGGCCACTGATTTCACCTCGCGCAGGTGCAGGTTCACCTCGTCGCAGGTTTCATGGATGTTCTTGAGCATCGCCCCGGAGAGTTCCAGCTGGCCGCCGGGCTCGAGGCTGACATTGGCGCCGTTCAGCTCCAGGCCGATGATCTTGCCCTGCTCCTCGACCGGCTTCCAGCCGAAGCGGTCGCGCAGGCCTTCGAGCATCGCGCGGATGGAGCAGGGGCCTTCATAAGGCAGCGGCTGGTGCTTCTCGAGGCAATAGCCGAACTTCTCGTGCTCGGTGCCGATGGTCCAGTCCTCGGCGGGCTTGCAGCCGCTCGCGAGATATTCGGCAAGCTGGTCCTGGTTCTCGATGGGGCCCCCACCGGATTGCGGTATCGACATGGCGTGGCATCCCCCGAGGCAAGCAGTCAGCCGCAACGGCTTAGACCGGCCCGCTGGCGCAGGCAAGCGCGCAACCCGCCGGGTCAGACTATGGTCGCGGGGGGCGATACCCGAGGGCCGGAACCGCTCGGGTGGCTTGCCAGATGGTCACCGGAAACGGTCGTGCGGCCCGGAAGGCCTCCACCGCCCGGGCGAGGTCGAGGCCCGGCAGGGGGGCGAGCGCGTCGGGGAGTGCCTCGGCTCCGAGCGCGCCGCGGGGGATGCGCAGGCGGGTGCCGTCGGAGCCGGTCAACACCCAGTCTCCGGCCAAGACCTCCACCCGGTCGAGCGTCGAGAGCCCGAGCACGCCGCCCTCGTCCGGGCCGAGATAGGCGATGCGGCCCTCATCGACGGTGACCACGCCGGCTTCAGGCCCATCGGCACCGAGACGGGTGCGGCGGATCGCGCCTGCGCTCATCAGGAGCCCGACGCCGATCGCGAGGCCGCCGACCAGAAGCGTGCCGAGGCCCTGGCCGAGGCCCGCGAGGCCGAGGCCCGCGCCGGCGAGGCCGCCCCAGCCGAGCGGTTCGCGCCAGCGGTGCAGCCGGTCCGCGAGCTCGGGGCGCAGAAAGCTCATCGCCAGTCGCCGCGCATCGCCTGCCAGAGCGTGACCGCCGCCACCGCGGCGGTGTCGGCGCGCAGGATGCGGGGGCCGAGGCTCACCGGCAACACGCAGGCGTGCCGGGCGAGGCGGTCGAATTCTTCCGGTGCGAAGCCGCCTTCGGGGCCGATCAGGATCGCCCAGGGTCCGTCCGGGGCAGCTTCCAGCGCCGCGGCGGCGGGTGGGGCGTCCCGGCGCTCGTCGCAGAACAGGATACGGCGGGCGGGATCCCAGCCATCGAGCAGCGCGTCCAGGCGGGCGGGGTCGGCCACCTCGGCAACATTGGTCTCCCCGCATTGCTCGGCGGCCTCGATCGCATGGGCGCGGAGGCGGTCGATGCGGAGGCGCTCTGCATTGGTGTGGCGGGTGAAGACCGGCTGGATGCGGGCGACGCCGAGTTCGGCGGCCTTCTCGACGATGAAGTCGGTGCGGCTCTTCTTGAGCGGGGCGAAGAGGAGCCAGAGATCCGGCAGGCCGCGCTGCGGCTGGCCTGGGGCTCGGGCGACCAGCACGCCGCGCCGCTTGCCGGCCTCGGTGACCTCCGCCAGCCATTCGCCGTCGCGGCCGTTGAAGACCGCGACTTGTGCTCCGACCGAGCGGCGCATCACCGCGAAGAGGTAATGCGCCTGATCGCCGTCGAGCGGGATGCTCGCCCCCTCGTGAAGATCGGCTGTCACAAAAAGCCTGATCTTGCCGTCCTGATCTGCCATAGGATGCTCCTCATGAGCGAGAACACTATGCCGGGCACCGCGCCCGATGGAAGGGTGGCTGACGCGCCGGCGCAGAACTGGGTGGACCGGTTCGCGCCCGCCACGACGCGGCCCTATCTGCGCCTGAGCCGGGCCGACAGGCCGATCGGGACATGGCTTCTGTTGCTGCCCTGCTGGTGGGGGATTGCCCTCGCCGCGATGGCGGATCCCGCCGGGCTCGGACCGTATGATCTGTGGCTGGCGGTCGCCTGCGGGATCGGGGCGCTTCTGATGCGCGGCGCCGGCTGCACCTGGAACGATCTGACCGACCGCGACATCGATGCGAGCGTGGCGCGCACCCGGTCGCGGCCGCTGCCGTCGGGGCAGGTGACGGCGCGCCAGGCGGTGCTCTGGATGGTGGGGCAGGCGCTGCTGGCCTTCGGGCTCCTCTTGACCTTTCCGGGGCCGGCGATCGCACTCGGTGTGGGCTCGCTTGGGCTGGTCGCCATCTACCCCTTCGCCAAGAGGTTTACCTGGTGGCCGCAGATCTTCCTGGGGCTCGCCTTCAACTGGGGCGCGGTGCTGGGCTGGGCCGCACATGGCAACGGTCTCGGATGGCCACCGGTGGCGCTCTATCTCGGGGCCATCTGCTGGACGCTGTTCTACGACACGATCTATGCGCATCAGGATCGCGAGGACGATGCGCTGATCGGTGTGAAGTCCACGGCGCGGCTCTTCGGGGCGGCGACGGGCCGCTGGCTGGCGGGGTTTCTCGCCGGCGCGGCACTCCTGATCGGTTGGGCCGTGGCGATGACAGCGCCCAGCCTTCCTGCGCTCGGGCTGGCCTTGGCCGGTGTCGCGGGCTTTTCCGTGCATCTGGGCTGGCAACTGGCCCGGCTCGACATCGACGACGGCGAGACCTGCCTCGCGCTGTTCCGCTCCAATCGCGATGCGGGACTGATCCTCGCTGCGGCACTCGCGTTGGCCGCAGCGCTCTGAAGCCCGGCCACTGCCGCCCTCCGGCGGCGCTTGAACCACCCCGCCCGAGACCGTAAGTCTCGCGGGCTCGATAGGACTGGACCCGGATGCGCCTGCGCGCCCTCATCTTCGCATCTTTCGCTTTTTTCGCGACGGCGGCACTCGCCCTCGCCCTGGCTGGTGCCGTGACGCGGCATGTCGAACGGCAGACGCTGGCCGAGCTCGATGCGGCCCTCGTGGCCGGGGGCATGGACTGGGCAACGAGCGCTGCGGACGGGCTTGTCGTGACGGTGTCGGGCGTGGCACCGGACGAGGCGACGCGGCTGCGGGCGATCGAGATCGCCCGGCAGGTGGCCGGCCCGGAGCAGGTTTCGGACATGACCGAGGCCGAGACGCCGGATCCTTTGGAGCCGCCGGAATTCGCGCTGGAGCTCCTGCGCAACGAGGCGGAAGTGTCGCTGATCGGACTGGTGCCGGGGGCGGAGTCGCGCGCGATCATCCAACATGCCCTCGCCGCGGAGGCGCTCGACGGGCTGGTGACCGACATGCTCGAGACAGCGGATCATCCGGCGCCGGAGGGCTGGCAGGAGAGCCTCGCCTTCGGGCTCGACGTACTCGTGGCGATCCCGCGTACCAAGATCAGCGTCGTGCCGGGCCGGGTGGACGTGATCGCGGTGACCAACTCTGCCGCGGCCCGCGAGGCGCTTGAGGCGGAGATCGGAGCCAAGCGACCCCAGGGTGTGCGGGTCGCGCTCGACATCTCGGCACCGCGACCGGTCATCACGCCGTTCCGCGTCGACTACGCATGGAATGGCGAGACCGGGCGCTTTGCGGCCTGTACCGCCGAGAACGAGGCGGCGGTGGCGGAGATCCTGAGCGCGGCCCGGGCGACCGGGCTCGAGGGCCCGGATCCGGACTGCGCGATCGGGCTCGGGGCGCCGTCTCTGGACTGGGCCGATGCGGTGGTGGCGGGGCTCGATGCGCTGCGCGATCTGGGTGGCGGGCGTTTCGTGATCATCGATACCGCGGCGCGGCTGACCGGTCCGACAGAGGTGGATGCGGCGACGCTCAACGCTGCGGGGGCTGCGCTCGCGGCGGCGCTTCCGGCGATCTTCTCGCTCGAGACAAGCGCCCCGCCGCGTATGGAAGCCGGCGATGACGGGCAGGAGGTTTATGCACCGCGCTTCGAGGCGACGCTCGATGCGGAGGGCCGGATCAGCCTGAGCGGGGCGATGCATGACCGCACCTCGCGCGATGCCATCAGCAGCTTCGCGGCCGCACTCTACGGAAGCGACAAGGTCGTCAACACCAGCGTGATCGATCCGGCGCTGCCCGATGGCTGGCCGGGGCGGGTGCTGGCGGGGATCGAGGCGCTGGCGAACCTGCGGAACGGCAGCCTGAGCGTTTCGCCCGAGCTGATCCGGCTCGACGGCATGGCGGTCTCGGAGACCGAGGCGGATCGTATCCGGGAGTTTTTCGTCTCGAAGGGCGCCGGCCCGGTGGAACTCGCGATCGATTTCGACGCCGAAGCCGCTGCGGCATTGGCGCGCGCCGCGGCACTGGCCGCCCGGCCGCGCCCGGAGATCTGCGCGGAGGAGATCGCCGCGATCCTTGAGGCAGGCTCGATCGGCTTCGCCGCGGGATCGAGCACCATCGATGCGGCCAGCTCCGGCATCGTCGCGGCCATCGCCGACGTGCTGCGCGGCTGTCCGGGCGCCCGCTTCGAGGTGGCTGGCCATACCGATAGCCAAGGTCGGGCCGAGGCGAATGACCGCCTCAGCGCCGAGCGCGCCGAAGCGGTGAAAACGGCGCTCGAGGCCCGGGATCTGCCGCTCGTGTCGCTGAGTGCGCGGGGCTACGGCGCCTCCGTTCCTGTGGCCGAAAACGACAGCGCCGCGGGGCGCGCCCGGAACCGGCGCATCGAGATCACCCTCGTGACCGATGCGCCGTCCGAAGTCGTGGAACCCGACCTCGCGGCTGCTGCCTGCGCGGCCGACATCTCCGAGATGCTGGCGGACGGAGCGATCCAGTTCGCACCGGGGTCGACCGAGCTTGCCGGAGCGAGCCTGGAGATCGTCGAGGCCGTGGCGACGACCCTTGCTGCCTGTCCGGAGACGGCCTTCGAGATCGCCGGGCATACCGACGACCAGGGTGCCGCGGAGGTCAATCTCGATCTGAGCCAGCAGCGGGCGGACGCGGTCCGCGTCGCACTGGATGAAGCCGGTGTGACCGGGGTCATCCTGACCGCCCGCGGCTACGGCGAGGAATCCCCGGTCGCCGACAATGATACCGCCGAGGGCCGTGCCCGGAACCGCCGTATCGAGATGGTGCTAGTCGGACGCGACGCGGATACGGCGCCTGATGCGGATGACGGGGCGGCGGCGGTCGATCCCGACAGCGCGCAGGGCTGTGTCGCGCGCGTGGCCACCCTGCTTGCCGGGAGCCCGATCATCTTTGGGCTCGGGTCGTCCGCGATAGACGCGCAGAGCGAGGCGACCTTGGCTGAGATCGCTGCCACACTTGAAGCCTGCCCGGCGGGCACGGAAATCGAGGTAGCCGGTCACACCGACGACCGGGGTTCGGAGGAGGGCAATCTCGCGCTGAGCCGCGCAAGGGCGGAAGCGGTGCGGGACGCGCTGGCCGAGGCCGACCTCGCCGGTGTCACGCTCACCGCGGAAGGCTATGGCGAGGCGAGCCCGATCGCCGACAACGAGACCCGGGACGGGCGCGAGCGCAACCGGCGCATCGAGATCACGCTGGTCGCGGCCCCCGAGCCGGCGCCTGACGGTGTGGAGACCGGTGAACCTTCCGACGGTGAAGCGCCCGATGGGGTCGGGGAGACAGCGCCGGACGAAGAGGGCGTGGCGGCGGAGCCGGGGCCGGACGCGACGCAAGGGGCGCCGGATCCGGACGGGGCCACAGCGGAGACTTCAGATGGATCGCAATGACCTCACCCTCGCCGTCGCGGCGGCCCTCGTCGGGGCGGTTCTGCTCGGATGGATCCTGCACATGCTCTTCGCGCGGCTCAACACCGGGGCCGGACCGCGCAGCATCAAGCGCACGGCAGACATGGCGCACCGGCTGCACGATGCGGAAGAGGCACAGCACCGTGCCGAAACCCGGCTGAGGCAGGTCGAGGGCGACCTTCAGGCGCGGGTCACCGAACTGACGGCGGAGCTCGATGCCTCGAACGCGGCCCTGCTGCGCGCACGGGAGCAGACCGAGGAGATCCGGGCCGCCTACCGCCAGACCATGGAAGCCCGTGCCCCGGGCACGCCGTTCGAGCCTTGAGCTAGCGGACCCAGCGGGCCAGCGCGTCCTCGTCGCTCTCGCGCGCATCGACCCATTGGCCGCCCTTCGGCGTGGATTCCTTCTTCCAGAATGGAGCGCGGGACTTCAGGTAGTCCATCAGGAATTCCGCCGCCTCGAAGGCGGCCTGACGGTGGGGCGAGGCGGTTGCCACCATCATGATCTGCTCGCCGGGTGCCATCGGCCCGAAGCGGTGGATGATCAGGCTCGCCTGAAGCGGCCAACGGGCCTGCGCCTCGGCCTCGATCTTGGCGAGCGCCTTCTCGGTCATGCCGGGATAATGCTCCAGAGTCAGGCCGGCGATCTCGGTCCCGGCGGCATGATCCCGCACGAGCCCGCTGAAGCTCACCAGCGCGCCGATATCGGTGCGGCCGGCCCGCAGGGCGGAGAGTTCGGCCCCGAGGTCGAAGTCCTCACGTTGGACCCGGACCGCCATTCAGCCTCCGGTCATCGGCGGGAAGAAGGCCACCTCGCGGGCGCCGGCCAGGGGGGCGTCGAAATCGACCAGATCCTGGTCGACCGCTACCCGCACGGAATCGAGATCGGAGAAAGCCAGCGCATAGCGCTCCTCCCGGCCGCGCAACTCGTCTACGAGATCGGCGACCGTCGCGGCCTCGGTCTCGACCGCCTCGGAGGATTCGCCGATCCGCTCGCGCAGCCACGCGAAGTAGAGCACGTCGAGGGTCATTTGCCGCGATCCTTGAGGAAGGGCAGCGCCTTGATGAAGTAGTCGTAGCCGGTCATCACCGTGAGCAGGCCCGCGACCCATATCAGGATCATGCCGCTGCCCTGCATGAGCCAGCCGAACCAGTCATGGAAGTTGTGGTTCACCCAGGGCTCCGCGCCGCGCTGGCGGTCGTAGTTGAAGACGCCGGCGATCAGCAGCACCGGAATGGCGGTCATCTGGACGGTGGTCTTCCACTTGGCGAGATAAGTCACCTTGAGATCGGCGGCACGGGCACCGAGAAACTCCCGCAGACCCGATACGAACACTTCGCGCAGCAGGATGAAGGCGACCGGGACGAGGATGAGTGCATTGATGCCCGAAAGCCCGACGATCACCGCAAGGGCGATCACGACCATCGCCTTGTCGGCGATGGGATCGAGCATGCGGCCAAAATTGCTCTCCTGTTTCCAGGCCCGTGCAAGGTAGCCGTCGACGTAATCGGTCAGCGCAGCGAAGATGAACAGCAGGATCGCGACCCAGTCCGCGGTCGGCCGATCGAAGAACACGAAGGCCAACGCTACGCCGGGCGCGGCCAGAAGCCGCATGACCGTGAGAATGTTGGGTATCGTCCAGGTCATCGGAACATCCACGCCGAGGAGAAGCTTCCCTCGCACCAGATATAGCCCGTCAGGTCTCGCCATGGAAGAAGCCGTAGATCGTCTCGGCGAGCGCGTCCGAAATTCCGGGCGCGGCGCGCAGATCGGCAAGCCCGGCGCGGCTCACCGCCTTGGCGGAGCCGAAATGCGCCAGGAGTGCCCGTTTGCGTGCGGCACCCACGCCGGGTACCTCGTCGAGCGGAGTGGCGCGGGTTTGCGCCGCGCGCTTCGCCCGGTGGGCGCCGATGGCGAATCGGTGGGCCTCGTCGCGCAGGCGCTGCACATAGTAGAGTACCGGATCGCGGTGCCCGAGCGCCGTCACCGGCGCGCCGGGTCGGTGGAATTCCTCCTTGCCGGCATCGCGGTCCACTCCCTTGGCGACGCCAATAAGAGCGATGTCCTCGATCCCGAGTTCGGCCAGCGCCGCCTCGGCGGCCGAAACCTGCCCGGCACCACCGTCGATCAGCACCAGGTCCGGCCAGGTCTCGCCCTGCCGATCAGGGTCTTCCTTGACCAGTCGGGCGAAGCGGCGGGTCAGCATTTCGCGCATCATGCCGAAGTCGTCGCCCGGGGTCAGATCGGAGGCCTTGATGTTGAACTTCCGGTATTGCGACTTGAGGTAGCCCTCTGGTCCGGCGACGATCATGCCTCCCACGGCGTTCGTGCCCATGATGTGGCTGTTGTCGTAGACCTCGATCCGCTCGGGGGGGCCATCCAGCCCGAAGGCTTCGGCGAGCCCTTCGAGGAGCCGCGCCTGGCTCGCGCTCTCGGCCATGCGCCGGGCCAGCGCCTCGCGGGCGTTGCGCGCGGCCTGTTCGACGAGATGCGCCTTTTCGCCCCGTTGTGGCACCGAGATCGTGACGCGCCGGCCCAGCGTGGCGCCGAGCGCATCCTCCAGAAGGTCGGGATTGGCGACGGGATGGCTGGAGAGGATCACCCGGGCCGGGGTCTTGTTGCCGTAGAACTGCCCGAGGAAGGCCTCGAGGATCTCGTCGGGCTCGGCCCCGGCGCCGGTCCGCGGGAAATAGGCGCGGTTGCCCCAGTTCTGGTGCGCGCGGATGAAGAAGACCTGCACACAGGCCTGCCCGGCCTCCTGGTGGAGGGCGACGACGTCCGCTTCATCGACGCCTTCGGGATTGATGCCCTGATTGGCCTGCACACTGGTCAGCGCGCGAATCCGGTCGCGCAGGGCGGCGGCGCGCTCGTACTCCATTCCGGTCGCGGCCTCGCTCATGGCATCGGCGAGCTGCTTCTGGATCCGGCTCGACTTGCCTGACAGGAATTGAACGGCATCCTCCACGAGGGCGCCGTAGTCCGCTTCCGACACCAGTCCGACGCAAGGCCCCGCGCAGCGCTTGATCTGGTAGAGCAGGCAGGGCCGGGTGCGCGACTGGAACATCGCATCCGAACAGGACCGCAGCAGGAAGGCCTTCTGGAGCTGGTTGAGGGTGCGGTTCACGCTACCCGCCGAGGCGAAGGGACCGAAATACCGCCCCTTGTCCTTGCGCAATCCCCGGTGCTTCCTGATCTGCGGAAACGGATGGTCGTCACCGACGAGGATCGACGGGAAACTCTTGTCGTCACGCAGCAGCACGTTGTAGCGCGGCTTGAGTTGCTTGATGAGGTTCTGTTCGAGCAGCAGCGCTTCGGTTTCGGTCTCGGTGGTCAGGAACATCATCGAGGTGGTGGACGCGATCATTCTACCTATGCGCGAGCTGTGACCTGTGGGCTTGGCATACGAACCCACACGACGTTTCAGGCTGCGGGCCTTGCCGACATAAAGAACCTCGCCTGCCGCATCGAGCATTCGGTAGACACCGGGGCTGTCGTCGAGCCGCGCGAGGTAGTCGCGGATCACCGCGTGTCCCGACGGCGCACCGGACCGACTCGGAGATTCCTCTTCGAAGCCGCCGATCGCGTCGGGCTGATCTCCCTCCGACCTGACTTCTCTACCCAAGGTTGATTCTCCCTTTCGCCTGCGCGGAACCCGACAGGAGTTCAAGACCAAAGATGTCCACTGAATCTGTGGATAAGTCTGTTGGCAATTCCTCGAACTGAGACATTTCCCTTTCCCCGCAAGTCGCTTCAACGCAATGCTCACATTTTAGGCAATTTTTCAACAGGCTGTTTTCAAACAATATTTTAGTAACGAAAAGGTAAATTTCTGGAATCATTGACAGAATCAAGACAGGCATATGACCCTCCGACGTGGCGTGGAAAAGTCAACGACGCTGCGCGTCAAACCGGCGGTCCGAGACGAAATTCCGTCACTCCACGCCAAGCACATCCGGGGTGCGCCAGGCGAGGTGCTGGCCTCCGTCGATGCAAAGGAGCTGGCCGGTGAAGCCGGGACTGTCGAGGACGAAGTCGAGGGCGCGACAGATTTCCGCCGGGCTCGCGCCACGCTCGAGGATGGTCGCTGCGCGCTGCGCGGCAAAATGCGTTTCCGATTGTCGCGCCCCGCGCAGGGTCGGCCCCGGCCCGATGGCATTCACCCGGATGTCCGGCGCGAGCCCTCGGGCTGCGGTTTGCGTCAGTGCCCAGAGTCCCATCTTGGCTATCGTATAGGTTGAAAAGTCCGGCGTGAGTTTCAAGACGCGCTGATCGACCATGTTGATAATGACGTTCTGCGCGATCGGCTCGCCTTCCGCATCCCTCGCGCCTTTCGGCGCCTGAGCGGCGAAGGCCTGGATCAGTTCGAAGGGGGCCCGCAGGTTCGAACCCAGATGCCGGTCCCAGCTTTCCCACGTGGCGGTAGCGATGGTGTCGTGCTCGAAGATCGAGGCATTGTTGACGAGCACGGTCAGCGGCCGGCCGAGTGCGGTGGTGGCCCGGCTGACCAGTGTCGCTGTTTCGGCGCGATCGAGCAGGTCGGCCCGGAGCGTCACCGCCTCGGCGCCACCCGTCCGAAGCTCAGCCGCGAGGGCCTCGGCTTCGTCCTCGCTGCCTTGATAATGGATCGCCACGGCTGCGCCGCGCGCCGCGAGGTGCCGCGCCATCGCCGCCCCGAGGCGTTGGGCGCCGCCGGTCACCAGGGCTGCCTCATGGGTCATGCGACCGAGCCTCCGTTGCGGAACAGGACATACATGTAGCCCGCATAGAGCAGAAGAAACACAGCTCCGGTGAGGCGCCCCATCGGAACGCCCCGCATCACGAAGGGCGCCAGCAGCAGCGCACAGCCCAGCATCACCCAGAGGTCACGCGTCAGGAATTCCGGACCGATGGGGATCGGCCCGAAGAGACTGGTCACGCCGAGGATCAGCAGAATGTTGAAGAGGTTCGAGCCGATCACGTTTCCGATCGCCACGTCAGCCTGCCCGCGCAGGGCGGCCGAGACGGTGGTGGAGAGCTCCGGCAGGGACGTGCCGACCGCCACCATCGTCAGCCCGATAACCGCCTCGGAGATGCCGAGGTCGCGCGAGATGCCGATAGCGCCCTCGATCAGGAGATGCGCCCCGACTGGCAGGCCGATCACGCCGGCGATGAGGTAGAGCCACATCCGGCCCCCAGACACCTGGCTGCCGAGCTCCTCGACCTCCTCGACCACCGTGGAGGGCGAGGCCCGGGCCTCGCGGAACATGTCGGTCATGATCAGTCCGAAAACAGCGAGCAGCACCGCCGCCTGCCAGTAATGGAGCGGACCAAAGGCCGCCAGTATGATCAGGAGTACCGAGGCCCCCAGCATCTGGAGGAAGCTGCGCTGGCTGCCATTGCCCATCGCATGGATGGTCGAGATCACTGCCGGCACGCCGAGCACCATCAGGACATTGGCGATGTTGCTGCCCACCACGTTGCCGATCGCGATGTCCGGCACGCCCGAGAGGGCCGCGTCGATGCTGATGAGCAGTTCCGGCGCCGAGGTGCCGAATGCGACCACGGTGAGCCCGACGATCAGCACCGGAATGCCCAACTTCAGGCTCAGCGCCACGGCGCCCCGCACCAGGAGATCTCCGGCGGCCAGAAGAAGCCCGAGCCCGGCGATCACGAGGACGATATCCATGAATGCGGAATCCCGGATGGAGATCAGGAGGAAGACCGGTCCGGGGACCGACCGCAGATGCAGGGCGCATCGCCGATGACGTAGGCGCCGCAGGACGGGCACTTTCGCGCCGCCTGGATCTTCGGATCACGTCCGGCGCGCGGCATCTTGGGCCGGCCCTTGCCCACAAGCCCCAGCAGGGCCATGGCTACCAGAAAGACCAGAACCGCCTTCAGCATCATGGTGCGGTCAGCCCGTAGCGCGCCCAGAGCCCGTGCTCCTCGACCCCCGACAGCGCCTCGGCGACCCCCGGCAGGCCGAGCCGCCGGAACAGGGGTTTGCGCGGGCGCATCACCGTGAAGCGAACCTTGTCGCCGTAGCGCGCCTTCATTTCCGGCACGAGATGGCCGATCCCGTCGGCGAGGCCGACATCTACCGCGCCCTGACCGACCCAGATCTCGCCGGTGAAGAGGTCGCGTTCCGCGAGCCTGGCACCGCGCCGGCCGCGCACCTGCTCGATGAAATTACGGTGGATCTGTGCCTGCAGCGCCTTGAGCCGTTCCACATCCTCGGCCCGTTCGGGCCGGAACGGATCGAGCATGCTCTTGTCCTCGCCGGCGGTGTGCACCCGCCGCTCGATGCCCTGCCGTGCCATCAATTCATGGAATCCGAACGAGGCCGAGATCACGCCGATCGAGCCGACGATACTGTTGGGATCGACATGGATTTCATCGGCCGCGGTGGCGAGCCAGTAGCCGCCCGACGCCGCGACATCCTCGACGAAGGCATGGACTGGGATGCCCTTTTCGTCGGCCAGCCTGCGGATCCGGGCGGCGATCAGGCTCGATTGCGCTGGCGAGCCGCCGGGCGAATTGATGACCAGCGCCACGGCGAGAGGCTTGCCGCGCCGGAAGGCGGCCTCGATCAGCGGTGCGAGGGCCGCATCACTGAGCGACGCGCCCCCGATGCCCCGGGCCGCGGAGCCGATGGCGCCTTCGAGGCGCAGGACGGTAACTGCGGGCTTCCGCCGGAAGAGGTTGAGGGGGTTCTCCATGGAGCCGATGTAGGCCGCCGCTCCGGCGTGAGCAAGGCCACCTGCGCTTCTGACCGGTCCTGAACTGTCGGTGCGACCGGCGGGGGGCTGGCAGACAGCCCATGGCCTTTGCCGCCTTGCCTCGGAACGGCTGGCCGCGCTGTCCCAATCGCCGGGTCGCCCGGTTCGGGAGTGTCCGCGGTCCGGGGTGGAACCACTGGCGCATGGACCTCCGATTGGTATGGCTCCGTTCGCGTGGAAATGCGGATGGTCCAAGGCGGCGTCGACCAAGGAGGCCCAAAGGCGGTTTGGGTGGCCGGCGGCATTCTGTTGGAATGACGGGACGTAGGGGTTCTCAAGCGGCGGACGGAGGCCTAGATGGGAGCGCGACGGGGAGCGCTTGCACGCGCGGTCTTGATATGCAATTAGATGCATGTGTTTATCATCATACAGAGGAGAGCGATATGGGTTTGCGCATCGGGGACACTGTTCCGGACTTCGCCGCCGACACGGATCAGGGGCGGATCGAGAGCTTCCACGACTGGATCGGCGACAGCTGGGCGATCCTGTTCTCGCATCCGAAGGATTTCACGCCGGTCTGCACGACCGAGTTCGGCGCGGTGGCACAACTTGGGGCCGAATGGGCGAAGCGCGGCACCAAGGTGATCGGTATCTCGGTTGACGGGGTCGAAGAACACAAGAAGTGGAAGGGCGACATCGAGAGCTTCGCCAGGACGGATGCCACGTTTCCGATCATCGCCGACGAGGATCTGGCGGTGGCGAAAGCCTTCGACATGCTGCCAGCGGATGCTTATCTGCCGGACGGACGCACGCCGGCGGACAGCGCCACCGTGCGGGCGGTGTTCATCATCTCGCCCGAGAAGAAGCTGATGCTGTCGATGACCTATCCGATGAATGTCGGGCGCAATTTCGCCGAGGTGCTTCGCGCTCTCGACGGGCTGCAGACCGCCAACGGGCGGGGTGTGGCCACTCCTGCGAACTGGGAGGTCGGGCAGGACGTGATCATCCCGACGTCGGTAAATGATGCGGCCGCGAAGGAGAAATTCGGCGATTTCGTCACGGTGTTTCCTTATCTGCGCACGGTGAAGCTGGCCGGCTGAGGCGTTGCTGAGGGGTGTGAGCCGTCGCGGCGCGGAGGGTCGGTGACTTACGATTCTCCGCGCCTATCTCGACAGCGGGAGGCCGGTCAGTCGGATTGGCGCGGGAGCGGAAGGACGATGCCGATGGGGCCGAACATTCGACCGCTGACGCTTGCGGACCGGCCGCGCTGGGAAGAGATGTTCGCAGGCTACGCGGCGTTCTACCGGACCGAGATTCCGGAGGGCGGCATGACGGCCGTCTGGGGCTGGGTCTTCGATCCGGCGAACGATTTCTGGTGCGACGTGGTGGAGGATGCGAGCGGCGCGCTGAGTGCGTTCGCGCAGTACCAGCTGATGCACCGCTCGCTGGGCGGGACGATGACCTGCTATCTGAGCGATCTCTGGGTCGATCCGGCGATGCGCGGTGCCGGGACCGGGCGGGCGCTGATCGACCACGTGCTGGATTTCGCGCGCAAACGGGGCCTGCCGGGGGTGCGCTGGCTGACGCAGGAATCCAACTATCCGGCGCGCATGGTCTATGACGCCTATGCGCGCCGAACGGATTTCATTCTCTACAACGTTCCTGTCGGGGACTAGCGACCAGCGCGCACCTTCCGGTGAAGTCGTGATTTTCGCTGCGATTTCCCACGGGTGCGGTCTATATGGTGTGGTCGGAATATGTGGATGACGGCGGCTCCAGGCTCGGGGCTGTGCGCGGGAGGCCAGTGAATGCGGTTCGTGATGCGGAGCCTCGGCGGGCTGGTTCTGGCGGTGCTGACTTTGGGGCTGCTTGCCCTGGCGGTGGGCACGCTGCGGCAGGCCGGGCAGGCGCGCGACGCGACTGCGGGGGGCGGCCGGCCCGCTGAAGAGCGGGTCTTCGCGGTGAACGTGGCGGAGCTGGTTGCGATCGATATCGCGCCGGTGCTGATCGCTTACGGCGATCTGCGCTCGGCGCGACAGTTGGAGTTGCGCGCGGAGACCGGCGGCACGCTGACCGATCTTGCGCCGGGGCTGGTGGATGGCGGCCAGGTGGCGGCGGGCGAGGTGCTCTACCGGGTCGATCCGGCGGAGGCCGAGGCGGCGCTGGCGCTCGCGGCGAGCGATCTCGAGGCGGCGCGGGCCGAGGCGGAGGAGGCGCGGATCGGGCTGGAGCTTGCGATCGAGGAGACGGCGGCGGCGGAGAGGCAGCGCGCCCTGCGGGCCCAGGCGCTGGCTCGGTCGGAGGACCTGCAAAGCCGCGGAGTCGGCACAGCAGCGGATTTCGAGGCGGCACAGTTGGCACTCTCGGCGGCGGAGCAGGCGCTGACTGGGCGGCGCCTGGCGCGCGCCCAGGCCGAGGCGCGGATCGATCGCACGGAGATCGCGGCGCGGCGCGCAGAGATCGCACGCGATGAGGCAGCGCGGAACCTGGAGAACACGGTGGCGGTGGCGCCCTTCGCGGGAGTGCTGGCTGAGGTCGACGTGCTGCCGGGGCGGCTGGTCTCGCCCAACGAGCGGCTGGGGCTTCTGATCGACCCAGATGTGCTGGAAGTGGCGTTCCGGGTGTCGAATGCGGAATATGCGCGGCTGGCCGACGAGACCGGCGCGGTGCGGCCGCTCGACGTGGTGGCGTCGCTGGAGATCGACGGGCTGCCGCTCGAAGTGCCGGGGCGGATCGTGCGGGCCGGGGCGTCGGTGGGCGCGGGGCTGACCGGGCGGCTGGTCTATGCGCGGCTCGATGCGGAGCGACCGGGGCTGCTCCGGCCGGGAGACTTCCTGACGGTGCGGGTGCGAGGAGCCGCAGTTGTCGGGGGTTGCCGTCGTGCCGGCAACGGCACTGGGACCGGAGGGCACGATCCTTGTCCTCGACGACAGCGGCGAACGGCTGGAAGAGCTATCCGTGGCGGTGCTGCGACGGCAGGGTGACGCGGTGATCCTCGGTTCCGTGCCATTCGGGCGGGACTATGTCGCCGAGCGGCTGCCGCAGCTCGGGCCGGGGATCAAGGTCCGTCCGATCCGGCCTCAGGCCGAGGTGGAAACGGCAGATTCCGAGACCGCTGAGGTGCGGCTGACGCCGGAGCGCAGGGCCGGGTTGATCGCGGCCCTCGAGGCGCGCAACGGCATGCCCGCCGAGGCACGGGCACGGCTGCGGGCCGCCCTCGAGGCGGAAACCGTGCCGCAGGAGATGATTGACCGGCTCGAAACCCGGAGCGGAGGCTGAACGATGGCGCTCGGAGAGAAATTGCGGTCGGCGGGACAGGGTACTGTTCGCGTATTTCGCGCGGCATCCGACGGCGGCGAACCTCTTGATGGTGGTGATGCTGCTCTCGGGGCTTGCTGCAGCGACCCAGATCCGCAGCCAGTTCTTTCCCGACGTGGTGGTCAATTCGGTCGAGGTCACCGTGCTCTGGGAGGGCGCCGGGGCAGAGGATATCGACGAGGGCGTGGTGGCGCTGCTGGAGCCCGCGCTGATGGCGGTCGAGGGCGTCGAGGGCAGCGAGGCGCGCGCCACTGACGGACGGGCGAACATCGAGTCTGGAATTCGAACCGGGCTGGGACATGACCCGGGCGATGGCCGATGTGGAGACCGCAGTGGCCGGGGTGACCAACCTGCCCGAGGGTGCCGACGATCCGGAGATCGAGCGCGGGGGCTGGGGCGACCGGGTGACCGACGTGGTGATCTGGGGTCCGGTGGGTGTCGAGCAACTCGGGCGCTACGCAGATGAATTCGTGGCGGCACTTTATCGGGCAGGGATCACCCGCACGACCATTCAGGGCATCGCGGATCCGCTGATCCGGATCGAGGTTCCCGAAGCGGCGCTGATCCGGCACGGGATCGGGCTGCGCGAGGTGGCCGATGTCGTCGCGGCCGGTACGGTGGGTGCGCCGGCGGGCGAGGTCACCGGCGATTCGACCCGGCTTCGGGCCGGCTCGGAGCGGCGCGAGGCCGAGGCGATCGGCGCGCTGCCGGTCCGCACGGATGCGGATGGTGGGCAACTCCTGGTGCGCGACGTCGCGTTGGTGACGGCCGAAGGCGCCGATTCGGGCCGGGCCTATTTCCGCGACGGGCATCCGGCGGTGTCGATCCGGGTGGACCGCAGCGACCAGGGCGATGCGATCGCGATGCAACGCGATGTGCGCACGGTGGCGGCCACGCTGGCCGAGACTTTGCCCGAGGGCGTCGAGATCGAGTTGGTGCGTACGCGGGCCGAAGCGATAACCGACCGGCTTGATCTTCTTCTGACCAACGGGCTGATGGGTCTCGCGCTGGTGGTGGGGCTGTTGTTCCTGTTCCTGAATGCGCGCACGGCGTTCTGGGTCGCCGCGGGTATTCCGGTGGCGATGACCGCAGCGATCGGGCTGATGTATCTCTCGGGTCTGACGCTCAACATGATCTCGCTCTTCGGACTGATCCTGTGTCTCGGTCTCGTGGTGGACGATGCGATCGTGGTGGCCGAGCATGCGGACTGGCGGTTCCGGCGGCTGGGCGAGGCGCCGGCGGTGGCGGCGGAGAGTGCGGCGCGGGTGATGGCGCTGCCGGTGTTCTCGGCGATGGTGACGACGGTGCTGGCGTTCTTCGGGCTGACGCATGATCGGGGGACGGTTCGGCGAGATGATCGTCGACATCCCGTTCACGGTGATCGTGGTGCTGATCGCGAGCCTCGTGGAGTGCTTCCTGATCCTGCCGCATCACATGGCCGGTGCGCTGGCCGCGCAGGCGCGGCAGAAGACCGCGAGCTGGACGCGCTGGCTCGACCTGCCGAGCCGGGTCGTCAACCGCGCGCTCGACGGCTTTCGCGACCGGGCCTTCGTGCCGCTGATGGGCTGGGTGATCCGGCTGCGCTATCCGGCGATCGCGGCGGCGGTGTCTGCTGGTGGCGAGCGCGAGCGCGATGTTCGTGCGCGGCGACGTGACCTGGCGGTTCTTCGCCTCGCCCGAGCGGGGATCGATCACCGCGAACATCGCGATGCTGCCAAGCGCCGAGCGGGCCGATACGCTGGCGATGATCGCCGAGCTTGACCGAGCGGCGCGGGCGGTCGATGCGCGGCTCGCCGAGGAACATGGCGAAGCGCCGGTGACGCTTCTGCTGGCGCAGGTCGGTGGCACGTCGGGGCGCGGTATTTCGGGGTCGGACGCCAAGGATCCCGACCAACTCGGTGCGCTCGACATCGAGCTGATTGATCCCGACCGGCGGCCCTATTCGAGCGACGAGTTCCTGCGGCTCCTGCAAGAGGAGGTGGTGCGCGCGCCGCTCATGGAGACGCTCAGTTTCCGCAGCTGGGGCTCAGGGCCCGGCGGCGAGGCGCTGGAAGTGAGCTTCTACGGCGACGACGTGCGGCGGCTGAAGGCGGCGGCGGAGGATCTGAAGGCGGAACTGGCACCGCGGGCGATCGTGACCGGGGCGGAAGACAGCCTCGCCTACGACAAGACCGAGCTGGTGCTGGAGCTGACACCGCTGGGTGCCCGGCTCGGCTTCACCATCGATGCGGTGGGCGCCGAACTGCGCGCGAGGCTCACCGGCATCGAGGCGGCGGATTTCGCCGCCGGGACGCGCAGTGCGACAGTACGGGTAGGTTTGCCCGAGAAGGAGATGACGGCGGACTTCCTCGACCGCACTCGATTATTGAGCCCTGGGGGCGTGCAGGTGCCGCTGACGGAGATCGTGACGGTCGAGAGTCGGTTTGGCTTTTCGAGCCTGCGCCGGGAGAACGGGCTGAAGGTGGTGACGGTGACCGGAGGCGTGTCGGAGGACGATCCGGCCGCCGCCGCCGCGCTGACGGCGGAGCTGGAGAGTACCATCCTGCCGCGGATCGCCGAGCGCCACGGGGTCACGGCGGCCTCGGGCGGGCTGGTGCAGCAGGAGCGCGATTTCCTGTCGGATGCGCTGACCGGCTTCGCGCTGTGCCTTGCGGGCATCTATCTGGTTCTGGCCTGGGTGTTCGAGAGCTGGGCGCGGCCAATGGTGGTGATGGCGATCATCCCGCTGGGGTTGATCGGTACGATCTGGGGCCATGCGCAATGGGACCTGCCGCTCAGCATGTTCACGGTGGTCGGGCTGATCGGCATGACCGGGATCATCATCAACAATGCCATCGTGCTGATCGCGACCATCGACGGGCATGGCGTGCGGCGGGCGGTGGTGCCCTCGGTGATCGCAGCGGCCGGGGACCGGCTCCGGCCGATCCTGCTCACCTCGCTGACGACGGTGCTGGGGCTTGCGCCGCTGGTGTTCGAACGCAGCCAGCAAGCGCTGTTCCTGAAGCCCACCGTGATCACGCTGGTCTACGGGCTGGGGATCGGGTCGGTGCTGACCCTGCTGCTCGTACCGGCGCTGGTGGTCGTTCAGCGCGACATCGCCGTGCGGTTCCGTGCCTGGCGGCGGGCGCTGTCGCGGCGCGGCCGAGCGCCCGGGTTGGCGACCTCGATCCGCCTCGCGAGTGTCGCGGCCTTCGGCTGGCTTGTGGCGGTGATGGGGCCCTGGCTCATCGCGGGTGCCGGCGCCGGACCGGCAGGTTGGCTGGGGGCGATGCTGCCGGGGCTCGGAGACGGCGCGGCAGCTTTGCTGGCGCTGGTGCTGGGTCTGGCAGTGCTGATGGCGGTGACCCTGGCGACGGTCGGGCTCGGGCGGGGGGCTGAGCAGCCGACGTGAGACCCTATGCCGGTGCTGATCGGGGTCCGGGTCGCTTTAGTTCTTTTCCAAGACTGTCCGCCGTAAGGTGCTGGCGTTGGTGCGAAAGGGTGCTTGCGCTTTACGCGGTAAGAAATCCCATGAGGATT
Organism: uncultured Alphaproteobacteria bacterium; assembly: GCA_963710515.1. Taxonomy (GTDB): domain Bacteria; phylum Pseudomonadota; class Alphaproteobacteria; order Rhodobacterales; family Rhodobacteraceae; genus Amaricoccus. The sequence goes on from CAVQAX010000013.1 coordinate 242,518, forward strand.
GCATTTCCCCGATTGGTCCGGCGGACAGGTCTGACCGGACTCCGCGTCAGTCCGGTGCGTCACAACCGAGGATATCGACGGCGCGGGTCGGGTCGAGCACGGTGACTCGCAGACCCGAGCGGTCGATGACGCTGCCGCCCTCGATGCGGGTCTCGGCCACGAGGCGGTTGCCGTCCATGCGGCTTTCGGGGAGGCCGATCCAGAGCCCGGGATCGGAGGTTTCGACCACGGCGTGCTGGTCGGGGCCGGGCGGGCGCACGAAGGTGACTTCGGTGGTGAGCGCGTAGCCGTTGCCGTCCGGCGTGAGGGTGCAGGTGACACTGGCGATGCCGGCGGCGGCGGCACTCATCGGCCGGCGGGCGAGCGCCCCCTCGATGTCGAGCCGGCCGGTTACCGGGCCGGTGACCGGCAGAAGGGCTTCGAGCGAGGCTTCGGCCGGGATGCAGATGTCGTCACAGACGCCATAGAAAATCTCGACGCGGGCCGCGATCGGTTTCGAGGGGTCAATCGGCTCCAACCGCACCGGCAGGGTCAGGCGCCGTTCGTAGCCTATGGCGGTGATGCCATAGCTTTCGAATACCACCGGGCGGGGCCATTCATAGCGCACGGCGCGCAGGTTTTCCGAAGCGGACCAGTCGAATTGAGGTGGGATGCCGCCCGCCCCCGGCGCGCGCCAGTATGTGTGCCAGCCCGGGGAGAGGTGGATGTCTATGGCCGCGACATGGGCGCCGTCATCGCCGCGCCAGCCCGGAATCAGCGTGGTATGGGCCGGGCCACCCTGCGCTGTGGCCGGCACGGGGGCGGCAAGGGCTGCGAGGAGCGAGGCGAGGATTGGCGCGGCGGAGGGTCGGGGCATGGCGCTGGGCAGTCCGTCTGGCTTCGGAGGCTCGACGTTAGGGGCATTCGGGCGGAAAAGGGGAGTCACAAACCGGCGAGCGCGCGGTCGCGTGTGGCTTGCTTGCAATCGCAGCGGGAGCGGCCCATGTTGTTCGAATGACAGACGAAACGCCGGGCTTTCTCGAAGGCCAGCTCCTGATCGCGATGCCCGGCATGGGCGACGCCCGTTTCGAGCGTGCGGTGATCTTTCTCTGTGCCCATTCGGCCGAGGGTGCGATGGGGCTGATCATCAACAAGCCCGCGCCGGATCTCGACTTCTCGGACCTCCTCAAGCAGCTCGACATCGAGCCGAGTTCCGATATCGGCGGCACGCCGGTGCATTTCGGTGGGCCGGTGGAGCATGCCCGCGGGTTCGTGCTGCATTCGGGAGAATACGATTCCGACGGGGCGAGCCTGAAGGTCGGGCCCTCATTCTCGATGACCGCGACCGTGGATGTCCTGCAGGACATGGCGAAGGGTGAAGGCCCGGTGAAGGCCCTGCTGGCTCTGGGCTATTCCGGCTGGGGACCCGGGCAGCTCGAGGGCGAGCTGCAGGCCAATGGATGGCTCACGGCGGCGGCCGACCCGGACCTCGTGTTCGGGCGAAGCGATGCTGGAAAGTGGGAGGCGGCGCTGCGCTCGCTCAACATCGACCCGCGGCTACTTTCGGCCGAGGGCGGGCGGGCCTGATCAGGACGCCCCGGCTTTCAGGAGTGCGATGATCTCGGTGGCGTCTTCATCGGGCGGGAAAACCGGATAGCGGAGGGCGGAAATGTAGCCCCGCTCCGCAACGAGGGTTATCCGGCGCAGCATCGTGCGGCCCTCCACCTCCATCATCGGCAGATCGAGAGCTTTCCCGAGGGCGAGCCCCTCGTCGGAGAGCAGCGGGAAGGGCAGCTTGAGGCGCGTGGCGGCTTCGGTCTGATCGGCGGGGCTCTGGGTGGAGATGCCATAGACCGCATCGACGCCGAGCGCCTTCATCTCGGCGAAGTGATCGCGGTAGGAGCAGCTTTGCGGCGTACAACCGCGGGCACCCGGCAGGGCGTTCCAGCCTTCGGGCAGGTCGGTGCCGGGGGTGCCGGTCATCGGGTAGCAGTAGAGCACGGTGCGGCCGGTGAGCTTGGAGATGTCTACCACAGTGCCGTCGGTGGCAGGCAGGATCACAGCGGGAAGGGCCCTGCCGGTGAGGTGATCGGCGGCGCCGTCGTCCTCGGGGACGGGGATAGTGCTCCAATCGACCGGTTCGATGCGCATGCTGGGGGTCTCCGTTCCTTTTGGGCGCCGGGAAAGTTTGCCAGTTGGACCGTGCGCACGCGGCCCAATTGTCGCAGCCGACACTAGTATACCCGAGCCCAGGTGTCTCCCGGATTGTGTACCCCAGCGCTGGGCTGCCCGTCCGTCGGTGAGATCCTTTAGCGCTAAGAATCCCGCCTCCACCCGTTCGGAGGGCGACCGCTAGCCCGCCTGAACACGCAGGGAGCAAGGCAGCAGCACTTTCGCACCACTCGACATTCTTCTTGATAGCCCAAGCGGGCTCCAGGACGCGGCGGTGGAGCGCGAAGGGCCGCGGATTGCGAATATGTCAGCTGACCTGACCTGCGGATCAAGGCTATGTGGGGCGGGGGCCACTTCAGGGTCGGGGGGCGGCGGCGCGGCGAAGACGGTCGTTGATAGCGAGGCCGAGGCCGGTGGCCGGGATTGGGGCGACGGCGATGCGGCTGGCACCGGTTTCGGTTGCGAGGTCGTCAATGTCGTGGAGCATGGCGAAAAGGTTGGTGGCGGCCTCGGCGAGATCGCCCGTGGGCGAGAGATTGAGGCCGGGGCGGAGGGTGTCGACTGGACCGAAGCCGAGCCAGACCTCGTCCGGACCGGGACCGGAGGCGTCGAGGCGAAGAGCGGCGTCGGGCGCGTAATGCGATGCGAGTTGGCCCGGGGCGGTGACGTGGCGGGTGGAGGAGGAATCGAGCGATCGCCCTAGGGTGGCTTCGAGAATCTCGACCGGAATGCCGCCGGGTCGCAGCAGGACTGGAATTTCGCCGTCGAATCCGAGGATGGTCGATTCGAGCCCAAGGGGGCAAGGGCCGCCGTCGAGGATCGCGGCGATACGGCCGCCCAGATCGGCGCGGACGTGGGCGGCACTGGTGGCTGTGATCCGGCCCGACAGGTTCGCCGAGGGCGCGGCGACCGGGCCGCCGAAGGCCCGCAGGAGCGCGCTCGCGAGCGGGTGGGCCGGCACGCGGATCGCCACCGTGGTGAGGCCGGCGGTTGCGAGATCGGAGAGGCCGCTGTCCATGCGGCGGCGCAGCACGAGGGTCAGCGGGCCGGGCCAGAACGTGGTAGCCAATCGTCGTGCGGCGTCGGGCAGGTGGGCGAGCGCCTCGGCTCCGGCGAGGTCGGGCACGTGGATGATCAGCGGATTGAATGCCGGTCGGCCCTTGGCCACGAAGATCTCGGCGGCGGCGCGCGGATTGCGCGCATCGGCCCCGAGGCCGTAGACCGTCTCGGTCGGGAAGGCGACCAGTTCGCCCGAATGCAGCAGATGGGATGCGGCGCGCAGGCCGCGCTGGCTGTCCGAGAGGGTGACGGTGTTGTGCTCGGTCAAGGCGGTCGGTTGCGTCTCTCGTGGCGGAACCGGTGCGATGACGCGGCGTCGCGCTTGTCGTGCTGCGGGGCCGGGACTAGAGTTCACTCGGTCGGCAAGGCGCTTCCCTATAACCGCAATGGCAGGGAGCCGGAAGCCGCAATTGCGCCGGTGCGCTCACGTTCCGGAGGGAGACCGACATGACCAATACCGCACCGGTAACCGAGATGCGCTTCGTGCTCGACCGTGTTCTCGGCGCCGACCGGCTCGCGGCGACAACGATGTTCGCCGAGGCTGGTCAGGAAACGGTCGAGGCGATCCTGACCGACTGGCTGGCGGAATCGGTCCCCACTTCGAGAGCCTATGCCTTGGTGCCGGGGGAGCAGTATCTGATACGGGCTAAGCAGGGCGGCCCAGCAAATGCCGCGCGGGCCGGGCTGGCGGCGTTCCCTCTGCGGCTGATGCTGCCTGAGGTGGAGGCGCTCTGCGTACAGTCCCACGAGCGGGCGGCGGGGCTCTACGCGTTGGAGTTCGCGTCGTGAGCTCCCGAGATTCGATCTGGGGAGGCTGGCCATGCCTCTACTGCGCCCTCTGGGAAGGGGTCCGGGCAAGTCTTCGAGCCGGAGCGGGCTCCTGATGGCTGACGGCTCGGAACCTTCGGGTGTGCGTTATCCGTTCGAGGCGCCAGCGCCGGGCGAAGCGGTGGAGATCGCCGAGGGCGTGCTCTGGCTTCGGGTCCGGCTGCCGATGCGGCCTGATCACCTGAATATCTATGCCTTCGACGAGGGCGATGGCTGGAGCATCGTCGATACCGGTCTCGACACGCCGGCGATCCGCGAGGAGTGGGCCGCATTGCTTGCGGGGCCGCTCGGCGGCAGACCGGTGCGCCGGGTGGTGGTGACACATCATCATCCCGACCATGTGGGGCTGGCAGGCTGGTTTCAGTCGGAGCAGGGCGCGGAGCTTTGGACCACTCGGACCGCTTGGCTCTTCGCACGGATGCTGACGCTCGATGTGCAGGGACGGCCCGCGCCGGAGACGCTGGCGTTCTGGCGGGGCGCGGGGATGGACCCGGCGATCCTCGCGGAGCGCTCCGAAAGCCGGCCGATGAATTTTGCTGATGTCGTGGCGCCGATGCCGCTGGGGTTTCGGCGCATCGTCGAGGGCGAGGAGATCTGCCTGGGCGGGCGGCGCTGGCGGGTGGTGCTCGGGCATGGCCATGCGCCCGACCAGGCAACGTTCTGGGGGATCGGGCACGATCTGGTGCTCGTGGGCGATCAGGTGCTGCCGGGGATCACGCCGAATCTCGGGGTTTACGCCACTGAGCCGGAGGCGGATCCGGTGGGGGGCTGGATCGAGAGCTGTGCGCGTCTGGGCAAGCTGGCGCGGCCGGCGCATCTGGCCTTGCCGGGGCATCGGCGGCCCTTTACCGGGCTCGATGCGCGGCTGGCGGGGCTGAGCGTGCACGCGCGCGAGGGGCTCGACCGGCTGGAAGGGTTTCTCGAGACGCCGCATCGGGCGGGGGAATGCTTTGACGTGCTCTACGGCCGGCGGATCGGCAAGGGCGAATACGGGCTCGCACTGGTCGAGGCAGTGGGGCACCTGAACCATCTGCTGGCGACCGGGCGGGTGACGCGGGAGCGCGACGCGGAAGGGGCGTGGCTCTGGCGGCGGGTCGCGGATCAAGCCGCCGATGTCTGATCCGGCGTGATGGCATCGTTGTGTCAAAACGCCGCAAAGGCCGGCGGGGCGAATTGGGCCTGACAGCGGCGGGAGGGTCCGCTAGAACTCTGCCGGAAGAGATCGGCGCCCCGTGTTCGGCGCCTCGCACTGACAGGAGAGGCCGCATGGCAGATCACGACCACAACACTGAGGCCGAGTACGAGCACGGCAAGATGGATATCACCGATCAGCAAAAGACCTTCGCGGGCTTCATGAAATTCTGGGTCTGGTTGTTCGGCGGCGCGATCGGCATCCTGATCTTCCTCGCGCTGTTCAACTCCTGAGAGCAGCGGCGGCGGCAGCGGAGGCCTTTTCGAGATGCGCGGAATGAACCTGCCGCAAGCAATTGCCGCGCTCCTCGTTGCGCTGGCGCTCGGCGGCTGCGAGGTCTACCGCGAGGCCGAAGTCGAGGAGGTGGCGCAGGCGCGCTATGTCTCCAGCACCGAACCGTCGATCACGCTCCTGTCGATGGTCAATGCCGAGAACGGGCGTTCGGCGCATTCTGCTCTCCTGATCAACGGCTCCGAACAGGTGCTCTACGATCCGGCGGGTACCTTCCAGCACCCCGATCTGCCGCGGCGTGACGACATCCATTACGGAGTGACGCCGCGCTACCTTGACTATTACGAGCGGTATCACGCCCGGTTTTCCCATTACGTCCATGCCCAGGAGGTTCCTGTGAGCCGGGCGACCGCCGATCAGGTCCTTGCGAACGCCGAGGCGCTGGGGCGCACGCCGAAGATGTTCTGCGCTGGCTCGGTGACCGGGGCGGTGCGCCCGGTGGCGCCCTTCACCGAGGTGCGGACCTCGCTGTTTCCCGAGACGGTACGGCAGGACTTCGCTGCGATTCCGGGGGTGCGCGATCGTTATGTGCGCGAAACGGATACCGGGCAGAACAACGCCTGGGAAGGCAACGGCGCGACCACCGACTGAGCCTCGCAGCGCAACAGGCTTGCGCGATTTCCGATCCTCCGTATTGTTTCTGCTACCAGCCGGTCAGCCGAAGAACCGGCGGAAGGGAAACGTTCAGGGAGGATGACCGGATGACACGATCGGGAATAATGGCTGGTGCCGCGGCGCTGGTGGTGCTGGGCACGGCCGGGACGGTGGCCGATCCGGCGGCGGCGGCCGAGCGGATGCTCAAATGGGCCCATGTCTACGAGATCAGCGAGCCTTACCACACCTGCGCGGTGGCGGCGAACGATGCGCTGGCGGCGGCCACGGAAGACCGACTCGGCATCGAGGTGTTTCCCGCCTCGTCGCTTGGAAAGGAAGTGGACATCAACGAGGGGCTTGGGCTCGGGACCGTCGACATCATCTATACCGGCCAGCTCTTCGCCGGCAGTTCCTTCGGTCCAATCGCCATCGGCGGCGCGCCGTTCATGTTCCGCGACTACGACCACTGGGACAAGTACCGCAATTCGGACCTCTTCGGCGAGTTGGCCCAAGGCTACACCGACGCCAGCGGCAACCACATCAAGGCGATGACCTATTACGGCGCGCGGCATGTCACCTCGAACAAGCCGATCCTGACTCCGGCGGACATGGAGGGGCTCAAGATCCGGGTGCCCAATGCGCCGCTCTACATGATGTTCCCCGAGGCCACCGGCGCGAACCCGGCGCCGATCGCCTTCGCGGAAGTCTATCTGGCGCTGCAGCAGGGCACGGTGGACGCGCAGGAGAACCCGCTGCCGACGATCCAGGCCAAGAAGTTCCACGAGGTGCAGTCGGACATCAACCTGACCGGCCACATCACCGACGCTCTGCTGACCATCGTCGGCGGACCGGCCTGGGATTCGATCGACGAGGCCGACCGGCCCGCCCTTGAGCAGGTGCTGGTGGATGCCGCGATCTGCGCCACCGATGCGATCATCGAGAAGGAAGGCGAGCTGGCCGAGTGGTTCCGCGGCGAGGGCGTGAACGTGCACGAGGTCGATCGCGGGCCGTTCATCGAGGCGGTGAAGGTGATGCATAACGGCGAGATGGCGACATGGGATCAAGCGACCTACGACCGGCTGCAGGCCATCGAATGATCCGCGCCAGCACGCGCTGAACCGCGTCTTACGGCCTGCCCGACGGGCGGGCCGTTTCCTTTCGGCTCAATGAGGATCAGGTGATGCAGGGTCTTGGGGATGGCGGCAGCGACCCGCCGGACGATGAGCCGGTCGATCTGTCGGATCTGCGCTGGGAGGACGCGATTGTGCTGGTGGTGTTCTGGGGGCTCGCCGTCGTGGTGTTCCTGCAGTTCTTCACGCGCTACATCCTCAACGATTCGCTGGCCTGGACCGAGGAGATTGCGCGGTTCCTGCTGATCGCGGTGACCTTCATCGGCGCGATCATGGCGACCCGCAAGGGCAGCCACATTGCCGTGGAATTCCTGTTCCGCTGGATGAACCGGCCGGTGCGGCGGGTCGTGCAGGCGATTATCGACCTCGTCTCGGTGGCGTTCTTCGCGGCGCTCACGCTGTTCAGCGTTCAGCTTGCCGGTCGTACCGGGCAGATGATGGTCTCGATCGATGTGCCGAAATCGCTGGTCTACTGGGCTGTCGCGGTCTGTTTCGCGATGATGACGTTTCATGCCGCTCGCATCGGCTGGCGGCATTTGCGTTCCGGCACGAGCCGGCTCATCGATCCCGAGATCCATGCCGACGTCACGCGGCTGGTCGAATAGGAGCCGGCCGCAATGGATATCGCGTTCCTCTTCGTCGCGCTCTTCGCGATGATCGCGCTGGGCATTCCGGTCGCGATCGCGCTGGCGGGCTCGTCGGCACTCTTCATCCTCTTCTTCGGCACGGTGCCCGAGATGGTGGTGGCGCACCGGATGATCAACGGGGTCGACAGTTTCCCGCTGCTCGCGGTGCCGTTCTTCATTCTCGCCGGCAACCTGATGAACACCGCCGGCATCACCGAGCGCATCTTCGAGTTCGCCAAGGCGCTGGTGGGCTGGATGCGCGGCGGGCTGGGGCATGTGAATGTCGGCGCCTCGGTGATCTTTGCCGGCATGTCCGGGGCGGCGGTGGCGGATGCCGGCGGGCTCGGAGCGATCGAGATCAAGGCGATGCGGGATGCCGGCTACGATCCGGGCTTCTCGGTCGGGGTGACGGCCGCCTCCTCGACCATCGGGCCGATCATCCCGCCTTCGCTGCCGATGGTGATCTACGGTGTGATGGCCGGTGCCTCGATCGGCCAGCTCTTCGCGGCGGGATTCGTGCCGGGGTTGATCATGGCCGGTGCACTGATGTTGATGGTTGCGTATTTCGCGCGGGTGCGCGGCTATCCCCGTGACCAGGCGTTTCGGATCGATGTGCTTCTGCTGACGTTCCGCAAGGCCTTCCTGTCGCTGCTGACCCCGATCATCATCGTCGGGGGCATTCTTTCGGGTGCCTTCACGCCGACCGAGGCTGCCATTGCCGCCTGCGCCTGGGCACTGGTGCTGGGGCTGTTCGTTTACCGCACGCTCACATGGCGCCGGTTCCTGCGGGTATCGTTCGATACCATCGAGACCACGGCCGTGGTGCTGATGGTGGTGGCTGCCGCGTCGATCTTCGCCTGGATCCTGACCCAGAACCGGGTTCCCGAGGCCTTCGCCGGCTTCCTGCTGTCGGTGTCGGAGAACCGCATTGTTCTGCTGCTGCTGATAAACCTGATCCTTCTCATCGTCGGCTGCTTCATGGAAACGGTCGCTGCCATCACCATTCTCGTGCCCGTGCTGCTGCCGATCGCGCTGGAGATGGGCATCGATCCGGTGCATTTCGGCGTGATCATGGTTCTGAACCTGATGATCGGGCTGTTGACGCCGCCGGTGGGGATGGTTCTCTACGTGCTGGCACGGGTGGCCAAGTTGCCGTTCGAGACCTGCGTCGTGGCGACGGCACCGTTTCTGGTGCCGCTGGTCGCGGTGCTGCTGCTGGTGACTTTCGTGCCGGCCGTGACGATGTGGCTGCCGGTGCTGCTTTATCGCTGAGGAGACGATCATGGCCGATGCGGACAAACGACCGGGTGAGATTGCAGGCTGCGATCCGGCATTGATCGACCGGCTGTTGTCGGTGATCGAGGACGAGATCGTCCCGCTGACCCGGGTGGGCGTCGATCAGGGCAACAAGGTGTTCGGGGCGGCGATCCTGCGCAAGTCCGATCTTGGAACGGTCATCGCCGCGACCAACCGCGAGACCGAGAACCCGCTGCTGCACGGCGAGATCGCGGCGATCAACGCCTATTACGCGATGGTCAATGCGGACGAGAGCAAGCGCCACCCGCCGGCCGAGAGTGTGTTTCTGGCCACCCATGAGCCCTGCACGCTGTGTTCCTCGGCCATCACCTGGGGCGGATACGACAATTTCTACTACCTGTTCAGCCACGAGGACAGCCGCGACGCCTTCGCGATCGGGCATGACCTCAACATCCTCGACCAGGTGTTCCGGCACGGGCCGGGCGAGTATGCCCGGGCCAATGATTACTGGAGCGCCTATTCCATTCCGGATCTGATCGAGAACTGCGAGGGTCTGAACCGTGACAAGTTTCGCGCGCGGGTCGCCGCGATCCGGGATGTCTACTCGGAACTGTCGGACACCTATCAGGCGGCCAAGGCCGACAACCGCAACATCCCCCTGAAATAGGCGGATCAGGCAACGGCGCGCAGGGTCGCGTCGGGCCTGAGAGCGAGGATCACTGCGCCCTTGGCGTGGCGGGTCTCGACCCGGCGATGGGCGTCGGCGATGCGGTCGAGCGGGAAGCTGCTGTCGATCACCGCACGCAGGGTGCCGGTCTCCACAAGGTCCGCGAGATACTCCAGATCGGCCGCGCTGTCGCCCGAGACGGCGAGCTTCACCTTCGGTCCGCGGCGCATCCTTGCCATCAGGGCTTGACCGGCCTCGCCAAGACCGAACTCCAGCGGCACCCAGCGGCCGGTCGGCGCAAGGGCATGGCGGATGCTCGGGAAGCTGGTCGCGCCGACGGTGTCGAGGATGACGTCCCAGGTCTGTCCGGCCTTCGCCGGATCCTGCCGGGTGTAGTCGATCACCCGTTCTGCACCGAGGCTGCGGACGAGGTCGAGGCTGTCGGGACCGGCGACGCCGGTGACGTCGGCGCCGAAATGCCGGGCCAGCTGGACCGCGCTCGCGCCCACCCCGCCCGAGGCCCCGACGATCAGGATGCGTTCGCCGGGCCGGAGCTTCGCGATGTCGCGCAGGAACACCAGCGCGGACATTGCGCCGAACGGGATCGCGGCGGCTTCTGCATGGGACAGGGCCTCGGGCTTGCGGGCCATGGCGGCGTCCTGGGAGAGCGCGAGATACTCCGCATGGCCGCCGTGACCGGCGAAGCCGAACACCGCGTCGCCCACGGCGAACTTCGTGACCGAGGCTCCGAGGGCGGTCACGCGGCCCGAGAAGGTGACGCCGGGGATCTCGTGGCGCGGGCGGAACAGGCCCGACACCAGACGTCCGACGAGCCAGAGCCCGCCGGGAAAGGCGGAGGCGCGCAGGCGCCAGTCGGCGGTGGTCACCGCGCTGGCATGAACTTCGACCAGAACCTCGGTCGGGCCGGGCTCGGGACGGGGCATGTCGCGTATCTCGAGGATGTCGGCGGGGCCGTAGCTCGGCTGGGTTGCAGCTTTCATGGGGGGTCGCTCCGGTTCGAGTGTATCTGCCGTCCTGATACGCCACAGCGAGATCAAACGAAATTGACTGAATTCGCCTGCATGATATGCGTTTTCGCATGGATTGGCGATCGGTGCGTTTCGACTGGAACCGGGCGCGGGCCTTTCTGGTCACCGCGGAGGAGGGCTCGCTGTCGGCCGCGGCCCGGGCTCTGGGCATGGCGCAGCCGACCTTGGGCCGGCAGGTGGCCGCCCTCGAAGAGGAACTGGGCGTCGTGCTGTTCGAGCGGGTCGGCCGGGGCCTGACGCTGACCCCGGGCGGGCTGGAACTGCTCGAGGATGTGCGCGCGATGGGTGACGCGGCCGGGCGCATGTCACTCACGGCGGGCGGGCAGGCGACGTCGATCGAGGGGACGATCTCGATCACCGCGAGCGAGATCTATTCGGCGCATCTGCTGCCGCCAGTCGTCGGACGGCTGCGGCGGGAGGCGCCGGGGATCGAGGTGGAGATCGTCGCCTCGAATCTCACCGTCGATCTGCGAAGGCGCGAGGCGGATATCGCGATCCGCAACTTTCGCCCGACCGAGCCCGATCTGGTGGCGCGGCGCATCCGCGACGACCGGGCGCGGCTCTATGCCTCGGAGGCCTATCTCGACCGGATCGGCTGGCCGCGAAGCCCGGCGGATCTGTCGCGGGCCGATTTCATCGGCTTCGATACGACGGACAGAATGCTTCGGGGACTCAACGACCTCGGCCTCAGCCTGACACGGCACAACTTCCCGGTGCTGACCGGAAGCCATCTGGTGCATTGGGAGTTGGTGAAGGCGGGTATCGGCATCGGCGTGGTGCCCGAAAGCCTAGGCGATGAAACGGCGGGGGTGCGACAGGTGCTGCCGGAACTGGCGCCGCTGGTGTTCCCGATCTGGCTCACCAGCCACCGCGAGCTGCGCACGAGCCGGCGCGTGCGGCTGGTCTTTGACATGCTGGCCGAGGCGCTGGCTGGCTGAGCGCGCGCTACTTGTCCTTGCGCGCTTCGGCGGCGGCCTTCAGGCGGGCGACGAGGTCGGTCCGGGCGGGGCGTTCGCCGTAGGGGTTCTTCGCGGTTCCCTTGGCGTTGTGCTCCTCGTGCCGGCGCTTGTCCTTGCCTTTCTGGGGCGCGCCCGATTTTCCGTAGTCCACGCTGGTGTCCTCGATTGCTGGCGTCGCGATGTCATCGCCGATCCGGCGGTCGCGGAAAAGAGAAATCCGCGCGGCCCGGAAGCCACGCGGATCTGTCGTCGGATGAGTCCGTCTGGTGCGGTCTTTCGACCACGGTGTGACGATCGCTCAGGGTCTCAGAGACCGCCTTCGCGTTGTGCCTTCTTGCGCGCCAGCTTGCGCGCCCGGCGAACGGCTTCGGCTTTCTCGCGGGCCTTCTTGACCGAGGGCTTCTCGAAATGCTGCCTGAGCTTCATTTCACGAAACACGCCCTCGCGCTGGAGCTTCTTCTTCAGAGCCCGAAGCGCCTGATCGACGTTGTTGTCACGAACCATTACCTGCACGGATGTTCACCACCTTTCCGTTTCAAGAGTTTCGCATTTCTGCAGGAGGGCGCTATCTAACGCGAGACGGGCGATATGTCCACCATCAGTTGCGACAGGCGCAAGAGGAGTGGCGAAGGAATGACGATAAACGGAACGAGCGAAACCGCGGGCATGGACGGCCTGCGTCGCGAGGTAGTGAAAGCGGCGCTGCCCCACGTGGTTTTCGATGGCTGGACCGACAAGACCCTGTCGCTGGCGGTGCAGGATGCCGGCGTCGATCCGGGGGAGGCGCGGGTGGCGTTCCCGCGAGGCGGTGTCGATCTGGCGATGGCGTTCCACTATGCACGCGATGCGGACCTCGCGGCCGATCTTGCCGAGGCCGATCTCGGCGGGATGCGGTTTCGCGACAAGGTGGCCTATGCCGTGATGCGCCGGCTGGAACTGGTCGCCGCGGATCGCGAGGCGGTGCGCCGGGGGGCTGCAGTGTTCGCGCTGCCGCACAACGCGCCGGAGGGCGCGCGGGCGATCTGGCACACCGCGGACACGATCTGGAATGCGCTCGGCGATACCAGCACCGACTACAACTGGTACACCAAGCGTGCGACGCTCTCGGCGGTCTATTCCTCGTCGGTGCTCTACTGGCTGGGCGACGAGACGCCGGATGCCGGGCGCACCCGTGAGTTCGTCGGGCGACGCATCGACAACGTGATGCAGTTCGAGGAGGTGAAGGCCAAGGTGGCCAAGAACCCGGTCGCCTCGGCGATGATGAAGGGTCCGCAGCGCCTCCTTGACCGCGTCCGGGCACCCAGAGATACTGCGCGTCCTGATTTGCCGGGGTCGTGGAATCGCGACAGCTGACCCCCGGCGGCAAGTTCCGGAGGCGTCATGGCGATCGGCACGATCTGTGCCACCTGGACCGATGGCAGGTGGCAGGACGGCAATATCCCCATTCTCGGCGCTGCCGATCATGCGACCTGGCTCGGTACGATGGTATTCGACGGGGCGCGCGCCTTCGATGGGGTGACGCCGGACCTCGACCTGCACTGCGAGCGGGTGGTGCGTTCGGCCGCGACGATGGGGCTCGACGCGCCCTTCGATGCCGGCGAGATCGCCGAGCTGATCCTCTGACGGCGTGAAGCGGCTCGGGACCGATGCCGCGCTCTATCTGCGACCGATGATCTGGTCGCGGGAGGGCTCGGTGGCGATGATCGATCCGCTTCCTGGACTCCGCGGCGCTCGCGATCTGCATCGAGGATCTGCCGCTGCGCGAGCCGGGAGAGTTCGCGCTGACGCTCTCGCCGTTCCGGCGGCCTACGGCGGATTCGGCGCTGAATGACGCCAAGGCCGCGTGCCATTACCCGAACAATGCGCGGGTGGTGCGCGAGGCGCGGGCGCGGGGCTTCAACAATGCGCTGTCGCTCGATCAGGCCGGTCATGTGGCCGAGACCGCCTCGACCAACGCCTTTCTGGTGAAGGACGGGGTGGTGCGGACCCCGGTGCCGAACGGCACGTTCCTCAATGGCATCACGCGGCAGCGTGTGATCGCGCTGTTGCGCGCCGACGGGGTCGAGGTCGAGGAGGCGGTGCTGCTGCCGGGTGACTTCGCCGAGGCCGACGAGATCTTCCTGACCGGCAATGCCAGCAAGGTGATTCCGGTCACGCGCTACGAGGACCGCGTGCTGCCCGCGACCCGGACCGGGCTCCGGGCGCGCGCGCTCTACATGGACTACGCCCATCAGACGAGGAGAGCGGCATGACCCTGCCGGAGACCATGCGGGCCGTCGAGATTTCGGAGCCCGGCGGGCCGGACGTGCTGCGCCCGGTGACGCGGCCGGTGCCGGTGCCGGGGGCCGGCGAGATCCTGATCCGCATCCGCGCGGCCGGGGTGAACCGCCCCGATGCGCTCCAGCGGGCCGGGTCCTACGCTCCTCCCCCGGACGCCTCGGACCTTCCGGGCCTCGAGGCTGCAGGCGAGGTGGCGGCCGTCGGGCCGGGTGTGGCGGAGTGGGAGGTCGGCGATCCGGTCTGTGCCCTGCTGCCGGGTGGCGGCTATGCGGAATATGCCCTGACCCACGCCGATCATGCGCTGCCGATCCCCGAGGGCATGGCGATGCGCGAGGCGGCCGCACTCTGCGAGACCTTCTTCACGGTGTGGAGCAACGTGGTGCTGCGCGGCGGTCTGCAGGCCGGCGAGACGTTCCTGGTGCATGGCGGCTCATCGGGCATCGGCACCACGGCGATCCAGCTTGCCGCGGCCCGCGGCGCGCGGGTCTTCACCACAGCCGGGTCCGAGGAGAAGTGCCGGGCCTGCCGTGATCTCGGCGCCGAGATCGCCATCAACTACCGCGACGAGGATTTCGTCGATGTGGTGAAGGCGGCGACGGGCAAGCGTGGCGTGAACCTGATCCTCGACATGGTGGGCGGCGACTACATTCCGCGCAATGTCCGCGCGCTGGCCACCGATGGCCGGCTGGTGATGATCGCATTCCTGAACGGCCCGAAGGCGGAGCTGAACTTCGCGCAGGTGATGATGAAGCGGCTCACACTCTCGGGCTCGACGTTGCGGGCGCAATCGGTCGAGGCCAAGGCGCGGATCGCCGCTGACCTGAAGCGCGAGGTCTGGCCGCTTCTGGCGTCGGGGCGCGTCGCGCCGGTGATGGACCGGACCTTTGCGCTCGAGGATGCGGCATCGGCCCATGCCCGGATGGAAAGCTCGGAGCATATCGGCAAGATCGTTCTCGACGTCGCCTGAATCTGGCACGGTCGAGGCAGTGGCCTTGACCTATCCTCGCTGGGATTCGGGCCTCGGGACAGGGAAGGAAAGCGCCAATGAGCTACAGGGAAAAATTCAGTCCGGCCGAGTGGGACCGCATCGTCGCGGCCCCCATGCTGGCCGGGATCGCCATGACCGCCGCCGAGCCGGGCGGGCTCTGGGGTGCGGTCCGCGAAAGCACCGCGGCCGCGGGCGGGATCCGCTCGGCCAGGGATGGCGGCGGGCTGACCGCCGAGATCGCCGCGGCCTACGAGAACAAGGACGACCGCACCACGGCCCGGGATCTGCTGATGGGTGAGGTGAAGGGCAGGAAACCCGCAGAGATCGTCGAGGTGGCCCTTGCGGAGCTCGGCGCCGTCAAGGCGCTGGTCGCCGCGCAGACGCCGGACGAGGCGGCCGGTTTCGCATCGTGGATTTCCGATATCGCCACGCGGGTTGCCGAGGCCGGCACCGAAGGCGGCTTCATGGGCTTCGGCGGCGAAAAGGTCTCCGAAACCGAGAAGGCGACGCTTCATCGGCTGAGCACCGCGCTCGCCTGAGCCGGCGGCGGCGCGAAAGCGCAGGTTCCGGGTCGCCGAAGCGGTGCGGGATGGCTCAGATGCCAGCCTGATCCCGCATTGCACCGGAGCGTTCCCATGTCGTCCGTCCGATCCACCCCGATGAGCCTGCGCGACTGGGCGCTGCTGGTGTTCCTGTCGGTGCTCTGGGGCGGGTCGTTCTTCTTCAATGCGGTCACGGTCGCCGCGCTGCCGCCGCTCACCGTGGTGTTCGCACGGGTCGCGATTGCCGCGGCGATGCTCTGGCTGGTGATCGGCGTCACGCGCACGGCGATGCCCGGAAGCCGCACGGTCTGGGCGGCGTTCTTCGGGATGGGGCTTCTCAACAATGCGATCCCCTTCGCGCTGATCGTCTGGGGCCAGACCCAGCTTGCCTCCGGGGTGGCGGCAATCCTGAATGCCGCGACACCGCTTTTCACCGTGCTCTTTGCCCATGTGCTGACCACCGACGAGAAGATGAGCACGAACCGGTTGGCCGGCGTGGTTCTCGGCCTCGTCGGGGTGGCGGTGATGATCGGAGCGCGACATGCGGGAACCGGCCGGGTTGCTTGCGCCGCTCGCCTGCCTCGGGGCGGCGGTCTCCTACGCGCTGGCGGGTCTTTACGGCCGGCGGTTCCGGGCGATGGGAGTGGCGCCGATGGCAACAGCGGCAGGGCAGGTCACGGCGTCGAGCCTGATCCTGCTCCCCGTGGTGCTGCTCGTCGACCGGCCCTGGAGCCTGCCGGCACCGGGATCGGAGGTGGTGCTGGCGCTCGTCGCCCTCGGATTGGCCTCCACCGCGCTGGCCTATGTGGTCTATTTCCGGCTGCTGGCCTCGGCCGGGGCGACGAACCTGCTGCTGGTCACCCTGCTTGTGCCGGCTTCGGCGATCCTGCTGGGCGTGGGCTTTCTCGGCGAGGTGCTGCTGCCGCGCCATCTCGCCGGGATGGCACTGATCGCGCTGGGGCTTGCGGCCATCGACGGGCGGCTGCCGCGCGCGGCATTGCGGGTTGCGGGCGCGCGGCGGCGTGATAGCCTCGGCGCGGGCGCAGGACGCGTCGAGGGGGAGAAGGTGCCATGACCGGATTGCAGAAGCTGATGCTGGCCACGCTCCTCTCCACCGGGCTCGCCGGGGCGGCATCGGCAGCGACCTATAACGGCTACACCAGCTTTCATGTGCTCGGCGACAGCCTGAGCGATACCGGCAATGTCTCGGACGCCTCGTTCGGTCTCGTTCCCGAGAGCCCGCCTTACTGGAAAGGGCGGTTTTCCAGCGGGCCGGTCTGGGCAGACCGCATCAAGGGTGTGTTCCGGCGGGCGGATGTGCCGACCGGGAACCATGCCTGGGGCGGGGCCAAGGCGCGCACCGATCTCGATGGCATCCCGGATCTGGCGCTCCAGACGCTGCAGTATCGCCGGACCTCTTCCGACCGCCGCGGCGACCGCCCGCTGCTCGCGCTCTGGGCCGGCGGCAACGACATCCTGCAGGGCCTGCGGGAACCCGATATCCGCCGGGTCGGTCGGCGCGCCGCCGATGCGGTCGGCGATACCGCGCAGAGCCTTGCCCGCAGCGGCGTGGACGATTTCCTGATCTTCAACCTGCCTGATCTGGGGCAGATCCCGCGCAACACCGCGCGGGGACCCGAGGCGATGAAGCTTGCCACGCGGGGCTCGAAAGCCTTCAACCGCCAGCTCGATCGCCGCATCCGCGAATTGCGGCAGGACGGGCTCTCGGTCCGCAGGGTCAATACCTTCAAGTTCTTCGAGCAGTTGATCGCCGATCCCGAAGCCTTCGGCGTCAGCGACACCGCTACGCCCTGCATCGGTCCCGGTGATTCCGTCTGCAGCCGGCGCGAGTCGCGCGAGCGGGCGTTCTTCGACAACATCCATCCCAACGCCGTGGTGCACCGGCGCATCTCCGAGATCGCGCGCGATGGCATCGACCGCGGACCGGCCGGGCCGGCGGCGCGCGTGGCCTCGCAGGTTACGGCTGCGACCGTGGCCCCGGTGCCGCTTCCGGCGCCGGTGCTGCTCTTGCTGGCAGGGTTGGGTGCGCTCGGACTGATCGCCCGGCGACGGCGTCCCGGTTAGCGGATCGGCGGCAGGTCGAGATCGCCGCGGTAGCGGCAGGCGGAGCGGAGTACGTCCGGGCCGCAGGCGCGGGGCGTGAGCGTGGTGTCGAGGCAGATGCGAACCTCGCGGATGTAGTCGCCGCGGCAGGTCACGATCGCCTCCTCGGGATCGAGGCCGGGATTGGCGTCGAGAAAGGCCATCTCGACCTCGTCGGCGCTCATTTCCCCGGCGCGTGGTTCGGGTTTTTCGAAAAGCGTGTAGGCGAGGCGGGAGGTGTCGAAATAGGCCTCTGCCGACAGGCCGGTGCAACGGCCGTGCTTCTTCCACTGGTACCAGGCGAGGCCGCCCGAACCCATGATGTCGGCCATCGCGGCGGTCTCGCCGCGGGAGGGATCGCGCGCCGAGGTCGTGCAGAATTCCGGGTAGCCGTTCTCGAATTGCGGCCAGAGCCCATGCAACGTGTAGCCGAGCCCCCGGTCCGGCGCGCATTGCTCTCGGTCGCGCTCGCCACCCTCCGCTTCGCAGAAGCTTGGAGACCAGCTCAGCGCCAGCACGTAATAGTCGAATTCCTCTGCCGCCGCGCCGGTTGCGACGAGCCAAAAAGCGGCGAGAGGGCCTGTCATGCGGCGAAGTGGCTTCATGAGCGGAAGCCTAATGGCACACCTTCGCGAGGCCAAGTGATGTGTTTGCGCAAACCTATGCGCAATTCTCCGCAAATCTGTAAAGGCGATTAGGCTCTCGTTTACCGGCCCCTGCCTAGATCGGCTCGGGATCGGGAGAAGGGGTTGATGGCAGCACATCGGCACGACGCGTTTGAGCGCGAAGGATGGCTCTTTCTCGCCGTCGGGCTTGTCCTGGCGCCGCTGGTCTTCGGTTGGCTGATCGTCAATCTGGTCCATCAGCAGGATTCCCGGATCAACAGAGTTCTCTGTGAACAGGCGGAACGGATGCTGGGCTTTCTTGCCGATCGGCAGGAAGCGACCCTTCTCGACTACGCGATCTGGGACGAGTTGTACGAAAACGCCGTCGTGGCGCCGGATGCCCGATGGTTCGGACGCAACGTTGGTTTCGAGATGGACACGTCCGTCGGCCGGACCGCCATCCTGGTGCTCGACGCTGAGGGGAGCCCGGTTTTCGAACCGGATGCGGAGGAGGATGGCGGACGCATCGTCGCGGCGGACCTGACGGGCGACTTCCGCACTGCCCTCGACACCGTCCTGGCTCCGAACGGCACCGACCATCTCGTCGGGTTCATGCCCTACCGCGACACGCTCGCTCTGGTCGGCATCGCCCGGATCCGGACGCAGACCGGGGCGGCGACCGAGGCTCTGCCACCGCGCCTTCTGGTCTTCGCCGAGATCTTCGACGCCGAAGCGCAGGCGCGTCTGCAGGATGTGATGACCTGGCAGGACCTGGTTCTGGTACCGGGTGACAGCCCCGAAGGGCACTTTCCGATCCGCGGCATCGACGACAGCATCGTCGGCCACGCGGCCTGGGCGCCGCCGGATCTCGCCATGCAGACCCTGCGCGGGCAGGCGCCGTTTTTCGGGCTCGGATTGCTGCTTCTCGGCGGGGCGACGATGGGGCTGTTCAACCGCCTGCGCCGCCGCAGCCGGCGTCTGTTGCTCGCCGAGGCCGCCGCGAACCGGCTCGCGCACACTGATGCCCTCACCGGATTGCCGAACCGCCGGGCATTGACCGACGCGCTCTGCCGGCGGCTCAAGGCCGGGGCAAGCATCCATGTGCTTGCGGTTGATTTCGATGGCTTCAAGGAGATCAACGACCGGCTCGGGCATCGGCACGGCGATGCGCTTCTGATCGAGATGGCCGGGCGCATGGGCCGCGCCCTGCCCGCAGGTGCCCTGCTCGCGCGGATCGGTGGTGACGAGTTCGCCATCCTTCTCGAGGCCGAGCCGGCCGAGGCCTGGGAACTCGCGCAGGACCTGGTGCTGCTGGTGGCCGCTCCCTTCGAGATGCTGGCGCAGACGGTTGCGATCTCGGCCGGCGTGGGTATCGCCGCCAGCGCACCGGGGGTCGGTTTCGACGAATTGATGCGCCGGGCGGATGTGGCGATGCACGAGGCCAAGCGCCGGCGTCCTGGAATGACCATGCGCTACGACGATCGTTTCGACGAGCAGCAGCGCCTGGAGACCGCCCTCGATGCCGAGATGCGTGCCGGCCTCGATCGTGGTGAGTTCTGGGTAGCCTACCAGCCGATCTTCGCCGAGGGGCACGACGAGCCAGTGGCTGTGGAGGCTCTGGCGCGCTGGAACCACCCCGTGCGCGGCCCGGTTTCACCGGGGGTGTTCATCCCCGTTGCCGAACGCTCGCGACTCATCCTCGAACTGGGCGACTTCGTGCTGCGCACCGCCTGCGGCCGTCTTGCGGAGCAAGAGGGCGACCTCGCGCTTTCGGTCAACCTGTCGCCGGTGCAGCTCCTCGATACCTGCATCGTCGAGCGAATCGCCGCGATCCTTGCGGAGACCGGGTTCCCGGCAGACCGGCTCGAACTCGAGGTAACCGAAGGCTACCTCGTCGAGCAGGAGGAGCGCGCCGTGATCCTGCTCGAGCGGTTGCGCAAACTCGGCGTTCGGCTCAGCCTCGACGATTTCGGCGTCGGCTATGCCAGCGTGGGATATCTGCGGCGCTTCCCGCTCGACAAGGTCAAGATCGACCGATCTTTCGTTGCCCCCATCGGCACTGATCCGCAGGCCGGCCGGGTCGTCTCGGGCGTGGTGTCTCTCGTCCGCGCCTTCGAGATGTCGATAACCGCCGAAGGGGTCGAAACCGAGGCGCAGGCAGCATATCTGCGCTCGATCGGCTGTGACCGGCTGCAGGGTTTCCTGCTCGGCCGCCCGAGCGCCGACCTGCCGCCGCGTCGGAACAGAGACAGCGCTTCGGGCTGACCGGGCGTCGTCGTCACAGTCTCATCCGTGCAGATTCAGGCTTTATCATTCGCCGCGTCACGCCTATATGGGCGTGAACTCCCGCGAAAACCGATCTTCGCGCTCCGGCGCAACCGAGTTTTCGGCACCGGGAAAGATTTGCCTGCCAAGGAGGAGTTGACCCATGGCGCTACCGTTGATGCAGAAGGCCACCGCTGTCTGGCTGGTGGACAACACCACGCTGAGCTTCACGCAGATTGCCGAGTTTTGTGGGTTGCACGAACTCGAAGTGAACGGCATTGCCGATGGCGAGGTCGCGCAGGGCATCAAGGGTTTCGATCCGATCGGCAACCGCCAGCTGACCGCCGAGGAGATCAAGCGCTGCGAGGAGAACCCCAAGGCGCGGCTTCAGTTGTGGAAGAACCCGGCTGCGGAGGGGGAGACGCGCCGCAAAGGGCCGCGCTATACTCCGCTCTCCAAGCGCCAGGATCGCCCCGCGGCAATCGCCTGGCTGGTGAAGTTTCATCCCGAGCTGACCGACGGCCAGATCTCCAAGCTCGTGGGAACCACCAAGCCGACGATCCAGACGATCCGCGACCGGACGCACTGGAACATGGTCAACATCCAGCCGGTCGATCCGGTCGCGCTCGGCATGTGCAAGCAGGGCGAACTCGATGCCGCCGTGGCGAAATCGGTGAAGAAGTCGGCCGCCGATGGCGAGGTGATGTCGAACGACGAGCGCATGAAACTCGTCTCGACCGAGCAGTCGCTGAGCATGGATCCCGAGCCACGCATCCCGTCGAACATGGCGGGCCTCGAGAACTTCACGCTTGGTAGTGGTTCCGACGACACAGACAACCGCTCGCCCGGCGCCGCGAAGGTTGATGCGGAGAGCCTCTTCAAGGTCAAGCCGGTCGCGGAAACCGATGCGGACGTGAGCGAGGACGACGACGCGAAGGAGTGAACGCTCAGCACCGGCGTTGATCCAGATCAAGGCGGATCGGCGATAATACATCCCTGATAAGAGATATCTCTATTCATCGGGAGATGGGCCGTGATCCGATCATTCGCCATAACCGTTCTGATTGCGCTGATGGTGCTGTTTCAGCCGTCGCAGGCTTTCGCGATGAGCGATGGCAACCGAGCCCTGATGGAGCGCCGGCAGGCCGCCGAGGCCGAAGCAGTGCAGGCCGGGCAGGCGCCCGCCGAAACCCGGGCCGGAGGCTCGGGTCCGCGGGGTGCTGGCGTCGCCATCATGGTCATTGCGGCCGTCGTGCTGGTGGGGATGATTGCCATAGCTTCCGCCTCCGGCTTTTCCTCCGAGTCACCGTGAGGCACATGATGCATGCATTTATCCGGAACTGCCTCGTCGCGCTGGTGCTGGTTTCGCTTCTCGGCGCCGCCCCCGCATCTGCCCAGAGCCCGGCCCCTGGCGCGGCGGAGGTGGCTCAGGCCGCGGAAGCCCCGATCTCGGTTCCGGCCGATGCGCCGCCCGGATCGTCGCAGGAGGTCGCCATCGGCTCGGGCATCGGCGCGCTGATCGGTATAGTGATCGTCGCCGCGATGATCTCGTCGCTCTGAGCCTGCCCGCCGGTCAGATCGCGGCCCCTTCCAGCGGGTCGAGCAGCAGCCGGCCGCCATCGACGGCGAGGATCTGGCCGGTGGTGAAGCGCGAGGCGGGCGAGGCGAGGAACACCGCCGCTTCCGCCACGTCCGATTGTTCGCCGGTCCGCCCCAGCGGCGTCACCTCGTCGAGCGCGTCGGCGAGATCCTCGATTTCCGACAGCGCCTTGGCGAGCGATCGCCCGACGATGCCGCCCGGAGCGACGGCGTTCACCCGGATCCGATGCCCTGCCAGAGCCACCGCAAGACAGCGGGTCATCTGCTCCGTGGCCGCCGAAGCCACCGAATAGGCCATCAGTTCGGGCAGAACGCGCTGGGCGAAGACCGAACTCACATTGATGATCGCCCGGTCCATCGGTCCCGGCTTTTCCTGTTCGGCATATCCGATCATCCGCTTCGCCGCGATCTGGCTCAGGCGCAGGCCGGCGGTGACATTGGTCTGCATGGTCTCTTCGAAATGGTCGGACTCGGCGTCGAGCGGATCGCCCGATGGCAGGATGCGCGCGGCGTTCACCAGAACATGCAGCCCCTCGAAGGCGTCAATCGTGGCCGCCATCAGGTTTGTCATGGAGAGTTTCTCGCGCAGATCACCGTGGAAAGACAGCACGGTACCGTCATGGCCCTCTCCGGCGATGGTCTCGCATTCGCGGATCAGCTTGTCCTCGTCGAAATCCGCCATCATCACCGAGGCTCCGGCAGCCGCGAAGCGCCTTGCCGTGGCAAGGCCGAAGCCGTTCGCCGCCCCGGTCACGATCACCGCCCGCCCTGACAATCCGTTCGGCATGCCTCGCTCCGTCCCTGTTTCCGGAACGGCGGAGGCTAGCGCAGGACGCTTCCGGCTGCGAGCGAAAAGGCCGCGCTGCCGGGGGTTGCGGCCAGCGCTCCCGGTGGCCAAGGATCGACCCGACCGAAGCCGGATGGAGGAGAGAGGGATGTTCGTGGCGATGAACCGCTTTCGCGTGACGAAGGGACTCGAGGCGGAATTCGAGGAAATGTGGCGCAGCCGCGACAGCCAGCTCGGCGGGGTCGAGGGCTTCCGGAGCTTTCGGCTGCTAAGGGGGGCGGAGGCGGAGGATCACACCGGCTACATCTCGCATTCCACCTGGGAAAGCCGCGCCGCCTTCGATGCCTGGATGAAATCCGAGAGCTTCCGGCGGGCCCATGCCGCGGTGGGTTCGAAGCGCGAGATGTATCTCGGCCCGCCGGTCTTCGAGGGCTACGAGAGCGTGGTGGAGCAGTAGGACCATCGGTCCGTGTTCCTGCCCAGAGGCTTCCTTTCGGGGGGCGGAATGGCGTGAAAGTCGCTCGGGCGGCGAATTCGACACAAGCCTCGGAAAAGGCGTGGTTTTCCGGGGCTGGAATCCGGCTGGAAAGTGGCTGGAAACTGGCTTGCCAATTTGGCGGGTTTGGCCGGGCGCGGTGACAGGCGTCGCGCGCTCGGGTCGCTCGTAAAAGACCACCCGGAAACGACGGAACCCGCCCCTTTCGGAGCGGGCTCGTCGGGAGGCGGGTGCGGCCCGGCAAGCGGGCCGCACTGCCGGATCAGATCGTCTCGAAGGCGAGCGCGATGCCCTGACCGCCGCCGATGCACATCGTCACCAGCGCCTTGCCGCCGCCGATGCGCTCGAGCTCGTAGAGCGCCTTGAGCGCGAGGATCGCGCCCGTGGCACCGACCGGATGGCCGAGGGCAATGGCACCGCCATTGGGGTTCACCTTGGCGGTGTCGAGGCCGAGGCCCTTGTTCACCGCGAGTGCCTGGGCGGCGAAGGCCTCGTTCGACTCGATCACGTCGAAATCGTCGATCGAGAGCCCGGTGCGCTTGAGCAGGTTCTGCACCGCCGGGATCGGGCCGATCCCCATGATGTCGGGCCGCACGCCGGCATGGGCATAGCCGAGCACCCGCGCGCGCGGCTTGAGGCCGGACTTCTCCGCCGCATCCGCCGTGGCAAGCACGATCGAGGCCGCGCCGTCGTTGATCCCGCTGGCATTGCCGGGGGTGACGGTGCCGTCCTTCTTGAACACGGTCTTGAGCGTGCCGAGCTTCTCGAGGGTGGTGCCCTTGGGATGCTCGTCGGTGTCGAAGGCGACCTTGTCGCGCTTCACCTGGATCTCGATCGGCACGATCTGGCTCTTGAACCGGCCCTCGCTGATCGCTGCGGCGGCGCGGGTCTGGCTCTCGAGCGCGAAGGCATCCTGCTGGTCGCGGGTGATCTGGTGCTCGGAGGCAACGTTCTCCGCCGTGACACCCATATGGCCGGTGCCGAACGGGCAGGTGAGGGCGCCGACCATCATGTCGACAGCCGAGGTGTCGCCCATCTTCTGGCCCCAGCGGGCCGCCGGCAGGCTGTAGGGTCCGCGCGACATGCTCTCCGCGCCGCCGGCGAGGCCGAATTCCGCGTCGCCGCCCATCAGCGACTGGATCACCGAGACGATTGCCTGTGCGCCCGAGCCGCAGAGCCGGTTGACGTTCATCGCGGGCGCCTGGTCCGAGATGCCGGCGTCGATCGCGGCGGCGCGCGACAGATACATGTCGCGCGGCTCGGTGTTGATGACGTGGCCGTAGACCACGTTGCCGATCTGACCCGGCTCGACGCCGGAACGCTCCATCGCCGCCTTCGCGGTCTGGGTGGCCAGCGCGATCGGCGAGGTGCCGGCAAGGCTCCCGCCGAAAGTGCCGATCGCGGTGCGCGCGCCGTCGAGTATCACGATATCCGTCATGGGGTCCCTCCTCCGAAAATTGTCGCGGAACACTGTGCCGTCGCGGTGCAAAAGGCAAGCGGGCAGGGCGTTACGCGACGTCCCCGGTCGGGCCCGTCGCGCGCGCGCCGAATTTGGATTACTTCATGGCGCGCGTCGCCTATATTGGCTATGCGATCGGGTGCAAACCGGCGGACAACCGCGTGCGGACCGGTCGTTGCAAAAATGATGACGGAGCGAGCGTGCAGGTTCTGATCGTGGAGCATGACCGCGACTTGGCGGATATCTGGGCCGGGTTCCTCCGGCGTCAGGGGCTTCAGTGCACCATCGCCATCGACGCGACCGAGGCCTGTTCAGCGCTTCGGGTGAAATCGTTCGGCGCGCTGGTTCTGGACACGGCCCTTCCCGGCGGCGAAGCCTTCGAGGTCGCCGATTTCGCGACTTACCGCGATCCCGATATTCCGATCATCGCCGTGACGGCCCAGGGCTTTTTCTCGGACGGCGCGATCTTCGAACTCATCCCCAATGCCCGCGGCCTGTTGCGCGCCCCGCTTCGGCCCGAAGACATGGCCGCGATGGTCGAGCATTACGGCGGCCGGCACGAAACCGCCCGCCGCCGCGAGGTGTCAGGCGGCTGAAAGCCGGGCGCGGCCGTGTGGCGCCAGCCAGTCGATCTCCGGACCCGTCGGCACGATACGCGTCGGATTGATCGTTTCGTGACTGCTGTAATAGTGCTGCGTGATATGGTCGAAGTTGACCGTCCCGGCGATCCCCGGGATCTGGTAGAGTTCCCGCACATAGGCCCAGAGGTTCGGGTAATCGACGATCCGCCGCCGGTTGCACTTGAAGTGGCCATGATAGACCGGGTCGAAGCGCAGGAGCGTCGGCAAGGCCCGCCAGTCGGCTTCGGTGAGCCGGTCGCCGGCCAGATAGCGCCGCCGACCAAGCAGGTCCTCCATCCAGTCGAGGGTTTCGAACACCTCCGCCACCGCCCCGTCATAGGCTTTCTGGGTGGTGGCGAAACCGGCGCGGTACACGCCGTTGTTCAGTCCCGGATAGATCCGCTCGTTCAAGGCTTCGATTTCGCCAGCGAGTGCCGGCGGGTGGTAGTCGGACCGGTTGCCCGTCACCCCGTCGAAGGCCGAATTGAACATCCGGATGATCTCCGCGGATTCGTTCGAGACGATGGTGCGCCGCTCCTTGTCCCAGAGGATCGGCACGGTCACCCGGCCCGTCGCCTGCGGGTCGGCAGCGATATAGACTTCGCGCAGGAAACTGTTGCCCATGAGCCTGTCGCCGGTGGCCCCGGCGACATCGGTGGCGAAGGTCCAGCCGTCCTCGCCCATGAAGGGATGCACGACATCGACGCTGACATGCGCCTCGAGCCCCTTCAGCGCGCGGAAGATCAGCGTCCGGTGCGCCCAGGGACATGCGAGCGAGACGTAGAGGTGGTACCGTCCGCTCTCGGCCGCGAAGCCACCCTCGCCCGAAGGTCCGGCCCGGCCATCGGCGGTGACCCAGTTGCGAAACACCGATTCGCTGCGCCGGAACTCGCCGCCGCTTTCCTTCGTGTCGTACCAGTCCGTGTGCCAGATGCCGTCGCGCAGGAAACCCATGTCCAACTCCCTTTTCCGACTACAGATGTATCGCGCATTGGCCAGACTTAAACCGGGAGTAACTGCATAGACTGTCGCTCGACCGGAAACACACGGACAGCCGCGGAAACAAGACGATCCCGTGACGCACGACTTGATTGTTCGAATCGATTTTCCATGTTTCCATGGGTCTGCGGAGTGCCCACCGGGACGGTGGCGCCCCGCTCGGGAGGGTCATGCGATGCGCGCCTACGATTTTAGGGAAATCGAATTTTTCGGGGCCACGGCGGACGCCGGACCGGGCCGGCCCGGACGGAGTGCGGGCGCGACCGTCGGCGGCAATCTCGTGCTGCGAACCGGCTCGGGTGACTTTCGCATCCTCGAGATCGGCCCGGTCGATTGTCTGATCGAATCCGAACGCGCCGCCGGCCTGCGCGGTCTCGCCGCGATCTTCGACGGCGACCGCCAGGTGGCGACCTGCCTGATCACGCTTGCGGCTCCCGAAGGCGCCTATCTTCGCTGCGCCTTCAAGCGCCGCACGGCCGTGCGCGCCGAGCCGGCCCGGGATTTCGCCCTCTAGGCGCGGGCCCTATCCCCGGACGCCTCGCCACCTTGCATCTTCGCCGGTTTTCTTGCGATGCAGGGGCACACCGTTCGTGGGGAGCGGCGCGGCATCCGACAAGAAGGGCTCCGGCGATGATTGAGACACCCTATCTGCTTTTTCTCGGCGACGCGCCCGATCCGCTCGCGGCCAAGGTCGCGCAGGGCATCCGCGACTGGCGCCCGGACGCCGCGATCGGCCAGTATCGGATGGACGGCTGCAAGGCCGACATGAAGCTGCCGGACATGGGCATTGCCGAGGCCGTGGCCGCAGGTGCGAAGACGCTGGTGATCGGCGTCGCCAATCGTGGCGGGGTGATCTCGCCGGCCTGGCTTTCGGTGCTGGAGGAGGCGATGGCCCACGGCATGGACCTGGCCTCGGGACTGCACAATCTGCTTCGGGACGAGCCGAGTCTGGTCGCCGGCGCCATGGCGCATGGCCGCAAGCTCCACGACGTGCGGGTGCCCGAAACCCGCTTTCCGATCGCCGACGGCAAGCGCCGCACCGGCAAGCGCTGCCTTGCGGTCGGCACCGACTGCTCGGTCGGCAAGATGTATACCGGGCTTGCCCTCGAGCGTGCCATGCACGCCGCCGGCCGCAAGGCGACCTTCCGCGCCACCGGCCAGACCGGCATCCTGATCACCGGGGGCGGCGTGCCGCTGGATGCGGTGATCGCCGATTTCATGGCGGGGTCCATCGAATGGCTGACCCCCGACAACGATCCCGACCACTGGGATCTGATCGAGGGGCAGGGCAGCCTCTTCCATGCCTCGTTTTCCGGCGTCACGCTGGCGTTGATCCATGGCGGCCAGCCCGATGCGCTGATCCTGAGCCACGAGCCGACCCGGCGCCACATGCGCGGCCTTCCGGATTACGGACTGCCGACGCTCGAAGCCCTGCGCGACCTGTCGCTGACCATGGCGCGGATGGTGAATCCGGAGGTCGAAGTGGTGGGTGTTTCCATCAATACCGCGGCACTCCACGAGGAGGCCGCGATGGACTATCTCGAAGCCACCGAAGCGCGCATGGGACTGCCCACGATCGATCCGTTCCGACAGGGTGCTGCGCGGCTCGTGGAAGCTCTGGCGTGAAGCTCACGGTCCGCGCCGACATCTTCCCGCTGGCGCAGGTCTTTACCATCAGCCGCGGCTCGCGCACCGAGGCGCGTGTGCTGACCGTGGAGATCACGGATGGCGCAGCACGCGGCCGCGGCGAATGCGTGCCCTATGCGCGCTATGACGAGAGCCTGGAGAGCGTCACCGCCCAGATCGAGAGCCTTCCGGCCAGTTTCGACCGCTCCGAGCTCCAGCACCTGCTGCCCGCGGGGCCGCCCGCAACGCCGTCGATTGCGCGCTGTGGGATCTCGAAGCCAAGCGCAGCGGCACTCCGGTCTGGGCGCTCGCCGGCCTTGCCGCGCCCGGCCCCGAAGTCACCGCCTACACCCTGTCCCTCGCCGATCCCGACACGATGCGCGCCGAGGCCGCGAAGCACGCGCACCGGCCGCTTCTCAAGATCAAGCTCGGCGGCGAGGGTGACATGGCCCGGCTCGAGGCCGTGCGCGAAGGCGCTCCGGCCAGCCGCATCGTGATCGATGCCAACGAGGGCTGGAGTGCCGAAGAATATGCCGCCCTCGCGCCCGCGCTCCTGCGTCTCGGGGTCGAGATGGTCGAACAGCCGCTTCCTGCCGGGGCAGACGACGCCCTCGCCGACATGGCCCGTCCGCTTCCGGTCTGCGCCGACGAGTCCTGTCACGACCGGGCAAGCCTGCCGTCGCTCGCGGGCAAGTACGACATGGTCAACATCAAGCTCGACAAGACCGGCGGCCTCACCGAGGCGCTCGCCCTGCGCGATGCGGCCCGGGCTGCGGGCTTTACGGTGATGGTCGGCTGCATGGTCGGCTCCAGCCTTGCCATGGCGCCGGCACTTCTGGTCGCACAGGGCGCTGCGATCACCGATCTGGACGGTCCGCTCCTGCTGGCGCAGGATCGCGCCCATCCGATGCAATTCGACGAGGCCGGCATTCATCCTGCCGCGCCGGAGCTTTGGGGATGAGCCGGCCGGATCGCCCAGAGGTGCTGGAGGAGCGGCTCCTCTCGGACAACTGGGGGGTGCTCAAGACCACCCGGCTGCGGCAGCGACGCCGCGACGGCAGCTGGCAGGAAAGCTGGCGCGAGACCTACGACCGCGGCAACGGCGCGGCGATCCTGCCCTACGACCCCGAGCGCCGCACGGTGCTGCTGGCCCGCCAGTTCCGCTATCCTGCGCTGGTCGACGGCCATGACGGGCTCCTCGTCGAGGTGGCGGCGGGCTTTCTCGACGGCGCGGCGCCCGGCGACCGTATCCGGGAGGAGGCGGCGGAGGAACTCGGCCTCAGGTTGCGGGAGGCCCGCCCGGTGTTCGCTGCCTACATGTCGCCCGGCTCGGTGGTCGAGAAGGTGCATTTCTTCGTCGCCCGTTACGACGCCTCCGACCGTGTATCGGCCGGCGGCGGAAAACCTGACGAGGGCGAGGACATCGAGGTGCTGGAGATGGACATCGACGCGGCACTGGACGCCGTGGCAAGCGGCGACATCTGCGATGCCAAGACCATCATGCTGCTGCAGCACGCGGCACTGGCGCTGTTTCCGGCGCGCATCGAAAAGGGAGAACAGCCATGACCCGCACGGTCTACGTCAACGGCGAATACCTGCCCGAGCACGAGGCGCGGATCAGCGTCTTCGACCGCGGCTTCCTGATGGCCGACGGCGTCTACGAGGTCACCAGCGTGCTCGATGGCAAGCTCATCGACTTTCCCGGCCACATGACCCGCCTTCACCGTTCGCTCTCGGAACTCGACATGGACGCCCCGGTGACCGATTCCGAGCTCGAGACCATCCACCGCGAACTGCTCGCCCGAAACGATCTCCGCGAAGGTGGCATCTACCTGCAGGTGACACGCGGCGCCGCCGACCGCGACTTCGCCTTCCCGGAAGATGCGACGCCGAGCCTCGTGATGTTCACCCAGGCCAAATCCATCGCCGACGCCCCGATGGCGAAGACCGGCATGAAAGTGATCTCGATCCCCGACATCCGCTGGGGCAGGCGCGACATCAAGACCGTGCAGCTCCTCGCCCCCTCGCTCGGCAAGATGGCCGCCAAGAAGGCCGGGGTCGACGACGCCTGGATGATCGAGGACGGCTTCGTCACCGAGGGCACCTCCAACAACGCCTACATCGTCACGAAATCGGGCACGATCGTCACCCGCGATCTCTCCAACGCGATCCTCCACGGCATCACCCGCGCCGCGGTGCTCGCCTTCGCCCGCGAGGCGCAGATGAAGGTCGAGGAACGCGCCTTCACACTGGACGAGGCGAAAGACGCGGCCGAGGCCTTCATCACCTCTGCCTCCACCTTCGTGATGCCGGTCGTGGAGATCGACGGCGTGACCCTTGGCGACGGCACGCCGGGACCGGTGGCACGGCGCCTGCGCGAGATCTACATCGCCGAAAGCCTCAAGCGGGCCAGCTGAGCCGTCGGGCCGCGCCTGATTTTTCCGACTCTTGCGGCATGGATCGGACACTTCCGTGCTACACTGCCGCCACGTCAAAAACGTATTCGGGAGGATCAACGATGCCGTTCTACATGTGGCAAGGCAGCTATACGACCGCCGCGATCAAGGCCATGGTCGAAAAACCTCACGACCGCATGCCGGCCGCGAAGGCCATGGTCGAGTCGGCCGGAGGCACGCTGCACCATCTCTACTTCTGCATGGGCAGCGACGATATCGTGGCGATCGTCGAAGCGCCCGACGACGTGACAGTGGGAGCCATGTCGCTGACACTGGCGGCCTCGGGCGCGTTTTCCGCCGGGCGGTCCACGAAGCTCATGACCTCGACGGAGGCGATGGGCGCGATGCAGAAGGCGCAGGATGTGCTCGCCGGCTACAAGCCTGCGACGGCCTGACGCCAAAAACCGAAGCCACCTGAGGCGGGCCGGGACTCGACCGGTCCGCCTCAATTGAGCGGAATTGACGGTAACGAAAAATAGTGACCCGGAAATTCGGGCCGGTTGCGTATATCTATTTCTTTTGACGAGTAGCCTGGGAGGACTGCCTCGTGGGTCTTGCTATGGATTTAGGTTACGGAAAGCCGAATCTTCCCGCATCACCCGATCGGGTGAGGGAGCGCATGCCGAGTTCGGCGCCTCTGCGGGATCAGTGGCTTTCGTCGAACCGGGCCCGCGCGTCGGGTGTCGCCTCGGTCTGGAACTTCGCCCGCCAGTCGTCATAGGGCATGCCGTAGACGATTTCGCGCGCTGTTTCCTTGTCCATATCGAGGCCTCGTGCGGCGGCGGCCTCCTGGTACCAGCGGCTGAGACAGTTGCGGCAGAAGCCCGTGAGGTTCATCATGTCGATGTTCTGCACGTCCGTCCGCGTGCGCAGATGATCGCGCAGGGCACGGAAGGCGGCGGCTTCGAGTTCGGTGCGGGTCCGGTCATCCATCGGCGTTCTCCTCGAGGCTGTCGCGGATCACGTCCGCGAGAATGGGCGCGAGCCGGCGTGCCCAGAGCTTCTGGCCGGCCTCGGTGTCGATCAGATCGTGGCGGATCTCGATGAGCACATGCGGCAGACCGCGCCCCGTTCCGTGATGCGACAGGGTATCGCCTTCGAGCTGGCCGGAATAGGGCTGGTTGTCGCCGACGCACAGCCCGTGCTCCCGCTCGAGCCGCGCGATCAGCGGCAGCGCGATCCGGCCGTCATGGTGCCACAATATGCCGAAATGCCACGGCCGCTCGGGCCGGCCCTTGAGCTTCGGCGTGTAGGAATGCATCGAGATCAGCGCGGGCTCGGTGCCGGCAGCCAGCCGCCGGTCGATCTCGGCCGTCACCGCCGCGTGATAGGGCCGGAAATAGGCCTCCAGCCGCCGCTCGCGCTCGGCCTCGCTGACATGGCGGTTCGCCGGGACGATCGTGCCGTCATAGAGCTTCATCACGAGTGTCGGGTCGTCCTCGCTGCGGTTCGGATCGATCACCAGCCGCGAGAACCGGCTCATGACCGCCGTCGCATCCAGTAGCCGGGACAGCTCCAGCGTCACGCCCCGCGCGCCGACGTCATAGGCGATGTGTCGCGCCATCTCGGCCTCGGACAGACCGAGGCTGCCACCCGCGACATCCGGCGGGACCGTGTTGGTGGCATGGTCGCAGAGCAGCAGCATCCGCGAGCCGCCGCCCGGATTGATCACCTCGACCGGCGCGTAGGCCATCGGCGAGCCGGAGCCGCGCACCGGCGACGTCGCGGGGCCGTCCGGCTCCGGGGACACGTGGTCCCGCCGCGGTGCCACCTGCTCCCCCTGTCGTCGCCCGGTACGCTTCGCATCTCGATCCTCGCATGGCTTCGCGCGCGACCATAGGCCGCCGCCGTGCCGGTTTCCAGCGCGTCGCCGCCGTTTTGCGGCCCTCGCGGGAATTCCGGTTTCAAAGCCGAAGGCAATCGCTATAACCGGGCCAACATCACAAGCCCGACAGGACAGCCCCATATGGAACCGTACCGGCGACAGCGCAACGTGAAGATCGTGGCAACCCTCGGCCCGGCCTCCGACAGTGTCGAGATGATCCGAAAGCTGCATCTCGCCGGCGCCGACGTGTTCCGCCTGAACATGAGCCACGGCACCCAGGCCGACATCGCCCGCCGCCACGCCCATATCCGCGAAGTCGAGGCCGAGATCGGGCGCCCCATCGGGATCCTCGCCGACCTCCAGGGTCCGAAACTGCGCTGCGGCGTGTTCGGAAACGGCCCCGAGATGCTGACCGAGGGCCAGAGCTTCCGCTTCGATCTTGACGGCGAGCCGGGCGATTCCAGCCGCGTCTGCCTGCCGCATCCCGAGATCTTCGAAGCGCTGGAGACCGGCTCGATCCTCCTGGTGAATGACGGCAAGATCCGCCTGCGCGTCACCGAATGCTCGCCCACCCACGCTGTCACCGAAGTGGTGGTCGGCGGGGAGATCTCCGACCGCAAGGGCATGAACGTGCCCGATGTCGTCCTGCCGCTCGCGGCACTTTCCGGCAAGGATCGCAGCGATCTCGAATTCGTCTGCGCGCTCGGGGTGGATTGGCTCGGTCTCAGCTTCGTGCAGCGCGCTGCCGACGTCACCGAGGCGCGCGATCTCGCCCGGGGTCGTGCTGCGATCATGTCGAAGATCGAGAAGCCCGCCGCCGTGACGGCCTTCGCCGAGATCCTCGAGGCTTCCGATGGAATCATGGTCGCGCGCGGCGATCTTGGCGTCGAGCTTCCGGTCCAGGCGCTGCCGCCGATCCAGAAGCGCCTCGTGCGCCAGGCCCGCAATGTCGGCAAGCCGGTGATCGTCGCCACCCAGATGCTCGAGAGCATGATCACCGCCCCGGTCCCGACCCGCGCCGAGGTGTCCGATGTGGCCACGGCGATCTACGAGGGTGCCGATGCGGTGATGCTCTCGGCCGAAAGTGCGGCCGGGGACTACCCCGAAGAGGCGGTCACCACGATGGACAACGTCGCCCGCTCGGTCGAGGGCGACGACATCTACCGCCAGATCATCGAGGCCGCCCGCGCGCCGCACCGCTCGAGCGTCGCCGACGCCATCACCTCGGCCGCGCGCGAGATCGCCGAGACCGCCAACATCGCGGCGATCTGCTGCTTCTCGCACACCGGCACCACGGCGCTTCTCGCTGCGCGCGAGCGCCCGCGGTCCCGGTCATCGCGCTCACGCCCTTTCCGGAGACAGCCCGCCGGCTCGAACTCTCCTGGGGCCTGCACTGCGTCGTCGTGAAGCACGCGTCAGTCGCTTCAAGGAAGCGGTGGTGAGGCGGCAGGGCGCCCGCGACGACGGCTTCGCCAGCGAGAACGACCAGATCGTCGCGATGGCCGGCGTCCCTTCAACACGCCGGGCTCCACCAACATCCTGCGCGTCGCGGTCTGCAACGAAAAGGCGATGTATGAGGGCTGGGTCGCGGACGTCCGTCGCGATCGGGTCCGCGTCGGCGTCCGTCACGGTGCCGGTCGGAACCCGCAGTGGCTGCCAGTGGTTCGGGTCGAAATGCGCCCCGCCTGGCGCATTCTCCGCCCCCGGATCGGCGCTGTTGACCGGCTCGTAATCCGAAATGTCTTCGTATCGGTTCTCATAGTTCGACCCGTCACCGGCGCGGGCGGCAAGAGCCGTCGCGGCGGCGTTGTTGCCAACCCCGGCCGCCGTGCCTGGGTCGGTGCCTTCGTCGGAGATGTCGTATCCGAGGTCCGCCATGAAGGCGTCCAGCTTCTCCTGCTGCTCGGGAAAGAACTCCGATAGCGCACGGAAGGCCGCATGGCTGATCGCCTCGGCCTTGTTCGCGTCGCTGTGCTCGGCCTCGGGCCGCTCAACTCCCGAGAGATACGTCGAGGCCGAAGCGTCGTAGGCTGCCCAGGCATCGTAGATGGCGGTATGCGTGACGAAGAGCTGGTAGGTCGTCTCGGTGGGCAGCGCGCTGCCGGTGCGGATCGCGTCCAGCAGAACCTCGTTCCATTTGGCCACAAGGGATTGTTCGGCGACAGTCATGTCGGTCTCCGTCTATGAAAACTGAAATGGCGCTTGAAAATTGACCCGGAAATTCGGGCCGGTTGCGTATATCTATTTCTTTTGACGAGTAGCCTGGGAGGACTGCCTCGTGGGTCTTGCTATGGATTTAGGTTACGGAAAGCCGAATCTACCCGCATCACCCGATCGGGTGAGGGAGCACATGCCGAGTTCGGCGCCTCTGCGGGATCAGTGGCTTTCGTCGAACCGGGCCCGCGCGTCGGGTGTCGCCTCGGTCTGGAACTTCGCCCGCCAGTCGTCATAGGGCATGCCGTAGACGATTTCGCGCGCTGTTTCCTTGTCCATATCGAGGCCTCGTGCGGCGGCGGCCTCCTGGTACCAGCGGCTGAGACAGTTGCGGCAGAAGCCCGTGAGGTTCATCATGTCGATGTTCTGCACGTCCGTCCGCGTGCGCAGATGATCACGCAGGGCTCGGAAGGCGGCGGCTTCGAGTTCGGTTCGGGTCCGGTCATCCATCGGCGTTCTCCTCGAGGCTGTCGCGGATCACATCCGCGAGAATGGGCGCGAGCCGG
The DNA here is from genome assembly GCA_963710515.1 of uncultured Alphaproteobacteria bacterium. GTDB lineage: Bacteria > Pseudomonadota > Alphaproteobacteria > Rhodobacterales > Rhodobacteraceae > Amaricoccus. Next base: position 277,691 of record CAVQAX010000013.1, read on the forward strand.
CGGGCCCAGAGCTTCTGGCCGGCCTCGGTGTCGATCAGATCGTGGCGGATCTCGATGAGCACATGCGGCAGACCGCGCCCCGTTCCGTGATGGGACAGGGTATCGCCTTCGAGCTGGCCGGAATAGGGCTGGTTGTCGCCGACGCACAGCCCGTGCTCCCGCTCGAGCCGCGCGATCAGCGGCAGCGCGATCCGGCCGTCATGGTGCCACAATATGCCGAAATGCCACGGCCGCTCGGGGCGGCCCTTGAGCTTCGGCGTGTAGGAATGCATCGAGATCAGCGCGGGCTCGGTGCCGGCAGCCAGCCGCCGGTCGATCTCGGCCGTCACCGCCGCGTGGTAGGGCCGGAAATAGGCCTCCAGCCGCCGCTCGCGCTCGGCCTCGCTGACATGGCGGTTCGCCGGGACGATCGTGCCGTCATAGAGCTTCATCACGAGTGTCGGGTCGTCCTCGCTGCGGTTCGGATCGATCACCAGCCGCGAGAACCGGCTCATGACCGCCGTCGCATCCAGAAGCCGGGACAGCTCCAGCGTCACGCCCCGCGCGCCCACGTCATAGGCGATGTGTCGCGCCATCTCGGCCTCGGACAGACCGAGGCTGCCACCCGCGACATCCGGCGGGACCGTGTTGCTGGCATGGTCGCAGAGCAGCAGCATCCGCGAGCCGCCGTCCGGATTGATCACCTCGACCGGCGCGTAGGCCATCGGCGAGCCGGAGCCGCGCACCGGCGACGTCGCGGGGCCGTCCGGCTCCGGGGACACGTGGTCCCGCCGCGGTGCCATCTGCTCCCCCCTGTCCTCGCCCGGTACGCTTCGCATCTCGATCCTCGCATGGCTTCGCGCGCGACCATAGGCCGCCGCCGTGCCGGTTTCCAGCGCGTCGCCGCCGTTTTGCGGCCCTCGCGGGAATTCCGGTTTCAAAGCCGAAGGCAATCGCTATAACCGGGGCAAACATCACAAGCCCGACAGGACAGCCCCATATGGAACCGTACCGGCGACAGCGCAACGTGAAGATCGTGGCAACCCTCGGCCCGGCCTCCGACAGTGTCGAGATGATCCGAAAGCTCCACCTCGCCGGCGCGGACGTGTTTCGCCTGAACATGAGCCACGGCACCCAGGCCGACATCGCCCGCCGCCACGCCCATATCCGCGAAGTCGAGGCCGAGATCGGGCGCCCCATCGGGATCCTCGCCGACCTCCAGGGTCCGAAACTGCGCTGCGGCGTGTTCGGAAACGGCCCCGAGATGCTGACCGAGGGCCAGAGCTTCCGCTTCGATCTTGACGGAGAGCCGGGCGATTCCAGCCGCGTCTGCCTGCCGCATCCCGAGATCTTCGAAGCGCTGGAGACCGGCTCGATCCTCCTGGTGAATGACGGCAAGATCCGCCTGCGCGTCACCGAATGCTCGCCCACCCACGCTGTCACCGAAGTGGTGGTCGGCGGGGAGATCTCCGACCGCAAGGGCATGAACGTGCCCGATGTCGTCCTGCCGCTCGCGGCACTTTCGGGCAAGGATCGCAGCGATCTCGAATTCGTCTGCGCGCTCGGGGTGGATTGGCTTGGCCTCAGCTTCGTGCAGCGCGCTGCCGACGTCACCGAGGCGCGCGATCTCGCCCGGGGTCGTGCTGCGATCATGTCGAAGATCGAGAAGCCCGCCGCCGTGACGGCCTTCGCCGAGATCCTCGAGGCTTCCGATGGAATCATGGTCGCGCGCGGCGACCTCGGCGTCGAGCTTCCGGTCCAGGCGCTGCCGCCGATCCAGAAGCGCCTCGTGCGCCAGGCCCGCAATGTCGGCAAGCCGGTGATCGTCGCCACCCAGATGCTCGAGAGCATGATCACCGCCCCGGTCCCGACCCGCGCCGAGGTGTCCGATGTGGCCACCGCGATCTACGAGGGTGCCGATGCGGTGATGCTCTCGGCCGAAAGTGCGGCCGGGGACTACCCCGAAGAGGCGGTCACCACGATGGACAATGTCGCCCGCTCGGTCGAGGGCGACGACATCTACCGCCAGATCATCGAGGCCGCCCGCGCGCCGCACCGCTCCAGCGTCGCCGATGCCATCACCTCGGCCGCGCGCGAGATCGCCGAGACCGCCAATATCGCGGCGATCTGCTGCTTCTCGCATACCGGCACCACGGCGCTTCTCGCCGCCCGCGAGCGCCCGCGCGTTCCGGTCATCGCGCTCACGCCCTTCCCGGAGACAGCCCGCCGGCTCGAACTCTCCTGGGGCCTGCACTGTGTCGTCGTGAAGCACCCCGTCAGTCGCTTCAAGGAAGCCGTGGTGAGTGCGGCCCAGGCCGCCCGCGACGACGGCTTCGCCAGCGAGAACGACCAGATCGTCGTGATGGCCGGCGTGCCTTTCAACACGCCGGGCTCCACCAACATCCTGCGCGTCGCGGTCTGCAACGAAAAGGCGATCTACGAGGGCTGGGGCGAGGAGTAACCGCCCGGCGCGCGGGCCTCTGCGGGGCATTCCACGTCCGGACAGCGCGCGTGAGCCTGTCGCAACGGAGGGTCGTCACAAGGATGGCGCTCGCGTCCTCGGACAGCGCGCCAGATTGCGCCCGTCTGTCGCGGTCCTGACCGCAGCACCGCTTGACTTGGACCGCGGCCCCCCATAGAGACCCGCCTTCACCGACGCGTCCGGCGAAAAGGGCTGCCGAGTCGCGTCTTTCGACCAATCCTCGACACAGGAGATGGAAATGCCCAAGATGAAGACGAAGTCGAGCGCCAAGAAGCGCTTCAAGGTGACGTCCAGCGGCAAGGTGCTCGCAGCACAGGCCGGCAAGCGGCACGGCATGATCAAGCGGTCGAACAAGTTCATCCGTCAGGCGCGCGGCACCACCGTGCTCTCGGATGCCGACGCGAAGATCATCAAGTCCTACATGCCCTACGCCCGCTGAAGGAGGCCTGAACCATGTCCCGAGTAAAGGGTGGCGTGAAGACCCACGCCCGTCACCGCAAGGTCGTCAAGCAGGCCGCCGGCTATTACGGCGCCCGCTCCACCAATTTCCGCACCGCCAAGCAGGCCGTCGACAAGGCGCAGCAATACGCGACCCGCGACCGCAAGGTCCGCAAGCGCAACTTCCGCGCACTGTGGATCCAGCGCATCAACGCGGCTGTGCGCGCCCATGACGCCGACCTGACCTATTCGCGCTTCATCAACGGCCTGAGCGTTGCGGGCATCGAGGTGGACCGCAAGGTGCTGGCCGATCTTGCCGTCCACGAGCCGGATGCGTTCAAGACCGTCGTCGACCAGGCCAAGGCCGCTCTGGCCTGAGCCGAGACCCCGACCGAGAGACCCGAACGCCCCCCGCCCGAAAGGCCGGGGGCATTTCGCGTTTACTGTTTCGCGCTTTGCAAATTTCCGGGAAGAAGCCGAGACGCTTTTGCGAGATGAATGATTCGAATTTAACTCAAAATAAGAAAGCCATTAGAAGTATATATTTCTAAAATCGACTGGAACTTCAATAATTTCGTCATCTATTGATAAAGCAAGACTGATTCTGATCAAGACAGGCGCTGACATTTTTTGCTTCGGATCGACGACGCTGAGGGATATCCTTGCAAGTGAATTGGGCGCAATTGCTGACCAAGCATTTTGACCGTCGCAGTGATCTATTGATGAGCTATCGCACTGTGCTGCGCCCCTTAAATCGAACGATCTAGCAGTTTCGCTCGTAAATTCTATGAAGTTACCAAGTTGATCCGACACGCTTAGCCAGGACGTTCTGGGCTGAAACAGCGTGAAGTGGACCTGAGAATCAGTCATGTTATTGATATCGAAAACGATCCGGGAAACGGTTCCGTCGTCGTCCGCCGCCACCGCGACCAGACTGACTGAAAAGTCCTCCGTCATGAAAGTGGTGCTGGGTTCCGCGCTTCCGCCGCCCACCGTCATGGTCTGGTCCCCGGATGCACCGGCTTCACGAAACCCGCAAAAGCTCCTCGAGCGGTTCTTCATCAGGTCGCGCGTGCTGTCTGTCAGCGGGAAGTCGGTGCGGGCCACGGCGGCGACCCGGCCGGTCTCGGCGCTCACCAGCCGCGAATTTATCCGGATCTGATCGCCGTAATCCGAGATGGACCCCAGCGCTATGGCGTCGACGCCGGAAATCCGGCCCAGCTCCTTGGCAGTCTCGATGTCGATGTCGCCCGAGACAGAAAGCTCCTGCTCGGAGAAGATCTGCTCGAGCTCCGCCCGTTCGATCACGTTGATGGTCTCGCCGGCATTCGAGAACAGGCTGTAGACCAGTTCATCGTAGATCAGATTGGTCAGATCGCTGCACGACCCGTCCCGATGGACGAAAGCGCCGACCGCAATTGTCTGCTCTCCCGCGCCCTGCGTGGTCGCGACGATTTCGCGCGCCAGTTCGTTGATCCCGATCTCGAGGTTTTCAGCGGCCCCGGCTCCGGAGCCGGCAATCATCAGGCAGCCTGCAACGGCGCAGAACTTGATGTCAGGTCTCATCACCACATTCCTCTTTGACAATTTCACTGGAGTAGAATTTCTCGGCAACCCGCCCGACAGCGTCGATGCGGGCACTTTCGAGGCTTTCGGCGGCTCCGTTCGTCCGGCCGGTGACCATCAGCAAGCGACCGTTGACCCGTGCTTCGAGCGTGTAATCCCAGATCACCGAGGCACGCCCGCCGCTTTGCTTCGGCGTTTCCGAAAGGATCTGCAGGCTCAAACCGTCAAGCGAACACCGTGTTTCAAGCCTGCCAAACTGTCCCAGGATTGTTGCCTGCAAAAAATCACTCAATGCGGTCCCGTGGTCAGCAGTCTCAGATCCCGGCGCAACCCCGGATGAGACTTCAGCGCCGAGCCGATTGTTCTCGGTCTCGGAGGCTGGCTCATCTTCGCCAACCAAGGCGCCCAGGAGTGCGACTGCCGTCACGAAAGTTGCAATGCTGCCGACAATCACCTGCCATGGAGACAGCACTGAAGCACATTGCTCGGCATATCGTTGGATTTTCTTCATTGTTCTGCAGCTTCATTCCATTTGGCATTTTTCGTGCCTGCCTAAGGTTCTTGTCAAATACACCAGAGCAGGAAGTGCGAGTCCACTTTTTCCGGAGTCGGGTTTGGTTCATGATAGGACCATGCGGGGCCTGCCCGGACAATCAATGTATCGAACGCCGGGTCGCATCCTACTCCACCGCCGCGAGCCATCCGATCCGCCGTCAGCTCGCGCGAGTCGTCCCCGGTCAATTCGCAACAGGATCGCCAAACTGATCGCCGTGGTCTCCGAGCGCGCTACCTCTTGCGCCATGACACGCCAGCACCCGACCCGCCGCCACCTAATCGCTGGCCTCGCAACCCTTCCGCTCGCAGCATTGCCCTGCCCGCTGCGCGCCGACACGCCGTGGGAGGCGCTGCGCGCGTCAGGCGCCGTGGCCATCATGCGCCACGCCCGTGCGCCCGGCACCGGCGATCCCGCCAATTTCCGGCTCGGCGATTGCGCCACCCAGCGCAATCTCGACGCCGCCGGCCGGGCGCAGGCCCGGGCCATCGGCGAGTCCCTGCGCGCGGCCGGGATCGGCTTCGACGCAGTGCTCACAAGCGAATGGTGCCGCTGCCGCGAGACCGCCGAACTGCTCGATCTCGGCCCGGTCACCCCCGAACCGGCGCTGAACTCGTTCTTCCGCGACCGCGCCCGCGCCGGCGCGCAAACCGAGGCGCTGCGCGCGCGCATCGTCGCCACGCCGGGGCGGCTGATGCTCGTCACACATCAGGTCAATATCACCGCGCTCACGGGGCAGGGCGTCTCCTCCGGCGAGGTCTTCGTGCTGCACCGAAGTGCGGGCGGCGGCCTGACTCTCGCCGACCGGGTTCTGATCCCGGCCTGACCCCTTCGCGGATTGCCAGCGCGAACCGCCCTCGCTAGCCTCCCGGCAAAACGGGAGGAAACGCGAATGACACGACGGCACGTGGTGATCACCGGCGGCGCCAGCGGCCTCGGCGAGGCCTGCGCGCGCCGCTTCGCCGCCCAAGGGGCCGCGGTCTCGATCCTCGACGCCGATGCCGCCCGCGGCGAGGCGGTGGCCGCTGAGATCGCAGCGCAAGGTGGCACCGCCCGCGCAGCGACCGTCGACGTTGCGGACGATGATGCGCTCCAAGCCTGCGCGGACCGCCTCGCAGCCGAGGCCGGCCCGCCCGACATCCTCGTCACCGCTGCCGGCATCCTCGAGACCGTCTCCACCGTGCTCGACACCGACATGGCCCGCCACGACCGGATATGGGCGGTGAACTACCGTGGCACGCTGATGTCCTGCCGCCTCTTCGGCCGCCAGATGCGCGCGGCCGGGCAAGGTGGCGCGATGGTGCTCTTCGGCTCGGTCAATTCCTATGCCGCCCTGCCGCTGCCGGCCTATGGCCCTTCGAAGACCGCGCTGGTGCGCCTGATCGACCTGCTTGCGGTCGAGCTCGGGCCCCATCGCATCCGCGTCAACGGCGTCGCCCCCACCTATGTGGTCACCCCGGCCATGCAGGCCCGCATCGATGCCGGCGAGCGGGATCCCGCGCTGATGCGCGCGGCGGGCGCGCTCGACATGCTGGTGCGCCCCGAACATGTCGCCCATGCGGTCGCCTTCCTCTGCTCGGAGGAGGCCGCCGCGATCACCGGCGTGATGATGCCCGTCGATGCGGCCTATCGCGCCGTGGCCACCTATCGCGGTTTCGCCGGCGGCGCGCCGAAGGAGGGCTGAGCGGCGTTGCCCGTGACCGGCTGAAGCCCTAGCGTGAGGCCCGCCGCCGCCGTCCGGAGACGCCCGATGCCCACCGACGCCGCCCCCCCGAACCGGCTCTCCGGAATGCGGCTTCACCGCGCCGGCCGCGAGACGGTGGACGTGGTCGCCGACGAGATCGTTCTCTGTCTGCGCCGTGGCGATTTCGGCGCGGTGAAGGGCTTCTTCGTCGTGCAGGAGGCGATCGACATCGCCGGCCTCCTCGAACACATGGATTCCGCCGACGCGCTCGCGGCGCTCGACCAGCTTCCGGTTCGGGACCGCGCCGAGGTGTTCGGCGAGTTGCGTGCCTCCGTCCAGCAGAGCCTCGGCAGCGCCATGCCCACCGAGGCGCTCGCCGCGATGATGGCCGAAATGAGCCACGACGAGCGCGCCGATCTCTTCAACCGCCTTGATGCCGAGACCCGCGACCACGTTCTGCCGTCCCTCGCCAGGGCCGAACGCGACGATCTGCGAAAGCTCGCCGCCCATGACGAGGGCAGCGCCGGGGCGATCATGACCTCGGACTACGCCACCCTGCGCCCGGACATGAGCGCGCCCGAGGCCCTCGAGGCCCTGCGCGCCCAGGCCATCAACTCCGAGACCGTCTATACCGCCTTCGTCGTCGATGCCGACCACCGCCTGCTCGGCCGCGTGAGCCTGCGCGAAATCCTGCTCGCCCGCGCCGGAGACCGGATCGGCGACATCATGCAGCACGATCCGGTTTCCGCCCGGCTCACCGCCGATCCCGAGGAGTGCGCGGCGCTGATCGCCCGCTACGACCTGATCGCCCTGCCCATCCTCGACGCCGATCATCGGCTCGTCGGCATCGTCACCCATGACGACGCCCTCGACGTGGCGACCCGCGCGGCCACCGAGGACATTCACAAATCCTCGACCATCGAGCCCCTTGTGGTCAGCTTCCGCGACGCCGCGATCGGCACGCTCTACCGCGCCCGGATCCTCTGGCTGGTGCTGCTGGTGTTCGCCAGCATCGTCACCGGCGCCGGCATCGCGCATTTCGAGGAAATCATCGCCGGCAACCTCGCACTGCTTGTTCTTCCTGCCGCTCCTGATCGGCTCGGGCGGCAATGCCGGCGCGCAATCGGCAACGCTCATGATCCGCGCGCTGGCTACCGGCGAGGTCCATGCCCGCGACTGGGGGCGCATGCTCGCCCGCGAAGTCACCGTCGCGGGTCTGCTCGGCCTCACCATGGCCGGCGCCGTGGCGGCGATCGGTCTGGTGCAGGGCGGCCCGGGCGTCGCGCTGGCCGTCTCGCTGTCGATGATCCTCATCGTCATGGTCGGTGCGCTGGTGGGCATGTCGCTGCCGCTCCTGCTGATCCGGATCGGCTTCGATCCCGCCACCGCCTCGGGCCCGCTGGTCACCTCCATCGCCGACGTGCTCGGCGTGGTGATCTATTTCTCGATCGCCGGCGTGATCCTCGGCTCGGGCTGAGCCCTCAGAGCCTGGCCGGATCGAAGGCCTCGGCCGCGCCCTCGACGGTGCTGAGCGCCCCGAGCCTGGCGATGTCGCCCGCCGGGATCACGCTCAGCGATCCGTCGGTCTCGAGGATCACCGCCGCAGCACCCGCCGGTGCGGCGATCCCCTTCGCCCGGAGGGCCGCAAGGATCTCCTCGCGCGTCACCCGCTCGGCCTTCAGCGCAGCGGCAAGCACCCGCCCGTTCGAGACCAGCAGCGTCGGTTCGGCCTTGATCAGCCGCTGGAAGCGCTCCGAGCGCAGTGCGGCCCATGTCACGGCATATTGCAGCGCGCACAGCAGCCCGATCGCCAGCAATCCTTCCGAAAGCGAGACATCCTTGCTCAGCAGTGTCGAAGCCAGAACCGAGCCGAGGGCCACCGTCACGATCAGATCGAAGGCGTTCATCTTCGACAGCGTGCGCTTCCCGGTGACCCGCAGGATCGCCACGACGCCGACATAGGCGGCGGCGCCCACCACCAGCACGCGTCCCAGGTCGCTCCAGCCGTCGAAGAACATGCCGCCTTCCTTTCCGCCGCTCTTCCCGGTCCAACCGGGCGCCGCACGGCCCGGTTCCCGGTCCGGCGCTTGCAATTGCACGGTCCCGTCGCTAGCACCGCCGCGACACCATGACGGACGGGACGGCTTACATGGACGGCATCAATCCCCTGCGCGACCGCTATCTCGCAGCCATCGCCGAGGCCTCCGGCGAGGCCGCGCTCGAGGAGGTCCGCGTCGCGGCCCTCGGCAAGAAGGGCGAGGTCTCGCTGAAAATGCGCGAACTCGGGAAGATGACCCCCGAGGAGCGCCAGACCGCCGGCCCGGCTCTGAACGCCCTGAAGGACGAGTTGAACGCCGCCCTCGCCGAGGCCCGGACCCGCCTCGCCGACGCGGCGCTCGATGCCCGCATCGCCACCGAGACGCTCGACGCGACGCTGCCCGGCCGACCGATGGCGCAGGGCTCGATCCACCCGGTCAGCCAGGTCACCGAGGAGATCACCGCGATCTTCGCCGACATGGGCTTTTCGGTCGCAGAAGGCCCGCAGATCGAGAGCGACTGGTACAATTTCGACGCGCTGAATATCCCGCCCGAGCATCCGGCCCGCGGCGAGATGGACACCTTCTACATGGCCCGCCCCGAGGGCGACAACCGCCCGCCCCATGTGCTGCGCACCCACACCTCGCCGGTGCAGATCCGCCATCTCGAAGCCCATGGCGCGCCCTGCCGGGTCATCGCTCCGGGCCGTGTCTACCGCGCCGATTACGACCAGACGCACACGCCGATGTTCCACCAGGTCGAAGGGCTCTGCATCGACCGCGACATCTCGATGGCCAATCTCAAATGGGTGCTCGAGGAATTCTGCCGCGCCTTCTTCGAGGTCGACAATGTCGAGCTGAAGTTCCGCGCCAGCCATTTCCCCTTCACCGAACCCTCGGCCGAAGTCGACATCCGCTGCTCCTGGGAGGGCAACCAGCTCCGGATCGGCGAGGGCGACGACTGGCTCGAGATCCTCGGCTCCGGCATGGTCCACCCCAAGGTGCTCGCCGCCGCCGGCATCGACCCGACCGAATGGCAGGGCTTCGCCTTCGGCATGGGCATCGACCGCGTCGCCATGCTCAAATACGGCATCCCCGATCTGCGCGCCTTCTTCGACAGCGACCTGCGCTGGCTCCGCCATTACGGCTTCGCCGCCCTCGACGTGCCGACACTCCGGGGTGGATTGAGCCGCTAGGGCGGCCGAGCGCCATGTTCACCAGCCTCTCCCCCGCCATGATGGGCTTCACCGGCGCCCTCGCTGCGGGGTCGATGACGGCGGTGGGCGCGCTGCCGGTGCTCTTCGGCCGCATCCCCAGCGCCCGCACAGCGGACATCCTGCTGGGCTTCGCTGCCGGCGTGATGCTCGCGGCCTCGTTCTTCTCGCTGATCATCCCCGCCCTCGACATCGCCGAGGAACTCTACGGCGCCGGTGTCGTCCCCGCCCTGATCGCGGTTATCGGCATCCTCGCCGGCATGGGCGGCGTCGCGGCCCTCAACCACTTCCTGCCGCACGAGCATTTCCAGTCCGGCCGCGAGGGTCCCGAAGGCATCGCCCTGCGCCGGGTCTGGCTCTTCATCCTCGCCATCACGATCCACAACTTCCCCGAGGGCCTTGCGGTCGGGGTGGGCTTCGGCCACGGAAACCCGGCCCAGGGCATCCCGCTTGCCATCGGAATCGGCCTGCAGAACGCCCCCGAAGGCCTCGCGGTCGCCGTGGCACTGATCGGCGTGGGCTACAGCCAGGGGCGCGCCTTTCGCATCGCCGCGCTCACGGGCCTGATCGAGCCGGTCGCAGGTTTCATCGGCGGTGCTATCGTCTCGCTGTCGGAGGTGCTGCTGCCCTGGGGTCTCGCCTTCGCCGCTGGCGCGATGCTCTACGTCATCAGCCACGAGATCATCCCCGAAACCCACCGCCGCGGCTTCGAGAACCACGCCACCGCCGGCCTCGCCATCGGCCTCGTCACCATGCTCTTCCTCGACGTCTGGCTCGCGGCATGAGGGCGCGATGAAGATCCTGTTCTCCGTCCCGCGCTATCACCCCAACCACGACGGTCTCGTCGCCGGCCTGCTCGATGCCGGGCACCAGGTGCATTTCGTCGTGCGCGCCCGCCACAGCACCGAATTCCACCGCCCCGGCGTCGGGCTCAGCTTCCTTCCCGGCTGGCAGGAGGAAGGCCGGCGCAAGCTGCCGCCCTTCGCGAGCCTGAACCGGATCCTGACAGCCGAGCGACCCGACGTTGTCATTGCCCGCAATCCAAGCCGGGTCAGCCTCGCGCTGCACGCGCTTTGCCGGCTGCGCGGTATTCCCTGCCTCCTCTACATCCAGCGCGAGACCGGCGCCGAGACGATGGATGCCCGCCGCCGGGCCATGCTCCGCCTCGGCCTCTGGCCGGCCCATACCGTCAACGCGACCTGCCCGGAGCCGCCGCCGCCGCCGCCGGGCAAGACCTGCGATTTCCTGCCCTTCGCCATCGAGCCCGACCCGGCGCCGCGCCGCGCCCGACCCGCCGGCGCGCCGCTCGAGGTGCTGTCGGTCGGCAAGCTCCACCAGGCCCGCAAGAACCACCGCGACGTCGTCGCCCATCTCGCACCGCTGCTCCGCGACCGCCGCATCCGCCTCACACTGCTCGGCCTGCGCGAAGCCGGACCGAGCGAGGTCTATGACGCGCTGCTGGCCGAAATCGCCGCCCAGGGCGTGACCGACAGCGTGCGCCTTCTCGAGAACCTCGACTACGCCGCAAGCCGCCGCGCCTACGCCGATCACGACGTCCTCGTGCTGGCCAGTTCGCGCGAACGGGCGTCCGTCGCCCCGATGGAGGCGATGGCCGCCGGCCTGCCGGCGATCTGCGGTTCCGACAACGGCACCAACTTCGTCGTCCGGGACGGCGAGACCGGCTTCATCTTCCCCGACGGCGAATTCGCCCGCATGGCCGACCACGTCGCCTGGTGCGCGGCCCATCCGGCCGAGCTCGACCGGATGGGCCGCGCCGCCCGCGCGCTGATCGAGACCGAGTACAGCCCCGCGCGCTATGTCGCGCGGCTGGACGCCATCCTCGGGGCCCGCTTCGGACTGCGCCTCACGCCCTGAGCCGCCCGCCCGCCGCGCGTGCTCAGCCCTCGCATTCGGTGAAGGCCCGGACCGGCTCGTCCGAGCCCGGCCCGGACGGAAACAGCGTGTAGGCGCAGGGCTGCGACGTCGCGATCCAGGCCTCGATCGCCTGCAGTTCCGCCACATGGCGGTCCGGCGGCAGGTCCTGCGGCAGCGTCACCTCGATCGCGCAGCGCGCCGCGCGACAGTCGAGCATCGCGAGCGACCCCGCGCCAGCCCGCGTTGCGGCCTGCTCCGCACCAGGCGCGGCCCTCTCCCCGCGCCCGGCGAAGGCCTCCTTCAGCCGGCCCTCTTCGGCCGAGGCCCAGGCGTCGCGCCGCGGCTCGGCGTTCACGGCCTCCTCCAGCCGGCGCAGATCGGCGCGCCGGGCCTTCTGGCCCGCCTCCATCTCGGCCAGCATCCGGGCCGCGAACATCTCGGGCGCGAGCCCGCCCGGCGCCGCCTGTTGCTGCGCCGAGGCGGCGCCCGTCAGGACCAACGCGGTCAGCACGGCAGGAAATAGCTTGCTCATCGGATCATCCTCCTCAACGGATCAGCACGGGCATGAAGTTCTGCAGCGTCGAGATCTGCCCGGTCGGAAACCGCACCGACAGATAGGCGCCGCTCACATAGCTCGGCATCGAATAGGGCAGCTGCACCCAGTTGATCCCGGCGCTGCTGGGCGTGATGGTGCGCTCGGGACCGCAGGAGGTGCCGAAGCCCGGCGCGGAATGCACGCAGAGCCGCACCCGCATCGGCTCGGACCCGGCATCGGTCGTGCCGGTGAACAGCACATAGGAGATGTCGTTCACGCTCCAGTCGTCGGGCACCGAGAAGTGGCAATAGGCACTCTGCCGGAAGCCGTAGAGAAAGTAGCTGTAGGGCAGCGCGTTCGACGACGTGAAGGCCGGATAGGGGATGCAGGTCGCCCCGTTGATGGCCTCAGTCCACGTCTCGGCCCGCGATGCCGAAGGCAAGCCGACGGCCAGCGCCGCCGCCAGTAGACAGACAGTTCGTTTCATGGAGGATTCCTCCCGTATGGAACGACAGGACGGCGCGAGATTAATGCGCGTCGCAGACGTTCCGGATGATCGGGGGTGTATTGACATCCTACTCCGAACCACGATTCGCCGCAATGCTGACGCCGCTCAACCGCCCCAGCGAACTTCGGTGTGGCAGCGCAACGTCACCGGTTTGGCGACCACCGGCGAGCGCTTCCCCTTGGACCCGAAAGGCTTCTGACCCGTTTGGGGGTCAGGATCCTCGGCCAGCTTTTGCATGGTGCGCCGCGGGCGCTCTCCTGACGTTCCACTTCGGTGTTCGACTGCATGCGACAGCTCGCTTTCCAAAGACTGCGAATGACTTATCCGCGGAATTCCGCTGACTGACAGCGTTTCCCGACGGAAACCTGAAAGGCCTTCGTGAAATGTGGTGTCATGCCTTGTCTTTTGCAGGCTCCCGGACTCGGCAGGGAGGGTGTGACCCAACCGAACAAGGATAACCAAATGAAGACTATTCCCCTCTGGGCCTTGATTGCCTGCGCCACCCCCTTTGCAGCGCAGTCGGAAGGCGCGCTCGAGCCCGTCGACCAGACGGCGCTCAATGCCATGATAGAGGCCGGTCAAGCCGCGGATGCCTTTCTGGAGGCCTTTGAAGCGGGCGACGAACTGACCGAATTCAGCTTCACCGCCGACCGGGGCGTCGGGGCGAATATCGGTGAAGGCCGCCGCTTCACGAGATTTCCGCGCGCCGACCTGAAAGGGCCGCAGGATTGGGCGAGCCACACCCCGATGCGCGAAGGCGGTGCGAATGCAACCTCCTGCATCGCGTGTCACAATGCGCCATTCGCCAACGGCGCAGGAGACGTGGCCCTGAACGTCGTCGTCGATCCGGCACATACAGGTGATCCGGCCAGATATCTCGAGCGCAACACCTTGCCGTTGTTCGCGCTCGGTATCCCGCAACGATTGGCCGAGGAGATCAGCCTTTCGCTCCATCTCCAAAGAGAGACCGCGCGCGCTCAGGCCTGTGAAACGGGGCAGTCTCTGGCCGATCTGGAGGCCAAAGGCGTGTCGTATGGTCGGCTTGTGCTCACACGGACTTCGGCGGAACCTTGTGCGGTCGACATCGACGGCAGCGGATTGGACGGAATTGACCCGGATCTCGTGATCAAGGCCTTCGGCTGGAAGGGAAATCACGCGACGATCCGCTCTTTCACCCGTGGCGCCGCGCACAATGAACTCGGTTTGCAGGCGGTCGAACTGGTCGGCGGCGAGGATGGAGATTTCGACGGCGTCACCCATGAGCTCACCGTGGGCGATCTCACGGCTCTGACGGTCTATATGGCCGCTCTGGAAAGACCGGTCAGCAAGATCGAACTTGCCGACCTCGACCTCATCGAGCTCTCACAGGCCGAGCGGTCGGACATCCTGCAGGGCGAGGATCTCTTCGGATCGACAGGTTGCGCAAACTGTCACAGTCCCTCGATGACCTTCGAGGACGCGACTTTCCGGGAGCCCAGCCGCGTCCCCGGTTTCTTCGACGACGTGTTTCCGGACGGGTCTGACCCGGCCATACACGGTCTGACACATGCCAGAGGCATCGCCTTCGATCTTGCCGCGGAGCAACCGAACAATCGGATCGAACTGGCAGACGGGACAGAGCATCGGCTTGGATCGCTGGACACCGACGGTAGCGGCAAGCCCTTCGCCCGCTGGTATACCGACTTCAAACGGCATGACATGGGCGATGCTCTCTCCGACCCCGACGATCCACTGGGTCTGGGGGAATCAATGTTCCTGACGCGGTCGCTTGCCGGCGTCGGTGTCACGGGGCCGTGGCTTCATGATGGCCGGGCGACGACCTTGGCCGAAGCCGTCGTGACACATGGCGGAGATGGCGCAGACAGTGCGGCGGCCTTCGAAGCGCTGTCCGATGCGGAACAGGAAAAGCTGATCGCGTTCCTTGAGAGCCTCGTGATCTATCAAAGTGAAGACGAGCACTAGCGGGTATTTCCGGCTCAACCGAGGCAGTTCCTCGGGCCGCGTGCGCGGCCGAATATTGCGGAACAGGCAGTGGCGAGCGTCAGAAAAACTGCGACTGCGAGAAGGTGATTTTCGACGCGGCAGAGATATCCCTGTTTTGGCCGGGAGGTATTCTCCCCTTCAGCGCGCAGCATCTCGACCTTGAGCTACCTGCCCAGCAATTTCAGAACCGCACTGGGGTGGTCGGTCGTAAACATTGTCGCACCACTGCTCAGCGCCGCTTCCCAAGGGGACGTGTCGCCCCGGGTCAGAGCGATATCGGCAGGGCGCAGGTATAGTCCCAACCGGATCTTGAGTTGTTTCGCTCTCTCCACCAGTTCCGGAGGAAGCGGGCGTGTGGATCTGGTGCTGACGGCCACGGACACCAACGAAGGGCCGAATGTCTCGGCGAGTCCCTCCAGACGCGCCACCGGGTCCCTCGCGAACGAGTCGCTGGCCTGAACCTTTATACCGGTGACGGCCGACACCGCCTGAACCCACCGCGCATCCAGAGTAGAGAAGAGGATCAAGTTGTCCGTGTCCTGTGCATCGAACGCCGCCAACAGGCTGTCTCGCTCGAAGGACTTGAGCGAGATGGTAGCCAGCACCCGACCGTCAATCAACGCAAGGGCGTCTTCCAGCGTTGGCACGGGGTGGTGGTCGCCGTCTGACCCGTCGGTCAACTGCAACTGCTTGATTTCTTCCAGTGTATAGTCCGACACGAGATCTCTGCGGGCGTCAGCCATGGGGCCGGAACGGCTTGATGGCCCATCCGAAAAAACCTCCTCCACGTCAGTCGTCTGGTTTAGCGTCGGGTCGTGCATCAGGATGTACCGCCCGTCCCGCGTCACCTGGACAGCGACATACACCCAATCGGCGCCGATCTCGATCGCGTGCTCTATAGCCGCCAGTGAGTTCTCCGGATAGCCGCCTTCCAGATGTCCTCGGTAGTTGCCGAGATGTGCCTCCACCAATGGCGGCTGACCCGGGGCCAACCGTTCAACGACGCTGACTCCAGCTTCGCCCGTCACCGGAAGGAAGAGCACAAGAGCCGCGGCGATGCTGCGTGAAATTGGCTTGAGCACTTTCGTTCCTAAATCATTTGCTACTAGGAGCATGAAAGCCCCTGCGGAAGTAGAGGCCCTACACCCGCGAATATGAACTGTGGCTCCCTGTTTCCATGATCTTGATCAAAGCCAAAGGATGCTGGCATTGCATCGCTGCAGCACCGCATCCTTAGGTCGTGCCAGCAGCACCCCCCACCGGGCGACTGCAACCTGAACACCCACCGCGGTTTCCTTAGTTATCGGCGACAGACCGAAAAGACTGATGCGTTGATAAGTGCGATGTCGGCCCCGGCTGCGAGCCCCTGCCCGAGTAAGGCGGCGGGATAGCGTGCTTGATGGCGCGCGCCGGCTGCCGGCCGTGATCGAGCCCGGCGTGGTGACTCCTGCCGCCGGGGCCCACGGATGTCTGACGCGCGTCCTGCAAGCCTTCCGCGCCGATGTCCCCGCCCTTCCCAAGCCGTGTCGGATCGCCTAAACCCGCGCCCGAACATACCACGGGGCAGGTCCATGAAATTCACGCTCTCCTGGCTCAAGGAGCATCTCGACACCGAGGCGAGCCTCGACGAGATCACCTTCGCGCTCACCGATCTCGGCCTCGAGGTCGAGGGCGTCGAGAACCCCGCAGCCCGGCTCGCGGCCTTCACCGTGGGCCATGTGCTCGAAGCCGAGAAGCACCCCGACGCCGACAAGCTCAAGGTCTGCAAGGTGCTGACGGCCCAAGGCGAGACGCAGATCATCTGCGGCGCGCCCAATGCGCGGGCCGGCATCAAGGTGGTGGTGGCCGCCCCCGGCGACTACATCCCCGGAATCGATACCACCATCAAGGTCGGCAAGATCCGCGGCATCGAGAGCCACGGCATGATGCTCTCCGAGCGCGAGATGGAGCTCTCCGACGCCCATGACGGCATCGTCGAGCTGTCCGCGGACGCCCAAGTCGGCACCCGCTACATCGACCTCATCCCCACCGACCCCGTCATCGAGATCGCCATCACCCCCAACCGCCCCGACGCCCTCGCCGTCGCCGGCATCGCCCGCGACCTTGCCGCCCGCGGCCTCGGACGGATCATCACACCGGCCATCGAGCCGGTCCCCGGCGTCGAGCCCAGCCCGGTCGCGGTCTACCTCGCACCGGACGTCGCCACCGAAGCCTGCCCGCTCTTTCTCGGTCGGATGATCCGTGGCGTGACGAACGGCCCGTCGCCGAAATGGCTGCAGGACCGCCTTACCGCCATCGGCCTGCGCCCGATCTCCGCGCTGGTCGACATCACCAACTACCTCACCTACGACCGCGGCCGCCCGCTCCACGTCTTCGACGCCGACAAGGTCCACGGCGCGGTTACCGTCCGCTTGGCCCGCCCGGGCGAAAGCCTCAAGGCCCTCGACGAGAAGACCTACGTCTTCGACGGCTCCGAAACCCTCGTCTGCGACGATCACGGCCCGGAGGGCATCGGCGGCGTCATGGGCGGCCTGCGCACCGGCGTGACCGACGCGACCGTCAACGTCATCGTCGAGGCAGCCTATTTCGATCCCACCCGCACCGCCCGCACCGGCCGGCGCCTGAAGATCAATTCCGACGCCCGCTACCGCTTCGAGCGCGGCATCGATCCGGCCTTCACCCGACCGGGCATGGAGCTTGCCACCCGCATGATCCTCGATCTGTGCGGCGGGACGCCCTCGGAGGTCTTCACCGCCGGCACCGTCCCCGATACCGCGCGCAGCTACAGCCTCGACCCCGCACGGGTCACCAGCCTCGTCGGCATGGACATCGCCCGCGATGACGCAGACCCGCATCCTCACGGACCTCGGCTTCACGCCCAGCGACGCCCCGGACGGCCGGATCGAGGTCAGCGTGCCGTCCTGGCGCCCCGACGTGCAGGGCGACGCCGACCTCGTCGAGGAGATCGCCCGCATCGCCTCTCTCTCGCGCCTCGAGGGAAAACCCCTGCCGCGCAGCGCCAGCGTCGCGCGCCCCGTGCTCACCCCGATGCAGCGCCGTTCGGGGCTCGCCCGCCGTCAGATCGCGGCGCTCGGCTACAACGAATGCGTCACCTACAGCTTCGTCGACCGCGCCGCCGCGGCACTTTTCGGCGGGGGCGACGCCGCGACCGAGCTCGAAAACCCGATCTCCTCGGAAATGAGCCATATGCGCCCGGCACTCCTGCCCGGCCTTCTGCGCGCCGCCGCCCGCAACCAGGCCCGCGGCTTTGCCGATGTCGCGCTCTTCGAGGTCGGCCACGCCTTCCACGGCGCCGAGCCCGGCGATCAGCACCTGCTCGCGAGCGGCATCCGCATCGGCCGCACCGGTCCGCGCGATCCACACGGCGCGCGCCGCCCGGTCGACCTCTTCGACGCACGCGCCGATGCCGAAGCGGTACTTTCGGCGCTCGGCGCCCCCGCTGGCGCGATGATCCGCCGTGGTGCGCAGGACTGGTGGCATCCGGGCCGCCACGGCATCGTCGGTCTCGGGCCGAAAACCGTGCTCGCGGTCTTCGGCGAGCTTCACCCCAAGGTGCTGCGCGATCTCGACGTGAAGGGCCCGGCCGTGGGCTTCACGCTCTTTCTCGACGCCCTGCCCGAGGTGCGCCGCAAGGGCACCACCCGGCCGCCGCTCGCCCTCCACGACCTGCAGGCCGTCGAGCGCGACTTCGCCTTCGTGGTCGATGCGGGCGTCGACGCCGAGGCGCTGATCCGCGCCGCGAAGGGGGCCGACAAGGCGCTTATCTCGGAGGTCTCGATCTTCGACGTCTTCGACGGGGCGCGCGCGGGGTCTCAGATGGGCGAGGGGCGCAAGTCGCTGGCCATCGCCGTGCGGCTCCAGCCGACCCAAGCCACCCTCACCGAGAGCGAGATCGAGGCGGTCTCGCAGAAGATCGTCGCGGCGGTTGCCAAGGCGACCGGTGGCGCGCTGCGCAGCTGAAGAAAGGGAGAGCCATGAAACTGAAGGTCTATCTGTCCGGCGAGATTCACACCGACTGGCGCGACGAGATCCGCGCCGGCACCGAAGCGGCCAACCTCGATGTCGACTTCGCCGGCCCGGTCACCGACCACGCGGCTTCCGACGATTGCGGTGTGGCGATCCTCGGGGCGGAGCCGGACAAGTTCTGGCACGATCGCAAGGGAGCGAGCCTCAACGCCATCCGCACCCGCAAGGGCATCGCCGATGCCGATGTGGTCGTGGTCCGCTTCGGCGACCAGTACAAGCAGTGGAACGCCGCTTTCGATGCCGGCATGGCCGCGGCCTTGGGCAAGTCGCTGATCGTGCTGCACGGCCCCGACCACGCCCATGCCCTCAAGGAAGTCGATGCTGCCGCCCTCGCCGTCGCCGAAACCCCGGCCCAGGTGGTGCAGCTTCTCGACTACGTGCTGACCGGATCCCTGCCGCGCTGAGCGGTGTCGCCTTCAACGGAGACCAGAAATGATCAAGGAATTCCGCGACTTCATCGCCCGCGGCAATGTCATGGACATGGCAGTCGGCATCATCATGGGCGCGGCCTTCACCGCCATCGTCACCTCGATGGTCGACGATCTGGTGAACCCGCTCCTCGGGTTCTTCATCGGTGGTATCGATTTCTCCGACATGGTCATGCGCTTCGGCGACGGCGAGAATGCCGCCGCGATCCGCTACGGCGCCTTCATCAATGCGGTGATCAAGTTCGTCATCGTCGCCTGGGTGGTGTTCCTGCTGGTCAAGGGCGTGAACAAGGTCAAGGAAGCCGCCATGGCCGCCGAGGCCGAAGAGGTTCCTGCCGAGGATGCACCGAGTTCCGAGCAACTCCTCGCCGAAATCCGCGACATCATGAAGGAAGGCCGCAGTCCCGCTCCGGCGGAATAGCACCGCCCGAATCCGGCGGGCCGCACGGGGCCCGAACGCCGCCGGGTGCCCGGGTGTCGTTCGGGCCGTCTCAATCCAGCTGAACGATCGCCAGCTGCACATCCGTATCGCCCAGTACCGTCGTGGTATGGCCTGAGCCCGTCACGTCCTCCATGCGCCAGATGCCGCCCGGCCCGATCTCGCGCACCTCGCCGTCCCCGGCCTCCACGCGCAGCCGCCCGGCCAGGCAGAACGCCACCTGCCGCCGCGGCGAGCGGTGCTGCGCCCCGCCCCATCCGGCGGGCAGCACGAGGTAGAGCAGGTTGCTGCAGCCCTCGGGCGCCGAGATCGGCATCGCCGGTGCAGGTGGAGCGAAATCGCCCGCATCGAGCGCGATCGGCACATCGGCGAAGTGCGACAGGCCGCTCTCGTCTTCCGTCAGGTGGAGAAACTCCATTCGCCGCAATCCTCCGCTGTGTCAAAATTGCCCAGCGCGTTCCACGGCGCCGGAGCGCGATCGGAAAACCCAAGGCGCACCGGACTCCCGGCGATAACCGAAGCCTGACGCCAGACCCGCGCCCGGTCAACCGATCCAGCCTGCGAACAACGTGTTTCCGTCACTGCCGCCCACTTGGCTGACCTGATCCGCAAGACGACTCGTCCGCCCGGACCAGACCTGCCTGCAGCCCGCCGAGACCGTCGCCACGCACGGCTTCTGCCCCGAGATGCCGCGGACCTCTGGCTAGGATGGCGCCGTCGCCAAACCGCGCCTCACCGGCATGGTCGGCTCGCTGTTTTCCGCACTCGGCCGATGGCGGCGGGCAGGAAGCCGTGCCGCTCCGCGACGCCGGGTTGCCGTGCCGCTTCTGCGGGGCTCTTGCGGAGGAAAGCGCCGGGGGGCCTCTTCCCCTTCCCCCCGGTGCTGCCGAGCGACTTCGCGAACCAGGTTCGCTGGTTTCGCAAGACACACGCCACTATGATCAATGGCTTACTCTGTGTTTCACGTTGCGCGCCCCCGTCCGTTCACATTTCGAGAGCAGCCTCCGGCGTGATCGCGTCGATCCCCTGCGCCTTGCCAACGGCGGCGTATGTCAGCTTTCCGGCGTGGGTGTTGAGGCCGGCCATCAGATGCGGATCCTCGGCGCAGGCCCGCTTCCACCCCTTGTTGGCAAGCGCCAGCAGGAACGGCATCGTCGCGTTGTTGAGTGCGATCGTCGAGGTCCGCGACACGGCCCCCGGCATGTTCGCCACGCAGTAATGCACGATCCCGTCGACCTCGTAGATCGGGTCGTCATGGGTGGTCGCCTTCGAGGTCTCGAAGCATCCGCCCTGATCGATCGCCACGTCGACGATGGCCGCGCCTGGCTTCATCAGGCCCAGATCGGCCCGGCTCACCAGCTTGGGCGCCGCGGCACCGGGGATCAGCACCGCGCCGATCACCATGTCCGATTCCGCCAGCAGCTCCTCGAGATTCGTCCGCGAGGAATAGCGGGTCCAGAACCGCCCGGCGAACACGTCGTCGAGATGGCTGAGCCGCGGCAGCGACAGGTCGAGCACGGTCACTTCCGCGCCCATTCCCGACGCGATCCGCGCCGCCTGCGTGCCGACCACGCCGCCGCCGAGCACCGTCACCTTCGCGGGCCCGACCCCGGGCACGCCGCCCATCAGCACGCCGCGACCGCCATTGGCCTTCTGCAGCGCCCAGGCTCCGGCCTGCGGCGCGAGCCGGCCCGCCACTTCCGACATCGGCGCCAGCAGCGGCAGCCCGCCCGCGCGGTTCGTCACGGTCTCGTAGGCGATCGCCGTCACGCCGCTTTCGAGGAGATCGCGCGTCTGGTCCGGGTCCGGCGCCAGATGGAGATAGGTGAACAGAACCTGCCCCTCCCGCAGCATGGCCCGCTCCGCCGCCTGTGGCTCCTTAACCTTCACGATCATGTCGCTCTCGGCGAAGACCTGCTCCGCCGTGTCGGCGATCGCTGCGCCGATGGCTTCGTAATCGGCATCCGGAAAGCCTGCCCCGGCCCCCGCTGCGGTCTCGATGAGCACCTCATGCCCGGCCCGGACCGCTTCCTGGGCCGCCGCCGGGGTGATCCCGACCCGGTATTCCTGGTTCTTCACTTCCTTCGGACATCCGATGCGCATCTGATCCTCCCGGTTGGCCTGCTGGCTGGACGCTCGCGGCACTCTAGCGCGGAATTTGCCGCAAGTGGTTGCGAAGTCGCAGCGGAAAGCTCCGAGTCGCGGCCAGATTCATCGAAGGAATTGCCAAACAGCGCTCGGATCTTGCTAAATGGCGTATGGATACGCTCGATCTGAAGATTCTCCGGACCCTGCAGGCGCGTGGACGGATCTCGAACCAGGACCTCTCCGAGGCGGTGGCCCTGTCGCCTTCGGCGTGCCACCGGAGGGTGCAGCGGCTCGAAGCCGACGGGATAATCCGGGGCTATGTCGCGCTGCTCGATGCCCGCCGCATCGGCCGTCGCGCGACGGTCTTCGTCGAGATCACCCTGGCGCGGCAAGCCGACGATATTCTCGACGCCTTCGAGAGGGCTGTCGCGCGGATCCCGGACGTGCTGGAATGCCATCTGATGGCGGGAACCGCCGACTATCTGCTCAAGGTGTCATCGGAAGACAGCGAGGACTTCGCGCGGATCCATCGTCAGTATCTCTCGCGTCTGCCCCATGTGGCGCAGATGCATTCGAGCTTCGCGTTGCGCACGGTCGTGGACACCACCGCGCTCCCGATCTGATCCATTTCCATTTTGGCGTGAAATGGCAAAGACCTTGTCCAAGGATTCGGTTAACCTTTTCGCGGCCCGATTCGGGTCAAATAAACAACAGGGGTTTCCCATGAAGAAGACACTGGTTGCCGCGGGTGTGCTCGTGGCCATTGCCATGCCTGTCATGGCGCAGGATATGGCGGCTCTGACCTGCCTCGAATACGGCGAAATGGACAATGCCGGGAAGATGGCGATCATCGCCGAGCTGGAAGCAATGAACAGCCAGATGGACACCGTGATGACCAACGCCGAGATTCAGGCCAAGCTGACCCAACATTGTGGTGGCACGCCCGAGACTTCTCGTGGTCGACGTCCTCAACGAATAAGGCTCGTCTCGACCTCGTCGCAGGACCAGCTGCAGAGCGGATGCCCGCTCTGCAGCGCCTTACCCCAGGATCCACAGCGCCGCGTAGAGCGTGACCATCCCGGCAAGTATCGACCCCAGCACGCTGCGTTGCCAGGCGCCGACCACAAGAGCCGCCATTGCTGCGGCAAGGCGTGCGGGGTCTGTCGCTCCGGCGGTCGCCGAGGGCCAGACCACCAGCGGAGTTACCAGAGCGGGCAGGACCGCCACCGGAACATAGCGCAGGAGCCGGACGGCCCAGAGCGGCAGGGCGCGGTCGCCGATGAGCCCGATGAACGAGAACCGGATCAGCCAGGTCCCGAGCCCCAGCACCACGATCACCGACCAGATCAGCGCATCGTTCATGGCACCCGCCGTCGCTCGAGGAGCACCTCGACACCGGCGCCTGCGCCCATCGCGAGGAGCGCCGCTGCCGGCAGCCAGAGATTGTAGGGCATCCAGGCCAGAAGAAGCGCCGCCGCGACCGACACCAGGGCCGCCGCCAGATACGGCAGGCTGCGCAGCGCCGGGGCGAAGAGCGCGATGAAGGTGATCGGCGCCGCGAAATCGAGCGCGTAGGCTGGCGGAATCGCCTGACCTGCCAAGGCGCCGACGATCGTGAACACGTACCAGAGCGGGCAGATCGCCAGCACCGCGCCGAGGAAATAGGCCATCTTCTGATCGATCGGCATTCCGGGACGCTCGGTGAAGCGGTGGATCGAAACCCCGTAGGTCTGGTCGGTCAGGCAATAGGCCGCCAGTGCGCGCTGCCAGAGCGGGGCGGAACCGAGATGCGGGGCGAGCGAGGCCGAATACATCGCCATGCGGAGGTTCACCGCAAGCCCGGTCAGCACGATCACCAGAAACGGCGCACCTTCCTTGACCAGCTGAACGGCGGTGAACTGCGAAGCCCCGGCGATCACCACGAAGCTCATCGCGAAGGTCTGGACGGGATTCCAGCCGGCTTCCGTGGCGAGCACCCCGAAGAGAAGGGCAAAAGGCACAGCCACAAGGATGAACGGTGCGCAATCGCGCATGCCGAGAAACAAGGCGGAACGGAGCGGCTTCCGGCCCAAATCTGCAATCCTTCAGGGGTCTGTTGCTTGGCGTCGGGCTCGTCTAACGTGACGCCTGCCTGCGCCGCAAGCCCCTCGAAGGGACCCCGACCGCCCATGACTGCCGAAAGCTATATCGTCGCCCCCGATCCCGCATCCCCCCGCCTGACCCGCGCCGTCACCGGCACCGATCAGGACGGAGCGTCCTGCGACCTGCGCGTGGTCGAGGAGCGACCGCTGACGATCTATCTCAATCGGCAGGAAATCGTTACCGCGATGACCATCGGGGATTATCCCGCCGAGCTCGCTGTGGGTTATCTGCGCAATCAGGGCATGCTGCGGGCCGACGACATGATCCGCGGCGTCGATTACGATGACGAGATCGAGACGGTCGTGGTGCGCACGGACCGCGAGACCGATTACGAGGACAAGCTCAAGCGCAAGACCCGCACCTCGGGCTGTGCGGTGGGCACGGTCTTCGGCGACATGATGGAGGGGCTCGAAGGGCTGAAACTGCCGCGCACTGAAATTCGCACCTCCGATCTCTACGCGCTGGCGAAGATCATCAACACCACGCCGAGCCTCTATCTCGAAGCGGGCGCGATCCACGGCACCGTGCTCTGCGAAGGCGGGCGCCCCTTGGTCTACATGGAGGATGTCGGCCGCCACAACGCCGTCGACAAGATCGCCGGGTGGATGACGCTGAACGGTGTCGGGCCGGATGGCAAGATGCTCTACACCACCGGGCGGCTGACGTCCGAGATGGTGATCAAGACTGCGCTCATGGGCATCCCGGCGCTGGCAAGCCGCTCGGGGTTCACGGCCTGGGGCGTCGAGATCGCCCGGCAGGTGGATCTCACGCTGATCGGACGGATGCGCGGCCGGCGCTTCGTCTGCCTCGCCGGCGAAGGCCGGCTCCTGCGCGATGCCGATCCCGCATCGGTCGCCGACGAGCCGGAGAAGGCCCGGCGCAAGGCATCACGGAGTGCTGAGGCGTGATCCTCGGCGTGATCCTTGCGGGCGGGCAGTCCAGCCGGATGGGCGGCGGGGACAAGTGCCTTCTGTCGCTTGGCGGCCGACCGATCCTTGCGCATGTCATCGACCGGCTGCGCCCGCAGGTCGACGGGCTCGCGCTCAATGCCAACGGTGACCCGGAGAGGTTCGCGGCCTTCGGGCTTCCGGTGCTGCCCGACAGCGTCGGCGGGTTTCCCGGGCCGCTGGCCGGCGTGCTGGCAGGGATGGACTGGGCGGCCGGGCAGGGAGCCGAGGCCATTGTCACGGCGGCAGCCGACACGCCGTTCTTTCCCGACGATCTGGTGCGGGCCCTGCGTACCGCGACCGTCGCCGGCGATACGCCGCTCGCGATGGCGATGACGCCGGGCGAAGATGGCCGGCTCGACCGCCATCCGACCTTCGGCTACTGGCCTGTCGATCTGCGAGACGATCTGCGGGCCGCCCTAGCGGACGGTCTGCGAAAGGTGGTGGCCTGGACCGAACCGCAAGGCTGCGCGCGGGCGGTGTTCCACGACCGGGTGCCCGATCCGTTCTTCAATGTGAATACGCCCGAAGACCTTGCTGCGGCAGAGGCGCTTCTGGCGGCCGTGTCGTGAAGGTCTTCGGGGTCACCGGCTGGAAGGATTCCGGCAAGACCACGCTCGTCGAGCGGCTGGTGGCCGAGATCACCGGGCGGGGCGTCTCGGTCTCGACGATAAAGCACGCACACCATGCCTTCGACGTGGACCAGCCCGGCCGGGACAGCCATCGTCACCGGCAGGCAGGCGCCGGCGCAGGTGCTGATCTCCTCCGGATTGCGCTGGGCCTTGATGAGCGAGTTGCGCGGAGCGCCGGAGGCCCGGCTCGACGATCTGATCGCAAGGCTCGATCCGGTCGATCTGGTCCTCGTCGAGGGCTTCAAGCGAGAGCGGCATCCCAAGATCGAGGCCCGGCGCGCTGCCACGGCGCAGGATCTGATCGCGGCGGGCGATCCCTCGATCGTCGCGGTTGCTTCCGACACCAGCCTTGAGGGCCTTTCCGTGCCGGTGTTCGACCTCGACGATGTTACAGGCATCGCCGATTTCGTGCTCTCGCAAGCGGAGTTGTCGTGAGCCGGCTCTTCGACAGTATCGTGATCGTGGACTGGTCCGCGGCGGCGACCCCGAGCCCGAAAGCGCCATCGCCGAATGCGATCTGGATCGGCGTCGCGGGGCATGACGCCGGGGAACCGCGCTACTTCCGGACCCGTGCGACCGCGGAGGTCTGGATCCGCGGCTTTCTCTCCGACGCGCGCATGGCCGGGCGCCGCGTCCTCGTCGGCTTCGATTTCAGTTTCGGCTATCCCCGGGGCTTCGCGGAACGGCTCACCGGGCGGGCATCGGCGATGGCGGTCTGGGACTGGCTGGCGACGCATCTCCGGGACGGTCCGGACAATGCGAACAACCGCTTCGAGGTCGCCGCCACACTGAACGGCTTCTTCCCCGGCGAGGGGCCGTTCTGGGGCAGGCCATCCGGACTGGAATTGCCCGATCTGCCCGAGCGCGGAAAGACGCGTACGGGTCATGGCCTGCCGGAACGTCGCCGTGTCGAGGAGATCGTGCCCGGGGCGCAGCCGGTCTGGAAGCTCTACACCACCGGCTCGGTGGGCAGTCAGGCGCTGACGGGACAGCCGCTGCTGCGGCGGTTGCGGAACGATCCGGGGCTTCGGGATGCTGTGGCAATCTGGCCGATGGAGACCGGCGCCGAGGTGCCCGAGGCGCCATTGGTCTTCGCCGAGATCTATCCCTCTTTGCTGAACCTCAAGGCGGGAGAGGGAGAGGTTCTCGACGCGATCCAGGTCTCCGAACTGGCGCGACACTTTCATGAGCTTGACGGTCTCGGTGAGTTGGCGAACCTGTTCACGGCGCCGGACTCGACAGGTATCGATCCGGCCCGGCTTCGGGAAGAGGGCTGGATCCTCGGCGCGGGCACCGCCTCGACACCTGGGCTGAAGCCCCTGCGCAACGATTGTTTCGCGCTGCCTCCCGGCGTCGACTGGGTGCCGGTCGATGCTGCGCTCACGACGTTGCGCGATGGCCTCGATGTCGTCGCGTCGGTCGAACATGTGCCACTGGTTCTGGCGGGTGGGCGGCTGCTCGCCGAAGCGATCCGCGCCCGCCGCAGCCATCCACCGGCAGCGAATGCGGCGGTGGACGGTTACGGTTTCGCCCATGCGAGCCTTGGTCCCGCACCGTTTTCCCTGCCGCTCGTGGATGGCCGCGCGGCTGCCGGACAGCCCCTTGAAGGGCAGGTTCCGGCCGGTCAAGCGGTGCGGATCCTGACCGGTGCCGTCTTGCCTGCTGGCGTGGACACGGTGGTTATGGAGGAAGACGTGACGCCGGCAGATGGTGAGGTGCGGTTCAGGGCTGGCCTGAAGCCCGGAGCGAATACGCGGCCGGCCGGAGAAGACAGCATGGCCGGCTCCGTGCTGCTTCCCGCCGGGCACCGGCTCGCGCCGCAGGATCTCGCCCTCGCGGCGTCTTGCGGGCTCGGTGTGCTTCCGGTGCGTCGGAAGCTGCGGGTCGGCGTTCTGTCCACCGGCGACGAGATCGTTGCGCCTGAGATGGCGTCGAAGCTTCACCAGACGCCGGATGCCAATCGGCCGATGCTTCTGGAGATCCTGCGCCGCTGGGACATGGAGCCAGTTGACCTCGGCCATGCTTCAGACAGTGGGGAGTCCGTCGGCGCAGCTCTGGCCGACGGTGCCGCGCGCGCCGATGCCATCCTCACAAGCGGCGGCGCCTCGGCGGGGGACGAGGATCACGTCTCGAGGCTCCTGCGGGAGTGCGGAGCACTCACTGTCTGGCGGATCGCGATAAAGCCCGGACGGCCTCTGGCGCTTGGTGTCTGGGAGGGCAGGCCGGTTTTCGGATTGCCCGGCAACCCGGTCGCCGCCTTCGTCTGCACACTCATCTTCGCCCGTCCCGCGCTGCTTCGGCTTGCCGGGGCGCCCTGGGAAGGCCCGCGTGGACTGATGCTTCCCGCGGCCTTCACAAAGTCGAAGAAGGCCGGCCGTCGCGAATACCTCCGCGCGCGCCTTGATGCTTCGGGTCGGGTCGAGGTCTTCGCCTCAGAGGGTTCCGGGCGGATCTCCGGGCTCTCCTGGGCGCAAGGTCTCGTTCAACTGGACGATCCTGCCTGCGAAGTCCGTCCCGGCGATCCCGTGCGCTATCTGCCGTTTGCCGATTTCGGACTTTGACGGAAATCAGGCGAAGGCGCCGCTCAGACGTGACAGCAAGCCGAACGCCTTCGCGGAACGGGTCTCCGCCAGATCGCGCAACGCCTGGTCGTCAGCCTCGCCGGCGAAGTCCGCAAGGACATGCAGAAACCGCCGTTGGAAAAACAGCGCCGTATCGCGGAAGATCGGATCGGACCGCATGAGACCCTGCGCCACTTCGAGCGCATGATCATCGACAGGGCCACCGATAGGCGCCATGGTCGGACCACGGGCGCCGGAGATGAAGCGTCGCCAGAGTGCGGGATCAGCCGGCTCCGAGGGCAGGTCGTCCATGTAGAGACCTTCCTGCGACATCAGGGTGAGCACGTCCTCCGCCGATTGCAGCAGATGTGCCAGCGGCTGGTGACGCAGAGCGGCCTGGAGAGCGCGGAACCCGTCAAAATCCTGCTCGTCGCGGGGAAAATCGAGGGCGCGCACCAGATCGGCGGCCGGCAGCTCGGGCGGTGCGTCCTCGCCTGCCGGCAGGAGCGGCAGCGGCGGCTGGAGACTGTGATCGACCGGAGGCCGCTTCGTCGGCTTGCCAATCACCGGATCGCCGAGCCGCCGGGTCGGTGCCTTCTGAAGGGGGGCATCGCCCTGCGGCGCGGTTGTGCCGGAGGCAAGGGCATCCAGACGGGCCTCGAGCCGCTCCTGCCCCTTCCGCAGCGCGGCGAGGCTCGCGGTAATTTCCGTTTCGCCGGTACTCGCCGCCCGATGCAGACCACCGGCGGCACCAATGGCGACCTGTGTCGTCTCGAGCGCATCAATCAGTGGCTGAGATGCTTCGGCCAGCGCGGCGATCACCTCGCGCTGACGGGCCAGCTCCTCGGCGAGCCAGGCGGCCAGCCAGAGCAGGATCAGCGGCAGGACCAGTGCCATCAGGAGGAACAGGCCGTCGAGAAACACGGTGCCCCGCCCGCGCGTCTCGGTGGCGACGCCGAGAAAACCGATTGCGTAGGCTGTCACGACAACCACCCACAGGACGCCGAGCGCAAGGGCCCAGCGTCGGGGGAGCGAAAAGCCTCCGAAGCGGGTCCAGAGCCCGGATAGCGAGGCATTGCGTGCGGCCATCACGCCGCCATCGTCCGCCGGACGCGGATCGGCCGCGACGTCATCGATAGATCACCTCGAGGATCTCGTAGCTGCGCAGTCCGCCGGGCGTGCGCACCTCCACGCTGTCGCCGGCTTCCTTGCCAATGAGCGCACGGGCAAGCGGCGATTTCATGTTCAGAAGCCCTGCGTCAACATCCGCTTCCGGCTCACCGACCACCTGGAAACGGCGCTCTTCCTCGGTGTCTTCGTCCAGGAGGCGCACTGTCGCGCCGAACTTGATCGTGCCGGAGAATTTCGATGGATCGATGACCTCGGACCGGCTGAGGATGCTCTCGAGCTCCTTGACCCGGCCCTCGATGAAGCTCTGCTTTTCGCGGGCGGCATGATACTCGGCGTTCTCGCTCAGGTCGCCGTGTTCGCGAGCCTCGGCGATCGCGGCGATCACGGCCGGACGCTCGACGCTCTTGAGCTTCTTCAGCTCCGCGTCGAGACGCGCGAAACCCTTGCTGGTGAGCGGCACCTTTTCCATTCACGTCTTTCCTTGCAATTCCGGACCATCGTCCGGGTCGCCTTTACGATGGGGCGTGCGCTTCCGGCCGCGACCAGTTGCCTCGCTGCACCCTGTGGCCCTTTCGGACAGCGAAGTTGCAACCATATGGAGGTCAAAGTGCCATCGCAAGCGTCAGAACCGTGCGGAAACCCCCGATACGGAGGCGCCTGACGCCGAGGCGCGATTGACCCTCGCGCGCCGGTTGGGATAGTCACCCGCACTTGCTGCCGCAGCCTTGCCGGAAAGGAAACCGCATGACCCTGATCGAGCGTGAATCGATGGAGTACGATGTCGTCATCGTTGGCGCCGGTCCGGCCGGCCTCTCGGCGGCGATCCGGCTCAAGCAGCTCGATCCGGATCTGACGGTGGTCGTTCTCGAAAAGGGCTCCGAGGTCGGCGCCCACATTCTCTCCGGCGCCGTGCTG
Source organism: uncultured Alphaproteobacteria bacterium (assembly GCA_963710515.1). Taxonomy (GTDB): domain Bacteria; phylum Pseudomonadota; class Alphaproteobacteria; order Rhodobacterales; family Rhodobacteraceae; genus Amaricoccus. Next base: position 307,874 of record CAVQAX010000013.1, read on the forward strand.
GATCCGGTGGGTCTCGACACGCTGTTCCCGGACTGGCGCGATCGCGGCGCCCCGATCAAGACCGAGGTGACGCAGGACAGCTTCTACTTCATGACCGAGCACGGCGAGGCACGCATTCCGAACTGGCCGATGCCGCGCCTGATGAAAAATCACGGCAACTATATCGTCTCGATGGGCAATGTCTGCCGCTGGATGGCCGAACAGGCCGAAGCACTCGGCGTCGAGGTGTTCCCGGGCATGGCCGCAAGCGCGCTCGTCCGGGGCGAGGACGGCACCGTGCGCGGTGTCGTGGCCGGGGAATTCGGGCTGGACGAAAACCGCGCACCGGGGCCCAATTACGAGCCGGGAATGGAACTGCTCGGCAAGTATGTATTTCTCTCTGAAGGCGTGCGCGGTTCGCTGTCAAAGCAGGTGATCGCCGAATTCGGTCTTGCCGACGACAGCGAGCCGCAGAAATACGGCCTCGGCATGAAGGAGATCTGGGAAGTACGCCCGGAGGTCCACCAAGAGGGGCGGGTCGTGCACACGATGGGCTGGCCGCTCGGCAAGAACGCCGGCGGCGGTTCGTTCATCTACCACCTCGACAACAATCAGGTCTATGTCGGCTTCGTCGTGCATCTCAACTACGAGAACCCGCACCTCTATCCCTACATGGAATTCCAGCGATTCAAGCATCATCCGATGGTTGCCGAGCTTCTGAAGGGCGGCAAGCGCGTCGCCTACGGCGCCCGCGCGATCTCCGAGGGCGGCTGGCAGTCGGTGCCCAAGCTCACCTTCCCGGGCGGCGCGCTGCTCGGCTGTTCGGCGGGCTTCGTGAACGTGCCGCGCATCAAGGGCAATCACAACGCGATGCTCTCGGGCATCCACGCTGCCGAGGCCGCGCATGCAGCCATTGCCGCCGGCCGGCAGGGCGACGAGCTGGAGGCCTATTCCGAGGCGGTGAAGACCGGCCCGATCGCGGCCGACCTCAAGCCAGTGCGCAACGTGAAGCCGATGTGGTCGCGCTACGGTCTCGGCACATCGCTGGCCCTCGGCGGGCTCGACATGTGGTGGAACTCGATCTTCGGGAACGCGTCGATGTTCGGTACCATGGCCCATGGCAAGAGCGACGCAGAGGCGACCGGGCGCGCGGAGCGCTTCGAGAAGATCGACTATCCGAAACCGGACGGCGTGCTCAGCTTCGACCGCCTGACGAATGTGGCCTATTCCTTCACCAACCACGAGGAAAACCAGCCCGCGCATCTCACACTCAAGTACGACGATGTTCCGATCGAAATCAATCTTCCGCGCTACGACGAGCCGGCGCAGCGGTATTGCCCCGCCGGGGTTTACGAGGTGCTGCGCGACGAGGACGGGTCAAACCCGCGCTTCCGGATCAACTTCCAGAACTGCGTCCATTGCAAGACCTGCGACATCAAGGATCCGAGCCAGAACATCACCTGGGTGACCCCCCAGGGCGGTGATGGTCCGAACTACCCCAACATGTGATCACCCGGTAGACATTCCGGAAGGCGCTTCGGATTGCATGGACCGCGCGGGCATCATAGGCTCGCGCGCGCCGAGACCCTTTTTCAAGACCCGGAGAGACATCCCGTGCAGATCGACCCGGCCCGTTTGGGCAGAAGCGTGTTCGTCGCCCTCCTGCTCGGGCTGGCCATGCCTGGGGCCTCCGTCGCAGCGAGCCTGTCGGGCGCCTATCTCGCCGCGATGCAGGCCGACCTGAACGATGATTACGCTGTGGGCGCCGAATACTACGCGCGTGCACTGGAAGCCGACCCCGGAAATCCGGGCCTCCTGCAGAACGCCGTCGTGATGCACGTGGCCGCTGGAAACGTTGCGGCGGCGGTCGAATACGCCGATGCTCTGGCGCTTGACGATCCGGACAATCAGATCGTCGCGCTGGTACACCTGTCCGACGCACTCGCGAAGGAGGATTTCACCGAAGCGGAGGCCGTGATCGAGCGCGGCGCCGAGGGGTTCAACCCGCTGCTTGGCGGTCTCGTCTCGGGCTGGATCACCGTCGGCCGCCAGGATTTCCCGGCGGCGCGGGAGCGCTTCGATGCGATCAACGGCAATCCGGCCCTGACCGCCTACGGCCAGTACCACAAGGCGCTCGCGCTCGCGATGGCCGGTGATTTCGTTTCCGCCGAGACGATCCTTGCAGGAGACGATGACGGACCGCTTCATCTCAATCGCGGGGCCCTTCTCGCCCATGCCGAAGTCCTCGCGCAGATCGACCGCGAGAGTGATGCTGTCGCCATTCTGGACGATGCGCTCGCAGGCGGGGTTCCGGACGCAGAACTGGTCGATCTCCGTGACAGGCTCGCGGCTGGCGAGGAAGTGCCCTTCACCCATGTGACCCGCGCCCGGGATGGCGCCGCAGAGGCGTTTCTCACCCTCGCGGATGCGCTCGATGCACCGGAATCCGGACGCATCGCGCTGATCCATGCCCGCCTCGCGCAGCATATCCGACCGGACATGGTCGAGGCGCATATGCTGACGGCCGAGTTGCTCGAATCCCAGGAACAGTACGCGCTTGCACAGGCAGCCCTTGCCAATGTTCCGGCATCCTCGCCCTGGTCGATCAGCGCCGAAATTCGCCGCGCGAACGCTCTGCGGGCCTCGGGAGACCCGGCAGCCGGCATCACCGCGTTGCGGAACCTCGCAGAGGCGCATCCCGAGAACATCGAGGCGCAATCGGCGCTCGGCGATGCGCTGCGGACGGACGAGCAATATGACGAGGCGGCGGAGGCGTACGGCAACGCGATCGCGCTGATCAACTCGCCGCAGCAAGCGCATTGGGTGATCTTCTACACAAGCGGCATCTCCAACGAGCGGGCCGGCAACTGGGATACCGCGGAAGCCGCCTTTCGCACAGCGCTGGAGCTCCAACCCGGCCAGCCGCTGGTGCTGAACTATCTCGGCTATTCGATGGTCGAGCAGCAACGCAATCTGGACGAGGCGCTCGAGATGATCGAGACAGCCGTGGCCGCACAGCCGGACGACGGCTACATCACCGACAGCCTCGGCTGGGTGCTCTACCGGCTCGGGCGCTACGAGGAAGCGGTGCCGCACATGCTGCGCGCCGTCGAACTCACTCCGGACGATCCGGTCATCAACGATCATCTCGGTGATGTGCTCTGGAAGGTTGGTCGCAAGCGCGAGGCCGAGTTCCAGTGGCGCCGCGCGCTGTCCTTCGGACCCGCCGAGGATCTCGACATGGAACGCGTCCGACGCAAGCTCGAGATCGGTCTCGATCAGGTTCTCGAGGAAGAGCAGACCACGTCGGACGGCTGACGGCATGGCCGAAGCCGGAGGCATGTGGCGCGAGCTGGCGCCGGCGAAGGTCAACCTTGCCCTTCATGTCACGGGTCGCCGTGGCGATGGCTATCATCTGCTCGACAGCCTCGTGGTGTTCCCAGCGGTGGGAGACCTGATCGAGGCCGAGCCGGCCACCGGTCTTTCCCTCAGCCTCGGAGGGCCCTTCGGTGCCGACCTGCATTCTGGTGCCGACAATCTCGTGATGCGGGCCGCTGAGCTTCTGCGCCCGGAAGGCGTCGGCCCCGGAGCTGCGCTGCACCTCGTCAAGTCCCTGCCGGTGGCAAGCGGCATCGGCGGCGGGTCGTCCGATGCCGCAGCCACCCTGCGGCTGTTGGCTCGCTTCTGGGGTCGACCACTTCCTGATCGGTCCGCCTTGGCGGGCCTCGGAGCCGACGTGCCCGTCTGCTTGATGCCGCGATCAAGCCGGATGCGCGGAATCGGAGAACTGATCGAGCCGGTGGACCTTCCGCCGTTCTGGACCGTTCTGGTCAATCCCGGTCTCCCGCTCGCAACCGGCACCGTATTCTCCGGACTGGCGTCGCGCGACAATGCTCCGATGCCTGACCTGCCGCCAATGTCGTCGACCGACGATCTCTTCGACTTTCTTGCCGCTCAGCGCAACGATCTTGAAGCGCCGGCCCGCCGCGAGCAACCGCGCATCGAGGTGGTTCTCGACGCGATTGCCGCCGTGCCAGGCTGTGCATTGGCGAGAATGTCGGGTTCCGGCGCCACCTGCTTCGGCTTGTTTGCGCGCGACCGGGAGGCACTCAGCGCAGCCGAGGCGCTGCGGCAGGCCCATCCCGGCTGGTGGGTGGTCGCGGCCCCCGTCGGCTGACGCGCGTCCTCAGACGATCCGCGCCACCACGAAATCGGCGAGTTCCGTCAATGCATCGCGGATATCGCCGGGCGGAAAGCCCTGCAGCGCCGCCCGGGCGCGCGCCGCGTGATCAAGGGCTGTCGCCCGTGTGGTATCAAGGCTTCCATGACGCTTCATTATCGAAATCGCAGTTTCGAGATCGCCCGCGTTCTGATCGCCGCGCCCGATGGTCCGGACCCAGAAGGCCCGTTCCTCGGCGTCTGCGGCGGCCACGGCGCGGATCACGGGCAGTGACATCTTGCGCTCGCGAAAATCGTCTCCGGTATTCTTGCCGAGTGCTGCCGCGGCACCGCCGTAGTCGAGCAGATCATCGGTGATCTGAAATGCCATGCCGATTGCATCGCCGTAGTCGAAAAGCGCCGAAGTCGCTTTTTCGCCGGAATCCGCGATCACGCCGCCGACCTCGGTCGCCGCCGAAAACAGGGCCGCGGTCTTGCCGCGGATCACCTGAAGATAGACTGTCTCGGTGGTCGCGAGATTGGCCGCGGCCGTGAGTTGCAGAACCTCACCTTCGGCGATGACTGCCGCCGCGTTGGACAGGATGTCGAGCACCCGGAGCGATCCGGTCTCGACCATCAACTGGAACGACCGCGCAAAGAGATAGTCCCCTACCAGAACGCTGGATTTGTTGTCCCAGAGCAGGTTGGCCGTCGGCCGTCCACGCCGCCGTCCGCTCTCGTCCACCACGTCGTCATGCAGCAGCGTCGCGGTATGGATGAACTCGACGGTCGCTGCGAGACGGATGTGATGCTCGCCCGAATAGCCGCAGAGCCGCGCCGCTGCGAGCGTGAGGAGCGGACGGATCCGCTTGCCGCCGGCCTCGACGAGATGGGCGGTCACTTCAGGAATGCGTGGCGCGTGCTCGCTCGCCATGCGCGCACGGATCAGCTGGTTCACCGCGTCCATGTCGGTGGCCAGAAGATGCTGCAGGGTCTCGACCGGTGTTTCGGCGCGGATGGCAGTGGTCATCGATGTTGGCCCTCGACCTCGCTCGGAACGGATTCTAGTGTCGGAGCATGAAGGAGATCATCAAGACCACCGATCCGACGGTCATAGCCTTCTCAACCGCCCTGCTGCGCGCGGAGGGTATAGACTGCTTCGTTCTGGACGTCCACATGAGCATCCTCGAGGGTGGGATAGGTCTCTTCCCGCGGCGCCTGGTTGTTGCGGATCGTGACGCATTCCGGGCACGGGCCATCCTGCGCGACAACGACGTCAGTGATCTCGAACCTGCATGAGCCGTCCCGAGGGCGCGCTGACGCGAGATGACTTTCTCGGCGGCCGGCTGACACTCCTGCAACCCAGACATGGTTACCGTGCTGCGACCGATCCGGTCCTGCTCGCGGCCTTCGTTCCGGTGCGCCCTGGTGACAAGGTGCTGGATCTCGGCTGCGGTGTCGGCACGGCGGGTCTCTGTCTTGCGCGCCGGGTGCCGGGGCTCGATCTGCATGGCCTTGAGATCCAGTCCGACTATGCCGATCTTGCTCGGCGCAACGCCGCGGAAAACAACCTGCCCATGCAACTGCATGACGGGGATCTCCGCTCGATGCCGAAGGCTCTGCGCATGGTCTCCTTCGATGCGGTCCTGCTCAATCCACCATATTACATGGCGGACCGGGCCGCTGCGTCCGTCGATCCGGGGCGGGATCTCGCCAATCGCGAGGGCACGGCGGGGTTGGATCACTGGCTCGATGCGGCACTGCGCCGGCTGCGTCCCGACGGCGTGCTCGCCATCATTCATCTCGCGGGACGGTTGCCCGATATCCTGACCGGACTGGCGGGGCGCGCCGGCGCGGTGGACGTGCTGCCGGTCGCGCCACGGGTCGGTCGGCCGGCGGGCCGGGTTCTGGTCCGGGCTCGCAAAGGACGGACAGCAGAGTTGAAGCTATGGCCACCGTTAACTGCACATGAAGGAAGTTCTCACATGATGGATGGGGGTCGCACTACAATTGAAATGAACAAAGTCTTGCGGGATATGCATGCCCTCTTGCCGGATACACGTTAAGGTGGTAATTCACCTTAACAAACAACTAATGAGTGTGCCTGTCGGTGGCGACCGTGCAGGAATTGCGAGGAGTAGCGCGAGATGCAGGCAGGTGTTCTTTTCCTAGTTGTCGCCATGACCCTTACCCCTGCAGTAGATGCGGTAGCGAAAACGCTTTCTGCCGACCACTCCGCGATGATGATCGCTTTCCTTCGATACTTCTCTGCCGGCCTGATCGCGGTCGCACTGGCCCGGGGCACTGGCCGGCGGATCGTCGTGCCGGATGGTGACCGCGTGGGCCAGGTGGTGCGCACGGCACTCATCATGGGCGCGATGACCTCGCTGATCGCAGCGCTGGGAATGGTCCCCATGGCCAAGGCCGTGGGCGGCTTTCTGATCGCACCGATCGTTTCCGGCCTTCTGGGCATGATCATTTGGGGCGAACGGCCCACAACGACCCGGCTCTTGGGCTCTGCCGTGAGCTTCGTCGGAGCGGCGATCCTCATGCAACCCGACGCGGGGATCGAGGCTGGCAGCATCTTCGCTCTGCTCGGTGGCGCGCTGCTTGGCACCTACCTTGCCGCCACGCGCGGGGCCTCCGACCGGACCGACGCGCTCTCCACCCTTGCCGTGCAGTCGCTGCTCGGGTCGTTCCTGATCGCACCGTTTGCCTTTGCCGGTGGGCTTCCGCATCTCAGCCCGGCCCTCTTTTTGGGCGCGCTCGCGCTGGGAGGCATTTCGGCGATCTGCCATGGTCTCACGGTCCTGGCTTACCAGCGGGCCGACGCCACGGTGCTCGCGCCGTTCCTCTATTTCAATTTGCTCACCGCAATGGCCGTGGGTTTCATCTGGTTCGGCGAGACGATCGGGCTGGCCAGCATGATCGGCCTCACCGCGATCGCCGGTGGTGGACTGCTGACCCTCGCAGATCCCGATCGCCTCCGCGGATGGCTTCGCCGGGCTCTCGAGCCGCGTGGCAGTCTCCTGCCGGTCCGGGTTCGGTTCGCGTGACACGTGCAGGAAACCGTGCTTTACTGATCTGGTTGTCCTGTCACAACTGGAGGAAAGAATGAGCACGAGTGCCCACCTGACCGAACTGCGAAAGAAGCATCAGGCGCTTTCGGAGAAGATCGAATGCGAGCAGCGTCATCCGGCTGCCGACGAGATCGGGATCAAGAAACTCAAGCTCAAGAAACTGCACCTCAAGGAAGAGATCGAGCGTCTCTCGGCACAGGCCTAATCCGGTCCCGGGTGCGGCCCGGCCGGACCTGGCCGGGCCGCACCCGAACATTCTGTTCGAGTTTGCCAGTGGCAACCGCTCGGCAGCAGACGCCCAGGATTGCGGCCCATCAAATTACGGTCTGAGCCTTACCCAATGAAATCAGACGAGTGCGTCGATTTCGTCGAGCGTCGCCGCTAGGAGAGCGAGTTCGCGCTCGCCACTGAAACGGTGGTCTGAATCCTTGACCAGCGCGAGCCGGAGATCGTGGCACGTCGCGTGCTCAAGCAGTCGCAATGCGACCGAGACCGGAACATCCGCATCCGCCGAGCCGTGCAGGAGCCGCACCGGAAATGGCAGATCGAGGGGTGCCCGCAAGACGAGATTCCGCCTGCCGTCCTCGATCAGGGTCCGGGTGATCACGTAGGGATCGTCGGAATAGTCGGATGGAAGAACCACGCGTCCGGCGCTTTCGATCTCCGCGCGGGTCTCGGCGTCGAAGTTCGCCCACATCGAATCCTCGGTGAAATCGGGGGCAGCAGCGATGCCGACCAATGCGGCAATCCGCTCGGGCACTCGTTTTGCGAGCAAAAGAGCGACCCAGCCGCCCATGCTCGATCCGACCAGAATCTGCGGGCCACTCGTGAGCCGCTCCAGCGCATCGCCGGCATCGCGCGCCCAGTCGCCGATGCACCCGTCCTCGAAGGTGCCCGTCGAGGCCCCGTGCCCGGTATAGTCGAAACGCAGGAAGGCCCGGCCGCGGCTCCGGGCATGATCCTCGAGAAAGGTCGCCTTGGTGCCGGTCATGTCGGAGCGCAGCCCGCCGAGGAAGACGATGCCGGGGCCGCTGCCGTCTGATCGGTGATAGGCGAGCTTGCGGCCGTCGCCGAGATCGAGACTGTCATGTTCCATGCAAACCGGTCGTAGCAACCGCCGTGCCGTCCTGCAACGCCGCTTGACAGCCGCAACCCAGCCGATAAACCCGACCGTCCTGAGACCCGGGCGTTCCGTAGGCGCCGAAACCAAGGGAGAGCGATGATGTCCGATGCAACCACCGCAAGCCGGGAGGTCGCGATCACGCTCCCCGATGGCGCCATTCGCCCCTATCCCGCCGGTGTGACAGGCGGCGAGATCGCGACCGACATCTCGAAATCGCTCGGCAAGGCGGCGCTCGCCTGCACCATCGACGGCCGGCTGGCCGATCTCTCGGAAGCCATCGAGGCCGATTCCGCTCTCGCCATCGTCACCGCGAAGGACACCGCTCCGGCGCTCGAACTGTTCCGCCACGATCTCGCGCACATCATGGCCCGCGCCGTGCAGGAGATCTGGCCCGACGTGAAAGTCACCATCGGGCCCGTGATCGAGAACGGCTGGTACTACGATTTCGACCGTGCGGAGCCCTTCACGCCCGAGGATCTCGAGCGGATCGAAGCGAAGATGCGCCAGATCATCGCCGCGCGCGATCCGGTGCGCCGGGAGGTCTGGTCCCGCGAGAAGGCGATCGCGCATTACAAGGCGACCGGCGAGAGCTACAAGGTCGAGCTCGTCGAGGCGATCCCGGAGGATCAGCCGCTCAGGATGTACTGGCACGGCGATTGGCAGGACCTCTGCCGCGGCCCGCATCTCGCCCATACCGGACAGGTGCCCGCCGATGCCTTCAAGCTGATGTCGGTGGCAGGCGCCTACTGGCGCGGCGACAGCAGCCGTCCGATGCTCCAGCGCATCTACGGCGTGGGGTTCCTCAACCGCCAGGACCTGAAGGACCATCTGCACCGGCTCGAAGAGGCCGCGAAGCGCGACCATCGCAAGCTCGGGCGCGAGATGAAGCTCTTCCACCTGCAGGAAGAGGCGCCGGGCATGGTGTTCTGGCACCCGGACGGCTGGACGGTCTACCGCACGCTCGAGGATTACATGCGCCGCCGGCTGCGCGACGCGGGCTACCGGGAGATCCGCACGCCGCAGGTGGTGGATCGCAAGCTCTGGGAGGCGTCCGGCCACTGGGAGGCCTATCAGGAGCACATGTTCATCGTCGAAGTCGAGGAGGAGCATGCGAAGGAAAAGCGCATCAACGCCCTCAAGCCGATGAACTGCCCCTGCCACGTCCAGATCTACAATCAGGGGCTGAAGAGCTACCGCGACCTGCCGCTCCGGCTGGCGGAATTCGGAGCGTGTCACCGCTACGAGCCGTCGGGTCGATGCACGGCCTGATGCGGGTGCGCGGCTTCACCCAGGACGACGCGCACATCTTCTGCACCGAGGACCAGATCGAGGCGGAATGCGCCGGCTTCATCGCCCTCCTGGCGAGCGTCTATGCCGATCTCGGCTTCGAGACCTTCGAGATCAAGCTCTCGACGCGGCCCGACGTGCGGATCGGCTCCGATGAAGCCTGGGACAAGGTCGAGACAGCCCTCGAGAACGCGATCCGGAGCGTCGGGGCGGCGTACGAGATCGATCCGGGCGAGGGCGCGTTCTACGGCCCGAAGCTCGACTTCAAGCTCACCGACGCGATCGGCCGCGAATGGCAGTGCGGCACCTTTCAGGTCGACCCGAACCTGCCGGAGCGGCTCGGGGCGGAATATGTCGCCGAGGACGGCGACAAGCACCGGCCCTACATGCTGCACCGGGCGATCCTCGGCTCGTTCGAGCGCTTCATCGGCATCCTGATCGAGGAACATGCCGGCCGTTTCCCGCTCTGGCTGGCCCCCCGGCAGGTGGTTGTGGCGCCGATCATTTCCGATGCCGACGCCTATGCCGAGGAAGTGGTCGCGCGGCTCCGCAAGGCCGGGCTTCGTGCCGAGGCCGATCTGCGCAACGAGAAGATCAACTACAAGGTCCGGGAACACTCGCTCGGCAAGGTCCCGGTGATCCTCGCAGTCGGACATCGCGAGGTCGAAGATCGCACGGTCTCGATGCGGCGTCTGGGCGAGAAGGACTCCACCGTGGTCGGTCTCGATGCGGCGCTTGAAGCCTTGACGGCGGAGGCTGTCCCACCCGATCTGAGATGAAATCGTGCCCGCCGGCATGATCGACCTGATCCGCGACGCTGACCCGGCGGAGCAGCTCTTCATCGCCTCAACTCTGGCATCCGCTGCCGCGATCTGGCTGTCGTCCCCCGCAGCCGTCGGACTGCTGGTCGTGGCGGCCATCGGCGGTCTGTTTTCAGGTCTCGTCGCTCCGGCGGGCTTGATCGCTCTTGCGGGCTTCGCGGCAATCTCCGGCGCCTATGGGTATGGCGGCCAAAGCAGAGCCCTGTGGTTCGCGCTCGTTGCGGCTGCGGCACTGATGTTTCTTCACCTGGTACCGGGCTTTCAGGGCATTCGCGTCATCGGTCCGGAGCGGATCGGAGCCGGCGCCGATTATGAAAAATGGATCTCGCTCGACAAGGTCGGCGCCGGAATCCTGTTGCTCACCCTCGCCCTCCGGGAGATATCCCGACCGACAGAAATCGGAACGAATTTGCGCCGCGCAGCTCCGGTCATCATCCTGACCGCGATCGGCGTGCCATCGCTCGCTTTCCTCGCTGGCGTTCTCGCCTGGGATTTCACGCCGAACGGGTTCATTCTCTGGTCCGTCTTCAACCTCCTGACCGTCTGTCTGCCCGAAGAGGCGCTTTTTCGTGGCCTGCTGCAGTCGCAACTCGTGCGGGAGGCGTCGTCGCGGGGACTGTCCCCGCATCTGGCAATCGTCGCGTCTGCCCTCATCTTCGGCCTGGCGCATGTCGCCGGCGGCGCGGCACTCATCCTCGCATCCGCGGTCGCGGGTCTGGGCTACGGCTACGCCTATTGGTTGAGCGGGCGTATCGAAGCCGCGATCCTGTGCCATTTCGGTCTGAATGCGGTGCACTACGTGTTCTTTACCTATCCGTATCCCGCCGCATGACGAGACCCCGTCAGGCCGGACCGAACACCGCTTCGAAGTTGCTGCGCAGCGCCACGTCGAGATCGCTGATGGTCACCGGCAGGCCAAGATCGACGAGGCTGGTCACGCCGTAACCGCGGATGCCGCACGGCACGATGCCGGAGAAATGCTCGAGGTCGGGTTCGACATTGATGGCGATCCCGTGAAACGTCACCCATTTGCGGATGCGCACGCCGATAGCGGCGATCTTGTCCTCGGCGGGGCTGCCATCAGCCAGCGGTGGCCGGTCCGGGCGGGTGACCCAGACGCCGACCCTGCCCGCACGGCGTTCGCCGGTGACGTTGAACTCGGCGAGCGTGCCGATCACCCAGTCTTCGAGTGCGGTCACATAGGCGCGGACGTCGCGCCCGCGCCGGTTGAGGTCGAGCATCGCATAGGCCACGCGCTGTCCCGGCCCATGATAGGTGTATTCACCGCCGCGCCGGGTCTGATGAACATCAAAACGGTCCGGCGTGAGCAGGTCGCCGGGATCGGCGGAAGTCCCGGCGGTGTAGAGCGGAGGATGCTCGAGGAGCCAGACTTTCTCACCGGCGCTCCCAGCGATCATGGCCGCGACATGCGCCTCCATTGCGGCGATCGCATCGGGGTAGGGCACGAGGCCCTGACTGATCTGCCAGTCGGGAAGGCGGCGGACGTCGGTATCGCGGGGCATCGGCGCTCCGGTTGCGGCTGAACGGGTGCAGGATAAACCGGAGGGTACGCTGCCTGCCAGTACCGATCGAAGCCCGTCTTCGGGTCCGGTCGGATGGCCTCATTGCCGGTGCGGCACACTGCACGAAAGGGGCGCGTTTCACGCTTGTGGCGCCTTGGGGGCTTTGCTAGAAGCCGCGACAGTGCGGCTGTGGCGGAACTGGTAGACGCGCAGCGTTGAGGTCGCTGTGGGGTAACTCCCGTGGAAGTTCGAGTCTTCTCAGCCGCACCATTTCCCGACATCCGACGCACCCTCGCCCTGTCGGCATCGCTTTGCAGTCGCGCAGCGGTGCACCTGCCGCTAGGATCGCCGTCATGGCCGTTCCTCTTGCAGTTCCCCTCCTCGGCGCCCTGATGCTGGCGACCGTTGCCGGCTGTCAGGCCGTCCCGGTCAGCCTTCCCGGGGCAGGGGCGGCCAATGACGGCCTGGCCGCCTTGGTCGAGAACCGGATCTGGGTCGACCCGGAGGCTGGCGAGTACCGGGTCTTCCTCTCCGAGGGGGTCCTGATCGAGGGTCGCTGCCGCGGCCCGGCGCTTTTCGGCTACTGGCGCTGGCGCGATGACGGCCTGCTGTCCTGGACCGGTGCGGAGGGCGAGCGCGAGGCCGGCGTGGTGGTGGCCGGACCAAGAGAACTGGTGCTCACCCCCGATCCGGATGATCCGGTCACGCTCTGGCGGTTCGAGGCAGCCCGCGACGCGCAGGATTGCCCCGGGTAAGCTCAGCGGTCAGGACGAGTGGCGCGCGATCGCGTCCTCGAGCCGGGCACGCGCCGCGGCAAGATCCCGGCGTTTCTTGGCAATTCGACCGGGATTTCCCGCGGCTATCGCGCCGTCGAGATCCATCTCCAGCTCCATGATCTCGAGCCGGGCATAATAGTCGAGGCCCTCCTTGAGATGGGCGAGCACGATGCGCGCGGTCAGCACCGGATGGTTCTGAGTCACGTTCGCATCGGGAAATTCCGTGCCGTGCTCGAGTTCCACCGAAAGGCCCTGCATGAAGTCCTCGAGCGGGATATGCGCGGCCTCGCCGCCGACCAGATCGCGCAGGATCTCCGCCTCGGCGGCATCGACCTTGCCGGCGCCCGGCGCCGTCCAGTCGCGCAGGCCGAGCTCCGTGCAGACCCGGCGTACTTCGTCCGTGCTCAGGTATTGATAATCGGCCACGACATGCCTCCCCCCGTGTTTTCACCCGCGAGCGTCGTGCATCCCATGGGGCTTGTCGAGAGTGAAGACCGGAACGGCCTTCATTCGCCCCGGTAAGGCCGGACGTATTGCAGTGCCATGTCCCACGGAAAGAAGATCCAGGTGTCCTGGCTCACCTCGGTGATGAAGGTATCGACAAGCGGCCGGCCCTGCGGTTTGGCGTAGACTGTCGCGAAGTGAGCCTTCGGGTAGAGGGTGCGGACCAGTTCCAGCGTCTTGCCGGTATCGACGAGGTCGTCGACGATCAGCACACCTTCGCCATCCGCGCCCATCAGCTCGGGACTCGGCTTTTTCAGGACCACCGCCTCGGCCTGCTTCTGCCAGTCGTAGGATTTCACGCTGATCGTGTCGACGGTCCGCAGGTCCAACTCGCGCGCAACGATCATCGCGGGCGCCATGCCGCCGCGGGTGATCGCCACCACGCCCCGCCACGCCCCGTCGTCCGGTCCCTGCTTGTCGAGCCGCCACGCCAGCGCGCGGCTGTCGCGGTGGATCTGGTCCCAGGAGATGTGGAAGCCCTTTTCGTGCGGCAGGCGGTCGGCCATGGCGAATATCTCCTGGGGATGTCAGCGCCCGATCAGGCGCCCTTGCGGCCGGTGACCACGTCGATGTCAGGGGCGTCCTCGGCCTTCATGCCGACCACATGGTAGCCGGCATCGACGTGATGGGTCTCGCCGGTGACGCCCGAGGAGAGGTCCGACAGGAGATAGAGGCCGGACTTGCCGACATCCTCTTGCGTCACGTTGCGTCGGAGCGGCGCGTTCAACTCGTTCCACTTCAGGATGTAGCGGAAATCGCCGATACCGGAGGCGGCCAGCGTCTTGATCGGACCGGCGGAGAGCGCATTGACCCGGATGCCGCGCGGGCCGAGATCCATCGCCATGTACTTGACCGAAGCCTCGAGGGCGGCCTTGGCGACGCCCATGACGTTGTAATGCGGCATCACCTTCTCGGCGCCGTAATAGGTCAGCGTGAGGCAGGAGCCGCCCTCGGTCATCAGCGGCAGGGCACGCTGCACGGCCGCCGTGAAGGAATAGACCGAGACATTCATCGTGAGATTGAAGTTCGCCGCCGTGGTATTCTCCACATAGGTGCCGCGCAGTTCGGCCTTGTCGGAAAAACCGATCGCATGGACGAGGAAATCGAGCCGGCCCCAGCGCTCGGCGAGCGTGGCGAAGGCCGCGTCCATCGACGCCTCGTCGGTCACGTCGCAGGGCAGAACGAGGTCCGAGCCGACCGAGGCCGCGAGCGGGGTCACCCGCTTGCCGAGCGCCTCGCCCTGATAGGTGAAGGCGAGCTCGGCGCCCTCGGCAGCGACGGCCTGGGCGATGCCCCAGGCGATCGACTTGTCGTTGGCGACGCCCATGATCAGGCCACGCTTGCCCTGCATCAGATCGCCCATGATATCGCTCCCCCTGCGCCGCGTCAGGCGCCGGGTTTAGGCCAAGGGCCGGGACTGTTCAAGGATTTGTGCGGCCGCCCAACGCGGGTGCCGGACAGCCACGCTCCGCCGCCATGGCCTCCCGCCCGGGCGGACCGCGCTTGACTTTCCGCGGCGCAACAGCCATCTCAGCGCTGTGCCGGCGGAACAACATGGTCCGCGGGCGGGGCTGCGTGAAGCAGCGCGGAGGTTCCGCGAAGCGCCCCGACCCGGCAGGCACACCTGTTTTCCTACGTCTCGATTCACGCGGGCCGTCTCCTTAGCGCCCGCAGCCTTGCGCCAACCCGGCGCAGGTCTCTGCGTGTATCCTGACTGCAAAGGCATATCATGACCGAATTTTCCAGCCTCGCGCTTGCGAAGCCCCTCGTCGAGGCGCTCGTTGCGTCCGGCTACACCACCCCGACCCCGATCCAGACCCAGGCGATCCCGCTGGTTCTCGAGGGCCGCGACCTTCTGGGCATCGCCCAGACCGGCACCGGCAAGACCGCGGCCTTCGCGCTGCCGATCCTCGACCGGCTCAGCCGCAACCCCGGGCCGCTGCCGCGCAACAGCACCCGCGTGCTGGTGCTGGCGCCGACCCGCGAGCTCGCGAACCAGATCGCCGCGAGCTTCAAGACCTACGGCCAGTTCCTCCGGCTCACCATCGGCACCGTCTTCGGCGGCGTGCCGATCAATCGCAACATCCGGCTGATGCAGAAGGGCACCGATGTGCTCGTCGCCACCCCGGGCCGGCTGATCGACCTGATCGACCGCAAGGCGATGAACCTCGACAACGTCGAGGTTCTGGTGCTCGACGAGGCCGACCAGATGCTCGATCTCGGCTTCATCCACGCGCTGCGCCGGATCATTCCGCTCTTGCCGCGCCGCCGCCAGACCCTGTTCTTCTCGGCCACCATGCCGAAGACCATCGCCGAACTGGCCAGCCAGTATCTCAACGAGCCCGAAAAGGTCTCGGTGGCGCCGCCGGCAACCACTGCCGAGCGCGTGCACCAGACCGGCTATCTCGTGCATCAGGCCGACAAGCAGGCGCTGCTGGCACAGGTGCTGAAGGAGGACGAGTCGATCGACCGCGTGCTCGTCTTCACCCGCACCAAGCACGGCGCCGACAAGGTGGTGAAGAAGCTCGAGGCCGACGGCATCAAGTCCGCCGCGATCCACGGCAACAAGAGCCAGCCGCAGCGCGAGCGGGCGCTGGCCGCCTTCAAGTCGGGCTACAACCGGGTTCTGGTCGCGACCGACATCGCCGCCCGCGGCGTCGACGTGCCCGGCGTGAGCCATGTGATCAACTTCGAGGTCCCGAATGTGCCCGAGCAATACGTGCACCGCATCGGCCGCACGGCGCGCGCCGGCGCCGAGGGGCTGGCGATCTCCTTCGTCGCCAATGACGAGCGCCCCTATCTGCGCGACATCGAGAAGCTGACCGGTCACACGCTGATCCTGCAGGATCTCCCCGAGGGCTTCGATCCGCCCGCGGTTCCGAACCACAAGCCCGCCGCCAAGAAGGCGCCGGGCGGTGCGAAATCCGGTCGTCCGCGCCGGACCCGTCCGCGCGGCCGTTCCGGTCAGGGCGGCGGGCAGGGCCGTTCCGCCTCCTCCGGCGGCCAGACGCGCAGCGCCTGAGCCGGCCGTCGACCCGCGGCGGGGCCGGTCCTCGCCGCTGGTCGGAACTGTCCGCAATCCGGAGTCGGCTCCGCTCCGTCGCGCCGCAGCCTCCCTGTCTGGCTGGGCCATGGCCGGTTTCCCGGCTCCGCGCAGCCAGTCCTCTGACCCGACGACCCGCGCACTTCGCCGCGGCGGGGCTTGTCGCGGCCGCGGGACGGATTAGGCTCCGGTCCGGACTTCAGGGAGCTGCACCATGACCGACGGACCGGACCGCACGGGGATCTTCGCGGGCGAGGACCCCTTCGCCATCGCGCGGGCCTGGCTCGCCGAGGCCGAAGGCGCCGAGATCAACGATCCCAACGCGATCGCGCTCTCCACCGTCGATGCCGACGGGTTGCCGAACGCCCGGATGGTGCTCCTCAAGGACATCGAGGACGATGCCTTCGTGTTCTACACCAATTACGGCAGCCGCAAGGCGCAGGAGATCGAGGCCGCCGGAAAGGCCGCCTTCGTCATGCACTGGAAGAGCCTGCGCCGGCAATTGCGGGTGCGCGGCACCGTCACCCGCGAGGCCGGCGAAAAGGCCGATGCCTATTACCACTCGCGCAGCCTCAAGAGCCGGCTCGGCGCCTGGGCCTCGCAGCAATCGCAGCCGCTGTCGTCGCGCGGTCACCTGATGGCCGAGGTCGCGAAGATCACCGCCACCAAGGGCCTCAACCCGCCGCGCCCGCCCTTCTGGGGCGGCTTCCGCATCGCGCCGGTCGAGATCGAGTTCTGGGCCGACGGCCCGCACCGCCTGCACGACCGCTTCCGCTGGACCCGCGGCGACGGCGCAGACTGGCACGTGGTGCGCCTCAACCCGTAATTCCGACAGACGCGCCCCCTCTCGCCAAGTCGCTTTGCCGAAGCGCCGAGTCGTGATATCGTTTTCGACATCCGATTAGTGGCGGGGCAGCCGTTTTTCATATCTAAATTCAAGACTTTTCGAATGTGGTCTCTTCCGACGCAGCCGCCCCGCCCCCGTGAATAGGGGTACTACTGCATGACACCGCAACTGGTGGTCGTGGCGATCGTCCTGACGAGCGTGACGGGGGATTACTTCATCAAGCTCGCCTCGCGAAAATCCGACAGTTTCCTGACGCCCGAATTCATTCTCGGCGCGGCGCTCTACGTTGTCACCGCCTGCGGCTTCCTGATCGCCATGCGGCACATGTCGCTCGCCTCGATCGGGGTGCTCTACGCCGTGCTGACCATCGTCCTGATGACCGCGCTCGGGGTGTTCGTCTTCAAGGAGACGCTGCTCCCGCGCGAGATCGCCGGCATCCTGATGGCCTTCGGCGCGATCGGCCTGATGAGCCGCTTTACCTGAAGCGGCGTCCGAAGCCGCCGGCGCGAAGCACCACGCGCGGGTGTCACGCCCGCTCCGGGTGAACTCCGCGCACCCACCCCGCCAGCCAGATTGGCAAGCCGGTTTCCAGCCGGTTTCCAGCCCCCTTCCAGCCCGCGTTTTTTCGCGTCCCTCCAGAGACTTGACCCCGATTCCCGGCGGCCAGTCCCCGACCCGCCCCCTCAGCCGCTCTGCGCCGCCCGGAACCAGCGCACGATGGCGTCGCGTTCGGGGGCTTCCATCCAGGTGGCGTTCGCCGGCGGCATCGCATGGCTGACCCCCGACTGGATGAAGATCTGCTGCGCCGCCCGCGCGACATCGGCCTCGGTCTCCAGCACCACCCCCTTCGGCGCATGGGTGATGCCGTCCCAGTAGGGCTCGCGCGCATGGCACATCGAGCAGCGCCCCAGCACGATCTCATGGGCTTCCGCGAAACCCTCGGCCGCCGCGAATTTCTGCTCGGCCGGGGTCAGCGGCCGGGCCTCGGCCTCCTCGTCGAGCGGGGCATACATCGGCGCGAGCGACAGCCACATGATCGCGACGAAGAGCGCCGCGGTCGCCCCCCAGGTCCAGAGAGGGTTGCCCTTCCGGGCATGCATCGTGTTGAAGTAATGCCGGATCGTCACGCCCATCAGGAAGACCAGTGACGCGATGAGCCAGTTGTACTCGGTGGCAAAAGCCAGCGGGTAATGGTTCGACAGCATCAGGAACAGCACCGGCAGCGTGAGGTAGTTGTTGTGGGTCGAGCGCAACTTGGCGATCTTGCCGTATTTCGGATCCGGCGTGCGGCCGTTCTTCAGATCGTCGACCACGATACGCTGGTTCGGCATGATGACGAAGAACACGTTGGCCGTCATGATCGTGGCGGTGAAGGCGCCCAGATGCAGAAGTGCGGCGCGCCCGGTAAAGATCTGATCGTATCCCCAGGCCATCACGACAAGCAGCGACGAACAAGAGCAGCATCAGCACCGTCGGTTTCTCGCCGAGGCCCGACTTGCACAGATAGTCGTAGACCAGCCAGCCGATGGTGAGCGAGCCCGCCGAGATCAGAATGCCCTGCCAGACCGCGAGATCGGCCTTTTCGGGGTCGATGAGGTAAAGCTCCGCGCCGAGCCAGTAGATGATCGCCAGCAATGCCGCCCCCGACAGCCAGGTGGCGTAGCTCTCCCACTTGAACCAGGTCAGGTGCTCCGGCATTGCCTCGGGCGCCACAAGATATTTGCGAATATGGTAGAACCCGCCGCCATGCACCTGCCATTCCTCGCCATAGGCGCCGGGGGGCAGGTCGGGTGCCTTGCGCAGGCCGAGATCGAGCGCGACGAAGTAGAACGACGAGCCGATCCAGGCGATCGCGGTGATGACGTGCAGCCAGCGCACCGCGAAGGCGAGCCACTCTGTGAGGAAGGCCGGGTCGAGCATCTGTAATCCTCCGTTTGGGTCAGCGATGACACTATGCGCGATCGTTATTCTGCTGTATCCTGATAATGACCCAAGCAGTTTCAAAATTTCCGGTCAAATCTCGCCGCCATGTCCTATCTCGCCAATCTGCGAACCTTCGTCCGCGTCTTCGAGCTGGGCAGCATGTCGGCGGCCGCGCGGGACCAGCGCATTTCGCCCGCCGTCGCCTCGTCGCGGATCTCGCAGCTCGAGGCGCATCTGGAGGTGCGGCTGTTCCAGCGGACGACCCGGACCCTTCAGGCGACCGAACAGGGGCGGATCTTCTACGATGGCGCGCGACGGGTGCTCGAGGCGATCGAAGCTGCCGAGGCGGCCGTGAGCGATGTGACCCGGACGCCCCGCGGCTCGATTTTCGTCTCGGCTCCGCTCGGAGTTGGTCGCCGGTTCGTGGCGCCCCTCGTGCCCGCTTTCAGGGAGGCCTATCCGCTGGTGGATGTGCGGCTGCGGCTCTCCGACCGGCGGATCGATCTGGCGCAGGAGGGTCTCGATCTTGCGATCTTCCTTGGCCAGCCGGAGGATTCAACGCTTCGAATTCGCCCCATCGTCTCCTGCGACCGGATCATCTGTGCCTCCCCCGACTACATAGCCAAGCGGGGTCATCCGAAATCCGGCGCAGAGCTCATTGCGGGAAAGCACGACTGCCTGCTCTTGCGCTTTCCTGGTGCCTCGGAATTTCAATGGCACCTCCGCACCCCGGACGGACCACAGAAATTCGCCGTCAGCGGCCCCTTCGAGACCGATGACGGCGATGTGCTGACCGCCTGGGCGCTGGCGGGACAGGGGATCGTGATTGAAGCCGGTCTTCGAGGTGGCCGAGCATCTGCGGGCCGGGCGGCTGATCCCCGTGGCCGAGGAAACGCCGCCCGAGCCGGCTCAACTCGCCTTCCTCTATCAGCATCGCCGCCATCAGGACCCGAAAACCAGGCTCTTCATCGATTTCATGGCCGACCGCATCGGCTCCGCTCTGGCGCATACCGTCGAGGGGCTTGACCTGCCGCGACGGGCGGCGGGGTCCTGAAGCCGCCGCAGCCAGACGGAGCCCATCGGCTGCGCCAGTTGTGCTGCTCCGCCCCTCAGCTTCCCCGATAGGTCGCGTAGCCGAACGGCGAGAGCAGGAGGGGAACGTGATAGTGATCGTCCTTCGACATGCCGAAGCGGATCGGGATCACGTCGAGAAAGCGCGGCTCTTCTTCGGGCGTGCCGCAGGCGTCGAGGTATGCCCCGGCATGGAACACCAGCTCGAACGTGCCGCGCGCGAACTCCGCTTCGGGCAGGATCTGGCTGTCGGTCCGCCCGTCATGATTGGTGACGACCTGGCGGAGCAGCGTCCGGCTCTCGCCCTCGATCCGGTAGAGATCGATCGCGAGACCCTCGGCGGGCGTGCCACGGGCGGTGTCGAGCACATGTGTGGTGAGATAGCCGGCCATGGGGCCCTCCGTTGCGATGCATCAGGCGAGAACCATAGATGCACCGGGGCCGAACGACAGCCAAACCCGTTTCTCGCGACAGGTCTTTCGGATATTTCTTGAAAGTCGCAGCGATTGTTCTGCTGTAGGGTGCAATTGAAACGAGGTGACAATGACCCGCTACCCCCGTGACATGCAGGGCTACGGCCCCACCCCCCCTGATCCGGCCTGGCCCGGTGGCGCGAAGCTCGCGATCCAGATCGTGCTGAACTACGAAGAGGGCGGTGAGAACTGCATTCTTCATGGTGACGCCGCCTCCGAAGCCTTCCTGTCCGAGATCGTCGGCGCCGCTTCCTGGCCCGGCCAGCGCCACTGGAACATGGAATCCATCTACGAATACGGTGCGCGCGCCGGCTTCTGGCGGCTCCACCGGCTCTTCACGTCGATGGACATTCCGCTCACCGTCTACGGCGTCGCCACCGCTCTCGCGCGCAGCCCCGAGCAGGTCCGTGCCATGCAGGCGGCGGATTGGGAGATCGCGAGCCACGGTCTGAAATGGATCGAGTACAAGGACGCCTCTCCCGAGGACGAAGCCGCCCACATGGCCGAGGCTATCCGCCTCCACACCCTCGTCACCGGCGAGCGGCCCCGGGGCTGGTATACGGGGCGCTGCTCGGAGAACACGGTGCGGCTCGCGGCCGAGGAGGGCGGCTTCGCCTATGTCGCCGACAGCTACGCCGACGATCTGCCCTACTGGCTCGAATTCGGCGACCGCGACCAGCTCATCGTCCCCTACACGCTCGACGCCAACGACATGCGCTTCGCCACGCCCCAGGGCTTCAACACCGGTGCGGATTTCGAGAGCTACCTGCGCGACAGCTTCGACGAACTCATGGCCGAGGGGCGCGCCGGCGCGCCGAAGATGCTCTCGATCGGCCTGCATTGCCGCCTGATCGGCCGCCCGGGCCGGATCGCCGGGCTGCGCCGCTTCCTCGAATATGCCCGCAGCCACCAGGATGTCTGGTTCGCCCGCCGGATCGACATCGCCCGTCACTGGTCCGAGACCCATCCCCACAAGCGCCGCACCCGGCCCTCGCAGATGAACCGCCCCGACTTCGTCGCGGCCTATGGCGGCATCTTCGAGCATTCGCCCTGGATCGCCGAAGCCGCCCATGACGCGGAACTCGGCCCGGCCCAGGACACGGCATCGGGCCTCCATTCGGCCCTGGCCCGGGTGTTTCGTGCCGCAAGCGAACCCGCCCGGCTTGGGGTCCTGACCGCGCATCCCGATCTTGCCGGCAAGCTCGCCGCCGCAAAGCGCCTCACGGCGGAATCGACCGCCGAACAGGCCTCTGCAGGGCTGGATTCGCTGACGGACGCCGAGCGGGCCCGCTTCACCGAGCTGAACGAGAGCTACGTCGCGCGGTTCGGTTTTCCCTTCATCATCGCGGTTCGCGGCCTGAGCAAGGACGACATCCTCGCGGCCTTCGAGGCCCGGATCGACAACGACCGCGACACCGAACTCGCCACGGCCGCTGCACAGGTCGAGCGTATCGCCCTCATCCGTCTCAAGGATCTCCTGCCATGAAAGACCTGCCTTCGGCCCGGGTGCCCTATTATGCGCCTCATGGCGGCCTTCCGGGCCAGCATGAGCTGCTTTCGGGACGCGCGGTCTTCACCGAGGCCTACGCCGTGATCCCGCGCGGCGTGATGACCGATATCGTGACCAGCCAGTTTCCGTTCTGGGAAAAGACCCGGGGCTGGATCCTCGCAAGACCGCTGTCGGGTTTCGCCGAGACCTTCGCCCAGTACATCATGGAGGTGCAGCCGGGCGGTGGCAGTGCGAAGCCCGAGCCGGACCCGGAAGCGGAAACCGCCCTCTTCGTCGTCGAGGGAACCCTGACCGTGCGCATCGATGGCGTCCGCCACGACCTCGAGCCCGGCGGGTTCTTCTATGCGCCTCCGGGCGCGGATTGGGCGGTCCGGAACGAAACGCAGGTCGCGGCGCGGTTCCACTGGATCCGCAAGGCCTACCAGCGGGTCGAAGGCCTCGCCTTGCCCGATGCTTTCGTGACGAACGAGCGCGATATCGGGAATACGCCGATGCCCGATACCGGGGGGCGCTGGACGACGACGCGCTTCTTCGACCACGACGACATGCGCCACGACATGCACATCACCATCGTCAATCTCGATCCCGGCGCCGAGATCCCCTTCATGGAAACCCATGTGATGGAGCACGGCCTCTACGTTCTCGAGGGCAAGGCCGTTTACCGCCTCAACCGCGACTGGGTCGAAGTCGAGGCCGGTGATTTCATGTGGCTGCGCGCCTTCTGCCCGCAGGGATGCTATGCCGGCGGGCCGGGACGGTTCCGGTATCTGCTCTACAAGGACGTCAACCGGCATCCGGGATTGCGGATCGGATGAGCGGCGCGGGGGGCACGATCACCGTGGAGCCCATGACGCCTGAGGCCTTCGCGCCTTTCGGCGACCTGCTGGAAGCCAAAGGTGCGCCCGACAAACGCATCAATCAGGGGCTATGCGGCCGCTGGCACGACCGTGCCGTGCTCGATTTCGCCGACGGGCGCGCCGGAATCAGCCTCTTCCGGGCCGAGCCGCGGACCCTGCCGATGGCCCTCGACATGGTCGAGCGTCATCCGGAAGGCTCGCAGGCCTTCCTGCCGATGACCCTGCATCCGTTCCTCGTCGTGGTCGCCGCGGATGACGGGGACCGTCCGGCCCCACCGCGCGCATTTCTGACCGCGCCGGGGCAGGGGATCAACCTGCATCGCGCCACCTGGCATGGTGTGCTGACACCGCTGCACGCCCCGGGGCTCTTCGCCGTCGTCGACCGTATCGGGGAGGGAGCCAATCTGGAGGAACACTGGTTCGAGTCCCCATACCGGATCGAACCCGCCGACCCGTAAGCCTGCGCCTTACTCGTGCGGCGTGGTGCTCGGCCATGTCCGTGGAACAAAACCAACAGGGGGACAGTACGATGGCCATGCATTCAATCGGAACACCGGAGCAATTGCGCGATCCGGACTACATGCCACCGCTCTACAAGGCGGTTCCGCTGGGGATCCAGCACGTGCTGGCGATGTTCGTCTCGAACGTGACGCCGGCGATCATCGTCGCCGGGGCCGCCGGCTTCGGCTTCGGCTCGAATTCGCCCGATTTCCCGGAACTGCTCTATCTCATCCAGATGTCGATGCTGTTCGCCGGCGTCGCCACCCTGTTCCAGACGCTGACCATCGGCCCGGTCGGCGCGAAGCTCCCCATCGTGCAGGGCACCTCCTTCGCCTTCATCCCGATCATGATCCCGCTCGTCGCCGGCAAGGGTGTCGACGGCCTCGCAGCCCTCTTCGGCGGCGTGGTGATCGGCGGCCTCTTCCATGCCCTGCTCGGCACCTTCATCGGCAAGATCCGCTTCGCGCTGCCGCCGCTCGTCACCGGCCTCGTGGTCACGATGATCGGTCTGGCGCTGGTGAAGGTCGGCATCGAATACGCCGCCGGCGGCGTTCCCGCCAAGGAAAGCGGCGCGGCGAGCTACGGCGGGCTGGTCAGCTGGTCGGCAGCCCTGGTGGTGATCTTCGTGACGCTGGGCCTCAAGTTCTACGCCCGCGGCATGCTGGCGGTCTCCGCGGTGCTGGTCGGCATCCTCGTCGGCTATGTCTATTCGATCTTCATCGGCCTGCTGCCGGTCGCGTCGATCGCCGGAAGCTGGGAGAATTCCGCCGCCTTCGCGCTGCCGCAACCGTTCAAGTACGGCTTCGAGATCTCCATTGCGGCGATCATCGGCTTCTGCCTGATGGCCTTCGTCTCGGCGGTCGAGACCGTCGGCGACGTCTCGGGCATCACCAAGGGCGGTGCCGGCCGCGAGGCGACCGACAAGGAGATCCAGGGCGCGACCTACGCCGACGGCCTGGGCACCGCGATCGCCGGCGTCTTCGGCGGCTTTCCCAACACCTCGTTCAGCCAGAATGTCGGGCTGATCGCCATGACCGGCGTGATGAGCCGGCACGTCGTCACCATCGGCGCGATCTTCCTGATCATCTGCGGTCTCGTGCCCAAGGTCGGCGGCATCATCCGCACGGTGCCGATCGAGGTGCTGGGCGGCGGCGTGATCGTGATGTTCGGCATGGTGGTGGCCGCGGGCATCTCGATGCTCTCGGATGTGCACTGGAACCGCCGCAACATGGTGATCTTCGCCGTGGCGCTGTCGGTCGGTCTCGGCCTGCAGCTCGAGGTGATGAACACCGCGCCCGGCTCCGCCAATGCGCTCCAGCACCTGCCCGACACCCTGCGCATCCTCGGCGCCTCGGGCATCCTGCCCGCAGCCCTCATCGCCATCGTGCTGAATCTCGATCCTTCCCGAGCAACTCAGCGAAGAAGCGGTGGAGGAAATCCACGGCGGCCTCGAAGGCCACGGCTCAGGCGATTTCGGCACCGCACGCAAGTAGCCACGCCGCCCGCCCCCCGGGGCACGGCCACGACCCGGGCCCGGCGCGACAGCCGGGCCCGTTACTGCAACTGGCGTCGATCCCGCGACGATGCGGGCTGGAGCATCAACGACCTCGTCAACCGCTCCGGGCCCGTCGTGTCTCCTGCAGAACTCACGAACAGCGGCGGCTTCGGGCGTATTCCGTTGAAAAACTCCCGTTGAGACTGGGCGCAATCGCTGATTCAATCATCGGAGGCTGTAGGAGTTTGGGCGATGATGGGGCCACGGCAGGAGGCGCAGGGCGCTCTGTTTTACGAGTTCCGTCTCGACGACCATGTCCCGGCGGACCATCTGCTTCGGTCCATTGACCGTTTCGTCGATCTGTCGCTGGTTCGCCCTCATCTGACGCCGTTCTACAGTTCCATCGGCCGGCCGTCGGTGGACCCGGAACTGATGGTCCGCATGCTGCTTGTCGGCTACGTCCACGGCATCCGATCCGAACGCCGCCTGTGCGAGGAGGTCCATCTCAACCTGGCCTATCGATGGTTTTGCAGGCTCGATCTGACGGATCGGGTGCCGGACCACTCGACTTTCTCCAAGAACCGTCACGGCCGGTTCCGCGACAGCGATCTGCTGCGGACGCTCTTCGAGGCCGTTGTCGAACGATGCATCCGGGAGGGCGTGGTCGGCGGTGAACGCTTCGCCGTCGATGCCAGTCTGATCGCGGCGGATGCCAACAAACAGAACTCCACGGCCAAGGAGGACTGGAACCCGGGCGCGATCGATCCCGCTGACGCGCCCCGCGCCGTGCGGGACTACCTGGCCACGCTCGACGACGCCGCGTTCGGGGCGGCCACCGAGGTCGCGCCGAAGTTCACCTCCCATTCCGACCCCGCCAGCCAGTGGACGGCCGCCCGTCATGGCCCCGCCTTCTTTGCCTATTCCAACAACTATCTCATCGACACCGACCACGGCATCATCGTCGATGTGGAGGTGAGCCGGTCCATCCGCACCGCCGAGACCGGTGCGGCCCGGACCATGATCGACCGGGTCATGGATCGCTTCGGGCTCTATCCCGAGCGTCTGATCGCGGACACGGCGTATGGCTCGGGCCCGATGCTCGGATGGCTGGTCGAGGAGCACGGCATCGAGCCGCATATTCCGGTTATCGACAAGTCTGACCGGGCGGACGGCACGTTCTCGGCGCGCGAGTTCACCTATGACCGCAAGACGGACGCATACACGTGCCCGGCCGGGCAAAAGCTCAAACCGTACTGGCGGGACATGTCCCGGGCCCGTCCCGAATTCGGCAAGGACGGGTTCAAACGCTATTTCGCCCGACGACAGGATTGCGGCGCCTGTCCGATCAAATCCAGATGCACGCCGAACCAGCCAGCCCGAAAGATCGCCCGTTCCGAGCACGAGGGCGCTCGCCAGATGGCGCGGGACATCGCCAAGACCAAAGAGTACGGAGTCTCGCGCAAGCTGCGAAAGAAGGTCGAGATGCTGTTCGCGCACCTGAAGCGCATTCTGGGGCTCGGAAGGCTCAGACTGCGGGGGCCATGCGGCGCAAAGGACGAATTCCTCCTCGCTGCAACCGCCCAGAACCTCAGGAAGCTGGCCAAACTCTTCCCGGCAGGTCCCAAGCCAGAAATCGCGTGACCAGGCCGAGAAGGACTATTCCTGCGAACCGCGTCCAGCGACTTTCCAGAACGACTTTTTCAACGGAATAAGCCCAGAGCGGTCGAATCGAAATCGTGTCCTTCGCTCACGCAACAAAAAAATCGCCTTGGCTGATCCGAATGTCACGCTGCAATTCAGCAACGAAAGCTGCCATGCATTGCAGCCGCAGCGAGGTTCAGGGGCCCATGACCGAGTTGCGGACTTTCCGGACCGCGCAGATGCAGCCCGATCCGTTGCGCCGAGTAGAGCGTTGCCAACTCCGACGCGCAGCGGCGCGGCGCGTCTTTCCGAAAGCGGTCATTCATGCCGGCATGAATGGCCCCAATCGTTTACCGATTGCGCTCATGGCTTGTTGGCTTGCAATCACGGCTGGAAACTGCAGGCGCCCGGGGTGCAACCGTCGTACGAGTTCTGTAACTCGTCCTGCACCAAGTGCGCCTTGCCTTCGACAGCGTTGATCGTGAGGTCTTGGTCGAGGACCACGGTCCGGAACTTCCACCCTTCGGCCGGCTTGAGCTTGTCGCCCAGTTTGGCCAGATCGTCATATTCCAACGTCGGGTCCACGATCTTACCCCAAGCCTGCATCACCCACGGTGTGCCGTCCGGTCCATCGAGGATGAAGACCGGTTTGCCCTTGTTGAAAGTGATGACCGACTTTCGGTCGACGATCAGCGGCTTGTAGGCGCTCGATCCTTTGACGTCCGGATTGACGCCTTTGGGCAAGGTCGGTGACGCAAACCAGCGAGCTTCCCACCCATCAAAGGATGTGACTTCGCCCACCGGCAGTTCGATCCAGTCCGGCGTCCAGCCCCGTGGACCGTTCTTCCAGACGCCAAGCACATCATGCTTTTTCGCAAGAGCATCGGAATCCACCTTGGCCCAGACATCATCCGGACAGGTGTTCATTGGATCGGCCGCGTTGTTCAGCCCGCTGGAGTTCCACATTTCCGTGTAGAGCGTTGCATTTTCCACATCGGCATAGATGAAATTCAGTTCGCAGTATTGGACGCCCCGAATGCCATCAAATCTCATCTTCTTGGCACTTGCGGCGTAGTCGGGCGGCGGTGTCATGTCCGCGGTCTCGACCGTCATCAGCGCCTTGAAACACGGGTCCGACAGCATGTTCAGATTGCTCTTCATGCACGCCTTCAGGCCCTCGCCTCCGACGATGTTGCCGGAACATAGATCCTTCACATCGGTGTGACAGGCGCTCAGGACATCATATGCTTCAACAAGCTTGTTTTGGGCTGATGCTCCGCTGCCTGCTGACAAAATCGTGGCCGCGATCATTCCGAGTGTCAATCCCGGACCAAAAAGTGCCAACGCGCCGGCGGGATCTTGGCCAATTTCCTGGGTTTGGCAGGTGCCTTGGCGCGTGTGCTCCCCACATAGCTGACGCGCGTCAAGGCACACTGGCCAAAGGCCAGTCCGTGGCAGCATCGATCGTTTTGTGATCAGTCCCTGGATTTGCGGCTTTCGCGCAGCCGGAAGCTTTCGCCGTTCATCTCGAGGATATGAACATGGTGGGTCAGGCGGTCGAGAATGGCGCCGGTGAGGCGCTCTGAGCCAAAGACCTCGGTCCATTCATCGAACGGCAGGTTGGAGGTGACGACGATGGAGCCGCGCTCGTAGCGTTGGGAGATGACCTCGAAGAGCAGCTCGGCGCCGGTCTTGCTGAGCGGCACGAAGCCGAGTTCGTCGATGATCAGCAGGTCCTGGCTGACCAGCAGCTTTTGCAGACGCTGTAGCCGACGTTCATCGACCGCCTCGATCAGCTCGTGAACCAGAGCGGCCGCGGTCGTGAAGCGAACCTTGAGGCCCTTCTGGCAGGCCGCCAGCCCCAGCCCCAAGGCGACGTGCGTCTTGCCTGTTCCAGACGGTCCGAGGGCGATGACGTTCTCGCGTCGGTCGACGAAGGCGCAGCGGGCGAGTTCCATGGTCAGGACCTTGTTGACCGAGGGGATGACCTTGAAGTCGAAGCTGTCCAGGCTCTTGGTCGCGGGGAACTTCGCCGCCTTGATCCGGCGTTCGATCATCCGCCGCTCCCGCTCGATCAACTCAAGTTCACAGAGCCGTAGCAGGTATTGCACATGGTCCTTGTTCTCGGCCGCACACTGCCGGGCCAGCTTGTCGTACTCGCTGGAAAACGTCGGCAGGCGGAGCTTCTTGAGATGATGCTGCAGCAGAACCTGTGGGGTGTCGGTCATGCCGCCACCCCGGACATCAGGCTCATATAGCTGGCCGGGTCCGTGGTCTCGACCTGTGCCCTGGGCAGGTAGGGATAGATATCGAGATCGAGCCGCGGTGGGCGCCTTTCGATCCGGCACAGCACGAGATGCTTGACCGCATCGTAGCCAATGGCGCCGAGATCGAGCGCCTGCCTAACGGCACCGTGGACGTGGCCCATCTCGAACGTCTCGAGCAGTCGCAGAACCTGGACGTATTCTCGCTTGCCCTTCTTTCCCATCCGGGCCTCGAGCAGCCGGCGAAGGGTGGTGAACTCATCGGGCAGGTCCCAGCCCTGCAGTGGTGCCGCCTGGTCGAGGGCACCGACCTTTTGTTCCAGGAGCGCCAGGAAGTGCATCGGGTCGAAGACCATGTCGGCCTTCTCGTAGGACCGCGGGTGCCGGGCGATCTCCTCCGCGCCGCAGCCGATGACAACTTCGTCGACATAGCCGCGGACATGCACCTCGTGATGGGCGTAGGCCACCGGCACCGAGTAGTCGTTGCACCGGTAGCGCACCATCGAGATCGACGTGGCCCGGGTGCTGATCTTCTCACAGGCGTCGTAGGGGGCCGACGGCAGGACCATCAGGGCATCCAGATCACGCAGCAGCCTCTGGCCGATCGTCTCGTCGTGACCCCGCAGCACTTCGTCCTGGCGCTTGAGGCACTGCTCCTCCAGCCAGGCGTTCAGCGCCTCGAAGCTCTCGAAGCGGGGCATCGGTACCAGGTAGTTGCGCCGGCCGAGACCGACCACGCCCTCGACGTGACCTTTGTCGTTGCCCTTGCCCGGCCGACCGAACCTGTCCTCGAACAGGTAATGCGACTGCAACTCCGAGAAGGTTATGGTCCGTTCCCGTTTCCCGTCGCCGCATATCTTCGCCACTGCGATCGTGGTGTTGTCATACAGCATCGACAACGGCACGCCGCCGAAGAACGCAAAGGCCGAGACGTGTCCATCGCAGAACGCTTCGGTCGTCTCCCCGGGGAAGGCCTTGATAAACAGCGCGTCCGAGTGCGGCAGGGCCATCGCGAAGTAGTGCAGCTTGCACACAACCCCGCCGATCTCCCCGAGCGCCTCGCCGAAGTCCACCTGGGCATGCCCGGGCGGATGCACCAGCGGCACGAAAACCTCACGCGTCCGGCGTTTCCGCTCACGCACATAGTCGGTGACGATCGTGATGCCGCCCGTGAACCCGTATTCGTCACGGAGCCGCTCAAAAATCCGCTTCGCCGTATGCCGCTGTTTCTTCAGCTGGCTTTTGTCGTCTTCAAGAATTTGGTCGATGATTGGAATGAAGGGATCGAGCTTCGGTCGGACCGGAGGCTGCGAGCGACGATATCCCGGCGGCACCGAGTGCTCCAGAATCTTCGCGACCGTCTTGCGGTGGATCCCGAAAAGCCGCGCTGCTGCGCTCTTGTTCATCCCGTCGATGTGGCACGCCCGGCGCACCCGACTGTAAAGTTCCACGGAATACATCTCCCCGCCCCCAGCTCGTTGCTTCGGGCGCAAAGTGCGGAATTTTACTCCGCGACGGTCAGACCACCTGACCGATTCCGCTGGCCATTTTGTCTCCGGGATT
>CAVQAX010000014.1:0-24471 GCA_963710515.1 uncultured Alphaproteobacteria bacterium
GGACCGCAGCCGGCTACGCCACTCGGTCGCGCGGGGCCGTGCCCTCGAAGAACGCCGTGAGGTTCTCGAAGACCCGGAAGCCCATCGCTTCGCGGGTCTCTTGGGTCGCGGAGCCAAGATGCGGCAGCATCACGAGGTTGTCGGCGCCCATCAGGGCGTCGGGGATGCGGGGTTCGCGCTCGAAGACGTCGAGACCGGCGCCGCCGATCGTGCCGAACCAGAGCGCCTGGGCCAGCGCGTGTTCGTCGACGACCTCGCCCCGCGCCGTGTTTATCAGAAAAGCGCCCGGACGCATCAGGTCGAGCCGTCGCCCATCGATCAGATGACGGTTCGCGGCGCCGCCCGGGCAGTGCAGCGAGACGAAATCGCACTCTGGCAGCAACTCGTCGAGCGAACCCATCTGCACCGCGCCGAAGCGTGCGAGAACCTCGGGGGGGACGGCCGAGCGGTTCTGCACCAGGATCTTCATGCCAAAGCCATGATGGGCCCGTTGCGCCATCGCCTGACCGATCCGGCCGAATCCCACGATGCCAAGCGTGGCGCCCGACACCTTCGTGCCGATCATGTGGGTCGGGCGCCAGCCGGTCCAGCGGCCCTCGCGCACCTCGCGCTCGCCCTCCCCCGCCCGACGCGCGATCATCAGCATCAGCGTCATGGCGATATCGGCGGTGCATTCCGACAGCACATCCGGGGTATTCGTCACGGTGATCCCGCGGCTCTTCGCGGCACTGGTGTCGATATGCGCGAAGCCGACACCGTAATTCGCGAGGATCCTGGTGCGGGCCTTCGGGGTCTCGAACACAGCAGCCGGCAGCCTGTCGGTGACCGTCGGCAGGATGGCATCGTAATCGGAAATTGCGGCGCGGAAATCGGCCTCGGCGAGCGGCGTGTCGGCACGGTTGAGATCGAGGTCGAAGACCTCCGCCATCCGTGCCTCCACCGCCGCCGGCCAGCGGCGCGTCATCAGGACCCTGGGCCTTGCCATTCCCGTATCCCTCACGCTGCCTGTTTCAGGACATTGGCGACGGCCTCGCCGATCACCGATGGGCTTTCCGCAACCGTAACGCCCGCTCCGGACAGGATCTCCACCTTTTCCGTAGCGCTTTCGCCGAAGGCCGAGATGATCGCCCCGGCATGCCCCATGGTGCGGCCCTTGGGGGCCGTCAGTCCGGCGATGTAGGCAACGACGGGTTTCGTCATGTGTTCCTTGACATAGGCCGCGGCCTCGGCCTCCTGCGGTCCGCCGATCTCGCCGATCATGCAGACGACATGGGTGTCGGGATCGGCCTCGAAGAGCTCGAGGATGTCGCGGAAGGACGAGCCGTTGATCGGGTCGCCGCCGATACCGACCGAGGTCGAGACACCGATGCCGCGGTCCTTGAGTTGCTGGGCGGCCTCGTAGCCGAGCGTTCCGGAGCGGCCGACGATGCCGACATGGCCGGGAAGGTAGATGTGGCCCGGCATGATGCCCAAGAGCGCCTTGCCCGGGCTGATGGTGCCCGCACAGTTCGGGCCGGTCAGCACCATCCGGCGCTCCTTGGGATAGCGGAACATGTAGCGTTTGACGCGGATCATGTCCTGAGCGGGGATGCCGTCGGTGATGCAGACGCAGTACCGGATGCCTGCATCGGCCGCTTCCATGATACCGTCCGCGGCGGAGGGCGGCGGAACGAAGACCAGACTTGCATCGGCCCCGGTCGCTGCGACGGCCTGCTTGACGGTGTCGAAGACCGGCAAGCCGAGCACCTCTTCGCCGCCCTTTCCGGGCACCACGCCGCCGACCACGTTGGTTCCGTAATCCAGCATCTCGCGGGTGTGGAACTGTGCCATCCGGCCGGTCATGCCCTGGACGATGACCCGGCTTTCTCGATCGAGAAGAATGCTCATCAGATCGCCCTCAACTTGGTGTTCTGCAACTGGTCGTTCTTCCAGGCGAGGACCGCGCGTTCGGCGGCCTCCATCAGCGTCGTCGCCCGAATGATCGGCAATCCGGAGGCGGCAAGGATCTTCAGCCCGGCCTCAACGTTCGTCCCGGCAAGCCGGACGATCACCGGCACGTCGACCGGCTCGGCCTTCAGCGCCTGCACGACCCCTTCCGCCACCCAGTCGCATCGGTTGATGCCCGCGAAGATATTCACCAGGATCGCCTGCACACTGCTGTCCGACATAACGAGGCGGAACGCCTTGGCGACACGCTCGGGTGTCGCCCCGCCGCCGATGTCGAGGAAATTGGCAGGCTCGCCGCCGGCGAGCTTGATCGTGTCCATCGTTGCCATCGCAAGGCCGGCACCGTTGACGATGCAGCCGATGTTCCCGCTCAGGCCGATATAGTTGAGGCCCCTGTCTGCGGCACGGGATTCGCGCGGATCCTCCTGGGACTTGTCGCGCAACTCGGCAATGTGCGGGTGGCGGAACAGGGCGTTGGAATCGAACGTCATCTTGGCGTCTAGCGCGAGGATCCTCTGGTCGGACGTGATGACCAGCGGATTGATCTCGAGCATCGTCGCGTCGAGTTCGGTGAAGGCACGGTAGCAGCCCTGGAGCGTGCGCACCATTTCCTGGGTCAGGGCTGCCGGAATTCCCAACGCGAAGGAAATCTCGCGCGCCTCGAAGTCCTGCAGGCCGACGGCGGGTTCGACCGTCGAGCGCACGATGGACTCCGGTCGCTCGGCGGAGATCTCCTCGATTTCCATGCCGCCCTCGGACGAGGCGACGATCATGACCCGCTGCCGGGTGCGGTCGAGCACGAAGCCGAGATAGATCTCGCGGTCGAACGGGACGACCGCCTCGACATAGATCCGGTAGATGCCCTTGCCCTCCGGACCGGTCTGATGAGTGACGAGCTTCTGGCCGAACATCTCGCTGGTGGCATCCTGGATCTCGTGATCCGAGTTGCAGATCTTGACGCCGCCGGCCTTGCCGCGACCGCCGGCATGGACCTGTGCCTTGACGACCCAGCGACTCCCGCCGAGCTCGCGCGCCCGGTAGGCTGCCTGCTCCGGGCTGTAGGCAAGCGCACCGTGCGGAATGGCGACGCCGAACCGCGCGAGCAGTTCCTTTGCCTGGTACTCATGAATATCCATGGTGTTCCCCCAACTCTCTTGTTTCTTGCAGAGCCTTATTCCGCCGCAACCGCGGACCGGTAATGCGCGTCGAGCCTCTCATTGATCCGGTCCATGTCCAGTTCGGCACCCATTTCGTTCAGGGCGTCCGCAAAGCGGACGACGATGTCGGTGATTGCCCGTTCGGAAAGCTGGTTCAGAATGCCGATCCGGACCTGAACCGGTTCCGAAAGGGTCGGCCAGATGCCGAAGTTGCGCGCACGGCAAGCCTGAACGAGCTCCTTCTCCCGCCCCGCGAGCTTGTCCGGCAGGTTCAGGACCACCAGGCTGGTCATGTTCGAGGTCACCGTGCATCCCATGGCCTCGACCGCGTCCCGCAAGGCCTTCTCGTGGAACGCATAGTCGCGGGCCCGCTCCGCCCGACCGTGCTGCAGGGTGATCCGCAGCGCCTCGTGGAAGGCCGCGATGGCATAGCCCGAATGGGTCCGGTGATAGGTCCCGGCAGGCACGTCCTGTCCGTCGGCAATACCCCAGTGACGCGCCTCGAGAATGGCGTTGTGGACATAGGAATGGCTGCCGTTCTCGCGCAGTTCCCTGATGTAGCGGTCGCTGAAGCTGACCGGCGCATAGGTGACCGGCAGGCAGAGGATGCCCTTCTGGGGACACGAGGCCCAACCGACGACCCCCGGGAAATCGTCGATCTCGAAATCCTCGATCCCGAGCGAAGAAACCGCATCGACCAAGCCCATGGCGCCGTATTCGAGGCAGGCATCCGAAAACGCGCGCAGATCGTTGATCCGACCCGACCCGGTTTCCCAATGCGCCATGAACGCCCATTTCGGCCGAACCTCGGCCATCGCCGTCTCGATGGCCTCCGCCGACACGGATTGACCGTGGGGCACGGTCACGACCGTCACGGACGCCGCATTCGGATTCAGTGAATTGGCTCGCAACTCATCGCGCGTCGCCGCCTTCATGTTGATCGACACCGCATCAATGCCGCTGAACGTGCCGTTGGCGAAAGCCAGGACGCTGTCCCCCGGAAGGATCGCCCCGAGCATGCAGTCGAGCCCGCTCCATCCCGTTCCCGCCACGCCGAAGGTATGCACGTTGCTGGTCCCCCAGACCTTGCGCAGCATCTCTTTGCATTCCACCATCCCGCGCAGAACATCCGCCTGCATGTGGTCCGCGAGCCCTGCATTGGCGAAACAGGCCAGAACACGCGGGTCGGTGTTGCCCGGCCCGGGACCGGCAGCCAGCGTTTCGGGAATCTCGAGTTTCGGGAAGATGGCGTTGTGGGTCATGTCTTTGTCCTGTCCGGGTTCGGGTGGTCGCATCCCGTTGAATGAACTTCTCGCCAGAGCCCTGACGTGTCTGCGTCTCCGGGGCAGCGACTTGATGCTTCTGGATCCTGAGGAAGAAAGAACGTGAAATCCGACGACCCCGCAACCTGCATACCTCCTGCTTTTGGACATCTATAAGTATGGAAAATATACTACCCGAATGAGTGGTTATGTGATTTATTGCTGAAATGGCCCACCAAATTGGGTAGGTAACGAGACTGGGATCGCAAGAATGGATCAACGCCCCGATATACCGGTCTCGATCATGCTCGCAGACGGGAATCCGCTTGTGCTCTCCGCGATGTCCGAAATCTTCGAGCGGGATCCGCGGTTCTCTCTCGTGGCGACCTCCGCGACGGCAGAGGGCTTTCTGGGCAGCGTCATCCGGGTGCCGGTGGCCGTTGGCGTGATCGACTGGAATCTGCCCGCGCTCGGCGGCGCCAAGCTGCTCGATGTGCTTCGCGAACAGGCCGGCGCACCACGCATCGTGGTCTATGGCGAGGAAACCTCAGACACGGCACGCAGGGCAATGGGTGCTGGCGCGGCGGGGTTCGTGTCGCGGTCGCACTCGGTCGACACCCTGCTCGACGCCTGCATCGGCGTGGCAAAGGGCCAGATGATCTTTCCCTTCCTCGACGTACGCAGCCTGAAGAGCGAGCCGATGGATCAACTCTCACCGCGCGAACGCAGCCTTCTGGAGGCGTTGTCCAAGGGCCGGACGAATCGCGAATTGGCGCAGGAATTCGGCATCACCATCAACACCGTGAAATTCCATCTCTCCAATCTCTTCGAGAAGCTCGCCGTCCGAAACCGGACCCAGGCGATTGCTTTCTACTATTCACACCGCGCCGAGCGCAGCGATTTCTAAGCTGGAGCGCACGATCCGTTTGTCCGTCTTGACAGGAATCGCCCGGATGCCGGATGCCTCATGGCTCCGTGACCGCAGAGAGGGACCCTCGCCATGTCATTTCACGCAATCCAGCAAGCCCCCGCGCGCCTGAACCGCAGCGAACTCGCTGTGCCCGGAAGCTCCTATTCGATGATGGAGAAGGCGGCGGACTCGGCGGCGGATGTGGTCTTCCTCGATCTCGAGGATGCGGTGGCGCCGGACGACAAGGAACAGGCACGAAAGAACATCATCAAGGCGCTCAACGAAATCGACTGGGGCAAGAAGACCATGTCGGTCCGCATCAACGGGCTCGACACGCATTACATGTACCGCGACGTGGTCGACGTGGTCGAGCAGGCCGGCGCGCGCCTCGACCTGATCATGATCCCGAAAGTGGGCACGGCGGCGGATGTCTATGCCGTCGATATGCTCGTCACCCAGATCGAGGACGCGAAAGGATACGGGAAGCGCATCGGCTTCGAGCACATCATCGAGACCGCACTCGGCATGAAGAACGTCGACGAGATCGCCGCGGCCTCCAAACGCAACGAGAGCCTGCATTTCGGGGTCGCTGACTATGCCGCCTCGATGCGGGCCCGCACGACGATCATCGGCGGCGTGAACCCGGACTATTCCGTCCTCACCGACCCGCTCGCCGACGGCACACGCGAAGTACATTGGGGCGACATGTGGCACTACGCGCTCGTCCGCATGATCGTCGCCGCCCGCGCGAACGGCCTGCGTCCGGTCGACGGCCCCTTCGGCGACTTCTCCGATGCAGATGGATACCGCGCGGCCGCGAAACGTGCGGCGGTGCTCGGCTGCGAGGGCAAGTGGGCAATCCATCCAAGCCAGATCGCAATGGCCAATGAAGTGATGAGCCCGTCCGAAGCCGAAGTCACCCGTGCCGAACGCATCCTCGAGGCGATGAAGACTGCCGCCGCCGAGGGCAAGGGAGCCGTCTCGCTCGATGGCCGGTTGATCGACTATGCCTCCATCCGTCAGGCCGAGGTGCTGGTCAGCAAGGCCCGGCAAATCGCCGATGCGTGATGCGACCGCTACAGCGGCAGGAAGGTTGCGCTGAGCGGCATGTTAGACACTGACTTCGCACTTCGGCGCCGAATACCCACTTTCAAGCTTTCCTGGATTTCCGCCCCTTGTCGGAGCGCCAGCTTTCGATGCGGACAGGTAGCCGGTCAAACGGACACCATATCGGACTGCCGGCGCTTTGCCCGCGCCAAATGGCTTCCGTCGGGTCTCAGGCTGCCGGCTTCCACTTGATCGAACAGCCCATCGAGGCGATCTGGTCGCGCGGCCCCTGCCCCGTCTCGGCAACCGCTTTCATTGCCTCGAAGAGATCACGCCGAAGATCGGGCGGACCGGCCTGCGCGCGCGAGGCGTCGAGCCGGCCGCGATATTGCAGCCCGAGCTCGGCATCGAAACCGAAGAAGTCCGGTGTGCAGGCGGCCCCGTAAGCGCGCGCGACCCGTTGGCTTTCGTCGTGGAGATAGGGGAACCCGAAGTCATGGGTCTCGGCCAACCGTTTCATGGCGTCGAAGCCATCCTGGGGATAGGCGACCGCATCGTTGGAGCAGATGGCGGCGACGCCGATGCCGAGGGGGCCGAGATCGCGCGCATCGCGGACGATCCGGTCGAGCACGGCCAGCACGTAGGGGCAGTGATTGCAGATGAACATGATCAACGTACCGTTTGGCCCACGCAGATCGGCCAGCGCGTAGCTTTGCCCGTCCGTGGCCGGGAGTGTGAAATCGGGCGCCTGCCAGCCGAAATCGCAGACCGGGGGTATCGCTGCCATGGGATATGCCTCTGCCGTTCGTCGGAACCGAGCGCGAGCAATGTCGTCCGATTCCGTCGCCGCTGTCCACAGCTGCCGCTATTCGGCCGCCGTCCCGAGCAGCGACTTCAGATCGAAGGCCGCGCGCATCAACTCGCGGGTATAGGCGGTCTCGGGAGCGTCGAAGAGCCTGCCGGTCGGGCCCTCCTCCACCACGACGCCGTCTTTCATCACAAGCACGTAATCCGACAAAGCTCGAACGACGGCAAGGTCGTGACTGATGAAGATGTAGCTCAGGTCGTTTTCGATCTGCAGTCGGCGCAGGAGCTCGATCACCTGTTTCTGCACGGTGCGGTCGAGGGCAGACGTCGGTTCGTCGAGCACGATCACCTTCGGGCGCAGGATCACCGCGCGGGCGATGGCGATGCGCTGGCGCTGGCCGCCCGAAAACTCGTGCGGAAAGCGGTTGCGCACTGCAGGATCGAGCCCGACATCCGACAGCGCCTCGGCGGCTCTGCGAGCCCGTTCGGCGGTGTCGAGCCCGGGCGCATGGACAAGAAGGCCTTCGGTGACGATCTCGCCCACGGTCATGCGCGGGCTGAGCGAGCCGTAGGGGTCCTGGAACACCATCTGCAGCCCATTGCGATAGGGCAGCATCGCCCGGCGATCGAGCCCGCCGATATCGGCACCGAGATAGACCACGCGCCCCGAATTGGGGATCATCTGCAAGAGCGCGCGACCGAGCGTCGATTTGCCCGAGCCGCTTTCGCCCACCACACCGATGGTCTGGCCACGCCTGAGGGCAATGTCGATGCCGCGGATCGCGTGGAATCGGGTATCGGCGCGCAGGAAGCCGGCCGGATGGCCGAAGGTCACCTCCACACCCTTGCCCTCGAGCAGCACCGGCGCATCGGCGGCGGGGGCGCCTTGCGGCCCTCGGGTTCGGCGTGCAGCAGCATTCGGGTGTAGTCGGTGGCGGGGTTGGCGAAGATCTGCGCGGTCGGTGCCTCCTCTTCCACGCGACCGGCGCGCATCACGTAGACCCGGTCGGCGAAGGCCTCGACGATGCCGAGATCGTGGGTGATGAACAGGATCGACATGCCGATGCGGGCCTGAAGATCGGCCAGGAGCTGGAGGATCTCCGCCTGGATGGTGACGTCCAGCGCGGTGGTGGGCTCGTCGGCGATCAGGAGGTCGGGGTCGCCGGAGATCGCCATGGCGATCATCACCCGCTGGCGCTGGCCGCCCGACAGCTCGTGCGGATAGGATTTCATCCGGGTTTCCGGCTCGGGGATCTGCACGAGCCGCAGGAGGTCGAGCACGCGGGCGGCGGCAGCACGGCGGCCAAGATGGCCGTGGACGCGCAGGGGTTCGACCATCTGCTCCTCGATGGTGTAGAGCGGGTCGAGCGAAGTCATCGGCTCCTGGAAGATCATGGTGATCTTCGCACCGCGCAGCCGGTTGAGCCGGGCGGGCGGGATATCGAGGATCTCCTCGCCGCGGTAGCGCACCGACCCCCGGGCGGTGCCGTTCGAGGCGAGAAGCCCCATCGCGGCCATCATCACCTGGCTCTTGCCCGAGCCGCTTTCGCCGACCACCGCCACGGTCTCGCCGGCTCCGACGCGCATCGAGACGCCACGTACTGCCTCCACCGGGCCATCTGGAGTATCGAAGGTGATCTCGAGGCCGTCGATCTCGAGCACGGGCTCGCTGTGGTCGAGGGTCGTCATCTCAGCGGTCCTTCGGATCGAGGGCGTCGCGCAGTCCGTCGCCGAGGAAGTTGAGCGCGAAGAGGAGCACGGTCATCGTCGCGGCCGGCCAGAACAGCATGAAGGGGGCGTTGCGCATGTTCTTCGCTCCTTCGGCGATCAGAACGCCCAGCGAGGTCATCGGCTCCTGCACGCCGAGGCCGAGGAACGACAGGAAGCTCTCGAGCAGGATCACCTTGGGGATCATCAGCGTGACGTAGATGATGATGGTGCCCGTGGCATTGGGAATGATGTGCCGGCGCACGATGTTCCACCCCGAGACGCCCATCGCCTCGGCGGCCTTGACGAATTCACGCTGGCGCAGGCTCAGGGTCTGGCCGCGCACGATGCGCGCCATGTCGAGCCATTCGACGGCGCCCACCGCGAGGAACATCAGCACCATGTTGCGGCCGAAGAACACCACGAGAAGGATCACGAAGAACACGAAGGGCAGCGAATAGAGGATGTCGACGATGCGCATCATCACGTTGTCTGTACGCCCGCCGACGAAGCCCGCGGTCGCGCCGTAGAGCACGCCGATCACGAGCGCGACGGCGGTGGCGAGCGCGCCGATCATCAGCGAAATTCGCAAGGAGATCAGGATGCGCGAGAACAGGTCGCGGCCGTTGGCGTCGGTGCCCATGATGAAGTGGAGCTGACGCACATCGGCGGTGAGGGTGCCGCTCAGACCGTCCGGAGCGATCTCGACCAGTTCGGAGTTCGAGAACACGTCCGAACGGTCGAGATAGCGGGCGACACGCGGGTCGATCTCGCGGCTCGCGGAGACGGCAATGCGGACCTGTCCGTCCGAGATTTCGACGTCGCCGACGTCGAGGCGGGCACGGGCGAGCGCGCTCTGGGCGGCCGGGACGACGTTTTCGGGCTTCGGATAGGGCGTGAGGCTGGGCGGTACCTTGACGAATTCTGGATAGACCTCGTCGTAGTCGTGGGGCGCGATCTCCGGGCCGACGATGCCCGCGAGCGTCATGAACACCAGCACCACGAGCGAGACCATCGCCGCGCGGTTTCGGCGCAAGCGCATCATCGCGGTCTGCCAGAGCGAGCGGCTTTCGGTGGCCGGGAGGGCCGCGTCGATGGCGGAGAGGTCAGTCATAGCGCACCCTCGGATCGAGCCAGGCATAGACGAGATCGACGATCAGGTTGAACAGAACCACGAAGACCGCGACGATCACCACGGTGCCCATCACCAGCGTGTAGTCGCGGTTGAGCGCACCCTGGACGAAGTAGCGGCCGATGCCCGGCAGGTTGAAGACCTGCTCGACGACGATCGAGCCGGTCAGCAGCGCTGCAGCCGCCGGGCCGAGATAGCTCACCGCCGGCAGGATCGCGGCCCGGAGCGCATGTTTGATCACAACCATGCGCGCGGGCAGACCATAGGCGCGCGCGGTCCGGACATGATCCGAGCGCAGCGCTTCTATCATGGCACCCCGGATCAGGCGGGCGATGACGGCGACCTGCGGCAGGGCAAGGGCGATCACCGGCAGGATCATCTGGTCCCAGCGCCCCCATCCCTGGGCCGGCAGCCAGCCGAGCATAACCGCGAAGACCAGCGACAGCACCGGGGCCACGACGAAATTCGGGACGGTGATGCCGAAGGTCGCCACCGCGATCACCGCGTAGTCGATGCGCGAGTTCTGTCGCAACGCTGCGATCACGCCCAGCGCCGCCCCGAGGACGAGCGCGAGAGCAAGCGCCGTCACGCCGAGTTGGACCGAGACCGGCAATCCCTCGGCGAGGATCTCGTGCACACGCTTGTCGCGGTAGATGAAGGAGGGGCCCATGTCGCCACGTGACAGGTTACCGAGATACATGCCGAATTGCTGCCAGAGCGGCTTGTCGAGCCCGAAGGTCCGGTTGAGGTTCTCCATCACCGTGGCTTCGAGGGTGCGTTCCTGGTCGAACGGACCGCCGGGGGCGGCGCGCATCATGAAGAACGACGCGGTGATGATGATGAAGATCGTCGGGATCGCGCCCAGAAGGCGCCGCAGCGCATAGGCCAGCATATCTCGCCCTTCCCGGCATCAGAGGGTGGACGGACGGCGCGGGGTCCCCCGCGCCGCGTCGGATCACGAGCCGTCCGAGAGGCTCATGAGTCGGGTCGGATGCACATTCTGGATATTGTCTTCCCAGCCCGAGAGCTGCGGCGAGACCAGCGAATGCGAGGAGTAGTAGAGCAGTGGAATGAACGGCAGGTCGCGCATGAACATCGCCTCGGCCTGCCGCAGGATGTCTGCGCGCGCGACCAGATCGGTCTCGGCGGCCGCCGCATCCATCAGCGCATCGTATTCGGGATTGTTGTACCGCGCGTAGTTGAAGCCGTCATTGTCGCTCTCGACCATGAAGAGGAAGTTCTGCGGATCGGAATAGTCGCCGATCCAGCCGGCGCGGGCGACGTCGAAATCGCCGCGGTCGCGCAGATGGGCATAATGCGCCGAGAGGTCGCGCACGTTGAAGGTGACGTTGACGCCGACATTCGACCACATCTCACCGATCGCGGTGGCGACATTCTTGTGGTTCTCCGAGGAGTTGTACATCAGTTCGATGGTGACTGGCGTGTCGGGCGTGATGCCCTTCGCCGCGAGGATCTCGAGCGCGCGATCCTCGCGGTCGAGCAGAGACATGGCGAAATAGTCGGTCTCGGGCGAGCCGCCCTCGTAATTGCCGATACCCGGCGGGATGAAACTCGTGGCCGGCAGCATGCCCTGGAAGATCTCGTCGGCGAGAAACTGGCGGTCGATGACCATCGAGAGCGCCTGTCGCACCTCCGGATCGGAAAGAAGTTCGTCCTCGTGATTCACGGCGTAATAATAGGTGCCGAGATAGGGCGAGACCCGCACTGCATCGCCATGCTCGGCCTCGAGCCGGGCGAGATCCTCGGTGGGCAGGTCGGAGCAGGAATGGATCTCGCCAGCCTCCCAGGCCCGCACGCATGTGGCGCGATCCTCGATCGGCAGGAAGTGCACCTCCTCGATCGCGACATTGGCCGCGTCGTGGTAATTCTCGTTCTTCACCATCACGATCTTGTCGTTGAGAATGTTCTCGGTCAGCCGGTAGGCGCCGTTCGAGACCATGTTGCCGGGCTGCACGAAATCGGCGCCGAATGCCTCGACCGAAGCCGGATGCACCGGCAGCCCGGTCTGATGGGTCAGAAGCTCGATGAAGAACGGGGTGGGCTGGGCGAGCGTGATCCTGAGCGTGCGGTCGTCGATCGCCTCGACGCCGAGTGACTCGGGTTCCATCTCGCCCTTGTTGATCGCCTCGGCGTTCAGGATCGGATAGAGGATATTGGCATATTTCGCACCGGTCTCCGGCGTCATGATCCGCTGAAGCGAATAGACGAAGTCGCCCGCCACCACCGGATCGCCGTTCGACCACTTGGCATTCTCGCGCAGCGTGAATGTGAACACCGTGCCGTCGTCGGATTCCTCCCAGCTCTCGGCCACGCCGGGCATGACCTGAGCCCTGTTGTCGTGGACCACGAGGCCTTCGTAGAGGTCGCGCAGGATATGCGCCTCGGCCACCGTCGAGGTCTTGTGCTGGTCCAGGGTCTCGGGGTTGCCGTCATTGCCGCGCATATAGGTCGCCGCGGAGGCACTACCCGCAGCAAGGGCCATGAGTGCGACCGTTGCCACGCCGGCCCTCAGTCTGAATGCGAATGTCATCGTCTCGCCTCCCGGTTGAGAATGGTTAACGAAGCTTGCGGGCGCAGTCGCAGCTTGGCAAGCATTCCGGACACCGGCGGGACAAATCCCCGCGAGAATGCCCTTGCATGAGGCAGTCGGACCGGCCGAACGCCGGGCATGACCACTGGAAGGAGTTGCAGCTATGACGATCGAGACACCCCGGGCAGGCCTGTGATGAGGGCCCGTCCGATCGCGCTGGTGGGGATCGGCAAGATCGCGCGCGACCAGCACATCCCGGCCCTCGCTGCCGATCCCGGCTGGGAGCTCGCCGCCACAGTCAGCCGACACGCGGCGGTGGACGGTGTCGAGAGCTTCTCGGAGATCGGCGAGATGCTCGCTAAGCGACCCGATATCGGTACGGTCTCGATTGCCGTGCCGCCGGGGCCACGCTTTGCGATCGCCGCCGCAGCTCTCGCGGCCGGACGCCACGTGATGCTCGAGAAGCCGCCGGGGGCCACGCTGGCCGAGTGTCACCGGCTGGCCGACCTGGCGGCGCAGGCGGGCGTCTGCC
This sequence comes from uncultured Alphaproteobacteria bacterium, assembly GCA_963710515.1. GTDB lineage: Bacteria > Pseudomonadota > Alphaproteobacteria > Rhodobacterales > Rhodobacteraceae > Amaricoccus. The sequence goes on from CAVQAX010000014.1 coordinate 13,053, forward strand.
TCTTCGCGAGCTGGCACTCGCGCGAGGCCCACGCGGTAGCGGCAGCGCGCGCGGCCCTGGCGGACCGCGAGATCACCCGCCTCACGATCACGTGGAAGGAAGACGTGCGCCGCTGGCATCCGGGTCAGGACTGGGTCTTCGAGCCGGGCGGTATGGGCGTGCTCGATCCAGGCATCAACGCGCTCTCGATCCTCACCGCGATCCTGCCCGACCCGGTGCATCTGACCTCCGCCGAACTCGACGTGCCGGCGAACCGCCAGACCCCGATCGCAGCACGGCTGGTCTTCGCGGCGGCCAGCGGTGCGCATATGACGGCGGAGTTCGACTGGCGCCAGGAAGGCCCCCAGACCTGGGACATCGATATCGAGACCACGCGGGGCTCCCTGCGCCTCACCGACGGCGGCGCCAAGCTCTACCGTGACGGCGTGCTGGCAACCGAGGGGCCGAACCGGGAATATGCCGGGCTCTACCGACGAATGGCTGCCCTGGTGGAGGCCGGAACAAGCGATGTAGATCTCGCCCCGATGATCCACGTCTCCGATGCCTTCACGCTCGGGCGCCGCAACACTGTCGCGCCGTTCGAGTTCTGACGGGGCGCTAGGCCGGACCACCCGCGAGCATCACCGCGACCCGCCGCAGCGCCAGCTCGTAGCCCTGCACACCGCAGCCCGCGATCACTCCGTCGGCGCGCAACGAGACATAGGAATGATGCCGGAAGCTCTCGCGGCGGTGGACGTTCGAGATATGCACCTCGATCACCGGCCCCTCGAAGGCGTTGAGCGCGTCGAGGATCGCCACCGACGTATGGGTGTAGGCAGCGGGGTTGATGATGACCGCATCCGCCTCCCCGCGCGCCGCATGAATGAGATCGACGATCGCGCCTTCCGAGTTCGACTGCATGAAGCCGATCTCGAGCCCGAGCTCCGTGGCAAGCGACCGGCAAGCGGCTGCCACATCGTCGAGCGTTGCCGCCCCGTAGATCTCCGGCTCGCGCAGGCCGAGCAGGTTCAGGTTGGGTCCGTTCAGGACATGCACACGCTTGGTCATCTGGTCTTTTCCGCCATTCGCGCCCGTTCGCCACCGAAGACGCTAGCGCCATCGACCTTGCTTGGCCACCGGCTGCCTCTTGCGCTTTGAAGCGGAAGGCGCTGAATGGGCAGGCGCGCAACACTCAAGACGGAAGGCCCCGCCCATGTCCGAGACCCCGTCCCTTCTCGTGCTGCATCCCGGCGACAGCGTCGCGGTGCTCACTGGCCGCAGCGAGACCGGCGGGCGGGCGCTCGGCGCCGGCCACAAGATTGCCCGCACGCCGCTCGCCGCGGGCGCGCCGATCCTGAAATTCGGCCAGATCATCGGCTATGCCACCGAGGACATCGCCGAGGGTGCCCATGTGCACACCCACAACTGCGCCTTCGGCGACCACGACCAGGCCTACGAGATCGGCACAGCCCTCGACGCCGCCCGGGCCGCTATCCCGGTCATGGAGCCGGCGACCTTCATGGGCTACCGCCGCCCCGGCGGGCAGGCCGGCACCCGCAACTACATCGCGATCTGCGCGACAGTGAACTGCTCGGCCACAGTGGTCCGCCGCGCCGCCGACGAGGTGAACGCCAGCGGCCTCCTCGACGCCTATCCCAACGTCGACGGCGCGGTGGCCTTCAGCCACGGCACCGGCTGCGCGATGGCGACGAACTCGCCGGGCTACGCCAATCTCCAGCGCGTGCTCTGGGGCCATGCGACCCATCCCGAACGTGGGCGCGGCGATCTTCGTCGGGCTCGGCTGCGAGGTGATGCAGGTCGCGCGCATGAAGGCGATGTTCGAGGGCGACGGCTCGGAGCGCTTCCACGGCCTCACCATCCAGGATACCGGCGGCACCACGAAGACCGTCGCGGCAATCGTCGCCCAGGTGACCGAACTCCTTCCGGAGGTGAACCGCGCCACCCGCGAGCCGATCCCGGCCTCGGCGCTGAAGCTCGCGCTGCAATGCGGCGGCTCGGACGGCTTCTCGGGCATCACCGCCAACCCGGCCCTCGGCATCGCCTCGGATCGACTGGTGGGGCTCGGCGGCACGGTGGTGCTGGCCGAGACGCCCGAGATCTACGGCGCCGAACAGCTTCTCCTGCGCCGCGCCGCCAGCCCGGAAGTGGCCGAGAAGCTCATCGAGCGCATCCGCTGGTGGGAGGAGTACACCCGGATGAACGGCGGCTCGATGGACAACAACCCCTCCCCCGGCAACAAGGCCGGCGGGCTCACGACCATCCTCGAGAAGTCGCTCGGGTGCTGCGGCCAAGGGCGGCTCGACACCGCTGACGGATGTGCTGCAATACGGCGAGATCTCGAAACTGCCGGGCTTCGCCTTCATGGACAGCCCCGGCTACGACCCGGCCTCGGTCACCGGCCAGATCGCCTCCGGCTGTCAGGTCGTGGCCTTCACAACCGGGCGCGGCTCGGCCTTCGGCTCGAAACCGGCGCCCACGATCAAGCTCGCCACCAACGACCGGCTCTTTGCCCAGATGCCCGACGACATGGACATCAATTGCGGGGATATCGTCTCGAGTGGGGTCAGCCTCGACACCAAGGGCCGCGAGATCCTCGACGCCGTGTTACGCACCGCCTCAGGGGAAAAGACCAAATCCGAGGCCCTCGGACTCGGCGACAACGAATTCGTCCCGTGGCAGATCGGCGCGGTGATGTGAGAGGCCCGTACAGGGGCTTACTGCGCCGCGCGCATCATCATCGCCTCGTGCACCGCATGCATGCCGCGGTCGACCATATCGCTCACCTCGGCGGCATGGACGTGCAATGCCGCAACGACCTCCGGATCCTCTGATGTCTGCGTGACCACGATCCCCGCATCGGTCGTCTCGATCACCGACGTGATCGCGGCGCGGCGCTCGAACAAGATGTCGAGCGTCGGGCTCTGGATGAAGACCTTCGGATCGCGGCCCTCCTCGAGACGCGCGACCATTCCGGTTACATGGCTCGCGATCACCGCCATCACTTCCGGGTCTTCCGAGAAGGTCGCGGTCCGGATGCCGTCGGGAAGCTCGGTCACCTCGCGCGTGATCTGCCGGAAATTCGCGAACATCACAGCAAGCTCGGCGCTCTCTTCGGGCGTCGCGTCGAGCCCGCGCAGGCCCGGCATCGTCATCATGTCGTGCCCGCCGCCAGCGCCACCATGCCTGTGCATGCCCTCGCCCATTCCGCCGCCATGCATCTGCGCCGACGCGCCGCCGGGAATCGCGGCGCCCAGCACCGCGACGAGTGCAAACATTGCGGCCCTCAGCAGACCAGCCAGCCCCGTTCCGAAACCTGTCATGTCTCCGACCTTTCGTGTCTCCTGCGCCGACGCTGGCGCGAGCCTAGGGAAAACACGCAGCACCGCAAGTCACCGTGGCGTCATCCGGCAAAGATAAGCGGCATCGACATGCGGCGACGTCCAAAACCCTGCGCAGGTCAGAAACTGCTCTCGCAGGTCCGGGTAGCCCTGCCGCACGACCACCCGTTGTCATCGACCTGTCGCTTGACTCGGCGACGGCGACGGGAGCACTCTGCCGACTGGACCGAGAGGCCGGATCCGGAGACGCAGAGCCCGGAGGCCTTCGGCGAAAATCAGGGGGTTACCATGAAATTCACGCAGCACCTGTCCACACTCGCCATCGCTCTTGCCGCCGTCACGGCCGCACCCGCAAGCGCCGAAACCCTGCGCCTGCTCACCTGGGGCGGTTACGCGCCCGACGCGGTGGTCGACATGTTCGAGGCCGAGACCGGCATCGACGTGGAGGTGACGCTGTCGAACAACGAGGAGATGATCTCCAAGCTGCGCGCCACCGGCGGCGGCGGCTTCGATCTCGCCCAGCCGAGCCAGGACCGGATCGCCGGCCCGCAGGTCGAGTTCGGCATCTACAAGCCGATGGATCTCTCGCAGATCGAGACCGACCGGTTCATTCCCTCCATGCTGGACGCGACGAAGGCCAACACCACGATCGACGGCGAGGTCTTCGGCGTCCCGCACATCTGGGGCACCTCCGGGCTCGTGGTGAACACCGCGGAGGCCGGATCGGTCGCCGACTACACCGATCTCTGCGATCCCGACGCTGGCGGGAAAGGTCTCCTACCGCCTCAAGCGCCCGACGCTGATCGGTTTCGCCTTCTCGATGGGCCTCGATCCCTTCGCGGCCTATGGCGACGAGGCGGCCTACACCGACATCGTCAATCAGGTCGAGGCGAAGCTCATCGAGTGCAAGCCCGTCGTGAAGACCTACTGGGACGGCGGCGACGAGCTGATGGGCCTCGTGCGCTCGGGGGAGGTCACCGCGGCGATGGCCTGGGATACCGGCGGCTGGAAGCTCAACGCCGACAATCCCGACATCACCTTCGTGGCTCCCGCCTCCGGCGCGCTGGGCTGGATCGACACCTTCGCGCTGCCGGCCAAGGGCCAGGCCGACGAGGCCGCCTATCAGTGGATCAACTTCGTGATGCAGCCCGAGATCGCCGCGATGATCACTGCCGAGGCCGGCAACTTCACCGCCTCCGCGGGTGCCGACGAATTCGCCTCGGACGAGCTCAAGGCGCAGTTCCAGGCCAGCTTCCCGCCCGAGGCCATCGACAACATCAAGTGGTATCCCACCGTGCCCGCCGGCCTCGAAGCCATCGAGGGTGCCGCCCTCGACCGGGTCCAGGCCGCCAATTGACCGCAAGACCCGGCCGGGGCGCCTGCGTCCCGGCCGGCATCGGCGCGACCGTGACCCCCGATCTCGAATGCGACCGCCTCGTGAAGCGGTTCGGCCAGACGCTTGCCGTGGACGACGTCTCCTTCGACGTGCCGCGCGGATCGTTCTTCTCGATCCTCGGCCCCTCGGGCTGCGGCAAGACCACCATCATGCGGATGATCGCGGGCTTCCTCGACCCGACCTCGGGCGACATCCGCATCAAGGGCCGCTCGATGACCGACGTCGCGCCCAACAAGCGTCCGGTCAACATGGTGTTCCAGCACCTCGCGCTCTTCCCGATGATGAACGTCGCGGACAACATCGGCTACGGCCTGCGCCGTCAGAAGCTCGCGAAGGCCGAGATCGACCGCAAGGTGACGGCGGCCCTCGAGCGCATCGGCCTGCCGGGCATCGGCACGCGCAAGGTGGACGAGCTTTCCGGCGGCCAGAAGCAGCGCGTCGCCATCGCGCGCTGCATGGTGCTCGAGCCCGACGTGCTCCTGCTCGACGAGCCGCTCGGCGCGCTCGACCTCAAGCTGCGCGAGCACATGAAGATCGAGCTGAAGGCGCTGCAGGCCGCGTTCGACACCACCTTCGTCTACATCACCCACGACCAGTCCGAGGCGCTGGTGATGTCCGACACCATCGCGGTGATGAACCACGGCCGCTTCGAGCAGACCGGAACGGGGCGCGACCTCTACTACCGCCCCGCCACCCCCTTCGTCGCCGGCTTCATCGGCGAGGCCAACCACTGGCGCGGCACCGTCGAGGACGTGCGCGGCGACAGCCTCGCGATCCGCACCGAGGCCGGCGTGCGCCTCACCGCGTCGGGCCATGGCCGCGCCCTCGCCCCCGGGGATGCGGCGGAGATATTCGTGCGCCCCGAGGCGGTCCGCGTGGCCGAGGATGCCACCGAAACCGCCCGCTTCGAGAACCGCCTGACCGGCACGATCGGCAGCCTGCTCTTCAACGGCGCCGGATCGCGCATGCTGGTCCACGACGCGGCCACGGGCGGCGAGATCGACGTGGCCCTGCCGCAATCCGCCGATTTCGCCCATATCGCCAAGGGCGCCACCGTCCATCTCGGCTGGGACGCCGCCCAGGCCAACTGTTTCAAAGCCCGGCCCTCCGACGATGCGCTCTGAGGCCCGCCTCGGCCTGATCCTGCTGCTCATGCCGCTCTTGTTGTGGCTGACGCTGCTGATCGTCATCCCGCATGTCGACATGGCGCTCCTCTCGCTGCGCGAGCGGGTCGGCGTGCGCGAATACGAGACCAGCCTCGCCAATTACCGCACCTTCCTCGAGGAACCGCTCTATCTGCGCACCTTCGCGCGGACAGCCACCATGTCGATCCTCGCGACCGTCATTACGCTCCTGATCGCCTTCCCCGTCGCGTGGTACATCGCCAAGATCGCCCGCGGCCGGATGCAATCCGCGCTGTTCCTCCTGTGCCTCGTACCCTTCTGGGTCTCGGAACTCGTCCGCACCTTCGGCTGGATGATCCTGCTGCGCGAAACCGGCGTGGTCTCGGGCCTGCTGCAATGGTCCGGCCTCACCAGCGGTCCGGTCGAGATGCTCTACAACGACGTCGCGATCATGATCGGCCTGGTCTACACTTCGATGCTCTTCATGGTCGTCCCGCTCGTCACCACCCTCGAAAGCCTCGACGACAGCATCATCGAGGCCGGCTACGACCTCGGCGGCACCGGCCCCTCGATCCTGCGCGAGATCATCATTCCCCATGCCATGCCCGGGATCGTCGCGGGCTCGATCGTGGTGTTCATGCTGAGCTTGGGCAACTACCTCACCCCCACCATGCTCGGCGGCAAGGACAGCCTGTGGTTCACCGAGCTGATCTATTCGCAGTTCATCGTGCGCTTCAACTGGGAGCTCGGGGCGGCCTTCGGCTTCCTTCTGCTGGGCCTCTCCTCGCTCATCGTCTGGGCCGGGCTACGCCTCACCGGCCAGACCCTCGAGAAGACCATGGGATGAACGCGCCATGATCCCCACAATCCACCAGCCGGTCTGGCTCCGCGCCGCGTACGGCGCCTATGTCGCGCTGTTCTTTGTCTTCCTGGCACTTCCCCTGGTGGTGGTCTCGGTCTTCGCCTTCAACGACAGCCTCTTCCCGGCCCTTCCCTGGCAGGGCTTCACCCTTGAGTGGTTCTTCGGCACGGAAAGCCCGAAGGTCGGTGTCTTCCACGAGCGCGGCATCCTCGGCGCCATCGGCACTTCGCTCCTGGTCGCGATCTGCGTCGCCGCCCTCTCGGTCTTCGTCGGCACCTGCAACGCCTTCCTCTTCAACCGCTACCGCTTCCCGTTCCAGGGCCTGCTCTACGTACTGATGCTTCTGCCGCTGGTGATTCCAGGCATCGTGCTCGGCATCTCGATCCTCGTCTTCTCCTCGACCCTCGCGAACGGCATCTGGGACGGCTTCGGCATCGATCTTCAGGCCCTGCGCCCCGGACTCTTTCTGGTGATCCTCGGCCAGTTCTCCTTCATCGCCACCATCGCCACGCTGGTGATCAGTGCGCGCCTCAAGAAGTTCGACCGGACACTGGAGGAAGCCGCCCTCAATCTCGGCGCCACCCGCCTCACCGCCGTGCGGACCGTCACGATGCCCTACCTCGCCCCCGCCCTGATCGGCGCGACAGTGGTGGCCTTCCTGATGAGCTTCGAGAACTTCAACACCACGCTGATGCTGGTCGGCTCCGACGCACCGCTGACCATCGCGATGTTCGACAGCCTCAAGCAGGGCTCGACCCCGCTCCTCAACGCGGTCTCGCTTCTGCTGATGATCGGCTCTTCGCTGCTCGCCCTCCTGATGATCGCCTTCCAGCGCAAGAGCTGATCCCCGCCACGCCCCAATGCCACCAGGGTTTTCACCTAAGAGCGCGTCGGCCGCGTGATGCGTCAGCTGGTCAGCCCGAGCTGCCGCGCGATGCTGGCGGCATCGTAATAGTCCCGCCCCTCGACCACTTTCCCGTCCGCCACGCGCATCACGCTGCAATAGCGCGCTTCCATCGAACGGCCGCTCGGGGAAAACGTCCCCAGGCTCGACTGCAGCGGACCGGTCTGGGTGCCCCAGTTGCGGAACTCGACGACCGCCCAATCGCCGTCGACGATCACGTTGACCACCTCGAGTTGCCCATCCGGAAAAGCCGTCCGCCAGCGGTGAAAATCCGCGATATAGCCCGCGGCTCCGATCATCACCTCGCCCCGCGCCACATCCTCGAACCGGCAATCCTCGGCGATGACCGCCGCTCCGCGCTCCGGATCGCGCAGCTCCCAGCTTTCATGAAAGATTCGCACGATCCGCTCGACCTCGGTCATTTCGCATTCCCTCGCTCACGGCCGCGCGCCGACGCCCGATCCTATCCTGACAGGCAGCCTCGCAGGAGTGAAATGACCTGGACCAAACCGCCATGAAAACCGGCGCCCTGCCCCGACTGGGCAGCTGCAAAAGCGAGCCCGGTCAGCCCTCGGCGACGAAGCCCGCCGCCTTGTGGCTGCCGTCGCAGAACGGCTTGTTGGCCGACTGCCCGCAGCGGCAGAAGAACGCGCCCTTCACCCGGGTGATCATGGCCCCCGAGCCGCTCGCCACTTCAAGGGCACCCTTGATCTGCAGGGGGCCGTTCTCATGCGGAGTCACCGCAAGCGGCCCCGTAAGGTCGGGGATCCCGAGCGTCGTCTCCTGCGCCGGCAACTCCCCGGTCGCTTCGAAGGCTCCCAGATGCGAGTTGTCACAGAAGGGCTTGCGCTTCGAGAGACCGCACCGGCAGAGCGTTGCGCGCGTCATCGGCGGCTGGCCCGGAATGGCGATCTCGCCGCGCAGCACAAGCGGGCCGTTCTCGCGCAGCGTCACCTGATTGATCGCGGGCGGCTCCTCGCCCTTCCCGCCGTCATGGCGCTCGATCGTCAGCGCCCCGGACGGACAGCGCCGCGACCACCCGGCTCAGCGTCTCGGCATCCGCCGCATCCGCGTCGATCCAGTCTTTTCGGGTTGTGTCGAACGCCGCCGGTGCCCCGGTCACGCAGGCCCGTGCATGGATGCACAGCCGCGTATTGAACCGCACCGTCGCCGCCCTGCCGTGACTCTCCTGAACCGCCATCGTCTCATCCCCCGTTTTCGGATTCCTGCCGTGGCCCTTCCAGATAGCGCCGGCGCCTCCGGAAAGCGAGGCCGCGCGCCGGTCAGCCCCGGTAGCGCAGCTTCACGGCGGATAGCTTTCCCGCCACATCGAGAAAGGCGAACCCATTCGGCCCGAGCACCAGATTATCGCCTTCGAATTCCGCCGCCTGCACCGGAGCGTCTGCCGCAAGCACGAGCCCGGCAATCGCGATCCGGCGCGGTTCCGGCGAGAGGTTGAAGACCGCCGCCAGCGACCGGGTTCCGTCCCGCCGCTGGAAGGCCAGCACCGGCTCTGCCGTGTCGAAGAACCGGATATCGCCGGTCCGCAATTCCGGTCTCGTCTCCCGGAACGCCAGCATCCGGCGATAGAAGGCCAGCGCCGAGTCCGGATCCCCCTCCTGCCGCGCCACATGCCGCGCGGCCTGCGCCGGCTTGATCGGGAGCCAGGGTTTCACCGTCGAGAACCCGCTGAAGTCGTTGCCCGCCTCCCAGGGGATCGGCGTGCGGCAGCCATCGCGGCCCTTGTATTCCGGCCAGAACCGGATGCCCGGCGGATCGGTCAGCTCCTCGAAGTCGAGCTCGGTCTCGGTCAGCCCCAGCTCCTCGCCCTGATAGATGCAGACCGAACCGCGCAGGCTGAGCAGCAGTGCCGCCGCCTGTCGTACCAGATCGTCGTGGCTGCCGGCATGGTCCGCCCAGCGCGAGACATGCCGCGCCACATCGTGGTTCGAGAAGCTCCAGCACGGCCAGCCGTCCGGCGCGGTCTCGAAGAAGCTCTCGACCCGCGAGCGGAAATGCGCCGCGGTATATTCTGGCCCCAGCATGTCGAAGGAATACGCCATGTGCAGCCGTTTGCGCCCCTTCGTGTAGCGCGCCATGATGTCGACCGCCCGCGCCGGCGTCTCGCCCACCTCGCCGACCAGCGTGCGCCCGTCATATTCATCCATCAGCGCCCGCATCCGCTTCAGGAAGCCGATGTTCTGCGGCCGGTTCTTCGCCCGGCGATGATCCTGCATGTCGTAGGGGTTCACGGCCGGCAGCGGATCATTCCGCTTCGCCGGCGGGTTGTCGCGCAGCAGCGGATCGTGAAAATAGTAGTTCACCGTGTCGAGCCGGAACCCGTCCACTCCGCGCTCGAGCCAGAAGCGCATGGTGTTCAGCAAGGTGTCCTGCACCTCCGGATTGTGGAAGTTCAGGTCCGGCTGCTCCTTGAGAAAATTGTGGAAATAGTACTGCCGCCGTGTCGCGTCCCATTCCCAGGCCGAACCGCCGAACACCGACACCCAGTTGTTGGGCGGCATCCCGTCGGGGCGCGGATCCGCCCAGACATACCAGTCCGCCTTGGCATTGTCGCGGCTCCGGCGGCTCTCGACGAACCATGGGTTCTGGTCGGAGGAATGGCTGAGCACCTGATCGATGATGACCTTCAGACCCAGTTCGTGCGCCCGCGCCACCAGCGCATCGAAATCCGCCAGCGTGCCGAAGAGCGGATCGATGTCGGTGTAATCCGCCACGTCGTATCCCATATCCGCCATCGGCGAGGGAAAGATCGGCGAGAGCCAGACCGCATCGACGCCGAGCGACGCCACATGGTCGAGCCGCGCCGTGATGCCGGGCAGATCACCGATCCCGTTTCCGGTCGTGTCCTGAAACGAGCGTGGATAGACCTGATAGGTCACGCTGCCCCGCCACCACTCCGTATCCGCTACCGCCATCGAGCCCTCCGTCACCTGTGCGATCCACGCAATTCAAACCGGTTTGGAATCTCGATACCGCAAGCCGCACGGCTTTGAAAGCCTCGGCTGACACCGCTCCCGCGGAAGCCTTTCCGGTTTCGGCGGCATGGCCGCGGAAAGCACTTTCCACTGGAGCGCTTTCCCATATAATGCGGCCAATCGGCATGGGAGCACTGCATATGGGTCACGTCATTACATTTGCCCAGCAGAAGGGCGGCGCCGGCAAGACCACACTGCTTGCGCGTCTCGCCGCCTCCTGGTCCGGTGCCGGCCGCAGCGTCGCGCTCATGGATCTCGACCCGCAGCATTCCTCACCCGCTGGGCGGGCTTGCGCGCCGATCCCGCCCTCGACCTGATCGAGACCCGCGACTATCGTGCCGGCTCGACCTGAAATCGGCCCGCCGCAGCCACGACATCGTGCTGATCGACTGCCCCGGCGCCGCTTCGAGCCTGCTCGACAGCGTGCTGCGCGAAAGCGATCTCGTCGTTGCCCCCTGCCAACCCTCTGTGATGGATGTCTGGGCCAGCAGAAGCGTCATCGACACCGCAGCGAAGCTGCGCACCCGATGCCGGCTTCTGCTGAACCGTGTGCCGCCGCGCATGGGCGCCCTCGACGATGTTCTGCGGCGCTGCTGCTCGCCACTGCTCCTCGAGAGCCGGATGGGCAACCGCGTCGCCTACAGCCAGTCGTTCCTGAGCGGTCGGACGGCAGGGGAGACGGCCCGCCGCTTGGCCGCCGCCACCGAGACCGAGGCGCTGCGCGCCGAGATTGAGGCGCTGCTCGCGGCCCGACCCGGCTCGGTCTCGACACGCTGGCCGCCACATCGGATGCAAGGGT
>CAVQAX010000015.1:0-116383 GCA_963710515.1 uncultured Alphaproteobacteria bacterium
TTCGCGCCTGTTCGCCACCGAAGACGCTAGCGCCATCGACCTTGCTTGACCACCGTCTGCCTCTTGCGCTTTGAAGCGGAAGGCGCTGAATGGGCAGGCGCGCAACACTCAAGACGGAAGGCCCCGCCCATGTCCGAGACCCCGTCCCTTCTCGTGCTGCATCCAGGCGACAGCGTCGCGGTGCTCACTGGCCGCAGCGAGACCGGCGGGCGGGCGCTCGGCGCCGGCCACAAGATTGCCCGCACGCCGCTCGCCGCCGGCGCGCCGATCCTGAAATTCGGCCAGATCATCGGCTATGCCACCGAGGACATCGCCGAGGGTGCCCATGTGCACACCCACAACTGCGCCTTCGGCGACCACGACCAGGCCTACGAGATCGGCACCGATCTCGACGCCGCCCGGGCCGCTATCCCAGTCATGGAGCCGGCAACCTTCATGGGCTACCGCCGCCCCGGCGGGCAGGCCGGCACCCGCAACTACATCGCGATCTGCGCGACAGTGAACTGCTCGGCCACAGTGGTCCGCCGCGCCGCCGACGAGGTGAACGCCAGCGGCCTCCTCGACGCCTATCCCAATGTCGACGGCGCGGTGGCCTTCAGCCACGGCACCGGCTGCGCGATGGCGACGAACTCGCCGGGCTACGCCAATCTCCAGCGCGTGCTCTGGGGCCATGCGACCCATCCCAATGTCGGGCGCGGCGATCTTCGTCGGGCTCGGCTGCGAGGTGATGCAGGTCGCACGCATGAAGGCGATGTTCGACGGCGACGGCTCGGAGCGCTTCCACGGCCTCACCATCCAGGATACCGGCGGCACCACGAAGACCGTCGACGGCGATCGTCGCCCAGGTCACCGAACTGCTGCCGGAGGTGAACCGCGCCACCCGCGAGCCGATCCCGGCCTCGGCGCTGAAGCTCGCGCTGCAATGCGGCGGCTCCGACGGCTTCTCGGGCATCACCGCCAACCCGGCCCTCGGTATCGCCTCGGACCTCGACTGGTCGGCCTCGGCGGCACGGTGGTGCTGGCCGAGACGCCCGAGATCTACGGCGCCGAACAGCTTCTCTCGCGCCGCGCCGCGAGCCCGGAAGTCGCCGAAAAGCTCATCGAGCGCATCCGCTGGTGGGAGGAGTACACCCGGATGAACGGCGGCTCGATGGACAACAACCCCTCCCCCGGCAACAAGGCCGGCGGGCTCACGACCATCCTCGAAAAGATCGCTCGGCGCCGCGGCCAAGGGCGGCTCGACGCCGCTGACGGATGTGCTGCAATACGGCGAGATATCAAAAGTGCCGAGGCTTCGCCTTCATGGACAGCCCCGGCTACGATCCCGCGAGCGTCACCGGCCAGATCGCCTCCGGGTGTCAGGTCGTGGCCTTCACAACCGGGCGCGGCTCGGCCTTCGGCTCGAAACCGGCGCCCACGATCAAGCTCGCCACCAACGACCGGCTCTTTGCCCAGATGCCCGACGACATGGACATCAATTGCGGGGATATCGTCTCGAGTGGGGTCAGCCTCGACACCAAGGGCCGCGAGATCCTCGACGCCGTGTTACGCACCGCCTCGGGGAAAAGACCAAATCCGAGGCCCTCGGACTCGGCGACAACGAATTCGTCCCGTGGCAGATCGGCGCGGTGATGTGAGAGGCCCGTACAGGGGCTTACTGCGCCGCACGCATCATCATCGCCTCGTGCACCGCATGCATGCCGCGGTCGACCATATCGCTTACCTCGGCGGCATGGACGTGCAATGCCGCAACGACCTCAGGATCCTCTGATGTCTGCGTGACCACGATCCCCGCATCGGTCGTCTCGATCACCGACGTGATCGCGGCGCGGCGCTCGAACAAGATGTCGAGCGTCGGGCTCTGGATGAAGACCTTCGGATCGCGGCCCTCCTCGAGACGCGCGACCATTCCGGTTACATGGCTCGCGATCACCGCCATCACTTCCGGGTCTTCCGAGAAGGTCGCGGTCCGGATGCCGTCGGGAAGCTCGGTCACCTCGCGCGTGATCTGCCGGAAATTCGCGAACATCACAGCAAGCTCGGCGCTCTCTTCGGGCGTCGCGTCGAGCCCGCGCAGGCCCGGCATCGTCATCATGTCGTGCCCGCCGCCAGCGCCACCATGCCTGTGCATGCCCTCGCCCATTCCGCCGCCATGCATCTGGGCCGACGCGCCGCCGGCAATCGCGGCGCCCAGCACCGCGACGAGTGCAAACATTGCGGCCCTCCGCAGACCAGCCGGCCCCGTTCCGAAACCTGTCATGTCTCCGACCTTTCGTGTCTCCTGCGCCGACGCTGACGCGAGCCTAGGGAAAACACGCAGCACCGCAAGTCACCGTGGCGTCATCCGGCAACGATAAGCGGCATCGACATGCGGCGACGTCCAAAACCCTGCGCAGGTCAGAAACTGCTCTCGCACGTCCGGGTAGCCCTGCCGCACGACCACCCGTTGTCATCGACCTGTCGCTTGACTCGGCGACGGCGACGGGAGCACTCTGCCGACTGGACCGAGAGGCCGGATCCGGAGACGCAGAGCCCGGAGGCCTTCGGCGAAAATCAGGGGGTTACCATGAAATTCACGCAGCACCTGTCCACACTCGCCATCGCTCTTGCCGCCGTCACTGCCGCACCCGCAAGCGCCGAAACCCTGCGCCTGCTCACCTGGGGCGGTTACGCGCCCGACGCGGTGGTCGACATGTTCGAGGCCGAGACCGGCATCGACGTGGAGGTGACGCTGTCGAACAACGAGGAGATGATCTCCAAGCTGCGCGCCACCGGCGGCGGCGGCTTCGATCTCGCCCAGCCGAGCCAGGACCGGATCGCCGGCCCGCAGGTCGAGTTCGGCATCTACAAGCCGATGGATCTCTCGCAGATCGAGACCGACCGGTTCATTCCCTCCATGCTGGACGCGACGAAGGCCAACACCACGATCGACGGCGAGGTCTTCGGCGTCCCGCACATCTGGGGCACCTCCGGGCTCGTGGTGAACACCGCGGAGGCCGGATCGGTCGCCGACTACACCGATCTCTGCGACCCCGCTCTGGCGGGAAAGGTCTCCTACCGCCTCAAGCGCCCGACGCTTATCGGTTTCGCCTTCTCGATGGGCCTCGATCCCTTCGCGGCCTATGGCGACGAGGCCGCCTACACCGACATCGTCAATCAGGTCGAGGCGAAGCTCATCGAGTGCAAGCCCGTCGTGAAGACCTACTGGGACGGCGGCGACGAGCTGATGGGCCTCGTGCGCTCGGGGGAGGTCACCGCGGCGATGGCCTGGGATACCGGCGGCTGGAAGCTCAACGCCGACAATCCCGACATCACCTTCGTGGCTCCCGCCTCCGGCGCGCTGGGCTGGATCGACACCTTCGCGCTGCCGGCCAAGGGCCAGGCCGACGAGGCCGCCTATCAGTGGATCAACTTCGTGATGCAGCCCGAGATCGCCGCGATGATCACTGCCGAGGCCGGCAACTTCACCGCCTCCGCGGGTGCCGACGAATTCGCCTCGGACGAGCTCAAGGCGCAGTTCCAGGCCAGCTTCCCGCCCGAGGCCATCGACAACATCAAGTGGTATCCCACAGTGCCCGCCGGCCTCGAAGCCATCGAGGGTGCCGCCCTCGACCGGGTCCAGGCCGCCAATTGACCGCAAGACCCGGCCGGGGCGCCTGCGTCCCGGCCGGCATCGGCGCGCCGTGACCCCCGATCTCGAATGCGACCGCCTCGTGAAGCGGTTCGGCCAGACGCTTGCCGTGGACGACGTCTCCTTCGACGTGCCGCGCGGATCATTCTTTTCGATCCTCGGACCCTCGGGCTGCGGCAAGACCACCATCATGCGGATGATCGCGGGCTTCCTCGACCCGACCTCGGGCGACATTCGCATCAAGGGCCGCTCGATGACCGACGTCGCGCCCAACAAGCGTCCGGTCAACATGGTGTTCCAGCACCTCGCGCTCTTCCCGATGATGAACGTCGCGGACAACATCGGCTACGGCCTGCGCCGTCAAAGGCTCGCGAAGGCCGAGATCGACCGCAAGGTGACGGCGGCCCTCGAGCGCATCGGACTGCCGGGCATCGGCACGCGCAAGGTGGACGAGCTTTCAGGCGGCCAGAAGCAGCGTGTCGCCATCGCACGCTGCATGGTGCTCGAACCCGACGTGCTCCTGCTCGACGAACCGCTCGGCGCCCTCGACCTCAAGCTGCGCGAGCACATGAAGATCGAGCTGAAAGCGCTTCAGGCCGCCTTCGACACAACCTTCGTCTACATCACCCACGACCAGTCCGAGGCGCTGGTGATGTCCGATACGATCGCGGTGATGAACCACGGCCGCTTCGAGCAGACCGGAACGGGGCGCGACCTCTACTACCGCCCCGCCACCCCCTTCGTCGCCGGCTTCATCGGCGAGGCGAACCACTGGCGCGGCACCGTCGAGGACGTTCGCGGCAACAGCCTCGCGATCCGCACCGAGGCCGGCGTGCGCCTCACCGCGTCGGGCCATGGCCGCGCCCTCGCCCCCGGGGATGCGGCGGAGATATTCGTGCGCCCCGAGGCGGTCCGCGTAGCCGAGGATGCCACCGAAACCGCCCGCTTCGAGAACCGCCTGACCGGCACGATCGGCAGCCTGCTCTTCAACGGCGCCGGATCGCGCATACTGGTCCACGACGCGGCCACGGGCGGCGAGATCGACGTCGCCCTGCCGCAATCCGCCGATTTTGCCCATATCGCCAAGGGCGCCACCGTCCATCTCGGCTGGGACGCCGCCCAGGCCAACTGTTTCAAAGCCCGGCCCTCCGACGATGCGCTCTGAGGCCCGCCTTGGCCTGATCCTGCTTCTCATGCCGATCTTGTTGTGGCTGACGCTCCTGATCGTCATCCCCCACATCGACATGGCGCTCCTCTCGCTGCGGGAGCGTGTCGGCGTGCGCGAATACGAGACCAGCCTCGCCAATTACCGCACCTTCCTCGAGGAACCGCTCTATCTGCGCACCTTCGCGCGGACAGCCACCATGTCGATCCTCGCGACCGTCATTACGCTCCTGATCGCCTTCCCCGTCGCGTGGTACATCGCCAAGATCGCCCGCGGCCGGATGCAATCCGCGCTGTTCCTCCTGTGCCTCGTACCCTTCTGGGTCTCGGAACTCGTCCGCACCTTCGGCTGGATGATCCTGCTTCGCGAAACCGGCGTGGTCTCGGGCCTGCTGCAATGGTCCGGCCTCACCAGCGGTCCGGTCGAGATGCTCTACAACGACGTCGCGATCATGATCGGCCTCGTCTACACCTCGATGCTCTTCATGGTCGTCCCGCTCGTCACCACCCTCGAAAGCCTCGACGACAGCATCATCGAGGCCGGCTACGACCTCGGCGGCACCGGCCCCTCGATCCTGCGCGAGATCATCATCCCCCATGCCATGCCCGGCATCGTCGCGGGCTCGATCGTGGTGTTCATGCTGAGCCTTGGGCAACTACCTCACCCCCACCATGCTCGGCGGCAAGGACAGCCTGTGGTTCACCGAGCTGATCTATTCGCAGTTCATCGTGCGCTTCAACTGGGAGCTGGGCGCGGCCTTCGGCTTCCTTCTGCTGGGCCTCTCCTCGCTCATCGTCTGGGCCGGGCTACGCCTCACCGGCCAGACCCTCGAGAAGACCATGGGATGAACGCGCCATGATCCCCACAATCCACCAGCCGGTCTGGCTCCGCGCCGCGTACGGCGCCTATGTCGCGCTGTTCTTTGTCTTCCTGGCACTTCCCCTGGTGGTGGTCTCGGTCTTCGCCTTCAACGACAGCCTCTTCCCGGCCCTTCCCTGGCAGGGCTTCACCCTTGAGTGGTTCTTCGGCACGGAAAGCCCGAAGGTCGGTGTCTTCAACGAGCGCGGTATCCTCGGCGCCATCGGCACCTCGCTCCTGGTCGCGATCTGCGTCGCCGCCCTCTCGGTCTTCGTCGGCACCTGCAACGCCTTCCTCTTCAACCGCTACCGCTTCCCGTTCCAGGGCCTGCTCTACGTACTGATGCTTCTGCCGCTGGTGATTCCAGGCATCGTGCTCGGCATCTCGATCCTCGTCTTCTCCTCGACCCTCGCCAACGGCATCTGGGACGGCTTCGGCATCGACCTTCAGGCCCTGCGCCCCGGACTCTTTCTGGTGATCCTCGGCCAGTTCTCCTTCATCGCCACCATCGCCACGCTGGTGATCAGTGCGCGCCTCAAGAAGTTCGACCGGACGCTGGAGGAAGCTGCCCTCAATCTCGGCGCCACCCGCCTCACCGCCGTGCGGACCGTCACGATGCCCTACCTCGCGCCCGCCCTGATCGGCGCGACAGTGGTGGCCTTCCTGATGAGCTTCGAGAACTTCAACACCACGCTGATGCTGGTCGGCTCCGACGCACCGCTGACCATCGCGATGTTCGACAGCCTCAAGCAGGGCTCGACCCCGCTCCTCAACGCGGTCTCGCTTCTGCTGATGATCGGCTCTTCGCTGCTCGCCCTCCTGATGATCGCCTTCCAGCGCAAGAGCTGATCCCCGCCACGCCCCGAATGCCACCAAGGTTTTCGCCTCAGATGCGCGTCGGCCGCGTGATGCGTCAGCCGGTCAATCCGAGCTGTCGCGCGATGCTGGCGGCATCGTAGTAGTCCCGCCCCTCGACCACCTTCCCGTCCGCCACGCGCATCACGCTGCAATAGCGCGCTTCCATCGAACGGCCGCTCGGGGAAAACGTCCCCAGGCTCGATTGCAGCGGACCGGTCTGGGTGCCCCAGTTGCGGAATTCGACGACCGCCCAATCGCCGTCGACGATCACGTTGACCACCTCGAGTTGCCCATCCGGAAAAGCCGTCCGCCAGCGGTGATAATCCGCGATATAGCCCGCGGCTCCGATCATCACCTCGCCCCGCGCCACATCCTCGAACCGGCAATCCTCGGCGATGACCGCCGCTCCGCGCTCCGGATCACGCAGCTCCCAGCTTTCATGAAAGATCCGCACGATCCGCTCGACCTCGGTCATTTCGCATTCCCTTGCTCACGGCCGCGCGCCGACGCCCGAGCCTATCCTGACAGGCGGCCTCGCACGAGTGAAATGACCTGGACCAAAGCGCCATGAAAACCGGCGCCCTGCCCCGACTGGGCAGCTGCAAAAGCGAGCCCGTTCAGCCCTCGGCGACGAAGCCCGCCGCCTTGTGGCTGCCGTCGCAGAACGGCTTGTTGGCCGACTGCCCGCAGCGGCAGAAGAACGCGCCCTTCACCCGGGTGATCATGGCCCCCGAGCCGCTCGCCACTTCAAGGGCACCCTTGATCTGCAGGGGGCCGTTCTCATGCGGAGTCACCGCAAGCGGCCCCGTAAGGTCGGGGATCCCGAGCGTCGTCTCCTGCGCCGGCAACTCCCCGGTCGCTTCGAAGGCTCCCAGATGCGAGTTGTCACAGAAGGGCTTGCGCTTCGAGAGACCGCACCGGCAGAGCGTTGCGCGCGTCATCGGCGGCTGGCCCGGAATGGCGATCTCGCCGCGCAGCACAAGCGGGCCGTTCTCGCGCAGCGTCACCTGATTGATCGCGGGCGGCTCCTCGCCCTTCCCGCCGTCATGGCGCTCGATCGTCAGCGCCCCGGACGGACAGGCCGCGACCACCCGGCTCAGCGTCTCGGCATCCGCCGCATCCGCGTCGATCCAGTCTTTTCGGGTTGTGTCGAACGCCGCCGGTGCCCCGGTCACGCAGGCCCGTGCATGGATGCACAGCCGCGTATTGAACCGCACCGTCGCCGCCCTGCCGTGGCTCTCCTGAATCGCCATCGTCTCATCCCCCGTTTTCGGATTCCTGCCGTGGCCCTTCCAGATAGCGCCGGCGCCTCCGGAAAGCGAGGCCGCGCGCCGGTCAGCCCCGGTAGCGCAGCTTCACGGCGGATAGCTTTCCCGCCACATCGAGAAAGGCGAACCCATTCGGCCCGAGCACCAGATTATCGCCTTCGAACTCTGCCGCCTGCACCGGAGCGTCTGCCGCAGGCACGAGCCCGGCAATCGCGATCCGGCGCGGTTCCGGCGAGAGGTTGAAGACCGCCGCCAGCGACCGGGTTCCGTCCCGCCGCTGGAAGGCCAGCACCGGCTCCGCCGTGTCGAAGAACCGGATATCGCCGGTCCGCAATTCCGGCCTCGTCTCCCGGAACGCCAGCATCCGGCGATAGAAGGCCAGCGCCGAGTCCGGATCCCCCTCCTGCCGGGCCACATGCCGCGCGGCCTGCGCCGGCTTGATCGGGAGCCAGGGTTTCGCCGTCGAGAACCCGCTGAAGTCGTTGCCCGCCTCCCAGGGGATCGGCGTGCGGCAGCCGTCGCGGCCCTTGTATTCCGGCCAGAACCGGATGCCCGGCGGATCGGTCAGCTCCTCGAAGTCGAGCTCGGTCTCGGTCAGCCCCAGCTCCTCGCCCTGATAGATGCAGACCGAACCGCGCAGGCTGAGCAGCAGTGCCGCCGCCTGTCGCACCAGATCGTCGTGGCTGCCGGCATGGTCCGCCCAGCGCGAGACATGCCGCGCCACATCGTGGTTCGAGAAGCTCCAGCACGGCCAGCCGTCCGGCGCGGTCTCGAAGAAGCTCTCGACCCGCGAGCGGAAATGCGCAGCGGTGTATTCCGGCCCCAGCATGTCGAAGGAATACGCCATGTGCAGCCGTTTGCGCCCCTTCGTGTAGCGCGCCATGATGTCGACCGCCCGCGCCGGCGTCTCGCCCACCTCGCCGACCAGCGTGCGCCCGTCATATTCATCCATCAGCGCCCGCATCCGCTTCAGGAAGCCGATGTTCTGCGGCCGGTTCTTCGCCCGGCGATGATCCTGCATGTCGTAGGGGTTCACGGCCGGCAGCGGATCATTGCGCTTCGCCGGCGGGTTGTCGCGCAGCAGCGGATCGTGAAAATAGTAGTTCACCGTGTCGAGCCGGAACCCGTCCACACCGCGCTCGAGCCAGAAGCGCATGGTGTTCAGCAAGGTGTCCTGCACCTCCGGATTGTGGAAGTTCAGGTCCGGCTGCTCCTTGAGAAAATTGTGGAAATAGTACTGCCGCCGTGTCGCGTCCCATTCCCAGGCCGAACCGCCGAACACCGACACCCAGTTGTTGGGCGGCATCCCGTCGGGGCGCGGATCCGCCCAGACATACCAGTCCGCCTTGGCATTGTCGCGGCTCCGGCGGCTCTCGACGAACCATGGGTTCTGGTCGGAGGAATGGCTGAGCACCTGATCGATGATGACCTTCAGACCCAGTTCGTGCGCCCGCGCCACCAGCGCATCGAAATCCGCCAGCGTGCCGAAGAGCGGATCGATGTCGGTGTAATCCGCCACGTCGTATCCCATATCCGCCATCGGCGAGGGAAAGATCGGCGAGAGCCAGACCGCATCGACGCCGAGCGACGCCACATGGTCGAGCCGCGCCGTGATGCCGGGCAGATCCCCGATCCCGTTTCCGGTCGTGTCCTGAAACGAGCGTGGATAGACCTGATAGGTCACGCTGCCCCGCCACCACTCCGTATCCGCTGCCGCCATCGAGCCCTCCGTCACCTGCGCGATCCACGCAATTCAAACCGGTTTGGAATCTCGATACCGCAAGCCGCACGGCTTTGAAAGCCTCGGCTGACACCGCTCCCGCGGAAGCCTTTCCGGTTTCGCGCGCATGGCCGCGGAAAGCACTTTCCACTGGAGCGCTTTCCCATATAATGCGGCCAATCGGCATGGGAGCACTGCATATGGGTCACGTCATTACATTTGCCCAGCAGAAGGGCGGCGCCGGCAAGACCACACTGCTTGCGCATCTCGCCGCCTCCTGGTCCGGTGCCGGCCGCAGCGTGGCGCTCATGGATCTCGACCCACAACATTCGCTCACCCGCTGGGCGGGCTTGCGCGCCGATCCCGCCCTCGACCTGATCGAGACCCGCGACTATCGTGCCGGCTCCGACCTGAAATCGGCCCGCCGCAGCCACGACATCGTGTTGATCGACTGTCCCGGCGCCGCTTCGAGCCTGCTCGACAGCGTGTTGCGCGAAAGCGATCTCGTCGTTGCCCCCTGCCAACCCTCGGTCATGGATGTCTGGGCCAGCCGCAGCGTCATCGACACCGCAGCGAAGCTGCGCACCCCCTGCCGGCTTCTGCTGAACCGGGTGCCACCACGCATGGGCGCCCTCGACGATGTTCTGGCGGCGCTCGGCGAGGCCCGGCAGCTGCTCCTCGAGAGCCGGATGGGCAACCGCGTCGCCTACAGCCAGTCGTTCCTGAGCGGTCGGACGGCAGGGGAGACGGCCCGCCGCTCGGCCGCCGCCACCGAGACCGAGGCGCTGCGCGCCGAGATCGAGGCGCTGCTCGCGGCCTGACCCGGCTCGGTCTTGACACGCTGGCCGCCACATCGGATGCAAGGGTCGAGTTCGCACGCGCACAAACCGGGAGCATCAGGGGTCCGTCCATGCAGAAGATCTATCCCAACGCCGCGGAGGCGCTCGACGGCCTCCTCTTCGACGGCATGACCATCGCGGCCGGGGGCTTCGGGCTCTGCGGCATTCCCGAACTGCTGATCCAGGGCATCGTCGACGCCGGAACGAAGGATCTCACGGTCGCCTCGAACAATTGCGGCGTCGATGATTTCGGCCTCGGCCTGCTCTTGCAGACCAAACAGATCAGGAAGATGATGTCTTCCTATGTCGGCGAGAACGCCGAATTCATGCGCCAGTACCTTTCCGGCGAACTCGAGCTCGAATTCAACCCGCAGGGCACGCTGGCCGAACGCATGCGCGCCGGCGGCGCCGGCATCCCGGGCTTCTACACCAAGACCGGTGTCGGCACCGTCATCGCCGAGGGCAAGGAGCACAAGGACTTCAACGGCGAGACCTATATTCTCGAGAAGGGAATCTTCGCCGACCTCTCGATCGTCAAGGCCTGGAAGGCCGACGACACCGGCAACCTCGTCTTCCGCAAGACCGCGCGCAACTTCAACCCGCCGGCGGCCACCTGCGGAAAGGTCTGCGTGGCCGAAGTCGAGGAGATCGTCCCGCGCGGCTCCCTCGACCCCGATGGCATCCACCTGCCCGGCATCTACGTGAACCGGCTGATCCAGGGCGACCACGAGAAACGCATCGAACAGCGCACCGTGCGCGCAACCGAGGAGGCTTAAGGCATGCCATGGGACCGCAACCAGATGGCCGAACGCGCGGCGCAGGAGCTCGAGGACGGCATGTACGTCAATCTCGGCATCGGCATCCCGACGCTGGTGGCCAATTATGTCGGCGACAAGGACATCACGCTGCAGTCCGAGAACGGCATGCTCGGCATGGGCCCGTTCCCGACCGAAGACGCGATCGACCCCGACCTGATCAATGCCGGCAAGCAGACCATCACCGAACTCGCTCGCACCTCGTATTTCGACAGCGCGACCTCCTTCGGCATGATCCGCGGCGGCAAGATCGCCATGGCGATCCTCGGCGCGATGGAGGTCTCCGAGGACGGTGACCTCGCCAACTGGATGATCCCCGGCAAGCTCGTGAAGGGCATGGGGGGGGCGATGGACCTCGTCGCCGGCGTCGGCCGGGTAGTGGTGATCATGGACCATGCCAACAAGAAGGGCGAACCGAAGCTGCTGCGCGAATGCACCCTGCCCCTCACCGGCAAGGGCGTCGTCGACCGGATCATTACCAATCTGGGCGTCTTCGACGTGGTCGAAGGCGGGCTTCGCATCGTCGAGCTTGCCGATGGCGTGACCGAAGACGAAGTTCGCACATACACCGAGGCGACGCTGGTCGACTGACCGCACCGCCACTCTGGTTCGGGCGGCGGAAGTCCGCCGCCAACGATTTTGTGCGCCGCAGCGGAAATTAGCGGGCTGCGTCAAGCCGGCTATCGTGTTAACCTTTGCCATCCTGCAAATGGAGTGAGTGCGCCGGCCGGTCGCTGGCGGGTACAGGAGTTGCCAATGGTAAGCGAGGGCGCGGCCGCGCAGCCGCGGATACGGGAAGACGAGCGGGACTCCGCAGCAATCGCATCCCTTATGGACCCGGCAGCGCTTGAGCGGCGGCTGGCGCAGGCGCGCGCGCAGCGCGTTGCCGCGCTGGCGGCGCGCAAGGCCGCGAAGGGGAACGTAGCTGCGCCCTCGACCGCGGAACAGCGCCAGCTCGTGCCTCTTCCGCCGCGCGCGCCGCACCAGACTTCTAACACACGCTCCTCAAGCGGGTCCGTGACGCCCGACACGGCGGTGCCGCCGATCACGTCCGCCCTCCAGCCCATAGGGCTCCCACCGCTGGTCGCGGAGCGCCGTCCGTCGCCGCCGACGCCGCGGCGCGTGCTGCCTGCCGGCGTGCTGATCGGCTTTGCGGCCGGCGCAGTTGCGGCCTTGGGCGCGGTGGTGGTCATTGAGCCTCGGTTCGACCTTCGGACATGGACGGGAGCCGCACCGAGCGATGCGCCATCCGCCGCGACCAGACGCCGCGGCGGCGGCCCCGCCCACGATCTTCGCCGAGGTCGTGCTCGCGCCTTCGCCGGGGGAAGCTTCCGCCGACCCTGGTCCAAACATGCCAGACCGGACGCCCGCCGCGGCGCCCCCGGCGATCGTTGCGACGCCCCCGACTGCGCTCGGGAGCGCAAATGAGGAGACAATCGCCAGCCGCGCCATCCCCCGACAGGAGCTCCTCGCTTCGGTCAGCCCTGCGCCCGCCGCTCCTCCCACGCCCCAAGCCGGTGGCGAAACCCCGCCCTCGGGCCTGCGCGGTGCTGCTGCGGAACCGCCAGCCATGCCAGTGGAGCCCCCCGGCCCGATCGCGGCCGCGCTGGTGGAAGCCGGCACCCCGACTGGCGACGATGCGTCTGCGGTGCCCTTCGCGGATCGGAACCTGCGCCTGATCGTGCACGCGCCGACCAGCATTCCCGGCGCGGATGTCGACGCAGCACTGACAGTACTGGCCGGGGCGGTGGCCCCGCCCGAAGGGCCAATACAGGTGAACTACGCCATCAGCAGTTCGAACGTTCGTTACTATCACGCAGACGACGCCGACGCCGCCATTGCCGCCGCCTCATCCCTGTCGAACCGGCTCGGACCGGTCGAAGCCCGGGATTTCACCGGCTACCGGCCGAGCCCGGCGCCCGGTACGATCGAGGTGTGGCTCTCGGGCACTCCCGTCAATCCGGCCCGCACCGCGGCAGCCGGCAACGCACCATCGGGAGGCGACCGGCAGGCCGCGACACCGATGGTTGCGGGTCGCGAACCCCAGGCGGTCGTCAACGGCATTCCGAACCTCGTTCAGAGCGTGGTGCAGGACCAGCCGGTCGTCGAGGGCATCCCGAACCTTGTGCAGAGCGTGGTGCAGAACCAGGCGATCCAGTCGGTCAATGCAGCGCGTGCCGCTGCAGAGGCCGAGGAGGCTGCCCGCCGCCTCGACGGTGGCATCGGAAACGCCCTCCGCCGCGCCTTCGGCGCCCCCTGACGCCTGCGTTCACGATGGGCGCGCGACGGACGGACTATCCCGGCGCCCTGTCATGTCGCCGCCGACTCGGCTCATGTCAGCCTGCTGACAAAGAGAGTCTGCCTGACAGCGGACGAAGTCTGCATCTGCAAGGAGGCGACCCTGACCCGAAGCGTCACGCCTCCGCCCACATTCTCAGCAAATTCGAACGGGTCTTCGCGAGCCGGTCGAGCAGATCGACCGAACCGCCTTCCTGCAATTGAGCAATGCTCCGATCGAGATCGAACAGGATCTCCCTTTGCCCTGCATCGCGCACCCGGCTCTGAACCCAGCCCACCACCGCGAGCCGCACACCGCGCGTCACGGGCTCCACCCGGTGGAGCGTCGTCGACGGGTAGAGGATCATCGCGCCCGCCTCGAGCTTCACCGCGCGGGCCTCGAGACTGTCCTCGATCACCAGCGCACCGCCGTCGTAGCTCTCGGGGTCCGACAGAAACAACGTGAACGACAGATCCGTGCGCATCCCTGCATCAGCGCATCGTCCACATGCATTCCGTAGGACTGGCCCTCGCGGTAGCGCGAGACGATCAGCGGCGAGAGACGGTGCGGCCGGGCCGCCGAGACGAACACCGGATGGGCCGCAAGAACAGAAGACACTTTCGCGAGCAGCGCGTCGCGCTCGGGTGCGGCCACCGCCTGGTCGTTGGCCTTCACGCGCCGGGCCAGTGCCCCGGCTGTTGCTGTGCCCTCCCCGAAGGCGAGCGCGCCCGCGGCCTCCTGCAGGACGGCGAGCGTGCCCGGATCGAACAAACCGTCGATGGCCAGCATCATGTCCGCCCCTATTGCAGCGCGAGGGCCGCCAGTTCGACCCGCGCCGCCGCGCCCATCAACAGTGACCCGTCCCCGTCCAGCGCTCCTTCTTCCGGAACGATGTCCCCGAAGGCCGGGTCGGTCGCCGCGATCGCCGCCCGCGCCGTCTCGCCCGCCTTGTGAACGACCGGATCGTCCGACGCTGCCACTCCGGCCACGATGTCACGGGCGGTTTGGGTGAAGCCCAAAGCGTCCTGATACTCCTCCAGATCCTCGAGCGCCCCGTCCTTCACCGCGAAATCGTATTCGGATGCTGCGGTGCGCAGGAGCTGCATCGCCACATCAAGCCGCGCGCCGGCCGACTTTTCCGCTGCGGCCGCCCGCAGCCGTTCCTGCATTACCGCAAACAAGGGCGCGACATCCTCCGGCGGCACGCCACTCCCCATCATCGCGAGCGCCTGCGCCAGTTCCGCGTCAAAGCCCGCATCCCCGGCCGCCGCCATCTCGGCTCCGAGATCTTCATAGAAGACGTGATGCGGGTTCGCGACATGTTCCAGCGCTGCAGCCCGGTCGCCCGTCGCATCGATCGCGGCACCGACGCGCAGATGTGCAGCCATCAGGGCCAACTGCAGGAGATAGCCGTCCTCTGACTCCGCCGCCGCGGCCAGCCCCGCCTCCCCGGCCTCGCCGCCCTCCATCGCCGCGCCGGCATCCGCCAATACCAGCGGCGCGGCCTGCCCCATGTCCGCACCCGCCGCCGGCCACGCTGCGACCAATCCCGCCAGACCCGCCACACCGAGGCCTCTCCAACGCCTTGGCTCTACGCGGCGCAGGACCAGCTTGTTCGGATAATCCATCGTCGTCTCCAATTCCTGATTCTTTTAGTCGTATACGCCCACGAGACCTCGCGGGCAATCATCAAGGTGGCGTCCGAGACGTGCCGCTTGCCTGCGCGATCACTGCTTGGATCGGCAGAATACCGCCTGCGTTCCTCCCAAATGGCCCGAATTGCTGAATTATGTTGCAAATTCATCACACCATGCAACCCGCGTGAAACCCGTCATCGACTCGGATTCTGGCGATTCGCCCTCTGTGTTAACCTTCGATCAACCCGTGCAAACACGGGACACGAGCAGCGCCGCAACGGCGTAAACGGGCAGGGCATGACATGAAACGTGAACCCCTCGGTCCGTCCGACGGACCGACGACCGCCGCAATCTTCGACCCCGTTGCCTGGGAGCGCCGCGTGGCAGAAGCGCGCCTGCGTCGCGATCGCGTTCTCGCCAAAGCCGACGCCGCCCACCAGCAGAGAGATCGCGCCCTGCGCTGCGAACGCATCGGCCGTGCGCCGCTCCCCCGACCGCCGCTGCCCCGCGCCTCCCTGCCCGAACCCGATGCGGAATTGCCCGGCGCCCCATTTGCCCCACTGGCCAGCCCGGCCGCCTCGCGCGAAACCACCTCCCGTGGCCGCATCGCGATTCCCGTCGTCGCCGCGGCCCTCGTCGCCGGCTGGATGCTGTTCGACAGGCCAGACACGCCGTCCGAAGGGGCGCCCAATGCCGCACCGGCGCCCATCGTCGCCAGCATGCCCGCCATGCAGACCGCGGCCATCCCGCCAGCCAATCCTGACGCGACCGTACCGCTCCCGCCGGCCGCTTCCATCCCGCACCAGCACATCAAGCTTCTCGCCCCGGCCGGCCTCGCCCCGGAAACCGCCGAGGCCGCCGCCGAGAGCCTGCGCGCCGCAGGCTTCGCCGTCACGGGCCCGGTCGCCGTGCCACTGACCGTCTCGCAGACCAACGCGCGCTACTTCCACGAGACGGATCACTCCGGTCTCACGGCACTGATTACCGCCCTCGCTTCCCTTCAGGGAACCGCCCCGGAACTGCGCGGCTTCACCGACCTGCCCGATGCCCCGCCGCCCGGGCGCGTCGAGGTCTGGCTCGCCGGTCCGGCCCAGCCGGCCATCGCCCTCGCCGGGGCCAGCCCTCCGGACGAGATCCCGGCCGCCGTGGACGCCGACCTGCTCGGTGCCCTGGTCAGCATCGCGCGCACAGGCGAGTAGAGCAGCCTCCGGATCTACCTCCGCGCAGCATCACTTGACGGACATGTCCCGCGCGCTCATAGCGGATGGATGACGCGCGACGAACATCAGGCCGGCCCCCAGGACGGCGCCTCGAACGCTGCCGCCCTCGCGGCATTGATGGACCCCGTTGCGCTCGAAGCCCGCCTCGCCGAAGCCCGGGCCCGCCGCGCCCGTGCCCTCTCTCCCGACCCCAAGCCGGAAGAGACTGCCCCGGCCCCGAAACGGCCGGTTCCGACAGGCTTCCTGGCGGGCCTCGCCCTCGGCGCAACCGTTGCCGCCGCAGCCCTCACCCCGTTCCTGCTGCAACGTGAGACCGCGCCCGACGTGGCGCAGCACGACACGGTTCCCGTTGCAATATCGTCCGATGCCACAGTTGTGCCGGCACAACAGGTCTTGCGGCCCGAGATCGAAACCGCCCTGGCCAGCACAGCGCCCGCCGTCGCCCTGCTCGCCCTGCGCCCGCAACCGCGCCCAGCCGATCTGCGGCCCGTCCCGACCCGCAGCGTCAGTACGCGCAACGCTCCGCCCACGACGACGGCACCACAGCAGGCCGTTCTCACGGCCCTCACCCGCCAGGGAGAGGTGATCAGGACCACCACCGATGCCGGCATCCGGAGTGCCGTCCGCACCGTCGACCGCTTCGCCGCCGATCTCGGCCGGGCTCTCCCCAAGCCCGCCCGCAAGGCCCTCCGCGACGCCATTCGCGCGCCCCTTGCCCAGAGCCGCCCGCCGAAGAAGCTCCGCAAGGACTAGCCCCGCCTCCTGCGCCTCCACGTCCGCTTGACGGCTCTCGCATCCGGCCCCATACCCCGCGAATGACAGACATTTCGCACATCCGGAACTTCTCCATCGTCGCCCATATCGACCACGGGAAATCCACCCTGGCCGACCGGCTGATCCAGTCCACCGGGACCGTGTCCGACCGCGACATGAAGGCCCAGCTGCTCAACTCGATGGACATCGAGCGCGAGCGTGGCATCACCATCAAGGCGCAGACCGTCCGCATCGACTACAAGGCGAAGGACGGCGAAACCTACGTCCTGAACCTCATCGACACGCCCGGCCACGTGGACTTCGCCTACGAGGTCTCCCGCTCGATGCGCGCGGTCGAAGGATCGCTCCTCGTCGTCGACGCCAGCCAGGGCGTCGAGGCCCAGACTCTCGCCAATGTCTACCAGGCCATCGACGCCGGCCACGAGATCGTCCCGGTCCTCAACAAGATCGACCTGCCCGCCGCCGAACCCGCCCGGGTGCGCGAGCAGATCGAGGACGTCATCGGCATCGACGCCTCCGACGCCGTCGAGATCTCCGCCAAGACCGGCCTCGGCATCCCCGACGTGCTCGAGGCCATCGTCACCCGCCTTCCCGCCCCGAAGGGCGACCGCGACGCACCGCTCAAGGCCATGCTCGTCGACAGCTGGTACGACGCCTATCTCGGCGTCGTCGTCCTCGTGCGCATCTTCGAGGGCGTGCTGCGCAAGGGCGACCGCATCCGCATGATGCAGACCGGCGCGCTCTACCCCGTCGACCGCATCGGCACCTTCCGCCCCGGCATGTTGCCCGCCACCGAGCTCGGCCCCGGCGAGATCGGCTTCCTCACCGCAAGCATCAAGCAGGTCCGCGACACCCGCGTCGGCGACACCATCACCACCGAGAAGAAGGGCTGCGAAAAGGCCCTGCCCGGCTTCAAGCCCGCCCAGCCCGTGGTGTTCTGCGGCCTCTTCCCCGTCGACGCCGCCGATTTCGAGGACCTGCGCGACGCCATCGAGAAGCTCCAGCTCAACGACGCCAGCTTCTCGTCCGAGATGGAGACCTCCGCCGCCCTCGGCTTCGGCTTCCGCTGCGGCTTCCTCGGCCTGCTGCACCTCGAGGTGATCCGCGACCGGCTCGAACGCGAATACGACATCGACCTGATCACCACCGCGCCCTCGGTCATCTACCATGTCTGGCAGACCGACGGAGAGATGCTCGAGCTGCACAACCCCGCCGACATGCCCGACCCCGTCCGCGTCGACCACATCGAGGAGCCGCGCATCAAGGCGACCATCCTCGTCCCCGACGAATATCTCGGCGACGTGCTCAAGCTCTGCCAGGACCGCCGCGGCGTCCAGCTCGACCTCACCTATGCCGGCTCGCGCGCCATGGTGGTCTACGACCTGCCGCTCAACGAGGTGGTCTTCGACTTCTACGACCGCCTGAAATCCGTCACCAAGGGCTATGCCAGCTTCGACTACCAGGTGATCGGCTACCAGGAGGACGACCTGGTCAAGATGCAGATCCTCGTCAACGACGAGCCGGTCGACGCGCTCTCGACCATGGTTCACCGCGCCCGCGCCGACGCCCGCGGCCGCGCGATGGTGGAGAAGCTCAAGGAGCTGATCCCCCAGCACATGTTCAAGATCCCGATCCAGGCCGCGATCGGCGGCCGCATCATCGCCCGCGAGACCCTCTCGGCCCTGCGCAAGGACGTCACCGCCAAATGCTACGGCGGCGACGCCACCCGCAAGCGCAAGCTGCTCGACAAGCAGAAGGCCGGCAAGAAGAAGATGCGCCAGTTCGGCAAGGTCGACATCCCGCAGGAAGCGTTCATCTCGGCGTTGAAGATGGATGGGTAGACCGCGCCAAGAAAGCTGATTTTAAAACGTTTTTGGCGCCAGAGGCATTTTTCCGACTCTTGACGGTGCCTGTCAGAAAACAGTCATAATTCAGTATTGATGTAGACGTCTCGGGACCGGGCTCCCGTTTGCAGCTTTCGCCGCATCACATCTTGTGAATGCGGGGCAACGCATCATACCGTAACAATTGACGGGGCAAGTCGTAATGATCGAAATCCTTTTGGCGGCCGACAATGCCACCCTCACGTCATTTGAACCAGTTCGCCGGCCGGTCCGAGTCAGCGACAAGGCGCTCCGGATGATCTCGGCCAACGAGGTGGTGAAAGGCATCCCGCTCATGGTGATGTTCTGGGGCCTGTGGTTCGCCTGACGACTCCACAGCTCTCGGGCCGGCGACCTCGCCCGCGCTGACTCGCGGCGTATCCAGACTGGCTTCGCATCCGTCACCTGCGTACGCCAGCCTCATCAGCATAACCGCGGGCCGCGCATGTCGTCGACACCCTGACTATCCCTCCGCGACTGCGACCCGATGTCAGGATCTGACCGCATTACGATGCGTGGCATCGAGATCGCCGACTCGACCGCTCTGCGCGGGACGGGTGGAGCTCGATGCCGGATCGCACGGATTGTACTTACAAAGCGACCATGCGGTGATGTTCTTCGCGATGGCTGTCGCATTCTTGACTTCGATGAACGCTATAGAGGCTTCGCGTACTGGGCCGGCATCGTGGCGCTCATCCATGCGGCCTTGGTGATCTCACTGCCGCGGATCATCCTCGGATTGCATTATCCCTCAGACATCCTCGTCGGCGCCCTCGTCGGCGCAACGGTGGCGCTGGTGCTGATGCCACCGTTGACCCGCATCTTCATGCAGCACCGCGTCATCGACCGGGCGCTGGCCTATCCGTGGCTGCTCTATCCGACAATGTTTTTCGTCACCTTCCAAAGCGCCTCGATGTTCGAATTGGCCCGGAGATTCCTCGACGCCGCCGCCGACGCCGTCAGGCTGGTGCTCTGATTGCAGAGCCAATCGCTGCACGCCAAGCGTGAGGCGCTTGCAGCAAAGAGCAGATGATGGCCTCTCGCCAATTCAAGCTCTCGATCCGGACGGCGTAGGCCGCTCCATCAACGCTTGATGCAGACCTTGGCGACATCCAAACACGACCTGCTCTCTGGTCCCACACTACCCCTCCGGCCCCTGCGCCGCCTCGCGGATGCGTGGCGATGAAGTGCTTCAGCGTCCCGTAGAGCGCGCGGGCATGGGCGACATCATCACCGTGCAGCGCTTCACGGATGTCTTCGCAGATCATCCGGTTCACCGCCTGCGGCCCGCCATGCCGATGCATCAGGTAATCGACGAAGCCCGCCGCGAGCACGTCCGAGGTGTGCTCGTGCTCGGCGATGGCCGCCACCTCGTCGGCGGTCAGATCCGTCATTCCGACAATGTCCTCTGGCGTGATCATCTGAAGTCCTCCCTGGGTGTTGTTTTTCGAGTTTGTCGCGGGCGGCTATGCAAGGCCCCTCCCCTGACTTGCCCAGCCCCGGCCCCGCGAAACCGGCCGCTCCACAGCTTCGCACGAACCATGCGAACCCGCACCACTGGTCATCAAGGCGCCGGACCGGCTCATGCAACCACCTCCCGCCGCTCGAACGCCCGCCAGACCCGCGGACTGAGCGTGGCGAGGATGATGCCGATCGAGAACAGACACCAGATCGCCGGCATCTCGTTGGGGTTGTCGGTCAGCAGGCCGGCGAAGATGGGTCCTGCCAGCGCATGGAACACCACGAAGCGCCACGCGCCATAAAGTAGCGGCAGCCCGAAGACCGCGAGCAGATAGGCAGGCCAGCTTGCCGCATTCCCCCATTGCGCCACAAGGGGCGCCATCAGCCCGTTCTGGGGGATGTTCCAGGCGAGGTGCCACTCTCCCGACACGGTGCAGACCGGCGATCCGCACAGCACCGTGCCCGGGATGCAGCTGCCGGCGAAGGGCAGCGGCGCGAGTTGCAACAGCATCACGATCGCGGCCAGTCCCGCGAGCAGCATCACCGGCCATCGCCAGCGACGGCGCGCGGCTTCCGGCACCAGTTCGAGCAGGAACGCATTGATGAAGAGCGGCTGGAACACGATGTGCAGCACCGAGGCCCAGGTCACCGTCTGGTTCACCGGGTCGCCGCACTGGTCGATCGTCAGGGTTCCTCCCAGCTGCAACGCCTCCATCAGCGTGAAATAGGCAAGCGTCAGCGGGATCGCGGGAGGCGCGTCCCGTCGCACGGCCACCGTGGTGGCCACCCCTCCGAGCGCCACCATGCCGACCGTCGCGCCCAGCGTGAAACACATTCCGAGAATCCTCCCCGCCCGACGGCGCAGGCGCCCGGGCGGCTCGATGGCGATTTTGGCGCCCCGGGCGAATTTCGAACCTTGACCTGAATCAATCAATGCGAATGTCTACGTTTGCGCGCGCCGATGTCACCCGCGCATCCGCGCTTCCCGTGCCAAGGGCTAGGGCAGCCGGCACGACCCTCCCGCCGGGCCCCGGCCTCCCGACACGCAATCTCCATGCCGTCGCAGATACGAGCAAGCACCCCGCCGGAATCCGCCAACATGCGTCTGCCGCGCCCTTGCGGAGACAGCGCCAGACCATTTCGGTCTTTTCCTAATTCTGAATCAGGGAGTTCGCATGTGCTTCACGCTGTGCACACCCCGGCGCCCAACAGGGTCACTTTCGACGCAGCCGCCGCTGCGAGGAAGCACCCAGCCGTGATCGGCCGACAGGCGTCTGCCGCGCCCTTGCGGCGGCAGCGCCATTCAATTTCGGACTTTTCCCAATTCTGAATCAGGGAGTTCGCATGTGTTTCAAGCTAGCGCACACGCCACCGCCCAACAGGCTCACTTCTTCCCGGGCGCCATGCCCCAGGCCTTCAGCCACTCATCGGTCACGGCCTTGGTCATCTGCTTTTGCAGCACGCCTGCTGCTTCTTCGCCTCGTTCATCCAGTAGCCCTGCGCCGTGGCGACGTTCTTCGCCGCCGCACTCATCCAGAAGCTCATCCAGGGATTCTTCATCCTGCTTTCCGATCCTTTCCCGAAGCGGGCACGTCGGCCCGGACACCGGATTCTACCGCCTCCAGGCCCACCCGGAAACCCCGCCCGGCATCGGCACCCGGTCCCGACGGATCGCGGACCCTTGGAGCGGTCCTCGACCCGCACCCGCGGCAGGCTATTTCGTGCCGAACATCCGGTCTCCGGCATCCCCGAGCCCGGGCATGATATAGCCCTTCTCGTTGAGTTGCCGGTCCAGCGCCGCCGTGATGATCCGCACATCGGGATGCGCCTCGCGCATCCGCTCCACGCCTTCCGGCGCCGCCAGCAGGCAGAGAAACCGGATGTCCTGCGCCCCGGCCTTCTTGAGCAGATCGATCGCCGCCGCCGAGGAATTTCCCGTCGCCAGCATCGGATCGACGGCGATGGTGACCCGCTCCTCGAGATTGGCCGGCAGCTTGCAGTAATACTGCACCGGCTGCAGCGTCTCCTCGTCGCGGTAGAGCCCGACAAAGCCGACCCGCGCCGCCGGGATCAGGTCGAGCACCCCGTCCAGGAGGCCGTTGCCGGCGCGCAGGATCGAGATCAGCGCCAGCTTCTTGCCCTCGAGCACCTGCGCCTGCATCGGCATCAACGGCGTCTCGATCTCGCGGGTGACCAGCGGCAGATCCATCGTCACTTCATATGCCAGCAGATGGCTGATCTCGCGCAGCAGCCGCCGGAAGCTCGCCGTCGAGGTGTCCTTCTCGCGCATCAGCGTCAGCTTGTGCTGCACCAGCGGATGATCGACGATCGTCAGATGGGGATGGCTCATGGCACCTCGCTTTCAAGTCTGGCCCGCAGTGTGTCCTTCAGGTCCGCATCGCAGAACGCCGCCGCGACCGCCGTAAGGTTCATGGCCGCGAAATCCGTCCCGCTCCACCCGAACGCCTGCGCCAGCCCGGCATATTCGCCGCTCAGGTCGGTGTGGAAATACGGCGGATCATCGGTCGAGATCGTGACACGGCAGCCGGCCTCCCGAAGCCGCGCGATCGGATGCGCCGCCAAATCATCGTAGAGCCCCAGCGCGATGTTCGAGCCCGGATTGACCTCCAGAACGATCCCCTCATCGGCGATCCGCGCGACAAGCTCCGGATCCTCGATCGCCCGCACCCCATGCCCGATCCGCGACACCGGCAGCGCATCGAGTGCGGCGCGCACACTTTCCGGCCCGCAGACCTCCCCGGCATGGACCGTGAGCCCGAGCCCCGCCTCCGCGGCGATCGCAAAGGCAGGAGCAAAATCCGACGGCACGCCGAAGCGTTCCTCCCCGCCCATCCCGAACCCGACCACCCGTCCGCCCGCGCTCGCAGCACTCAACCGGGCGGCATGTTCCGCCCGGGCTGCCCCGAAATGACGGATGGCCGTCGGGATGAACCGGCAGAGAATGCCGTGCTCGATCTCCGCCGCTTCCGCGCCCGCCTCCATCGCCGCGAGATACTCGGCCCAGGCGGCGGCGGACCCGTCCCCGCACAGATCGGGCGCGAGGAAGATCTCGGTATAGATCACCCCCTGTTCCGCGGAGCGGGCCAGCACCGCTTCAACGAGGCGGCGGAAATCCTCCGGCTCGCGCAGCACCGAACAGGCCAGCTCGTAGGTCGCAAGGAACTCGGCGAAATCCCCCCAGCGATACCCGCCCGCGCCGTCGAAGGCCCCGGCGATATCCATGCCCTTCTCCGCCGCGAGCCCGCGGATGAAGTCGGGAGGCGCCGCACCCTCGAGATGGAGGTGCAACTCGACCTTGGGCACCTGCCGCCAACCCGTCACAGGAAACTCCGCCCATGCAGACCGGGCGCAAGCCCGAGATGGGCGGCCAGCGTCTCGCCCACATCCGAAAAGCCGATCGGGCCCAGGGGCGCCGCGGCGATCCCCGGCCCGAAGCCCAGCACCGGCACGCGCTCGCGGGTATGGTCGGTGCCGCGCCAGGTCGGATCGTTGCCGTGGTCCGCGGTGAGGATCGCGAGATCGCCCTCTCGCAGAGCCGCGCTGATCTCCGGCAGACGCGCATCGAAGAGTTCGAGATTTCGCGCATAGCCCGACACGTCGCGCTGATGCCCGTAGAGCGTGTCGAAATCCACATAATTGGCGAAGACGAGGTCGCCGTCCCGCGCCTCCCCGAGAGCCGCAAGGGTGAGGTCCACATTCTCCGCGTCGGTCTTTCCCTTGCGCAGCGTCGTGATGCCGCGATGTGCGAAGATGTCTCCGATCTTGCCCACGGCGTGCACCCGTCCGCCCGCCGCGATCACCCGATCGAGCAGCGTGTCGCCGGGCGGCGGGATGGCGAGATCACGGCGGTTCGGCGTCCGGGTGAAGTCCGATGCATTTTCCCCGACAAAGGGGCGCGCGATCACCCGGCCGACGCGCATCGGATGCACGACCTCGGCCGCGATCCGGCAGAGATCGTAGAGGCGGTCCAGCCCGAACCGCTCTTCATGCGCCGCGATCTGCAGCACGCTGTCGGCGGAGGTGTAGAAGATCGGCCAGCCGCTCTCGAGATGCGCTTCGCCGAATTCCTGCAAGACGGGCATGCCCGACGAATGCCGGTTGCACAGGGAGCCGCCCAGGCCCGCTTGCGCGAGGATCGGCCCGGTCACTTCCGGCGGAAGGGCGGGATCGGTGTCGGGAAAGTAGTGCCAGTCCCAGGGCACCGGCAGCCCGGCGAGCTCCCAATGGCCCGACGGCGTATCCTTGCCCTGCGACACCTCGGTCGCCGCGCCCCAGAGCCCGACGGGCCGCTCCGCGAGGCCCGGCAGGTCGATGTCGGAGGCGGCCCGGATCGCAGCGCCGAGCCCGAGGCGCTCCATGTTCGGAACGCGGAGCGGGCCCGTGCGGCCCTGCTCCGCCCGACCCTGCGCACAGGCCTGCACGATATGGCCCAGCGTATTCGCGCCGGCATCGCCGAACGCCGCCGCATCCGGCGCGCCGCCACATCCGACCGAGTCCATCACCATGAGCAGCGCGCGCGCCATCAGCCGATCCGCTCGAGGAAAAGCGGAGGCTCCGCGCCCGGCCCGTCACCGAAACTGTAGGCCGCGCGGATCCGGGTCTCCGCCGCGCGCGCCGCCTCCTCGGAACCGGCATGCACCAGGGCGATCGGCGTATCCGGTTCCACCAAGGCTCCCAGCCCGGCGAGATGTTCGAGCCCGACCGCATGATCGATGACATCGCTCGCCCGCCGGCGCCCGCCCCCGAGCTCGACCACGGCAAAACCAAGCGCACGGGTGTCGATGGCGGTGACGAACCCCTCGGTGCCGGCGACGACCTCCCGCACCACGGGAGCCCGGCCAAGATGACGCCCGAAACTCTCGACGAAATCCGCCGGTCCCCCGAGGGCCGCAACCATCCGCCCGAAGGTCTCGGCCGCCCGCCCTGACTGGAAGGCGTCGCGCATAAGCGCCGCCCCCGCATCCACATCCTCCGCCAGTCCCGCGAGGGCGAGGATCTCCGCCCCGAGCGCGACGGTCACATCCCAGAGCCGCCCATCCACGGCATCGCCGCGCAGGAACAGCACCGCATTGGCCATCTCGAGGGCGTTGCCGGCCGCGCTCGCCAGCGGTTCGTTCATGTCGGTGATCAGCGCCCGCGTCGGGCAACCCGCGCCGTTCGCCACCGCGACAAGCGCTTCGGCAAGCGCACGGGCGTCGTCCGGCGATGCCATGAAGGCCCCACTGCCGCATTTCACGTCGAGCACCAGCGCGTCGAGACCGGCCGCCAGCTTCTTCGACAGGATCGACGCGGTGATCAGATCGAGGCTCTCCACCGTCGCGGTCACGTCGCGGATGCCGTAGAAGCGCCGATCCGCCGGCGCGATGTCGGGGGTCTGGCCGATGATCGCGCAGCCAACTTCTGCCACCACCCTGCGGAAGGTCTCCGCGTCCGGCTGGGTCACGTAGCCGGGGATCGCATCGAACTTGTCGAGCGTGCCGCCGGTATGCCCAAGCCCCCGCCCGGAAATCATCGGCACATAGGCACCGCAGGCCGCCAGCGCCGGGGCCAGCATCAGGCTCACATTGTCGCCCACACCACCGGTCGAGTGCTTGTCCACCACCGGTCCGGGCAGATCCCAGTCGAGCACGGTGCCGCTGTCGCGCATCGCGAGGGTCAGTGCCACACGCTCCTCGGTCTCCAGCCCCCGGAAAAAGACCGCCATGGCAAAGGCGGCGATCTGGCCCTCCGAGATGCTCTCGTCGGTCAGCCCCGCCACCATGAAGCGGATCTGCTCCGCGCTCAGGGCCCGGCCGTCGCGCTTGGCGGCGATGATCTCCTGCGGCAGCATCAGTAGCTGTCGTCGTCGTCTGCCGAGCCCGCCGCGCCAAGCGTGCCCAGAAGCGCTGCCAAGAGCCCCGACGCGCCGAAACGGAAGTGCTTCGGGCCGGCCCAACCCGCCCCCATGATCCGGTCCGCGAGCCCGAGATAAAGCGCCGCATCGGCAAGGCTCCGGACCCCGCCCGCAGCCTTGAAACCGGCGGCACTTCCGGTCCGGCGGATGGTCTCCATGAGGATCTCGGCGGCCTCGGGGGTCGCGTTGACCGCGACCTTGCCGGTCGAGGTCTTGAGGAAATCGGCGCCGCCCGCCAGTGCCTGTTCGGCCGCGCGCGCGATCAGGACCGGATCTGCCAGCTCGCCCGTCTCCAGGATCGCCTTGAGCGTGGTGTCACCGCAGGCCGCCCGCACCGCAGTGAGCATGGCGGGGATCGCATCGTCGTCGCCCGCCTTCAGCGCCGACCACGGTACGACGAGGTCGATCTCGTCCGCCCCGTCCGCGATGGCGGCCTCGGTCTCGGCGACCACCTCGGCAGGAGCGGCCGTGCCGGCGGGGAAGTTCACCACCGTCGCGACCTTGATCCCGGTCCCCTTCAGCGCGTCCTTTGCCTGGGCCACGAAGGCCGGCCAGATGCAGACCGCCGCGACGAAGCCCTCGGGGCTCTGCGCCCGCTTGCAGAGATCGTCGATCGCCGCGGCATCGCAATCTGCGTCGAGATTGGTCAGGTCGAGACAGACCAGCGCGCGGCGCGCGGTCGTGACGTGTTCGCTCGTGCTCATGGCTCCGCTCGCGTCATGTGGTCGGGCGTGAAGCTGCCCGGGAGCAGGGCGCCCATCGTCGTATGGCTGACCGGCCCGTCAAGATCGGCAAGCACCACCGGCACATCGGCATCGGCGAACTCCGAGAGCTTCTGGCGGCAGCCGCCGCAGGGCGGCACCGGCAGGGCGGCATCGGCGATCACCAGCACCTCGGCGATCCGCCGCCCACCCGCCGCGACCATGGCTGCGATGGCGCCGGCCTCGGCGCAGGTCCCCTGGGGATAGGCGACGTTCTCCACGTTGCAGCCGACGAAGATCCGGTCCTCCTCGTCGCGGATCGCGGCCCCCACCCGGAAGCCCGAATAGGGAGCATGGGCATTGGCGCGCGCCGCCTTCGCCGCTTCGAACAGATTCATCGGACAACCTCGCTGCGACCCGCCCCGGACTATGGCCGAGGCCGCCGCGGGAAGGCAAGCGATCCGAGGTCAGCCGCCCGAGCGGCGCTCCGGACCGTTCCAGGTCTCGATCTTGCGGTAGATCGTCGACGGAGAGAGCTCCAGCATCCGTGCCGCGCGCGGGATCGAGCCACCGCAATGGGCGATGGTGGCCTCGATGATCTCGCGCTCCGCCTCGGCCATCGACAGACCGATCAGGCCGGCCACACGACCGCCGTTCTCTTCTGTGCGCATGTCGACCGGCACGCCGCCCGGGCGCAGCGGCGCCACCGGCGTATTCGCAGCCCGCTGGCCTGGCATCTCATCGCGGTCGCGTGGCGACAACGTGATCTCGGTCGGCAGCATTCCCGGCGTCACGAGCAGGCCGTCATGCAGAACCGCCACGTTCCGGATCACGTTGAGAAGCTGCCGCACGTTGCCGGGCCAGGGATGGTTCGCCAGAAGATGCGCACAATCCGGATCGAAGCCGGTGAACGACTTGCCCTCCTCCGCCGCCGCCTGCAGCAGCGAACTCCGAGCGATCTCGAGGATGTCGTCCTTGCGGCCGCGCAGCGCGGGCATCCGGATCGGAACGACATGCAGCCGGTAATAGAGATCCTCGCGGAACCGTCCCGCGCGCACTTCCTCGAGCGGGTCGCGATTGGTGGCACAGACGATCCGCACATCGACGGGCGTCGGGCGCGGCGCACCGACAGGCTGGATCGTGGAGGTCTGGAGGAAGCGCAGGAGCTTGGTCTGCAACGACAGATCCATCTCGCAGATCTCGTCGAGAAAGAGCGTCCCGCGATCCGCCACCGCGGCCGCACCGGGCTTGTCGGACAGGGCGCCGGTGAAGGCGCCTTTCAGATGGCCGAACACTTCGGATTCGAGCAGGTCCCGGGGGATCGCCGCGCAGTTGAGGGGCACGAAGGCGCGGTTCGCCCGGGTCGAATTCGCATGGATGGCCCGCGCGCAGACATCCTTGCCGGTGCCGCTCTCGCCGGTGATGAATACCGTCGCCGTCGAGCGCCCGATCGAGCGGATCATCCGGTAGATGTCGGTCATCTCCTTCGAGCGGCTGATGAAACCCT
Organism: uncultured Alphaproteobacteria bacterium; assembly: GCA_963710515.1. Taxonomy (GTDB): domain Bacteria; phylum Pseudomonadota; class Alphaproteobacteria; order Rhodobacterales; family Rhodobacteraceae; genus Amaricoccus. Next base: position 28,530 of record CAVQAX010000015.1, read on the forward strand.
CGAACCCGGCGGCATCGCCATCGCCCTCGAGGTCCGAAACCCCGTCGGGCACATGCGGCTTCGCGGCGAGCGCATTCTGGACGGCATTGACCAGCCGGGCATCGTCGAAGGGCTTGACCATGAAGTCGAAAGCCCCGGTGCGCATCGCCTGGACCGCCCGGTTGATCGACCCGTTGGCGGTGATGACGATCACCGGGATCTGCGGCATCGAGGCGCGCAGTTCCGCAAGAAGATCGAGGCCGTCGCCATCCGGCAATTGCAGGTCGAGGAGCACGAGATCGGGCACGTCGCGCCCCAGCATGCCGCGTGCCTCGGCCAGGTCGAAGGCACAGACCACGGAATGACCGACGCGCGTCAACGCCTGACGATAGACCATCGACAGGGTCGCGGTATCCTCGACGATCAGGATATTGTCAGCCAACCTGCACGCTCCTAAAGGCCGTCCCTCTCGGCCCGAAGGAACGCGAGGGCCGCCTCGATTTCCGCGACGCATTCCTGCGCCTGTCCGGCAAGTTCCGGACCGCTTCCGGCATGCGCTGCCGTGTTGAGCTGGCGCGCACAGGCCTGCAGCCGCGTCGCTCCGACGGCGCCGGCCACCGAGATGAGGATGTGCGACGCCCCGCGCAAGGCCCCGGTCTCGACCGGGTCAAGCGCCCCGACCAGTTCCGACCGGGCGCTGTCCAGATCGGCCTCGACCTTTTCGAGCAACTCGCCGGCCATCTCCTCGCCGATGGCCACCAGGAGCGCCTCGTAGATCGCGCGATCGATGGCCGGCGCGGCATCGGGCTGCGTCTCGCCCGCTTCCGGCTGAGCCTCGACGGTGCCCGGACGCCGCTTCCCGGGAAGATGTTCCGCGAGTCCGCGGCCAAGCGCCTCGATACTGGGGATCGGTTTCGAGATCAGACCGTTGGCCCCGGCCTGCGCAATCTGGTCCCGGTGTTCGCGCAACGCATAGGCCGTGAGCGCCACGATCGGCGTCAGGGCCCGCGCATCATCCCGGGCCCGGATCGACCGGATGACATCGAGGCCGGACAGACGCGGCATCTCGATGTCGACCACGACGATGTCGAATTCGGCCGCCTCGAAACATTCCAGCGCCTCGACGCCGTCCGAGGCGACCACGACCTCCGCGCCCAGGGAGCGCAGCATCTGTTCCGCAACCATCTGGTTCGTCAGGTTGTCCTCCGCCAGCAGCAGCGAAAGGCCGGTCAGGTCGGAGCTGACCTTCGGGCCGCCGGATGCCTGCACGGCGGCCTCGCGCGCTCCCTCGATCAGCGACCTCGGCGGGAATTTTCACCGTCGCTTCGCCACCGCCCTCCGGACGGTTTCCGAGCCGGACAGTCAGCCCGGATTCCGCGGCCAGCCGCCGCACGATGTGCAACCCGATCCCGTGAACGGCGCCGGAAGGGGGGCCCGCGCCGTCCAAGACCTTCGAGTGGCGCTCGAGAACACCTGCGGGAAAGCCCGGGCCGGTGTCGTGGATTCCGAAGAGCAGATCGCCAGCCCGGGTCCGTTCCACCGTCAGCGTCACGAGCCCCGCATCGGAATGACGGATCGCGTTCGAGAGCAGATTGCCGATCAGCCGCGTGAGCGGCATCTGCTGCAGATGAACGCCACGCGGCAGGTCAGGCTGCGCCTCGACCGCGAGGGCAAGTCCCTTCGCCTCGGCCTCCCCCGACCAACGGTGCACCAGAAACGCCAGAAGGTCCTGGAGATCAACCTCGCCGTGCTCCGGCTCCGGATCGGCGATATCCCCGATCACCATCGCGATCAGGTTCTCCAGGAGCCGCGAGGATGCGATTATGCTGTCGATCTGGCTCTCGAGGGTCGCCGGAAGGCTGGCCCGTTCGAGGGCGGCGACCCCCCCGACGACGCCCTGCAATGCGGCCCTCACATCGTGGGCGATCATCGCCGCATCGACCGCACGCGCATCATTCGGGATCAACCCGCCCGGCCGATGTTGAGACTGATGCATCGTCGTTGGCTCCTGTCGCCGGCGCATGTCAGATCCGACGGAAACCGTCAGCCGGTGTCGATCCGATTACCTTAGGTTGAACAATCAACGCGACACTCAGCGTTTGATACAGGAACGCTGCCAGAATGGCAAAGTGTTTTGCAAAATGCATTGGTTAGCTGGCGCGTTTTCCCATCATTCGGGTCTTGAGCCGACCGACATCCTTGGGCTGCTCGACGACTTCGTCGAAAAGATGCGGCGCCTCGGGCACGCCGAGGGAGACGAAAACGGCTTCCGGAAACCGATTTCGGAGGCCATCGAGGATCGGCTTTCCGCCCATCCCCGCACTGTCGACCAGAACCACATCGACCTCGGAGGCCGGAGCGTCGGCGCTGGCGAAGGTCACACGCTCGGACTTGAGGGCCGCCTGGTATATGGTCGCGAGAGCCGCCGAGCGGGTTTCGAAATGCACCCGCAAGGTCGGGAATGCGAATTCGGCGGCAGGGACACTCACACGGATCGCCCGGCTCCGGGGCCGCGTCCGACCCTCCTGCATGTCGTCGATCAGCTCGATCGTCCCGCCACCGGCGGCGACGATCCCCTGTGCGATCAGCGGTCGTACCGCGTCCGAAGAGACCTGATCCGGGGCGATGGTCGCGAGCCCCGTCATGAGATCGAGCTTCCAGTCCATCGCGGGCGCATCGCTTTCGAACCAGATGTCGCCGACGAGAAACGTCCCGTCATGGGCGAAGGAAATCCGCAGCGATTCCGGGGGCGTCGCCTCGAGAAGATATTCCGCAAGGTTCACCATGACCTGCCGGATCCGGTCGGAATCGGCTTCGAGGAATTCGGGAACACCCTCGGCGACCACCGACTGGACATTGGCGGCCCCCAGCGCGACGAGCGTGTCCTTGATCGATTGCGCGAGGTCGGCAGGTGAAAACGGCGCCGGGTCGAGCTTGAACTTTCCGTCCTGGAGTTCGGCATAGTCCAGCAGGCCGGCCAGCATCTGCATCAGCGACTGGCCGGAGACCCAGGCCTGCTGGACCAGTCGCTTGGGTTCCTCGGAGGAACCGTCCTGTCTCATGAGCGCGAGCGGACCCAGCACGCCGTTGAGCGGATTTCGCAGTTCGTGGCTCATCATCGACAGGAAGCGCGACTTCGCACGGCTCGACTGTTCGGCCAGTTCGGCTGCACGCTTGCTCAGCGCCGCCAACTCGCTCTGGCGTCGGTTTTCGCGCAGGATGAGCATCAGCGCCAGCACGCTCAGGAAGACCGCGCCCAGGGAGATCAAGGCGGTGGTCTGGGCGCTGTCCTCGATCTTGTTGCGGACGAGCGCCGCACTTGCGGTATCGCCCCGGACCACCTGGAGGGTGAAAAGTCGCAGGCCCTTCTGCAATTCCTCGAGATCCGCGCTGATCCCGGCCATCGTCTCGGTGTCGGTCGGGTCGAGGCTCTGCAGGACCGGGTCGATCTCGATCAGATAGGTCGCGAGCGCATCGAGTGTCCCGTGACCCTCATCGTAGGACCGGATCAGTTCGCCGACCCGGCCCTTGCGCATGATGAACACGCGGCTCCAGAGAAAGTCGAACCGCTCCTTCGCATTCTCGAGCGCCGCTTCGGTCTGCTCGCCCTTCAGCTGGGAGATCGAATTGTGAAACCTCAGGAGCTCGACTTCCATCTGGCTTGCCGTCCAGAGGATATTGTCCTGGCTGATGACCCTGAGGTCCTCGACGTTCTTTCGGATCGACATGAAGCCGATCGCCGCGAACGCCGCCATCGCCAGCAGAACGGCAAGCCCGAGATATCTTGGTATGGGTCGCATTTCGAGCCCAGGCGTGTTCAAGACAAGGGTCTCTCCACGCTCAAAGCGCTTCGATTCGGACAACCTGCCAGATCAACCTTGCGTTGTAAACCTCACTACGCAACTCGCTATGGTCGGAGATCGGATACATCAGCCAGAGCGGACCCTTCTCCCGACGCGACAGGCGATCCCCGTCAACCTCCATGGCCAGAACGACGTCATACTGGCTGAAATCGCTGGTCGGAATGTCCACATAATAGTCGTTGGCGGCGGTCAACCTGATCGTTTGCGCCGCGTCCAGGCCGACACTTGCCAGAAGATCCCGGACCAGCGGCCCTCGGTAACTCGCCGCCTCGTCGGTGAACTCGCTCTCGGTCACGATGGTGATCTGCGGCATGGCCTCGAGCTCTTCCATCGACAGCTCGAGCAGCTCCCCGCTCCCCTCCGGTCCGGCAAGCGTGAGCTCCACGTCGCTGGCCCGCACCGGTATGCCCGATGACATGATCATGACGAAAGCGGCAAGGATGATGGAAAGGCGGAACAGGCTGCGCTGGACCGGTGCAGCTGAATCAAGAATTTGGGACACGGGTAAAACTCCTTGGGTCTCCGGGACCTGCAGCCGCAGGCAATCGCGATTCTCCTCGTTCCCCCCAAGCTAGGAGCAAGAACCATGCCAAATAATTTCTCAAGCGAATTACACTCCCAAAGGGAACAATGGGGATAAGTGTTCTCGCTTTGATTGCATATTGCAACCACGCGGCAGAACAAAACGCCAAACTTGCAAATTGCAATCGGTCTGCGAGTGGCACGGACCCGCCCCGGCGTTCTCGCCGGGGCGGCTCGACGGTCACTTCCGGTGGGGATAGCCGAAGCTCGACAGCGTCTCGGTAATCTCGCCCAGGATCGCCGGATCGTCGATGGTCGCGGGCATCTTGTACTCCTGCCCGTCAGCGATCCGCACCATGATCCCGCGCAGGATCTTGCCCGACCGGGTCTTGGGAAGACGGTCGACCACGAGCACGTTCTTGAACGCCGCCACCGGACCGATCTTCTCGCGCACCAGCTTCACGCATTCCTTCGCGATCTCGGCGTGATCCCGGTCGCAGCCCTTGTTGAGGCAGAGGAACCCCATCGGCAGCTGCCCCTTGAGCTCGTCCGCCACCCCGATCACAGCGCATTCCGCCACATCCGGATGGCCCGCGAGCACCTCTTCCATGCCGCCGGTCGACAGACGATGCCCGGCCACGTTGATCACGTCGTCGGTACGGGCCATGATGTAGAGATAGCCCTCCTCGTCGATCAGCCCCGCATCCCCGGTCTCGTAGAATCCGGGGAAGGTCCGGAGATAGGACTTCCGGAACCGATCCTCCGCGTTCCACAGCGTCGGCAGCGTCCCGGGCGGCAGCGGCAGCTTGATCACCACGGCGCCGAGCGTGTTCGGCGGCAGCGGATGCCCCTCGTCCGACAGGATCTGCACGTCGTAGCCCGGCATCGCCACCGTGGGCGAGCCGAGCTTGACCGGCATCAGCTCGATGCCCGCCGGATTGGCCGCGATCGCCCAGCCGGTCTCGGTCTGCCACCAATGGTCGATCACCGGCACCTTCAGATGGTCCTGCGCCCAGATGATCGTGTCGGGATCGGCGCGCTCGCCGGCGAGGAACAGATGCTTGAGCGAGGAGAGATCGTATTTCGTCACGAACTCGCCCTTGGGGTCCTCGCGCTTGATCGCCCGGAACGCCGTCGGCGCGGTGAAGAAGCTCTTCACCCTGTGCTCGGAAATCACCCGCCAGAACGTGCCCGCATCGGGCGTGCCCACCGGCTTGCCCTCGAACACGATCGTCGTCGCCCCGGCGATCAGCGGCCCGTAGCAGATGTAGGAATGCCCCACGACCCAGCCCACATCCGACGCGGTCCAGAACACGTCGCCCGGATCGATGTCGTAGAGGTTCTTCATCGTCCAGCCGAGCGCGACCATGTAGCCCGCATGCGGCCGGATCACCCCCTTCGGCGCCCCGGTCGTGCCCGAGGTGTAGAGGATGTAGAGCGGGTCCATGCCGCCCACCGGCGTGCAGGCCACCGGCTCGGCATCCGCCACGAAGGCACCCCACTCGTGGTCCCGGCCCTCGATCAGACCGGCTTCCGCTTCGGGGCGCTGGTAGATGACGCAGAAATCCGGCTTGTGGCTCGCCAGCTCGATCGCCTGGTCCACCATCGGCTTGTAGGCGATGACCCGGCCGGGCTCGATCCCGCAGGACGATGCGATGATCGCCTTCGGCTTGGCATCCTCGATCCGCACTGCCAGTTCCGGCGCCGCGAACCCGCCGAACACCACCGAATGCACCGCACCGATGCGCGCACAGGCCAGCATCGCCACCAGCGCTTCGGGGATCATCGGCATGTAGATGACGACCCGGTCGCCCTTCTCCACGCCCTGCGCCGACAGCGCCCCCGCCAGCCGCGCCACCCGGTCGAGCAGCGCCGCATAGCTGATCTCGTCCTTCGCCCCGGTGATCGGCGAATCGTAGATGATCGCGGTGCGATCACCGTGACCGGCCTCCACATGCCGGTCGAGGGCGTTGTGGCAGATATTCACCTCCGCATCCGCGAACCAGCCGTAGAGCGGCGCATTGCTGTCGTCGAGCGCCCGGCTCGGTGCCTTGAACCAGTCGAAGCCCTCGGCCGCCCCCATCCAGAAGCCCTCCGGATCGGCCTTCCATCCTGCGTAAACGTCCCTGTAACCCATCGTTCCCTCCTTCCGAAAATCCGTTGTCTCAGCCGTATGTATGCACCGGCGCCCCGGCCAGCGCGGCGATGTTGAGAAGTCCCCGCGCCGTGATCGACGGGGTGACGATATGCGCCTTGTTGCCCATTCCCATCAGGATCGGCCCGACCTCGAGCCCGCCCGCCACGACCTTGATGATGTTGCGCACGCCGCTCGCCGCATCGGAATTGGCGAAGACCAGGACATTGGCCGGGCCCTTGAACCGCGCATTCGGGAAGATGCGCTCGCGAAGCACCGGATCGAGGGCCTCGTCGGAATGCATCTCGCCCTCATAGGCGAAATCGCGATCCTCGGCGTCGAGCAATTCCAGCGCCCCGCGCATCCGCCGACCGGAACTGGTGTCGAGGTTTCCGAACTGCGAATGCGAGCAGAGCGCGATCTCGGGCACCAGCCCGAAACGGCGCGCGTGCCGCGCGGCGGCGATCGTGACGGCCGCGATCTGTTCCGGGCTCGGCTCGGGATTCACATGGGTGTCGGCCACGAAGAGCGGCCCCTTCTCGGTGATCATCAGCGACAGCGCCCCGATCGGCTGATGCGCCGGTCCGGCCAGAAGCTGGCGCACATAGTTCAGATGCCAGAGATACTGCCCGAAGGTGCCGCAGATCATGCTGTCGGCCTCGTCACGGTGCACCATCACCGCGGCGATCGCCGTCGAATTGGTGCGCATGATCGCCTTGGCCAGATCCGGCGTCACGCCGCGGCGCTGCATGACCGCATGATAGGTCGACCAGTAGTCCCGGAAGCGCGGATCGTTTTCCGGGTTCACCAGATCGAAGTCCCGCTCGATCTGGATCGGGATCGCGCTGCGCTCGCAGCGCTGGGCGATCACCTCCGGACGCCCGATCAGGATCGGCCGGTCGACGCCCTCCTCGCGCATCGCGTAGACCGCCCGCAGCACCCGTTCGTCCTCGCCCTCGGCGAACACGATCCGCCGGCTGTGGGTCGCCGCCGCCTCGAAGACCGGGCGCATGATCAGCCCGGTGCGATAGACGGAATTGTCGAGATGCTCGATATAGGCCTCGAAATCCTCGATCGGCCGCGCGGCCACCCCGCTCTCCATCGCCGCCTTCGCCACCGCCCCGGCGACGATCGACAGAAGCCGCAGATCGAAGGGCTTCGGGATCAGGTACTCCCGCCCGAAGCTCAGCCGCTCGCCCTGATAGGCCTCCGCCGCCTCCGCCGAAGACGAGGCCCGCGCCAGTTCCGCGATCCCCTCGACACAGGCGATCTCCATCGCGTCGTTGATCTCGCTCGCGCCCACATCGAGCGCCCCGCGGAAGATGAACGGAAAGCAGAGCACGTTGTTGACCTGATTGGGATAGTCCGACCGGCCGGTGGCGATGATCGCGGTCGGATTGGCCTCGCGCGCCAGGTCGGGCGAGATCTCCGGGTCGGGATTGGCCAGTGCCAGAATGATCGGATCGGTCGCGACCATGCGCCCGACCATCTCCGGCGTCAGGATGTTCGGCCCCGACAATCCAAGAAAGAGATCGGCCCCGTCGATCACTTCGGAGAGCGTGCGCAGATCCGACGCCTGCGCGAAGGCCGCCTTCTCCGGGTTCATGTCGATCTCGCGACCCTCATGGACCAGGCCGTGCACGTCGCAGAGCCAGATGTTCTCGCGCCGCGCCCCGAGCTTCACCAGCATGTTGAGGCAGGCGATCCCCGCCGCCCCCCCGCCGGTCGAGACGATCTTCACGTCGGCGAAGTCCTTGCCGGCGATCCTGAGCGCGTTGGTCGCGGCCGCACCCACCACGATGGCGGTGCCGTGCTGATCGTCATGAAAGACCGGGATGTTCATCTTCTCGCGGCACAGACGCTCGACGATGAAGCAGTCCGGCGCCTTGATGTCCTCGAGATTGATCGCCCCGAACGTCGGCTCGAGCGCCGCGACGATCTCGGCGAGCTTCACGGGATCGCTCTCGTTCACCTCGATGTCGAAGCAATCGATATTGGCGAATTTCTTGAAGAGGACCGCCTTGCCCTCCATCACCGGCTTCGCCGCCAGCGCCCCGATATTGCCCAGACCCAGCACCGCGGTGCCGTTGGTCACCACGCCGACCATGTTGGCCCGCCCGGTATAGCGTGCGGCATTGGCCGGATCGCTCTTGATCTCGAGGCAGGCCTCGGCGACCCCCGGCGAATAGGCCCGCGACAGGTCACGCTGGTTGGCCAGCGGCTTCGTGGCCCGGATCTCGAGCTTCCCCGGCTTCGGATACTCGTGGTAATGGAGCGCCGCAAGCCGCGTGCTTTCCTTGCTGCCGTCGTCCATAGGGCGTTTCCTCTTTCCATGTTTCTGTCCCGGCGGTTTGGAATGCCGGGTTGACGTCTCGGGAGCCTTCTCAGACCCCTTTCGCGCGCACTGGCGCAAGCTTGTCCCGCGCCGCATCGGCCCCGCAGGCATCCGGGCGCAAGCGCAGACCGCCCCGCGCCGGCGCCTCGGATCGCGACCCGACCTCGAGATCAATACAGGTCGCCTTGAAGGTTGTCATCGCGCAGCGCTTCCCCGAGACACCGCCGGCATTTTCGCCTGCGCCTGAACGAACGCGACCTGCCGAGGGGATTTCGTTTGACGAAAAAACGGACCGCCTCCTGGCTGATCGCGCTCGCCGCACTCTTCGCCACCACTCTCATCGGCGCCGACCTGTTCACCGCCGCGCCGGGCACCAGGATGACCCGCGAAGACGGCGCCATCGAGACCGTGAGCATGGTGCTCCATGTCTACGCCGCATTCTGCTGGCTCATCGTGACCCCGGCCGGGCTTTGGCAGCACTTCTGGCATGTCCCGACCGTGCTCCTTCTGCTGGCCGCGCGCGAGCTCGATCTCGACGTCGCCTTCACCTCCCCGGGCATCCTCACCACCGCGCTCCACTTCACCGACCGCGCCCCGGTCTGGCAGCGGCTTCCGGGCGGCGCCGTGGTCGCGCTGCTGGTCACCCTGGCCTGGCGCCGGATCACCCTGCACGGCCGCGCCTTCATTCCCGTCCTGCTGCGCATCGCCGTGGTCACGGCAGCACGGAGCCGAAAGCGACGCGCCCATTCCTAGGCGCTCGCGCGGATCAGCTTGAGAATGTCGCGCGCCGCGTCCGGAATGTTGGTGCCCGGCCCGAAGATCGCACTCACCCCCGCCTTCTTCAGGAAGGTGTAGTCCTGGTGCGGGATCACGCCCCCGCAGATCACCAGGATCTCCCCGGCGCCCTGATCGCGCAGCGCCGCGATCAGCTTGGGCGCCAGCGTCTTGTGCCCCGCCGCCTGGCTCGAGATCCCCACCACATGCACGTCATTGTCGATCGCGTCCTGCGCGGCTTCCTCCGGCGTCTGGAAAAGGGGTCCCACATCCACGTCGAAGCCGATATCGGCGAAGGCCGTCGCGATCACCTTGGCGCCGCGGTCGTGGCCGTCCTGGCCCATCTTGACCACCAGCATGCGCGGCCGGCGGCCCTCCTCCTCGGCGAACTTCTCCACATCGGCCTGGATCGCCGCGAACCCCGCATCGCCCTCATAGGCCGCGCCGTAAACCCCGGCGAGGGTCTTCACCTCGGCCCGATGCCGTCCGAACACCTTCTCCATCGCGTCGGATATCTCCCCAACACTGGCCCGGGCGCGCGCAGCGGCGACCGCGGCCTCCAGCAGATTGCCGCTCCCGCGCGCCGCTTCCTCCAGCGCCGCGAGCGCCGCGTCGCAGGCCGCCTGGTCCCGGCTCGCCCGGATCTTCTCGAGCCGCGCGATCTGGTTGTCGCGCACCTTCACATTGTCCACGTCGAGAATGTCGATCGGATCCTCGGTCTCGCGGCGATACTTGTTGACCCCGACGATCACCTCGTCGCCCCGGTCCACCGCCGCCTGCCGCCGCGCCGCACTCTCCTCGATCCGGAGCTTCGGCATGCCCGAGGCCACGGCCTTCGTCATGCCGCCCATCGCCTCGACCTCCTCGATCAGCTCCCAGGCCTTCTCGGCCATCTCGTTGGTCAGCGCCTCGACGTAATAGGACCCCGCCAGCGGATCGATCACCTTCGTCACCCCGGTCTCTTCCTGCAGGATCAGCTGGGTGTTGCGCGCGATCCGCGCCGAGAAATCCGTCGGCAGCGCGATCGCCTCATCGAGCGCGTTGGTGTGCAGCGACTGCGTGCCGCCCAGCACCGCCGCCATCGCCTCGTAGGCGGTCCGCACCACGTTGTTGTAGGGATCCTGCTCCTGCAGGCTCACGCCCGAGGTCTGGCAATGGGTGCGCAGCATCGACGAGCCCGGGTTCTTCGGCTCGAACTCCGCCATGATCCGCGACCAGAGCAGCCGCGCCGCCCGCAGCTTGGCCGCCTCCATGAAGAAGTTCATGCCGATCGCGAAGAAGAACGAGAGCCGCCCGGCGAAGGCATCCACGTCCATCCCCCGCGCGATCGCGGCGCGCACGTATTCGCGCCCGTCCGCCAGCGTGAAGGCCAGCTCCTGCACCAGGTTCGCGCCGGCTTCCTGCATGTGGTAGCCCGAGATCGAGATCGAGTTGAACTTCGGCATCTCGGCGGCGGTGTACTGGATGATGTCCGCGACGATCCGCATCGAGGGCTCGGGCGGATAGATGTAGGTGTTGCGGACCATGAACTCCTTGAGGATGTCGTTCTGGATCGTGCCCGACAGCACCGCCCGGTCCACGCCCTGTTCCTCGCCCGCCACGATGAAGCTCGCCAGCACCGGGATCACCGCGCCGTTCATGGTCATCGACACCGAGACCTTGTCGAGCGGAATGCCGTCGAACAGGATCTTCATGTCCTCGACGCTGTCGATGGCCACCCCCGCCTTGCCGACATCGCCCTCGACGCGGGGATGGTCGCTGTCATAGCCGCGATGCGTCGCCAGATCGAAGGCCACCGACACCCCCTGCTGCCCCGCGGCCAGGCCGCGCCGGTAGAAGGCGTTGCTCTCTTCGGCGGTGGAAAACCCGGCATATTGCCGGATCGTCCAGGGCCGCCCGGCATACATCGTCGCCCGCGGCCCCCGGGTGAAGGGGGCCACACCCGGCAGCCCGCCCGCATGCGCGAGACCCTCCGTATCGGCCGCGGTGTAGAGCGGCTTCACGGCGATGCCCTCGGGCGTGTTCCAGGTCAGCGCGTCCAGCGGACGGCCGCGCATCTCCTTCTGCGCAAGCGCTTCCCATTCCGACAGATCCGGCTTCGTCATGGTCTCGTTTCCCTTCTCGACCCCGGCCGACCGGGCAAATCCGGCCATCCGGGCGTAATTCCTGTCATTTCCCCTCGCATCCGGCCGCGGACTGATTAAGTTCCGACCTGAGGGAGATTTTGATGCGCCTGATCTTGTTGTTGCTGCCCATGCTGTTCGGGATCGGAACGGCCTTTCCGGCCCTGTCGCAAACCGACGCGGCCGCCGATGCCGTCGTGGCCCCCGCCGGAGAAGAGGCGCCGACCACCCTTGAGGAGCTCCTCTGGATCGCCCGGCCCGTCGTGGTCTTCGCCGACAGCGAGAACGATCCGCGCTTCCTCCAGCAGTTGCAACTGCTCGAGGAACGCGCCGACGACCTCGCCGATCGCAACGTCGTGGTGCTGGTCGATACCGATCCCGCCGCCGCCGGCCCCCTGCGACAATCCCTGCGGCCCAGAGGCTTCGGGCTGGTGCTCATCGACACCGACGGCTCCGTGGTGCAACGCCGCCCCGCCCCGACCACGGCGCGCGAGCTGATCAACCTCATCGACCGCCTGCCCTCGCGCCGCCTCGAGAGCGGCTCTCGGCGCCAGTGAGGCCCGACCGGCCCGCAAGGCGCCCCCGACGCCGCGCAGGCCGAAGGCTGTCGAAGCGGTCCCATCTCACTCGAACTCCATGATCACGTCATCGACCCCGAGGCTGGCGCCGGCTACCGCATGGATCACCGCCACGGTCCCCGCGCGCTCGGCCCGCAGCACGTTCTCCATCTTCATCGCCTCGACGGTGCAGAGCGCCTGACCGTCGAACACCGCGTCGCCCACCGCGACATTGATCTGCACCACCAGCCCCGGCATCGGGCAGAGCAGCATCTTCGAGGTATCCGCCGGCACCTTCTCGGGCATCCGCGACACCAGCTCCGCATGGCGCGGCGTGAGCACCGTCGCGGCCAGATCGGCGCCGCGATGACGCAGCCGGAACCCGGCCGTCGCCGGCTGGACCTTCGCCACCAGCGGCGCGCCGTCGATGACCGCATGGGCCAGCGTCTGCCCCGGCAACCAGTCGCAGCGCACCTGCAAGACCGTGCCATCCCCGAAGGTCACATCGCTCTCGCCCGGATTGCGGTCGAGGGCCAGCGGACAGACGAAATCCCCCAGCTTCACCACCCAGTCGCGGCTCACATACCGCTGATGATTGCGCATCGCGCCCGACACCATCGCCGCGCGCTCCTCGACCACCGCATGCATGTGCGCGGCCAGCGCCGCGAGCCGCCTGAGCGTGTCCTCGGGGAGCTGCGCCCCGTCGAAGCCCTCGGGATACTGCTCCTCGATGAAGGCCGTCGTCATGGTCCCGTCGATGAAGATCGGATGATCCATCACCGCCGAGAGGAACGGCAGGTTGTGCCCGATCCCCTCCACCTCGAAGCTGTCGAGCGCCACCCGCATCGCCTCGATGGCGGCCCCGCGATCCGGCGCCCAGGTGCAGAGCTTGGCGATCATCGGGTCGTAATACATCGAGATCTCGCCGCCCTCGAAGACGCCGGTATCGTTGCGCACGGCGAGCGTCCCGGTCTGCACCTCCTCGGGTGGCCGGTAGCGCGTGAGCCGCCCGATCGACGGCAGGAAGCCGCGATAGGGATCCTCGGCATAGAGCCGGCTCTCGATCGCCCAGCCGTTGATCGGCACCTCGTCCTGGGTGATGGCGAGCTTCTCGCCGGCCGCGACCCGGATCATCTGCTCCACCAGATCGATCCCGGTGATCAGCTCGGTCACCGGATGCTCGACCTGAAGACGCGTATTCATTTCAAGGAAATAGAAGTTGCGCTCGCCATCGACGATGAACTCGACCGTGCCCGCCGAGCAGTAATCCACCGCCTTCGCCAGCGCCACCGCCTGCTCGCCCATCGCGCGGCGGGTGGCGGGGTCGAGGAACGGGCTCGGCGCCTCCTCGATCACCTTCTGGTTCCGCCGCTGGATCGAGCATTCCCGCTCGTTGAGCCACAGGCAATTGCCGTGCTTGTCGCCGAGCACCTGGATCTCGATGTGCCGCGGCTGGGTCACGAACTTCTCGATGAAGATCCGGTCGTCCCCGAAGCTCGACGCGGCTTCGGACTTCGACCGGGCGAAGCCCTCGCGCGCCTCGTCGTCGGTCCAGGCGATCCGCATGCCCTTGCCGCCGCCGCCCGCCGAGGCCTTGATCATCACCGGATAGCCGATCTCGGTGGCGATCTTCACCGCATGCTCGGCATCGTCGATCAGCCCCATATAGCCCGGCACCGTCGAGACCCCGGCCTCGGCCGCGAGCTTCTTCGAGGTGATCTTGTCGCCCATCGCCTCGATGGCACCGGTGGGCGGGCCGATGAATTCGACCCCGGCCGCCGCCAGCCGCTCGGCGAATTCCGCACGCTCCGACAGGAACCCGTAGCCCGGATGCACCGCCTCGGCCCCGCTCGCCTTCACCGCCTCGAGGATCTTGTCGATCACGATATAGGACTGGTTGACCTGCGGCGGCCCGATATGGATCGCCTCGTCGGCCATCTTCACATGCAGCGCCTGCGCGTCGGCGTCGGAATAGACCGCAACCGTCGTGATGCCCATCCTCTGCGCGGACTTGATGACCCGGCAGGCGATTTCGCCGCGGTTCGCGATCAGGATCTTCTTGAACATCTCACTTCGCTCCGTTTCGGGTGCCAATGGCAGGACCCGGTCCTCTCGTCACATGCCAGCCGGCCCGCCGTTCCGGGGCCGGCTCCGGCGTCAGGGGGCGCCGAAGGTGCTCGCCGGCGGGATCGTGCCCACATCGCTCGGCTGCGTCGTCAGCATCTCGTCGACGAAGTCGCTCTGCTGCTGCGGCGAAAGCGTCGGAGCCGGACCCGGCGCGCAGGCCATCAGCACCACCCCGCCCACGCCCGCCAAAACAACCGCACGGCCCTGTTTCCTGGTCATGGTCTCGTCTCCTCTTGCCGCCGACGGCGGGGTTTCGATCCTCATCGGGATCCGTTTTCGTCCAGCAGATCCGGAAAGCCCGCGCGCACCGCCGCGAGATCGACCCGCAGCAAGGCGTCGTAGCTCGCCGGATCGAACGGCTCCTCCGCCGGCACCACCTCGCGCCCGAGCAGAAAGTTCAGCCGCCCCGCATCGAGATTGCCGCGCGGGAAGGGGTCTTCGCCGAAATGCTCGATCAGGGCCGCGAGGAACATCGCATCCGCCATGCGGTCCGCCGGACGGCGGTCGCGGTAGCGTTCGCGCGCCTTCAGCGGCGTCGCCCCGTCCTTGGCCTCGCGCCGGATGGTGAACTGCACATCCGCGCCGGTCATCTTCGAGGGAAAGCCGCGATGCTTCAGCATGACCCGGCCTCGGGTCCGGCGAACGCCCGGCTCAGTCGTCGCCGAGGTTCATCACCGCGACGCCCATCGACACCGCGCCGAAGGTCAGCGAGGTCTGGAAGAACAGGATGGCGGTCGCCAACCCGCTCTCGTCCTTCTCCAGCAGCGTGCCGAGCCCGACCAGGTCGAAATGGATGAGCACCAAGAGGAAGACGCAGCCGATCACCATGCCGTTCGCCACATGCGTGAGCATGAAGCGGATCAGCTTCGGCAACGACATCCAGTAACGCCGGATCATCGGAAATCCTCTTGTCCCCAGACCAGAAAGGTAGGGCCGGTCGGGCACGTTTTCCAATGATCCAGGTCAAATCGGTCATTCCTGCGGCACCGGCATCAGATAGACCTCGCCGATCGCAACGCGCGCAGGCTGTTCGAGCGCGTAAACCGCCGCCGCCGCCACATCCTCCGGATGCAGCGCATCGGGCTTGGGGTCGTCGAAGAACGGCGTGTCCACCATGCCGGGTGCGATCACCGTGCAGCGTCCGCCCCAGCCGCGCATCTCCGCCAGCAGGTTCGCCGCGAAGCCGTGCACGAAGTGCTTCGTCGCCCCGTAGACCGACCCCGAAATCTCCGTGCGCGCCGCCCGGCTCCCGGTGAGCAGCAGATGCCCCCTGGTCTTGTGCAGCTCCGGCAGCGCCAGCCGCGCCGTCACCAGCAGCCCCCAGATGTTGACGTCGACCATCTGCCGCCACTTCGCCAGCTCCGCCTTCTCGGCACCGCCCGGCCCCCCGAGCCCCAGCCCGGCATTCGCGAAGGCCGCGTCGAGCCGGCCGAACCGCTCGAGAAACGCCTCGAACGCAGCCGTCTGATCCGCCTCCGAAGTCACGTCGCCCGGCAGCGCCATCGCCCGCTCCGGCCCGATCTCGTCCACCAGCGCGTCGAGCTTGTCCTGCGAGCGCGCCATCAGCCCGACCTTCCAGCCGCGCTCGGCCGCGGCCTTCGCCGTGGCAGCCCCGATCCCGCTGGAGGCGCCGGTGATGAGAAGCGTCTTGTCGGTCATCGTGTTCCCTTCCTTCTGCAACATGACGGCCGATCGCCGTCCCTCCCCCAACGCGGGGCCCACGCCCCGCGTTTCGGCGTCACAGAGGAATGTTGTCGTGCTTCTTCCACGGATTGCTCAGCCGCTTCGAGCGCAGGCTCGCAAAGGCCCGCGCCACGCGCTTCCGCGTCGAATGCGGCATGATCACCTCGTCGATGAAGCCGCGCTCGGCCGCGACGAAGGGATTGGCGAAGCGCTTCTCGTAATCGGCGGTGCGCGCCGCGATCTTCTCCGGATCGCCCAGCTCCGAGCGATAGAGGATCTCCACCGCCCCCTTCGCGCCCATCACCGCGACCTCGGCCGTCGGCCAGGCATAGTTGAAATCGCCCCGCAGATGCTTCGAGGCCATCACGACGTAAGCCCCGCCATAGGCCTTGCGGGTGATCACCGTCACCTTCGGCACCGTCGCCTCGCCATAGGCGAAGAGCAGCTTCGCGCCGTGCTTGATGATCCCGTCATATTCCTGCCCCGTCCCCGGCAGGAAGCCCGGCACGTCCACAAACGTCAGGATCGGGATCTCGAAGGCATCGCAGAACCGCACGAACCGCGCCGCCTTGCGCGCGGAATCGATGTCGAGACAGCCCGCCAGCACCATCGGCTGGTTCGCCACCACGCCCACCGTCGAGCCCTCGATCCGGATGAAGCCGGTCAGGATGTTGCGGGCGAAATTCTCCTGGATCTCGTAGAAATCGCCCTCGTCCGCGACCTTCAGGATCAGCTCCTTCATGTCGTAGGGCGTGTTGGGGTTCGGCGGGATCAGCGTGTCGAGGCTGTGCTCGGTCCGGTCATGGGCATCGAAATACGGCCGCACGGGCGGTTTCTCGCGGTTCGAGGCCGGCAGGAAGTCGATCAGCCGCCGCACCTCCATCAGCGCCACCACATCGTTCTCGAAGGCCCCGTCCGCCACGGAGGACTTCGAGGTATGCGTCTTCGCCCCGCCCAGCTCCTCCGCCGTGACCACCTCGTTGGTCACCGTCTTGACCACGTCGGGCCCGGTCACGAACATGTAGGAGCTGTCGCGCACCATGAAGATGAAGTCGGTCATCGCCGGGCTGTAGACCGCGCCCCCGGCGCAGGGGCCCATGATCATGCTGATCTGCGGCACCACGCCCGAGCCCATGATGTTGCGCTGGAACACCTCGGCATAGCCCGCGAGGCTCGCCACGCCCTCCTGGATGCGCGCGCCGCCGGAATCGTTGATGCCGATGATCGGCGCGCCGTTCTGGATCGCCATATCCATGATCTTGCAGATCTTCTCGGCATAGGTCTCCGACAGCGAGCCGCCGAACACCGTGAAGTCCTGGCTGAACACATAGACCTGCCGGCCGTTGATCGTGCCCCAGCCGGTGATCACGCCGTCGCCGGGATAATGCGTCTCGCCCATGCCGAATTCGGTGCAGCGATGCGCCTTGAACATGTCGAATTCTTCGAAGCTGCCCTCGTCGAGCAGGATCTCGACCCGTTCGCGCGCGGTGAGCTTGCCCTTGGCATGCTGTGCCGCGATCCGCTTGTCGCCGCCCGCGACACGCACTTCGGCGCGACGGTCTTCGAGTTCGTCGAGAATGTCTTTCACCGGCACGTCCCCCCTTGTCGACCCCCGCCAAGTGCCAGAACCGGCGGCGGGCGACAAGCAGAACTCGGCGGATTTGCAAAGTCGATTGCAATCCCGGCCTGCGAATTGCAAATTTGCGAAACCACCTCGAACCGGGGAGCCCGCCCATGGCCCAGGGACAGAAACTCTATGCCGGCGTCAAGCTGCGCGAGATCCGCACCCGCCTCGGCCTGACCCAGGCCGATTACGCCGCCCGCCTCGGGATCTCGCTCTCCTATCTCAACCAGATGGAGAACAACCACCGCCCGGTCTCCGCCCGCGTCCTGCTGGCACTCGCCGGCGAATACGGCATCGACGTCACCGAGCTTTCCGCCGGCTCCACCGAGCGCATGGTGGCCGATCTGCGCGAGGCGCTGGCCGATCCGGTGTTCGAGACCGCCCCGCCTCTGGGCGACATCCAGCTCGTCGCCGCCAACGCCCCCAATCTCGGCCGCGCCCTGCTCGCCCTCCACCGCGCCCACCGCGAAAGCCAGGAACGCCTCGCCCAGCTCAACGAGGCCCTCGGTCGCGAGGACAGCACGCTCAGCCCGCTGCCCTGGGAGGAGGTGCGCGACTTCTTCCATTACTGCGACAATTACATCGATCCGATCGACCGCGCCGCCGAACACTTCGCAGCCACCCTCGCCGGCCCGGACCGCCGCGCCCGCCTCGCCGAATGGCTCGAGCGTCGGCACGCCATCACCGTGTCACTGACCTCGGACGGCCCCTTGCGCGCCTTCGATCCCGAGGCCCGCCGGCTCACCCTGTCCTCGCGCTCCGAACCCGCGACCCAGGCCTTCCAGACCCTGCACCAGATCGCCCTCATCGACCACGACGACCTGCTCGAGGCGACGCTCGATCTGGCCCGCTTCCGCTCCGACGGCGCGCGGGCGATCTGCAAGACCGGGCTGGCGAACTACTTCGCCGGAGCCGCAATGCTGCCCTACGAAACCTTTCTCAATCAAGCCAATGCCCTGCGGCACGATCTCGAAGCCCTGTCTCACCTCTTCGGAGCGTCGGTCGAGCAGGTTGCGCAACGGCTCTCGACCCTCCAGCGGGTCGGCGCGCGGGGCGTGCCCTTCTTCTTCGTGCGGGTCGATCAGGCCGGCACCATCACCAAGCGCCATTCCGCCACCCGCCTGCAATTCGCCCGCTTCGGCGGCGCCTGCCCGCTCTGGAACGTGCATCAGGCCTTCGAGACCCCCGGCCGCTTCCTGCGCCAGCTCGCCGAAACCCCCGACGGCGCGCGCTATCTGTGCCTCGCCCGCGACGTCTCGAAACCCGGCGGCAGTTTCCGCGCACCGCTCCGGCGCTATGCGATCGGGCTCGGCTGCGAGATCGCCCATGCCGAAGCGCTGGTCTATGCCGACGATCTCGACGTGAAGAACGACGCGGCCTATCAGCCGATCGGCGTCTCCTGCCGCATCTGCCCCCGCCGCGACTGTGCCCAGCGGGCGGTTCCCCCGCTGGAGCACGTCGTCGAGGTCGACCCCAACCGGCGCGGCCTGCTGCCCTACACCATCACCTGAGGATTCGCCCGGCCTCAGAAGTTGTAGGCCGCACCGACCAGCAGATCGATCGAGTTGAACCCGGCCTCACCCGAGATGCCGTCCTCGTTGAAGAATTCGCCGCCATCGGTCGAGAACCACCGGGCCTCGGCGAAGAGATCGACATTCGGGTTCACGGCGTAGCTCACCCCCGCCATGGCCTGATAGGCGAATTCGAAGTCGGTCGAGTCGCCGTCGAAATCGACCTGCGCCCCGCCGATCCCGATCCCGACATAAGGCTGCACCGCCGCCATCGCCCCCATTCCGGGGAAATTGTAGATGCCGTTCAGCATGACGGCGTTGGTCGTCACGTCACCGTCCTCGCGGTCCAGCGTCTCGCGGCCACCCGGTCCGCTGATCTCGCCGCCCAAGGAGGCATTCGCGGAACGATAGGTGTATTCCAGTTCCCAGGCGATGGACGGCGTGATGTCGTAGCCGATCGCCGCACCGAGCAGGTAGCCGGTGTCATAGCTCAGATCTTCGCTTGACGCTGAAACCGACAGTCCTCGAACTCCCGCGGAAGCGAGAGATCGACATCTTCGTCCTGCCCGAAGGACGCGCCACCGAACCCCTTGAGGTAGAACCCGTCCGCGCTCATGCCCTGCGCGGAAGCCACCGACCCGGCGGCGAGTGCCAGCGCCGCGGCGCCGGCGAGCATGGAAATCCTGAACCCGTTCATCTCGATATCCTCCAGTTTATCTATAATGTGAATGTATTTATGTGTTCTTCATTCCGCAAGGATCTGGCACTGGCCGCGCAGAAATAAAGGCGAGGCCGGGCGTTCGACGAAACCGCACCACCGGACTGCCGGAATCAAAAAGGGCCGCGGCGGAGAAACTTCCGCCACGGCCCCGTTCAGCCACTGCGCCCCCGCGGGGGCGCGAAGCGCTCAGAACTTGTAGGTCACACCCACCAGCAGATCGACGGTTTCGACCTGGGCTTCCCAGGAAAGATTGTCGGGTCCGCTCAGCTCGCCGCTGTCTGTCGCGAAGTAGCGCACTTCGCCGAAGAGCGACACGTTCGGATTGATGTCATAGCCCACGCCGCCCATCACCTGCCAGGCGAAGGCGTTGTCGCGCTTGAAGGATCCGATGTCGTCGATATCGGATTCCATGTTCGCCCAGCCCATGCCGCCGCCGACATAGGGAACCACCGCACCCATCGCGCCCATTCCGTCGAACTTGTAGAGCGCGTTCAGCATCACGGCATTGGAGTTGGTGGACCCGCCGAAGGTGTCGAGACCCGCGATATCGGTATCGGTGTCCGCATTGCGATACGCGTATTCCAACTCAAACGCGAAGTTGGGCGTATAATTGTACCCGATCCCCAATCCCAGCACGTATCCGGCGTCGTAGCTCGCATCGCCTGTCGTGAAGTCATTGCCGCGATGGTCGATGTCGCCGTCCTGATCCTGCATCCAGGTCGCGCCACCGAAGGCCTTGCCGTACCAGTTGCCCGACGAGAAGCCCTGCGCGCTGGCGGCAGAACCTGCGGCCATGAATGCGCCGATTGCTGCGGATGCGAGTGCGATTTTCCTGAAGTGAGTCATGGTGAGCCCTCCTTGCGGCCTCTGTCCCCGGTAAACGTCCGATGCGTGTCAATTAACGAACCATATCACAATTTCAATCTGTGCGCGCATCTGCGGTCCCGATTGTTGCTGGAAAGCCTCGCTCGGCGGGAAACCCCGCCCCGACGCCGACAGATCAAACGCCCCAGCAGCGCATCGGTTCCACCCCGATGCAGCCGCCGCGCCCACATCTCCCGGTTTCCCTTTCCCTTCAGCCCCTTGGACCAAGCCCCTCCAACAGAACCCGAGATCGGCGCCACCGGACCGATTGCGTGCCCCCCTCCCGGCCTGTAGCAGGCAGCGAGACACCCTCAGAACCGGCCCCCCAAGATGCCCCAGAGCCACGGCCCCGAGAACACGCTCAGCCGGCACGTCCGCCGGACCCTCGTGCTCGCCTGGCCGATGATCCTGAGTCGCGTCGGGCTCGTGACCATGTTCACCATGGACGTGATCGTGCTCGGTCGCGCCGGCCCCGGCCCGCTCTCGGAATACGTGCTGGGCCAGGCGATCACCGACAGCCTTCTCGCGATGATCGTGGGCCTCCTGCTCGGCGTGCCGGTTCTCGTCGCCCGCGAGACCGGCGCCGGCAACGACGCCGCCGCCGGCCCGATCTGGCGCCGCGGCCTCGTCTTCGCGGCCCTCGCCGGCACCCTGCTCTGCGCCGCCCTCCAGTTCATCGAGCCGCTCTTCCGGGCCACCGGCCAGGACGCCGACCTCGCCGCCCGCGCCGCCGCGGTCACCAACACCCTCGCCTTCGGCCTGCCCTTCATCGCGCTCTTCTACACCTCCGCCGCCATGCTCGAGGCGCTGCACCGGCCGATGGTGGGCTTTCTCGCCATCGCCGCCGGCAACCTCGTCAATCTCGGCCTCAACATCCTCCTGGTCTTCGGCGCCGGCCCGATCCCGCCCCTCGGCGCCATCGGCTGCGCCATCGCCTCGGTGCTCACCTTCGCCGGGCTCGCGCTCGCGCTCTTCCTCTATGTGCGCTTCGCCCTGCCCGACCGCGCCCGCTACGGGATCGGCCCCGGCGCGCAGAACGCCGCCAGCGCCCTGCCCCCGCCCGGCGACCAGATCCGCATGGGCCTCGCCTCGGGCGGCTCCTATCTGCTCGAGGCCGGCGCCTTCGCGGCCATGACGCTGCTGATCGGCCGCCTCGGCCAGCTCGCCCTCGCCGCCCACGGCGTGCTCTTCCAGTTCCTCGCCGTCGCCTTCATGATCGCCTACGGTCTCGCCGGCGCCACCCAGGTGCGGGTCGGCAATGCCTGGGGCCGCGACGACCCCCGGAGTGCGGCGCTGGCCGGCTGGGTCGGCCTCGGCCTCGCGACGCTGGCCACCGCCGCCCTCGCCGCCGCCGTGGCGCTGCGTCCCGACGCCTTCCTGCGCCTCTTCACCAATGACGCCGCCATCGCCGCCGCCGCACTCCCGGCGCTCGGCTGGGTGATTGCCGCCACCGTCTTCGATGGCGGCCAGTCGGTGATGAACGCCGCCTGCCGCGGCCGCGGCGACACCTGGATCCCCACGGCGTTCCATTTCGGCAGCTACTGGCTCGTGATGGTCCCCGGCGCCTGGTTCCTCGCCGTCCCGCTCGGCATGGGCCTTGCCGGCATCTATGCCGGCATCCTGATCGCCAGCGTGGTCTCGGTCACGGTCCTCGCCCTGCGGTTCCGCCTGCTGACCCGCGCAGCGCCGTGACCTCGATCTCGACCTTCATCTCCGGCTCGTTGAGACCCGCCACGATCATCGTCGCCGCCGGCCGCACCTCCCCGAACGCCTCCCGCAGCGCCGGCGCGATCTCGCGCCGCAGCCCCGCCTCGGTGATGATGTAGCGCACCCGCACCACATCCCCCATCCCGAAGCCCGCTTCACCCAGAACCCGCGCGATCGTCGCGAGCGCAGCGCGGGCCTGCGAGAGCGCATCCGCCGGCATCGTCATGGTCGCGTAATCATAGCCCGTGGTCCCGGCGACGAAACACCACTCTCCCTGCACCACCGCCCGGGAATAGGCGAACTCCTCCTCGAACGGCGATCCGCCTGAAATCCTGCGCCGCATGAGCCGGCCGTCCCCGTCAGTTGGCGGTGAATTCCCCGATGAGACCATCCACCACCGCCCGAAGCGCCGCCGCCGGCTCCTCGCCGCGCGCGATGGCGGCGGCATAGGCGGCCCGCTGGCGCACCGCCGAATTGCCCTCCGCCGCGATGCGCCGCAATCCCTGCAGCTCGCGCTTGCAGCCCAGCGCCTCGGCATCGTCGCCGATCATCTCGATCAACTCGTCGATCAGATCCGACATGCTGGCCGCCTTGAGCGCACCGTGGTCGATCAGATCTCCCTCGACCCCGTAGCGCTGCGCGCGCCAGCGGTTCTCGTGGATCAGCGTCGGCGGATAGATCCGCCAGCGCTGGTTGCGGGTCCGCAACCGGTAGAGATAGGCCATGATCGACTGGTACATCGCCGCCAGCGCGGCCACATCGGCAAGGTTGGGACAGACATCCGTCACGCGCTGCTCGAGCGTCGGGAACTTGGCCGAAGGGCGGATGTCCCACCAGATCTTGGTGCCGTCCTCGATGCAGCCCGCCGTCACCAGATGGTCGATCAGGCGCTGGTATTCCGAGAAGCTGGTCAGCGGGTCCGGCAGCCCGGTGCGCGGCAGCGCATCGAAGACCGTGAGGCGGTAGCTCGAAAGGTTGGTATCATCGCCCTGCCAATAGGGCGAGGAGCCCGACAGGGCGAGCATGTGCGGCAGGAAATACGCCGCCTGGTTCATCAGGTCGATGCGCTGGTCGTCATCCTCGATGCCGACATGGAAATGCATGCCGCAGATCAGCATCCGCCGCGCCGGCTGGCCGATATCGGCCCAGAGCCCGTCATAGCGCTCCTTGCGGGTATGGCTCTGCTGCCGCCAGGCCGCGAAGGGATGCGTCGAGGCCGCGATCACCGCATAGCCGAAATCCTTCCCCGCCTCCGAGACACCCTTGCGAAGCCCGCGCAACTCGTCCACCGCCGCCGAGACCGTGCGGTGCGGCCGGGTGCCGACCTCGATCTGGCATTGCAGGAACTCCGCGGTCACCTGATCGCCCAGCGCATCGGAACAGGCCTCGAAGAAGGCCGGGTCCGGCTCGGGAACCAGATCGCGGCTCTCGCGGTCGACGATCAGGTATTCCTCCTCGATGCCGAGGGTGAAGCTGGGTCTGTCCATCGGCACGTCTCCCCTGTCCCTGCGCGATATTGGGTTCGACCGGCCGAAAAGGTCAATCGCTTCCGCGATGTCATCTCTCGCGGGAATTGCCTTTCGCCCCAAGCTGGTGTGGAGTGCGCGGATCGGCACATCAGAAAGGGACAGCAAGATGCGGATCACCCTCCTCCTTCTCCTCACATTCGGCCTCGCGGCCTGCAACTCGGCCGGCCCCGGCACCGGCATGAGCGACAGCATGAGCGACGCCGGGACCGAAACGATGGAAAACGCCGAAGGCATGGCCGACGAGGGCGGCATCTGAGGCACGGGGCCGGACCGGCCACCCGGTCCGGCCATCGCCCCGCGCGCGGCTGCTTGCAAAGCCCGCGAAAGCCGATATAGCCGCGGCGCATGAGCCAGAACCCGCCCGAGCTGCGCCCCGATCTCGCCCCGCGCCCCCGCATCGCCGAACCCGCCCGCCCCGGCCAGCCGCGGATCGGCATGGTCAGCCTCGGCTGCCCCAAGGCGCTGGTGGACAGCGAACGCATCCTCACCCGCCTGCGCGCCGAGGGCTACGCGATCTCGCCCGATTACGCCGGCGCCGAAGCCGTGATCGTCAACACCTGCGGCTTTCTCGACAGCGCCAAGGCCGAAAGCCTCGAGGCGATCGGCGAGGCGCTCGCTGAGAACGGCCGCGTCATCGTCACCGGCTGCCTCGGCGCCGAGCCCGACTACATCACCGGCGCCCATCCCACGGTGCTCGCCGTCACCGGCCCGCACCAATACGAAGCCGTGCTCGACGCGGTCCACGCCGCCGTGCCGCCGAGCCCCGACCCCTTCATCGACCTCTTGCCGGCAAGCGGCGTTCACCTCACCCCGCGCCACTACAGCTATCTCAAGATTTCAGAAGGTTGCAACCACAAGTGCAAGTTCTGCATCATCCCGGACATGCGCGGCAAGCTGGTCTCCCGCCCGGCCAACGCGGTGCTGCGCGAAGCCGAGAAGCTGGTCGAAGCCGGTGTGAAGGAACTCCTCGTCATCAGCCAGGACACCTCCGCCTACGGCGTCGACCGGCGCCATGACACGTCCGACTGGCACGGAAGCCCGGTCCGCAGCCACATCACCGACCTCGCCCGCGAGCTCGGGACCCTCGGCGCCTGGGTGCGCCTCCACTACGTCTATCCCTACCCCCATGTGCGCGACCTGATCCCGCTGATGGCCGAGGGCGCGCTCCTGCCCTATCTCGACATCCCCTTCCAGCACAGCCACCCCGCCGTGCTCAAACGCATGGCCCGACCCGCCGCGAGTGCCAGGACCCTCGACGAGATCGCCGCCTGGCGCGCCGTCTGCCCCGACATCACCCTGCGCTCCACCTTCATCGTCGGCTATCCCGGCGAGACCGAGGCCGAATTCGCCCACCTGCTCGACTGGCTCGACGAAGCCCAACTCGACCGCGTCGGCTGCTTCCAGTACGAGAACGTCAAGGGCGCCCGCGCCAACGCCCTGCCCGACCACGTCGCGCCGGACGTGAAGCAGGACCGCTGGAACCGCTTCATGGAAAAGGCCCAGGCGATCAGCGCGGCGAAGCTCGACGCGAAGGTCGGCACCGAAATCGACGTCATCGTCGACACCGTCGACGCCGAAGGCGCCACCTGCCGCACCAAGGCCGACGCCCCCGAGATCGACGGCAACCTCTTCATCGACGAAGGCTTCGAGACCCTCGCCCCCGGCGACATCCTCCGCGTCACCGTCGACGAAGCCTCCGAATACGACCTCTGGGGCCGCCTCGCCAGGTAATGCCCCGATTAACGATGGCGCGCATTCACCATACCCGAAATCTGGCGGGCCCCCGGCGCTTCGGGTAGCGTCACCGCATGAAACCCCACCGGCTCCCCTCTCTGATCCTGCTCGCCAGCCTGCTCGCGCTGGCCGCGCCGTCTGCCCGGGCGACCGTGGACGGCCCCGAGCCGGCCGCGGAGGCCGTCGACCTCGCCGCCCGGGTCGCACCGGTGCCGCGCAGCCCGGACGTGGCCGAGGGCGAACGCCGCTGCACCCCCGACGGCGCCCAGTGCATCCGGCTCGCGAGCTACGTCCCCGATGTCTGCCAGGTGATCGAAACCGCCGCCACGCAAGCCGATCTCGACCCGCATTTCTTCGCGCGGCTGATCTGGAAGGAGAGCCTGTTCGACGCCTCGGCGGTCAGCCCCGCCGGTGCCGAGGGCATCGCCCAGTTCATGCCCGGAACCGCCAAGCTCCGCGGCCTCAAGGACGCGTTCAACCCCGCCGAAGCGCTTGGTCGCCTCGGCGGAATATCTCGCCGAGATGCGCGGCACCTACGGCAATCTCGGCCTGGCCGCGATCGGCTACAACGGCGGCGAGGCCCGGGCCGAGCGCTTCATCGCCAGGGCCGGCGGCCTGCCGCTCGAGACCCGCGACTACGTGCTCGCCATCACCGGGCATCCGGCGGAAGTCTGGCGCGACACGCCCCCCGAAACCCTCGACGTGGCGCTCGCCCCGGACATGGAGTTCCGCCCCGCCTGCATCGCCCAGGCCGAGAACCGCCGCCTGAAGGAATTCCGCCCGCAGCTGCAGCCCTGGGGCGTGATCGTCGCCTCGAACCGCGACCGCGGCGGCGCCGAGCGCCAGGTGAACCGGCTGAAGAACCGCTTCGCCGCCGTGCTCGGACCCGAACAGGTGATCTATTCCACCGGCCGCGTCGGGCGCCCCAAACGCATGCACATGGCCCAGGTCGGCCGCCCGACCCGCGGCGAGGCCGAAGCGCTCTGCGCCCGCCTCCGGGCCTCCGGCGGAGATTGCATGGTGCTGCGCAACTGAGCCACCAATCGCGAAAGACCCTCCAAGCAACTGATAACGCCCGACCATCCCCGCAAACCGACCCGGCTACGCACCCCCGCCCGGACTCAAGCCGCAGGCGCCGGGCGAGCGCCTGCCCGTCCCGTCGCACCGGAGGTGCGCCGGACATTGTCGGCACGCCCACGGCGTGACGGGCTGGCGCTTTGGTGACGTTGGTGCGCCGGTCAAGCGGAGGAAGTTTGTGGCACCATAAAGTCCTCAGGCCAACTGTTGCAGCGCCATCCCACGGCCAGGCGCTCACCCTCTGCACCCAGCTCCACTCGCCGTGGCGCACCGCCGCACCCTCAGCCTTCGCCCAGCAGCACCCCCGCCCGCCAAACCCCGCCCAGATCGAACCCCGCCCCCAGATGCACAAGATCCGCCCGGGCGCCCGGCACCAGCCGCCCCGCCGCCGCCCCGATCAGATCCGCCGGGCCCGACGTCGCCATCCCCAGCGCGCGCTCGACCTCGAGACCCACCTCACGCACCAGCACGCCGATCGCCGTGGCCATGTCGAGATCGGCCCCCGCCAGCGTACCGTCCTCCAGCGTCAACCGCCCGTCGCGCCGCAGGATGCGGCGCCCCCCGAGCCTGAACTCCCCAAGATCGGTCCCCGCCACCGCCATCGCGTCGGTCACCAGGAACACGCCCGCGGGCTTCGCGCGCAGCGCGATCCGCATCACCTCCGGCGCCACATGAATCCCGTCCGCGATCAGCCCCGCATGGGCGCCCGCACTGTCGAGCGCCGCCCCGACCAGCCCCGCCTCGCGATGCCCCAGCGGGCTCATCGCATTGAAGAGATGCGTGACGCAGCCCGCCCCGGCGTCCAGCATCGCCTGCGCCGCGGCAAAGCCGGTATCGCTGTGCCCGAGGCTCACCACCGCCCCCGCCCCGGCAAGTGCTGCGACCTGTTGCGGCGTGACGCTCTCCGGCGCCACGGTGACCATCAGCGCCGGCAGCCGCCGCGCCGCATCGACATAGAGCGCGAGATCAGCGTCCTCCATCGGCCGGATCAGCGCCGGATCATGGGCGCCCTTGCGCACCGGATCGAGATGCGGCCCCTCCAGATGCAGCCCCAGAAAGCCCGGCACGCCCCGCCTCGGCCGCGGCGATCCCGGCCGCCACCACCGCCCGGGTGACCTCCGGCGTGTCGGTGATGAGCGTCGGCAAGAGCCCCGCCGTGCCGAGCCCCGCATGGGCCTCGCAGATCGTCCGGATCCCCTCGAGATCCGGCCGGTCGCCGAGCAGGATGCCGCCGCCGCCATTCACCTGCAGATCGACGAAACCCGGCGCGAGGATCCCGCCCGCGAGCCGCACGGCCTCGCCGTCGGGCCGCTCCGCCTCGGGCACGAGCCCGGCGACCACCCCCTCCTCGACCACCAGCGCCAGCCCCTCCCGCAGGCGCGCCCCGTCGAAGATCGCCGCCCCCGTGAAGACCTGTCGGCTCATACCGTCTCCGTCACCTTGCGCAGATAGGGCGGCTCGTCGGGGTTGAGGCCCCGCCGGCGCGACAGCGCCTCGACGAAGCCGTAGAAGCTCACCGCGAGCACCAAGGGCGCGGTCAGCGCATGCAACCCGGCAACCGAAGGCAGCCGCGTCACCGGAGCGGCCGCCCCGTCCGCGGTCAGGAACACGTCCGCCCCCTGTCCCGGCCAGCCGCTCGCAGGTGGCGATGACACCGGGCAGTGCGGCATCATCCACCCCCAGGGCCAGCACCGGAAAATGCGCGCGCACGATGGCCGCCGGCCCGTGCAGCACCTCCGCCGCACTGTAGGCCTCCGCATGGAGCGCGCAGGTCTCCTTGAACTTCAGCGCCACCTCGCTGGCGATCGCGAAGCCCGGACCGCGCCCCAGCACATAGAGCGAGGGTGCCCGCACCAGCCGGTCGGAAAGCGCCGTCCAGTCGCAGGCCAGCGCCTCGGCGAACTGACCGGGAAGCGCCTGCACCGCCGCGCGCAGGGCGTCATCGTCCTGCCATTCGGCGAGCAGCGCCAGCCCCGCCACCACCGAGGTCACGAAGGTCTTGGTCGCGGCCACGCTCTGCTCGACGCCCGCCCCGAGCGGCAAGGCGTAATCGCAGGCCACCGCCAGCGGCGAGGCGGCGTCGTTGGTGATCGCCAGCGACAGCGCGCCTCCCTCGCGGGCCGCGCGCATCATCTCGACGATGTCCGGCGAGCGCCCCGATTGCGAGATGCCGAGGCAGGCCGCACCGTCGAGCCGCAGCGGCCGGCCGTAGATCGACGCCACCGACGGGCCGACGGAGGCGACCGGCACCCCGGCGACCAGCTCGATGGCGTATTTCAGGTAAGTCGCCGCATGGTCCGACGAGCCGCGCGCGACGGTGACGATCAGCCGGGGATCGCGCGCGCGCAGACCGCTTGCCGCCGCCGAGACCGCCTCCGCGGCATCGGCAAGGAACCGCGCCGCGGCGGCGGGGATCTCGGCCACCTCGCGGGCCATGTGGGTCTCGGGAGCCGCATTCATCGGTCGGGGCCTCTCGGGTCGGCGGGCCGCGAAACCAGCCCTTCCCCGCCGCGATACAGCGCGGCGCAGGGTTTCACAACGTCGCGGCCAGCTCCCGCGCCAGCGCCACCGCGCCGTCGAGCGGGCTGCCGGCAACGGGGATGATGCGCGCGCCGAGCCGCGGCGCCAGCCGCTCCGCATAGGTCGCCCCGAGCCCACCGACGAAGCAGACCGGCAGCGACCCCGCAGGGTCGAGGGCGTCGAGAAATCCGGCGACATCGGCGGCCGCCGCATCGAGCAACGCTGCCGCCCCCGGATCACCGCCGGCGGCAGCCGCCACGAGCCGCGGCACGTATTCGGCAAAGCGGCCGGGCGAAGCATCGCGCATCGCGATCACGAGCGCGGCCGGACCGCCCGCCTCGGCGATCACCTCCGAAAGCAGCGCCGACCCCTCCGCGAGCCCGTCATGGGCGAGCAGCGCCCGTTCCAGCAACGCCTGCCCCAGCCGCGCCCCGCTGCCCTGATCCCCGAGCTGAAATCCCCAGCCGCCGACGATGTCGATCCGTCCCGCCCGCTGGCGCCCGAACACCGAGCCGGTGCCGAGCATCGCCGCGAGCCCGTCGCGCGGCCCCAGCGCCCCGCGCAGGGCGATCAGCGCATCGGTCTCGATCCGCATCCGCCCGAACGGCAACAGCCCCGCGATGCGCGCCGCCGCTTCGGGCAGATTGGCCCCGGCGAGGCCCGAGCACCGCGACGAGATCGCCCGGCGCCGTGTCGAGCCCTGCCGCCTTGAGCGCCGCCTGCGTCGCGGCAAGGATGCTGTCCCGGGCGCCCTCCGGATCGGTCCAGACATTCGCCGGACCGGCGACCGCCTCGCCCAGAACCCGCCCCGCCCCGTCGGCGACCGCCGCCCGGCAGCTTGTGCCGCCACCGTCAATTCCGAGCAGATGCGGCATGGACCCTCCGGCGTTGCGACGCGCCATGATAGCGGTCTGAAACCGGTGGACAATCACCGAAGCTTCGGCATCATCGCCCCCGGAGGATCACCGCATGGCAGCACGGCCGACGGAAGCCCGGCACCCCCGGGCGCGCGGGATGCAGGACCGGGCGCCCGCCGAACTGCTCGGCGACCTGCTCGACGCCCAGATCGCCGCCGCCGGCACCGTGCGCGCCGCCCTCCCCGCCCTCGAGACCGCCGCGGCGCTCGCCGCCGACACACTCCGCGCCGGCGGCCGCCTCGGCTATTGCGGCGCCGGCAGTTCCGGCCTCATGGCGCTCGCCGATGCGCTGGAACTTTCGGGCACCTTCGGCATCCCGGTCTCCCGCACGCCGATGCTCTTCGCCGGCGGCGCGGCCGCCCTGCTCGCCATGACCGGCGCCGTCGAGGACGATGCCACCAGCGCCGCCCGCGACGTGGCCACCGCCGGTCTCGGCCCGACCGACGCGCTGATCTGCGTCTCCGCCAGCGGCGCCACACCCTACACCCTCGCCGCGGCAACAGCGGCGCGCGCGGCCGGCTGCCGGATCATCGGCATCGCCAGCGTCCCCGACAGCCCCCTCCTCGCCGGCGCCGACATCGCGATCCTGCTCGACACCGGCGCCGAGATGGTGGCCGGCTCGACGCGCATGGGGGCCGCCACCGCCCAGAAGATCGCCCTCAACATGCTCTCGACCCTGGCCGGGCTCCATCTCGGCCACGTCCATGACGGCCACATGGTCAACGTCACCGCCGACAACGCCAAGCTGCGCGCCCGGGCCGCGGCGATGGTCGCCGAGATCACGGCCTGCGATCCCGAGCGCGCCACGGCGGCACTCGCCGAAGCCGGCGGACGCGTCAAACTCGCAGTTCTGGTTGCGGCCGGCGCGCGGGACGCGCAGGATGCAGAGCGGCGGCTCGCGGCAAGCGACGGCAGGCTCGACGCGGCGCTGCGCGGGCTCGGGACCGGGGCCTGACAAAAGACGACCAACCAACCGGGAGACCAACCACATGACACGCAAATCGCTGAAATCCCTCCTGATGGCCACGACCCTGCTCGGCGGCACCGCCGCGATGGCGCAGGATGTCGAGCTGACCATCGAGAGCTGGCGCAACGACGACCTCGCGATCTGGCAGGAGCAGATCATCCCCGCCTTCGAGGCCAGCCACCCCGGCATCACCGTCACCTTCGCGCCCTCGGCGCCTGCGGAATACAACGCCGTGCTGAACTCCAAGCTCGATGCGGGCTCGGCGGGCGACCTGATCACCTGCCGCCCCTTCGACGCCTCGCTCTCGCTCTTCGAAGGCGGCAAGCTCGCCGACCTCTCCGACCTCGACGCCATGGCCAACTTCTCCGACGTCGCCAAATCCGGCTGGTCGACCGATGACGGCAGCCAGACCTTCTGCGTGCCGATGGCGAGCGTGATCCACGGCTTCATCTACAACGCCGACGCCTTCGCCGAGCTTGGCCTCGAGGAGCCGACCACCGAGGCCGAGTTCTTCGCCGTGCTCGACGCGATCGCGGAGGACGGCACCTACATCCCGATGGCGATGGGCACCAACGACCAGTGGGAAGCCGCGACGATGGGCTACAACAACATCGGCCCGAACTACTGGAAGGGCGAGGAAGGCCGCCTCGCGCTCATCGCCGGCGAGCAGAGCCTGACCGACCCGCAATGGGTCGCCCCCTTCGAGCAACTCGCCAAATGGGGCCCCTATCTCGGCGACGGCTTCGAGGCCCAGACCTATCCCGACAGCCAGAACCTCTTCACCCTCGGCCGCGCCGCGATCTACCCCGCCGGCTCCTGGGAGATCGCCCCGTTCCGCGCCCAGATCGAGGGCGCCTTCGAGATGGGCGCCTTCCCGCCCCCGGTCGCGAACGAGGGCGACACCTGCTACATCTCCGACCATGTCGACATCGCGCTCGGCCTCAACGCCGCCTCGCCCAATGCCGAGGCAGCCCGCACCTTCCTCGACTGGATCGGCTCGGGCGAATTCGCCACGCTCTACGCCAACGCCGCCCCGGGCTTCTTCCCGCTCACCAGCGAACCGGTGACGCTCGAGGATCCCCTCGCCCAGGAGATCGTCGGCTGGCGCGACACCTGCGAGAGCACGATCCGCTCGACCTACCAGATCCTGTCGCGCGGCACGCCGAACCTCGAGAACGAGACCTGGAACGCCTCGGCCAACGTGATCCGCGGCTCCGAGACCCCCGCCGACGCCGCCGCACGCCTCCAGGAGGGTCTCGCCTCCTGGTACGCCCCGCAGCAGAACTGATCCGCAGAGCCGGCCCCGCCGCGCAGGCGGGCGGGACGCTCCGGCGCGTATTCGAGGAGCCACGCCACCGATGTCGCCCGCCGAACTGGCCGAACGTCACCCGCAGCTGTTTCACGTAACGGCAGCGGGCGCCTCAGAGCGGATCCGGCGGTTCGGGCTGATGTCCACATCGGACCTTCTATCATTCCTTGGCGTCGATACCGCCTCGCGCACGCGTCTCACGACGCAGCGCCGGCCCAAGGAGGAGGTCATCAGTCACTCCCAACACGGTGACTTCTCTCTGGGGAACAACGCTCCGCTGAGTGAGAAAAGACTGGCAGGGCAACTCGAAGACAATCTGACCTTCTCTTCCTGGCTCGAAATGCTCAACAATCGGGTCTTCTTCTGGACCAAGCGGGAACGCGCGGAAAGTTTACGGAAGTCCCGAAATTATCGGGATACCAAGAAAGAACTGCTTGTCATCGACACACTCCCCTTCGCCCTTGCTCACCAGGAGCGTATCCAGATCGCGCCCTTCAATACCGGCTCGACTGGCAGGCAACCAAATCCGCCAATGCGTGGTCTTTCCACCTTCGCGCCGCTTCTTCCCACCGATTATCGTAGCTGGACCCGGCGGCGTGGACAGCGCGACAGCATCGTGGAGGTGGTTGTCGAAGGCTCGGTCCGTGACATCGCCGCGTTCATCACGAGGGTCGAGCCACTATGACCACCCGCAGACCCTTCCGCTGGCATATCGCCGTATTCCTCGCCCCCGCGGTGCTGGTCTACACGGCGATCATGATCATCCCGCTCTTCGCGACCCTCAACCTCGCGCTCTTCACCGAGACCGACGGCCTGCAGCGCTTCGTCGGCCTCGACAATTTCCGCACGCTCTTCGGCGATCCGCGCTGGTCGGAGAGCTTCTGGAACGCACTCGCCAACAACGCCTGGTTCTTCCTGATCCACATGCTCGTGCAGAACCCGATCGGCATCGCCCTCGCCGCCCTCCTCTCGTCGCCGCGCCTGCGCGGGGCCGCCTTCTACCGCACGGCGATCTTCATCCCGACGATCCTCAGCTTCGTGATCGTCGGCTTCGTCTGGAAGCTGATCCTCTCGCCGATCTGGGGCATCGCCCCCGGCATGCTCGACGCCGTCGGCCTGCGCTCGCTCTTCGCGCCCTGGCTCGGCCGCGAGGAAACCGCGCTCACCACGCTCGCGCTGATCTCGGTCTGGCAGTTCGTCGGCATCCCGATGATGCTGATCTACGCGGCCCTGCTGACCATCCCCGACGAGGTGATCGAGGCCGCCGAGATGGACGGCATCACCGGCTGGTCGCAGTTCCGGAAGATCAAGCTGCCGCTGATCCTGCCCGCCATCGGCATCATCTCGATCCTGACCTTCGTCGGCAATTTCAACGCCTTCGACCTGATCTATGTGAGCCAGGGCGCGCTCGCCGGCCCCGATTTCGCCACCGACATCCTCGGCACCTTCCTCTACCGCACCTTCTTCGGCTTCCAGCTCCAGCTCGGCGACCCGCATATGGGGGCCGCCATCGCCACGGCGATGTTCGTGATCATCCTGATCGGCGTGTCGATCTACCTCTTCGGCATCCAGACCCGGCTCCGGAGGTATCAGTTTTGATCCCGCCCGCCGCAAAGCCGCGCGACAGGGCGCAAGACGCCGATCCAGCCGTCGCGCCAACTTTGTCCCTGCACTGCCTGTTCCCCCGTCCCCCCATCGCTCCTGGGGCTGCGCCGGCCTGGGCGGGCGCATGTGCGCCTGCCGAGGGGCAGGCAGGCGCAGCCCGGCGTTGCCGCCGGGCGAACCATCCATTCAGCGCGCAACCCCAGCCTGATCCCCCGTCCACGCACCGCCCCAAGGGCAGCGCCTGCCTGGGCGGGCGCGAATGCGCCTGCCGGGGGGCAGGCAGGCGCAGCCCGGCGTGCCGCCGGGCAAACCACTCAATCGGCGCGCCCCACTGGACACGGCAGGTCAATCGCACCCCACAGGCAGTCCCTCATCGACAAGCCACCTCCACTCCGAACCGGTGCCACCCCATGAGCGCCGCCCGCTCCTCCCTGCCCCGCACGCTGGCCGCCCACGCGATCCTGCGACCTACACGCTGATCGCGCTCTTCCCGGTCTTCGTCGTCGTCATCAACTCCTTCAAGTCGCGCCGCGAGATCTTCCGCGATCCGCTCGCCCTGCCCAATGCCGAGAGCTTCGACCTCGTCGGCTACCAGACCGTGCTGCAACAGGGCGACATCCTGCTCTATTTCCAGAACAGCATCATCGTCACCGTGGCCTCGCTGTTCTTCGTGCTCCTGTTCGGCGCGATGGCCGCCTTCGCGCTCTCGGAATACCGCTTCCGCGGCAACCTGCTGATGGGCCTCTACCTCGCCTTGGGCATCATGATCCCGATCCGCCTCGGCACGGTGGCCATTCTCGAGCTGATGGTCGCCTCGGGCCTCGTGAACACGCTCACCGCCCTCATCCTCGTCTACACCGCCCAGGGCCTGCCGCTCGCGGTGTTCATCCTCTCGGAATTCATGCGCGGCGTCTCCGACGACCTGAAGAACGCCGGCCGCATCGACGGGCTCAGCGAATACCGCATCTTCTTCCGCCTCGTGCTGCCCCTGGTGCGCCCGGCGATGGCCACGGTGGCGGTCTTCACCATGATCCCGATCTGGAACGACCTCTGGTTCCCGCTGATCCTCGCCCCCGCCGAAGCAACCAAGACCATCACGCTGGGCACCCAGGTCTTCATCGGCCAGTTCGTCACCAACTGGAACGCCGTGCTCGCCTCGCTGTCGCTGGCGATCCTGCCCGTGCTCGTGCTCTACCTGATCTTCTCGCGCCAGCTCATCCGCGGCATCACCGCCGGCGCCGTCAAATGACCCGCCCAAGCCCCCGCCACCCGCTCCCCGGTTTCATACTGACAAGCTTACCTGGAGAGCAGTCGTTTTCCGCCAACAGGCGGAAAACCGGCAAGACCCCTTCGCGCGCACTGCGCGCACCTGATGGCGGCAAAGGCCGCCCGCGGCCAGAGGCCGCCGCGCCCGAAACCTGCATACGCCCCGTGCATGGATTGTGCATAACCCGTGCATCCCGCTTTTCCGCCAAACGACTGATCCCGAAGGCCAATCCATGACCCCCATCCGCACCCTCGTCGCCGGCCTCGGCAATATGGGCCTCAGCCACGCCCTCGCCTACCATGCCGACCCCGCCTTCGAGATCGCAGGCCTCGTCAACCGCTCCCCCGTCGACCTGCCCGAAGCCCTGCGCGACTACCCCCTCTCCACCGACTTCCCCGAAGCCCTCGCAGCCCTGAAGCCCGACCTCGCCTGCATCGCCACCTATTCCGACAGCCACGCGGATTACGCCTGCCTGGCGATGGAGGCCGGCGCCCATGTCTTCGTCGAGAAGCCGCTCGCCACCACGGTCGCGGATGCGAAGCGGGTGGCCGCCAAGGCCCGCGAGACCGGCCGCAAGGTGGTGGTCGGCTACATCCTGCGCCACCACCCCTCCTGGCAAAGGCTGATCGCGGAATCCCGCGCATTGGGAGGACCTTACGTCTTCCGGCTCAACCTCAACCAGCAAAGCTCCGGCCCCACCTGGGAGGTCCACAAGGCGCTGATGAAGACCACCTCGCCCCTCGTCGATTGCGGCGTGCATTATGTCGACGTGATGTGCCAGATCACCGACGCGCTCCCCGTCGAGGTCCGCGGCATGGGCCTGCGCCTGTCGGACGAGATCGCGCCCTCGATGTACAATTACGGCCATTTCCAGGTGCTGTTCAGCGACGGCTCGCTCGGCTGGTACGAAGCCGGCTGGGGCCCGATGATGTCCGACACCGCCTTCTTCGTGAAGGACGTGGTGAGCCCGAACGGTGCCGTCTCGATCCGCATGCCCGACGACGCCCGCTCCGACGACATCGACACCCATACCCGCACCGCCACGCTCCGCATCCACCGGGTCGGACACGGCTGCGAGGATCTCTCCATGGCCGACGAGCCCGATCACCAGGCCCTCTGCAACCGCGAAGCCGCCTTCATGGCCAAGGCGATACACGACGATCTTGACCTGACCCGCCACCTGCAGGATGCGGTGCAATCGCTGCGGGTCTGCCTCGCCGCGGACGAGAGCGTGCGCAGCGGCGCGCCTGTGAAACTCTGAAAGGCGGACCGGAATGGGCGCACTCACACTGCGGAACCTGACGAAATCCTTCGGCAAGACCAAGGTCATCCGCGGCGTCGATCTCGAGGTCGGCGACGGCGAGTTCTGCGTCTTCGTCGGCCCCTCGGGCTGCGGAAAATCGACACTCCTGCGCATGATCGCCGGCCTCGAGGACGCCACCTCCGGCGACATCGAGATCGACGGTGTCCGCGTCAACGGCGTGCCGCCCTCGAAGCGCGAACTGGCGATGGTGTTCCAGACCTACGCGCTCTACCCGCACCTCACCGTGCGCGACAACATGGGCCTCGGCCTGAAACAGGCCGGCGAGCCGCGCGACGAGATCGCCCGGCGGACCGCCGAAACCTCCGGCGATGCTGTCGCTCGACCCCCTGCTCGACCGGCGCCCGGCGGAGCTCTCCGGCGGCCAGCGCCAGCGGGTCGCCATCGGCCGCGCCATCGTGCGCACGCCCAAGCTCTTCCTCTTCGACGAACCGCTCTCGAACCTCGATGCCGCCCTGCGCGTGGCGACCCGGATCGAGATCGCCCGCCTGCACCGCGACCTCACGGCGACGATGATCTACGTCACCCACGACCAGATCGAGGCGATGACCCTCGCCGACCGCATCGTGGTGCTGCGCGACGGCATCGTCGAGCAGGTCGGCGCGCCGATGGAGCTCTACAACGACCCCGACAACGTCTTCGTCGCCGGGTTCATCGGCTCGCCGCAAATGAATTTCCTGAAAGCCGGCCCCCTCGGACTCCAGGGCGAGACCCTCGGCATCCGGCCCGAGCATCTGGCGATCAGCCGCAGCGCGGGCGAGATTCCGGGCACGGTCAGCCATGTGGAGCACCTCGGCAGCGAGACCAACGTCTATGTGCGCTCCGAGGTACACGGCCTGCTGACGGTGCGGATCTTCGGGGAGGAGGACTTCGCCGTGGACAGCACCGCGCATCTCACGCCGGATCGGCAGCGGGCCTTCCATTTCAACGCCGAAGGCCGGCGCCTGCGCGACTGAAGTCCGGTCAGGCGGCCGCGCCGAAGATCTGGTCGTCGTGCTCGGAGAGATAGATCCGCAGCCAGGGCGTGAAGGCACCCGGATCGGCGGCGATTTCGGCGCGCAGATCATCGAGCGACACCCAGCGCACGATCCATCACCTCGTCGGGGTCGGGCGCCATCGGGAGATCAGGACCCGCCTCCACGACGAAGAGCGTCACCCGTTCGTGCTCGGTCAGGCCGCCGCCGACATCGGCGCGGTATTCGACGCGGTCGCGCGCCACAAGCGTCGGCGCCTCGATCCCGAGTTCCTCGCGCAGCCGGCGCCGGGCGCAGGCGGCAGGCTCCTCACCCCATGCAGGATGGGTGCAGCAGGCATTCGCCCAGAGCCCCGGCGTGTGGTACTTCCCCAGGGCCCGCCGCTGGATCAGCGTGCGGTCGCCGTCCATCACGAAGACCGAGACCGCCGGATGGCGCAGCCCGCGGCGATGCACCTCGAGTTTCTCGACAGGCCGCAGCCTGCCGTCTTCCCATGCCGGAATGAGTTGCTCTGTCATGCCGCCGGAATGAGCCTCGTGAGATGTCCGATGTTCTTGGCCATGATGCGAAGATGCGCCATCGGCTTCGCCCTGACCAGTCTCTTGTTCATGTAGGCATCGAAGGTCAAGCGCTGCACGTCGATGTCGCGGCAGAGCGTCACGAAGCGCTCCCGGCGATCGTCGGAGCGATACCAGGTGTCCTGCATCATCCGCAGCACCCGGAACACCATCTTGTGCTCCTTCATGAAGAGCTTGCGCGCGAGCTTGAGATCGGCGGCCTTTCCGGTGGCAAGACATTTCGCGGCCGCCTCGGCGGCGACCTGCCCGCCGACCATGGCGTAGTAGATGCCTTCGCCCGACGAGGGCGCCACGACCCCGGCGGCATCGCCGGCCAGCACGACATCGCGGCCGTTGTCCCAGCGCTTGAGCGGCTGCAGCGGGATCGGCGCGCCTTCGCGGCGCACGGTCCTGCACTCCGAAAGCCCGCTCGACGCGCGCAGGGCGGCGGTCGCCGCCTTGAGGTCGACGCCGTCGATCCCCGTGCCCATGCCGACGCTGGCCTGCTTGCCGTGCGGGAAGACCCAGCCGTAGAAATCCGGGCTGATCTTGCCGTCATAGATCACGTCGCAGCGGTCCGGGTCATAGGCGGCATTGCCCACGGGCGCCTCGATGATCTCGTGATAGGCGATGACATAGGGAATGTCCTCGCCACCGGGCACCTCGGCGCGCGCCACATTGGACCGCGCCCCGTCGGCCCCGATCACCAGCCGCGTCGCGAGCCCCTGCTCCACCCCCTCGGGCGTGCGGTAGATCACCGTCGGCCGCCCCTCGGCATCGCGCTCGATCCGCCGGAAGGTGCCGGTCACGACGGACGCGCCGGCTTCGGCCGCGCGCATGCGCAGGAAGGCATCGAAATGCTCGCGATCGACCATGCCGACATAGCCGTTCTCGATCGGAATATCGACCTGGTTGGCCCGCGGCGAGATCATCCGGGCGGTCCGGATCCGCGCGACGATCTGGCTGTCGGGGATATCGAAATCGGCGATCAGCCGCGGCG
The DNA here is from genome assembly GCA_963710515.1 of uncultured Alphaproteobacteria bacterium. Classification (GTDB taxonomy): domain Bacteria; phylum Pseudomonadota; class Alphaproteobacteria; order Rhodobacterales; family Rhodobacteraceae; genus Amaricoccus. Next base: position 67,831 of record CAVQAX010000015.1, read on the forward strand.
GGACCGCACCGCCGCAGGGCTTGATGCGCCCGGCCCGGTCGAGAAGCGCGACCCGCCGGCCCTTCCGGGCAAGGGCCTCGGCGGCGGTTGCCCCGGACGGGCCTCCGCCCACCACCACGACATCATAGGCACGCGAGGTCTCGGTCATCGTCATTCTCCCGGTATGGCCTGAGCCGGCGCGCGGCATCCGACCACGCGCAGGGCGAGGAAGGCCGCGAAGAGGAACAGCAGAGCTTCGAAAACGAACACGGCGCCGTAGGCTTCGGCGGGGCTGGCGACCACGGCGCGCATCGCATCGACCGCGGCGGCGCCGAAAAAGCCTCCGAAACCGGCGGCGATGGCCTGTGCCGCGCCCCAGAGCCCCATGCGGGTGCCCTCGCGGCCCGACCGGCCTTCGCCGGCAAGCTGCATCATCGAGCCGATGGCGGACACCGCGAAGACCCCGTTGAAGAAGCCGAGCGCGAAGACCAGCGGCAGGAGCGGCGTCGCCGGACCCGACACGCCCGCGAACGCGATGGAGACCAGCGCCGCGGCGGACCCGGTACAGCCCAGAACCGCCCACAGGCGCAGCGACCCGATCCGCAACCCGCTCGCGGCGATGCCGACCAGCAGCATGCCAAGGAAGACGCCACCGTTCTGCAGGCCCGCCATCGAGGTCGACTGGCCCGGCGTGAACAGGAAGACATGGCCGGAGAAGGGCTCGATGATGAGTTCCTGCATGAAGTAGGCGGTCATCGACAGGAAGATGAAGATCGAGAAGTTGCGCGCCCGGCTCTCGCCCCAGATCTCGGCAAAGGCGATGCGGAACGGCACCCGGTCGGCCTCCGGCGCCGGAAGCGCGCCGAGGCGGCTCTCGAGGCCGTACATGGCGAGCGTCGTCACCAGAAGCGCCGCGGCACAAACCCCGGCGACGATGGCCAGGAGGCGCATGGGCGAATAGGGATCGAGCAGCGCGCCGACGCTGCCGGCGGTCAGGGCGATGCCGAGGATCATCATCAGCCAGGTGATCGTGGCCGCCGCCGCCCGGCGTTCCGGCGCCGTCGCGGTGGCCAGGAGCGCCAGAAGCGAGGTGCCCGACGCTCCGACCCCGACACCGATGAGCAGGAACGACAGGATCGACAGCGCGAGGCCCGGCACCCGGGCGGTCTCGAGCAGCACGGTCCCGAAGGTCGCCCCGAGCCCGCCGAGGGCGAGAACCGCCATGCCGCCGATGATCCAGGGCGTGCGCTTCCCGCCGGCATCGGAACGGTAGCCCCAGTTCGGCCGGCTGAGCTGCACCCCGTAATAGAGCCCGACCAGCGCACCGGGCAGCATCGCCGGCAGGGCCAGTTCGACGACCATCACGCGGTTGAGCGTCGAGGTCGTCAGCACGACGATGGCACCGATCGCCATCTGCACCAGACCGATGCGGAAGATGCCGAGCCAGCCGAGATGCCAATCTCCCGCTTGCGTGACGGACCCATGCCTCACGGCGCACCTCCCAGGCTGCCGAGCCCGAAGGCGGTGACCATCATGCCGAGCACGTAGAGCGTCACACCGGTGCCGTTGTACCAGGGCGCGTATTTCTTCGGGTCGCGCATCAGCTTGCGCATGGCAAGCCCCTGCAGCAGCAGCGAAACCACGATGATCGCCGCATGAACCGGCAGGCCAAGGGCCGACCAGCATCGCGATCACGCCGACCTGCGGCACCGCCATCACCCAGGCCGCGACCCGGGCGGCGCGCTCGGGTCCGAGCGTCACCGGCAGCGAGCGGATGCCCATCTCGGTGTCGCCCTCGAGCGCCTTGAAATCGTTGAGCGTCATGATGCCGTGCGCGCCGATGCTGTAGAGCAGCGCCGCCCCGATCACCGGCCAGGACGGTGCGGTCTGTGCCATCACCGCGGCCCCGGTGAACCACGGCAGCCCCTCGTAACAGAGCCCGACGACCCCCGGCCCGACCCAGCCCGACCGCTTGAGCCGCACCGGCTCCGCCGAATAGGCCCAGGCGCAGATCACCGCGACCACGGTGGCCACGAAGCCCCAGGGGCCGAGCAGCAGGCCGATCCCCAGCGCCAGCGCGCTCATCACCAGCGCGATCCAGAGGCCCCAGCGCCCCGGCACCCGGCCCGAGGGAATCGGCCGGCCCGGCTCGTTGATGGCATCGACATGGCGGTCGCACCAGTCGTTCGCGGCCTGGCTCATGCCGCAGACGATGGGCCCTGCCAGCACGATTCCCAGCGCCGCCAGCGCCCAGTTCCCGGCCAGCGGAACGCCCGACGAGACGACGCCGCAGAGATAGGCCCACATCGGCGGAAACCAGGTGATCGGCTTCAGCAGTTCCAGCGCCGCGGAGGGAGCGGGAATCGATCTGGGTGTAAACTGTAGACTGACACTCATGTGTCAATTAAACACGACACATCCGCGTTTGGGAAGGCCCGATGTGCCGCAGGACCGCAGAAGTTTGGGCTCGCGACGGCGCCGGCCCGACGACGTGCCGGGTCAGGCGTCGTCCTGCGCGATCAGGCCGTATTTGCGCAGCTTGACGTAGAGGCTCTGGCGCGAGAGGCCGAGCATTTCGGCAGCGGAGGCGCGGTTGTTGTTGGTGAGCTTGATCGCCGTCTCGATGCAGAGCTTCTCGACCACATCGGTGGTGCCGCGCACGAGATCCTTGAGCGGCGTGGTGCCGACCATGTCGATGATCTGCTCGACCGCATCCGACGAGACCGGCGCCCCGGCATGGCCGCCCTCCCGGGCCGGCGCCGAGCGGGTGACGTCGCGCAGGATGAAGCCGAACACTTCGGGCTCGGCCTCGGGAAGATAGGTCGTCGAGATCTCGACCGGAATCGAGGTTCCGAAGGTGCTGCGAAACCGGGTGGCATAGACCGAGAGCCGGCCCTTCACCTTGGCATTGCCCATCAGCACATTGAGATCGATTTCGGGCCGCGCCAGGAACGCGCCGAGATTCATGTCGGTCAGCGATTCCGACACCGCCACATCGGCCAGCGCCATGAAGGCGGTGTTCGCGCGCAGGATCGCGCCGTTCTGGTCGGTGAACACCATCGCATCGACCGTCCGGCTGTAGAGCGCGGTCAGCGACTGGTCGAAGCTGCGACTGGTGACGCTCTGGATGCTCGCCGGGGTCAGCCGGCACAGGAACAGCGTGTCGTTCACCGAGCGGAACAGGATCACGTCGAGATTGAGCCGCGCCCCGTCGGCGGCATTGCGCAGGGTGACGGTGCGCTCGCGGCCGGTCTCGCGGACCATGGCGAAGGTGACGGCGAGATCCGACTGCCCCGCCTTGTCGAAAAGCTCGACGAAGGACGAATTGGCCAGATCGGTCACATCCCGGGCGAAGAGCCGCGCCGAGGCGGTGTTGGAATCGACGATGCGGCCGTTCTCCGACGACACGATGACGAGGGCCTCCTGGGTGGTCTCGAACAGCACCCGGTACCGCGTCTCGATCTGCCGGATGCGCTCGTAATCCTGCTCCATCGTCAGCTGCGCATGCATCAGGCGCTTCTGGAGCTGGGCCGCCATGCGCAGGTCGCGCCCGAGCAGGATCACGTTGCCGTCCGTGCCGGACTTGACCGCGGCATAGCGCACCGGGAAGTCATCGTCGCCGGAGGTCAGATGGTTGATCTCGCGCCAGCGCGGCTCGGCGTCGCTGCGGGCCCCGTCGAGCATCTCGGCGATCTTCGGAAGGCTCTCCTCGGTGACGATCGAGCCGATATCGGCGCCCGACCAGGCATCGACATCGTTCGCCGGCTTCACGTCGCGCGAGATGTGCACGCCCTTCACGATTCCCTTGTCGGTCACGAGGAGCGCGATGTCGGAGCCGGTGGCGACAATGGTCTTGAGGGCCTGCGGACTGACATCCGTAAGAAAGGCAGAGCTTGAAAACGACCCGATGTTCTTGTTCACATTGCCGACCAATCGCGCCATCAAGCGCTCTCCCGAATAACGCGGCGGGACCTTAACCGCTGCCGAGTCGGATCAGAAGCCCTTTTCGACCTCCATCAGCGCGGCCGCGGCAACACTCTGCGCCGAATCCGCGCCGACGATGGAGGCGATTGACCGCTCGACACCGACAATGGGCCCGCCGATGATGATCGGCACGTTGGGTCCCGCAGCGGCGCGCAGTGCCTCCACGGTTTCCTTCAAATTCTCGACATGCCGGCGGCTGCCCGCCGAAAGTCCGATCATGTCGTATCGGCCCGATCCCGCGAGCCGCGCCAGACCTTCTCGCGTGGCCTGCAACTCGACCCGGACGGCCCAGCCGGCGCGCTGGAAATAATCGGCGGCCATCGCGATGCCGAGCGAATGGGTCTCGCCGGGACAGAGCGCGAAGAGCGCGCTGTGCGACTGGCGCTGATACGGCTGGGACTTGAGGAAGACGGGGCTCAACCGCCGGAAGATCTCCGTGAGCCGGCTCATGCCGACGGTGACGTCGTTGAAGCCCACCCGATCCTCGGTCCACCACTCGCCGAGCTGCCGCGCGGCATGGGGGATGTAACTGTCGTAGATGGTCTGGACCGTCACGCCGCATTCCATCAGACGATCGACATAGGCGTCGGCTTCCCGGGGCCCGTCAGCCACCAATGCCGTGCACAATTGTCGTACCGCGAAGCCCGAATTTCTATTCGACATACGTTCTGCCACCAGGTTGCCCAACGTATGCGCGAGAAGAGACGGCACAGCGTCGTGGCGGGTTCCTTCGAAAGCGGGTCCTTCAACGACATCGAGTGCCAGCATCCGAAATTTCCTTCCCACGTCCGCCGACACTTCGAGGTGTCGGACGAGAGCTCCGTCCCTGCTCCGAAGATCAACATGAAGATGGCATATGTGTCAAACAAAACTGACATTCCAAACCGGAAATACGGCTAACCCCCCGGCAATCTGTCCGATTCGGGCGAAAGTTGCGAAAGACCCACCAAAACGCACAGCCATAAGTCGATTCGGATCCGACATGTGTCAGTTTGGGATTTCGGAGTGTAAATTCAAGTTGACATATTCTCGGTGTGACAGCTAGGTTCGGGGTGTCGAAGTGCTTCGGGAGGGCACGGTGCAGCACAGATCTCAGTCCGGATCGAACCATCGCGCGCTCTACACGCCGGAGCAGCGCAAGCGGCGCGACGAGACCGTCTGGACCCTCGTCCAGGGCATCCTCGCCCCCCTCCAGTTTCTCGTCTTCCTGATCAGCCTCGGCCTCGTCCTCCACACCCTCGCGACCGGCGAGCACTACGCGCTCACCACCGCGTCGATCGTCCTCAAGACGCTCTTTCTCTACGCCATCATGATCACCGGCGCGATCTGGGAAAAGGTGGTTTTCGGCCAGTACCTTCTCGCACCGGCCTTCTTCTGGGAAGACGTCGTCAGCTTCGGCGTGATCGCGCTCCACACCGCCTATCTCGTGGCCCTCTGGACGGGTGCCCTCGCACCGGTTTCGCTCATGCTCCTGGCCCTCGCCGCATACGCTCTCTATGCGATCAACGCGACGCAGTTCCTCCTCAAGCTGCGCGCCGCCCGCAAGTCCGGCGACGGGCTCGCCGGCGCGCCGGAGGGAGCCCCGGCATGAACGAGATCGCCCCGATCCGCGGCCAGTCCGGCTGCCTCGACTCACCGGTCCTGCGCGAGCGCGGCCAGCACGAGGTGTTCTGCGGCCTGACCGGAATCATCTGGCTGCACCGCAAGATGCAGGACGCCTTCTTCCTCGTCGTCGGCTCGCGGACCTGCGCGCATCTGCTGCAATCCGCCGCCGGGGTGATGGTCTTCGCCGAGCCGCGATTCGGCACCGCGATCATGGAAGAGAAGGATCTCGCCGGCCTCGCCGATGCCCATGACGAGATCGACCGCGAAGTCGGCCGCCTGCTCGCCCGCCGCCCCGACATCCGCCAGCTCTTCCTCGTCGGCTCCTGCCCCTCGGAAGTCATCAAGCTCGACCTGAGCCGCGCCGCAGTCCGTCTCAGCGCCGAACACGCCCCCAATGTCCGGGTGATGAGCTATTCCGGCTCCGGCATCGAGACCACCTTCACCCAGGGCGAGGATGCCTGCCTCACGGCGATGGTTCCGACCCTGCCCGAGACCGACGCTGCGAATCTCCTCGTGGTCGGCGCGCTTCCCGACGTGGTCGAGGACCAGTTCCGCCGCCTCTTCGAGGAAATGGGCCTCGGGCATGTCGCCTTCCTGCCGGCCCGCCGCAGCGACGACAGCCCGGCCATCGGGCCGAACACCCGGTTCCTCGTCGCCCAGCCCTTCCTCGGCGACACCGCCGCCGCCCTCGAATCGCGCGGCGCCAGCCATCTGCCCGCCCCCTTCCCCTTCGGCGAGGAAGGCACCACCGCCTGGCTCCAGGCCGCGGCAGACGCCTTCGACGTCGAGCCCGCCCGCTTCGCCGCAGCCACCGACGCCCCGCGCGCCCGCGCCCGCAAGGCCGTCGCCGGGGCCCGCGACGTGCTCTCGGGCCGCAGCATCTTCTTCTTCCCCGACAGCCAGCTCGAAATTCCGCTCGCCCGCTTCCTCGCCCGCGAATGCGGCATGGTCCCGGTCGAGGTCGGAACGCCCGTTCCTCCACCGCCGCCTTCTCGAAGCCGAGCTGGCCCTCCTGCCCTCCGGCCCGACGATCTCCGAAGGCCAGCACGTCGACAAGCAGCTCGACCGCTGCCGCGCCGCCCGTCCCGACCTCACGGTCTGCGGTCTCGGCCTCGCCAATCCGCTCGAAGCCGAGGGCCTGACCACCAAATGGGCCATCGAGCTCGTCTTCACCCCGGTCCACGGCTACGAGCAGGCCGGCGATCTCGCGGGCCTGTTCTCCCGGCCGATCCTGCGCCGGAAGGCGGTGCGGGTATGAAGCTCTCGGTCTGGACCTACGAAGGCCCGCCGCATGTCGGCGCGCTGCGCGTCGCCACCGGCATGAAGGGCCTGCACTACGTGCTGCACGCCCCGCAGGGCGACACCTATGCCGACCTCCTCTTCACGATGATCGAGCGCCGCGACCACCGCCCGCCGGTGACCTACACCACCTTCCAGGCCCGCGACCTCGGCTCGGACACCGCCGAGCTCTTCAAGACCGCCTGCCGCGAGGCCTACGAGCGCTTCAAGCCCCAGGCGATGATCGTCGGCGCCTCCTGCACCGCCGAGCTGATCCAGGACGATCCGGGCGGGCTCGCCGAGAGCATGGGCCTGCCGGTTCCGGTCATCGCGCTCGAACTGCCGTCCTACCAGCGCAAGGAGAGCTTCGGCACCTCCGAGACCTTCTTCCAGCTCGTGCGCAACCTCGCCGGCCCGGCCGCGCGCACGGAGGCGCTCACCTGCAACCTGCTCGGCGCCACCGGCCTCGGCTTCCGCCACCGCGACGACGTGGCGGAGATCACCAAGCTGCTCGAGAGCCTCGGCATCGGCGTGAACGTCGCCGCCCCCTTGGGTGCCACCCCCGCCGACCTCTCGCGCCTCGCCGCCGCCCATTTCAACGTGATGCTCTACCCCGAAACGGCCGAGGAAGCCTGCCGCTGGCTCGAGAAGACCCACGGCCAGAAATACACCCGCACCGTGCCGATCGGCGTCGGCGCCACCCGCGATTTCGTGCGCGAAATCAGCGAGATCACCGGCCAGCCTCTCACCGCCGATGAGCGCGACCTGCGCCTGCCCTGGTGGACCCGCTCGGTCGACAGCACCTACCTCACCGGCAAGCGGGTCTTCGTCTACGGCGACGCGACCCACGCCCTCGCCATGGCCCGCGTCGCCCGCGACGAGATGGGCTTCGAGGTCGTCGGCCTCGGCGCCTACAACCGCGAATTCGCCCGGCCGGTCCGCGCCGCCGCCAAGGAATACGGCGTCGAGGCCCTGATCACCGACGATTACCTCGAAGTCGAGGAAGCGATCGAACGGGTTCAGCCCGAACTGATCCTCGGCACGCAGATGGAACGCCATATCGGCAAGCGCCTCGGCATCCCCTGCGCGGTGATCTCCGCCCCGGTGCATGTCCAGGACTTCCCGGCCCGCTACTCCCCGGTGATGGGCTTCGAGGGCGCCAACGTGCTCTTCGACACCCTCGTCCATCCGCTGGTGATGGGCCTCGAGGAGCATCTGCTCACGATGTTCCGCGAGGATTTCGAGTTTCACGACGGCGCCGGCCCGAGCCACCACGCCGCCCACGCCCCGGCCCGTCCGACGGAAACCCCGGCCGAACCGGAGCCCGCCGCCGCGGCACCCGCAGGCGACGGCGCGATCCTCTGGGCCGCCGAGGCCGAGAAGGAACTCAGGAAGATCCCGTTCTTCGTGCGCGGCAAGGCCCGCCGCAACACCGAAACCTACGCCAGCGAGTCCGGACTGACCTCCATAACCGTAGAGACGCTCTATGATGCAAAAGCCCATTTCTCGCGCTGAGCCGCCCGTACGGGTGGTCATCGTCACGCTGGACAGCCACGTGGCGGGTCCGGCGGAGCGGGCTGAAGCGCGTCTGATCCGGGCCATCCCCGGGCTGGAACTCTCTGTTCATGCCGCCGCCGAATGGAGCGAGGATCCGGGCGCGCTCCAGCGGGCCAAGGACGCGGTGGCCGAAGGCGACATCATCATCGCCACCATGCTGTTCCTCGACGAGCATATCCGCGCGATCCTGCCCGACCTCGAGGCCCGCCGCGACACCTGCGACGCGATGGTCTGCTGCATCTCCGGCGCCGAGGTCGTGAAGCTCACCCGGATGGGCAAGCTCGACATGGCCAAGCCCGCCACCGGCATGATGGCGCTGATGAAGCGGCTTCGCGGCGCGCGCGGCGCCAAGCCCTCCTCGGGGGCGGGCCAGATGTCGATGCTGCGCCGCCTGCCGCGCATCCTGAAGTTCATCCCCGGCAAGGCGCAGGACCTGCGCAGCTACTTCCTCTGCATGCAGTACTGGCTCGCCGGCTCCGACGACAATGTCGAGGCGATGGTCGAGTATCTCGTGGCGACCTACGCCTCCGGCCCGCGCCGGGCGCTCGCCGACACGCTCGAGCCCGCCGCCCCGGTCGAATACGCCGAAACCGGCCTCTACCATCCCGACCTGCCCGACCGCATCACCACCGACCCCGCCGACATCCCCGGCCCGGAGGCGCCCGCGGGCACCGTCGGCCTGATCCTGATGCGGGCCTATGTGCTCTCGGGCGATACCGCGCATTACGATGCGGTGATCCGCGCCCTCGAGGCGCGCGGCCTGCGCGTGCTCCCGGCCTTCGCCGCCGGCCTCGACGGCCGCCCGGCCATCGACGCCTTCTTCCGCACCGGCGGCAAGACCCGCATCGACGCGCTCCTGTCGCTCTCGGGCTTCAGCCTCGTCGGCGGCCCGGCCTACAACGATTCGGGCGCGGCCGAGGAAGCCCTCGCCGATCTCGACGTGCCCTACATCGCGGCCCATGCCCTCGAATTCCAGCGGCTCGACCAGTGGGCCAGCGGCCAGTCCGGACTCTCCCCGGTCGAAACCACGATCATGGTGGCGATCCCCGAGCTCGACGGCGCCACCGGCCCGATGATCTTCGGCGGCCGGATCGGCGGCGAGGGCTGCCACGGCTGCGACCGCAACTGCCAGGGCGACGCCACCGGCCGCCGCATGATGGCCTGCCCCGACCGCATCGAGGGCCTCGCCGAGCGGGTGGCCCGCCGGGCCCTGCTCCGCCGCAGCGTCACCGCCGGCCGCAAGGCCGCGATCGTGCTCTACGGCTTCCCGCCCAATGCCGGCGCCGTCGGCACCGCCGCCTATCTCGGGGTGTTCGAGAGCCTCTTCAACACGCTCCACGCCATGAAGGCGGAAGGCTACGACGTCACCGTTCCCGCGGATGTCGACACGCTGCGCGAGATGATCCTGCACGGCAATGCCGCGCGCTACGGCCAGGCCGCCAATGTCGCCCACCGGATCCCCGCCGAGGATTTCGTCGCCCGCGAGCCGCATCTGCGCGAGATCGAGGCCCAGTGGGGCCCGGCTCCCGGCCGGCACCAATCCGACGGCTCGGGCATCTTCGTGCTCGGCGCGCAGTTCGGCAACGTCTTCGTCGGGGTCCAGCCGACCTTCGGCTACGAGGGCGATCCGATGCGGCTCCTGTTCGAGAAGGGCTTCGCCCCGACCCATGCCTTCTCGGCCTTCTACCGCTACATCGCGGAGGATTTCGGCGCCGACGTGCTCCTGCATTTCGGCATGCACGGCGCGCTCGAATTCATGCCCGGCAAGCAGACCGGCCTCGGCCACGATTGCTGGCCCGACCGGCTGATCGGCGCGATCCCCAACGTCTATCTCTACGCCGCCAACAACCCGTCCGAGAGCGCGCTCGCCAAGCGCCGCATCGGCGCGACCATCGTCACCCACCTCACGCCGCCGGTCGGCAAGGCCGGGCTCTACAAGGGCCTCGCCGAACTGCGCGCGACCCTCGACCGCTGGCGCGCCGGCGATCCGATGGCGCCCGAGCGCACCGATCTGGCACTCCTCCTGCAGGCACAGGCCTCCGAGCTCGATCTCTGCCCCGCCGAACCGGCCTGGGAGGATCGCGACGCCGCCACCGCGAAGCTCTGGCGCGACCTGACCGAATTCGAGACCACGCTCATCCCGAACGGCCTGCATGTGGTCGGATCGCCCCCCGACGCCGAAGCCCGCGCCGAACTGATCGCCTCGATGGCCGAAGTCGAGGGCGCCGATCCCTCCGCCCTCGCCCGCGCCGAGAAGCTGATGGCCGAGGATCACGAGACCCCCGCGCTCCTGCGCGCCCTCGCCGGCCACTACATCCGCCCGGTCGCCGGCGGCGACCTCCTGCGCAGCCCCGACATCCTTCCGACGGGCCGCAACATGCACGCCTTCGACCCGTTCCGGATGCCCACCGCCTTCGCGCTGGCCGATGGCGCCAAGCAGGCCGAAAAGCTGCTCGCGCGCCATGTCGAGGGCGGCGCGGAGTTGCCGCGCTCGGTCGCGATGGTGCTCTGGGGTGCGGACAACATCAAATCCGACGGCGGCCCGATCGCCCAGGCCCTCGCCCTCATGGGTGCCAGGCCCCGCTTCGACGGCTACGGCCGGCTCTGCGGCGCCGAACTGGTGCCGCTCGAGACCCTCGGCCGCGCCCGCATCGACGTGGTGATGACGCTCTCGGGCATCTTCCGCGACCTCCTCCCGCTCCAGACCCGGATGCTGGCCGAAGCCGCCTGGCTCGCCGCGAGCGCCGACGAGCCGCTCGACCGGAACCACGTCCGCGCCCATGCCTTGGCCTATGCCGAAAAGATGGGCTGCGATCTCGAGACCGCCGCCCTGCGGGTGTTCTCCAACGCCGAAGGCGCCTACGGCTCCAACGTCAACCAGCTCGTCGAAAGCGGCGCCTGGACCGACGAGGGCGAACTCGCCGACGCCTTCGAGAAGCGCAAGGGCTTCGCCTACGGCCGCACCGGCAAGCCGGCGGCACAGCCGGCCCTCATGCAGGCGGTGCTGGGCGATGTCGATCTCGCCTACCAGAACCTCGAATCCGTCGAGCTCGGTGTCACCACCGTCGACCATTACTTCGACACCCTGGGCGGCATCGGCCGCGCGGTGAAGCGCGCCCGCGGCGGCACCGAAACCCCGGTCTATATCGGCGACCAGACCCGCGGCGACGGCAAGGTGCGCACGCTCTCCGAGCAGGTCGCCCTCGAGACCCGCACCCGCGCCCTGAACCCCAAATGGTACGAAGGCATGCTCAAGCACGGCCATGAGGGCGTGCACAACATCGAGGCCCAGGTCACCAACACCATGGGCTGGTCGGCCACCACCGGACAGGTGGAGCCCTGGGTCTACCAGCGCCTCAGCGAGACCTTCGTGCTCGACGAGACCATGCGCCGGCGCCTCGCCGAACTGAACCCCGCCGCCTCGGCACGGGTCGCCAACCGCCTGATCGAAGCCCACGAGCGGTCCTACTGGACGCCCGACGAAGCAACCCTGGAAGCCCTGCGGCGCGGTGCGGACGAACTCGAGGACACCCTCGAAGGCGTCGGCAGCACCGGTATCGCGGCAGAATAAGGAGACAGCCATGAGCCCGCTCGACAAGGCCCCCATCCTGAACGGCGGAGACGGCGAAGGCTCCGTTCAGGTCCATCTCGACGCCTCGGTGAAGATCGAGGGCGCGAAGGTCTTCGCGGTCTACGGCAAGGGCGGGATCGGCAAGTCCACCACCTCGTCCAACCTCAGCGTCGCCTTCTCCAAGCTCGGCCACCGGGTGCTGCAGATCGGCTGCGACCCGAAGCACGACAGCACCTTCACCCTCACCAAGAAGCTGATGCCGACGGTGATCGACGTGCTCAAGGACGTGGATTTCCACGCCGAGGAGTTGCGCGCCGAGGATTTCGTCTACGAGGGCTACAACGGCGTGAAATGCGTCGAGGCCGGCGGCCCGCCCGCCGGCACCGGCTGCGGCGGCTACGTGGTCGGCCAGACCGTGAAGCTCCTCAAGCAGCACCACCTGCTCGAGGAGACCGACGTGGTGATCTTCGACGTGCTCGGCGACGTGGTCTGCGGCGGCTTCGCGGCGCCCCTGCAGCACGCCGACCGCGCGCTGATCGTCACCGCCAACGACTTCGACAGCATCTACGCGATGAACCGCATCATCGCCGCGGTGCAGGCCAAGGCGAAGAACTACAATGTCCGCCTCGCCGGCTGCGTCGCCAACCGCTCGAAGGACACCGACGAGGTCGACCGCTACTGCGACGTCGTGGGCTTCAAGCGCCTCGCCCACCTGCCCGACCTCGACGCGATCCGGCGTTCGCGCCTGAAGAAATGCACGCTCTTCGAGATGGACAGCGCCGACGAGGACATCGTCTCGGTCCAGAAGGAATACATCAAGCTCGCCGAGACGCTCTATGCCGGCACCGACCCGCTCGCCCCGGCCCCGCTCGAGGACCGACAGATCTTCGAACTCCTGGGATTCGACTGATGTCCAGCTACGAGACCACCCGCGCCAGCCTCGAGACCTATTTCGACCGCACCGCGGCCGAAACCTGGGCCCGGCTGACCTCCACCGATCCCGTGAGCCGCATCCGCGCCACCGTGCGCGCCGGCCGTGACCGGATGCGCGACACCCTGCTCGCCCGCCTGCCCGCCGACATGACCGGCATGCGTCTCCTCGACGCCGGCTGCGGCGTCGGCCAGCTCTCGGTCGAGGCCGCCCGGCGCGGCGCCGAGGTGCTCGGCGTCGACATCTCGCCCAACCTGCTCGAGGTGGCCCGCGCCCGCATGCCCGAGGATGTGCGGGGCCGCGTCACCCTCACCCCCGGCGACATGCTCGACCCGGCCCACGGCAGCTTCGACCATGTCGTGGCGATGGACAGCCTCATCCACTACCGCTGCGCCGACATCGCCGCGGCCCTCGCCGGCCTCGCCGCCCGCACGCGCGGCAGCATCATCTTCACCGTCGCCCCCTCCACCCCGGCGCTGCAGGCGATGCACCTCGCCGGCAAGGCCTTCCCCCGCGCCGACCGCTCGCCGGCCATCGTGCCCGTGCGCGCCGCGTCGCTGGCGACCGCACTCGCAGCCCCTCTCGGACTGGCAGCTGACGCCCTTCGAGCGGATCAAGTCGGGTTTCTACATCAGCGAAGCGATGGAGTTCGCACCGAAATGAGCGACAAACGGCATCCCCTGACCAAATTCGGGATGGATCTCCTGCCCTTCGCCGACGCGGCGAGCGACGGCCTGCCGCTCAACCGGCTCCTGCGCCTCTCGCTCTTCCAGATCTCGGTGGGCATGGCGACGGTGCTGCTCCTGGGCACCCTCAACCGCGTGATGATCGTCGAGCTTTCGGTGCCGACGATGCTGGTGGCCGCGATGGTGGCCCTGCCGGTCCTCGTCGCGCCCTTCCGCGCCTTCCTCGGCTTTCGCTCCGACACCCACCGCTCGGCGATCGGCTGGCGGCGCGTGCCCTTCATCTGGTTCGGCTCGCTCTACCAGTTCGGCGGGCTCGCCTTCATGCCCTTCGCGCTGATCCTGCTCTCCGGCGACCAGATCCACGGACCCGACTGGGCCGGCGAGGCGCTGGCCGCCGTCGCCTTCGTGATGACCGGCCTCGGCCTCCACATGACCCAGACCGCGGGCCTCGCGCTCGCCGCCGACCAGGCCGAGCCGGAAAAGCGCCACCGCGTCGTCGCCCTCCTCTACGTGATGTTCCTCGTCGGCATGGCGATCAGCGCCCTGATCTTCGGGGCGCTGCTGCGCGACTTCTCGGCCATCCGCCTGATCCAGGTCGTCCAGGGCGCCGCCGCGCTCACGCTCGTGCTCAACCTCGTCGCCCTCTGGAAGCAGGAGCGCATGAACCCGATGAGCCGCGAGGAACGCGCCGCCCCCCGGCCGCGCTTCTCGGATGCGTTCTTCGACCTGCTCGGTCAGGGCCGCATGCTCCGGATCATGCTCGCGGTCGCGCTCGGCACCGCCGCCTTCTCGATGCAGGACGTGCTGCTCGAGCCTTACGGCGGCGAGATCCTCGGCCTGTCGGTCGCGGCCACCACCACGCTGACCGCCATCTGGGCGCTCGGCGCGCTCCTGGGCTTCGCGCTCGCCTCCAAGCGCCTCGGCGCGGGCAACGATCCGTTCCGCGTCGCGGCCCACGGCCTCCTGGCCGGCATCGCCGCCTTCTCGGCCGTGGTGTTCTCGGCCCCCCTCGACTCCGCGCCGCTGTTCTTCGCCGGCGCCGGCCTGATCGGCTTCGGCTCGGGGCTCTTCGCGGTCTCGATGCTCACCGCGGTGCTCGACATGCCCCGCGAGGGCCTCGTCGACAGCGGCCTCGCCCTCGGGGCCTGGGGTGCGGCCCAGGCCACGGCGGCCGGCCTCGCCATCGCGGCGGGCGGCTTCATCCGCGACATCTTCGGCGCCTGGGCGATGTCCGGCGCCCTCGGCCCCGGAATGGCCACGCCCTTCGCCGGCTATTCCTTCGTCTACCACATCGAGATCGGACTTCTGTTCCTGACCATCATCGCCATTGGCCCGCTTGTCCGAGTGGGCGCACCGCGGCGCGATGGAGCCCGGGCCGAATTCGGCCTGAGCGAATTCCCGACCTGACAAGACCCTGAGGAGAACGACATGACCGCTACATTTTTCGGCAACGTGGACCTGGCCCAGGTCGCGCTCTACAGCTTCTGGCTGTTCTTCGCGGGGCTGGTCTTCTACCTCCAGCGCGAGAACATGCGCGAAGGCTATCCCACCGAGGACGACGACGGGAACCCGACCAACCAGGGCCTCTTCCCGATGCCCGAGCCCAAGCAGTTCATCCTGCCCGGCGGCCGCGGCGTCGTCTCCTATCCCGACGGCAAGCGCGAAACCCGCGACTTCGCGATGGAGCGCACCTCCAAGAGCTTCGGCAGCCCCTGGACGCCCACCGGTGATCCGATGGCCGACGGCGTCGGACCGGCCTCCTACGCCATGCGCGAGGATGCCCCCGAGCTCGACGGCCACGGGCACCCGAAGATCCGCCCGATGTCCGGCCAGCCCGACTTCAGCCACAGCGCCGGGCGCGATCCGCGCGGCATGCAGGTGATCGCCGCCGACGGCGAAGTTGCCGGCACGGTCTCGGACATGTGGGTGGACGTGCCCGAAGCGATGGTGCGCTATCTCGAGGTCGACCTCGGCTCCGCCGGCAAGCGCCTGATCCCGATGCCGCTCGCCAAGATCACCTGGAAGGGTGTGAAGGTGCGCTCCATCCGCTCCGACCAGTTCGCCGGCGTGCCGAAGACCGCGGCGGCCGACGTGGTGACCAAGCTCGAAGAGGACAAGGTCAGCGGCTACTTCGCCGGTGGCACGCTCTACGCGACCCTCGACCGCCTCGAGCCGCAATTCGACCCTTCCCCCGCCTGAACCCCGGAGACCTGACATGGCGCATGACTACGATCACGAACCGGTCCGGGGCCTTCCGGAAGCCCCGCCGGAAGGCGAGCGCATCCTCTGGCAGGGGGCGCCCTCGGCGATCTCCCTCGCCCGACACGCGCTCAATGCCGGCTGGATCGCCGGCTATTTCGCGGCCCTCGCCATCTGGCGCGGCTATGTGGTCGGCGTCGAGGACGGGTTCGCCGCCGGCGTGACGATGGCGAGCTGGTTCGCGGCCATCGGCCTCATCGCGGTCGGCGTGCTCGCGCTGATGGCCTGGGTGATGGCGAAGGCCACGGTCTACACCATCACCAACCGGCGCATCGCCATGCGGATCGGCGCGGCGCTCACCGTCACCCTCAACCTGCCCTATCGCTGGATCAATTCGGCGGACCTAACGACGCACCGCGACGGAACCGGCACGATCGCCCTTGATCTCCGGGGCGAGACCCGGTTTTCCTATCTCGTGCTCTGGCCGCATGTGCGGCCCTGGGTGGTCAACAGGACGCAACCGGCGTTGCGTTGCATCCCGGAACCGGACAAGGTAGCCGCCCTGATCGCCGAGGCGGCCGCGATCGAGGTCGCGGAGATCTCGGTCGGCGCGGCAGCGGCACAGGAGACCGGACCGGAAGCACGGCCCGCCCCGTCGGGCGGCTGGCCGATGCCGGCGGAATAGGAGAGGACGCATGAGCTACGCGCCGAATTCGAGGCAGGCCGAGGCCCCGCCTTCAAAGGTACCGGCAATCCTGCTGCGTGCCGTCGTCGCGATGGTGCTCTTCAGCCTCGTGCTGACAATCGGCGCGCGGCTGCTCGGCCTGCAGCCCGCGGCCACCCCCGATGACAGCGTCGGCATCGTGCAGGAGCGCAGCATCATCGTCGATGGCGTGCTCGGCGGCACGGCGCTGGTCACCGACGGCGAGACCGGCGAAGTGATCGCCGATCTCGATTCGACCCAGGCCGGCTTCATCAACGGCGTGATGACCGCGCTGGGGCGCGAGCGCATGCTCCACAAGATCGAGGGCAACCCGCCGGTGCGCATCGTGCAGTTCACCGACGGAAGGCTCGGGCTGCGCGACCCGGCCACCGGATGGCGCGTCGAACTCATGGGCTTCGGCGACGACAACCGCGATGCCTTCCTGGCCCTGCTCGACTGAACACCGCCTCCGGACGAGGGAGAAACACACGATGCCCGGACTTTTCACCCGCTCCCGCGAGGAAGCCCCCTGCACCGTCGAGGTGAGCCACCTCTTCGAGAGCCTGCACGCCCATGTGCGCTTCGACAATGGCGCCATCATCCATCCCGGTGACGAGGTCCAGGTGCATGGCGCGCCGGTGCTCGCCGCCTACGGCGAAGTCATCACCGAGAAACGCACCGCCACGATCACCCGCGCCAGCCGCCTCGAACGGGCCTGGACCCGGCTGACCGGCGACCTCGAGGTCATGGAACTCTGCGAATTCAGCTTCTCCGAGGAGATCAAGCTATGAACGCCATCACGGAAATCGCTGAAATCGCCATCGAGCCGCCGCACGGCGAGCCGCTCGACACCCAGGCGATGGCCACCGAGACGACCCTGCTCAATCCGCGCTTCTACACCACCGATTTCGACGAGATGGACCGGATCGACGTGACCCCGGTCCGCGCCGAATGGGACGTGCTCATCGCCGAGATGAAATCGGACCCCAACAAGAAGCACTTCAAGAAGAACGCCGAGTGGGACGAGCCCGACTGGGAGAACATGGACCCCGAGCTCCGCAAGGAGCTCACCGACTTCCTCGTCTCCTCGCTCACGGCCGAATTCTCCGGCTGCGTGCTCTACAAGGAGATGAAGCGCCGCGGCAAGAACCCCGACATCTGCGAGCTCTTCAGCTACATGTCCCGCGACGAGGCCCGCCACGCCGGCTTCATCAACGACGCGCTGAAAGAAGCCGGCATCGGCGTCAATCTCGGCTTCCTGACCAAGGCCAAGAAATACACCTACTTCAAGCCGAAGTTCATCTACTACGCGACGTATCTCTCGGAGAAGATCGGCTACGCCCGCTACATCACCATCTTCCGCCACCTCGAGAAGCACCCCGACAAGCGCTTCCACCCGATCTTCAAATGGTTCGAGGAATGGTGCAACGACGAGTTCCGCCACGGCGAGGCCTTCGCGCTGCTGATGCGCACGGACCCGAAGCTGCTCGAGGGCCGCAACAAGCTCTGGATCCGCTTCTTCCTCGTCGCGGTCTTCGCGACCATGCATGTGCGCGACCATGCCCGCCCGGCCTTCCACAAGGCGATGGGTGTCGACATCGACGATTACGACGACAAGGTCTTCCGCACCACCACCGAGATCAGCCGCCAGGTCTTCCCGATCGAGCTCGATCTCGACAATCCGCGCTGGCAGAAGGGCCTCACGAAGATGCGCCACATCTTCACCGACATGGAGGACGCCGAGCGCCAGGGCGGTGCCGCCGGCAAGCTGAAGAAATGGGCCGCCAGCGCGCGCGCCTTCACCTGCTTCGTCGGCCTCTACACCATCCCGGTCAAGCACAACACGCTGCCCGCCAGCAGCCGTCTCGAACCGACCTACTGAGGACGGCGCGATGGACAGCGTCTGGATCGCGGGTCTCTTCGCCCTCTTCGTCTGGTGGTTCTCCACCGGCGCGATCCTGCTGGCGGTCCAGCGCGCCGACCGCATCGGCCGCGACGCCTTCGCCAATGTCGTCGTGCTCGCCCTGCCGCTGCTGGCGCTGGGCTGCTTCGGCATCAAGGTCTCCCTCGACGACACCAGCCTGCGCGGCGCCTACATCGCCTTCCTCTCCGCGCTGGCGATCTGGGGCTGGATCGAACTCGCCTTCCTCGCCGGCGTCATCACCGGCCCCTACGCGACGCCCTGCCCGCCCGGCGTCTCGGGGGTCGAGCGCTTCCTGCGCGCCTGGGGCACCATCGCCTATTCGGAGATGATCCTGATCGCCTCGGTGATGCTGCTCCTCCTGGTCTCGCAGGACGCGGCCAACGCCTTCGGCCTCTGGACCTTCCTGGTGCTGTTCCTCGCGCGCATCACCGCCAAGCTCAACGTCTTCCTCGGCGTGCCCAACATCAACGACCACTTCCTGCCCAGCCCGCTGCGGCACCTCTCGAGCCATTTCCGCAAGGCGCCGATGAACGCCTTCTTCCCGTGGTCGGTCACGCTCCTGACCTTCGCCACCGGCTGCTTCATCGAGCGCACGATCTCCGCCCCCGCCGGCTCAGGTGCGGAAATCGGCTTCGCGCTCCTCGCGACGCTGACGGCGCTCGCGCTCTTCGAACACTGGATGATGGTCCTGCCCATCCCCAATTCCGCCCTCTGGTCCTGGGCCCTGCCCGACCGGAACACCCATCCCGACCCGGCCCTGCCCGAGACCGAAGGAAAACTGCCATGACCTACGACGCCCTGTTTCGCGCCGAGCTGGATGCGCTGCATTCCGAGGGGAATTACCGGGTCTTCGCCGAGCTCGAGCGCAAGCGCGGGGCGTTTCCGCAGGCGGTGCGGCATTGCGGCGAGGACGGGCCCTCGGACGTCACGGTCTGGTGCTCGAACGATTATCTCGGCATGGGCCAGCACCCCGACGTGCTGGACGAGATGCACGCGGCGATCGACCGCTGCGGCGCCGGCGCGGGCGGCACCCGCAACATCTCGGGCACCAACCACGACCACGTGCTGCTCGAGCGCGAACTGGCGGACCTGCACCAGAAGGAAGCGGCGCTCCTCTTCACCTCGGGCTACGTCTCGAACTGGGCGGCGCTGGGCACGCTGGGCTCGAAGCTGCGCGACTGCGTGATCCTCTCGGACGCGCTCAACCACGCCAGCATGATCGAGGGCATCCGCCATGCCCGCTGCGAGAAGCGCATCTGGACCCACAACGATCCCGAGGACCTCGACCGGCGCTTGTCGGAGATCGATCCGTCGCGGCCCAAGGTCGTCGCCTTCGAGAGCGTCTATTCGATGGACGGCGACATCGCCCCCATCGCCGAGATCCTCGACGTCGCCGAGGCGCACGGCGCCATGACCTATCTCGACGAGGTCCATGCGGTCGGGCTCTACGGACCCCGCGGCGGCGGCGTCGCCGAGCGCGAGGGGCTGATGGACCGCGTCACCCTGATCGAGGGCACGCTCGGCAAGGCCTTCGGCGTGATGGGCGGCTACATCACCGGCTCCGCACCCCTGGTGGATTTCATCCGCTCGTTCTCCTCGGGCTTCATCTTCACCACCGCCCTGCCGCCGGCCGTCGCCGCCGCCGCCCGCGCCTCGATCAAGCATCTCAAGGTGAGCGACACCGAGCGGCTCAAGCAGCGCGAGAACGTCGCCAAGCTGCGCGCCCGCCTCGATCAGGCCGGCATCCCGCATCTCCACAATCCGAGCCACATCGTCCCGGTGATGGTGAAGGACCCGGTCAAGTGCAAGGTGCTCTCCGACATCCTGCTCGACCAGTACGGCATCTACGTGCAGCCGATCAATTATCCCACCGTCCCGAAGGGCTCCGAGCGCCTGCGCTTCACCCCCTCGCCGCTCCACACCGACGCCGACATCGACCGCCTCGTGCGCGCCCTCGCCACCCTCTGGAACCAGTGCGCCCTCAGCAGGGCCGTGGCGTAAGCCTCAGCTGCCCGGCACCGTCCGGGCGATCAGCCCGGCGAAGGTCGCCGGGTCCTCCTCGTGCATCAGATGCCCGAGCCCGGTGAAATCGAGCACCGTCGCCTCCTGGAAGGCCCCGGCCAGCGCCCGCGTCGTCTCGGGCGGCACCGCGCGGTCGTTCTTGCCGAGCGCCAGGATCACCGGCACCCGCAGCCGCCCGACATCCGCCATCAGGGGCTTGAGATCCCAGCGCGCCATCATCGCCAGCGTCGCGCTCACATGCCCCGAATCGGCGATCAGCCGGCGATAGAGCGCCAGCCCCTCCGCATCGATCCGGCTGCCGGTTCCCTCGATCAGGTTGCGCACCGAATTGCCCGACGACGCCGTGCGCGCGAAGAACGCCCCCGTCAGCGGATTGAGCGACAGGAGCTTCGCGAGCGGCGGAAACAGCACGCCTGCCGGTCCGCGAAACGGCGCCAGCGCCCCGTTCAGGCTCAGCACCGGCCCCGGCGCCGCATGGCCGTCGAGCGCCATCCGCAGCCCGATCGCCGCCCCCGCCGAATGCCCCACCACCAGATCGGGCGCATAACCCTCGGTCTCGAGCAGCGCGCCGATATCCTGCGCCATCAGCGGCAGCGTGAAACGGTCGGCACGGCCGGTCGAGAAGCCCTGCCCCGGCAGATCGAGCGCGAGCACGTCATGCTCCGGTGTCAGCCGCGGGATGATGTCGCGCCAGCTATGCGTCGCGGCGCCCGCGCCGTGCAGCAGGAGCACGCGCTTGCCCGCCCCGCCGCGCTGCACATGGAACCGCGCCCCGCGGGTCGCCACGAAGCGGCTCAGCTCCCGGTTGGGCCAGTCCGCGCCGTCGCGTTTCCAGTCGAGCGCCACCGGGTCAGCCCCCGCCCACGGCGGTCTGCAGGGCACCCGACAGCGCCTTCGCATCGGCCCGCGGCAGCGGCAGATAGGTCGCATCAAGCTCGGTCGCGAGATCGCGCGCCGGCTGCGAGGGACGATTGCCGGTATCGATCACCAGCGACCGGATGCCCGCAGCCCTGAGCAGCCGGGCGATCCGGGTCGCATCCGAGCCCGCCGCCTCCCGCCCGCCGCTGCCGTCGAGCGCCACATTCGCCTTCCCGTCGGTCAGCACCGCCACATAGGGCACCATGCCGCGCGACGTCGCCTGACCCGCAAGGCCCATCGCCTCCACGAGCCCCGCAGCCAGCGGCGTGCCCCCACCCCCGGCCAGCGCCGCGAGCCGGCGCTTCGTCATCACCAGCGAGCGCGTCGGCGGCAGCAGCACCTCGGCCCCGGCGCCGCGAAAGCTCACCAGCGCCACCTGCTGGCGCGCCACATAGGCCTGCCCCAGCATCAGCTCGATCGCGCCCTTGGTCTCCGCCAGCCGCGCGAAGGCCGCCGAGCCCGAGGCGTCCACCGCGAAGATCACCACCTTCTCGGAGCGCACCTTCGAGCGCTTGATGCGGAAATCGTCCGGGCGCACCTGCACCAGCGCCACGCTTGCCCCCGCCTCCCGCCGCCGCAGCGGCTGCCAGGGCGCCGCCACCCGCAGCGTCTCCACCAGATCGATCCGCGCGCCGTCCCGGGGTGCGCCGCGCATCGCCCCGGCCGGCCGGCCGCGCGCCCGCGACCGCCGGTCGTCGCCAGCACCGCTGCCCTGCGAATTCGCCGCCCGCCGCGCCGCACTGGCCAGAAGCCGCGCCAGCAGGTCGGGCGGCAGTGCCGCCCGCACCGCCTCGAGCAGCAATTCCTCCGGGATCTCGGCCTCGCTCTGCCCGTCCTCCTCCGGCGAATTCTCCGACGTGTCGTCCTCCGGTGGCGGCGGGTCCTGCTGCGGCGCCTCGACCTCCGGCATCACCAGCGCGCGCGGCGCCAGAACCAGCCGCACCGCCACCTCCGCCGCCGCCTCGTCGACGCTCGCAGCCCCCGCCAGCGCCGCCGCGGCCCGCGCGGCCCGCAGCGCCAGCATCGGTGCCCGCAGCGAGACGATCCCCAGCCGCGCCGCCAGCGACACCACCGCCTCCGCGAGCCCCTCGGGTACCGCGATCCCCGCCAGCCGCGCCCGCGCCGCCGCGAGATCCGCCGCCGGCGCCTCCGCCAGATCTCCCAGCGCCACGCCGCTCAGATCCGGGCGAAACGCCAGCCGGTCCACCAGACTGTCCGGCGCCAATTCCTCCGCATCCACCCCCTCGTCGAGGGCCACCAGCGTGAAATCCCCGCCGGCATCCAGCGCCGCGTTCAGCCGCCCCGCCAGCTGCGGCGTCGCCCGCTCGGCCATCGGCAGCACCAGCGTACGCCCGGCCGCATCCTCCAGAAGCCCCGGCGACAGCACCGGCCGCCCCGCCTCCAGCGTCGCCGCGAGATCGAGCCCCCCGAGCAGCCGGCTGTCCTCGATCCCCGGCGGCATGCGCAGGATCGGCCGGTCCGTCGCTCCGGCTGCGAGCCGTGCCAGAAAGGCATCGCGCACCGGTCCCGCCCGGGCGCGCAAACAGAGCCCGCCCAGCCCCGGATCGACGCTCAGCAGATCCGCGGCGAGACAGGCATCGGCCCAGGCATCGGCCCCGCTCACACCGGCAGCACCTCGGTGAGCGCGCGCTCCACCCGCGCCCCCGAGCCCGCCTCGTCGAGCGGATCGCGCCGCAGCCGATGGCGCAGGGCCGAGGGCGCCACGGCCCGCAGATGCCCGCGATCGATCTCCCGGTCGCCCTCCACCGCCGCCAGCGCCCGCGCCGCCCGCATCAGCGTCAGCTCCCCGCGCAGCCCGTCCGCCCCCAGCGCCACGCAGAGCCGCGCCGCATCGGCCAGCGCGTCGTCCGACATCTTCACCCGCCCGAGCCGCTTGCGCGCCGTCAGGATCAGCTTGCGATGCTTCAGATCCGCCTTGCTCCAGCTCTTCATGAAGGCCACCGGGTTGCGGTCGTAGGCATCCCGCCGGCGGATCACCTCCACCCGCTCACCGATATCCGTCGGCGACGCCACCTCCACCGACAGCCCGAACCGGTCGAGCAATTGCGGCCGCAAGCTCCCCCTCTTCCGGGTTGCCCGAGCCCACCAGCACGAACCGCGCCGCATGCCGCACGCTCAACCCCTCGCGCTCCACCACGTTCTCGCCCGACGCCGCCACGTCGAGCAACAGATCGACGATGTGATCCTCCAGCAGGTTCACCTCGTCGATGTAGAGATAGCCCCGATGCGCCCGCGCCAAGAGCCCCGGCTCGAAGGCCTTCTCGCCCCGCGTCAGCGCCCGCTCCAGATCGAGCGCGCCCACCACCCGATCCTCGGTGGCCCCCAGCGGCAGGTCGATCACCGGCGTCGGCACCGTCTCGGCCTCGCCGCCCTCCTCGGGCGGCAGGTTGTAGGCCGAGCCCCGCGCGATCTCGATCGCCGGCAAGCAGCGCCGCCAGCGAGCGCACCGCGGTGGACTTGCCGGTGCCCCGGTCGCCGAACACCAGAACGCCACCGATCGACGGATCCACCGCCGTCAGCGTCAGGGCGCGCTTCATTTCGGCTTGTCCGACAATGGCGGAGAACGGGAAGGCGGGAGAGCTCATTCGGTATTCCTGGACTGATCGGCGTCTATCCGGCGGCAAGCGCCGGGGCGTGGCGGTCGAGCGGATCGGATCCGCCCCAGCTGCCCTCATGGGCGCGGACCGCGAAGCGAGCATAAAGCTCCTCGGAAAACCAGCCCTCCGCGCGAACCTTGCGGATCGCCTCGGCATGCGGCCCCGAAACCCGGGCGAATTCGGCCATGCGCGCGGCATCGGGCCAGACCGAGAAGGTCACCTGATGCAGCCAGGGCACCTCGCCGATGCCGGCCTTGAAGATCACGTCGCCGTTCGATCCGATTCGCTTCGAGATCTCCGGCACGCGCCGCCAGAACTTCAGCACCGCCCGCGGCCGGATCGAGGCCCGCGTGAGCGCCGCGACCGGCCCCGCGGGCGTCCCCTCGGAGGCGCGGAACGGCAGCCGCGCCGACCATGCGCCCCGAACGGAGACCGGCTCGAGATAGAGCGTGAAGCTCTCCGCCGCCCGGTCGCGCAACCGCCGGAACACCGGCGCCGTCGACACCGCCGCCCGCGCCGCGGCCAGATCGGGCCAGACCACCAGCACCGCCATCACGGAAGTGTCCGGAATCGGCGTGAATCCCTCGCCGGTTCCCGCCCCCATCAGCTTGACGAAGTCCGCGCCCGGAATGCGCTTGAGCGGCCCGCGCGCGAGGCCCATCTGCGTGAAGGCCCAGAGCCTGCGGTGCAGCGGCCCGAACCGGAAAAAGCTCAGGGACACCGCCTGTTGCAATGCATCCTGCGCCTTGTCGCTTCTGGCCTGAATTCCCCCGTCCATGGCGGGCAAATTGCCACGGCAGGCCAATTCGGGAAAGGGGCAAAACGTCCGATTGTAAATTAAACTGGACACTGCTACCGTTCGATATGCTTACAACACTCGACCCGCAGATCCACGACGCGACCAGGGCCGATCCGCGCCCGGTCGCCCTCATCATCGGCGCCGGATTCGGCGGTCTCGCCGCCGGCGTCCGGCTCGGCGTGAAGGGCTACCGGGTGGTCATCCTCGACCGCCTCGACATGCCCGGCGGCCGCGCCTCCTCCATCAGCCAGGACGGCTACCGCTTCGATCTCGGCCCCACCATCGTGACGGTGCCGCAGGTCTTCGAGGCGCTCTGGACGCTGGCGGGCCGCGACATGGCGCGCGACATCGACCTGCGCCCGCTCGATCCGTTCTACACCATCCGCTTCCCCGACGGCTCGACCTTCACCGCGCGGCAGGATGCCGAGGCGATGCGCGCCGAGGTCGCCCGGATCTCCCCGGATGATCTCGCCGGCTACGACCGCTTCATGGCCGACAGCGAGGTGCGCTACCGGTTCGGCTTCGAGAATCTGGGCCGCCGTCCGATGCACAAGGCCTGGGAGACCATCAAGGTCCTGCCCATCTTCGCCCGGCTCCGCGCCGACCGGTCCACCTACGGACACGCGGCCGCGCGCATGAAGGACGAACGCCTGCGCATGGCGCTCTCGTTCCATCCGCTCTTCATCGGCGGCGATCCCTTCAACGTCACCTCGATGTATTCCCTCGTCGCCTATCTCGAGAAGACCTTCGGCGTGCACTACGCCATGGGGGGTGCGGGCGCGCTGGCCGAGGGCATCGCCGGCCTCGTGCGCCGCACGGGGGGCGAGTTGCGCTTCGGCGTCACCGTCGACGAAATCACCGTCCGCGACGGCCGCGCCACCGGCGTGCGGCTCGCCGACGGCGAGACCCTGCGCGCCGATATCGTCGTCTCGAACGCCGATGCCGGACACACCTACAGCCATCTCCTGCGCCGCCAGTCCCGCGCGCGCTGGACCGACAAGCGCCTCAAGCGCACCCGCTGGTCCAACGGGCTCTTCGTCTGGTATTTCGGCACGAAGGACACCCGCGACATGTGGCCCGATGTCGGCCACCACACCATCCTCAACGGCCCGCGCTACAAGGGCCTCGTCCACGACATCTTCATCAAGGGCAAGCTTGCCGACGACATGTCGATCTACCTCCATCGACCCACCGTCACCGATCCCTCCGCCGCCCCCGAAGGCTGCGACAGCTTCTATGCCCTCGCCCCGGTTCCGCATCTGGGCTTCGACAATCCGGTCGACTGGGAAACCGCGGCCGCCCCCTTCCTCGCCCGCATGCAGGACATGCTCGAAAAGGACGCGCTCCCCGGTCTGCGCGACCGAATCGCCTCGAGCTACGTCCTCACCCCGGACGACTTCCGCACCCGCTACCTCTCGCCCTACGGTGCGGGCTTCTCCATCGAGCCGCGCATCCTGCAAAGCGCCTGGTTCCGCCCGCACAACGTCTCCGAGGAGGTGCGCGGCCTCTACCTCGTCGGCGCGGGCTCGCATCCGGGTGCCGGCCTGCCCGGCGTGATCTCCTCGGCCGAAGTGCTCGACCAGCTCGTGCCGGCGGCGGAGCCCGTCCGGTGAGCGCGGCGGCGCTCGACGACCTCGAAGCCTGCCGCGCGGCGATCCGCCACGGCTCCAAAAGCTTCCATGCCGCCTCGCTCCTGCTGCCGCGCCACGTCCGCGACCCGGCCATCGCGCTCTACGCCTTCTGCCGGCTGGCCGACGATGCCGTCGATCTCAACGCCGAGAAGCCGGCCGCCGTGCTCTCGCTCCACGACCGCCTCGACCGCGCCTATGCCGGCCGACCGGTCGACAGCCCCGCCGACCGCGCCTTCGCCGCGATGGTCGACGCCCATGACATGCCCCGCGCCCTGCCCGAAGCCCTGCTCGAGGGATTCGCCTGGGACGCCACCGAACGGCGCTACGCCGACCTCTCGGAACTCCGCGCCTACGGCGCCCGCGTCGCCGCCTCGGTCGGTGCGATGATGACCGTGCTGATGGGCGTGCGCGACGCCGACACCCTGGCGCGGGCCTGCGATCTCGGCGTGGCGATGCAGCTCACCAACATCGCCCGCGATGTCGGCGAGGATGCCCGCGAAGGCCGGCTCTATCTGCCGCTCGACTGGCTGGAGGACGCCGGAATCGATCCCGAGGATCTCCTCGCCGGCCGCGTCCCGGTCGCCAGGGTCACCTCCCTCGTGGCGCGCCTGCTCTCCGAGGCGAACCGGCTCTATTTCCGCTCCGAGGCCGGCATCGCCGCCCTGCCCGCCACCTCCCGCCCGGCGATCTTCGCGGCACGGCTGATCTACGCCGAGATCGGGGCCCGCATCCGGACCCAGGGCTACGACAGCCTCACCCGCCGCGCCGTCACCAGCCAGCGGCGCAAGGTCGCCCTCGCCGGCTCGGCCCTCGCCCGCGCCGGCATGGCCTGCGTCATGCCGCGCAGCGCCGTGCTCCACGCCCCCCCGCTGCCGGAGACCGCCTTCCTCGTCGAAGCCGCCCGCTGCCGGGCCGTGCGTGACCCCGAACGCGCCGAGCACCTTACGGACATCTTCACCGAATTGCGCCGCCGCGACGCCGAACGCAGCCTCGCCTTTCGCGCCCGGGCCTAGCCGACACACGAGCCCGCATCCGGATGCCGGCCGCGTGGCAGGTGCAGGTCAGGAGATGTTTGCACCCGGCAGTTCGGCACCGCTCATGACGACCGCAAACCAGTCGGAGACGTCGAGCGCCTGACCGACATCTTCACCGGATTTCGCCGCCGCGACGCCGACTGCCGCAGCGCCTTTTCAAGCCGGACTGTACGTACAGCATGAATACGGGATGCGTACAGGATGCATACAGCGGATTCCGGCCCTAGACGCCGCTCTCGAACCCCGGCCAGCGCGCCCGCCGCGGCATCCGCACCGGCAGCATCGTCTTCAGGAACGGATTGGCGAAGCGGTCGAGATCGAGCGCCTCATGCACCCCCGTGGTCTCCTCGCCCTCCACCTTCGTGCGCACCATCGACCTTGTGTAGAAGGGCGCATCGAGCATCGGGCGCACCTGATGCGGCGCATAGCCCGCATCCGCCCGGGTCTCGCGCCGCACCGTCCAGAGCGACCGCCGGAACCGCGTGCGCGGCGGCGCCTCGATCGGCCTGACAGTACCGTCCTTGCCGAACGCCAGCGCCAGTTCCAGATGGCTTCCATCGCGCCGCGCCGCATCATAGAACGCCACCGCCCCGTCGGCCCGCGGCAGCCGCGACCAGGTCCAGTAGG
Organism: uncultured Alphaproteobacteria bacterium; assembly: GCA_963710515.1. GTDB lineage: Bacteria > Pseudomonadota > Alphaproteobacteria > Rhodobacterales > Rhodobacteraceae > Amaricoccus. The sequence goes on from CAVQAX010000015.1 coordinate 95,897, forward strand.
AGAAGTCGGCCTCCAATGCGCGCGTGCCGAAATTGGCATCGAAATAGCCGTGGCCATCCCAGCGCCAGCCGGCATTCTCCAGGTCAACCTCGATGCGAGAAACCGGCGCGAAGGGCCTCCAGACATGGGATTTTCCCGGATCGAGCACCGCCTCGACCGACGTCACCGCGGAGGGAATCACCCGGATCTGCCCGCGCAGTCGCGTGAGATGCGGCACCGCGATCTCGTCGATGTCGATCACCAGCCGGCCGTCCTTCCAGGTCATCGCCGAGGGTCCGACCTCGAACCGTTCGGGGCTCTGGCGCACCGCCTGCCGCCCCCGCTCGGTCATCGCCCAGCGCCCGCCGCGCCCGTAGAGCGCGACGTTGATCGAGCTGTGATTGAGCGGATCGCGCCGCCCGCTCCAGGCATAATAGGGCGAGAAAACCGAGCCGATGAATCCGATCACGCTGACCGCCTGCCGCCCGTCATCGGAGATGCCGTCGACATACCACCAGGCATAGCCGTCGGGATCGACCTTCAGATCGAAACGCGGCCCGAGATGATCGCCGCGGCCGCGAGCCGGCCGGACAGGCAGGCCATCGCCACCCCCGGCCCCGGATGCGCCCCACCCCCCGCCAGATAGAGCCCCGGCACCTGCGTCTGCGTCATCGGCCGCCGGAACGTCGCCATCATCCCGTGCGGCGCCCCCCCGTAGATCGCGCCCCCCGTTCCCGGAAACAGCCGCGCGAATTCCCAGGGCGTCGTCAGCGCCTCCGCCGGCGGCGTCTCCAGTTTCAGCCCCGAGGCTTCCAGTCTCGCGAATGCGCGATGTGTCCATGTCTCGATCTCCTTGGGGTCCGGGCGGGGGCCATCGCCATCCGCCGGTGCGTTCATGATCATCATCAGGCGCTCGGGGTCGCGGCGATCCCGGCCCGGCTTGCGGTCCTGCGCACTGATATAGAGCGTCGGGTCGCGCGGAATTTGTCGTTTCGCGAAAAGGTCTTCGAACTCGGACCTGTAGTCGTCCGAGAAGAACACCGTGTGATGCGCCAGGTCGACACCCTGCGGGCGTCCGGCGAAAGTCCACACGCAGGCCGACAGCGACCGCTCCGAGGGTTTCATCGCCGGAGCGGCGATCTCCGCACCCGGCCCCAGCAACCCGGCCCCCAGCGCGGCGGGATCCCCGTTGAAGATCACCTGGTCGGCATGGAGCGTCTCGCCCTCCGCCAGAACCACCCCGGCGGTCCGCCCCTCCTCGACGAGGATTCGCGCGACCGGGGCTTCCGTCCTGATCTCGGCACCATGCAAGACCGCCAGATCGCCCAGCGCACGCGCGAGTGCCGCAATCCCGCCTTCGACCGCCCAGACCCCGGCCGCCTCGGCCCGCCAGATCAGCATCAGCACCGCCGGGCTCAGCCACGGAGACCCCCCGACATAGGTGGAATAGCGGGCAAAAAGCTGCACCAGCCGGGGATCGCTGAACTGCCGCTCGAGAGTCCCGGCCAGATCCGGCCGGACACCGAGGGCCTTCTGGACCCGCAGGGCCGAGAGGCCAAGCGCCGTGGCGACACCTGCCGGACTGGGCCGCGCATGGCGCATCACCGGTTTCTCGAAGGCTTCGAAGAGCGTCCGGGCCCGCGCCGTGAAGTCGCGAAACTCCCGCGCGGAACGCCGCCCTGCGAAGGCTGCGATTCGCGCCGCGCTATCGTCCATGTCCGCCATGAGATCGAGAGAACTGCCATCGGGCCAGACGTGACGCGCCAGGATGTCCAGCCGGGCAAGACGGACATGATCCTCGAGCCGCGCTCCTGTTTCCTCGAAGAGCTCGTCGAAGACATTGCGCATCGTGAACACGGTCGGCCCCGCATCGACCGGCCCGGCCGGGCTCGGAAGCCGGCGCGCCTTCCCGCCCACGACCGGCTGTGCCTCGCAGACCGTCACCCGTCGGCCTGCATGCGCCAGCAGGGCCGCAGCCGAGAGTCCCGCGATACCGGCCCCCACCACGATCACATGGTCGCTGCGCTGGATCACACGGTCGATTGACAGCTCCCATCAAAGTGTCCACTATCCTTTACACATTATCTGTCATTTTCGAGTGACACAAGCGGCCGGGGATACGCCATGGACACCGACTTCCGCATCGAAACCGCCCTCAAGGCCGCAATGGCATCGGCCACCAGCGAAACCGCGCCACCCCGCCTTGCCGCCGCAATGGATCATGCGCTTTTCCCCGGCGGTGCCCGCGTCAGACCACAGCTCCTGATGGCCGTGAGCCTCGCCTGCGGCGACGATCGGCCGCAGCTGACCGAAGCCGCGGCAGCGTCGATCGAGTTGATCCATTGCGCCAGCCTCGTCCATGACGACATGCCTTGCTTCGACGATGCGGCCATCCGGCGCGGAAAGCCGACGGTGCACGCCGCCTTCTCCGAACCGCTCGCCCTTCTCGCCGGCGACGCGATGATCGTGCTCGCCTTCGACACGCTCGCGCGCGCCGGACAGACCGCTCCGGACCGGCTCGCCGGTCTCGTGGCAACGCTGGCGCGTTCCACCGGAATGCCCGGCGGGATCTGTGCCGGCCAAGGCTGGGAGAGCGAAGCAGAAGTCGATCTCGGCGCCTACCACCGCGCCAAGACCGGCGCGCTCTTCGTCGCGGCGACCACGATGGGCGCCTTGGCCGCGGGTCGCGAACCCGGGGAATGGACCGAACTCGGAGCCCGGATCGGCGAGGCCTTCCAGGTCGCCGACGATCTACGGGACGCCCTGCTCACCGAAGCCGAACTCGGCAAGCCGGCGGGCCAGGATGCCATCCACCATCGCCCCAATGCCGTCGCGTCCCTGGGCATTCCGGGCGCAGTCGCGAAGCTGCAGGACATCCTCGGCGGGGCGATCGGCGCGATCCCCGCCTGTCCCGGAGAAGCGGCGCTGCGCGAAATCGTGCGGCGGCAGGCCAAGCGGCTCACGCCGGTGGAATTCGCCCGCTACGCGGCCTGATCCGCCGTGGCGATGCCCGATACAGGCTCGCCTCCGACCGGCCTGCTCAGACAACTGCGCCGGAGATTCGAGGCCTGGCGAAATGCGCGCATCGCGGATCCCGCGTTTCAGTCCTGGGCCATCCGGTTTCCGGTAACCCGCCCGGTCGCCCGCGCCGAAGCCGCACGGCTCTACGACCTCGTCGCTGGTTTCGTCTACTCCCAGACGCTGCTCGCCTGCGTCGAACTCGATCTCTTCTCCCATCTCGACCGACCGCGAACCGTCGAGGACCTCGCCGGACGCCTCGACCTCGCTCCCGACCGCTGCCGGAGGCTCCTCCAGGCAGCGGCGTGCGCTTGATCTCGTTTCGCGGCAGGGGCCGGACTACGGACTTGGTCCGCTCGGCGCCGCGCTCACGGGTGCGCCGGGCGTCAGCGAAATGGTCCGCCATCACGCTCTCTTCTATCGCGACCTGTCGGATCCGGTCGCGCTCTTGCGCGACGGCACCGACCCGGAGCTCGCGCGGTTCTGGGCCTATGTCGGGGGTGCTTCCACCCACGACATGCCGACCGATGTTGCAGCTTCCTACTCGACCCTGATGGCGGTGAGCCAAACGATGGTCGCTGAGGAAACCCTCGCCGCAGCACCGCTGACCGGCGTGCGCCATCTTCTCGACATCGGCGGCGGCGAGGGTGCATTTCTCGAGGCTGCCCTTCGCGCGACCCCGGGATTGCGGGCCACGCTTTTCGACCTGCCTGCCGTCGCCGCGCGCGCAGCCAAGCGATTCGAGGCGGCGGGGCTCCAGGCCGCAACGGAGGTCCGGGGCGGGAGCTTTCTCGACGATCCGCTTCCGGAGGGCGCCGATGCGATCAGCCTGATTCGCGTCCTCTATGATCATGACGACGATGTGGTGGCGGGTCTGCTGTCCCGCGTACACGCTGTCCTGCCTCCAGGGGGCCGCCTTCTGGTCTCGGAACCGATGTCCGGCGGCGCGCGGCCAACGAAGGCCGGGGACGCCTACTTCGGATTTTATACGCTCGCGATGGGAACGGGTCAGCCACGCAGCCCGGAACGGCACCGGGAACTGCTTTCAGCCGCGGGATTCACCGCGATCCAGCAGCCGCCGACCCGTCAGCGCTTCGTGACATCCGTGATCACCGCGCGGCGCGATCAAACGCGACGGTCAGGGTGAAATTTAGTGTAAAGCTACATTGACATTTTTGACTGTCCAGCTACCATGACACATGAACGGAGAGTTGCTTTCGGAAACGGTTCGCCGGGTCCGCGCGGCACGAAAAAGGGGAGAGCGAAGATGCACACGACCGCTGTCCTTCTCGACGCGCCCGGCAAGATCGGGCTCGAGGAGATCGACCTCACGCCACCGAAATCCGGTGATGTCGTGGTTCGGATACGGCATTCGGGAATTTCCACCGGCACCGAAAAGCTCTTCTATTCCGGCAAGATGCCCCCCTTCCCGGGAATGGGGTATCCGCTCGTTCCGGGCTACGAATCCTTCGGGGAAATCGTCGAGGCCGGCATCGATACCGGCTTGCGCGTCGGAGAGCATGTCTTCGTGCCAGGCGCGGACTGCTACGGAGAGATCAAGGGGTTGTTCGGCGGCGCTTCGCGCATTGTCGTGACCTCCGGTGACCGGGTGGTCCGGGTCGATGGCGGACTCGGTGCCACCGGCGCGCTTCTCGCACTGGCAGCCACGGCACGGCATGCGGTCGCTGGCCTCGATCACGATCTTCCCGATCTCATCGTCGGGCACGGTGTTCTGGGCCGCCTGATCGCGCGGATCACGCTGGCCGCCGGCGGAACCGCGCCGATGGTCTGGGATCTCGATGCAGATCGCCGCGCCGGCGCCGAAGGCTACCCGACAAGTCACCCTGACGACGACCCGCGGCGCGACTACCGGACGATTTTTGACGTTTCGGGCAATTCCGGAATTCTGAACAGCCTGATCGGCCGCATGGCCAAGGGCGGGGAAATCGTCCTGGCGGGCTTCTACAGCGAGCCGCTTTCCTTCGCCTTCGCGCCGGCCTTCATGAAGGAAGCCCGGATGCGGGTCGCCGCGGAATGGAACCGCGACGACATGCTCGCGACCCGGCTGCTCGTCGAGGAGGGCCTGCTCTCGCTCGATGGCCTCATCACGCACCGGAGCCCGGCTGCAGAAGCCGCCAAGGCCTACGAGACCGCCTTCGGCGATCCGTCCTGCCTCAAGATGATCCTCGACTGGGAAGGCACCGCATGACCGTCGAACTCAAGATCCCCGACATCAAGACCCGCGACGCCGAACTTCGTGCCGAGGCCAATGCGCCGCTTGGCGAGATCCCGGTTCGCGAGGCCACCAAGCACACGCAGATCATCGCGATCTACGGGAAGGGCGGGATCGGCAAGTCATTCACGCTCGCCAATCTCAGTTGCATGATGGCCGAGCAGGGCAAGCGCGTGCTGCTGATCGGTTGCGATCCGAAATCCGACACCACGTCTCTGCTCTTCGGCGGCAAGGCCTGCCCCACCATCATCGAGACCTCCACCCGCAAGAAACTCGCCGGCGAAGAAGTCGCCATCGGCGACGTCTGCTTCAAGCGCTCGGGCGTCTTCGCGATGGAACTCGGCGGACCGGAAGTCGGTCGCGGCTGCGGCGGACGCGGCATCATCCACGGCTTCGAGCTGCTGGAGAAACTCGGCTTCCACGACTGGGATTTCGACTACGTGCTGCTCGACTTCCTCGGCGACGTGGTCTGCGGCGGCTTCGGCCTGCCGATCGCCCGCGACATGTGCCAGAAGGTCATCGTCGTCGGCTCGAACGACCTCCAGAGCCTCTACGTCGCGAACAACGTCTGCTCGGCGGTCGAGTATTTCCGCAAGATGGGCGGCAATGTCGGCGTGGCCGGCATGGTCATCAACCGCGACGACGGCACCGGCGAGGCCGCGGCCTTCGCAGCCGCCGCGCAGATTCCGGTTCTCGCCACCATTCCCGCGAATGACGACATCCGCCGCAAATCGGCGAACTACCAGATCGTCGGCACGGCCGAGAGCCAGTGGGGTGCCATGTTCGCGGAACTCGCCGAGAACATCGCAGGCTCGATCCCGAACAAGCCGGCCCCCCTCACCCAGGATGGCCTGCTTGGCCTGTTCGACTCCAAGGACACCGGCGGCAACATCGTTCTCGAACCCGCCACCGATGCCGATATGCGCGGCAAGCATTACGCCCCGAAACCCTCTCTGGAAGTGGTGTACGACGATGTTTGATCTCGACGAACTGGCCCGAGCCGACGACGCGCTCCACGCGATCGCAACCGGATCCGACAGGGCGCCGACACCGATCCGGAAACCGGCCCCCTCGGCAAAGCCTGCGCAATGTCCTTTCCACAACCAGCAGCGTGAGCACGCGGCATGACCCTCGACTCCCGACATGACGGCAGCGCGGAGACTCCGGTAACCACCGGAACACCCGACGTCACCGCGCCCGCCTCTGACGGGCTCGGCTGTCACTCGGGAGCCGAGAAACTGCGTGCCCAAGCCATCGAAGGCGGCAATGCAGAGCTTCTGGCGCAATTCGCGAAAGACTACCCGCAGGGTCCGCACGACAAGCCGCAAAGCATGTGCCCTGCTTTCGGGAGCCTGCGCGTCGGGCTGCGTATGCGCCGGGTTGCCACGGTCCTGTCGGGATCGGCCTGCTGCGTCTACGGTCTGACATTCGTGAGCCACTTCTACGGCGCGCGTCGCTCGGTCGGCTACGTGCCTTTCAACTCCGAGAGCCTCGTCACCGGCAAGCTCTTCGAGGATATCCGCGAGTCGGTCCATGAACTGGCCGACCCTGCCAAGTACGACGCGATTGTCGTGACCAATCTTTGCGTGCCGACCGCGTCGGGCGTGCCGCTGCGCCTCCTGCCCGACCAGATCGACGGCGTTCGCATCGTCGGCATCGATGTTCCCGGCTTCGGCGTGCCGACCCATGCGGAGGCCAAGGATGTGCTGGCAGGCGCCATGCTCGCCTATGCCCGCAAGGAGGTCGAAGCCGGGCCGGTTCCCGCACCCAAGGGTGGCAAGTCCGACCGCCCGACCGTCACGCTTCTCGGCGAGATGTTCCCGGCCGATCCGATGTCCATCGGCGCGCTTCTGGCGCCGCTCGGTCTCGCAGCTGGTCCGGTCGTGCCCTGCCGCGAATGGCGCGAACTCTACGCCGCGCTCGATTGCGGCGCGGTGGCCGCGATCCATCCGTTCTACACCGCCTCGATCCGCGAATTCCAGGCAGCTGGCCGACCGGTTCTCGGCTCCGCTCCCGTCGGCATCGAAGGTACGGAAGCCTGGCTCAGGGCGATCGGCGACACGTTCGCCCTTTCGGCGGAAAAAGTCGCCGAGGCGACCAATGCAGTCCTTCCCGCAATCCGCGCCGGCCTGAAGGCCAATCCGGTCAAGGGCACGATCACGCTGTCTGGCTACGAAGGGTCCGAGCTTCTGGTCGCCCGCCTGCTCATCGAATCCGGCGCCGAGATCCCCTATGTCGGCACCGCATGCCCGAAAACCCCTTGGAATGCGGATGACGCCGCATGGCTGCGCGCCCGGGGCGTCACCGTGAAATTCCGCGCCAGCCTCGAGGACGATTGCGCCGCGATGGAGGCGATCCGGCCCGATCTCGCCATCGGCACCACGCCCGTCGTCCAGAAGGGCAAGGAGCTCGGCATCCCGAGCCTCTACTTCACGAACCTGATTTCCGCGCGCCCCCTGATGGGCGTCGCCGGAGCGGGTCAGCTCGCTCAGGTCGTCAACGCCGCCATCGCCAACAAGGCGCGCATGGAAACGATGCGCGAATTCTTCGAAGGCGTCGGCCACGGCGATACTGCCGGGGTCTGGGAGAGCGATCCGAACGTCCAGCCCGAATTCCGCGCCCGCAACGCCAAGAAGCTCGAAAAGCGCGCCCGCGCCGAAAAAGCGGCGGAGATGATCTGATGCTGGTCCAGGATCATGACCGGGCGGGTGGCTACTGGGGCGCGGTCTACGCGTTCACCGCCATCAAAGGCCTCCAGGTCGTCATCGACGGACCGGTGGGCTGCGAGAACCTGCCCGTGACCTCCGTGCTGCACTACACCGACGCGCTTCCGCCGCACGAGCTTCCCATCGTCGTCACGGGTCTCGGCGAAGAGGAGATGGGCGCCGGCACCGAGGATTCGATGAAGCGCGCCTGGGAGACGCTCGACCCGGTGCTGCCCGCGGTCGTTGTGACCGGCTCCATCGCCGAGATGATCGGCGGCGGCGTGACGCCGCAGGGCACCAACATCCAGCGCTTCCTGCCCCGCACCATCGACGAAGACCAGTGGCAGGCCGCGGACCGCGCCATGACCTGGGCCTTCACCGAGTTCGGGATGACCAAGGGCCGCATGCCCAAGGAAGCCAAGCGGGAAGACGACGCGAAGCCCCGTGTCAACATCCTCGGACCGATGTACGGCAGCTTCAACATGCCCTCCGATCTCCACGAGATCCGCCGCCTCGTCGAAGGCATCGGCGCCGACATCAACATGGTGATGCCCCTCGGCTCCCATGTCGCCGACATGCCCAAGCTGGTGAATGCCGACGCCAACGTCGTGATGTACCGCGAATTCGGCCGCGGCCTCGCGGAGGTGCTCGGCAAGCCCTATCTCCAGGCGCCGATCGGGCTGGAGAGCACGACAAGATTCCTGCGCAAGCTCGGCGAGATGCTGGGGCTCGACCCCGAGCCCTTCATCGCCCGCGAGAAGCACTCAACCATCAAGCCGCTCTGGGACTTGTGGCGTTCGGTGACACAGGATTTCTTCGCCACCGCCTCCTTCGCCATCGTCGCGAATGAGACCTATGCGCGCGGCATCCGGAACTTCCTCGAAACCGATCTGGGCCTGCCCTGCGCCTTCGCGGTCTCCCGCACCGCGGGCGCAAAGACCGACAACGACGCGGTACGCGCGATGATGCATCAAAAGCGGCCGCTCGTCGTGATGGGCTCGATCAACGAGAAGATGTACATGGCCGAGATGTCGGGTGGCTTCGGCCCGAAGCCCGCCTTCATCCCGGCCTCCTTCCCCGGGGCTGCCATCAGACGGGCAACCGGCACCCCCTTCATGGGCTACGCCGGCGCGACTTATCTGGTGCAGGAAGTGTGTAACGCGCTTTTCGACGCACTGTTCCATATCCTGCCGCTCGGCACCGAGATGGATGCCGCGGAAGCCACGCCGACCAATCTTCGGCGCGACCTGCCCTGGGATCCGGATGCCCAGGCGCTGCTCGACGAAATCGTCGCGCGTCATCCCGTCCTCACACGCATTTCGGCGGCCAAGTCACTGCGCGACGCCGCCGAGAAACGCAGCCTCGACAAGGGCGCCGCCCGCGTCGAACGCGGCGTGGTTGCCAGCCTCGCACCCGATACGGGGGATACGCCCCGATGACCCCCAGTTTCGCCAAGGGAGAGACCACCATGATGAATGCAGACACCCATGCCCATCGGCCGCGGCATTCGAACCGCGTGGAATACGCCCTCTACTTCAGCCTGATCCTGATGATCTCCGTGCCGACGGCACTTGTGCGCTCGGTTATGCCGAACCGTTCCGGTACCCCGCGGAAGTTCTTCCTGTCCGAAGCATGGTCAATGGCGCATCGCGTCACGCCCCAGATTTTCGCCGTCTGAAAAGACGGTATCCGCCATCCGGGCGCACGCAGCGTTCCGGTACCCTGGCCGCGAGGTTTCAGCGGCAACAGTCAAACTATCCGGAGGATCGTTCATGGCTGAAAATACTGGTCTGTCTTTCACAGGCCTCACCGACGACCAGGCACAGGAACTGCACAGTGTCTACATGAGCGGGTTGTACCTCTTTGCAACCGTCGCGATTGTCGCGCACCTCGCAGTTTTCATCTGGCGCCCCTGGTTCTGAGGAGGACACGAGAATGAGCAAGTTTTACAAGATCTGGCTGGTTTTCGACCCGCGTCGCGTTTTCGTGGCACAGGGCGTCTTCCTCTTCCTGCTGGCAGCGATGATCCATCTCGTCCTGCTCAGCACGGAGCGTTACAACTGGCTCGAGCAGGCGGCTATCAAATATGCCCCCGAAGTTGCCGCAGCAGAGTAACGCGCGAGACACCAACGCTGCGGGCGACGCGCTCGCCCGCAGCCGACCTTTTCACGACCCAACGGCTTTGACCCCGAGCGGCCCAAGCCTCTGATGCGGAGACAGAAGTTATGGCAATGCTCAGCTTCGAACGGAAATATCGCGTCCGCGGAGGGACGCTCATTGGCGGGGATCTGTTCGACTTCTGGGTCGGACCGTTCTACGTCGGCTTCTTCGGGGTGGCGACGATCTTCTTCGCGGCCCTCGGGACGGTCCTGATCTTCTGGGGCGCCGCGCTCCAGGGCGAATGGAACCCCTGGCTCATCAATATCGCCCCACCCGACATCTCCTACGGCCTCGGCGTCGCGCCGCTCGCCGAAGGCGGGCTCTGGCAGATCATCACGGTCTGCGCGCACGGCGCGTTCATCGCCTGGGCGCTGCGCGAGGTCGAGATCTCCCGCAAGCTGGGGATCGGCTACCATGTACCGATCGCCTTCGGGTTCGCAATCCTCGCCTATTCGACGCTGGTGGTGTTTCGCCCGATGCTGATGGGCGCCTGGGGCTACGCCTTCCCCTACGGCATCTTCAGCCACCTCGACTGGGTATCGAATACCGGCTACCAGTACCTGCACTTCCACTACAATCCGGCGCACATGCTGGCGGTGACCTTCTTCTTCACCACCACGCTGGCGCTCTCGCTCCACGGCGGTCTGGTGCTCTCCGCGACCAACCCGCCGAAGGGTCAGGAAATCAAGACGCCTGACCACGAGGACACCTTCTTCCGCGACTTCATCGGCTATTCGGTCGGCACGCTGGGCATCCACCGCCTCGGCCTGCTGCTGGCGCTCAACGCCGGCTTCTGGAGCGCGGTCTGCATCGTCATCTCCGGACCGCTCTGGACCAAGGGCTGGCCCGAATGGTGGAACTGGTGGCTCGAACTGCCGATCTGGGGGAACTGAACAATGGCCGAATATCAGAACATCTTCACCCAGGTTCAGGTGCGCGGCCCTGCCGAACTGGGCATGGCCGGAGGCGGCGCCGAACTGGGCCGCCACGGAGAGCCGCGCTTCTCGAACCTGCTCGGCGCGATCGGAAATGCCCAGCTCGGGCCGATCTATCTCGGCTCCTGGGGGCTGATCAGCATCGTCACCGGCATCATCTGGTTCAACATCGTCGGCCTCACGATGCTGGCCTCGGTCGACTACCAGGTCGGCGAGTTCATCCGCCAGCTCTTCTGGCTGGCGCTCGAGCCACCGGGACCGGAATACGGCCTGTCGATCCCGCCGCTCAATGACGGCGGATGGTGGGTGATCGCCTCGTTCTTCCTGCTGATCTCGGTCTGCACCTGGTGGATCCGCACCTACCGCCGCGCCCAGGCCCTCGGCATGGGCTACCACGTCGCCTGGGCCTTCGCCGCGGCGATCTGGCTCTTCCTCGTGCTCGGCCTGATCCGGCCGGTGCTCATGGGCTCCTGGTCCGAGGCGGTGCCCTACGGCATCTTCCCGCATCTCGACTGGACCACCGCGTTCTCGCTGCGCTACGGCAACCTCTTCTACAATCCGTTCCACGCGCTCTCGATCACCTTCCTCTACGGCTCGACCATGCTCTTCGCGATGCACGGCGCGACCGTTCTGGCGATCAGCCGCATGGGCGGGGACCGTGAGATCGAGCAGATCGTCGATCGCGGTACCGCCTACGAGCGCGGCGCCCTCTTCTGGCGCTGGACCATGGGCTTCAACGCCACCGCCGAGGGCATTCACCGCTGGATCTGGTGGTTTGCCATCCTCACACCGATCACCGGTGGTATCGGCATCCTGCTGACCGGCACTGTCGTCGACAACTGGTATCTGTGGGCCGTCGAACACCACTTCGCGCCAGAATATCCGTCGATGCTCGGCGTCGGTGGCTACACCGGAACTGGAGGCTGATCATGAGCAAGACACGCAATCAGATCCGGGACGAAATGACGGGGCTCCTGCTGCGGGGCGGCTTCATCGGCTCGCTGATGTTCCTCGCGGCGATCGCCTTCATGGTCATCCCGGTCCAACTCGGAAAGATCTGGCCCACGGAGGGCGAGCAGACCGGCTTCCGGGGCACCGGGATGAATACGATCGATTTCGTCTCGGAAAATGCGGAACTGGCCGCGGCCAACGTCATGCCCGTCGCTGCGGTTGGTCCGATCCCGCCGGAGCCCGGCGAGCCCCTCGCCCGCGACGTCTATCCCAACTCCGAACCGCTCGGACATCTGACGGTGCGCAATTACGAACGTCTTGTTGCGGCCATGCGGGAATGGGTGGGCAACGATACGCTGTTCTCCGAGGAAGAAACCTACGCCACCGCCGTCGCGCGCAACATGATCGAGATGGTGTGGAACATCAACGAGAACTGGGACGGTCATGTCGCCCAGACCGGCGTGACCTGCTACACCTGCCACCGCGGCAACGCCATTCCCGCGAATGTGTGGTTCAGTCCGGAACCGCTCAACAACTGGGCAGGCCCGAGTGCGAACATGCAGAACCAGGCCAGGGCGGCCAACTATTCAACCGCCCTGCCCGTTGACGCGCTTCAGACCTATCTTCTGATCGACGAACAACTTGTCGGCGTCCACGGCTACTCATCTCGCGACGAGGACGGCAGTTCCAATGCCTCCATCTACCACACCTACCAGACCTTCTCGCTGATGCAGCACTTCTCGAACAGCCTCGGTGTCAACTGCACCTACTGTCACAACACCCGGGCTCCGGCCGATCCTGCTGGACACACTCCGCAATGGGGCGTGGCGCAGTTGGGACGGGCGATGGTGGTCGAGACGAACAACGAGTACATCCTGCCGAACCAACCGCTGTTGCCGGAAGAACGCCTCGGCCCCCTTGGTGATGTCTCGAAGGTGGCCTGCTCAACCTGCCACATCGGCGCAAACAAGCCTCTGCTCGGTCAGAGCATGCTGATCGACTGGCCCGAACTGGCAAGCTCCGAGCCGGTCTACGAGTAACAGCCGCCGCCAAACGCTACGACCAGAAACGGCCGCCTCGCCTGAGGCGGCCGTTTTTTACCTTGCCGGAACCGGAAACTTGGGCCAATGGTACCTTCACGTTGGCGATAAGTTGGCGGCCCGGCGAATGGAATTCAACGTCGAGTAGTCCTTCGGTACGTTAGAGCATGATGAGATCAGCTTGAAGCGTATCCTGCGTTGACGAGGTAGTTCGAGCATTCGCGCGGTGTGAACCGATCCGGAAGCGCACCGATCCTTCGCCACGTCGTTTCGACGGTCCGCTCGGCGGCGTCGCGCAGCATGTGCTCGAGTTTCGCGAACACCTGCTCGATGGGGTTCGGATCGGGGCTGTATGGCGGCAGGAACAGCAGGTGTGCGCGGGCCGCGCGGATGGCGTCGCGGACGGCCCGTCCCTTGTGGCTGCCGAGATTGTCCATCACCACCACGTCGCCCGGGCCGAGCGTCGGGACGAGGATCCGCTCGACACGGGCGCGGAATGCCTCGCCATTGACCCGGCCATCCAGGACGGAGCAATACCGGCTCGTCAGTCTGGGCCGACACCGCGTATCGCTCGGCAAAGAACGAGCGGCGCATTGCCAAGGCCGGGCTCGTCTCGAAGGTCCACTTCCGCAAACCGCCCGGCAAGCCGATGTCCGAGCCGAAGCAGCGCGCCAACGCCGCCCGATCTCGGGAGCGATCCAGCGTCGAGCATGTCTTCGCCGACCAGAAGCACCGCATGGGGCTGTTCATCCGCAGCACCGGCATCACCAGAGCGCGCGCCAAAATCGGCCTCGCGAACATCGCCTGCAACATGCGCCGACTTCTGTTCTGGGAGACAACGGCCGCGCCAGAATGACGCCAAGGCCCCGGATCACGATCTGCGGACCCCGAAAGCACTCGCAAAAGACAAGGGTTCCGTCACCAGTCGCCAATCATCCGTTCACGCGAACCGCCTTCGCAGGATGATGGAAGTCTCCAAACGGTCGGCGACAAAACCCAGCATCTCGGCCAGAATCTGATGATCGGAGGTCTCCGAAAGAAGCGCCTTCAGCGCAGCCGTTTCTGATATCGTATCCTCGGCCACGGATGATCTCCTTGATCGGCAGGTTAGGTGTGCAACCCAAATCCTACCGGAGAACGTCCATGGCCGCCCGGCAACCCGCACGGGCTTCGCCCAAGCTACGCAAGGCTCCGCTCAGCCCGCGATACCCTCGGAATTACACCACCCCACGGGGCACTACCTGAGTGCCTGACGAGTATCTATTTGACAGCTCGCGCCGTGCCCGAAATCTGATCGGCGCGTGGCGGCACGGCCATAATCACAACCGCCCGCACTCAAGCCTCGGCGGGCTCACACCGTGGGAATACGTTAACCATTTAGAGAGGGACCATACCCCGAACAGAGATAACTTCTGAACGCTGGCAGTTCAGGGGAGCATGTCATTGTGAACCGCCCCGGGTTTACTGGAGAGTTTCTGGTTCAATGATTAGGCTACTTTTTCGACAGCGTTCAAGCTTGCATAGAAGGCCTTGTCTGCTTCTTGCGGCGTGACGTAGCCAATGGCGCTGTGCAGGCGGGTGTTGTTATACCATTCGACCCATTTCGGGGTTTCCCATTCGACCTGACCAACGGACTTCCAGGGGCCGAGGAACTTGATTGCCTCGGTTTTGAACAGGCCGATGATGCTTTCGGCCAGAGCATTGTCATAGGAATCCCCGACGCTGCCGACCGAGGTGTCGATCCCGGCCTCGGCGAGCCGCTCGCTGTATCGGATCGACAGGTATTGGCTGCCCCGGTCGCTGTGATGGATCAGTTTGTCAGCCTCAGACGGCGCCCTCTGGCAGATGGCGTGGTTCAGGGCATCCAAGACGAAACCTGTCGTCATCGAGGTCGAGACACGCCAGCCGACGATCTTGCGGGCGAAGACGTCGATGATGAAAGCCACGTAGACCATCCCTTGCCAGGTTGAGACATAGGTGAAGTCGCTGACCCATAGCTGGTTCGGCATGTCCGCCACGAAGGCTCGGTTCACCCTATCGTCCGGGCAAGGTTGTGCCGCATCCGGATTGGTGGTGATGACCTTCTTTCCGCGCACAACCCCTTGAAACCCCATCACCTTCATCAACCTCTCAACCGTGCAGCGGGCAATGTCGCGCCCTTCGCGGCGTAGCTGGTGCCAAACCTTGCGGGCCCCATATCGTCCCCGGCTGCCATCGAAGACCTGCTTGATCGCGGCCATGTCCAGCCGATCCTGCCTGGCCCGGTCCGATGCCAGCTCGGGATCGCACTCCACGGCTTTGAAGGCGTAAAATGTCGATGGTGCGATCCCCAGAACCCGGCAGATCGGCCCGACACCATGGACACAACGCTGATCGTCGATGAACGCGATCATTTGCGGAATGGGCGGTCGAGCTCCGCCGCAGCGAAATATGCGCTGGCCTTCTTCAGGATCTCGTTGGCTTGCCTAAGTTCACGGTTCTCACGCTCCAGGGCCTTGATCCGTGCCTTCTCCTCGCTCGTCGGCCCGGACAGCTCGCCTGCATCACGCGCGGCGCGCCGACACCAGTCCCGCAGGCTGAAAGACGAACAGCCCAGCTTCGAGGAAATTGCCCGGTAGGCGGCACTGTCGCTGCTGTAATCAGAACGATGTTCGCGGAAAAGCCGAACGCCGCGCGCCCGGAACTCGGCCGTGTAGCTCAGGGTGTATTTCTTGTCTGTCATGAGGCTCACCTTTTGAGAGTTTTACTCTCCGGTAAACCCGGGGCGGTTCAGTAGCAGCGATGCAGATTGCGCTCATGAAGGTGTGGGCGCAACGGTGGTATCGGGTGGCAATGCGGCGCCAGTCCTTGAGCCTGCCGGACATGCGCTCGATGCGGTTGCGCTGTTTGCAGATGTCGGCGTTGCAAGGGATCCGCACCTTTCGGTTCGCCCGTCCCGGGATGCATGGCTCGATCTGGAGGCTCGTCAGGGCCTCGCGGAACCAATCGCTGTCGTAGCCCTTGTCGGCGATGAGCACTTCGGCGTCGGGCAGGTCGGTCAGCATGGTCGCGGCACCGCGATAGTCACTGACCTGACCCTCGGTGAGAAGCAATATCAAGGGCTTGCCCTCGCCGTCACAAACGGCGTGCAGCTTTGAGTTCAGACCGCCCTTCGTCCTGCCGATACGGCGGGGAACACCCCCTTTTTGAGCAGGCTGGCGGCGGTGCGGTGCGCTTTGAGATGCGTCGCGTCGATCATGACGGTGTCAGTCGCCTCGCTCCCGCCGGCCAAGGTGGCGAAGATCCGGTCGAAGACGCCGATCCGGCTCCAGCGGATGAAGCGGTTGTAGAGCGTCTTCGGCGGTCCGTAGACGCCTGGCGCGTCCCGCCACATCAGCCCGCCCCGGATGACATGAATAATCCCCGAAATCACCCGCCGGTCATCAACCCGAGGCACGCCGCGCGGCTTGTTCGGCAGAAGCGGTTCCAGACGCGCGAACTGCGTTTCGGAAAGCCAGAAGTGGTGATCGGACATCGCAAACTCCCCCAGCAGGAAGCTTAAATCACACATCACGGCGCGTGGGAATCCTGTTTATAGGTCCTGAGCCTAAGCAGTCTGGCCAGTTCGTCTGTGTTTCAGCTTGGACCTTGTCCTGCCGGATCAAAGCCGATACGAACAACGTCGGAGACGTGGCCGAGCGGTCGAAGGCGCTCCCCTGCTAAGGGAGTAAACGGGTAACCGTTTCGAGGGTTCGAATCCCTTCGTCTCCGCCACCACACGTTTTTTCCGGATTTCTTTGCGCCATTTTGAGTGGGTCATCCCACTCATTTCATTGAAGTATGCTCACCACCTTCGATGATCTGGCTTTCTTTCGATTTGTCCGGTATGCGTTCATTGTGTGGTATGGAATGTGGTATCTGCAATGGCGGCGTTAACTGGAAAGCTGACCAAGAGGCTCGTCGAGTCTTTGGGGGCAGGCCGTCATGGCGACGGAAATGGGCTCTATCTGGTTGTCGACCCCTCCGGAGCGCGGCGTTGGATAGTCCGGGTCGTCGTCAAGGGCCAGAAGAACAAGGAGGGTGCGCCCCTTCGTACGGACTTCGGCTTAGGTGGTGCTGACGTCGTGACCCTGCATCAGGCCCGCGACCGCGCGTTGGAATACCGTCGCATGGCCAAGCAGGGGCTGAATCCGCGGTTCAACGCTCGTCAGGTGGTCCCGACTTTCGCGGAAGTCGCGCAGCAGGCCCATATCGACCGGATGCCTACTTGGAAGAACGCCAAGCACGGACAGCAATGGATCAACACTCTGCGCGACTACGCATTCCCCAAGATCGGGCGGATGCCGGTCGACAGCATCGGCCAGCCCGAGGTTCTAATGTGCCTGTCGCCGATCTGGACAGGGAAACATGAAACCGCGCGTCGATTGGCCCAAAGGATCAAGGCAGTGCTCGACGTGGCGAAGTCGAAGGGCTTTCGGACCGGCGAAAACCCGGTCACCGCCGTCAAGGATGCACGGGTCCTGCCAAAAGTCACCGCAAAGCCGAAGCACCACACGGCGATGGCATGGCGGGATGTGCCGGCCTTCTATGCCGGTTTGAGAACGCGCAACGCGATGGCGGCGAAGGCGCTGATGTTCGCCTGTCTGAGCGGATCCCGCACCGGCGAAATACTGGGCATGAAATGGAACGAGCTGGATTGCGAGATGGGCATCTGGACCTGCCCGGCTGAACGTATGAAGACAGGCGTGGAGCATCGCGTTCCGCTGACCTCAGAGATGTTGGAAGTCATCGAGCCGCTTCGGGCAATGGAGTCGGAATACGTTTTCGAAGGCCAGAAGCGCCACAAGCCGCTTTCCAACATGTCGATGCTCATGCTGCTGCGCCGAATGGGCGTCGAGGGAGTCACGGTTCACGGCTTCAGATCCACCTTTCGGGATTGGGCGTCGGAAGCGGCCAACGCACCGCGCGAGATCGCTGAAATGAGTTTGGCCCACAAGGTCGGGTCCAACGTGGAGCGAGCCTATGCGCGGTCGGACCTGCTCGACCGTCGGCGCGCCTTGATGGAAAGATGGTCTGAGTTCGTGTCCGGTGCCAACTCAAGGGTCGAATCACTTCCGGCAGGCGAGACCAGCGCCACAATGTAAATGCCTAAAGCCCGTCAGGTTTCCACCCTTTCGGCTCGGGACATCTGGGATAGCCGCATTCCGCTTTCGAATTGAAATGCCGAAAGGGGGCACCTAAGCTGCCCTTTATGGACCACGAGGCTATTGCCAAACAGCTCAATGAGCTGGACGAAACACTATTCGGATACAGGAGACGCGGCCTGTTGTATCCGGATCGCCCCTCGCTCGACTATTCGAGGCCAAACATCCATGACAGTAAGAAAGAGTTTCTGAGGGAACTGAATGCCGTCAAAGCCATCGTGGAACACACCAAAGGGGTGTTGGATCAGCTAATCGGCTCAAACCACGATGAAGACCCCGAACACGACGCGATGGTCCACCGCCTGAGAGACGCCATTCAGAAGAACGTCGAGCGGCGACGGCCGCGACGGCCGCTCGAAACTGCGAGTGATCTGGCGCAGAAGAACCTTGTTGATACAGGCTTCTACCATAACTCTCTGGTCACAATTCTGGAGACCTATATTGCATACAATCAGAGGCTTACAGAGCTGCTGGATCAGGAAAAGCAATTCTGGAGCGTGCCTCATCGCCCCCCGAACTACTATGCTCGAACGATAGCATTGCGCTTCGCGAGGCAGTACGCGAGAGAAAGGGAGGCAAAACCGACATTCGGCATTTCAAGTCAGGGCAGTCACCCTTCGACGGAGTTTGGCCGCGCGCTTGAGAAGATTTTTGAGATTCTCGACATCAAAGCAAATGTGAGAAATGCCGCCGATTGGGCGATCGACCAATTGACCGAGGACGATTGGTCTCCTCCGGCCAACGCGCTTTTAGGCGGACTTTTTGGCATGCCGCGCGAGCGAGGTCTTCCAGAGCGGAGCGAAAGAAACGCTCTGGCTGACATCGCGGGTGAGCTGAAAAAAGGGACACCCATCTAAGCCCTTTCGGGAAGTCGCATTCGAACTTTCCTGTTTCGTTCTCTTGGCGGATGAGACGTGATCAAACGATTTCAGTCCAACTGAAAGGGATTGGAATCATGGCGCATCTCTTCGAGCAGAACCGAAACTACATCCTTGGCGATGCTGAACTTGAGCTGCTGGGGGATCGCACCAAGCTAGCACAATGGCGGCACAAGAACATGGGTCCGCCGTTCTATCGCCTTGGCCGAAAAATCGTCTATCGCGGCTCCGATCTGAACGCATGGGCGGAAGCCAACAGGGTGGAACCCGGACAGGCCGGGCACGACTGATGGCGCAAACGCGTCTCGGGGCGTGCCGTCAAGATCCACCGCCACTACACCTACGAGCAGGCGGCCCGGGTTCTGGGCGTATCGGTCCAGACGGTGCGGGCATGGCGTGACAAAGGGCTGGTGGTTCTCACCTGCGAAAAGCCCCACCTGATTCTTGGCGAGGCGCTGAAGGAGTTTCTGGCGCAGCGCGGGGCGCGGACGAAGATCGCGCTGGCACCTCATCAGTTCTACTGCATGACCTGCCGGTGCCGCCAGAAACGCCTACGGCGGAATGGCCGACTATACACCGCTTCGCCTGCCAGAGGCAAGTTGGAGTCGCTCTGCGACGCCTGCGAAGGGACCTGCGTCCGCCTCGTGGGAAAGGCGGACTTGGCGCGATTGTCCGACCATCTGCAAATCACCTCACGCAGCGCGAAGGGGACCTAATGGAACCTGAGAACCCTAGCGCAAACCATGACTTCCGGACGCCGCTGCGGACCGTGAAAATTCGGCCCCAGAAGCAATGGAAATCGTGTTGAGCGGCAGTATCGAAGAGAAGGACTTTCAATGCGAAAAGTGATTGAAGAAAATGAGCGGCTGAAGCGTTCCTACGCGATCTATCAGCGCAATGCCGAAGGTCTCGACGAGACCACGATCGACAAGTCTCTGGCGGCGATCCTGCGTTTTGAGCAAAGCACCGGTTTCAAGCCGTTCAGACGATTCCATGTTCATCAGGCGGTCGCCTTCAAAGAGCATCTCGAGGAATCCCGGAACGCGAAGACCGGCAGGCCGCTGGGCATGACGACCATGGACGCGACGCTGAGGCTGGTCAAAAAGTTCTTTCACTGGCTGGTCGGAAGGCCCGGCTTCAAACGGGTGCTGAACTACTCCGACGTCGCCTATTTCAACAATACGAAGAAGCGGTCACGCGCCGCCCACGCCCAGCGCGACGTTCCTTATCCATCAATGGAGGCGGCCGCCCATGCGTTTCAGGCGATGCCGTTTCGGACCGACTTCGAGAAACGCGACAAAGCTCTTTTCGCGTTCTTCATGCTGACGGGCGCGCGTGTGGGAGCGGTGGCCTCCCTGAAGATCAAGCACGTCAACATCGAGATGCGGCATGTGTTTCAGGATGG
>CAVQAX010000016.1:0-54901 GCA_963710515.1 uncultured Alphaproteobacteria bacterium
GTGCGTGGTTCGTTGGATTCCAGATCGCGAGTCCCCGGATATCACGGTTGTCTGCAGCGCGAAACATGCAGGCAGCACGCCGGCCGCTTCGCGCTGATGGGCGCGCGGGTCCGGCCGGCGGGAGTTCCTTCGGGCAGAGGGGTCGCGAGCGCGAAGCGTCTGGAGCCCGGCACGCACGCTCATTGTCGCGACGCGGTCAAACGGCTGTCCCCTCACAAGCGAAAGGGCGCGCCGCGCGGCGCGCCCTTCCCTTGGTGTTTGGGCCGATCAGGAGCCGACCGAGGCCGCCGTCGTCCCTCGTGATGACGATCGTCGCCGAGCGTGGCACGCTGCCGTCATAGTCGGGGAAGCCCGACCCGAAGTCGCCGGCCGCGAACTGCTCGGGCGTCGCATGGGCGCCGGGATGCTGGAAGTTCACGAACAGCGTCCTGCCGTCGGGCGTGGCGACGACACCGGTGGTCTCCTGACCCCAGGGTCCGGTCAGGAAGCGCCTGATCTCGCCGGTGGTCGGATCGGCGGCGAGCATTGCGTTCATCCCGAAATCCTTGAGCGGACCTTCGTAGTCGGGGCCGATATCGCCCATGTCGGTCTGGATCCAGATGCGGCCGGTCTCGTCGCACCAGAGCCCGTCCGGACAGGCGAAGATGTTGTCGTCGCCCAGCGCGCCGCCGGTGGCGACGGCCGAATTGTTGGCGTTTCCTGCGATCACGAACAGGTCCCAGGTGAAGTTTGCCTCGGTGTGGTCGCCGTTCTCGTAGTTCCACCGGACGATCTGGCCGAAATTGTTCTCGGCCCGGGGATTGACCGCATCGACCTCCACCTGGGTGCGACGCGAGTTGTTGGTGAGCGAGAAATAGACCGCGCCGGTCGTCGGATCGATGGTGCCCCATTCGGGGCGGTCCATCTTGGTCGCGCCGGCGGCGTCTGCGGCGAGACGGGTGTTGACGAGGATGTCGGCAAGATCGGCGAAGCCGTTGGCGGGCGTCAGCCCGTTCTGGTCCGGTGCCAGCGCCAGCCATTCGCCGGTGCCGTCGTCGTTGAACCTGGCCGCATAGAGCGTGCCGCTGTCGAGGATCGAGCCATCGGTCTCGCCGGGCACGTAGACGCCGTCGGACACGAACTTGTAGACGTATTCGAACCGGGAATCGTCTCCCGAGTAGCAGACCACCGGCGCGCCCTCGACAGCCGGCGCGAACACAACGCCCTCATGGGCGAAGCGACCGAGCGAGGTGCGCTTGATCGGCGTGGAGTCGGGGTCGAACGGGTCGATCTCGACCATCCAGCCGTAGGTGTTGGGCTCGTTGCGGTAATCGTCCGTGGCCGAGGCGCCGGTCGCGGAGGCGTTGAATCGCACGAATTCGTCGGCGCCCGAAGCCGCGAGGTGCCAGCCATAGCGGCCGCCCTTCGGGTCATCGGACACGCCGTAGCGGGCGTGTTCGCGCGGCTGGTCGGGCTTCTGGTCGATCTGGTCGGTGTTGGAGAAGTAGCCCGCCCAGTTTTCCTCCGCGGCCATGTAGGTGTTCCAGGGCGTCACGCCGTGGGCGCAGTTGTTCACCGTGCCGCGGGTCATGGTGCCGTCCGGGCTGTACTTCGTGCGCACATGCGGAGCACCGCGGACCGGACCGGCGATCTCCATGGGCGTGTTCGCGGTGATCCGGCGGTTGTGCGGATCGGCCACGATCGCCCAAGAGCCGTCGGCCTGCTTCGTGGTGCGGTAGACCGACACGCCGTGCGCGGCGATCTCCATGCGCACTTCGTCGTCGTCGCGCAGGCCGTCGGCATCGTAGAGCACGAAATCGCCGTCGATGGGCTGGCCCTTGTAGCCCTCTTTCTCGGCATGCAGGAAGCGCGGCTCGATGTATTCGTGGTTCACCGCGATGAGGCCGTCCTCGGACGAGCCGTCGATCGGGAAGAAATGGATGCCGTCATGATGCTGGCCGATCTGCACTTCCTGCTCGGCACCGGTGTTGGCGCCGGAGCGGAAGGCGGGCATGTCGCCGGTGATCGGCTCGCCGGTGGGGGCGAGGACCTGGAAGCTGTAGCCCTCGGGCACGAGCACCTTGTCCTCGAAGCTGATGGGCACCGCCGTGAAGCCGATCAGGGAGGATGTGCCCTGCGCCAGCGCGGCCTTGCCGGTGAGCTGCGTTCCGATGAAGCCGGTCGCGATGGCGGCGAGCCCGCCGAGCATGAAGCCCCGGCGCTGCACGCGGGCTTCCATCACTTCGTAGAAGTTGCGATTCGCGGAGGTGTTGCACTGCGGCTCGTCGCCGTGCTCGTATCCCATCGTCTCCTTGTGGTCGGGATAGTCTCGCTCGAAATCCTTCATGTCTGGCTCCTGAGGCTTGATGGGAGGACGGGGTCACACCCCGCATGCGCGCGACCCTAGGGCCGGAGTTTCACAGGCGTATGACAGTGGGCGGGGAATGCGGAATTGCCGCAGGCCGGCGCCGCGTCGCGACGGGGCCCGATCCGGGCGGCCCCCCGCATTGCCTATTCGGCGGCGCGCGGCTGCGGGGCGAAGACCGGGGCGGATGCGGCGGGAGCATCGGTCCAGGTGATGTCCTCGGCAGTGGCGCCGCGCGCCAGCCGGCGGAGCGCGCGGTCGCGGGCGGCGCGGCTCTCGGCGCCGCCGAGCCAGGCCTTCACGGCCGCGACGAAGGCGCCGACGCCTTCCGAGAGCCAGACCCGGATCGCGAGCAGGGCCGGTGTCACGATCAGCGTCAGCACGGTGGCGAGGCCGAGGCCGAACACGACGGCGGTGGCGAGCTGGGTCCACCACATCGCGGAGGGCGAGTTCACGGTATAGCCGCCGTTGAAGAAGTCGACCGAGATGCCGAACATCATCGGCGAGAGGCCGGCCATGGTGGTGATCGGTGGTCAGCAGGACGGGGCGCAGGCGCGATTCGGCGGTGCGCACGATGGCCTCGAGGCGGGGCATGTAGCGGGCGTATTCCTGATAGGTGTCGATCAGGATGATGTTGTTGTTCACGACGATGCCGGCGAGGGCCACGATGCCGGTGCCGGTCATGATGATCGAGAAGGTCTGGTCCATCACCAGCATGCCGATCAGCACCCCGGTGATCGAGAGCACGACGGCGGTGAGGACAAGCACGGAATTGTAGACCGAGTTGAACTGCGCGAGCAGGATCACGAACATCAGCCCCAGCGCCGCGGCGAAGGCGCTCGACAGGAAGGCCTGGCTCTCGGCCTGGTCCTCCTGGTCGCCGGTCCATTCCCAGCCGATGCTCTCGGGCAGGTCGGCTTCGGTTTCGAGCCATTCGGTGAGGGCGGCGATCTCGACGTTGGCGTTGCCCTCGGGGCCGATATCGGCCTTCACGTCGAAGTAGCGCGCGCCCTGGTAGCGGTCGATCTGGGCCAGCGAGGGCACCGGCGTGCGGGTGATGAAGGCCGAGAGCGGCACGAGGCCCTGTGCTGTGCGGACCCGGAGCGTGTCGAGGGTCGACAGGAGCCGGTCCTGTTCGGGCAGGCGCACGCGGATGTCGATCTCCTCGTCGGAGCTGTCGACGCGCATGGTGTCGAGGGTGAGGCCGCGGGTGACCAGCTGGACCATCGCGCCGACGGTGGCGACATCGGCGCCGTAGCGGCCGGCCTGGGCCACGTCGACGTCGATCTGCCAGTCGATGCCCGGGAGCGGCAGGGTGTTCTCGACGTCGCGCAGGGTCTCCTGGGCGGTGAAGTGATCGTTGACCATGAGGGTCGTGGCGCGCAGCTCCTCCCAGTCGGGACCGGTCAGGCGCAGATGCACCGGCTTGCCCTGGGCGGGGCCCTGGGCCTGTTCGGAGATCTCGGCGCGGATGCCGGGGATGTCGGCGAGGCGGGTGTTGATGTCGGCGAGGATTTCGCGGCCCGCCGCGCGGTCGCCCCAGGGTTCGAGCTCGATCTGGACCTGGCCGATGGCATCGCGCGGGCCCTGTTCGGCGCCGCTGTTGTCGAGCCCGCCCGCGCCGGCGAAGGCGAAGATGGCCGAGACGCCTTCGGTCTCGGCGATGACGCTCTCGACCTGGCGCACGAGCTCGTCCTTCTCCTCGATGGAGAGGTTGCCGCGGGCGCGGACATAGGCGACGGCGCGCTCCGGCTCGGTCTCGACGAAGAATTCGACCCCCTTCGAATGGGTGCCGAAATAGGAGAAGACCGACATCACGAAGATCACGACGGCGGCCACCGCGACGAAGGGCATGATCGGGTTGCCGGTGAGCAGGCGCACGACCCGGCCGAAGGGTGTCGGGCGGTAGCCGGCATGGCCGACCTCGGCGATCTTGCGGTGACGCAGCGACCCGCCGATCAGCGTGAGGGCGACGCAGCCGGCGATGATGGCCAGAAGGCCCGGCAGGATCGTGCCGCGCACCAGCGTCTGAAGTCCGATCAGGAGCAGGAGCGCTCCGGGGATCAGCAGGGCGGCGCGGATCCAGAAGGAGAGACGGTCATGCAGGAAGGCGGAGCCGTGTTCCACATGGCGCGAGAACCGGCCGGCGATGCCGCCGAGGACGGGCAGGTAGATGAGCGCGACCACGAGCGAGGCGGAGAGCACGAAGATGAGCGTGACCGGCAGGTTGCCCATGAACTCGCCGGCGACGCCGGGCCAGAACAGCATCGGCAGGAAGGCGCAGAGCGTGGTCGCGGTCGAGGAGATGATCGGCCAGAACATGCGCCGCGCGCTCTCGGCGTAGGCGCGCATCGGGCCCTGACCGTCCTCGATGCGTTGCTCGGCGTATTCCGCGACGACGATGGCGCTGTCGACGAGCATGCCGACGGCGAGAATGAGGCCGAACATCACGATGTTGGAGATCGAGATGCCGAAGACCGCCAGGAGCGCGAAGCAGAGCATGAAGGAGGTGGGGATCGCGAAGCCGACCAGGAGCGCCGAGCGGGTGCCGAGGCTGGCGAGCACGACGACCATCACGAGGCAGATCGCCGTCAGCACCGAGCCTTCGAGCTGGCTGACCATGCGGGCGACTTCGGAGCTCGAATCCATCGAGAAGTCGACCTGCACCGCCTGCTGCAGTTCCTCGGGCCAGGTGGCGCGGGCGGCCTCGACGGTCGCGCGGACGAGGGCCGCGGTGTCGATGACGTTCTCGCCCTTGCGCTTGACCACCTGCAGCGCGACCGTCGGCTCGCCGTTGAAGCGCGCGACGCCCTCGCGGTCCTCGAAGGTCAGGCGGATCTCGGCGAGATCGCCCAGGGTGACGACGCTGTCGCCGTTGACCTTGACCGGCAGGGCGTAGACGTCCTGCGGGCCGTCGAAGGCGGCGGGGATCTTGACCGCGAAGGAGCCGGTGGCGGCATCGACCTCGCCGGCGGCGATGAGCTGGTTGTTGCGGGTGACGACCGAGAGAAGCTCGTCGGCGGTGACGTTGTAGGCTTCGAGCTTGAGCGGGTCGATCACCACTTCGAGCATCTCGTCGCGCTGGCCCGCGAGACCGGCCTCGAGCACCTGCGGCATGCTCTCTATCTCGTCCTGCAACTCCTTGGCGACGCGCAGCAAAGTGCGTTCGGGCACCGCGCCGGAGAGCGAAACGACGAGGATCGGGAATTCGGAGAAGTTGATCTCGTTGATGGAATACTGGTCGGCGCCGTCGGGGAAGCCGGCCTGGGCACGGGTGACCCGGTCGCGCACATCGGCGAGCGCCGCGTTGCGGTCCCAGCCGAACTCGAATTCGAGCACGACGCCGGCATAGCCCTCGGCGGCGGTCGAGGACATCTTCTTGAGGTCGTCGAGGCCGCGCAGCTCGGTCTCGAGCGGGCGCACGAGCAGCTTTTCGGAATCCTGGGCGGAGATGCCCGGGAAGGGCACGGAGACGAAGAGCGCCGGGATCTCGATGTCGGGCTCGCCCTCCTTGGGCAGCGCCAGATAGGCGTAGAAGCCCGCCGCGAGCGACAGGATCACGAAGGCGACGATCGTGCGGGCGCGGGCGGTCGCCCAGTCGACGATGCCGATCATTCGGCGTCCTCCGGAAAGGTCACGGTGATCGGCTGGCCTTCGGTCACGAAATCCTGACCGACGACGATCACGTCGAGGGCCTCGGGAAGGCCGGCGACCCAGACGCCGTCGGCGGTGTCGCGGATCACCTCGACCGGCTGGAACGTCGCGTGGTCGTCCTCGACGCTGCGCACGCCGATGCGGCCGGCATCGTCGAGGGTGAGTGCGGATTGCGGCAGGAGATGGCCGCTGCGCCCTTCGAGCGAGACGAGGATCTCGGCGGTGATGCCGTCGCGGATCGCGAGGTCGGGGTTCGGCACCTCGGCCTCGACACGGAAGGTGCGGGTCTCGTCGTCGGCGGAGCGCGAGACGAAGGAGACGGTGCCGACGAATTCCTCGCCATTGAGCAGGCGTGCGCCAACGGCGGCGCCCGGCTCGATCTGGTCGACGAGGCGTTCGGGGGCGAAACCGGTGAGCTTGATCGGGTCGAGATCGATGATCGTGGCGCATTCCGAGCCGGGCTGCAGCAATTCGCCGAGTTCGGCGGTGTCGGCGTCGAGGATGCCGCCGAAGGGCGCGTGGATCTCGAGCCGCGTCAGTTCGCGTTCGGCCTGGTCGATGGCGGCCTGGGCGGCCTGAAGGGCGGCCCGGTTGGCGATCGCGGTGGTTTCCGAGGTGAATCCGCGTTCGACGAGGCTTTCGGAGGCGCGGCTGTTGGCTTCGGCCTCCGCGAGACGGGCCTGTGCTTCGGCGAGCTGGGCCGGGCGGGGACCGGGATCGAGCCGGCACAGGAGGTCGCCGGCGGCGACGAGGGTGCCCCGGCGCAGGGGTTCGGAGATCACGAGGCCGGTGGTTTCGGCGCGCACCACGACCTCGCGGCGGGCCTCGGTGCGCCCGCGCAGCACGATGCCGCTCTCGACTGCGCGCGCTTCGGAATGCATCGCGACCACCGCGACGGCGGGTTGCGCCGCCGGGGCGGCCTCACCGGCCTCGGTCTCGGCGGCCTCGACCTCGACGCCGGCGAGCGCGCGCAGCGTGTCGCGTTCCATCACGAGGGCGTAGAGGAACAGTCCGACGAGCACGGCGCTCAGAATTGAAAACAGTCGCATCGGTCACTCCCGTCGCCGGAGACGCACAGGATCGCGCATCGCCGCACCCCAAGTCCGGCGCGTTTCCGGTCCAGCCCGGTTCCGTGCGCCGTTGTCCCCCATGTCGGTCCCTGCCCGGCATGTCCCTATTTTCCGGGACCTCTGCCTCGCGGTCGTTCAGATGGTCACGATACCCGCAACCATTTCGAATACATAGTCGGGTCGCGGCGTCAAGCAACGGTGGGCGACGCCTTGCCGGCGATCGGGCTTGGCAGGCTCCGGACCCGGATGTATACCCCGGCCTTCCAGCGACCGGAGGCGAAACCGTTGAGCGAAACTGATTCCTTCATTCACGAGGTGAGCGAGGAAGTCCGTCGCGATCGTTTCTATGCTTTCCTGCGCCGCTGGGGCTGGCTGATCGGGCTGGGGCTGGTGCTGATCGTCGGCGCGGCCGGCTACAACGAATGGCGCAAGCACAAGGCCGAGGAAGAGGCCCGCATGGCGGGGGATGCGCTGCGCGCGGCCCTGCTCGTGGAGGATGCGGCCGAACGCGCCGCGGCGCTCGACACGCTGGCCCCGGAGCTGGGCGAGGCGGCCGTCGTGGCGCGGCTGGCGCAGGCCGGAAGCCTGATGGAGACCGGTGACATCGCTGCGGCGGCGGATCTTCTGGCCGGGGTCGCGTCCGATGGCAGCGTCGGGCCGATCTACCGCGATCTGGCGACCCTGCAGCGGGTGATGCTGCTGGGCGAGGCGATGGAGATGTCCGAGCGGCTGGCCGCGCTCGAGGGGCTGAGTGCGGAGGGCGCGCCCTTCCGGCCGCTCGCGCTCGAGCAGCGTGCCCTGGCCCGGCTCGAGGCGGGCGAGACCGAGGCGGCGCTGGCCGATCTCGAGGCGGCGCTCGCAGATCCCGCTGCCCCCCAGGGTCAGGGCGACCGGCTGCGCCAGCTCATCATCGCCTCCGGCGGCGCTTTGCCGCTCGGCGGCGCGCCGGGCCTGCCCGGCGTCACGGCTCCGGCCGGCGGCTGACGGGTCCGGGGCCGCATTCATGAACACTCCCGTCGTCTCGACGCTTGCCCGACCGGTCTCCGGAGGCCGCCCGACGGCGCTCCTCCTGGCGGCGGCTCTGGCGCTGGTGGCCTGCGGTGACAACGACCCGCCGTTGCCGGGCCCACGCGAGCCCGTGCGGCTCTCCGCGGCTGCCGAGGCCGCCGAGGAGGCGACGCGTGTGGCCGCGCCGCCGGTTGCGCTGCCGGCGGAACGCGTGAATGCCGACTGGACCCATCGCAACGGCACGGCCGGCGGAAGCGGGGCCGGCAATGCTGCGCTGGCGGCGGTGCCGCAGCTGCGCTGGAGTACCACGGTCGGCGAGGGCGAGGGCAAGCGCTCGCGCATCCTCACGGCCCCGGTGGTGGCCGGCGGGCTGATCTTCACGATGGATGCGGCCGGGCGGCTCTCGGCCTTCAATGCCCGCGACGGGCGCACGGCCTGGAGCCGGAGCCTCGTGCCGGAAGGCCAGGAGCCCGACAGCGGTCTCGGCGGGGGCATCGCCCTGGCGGGCGGCGCGATGTATGTCACCACCGGGTTCGGCGAGATCCACGCGCTGAGCCCGTCTTCCGGCGGCACGATCTGGCGCAACTCCCTGAGCGCGCCGGTCCGGGCGGCACCCGCGGTGCGCGACGGGCGGGTGATCGTGGTGGCCCGCGACGACGTGGCCTATGCCTTCGCGGCCGGATCGGGCGAGGAGCTCTGGACCGTCGAGGCTTCGGGCGGCACCGGCCTGCTGGGCGGGGCGACGCCGGCGATAACCGGCCGGATCGCCGTGCTGCCCTTCGCTTCGGGCGAGGTGCTCGGGGTTCAGCCCGCGACCGGGTTCCGGCAGTGGGGGACGGCCGTCGGCGGAGGGCGCCGTGATCTTTCGCGAAACAATATCAATGATATCAGCGGCGATCCTGTCATCGTGGGTGACAGCGTTTTCGTGGCGAACCAGAGCGGCCGGACCACGCGGATCGAGGCCGATACCGGCGCGCGGCTCTGGACCATGGCGGAGGGCGCCTACGGGCCGGTCGTTCCGGTGGGGGGCGCGCTGTTCTTCGTGTCGGATACCGGCGCGCTGATCCGGGCGCGGGCCGATACCGGAGAGGTGGTCTGGGCGACGGAGCTGCCGCAATTCCAGCCGCCGCGGCGGTTCCTGTTCTCCCGGGGCGAGCCGACGACGGCCGTGGTGCATTTCGGCCCGGTTCTGGCCGGGAGCCGGCTCTGGGTCGCGAGCGCGGACGGCTTCCTGCGGGCCTTCTCGCCGACGAGCGGCGCGCTGCTCGCGGAGATCGCGCTGCCCGGTGGCGCCGCGACCCCGCCCGCAGTGGCCGGGGGCGTGCTCTATGTGGTGAACCGCGACGGCCAGCTTCTCGCTTTCCAATAGGCGTCACAGGGTTTAAGGAACGCGATCCCGGAGGCGCGCGCCTCCCGCGGTCCTGTCGGAAGCTTCGATCATGTCGTTCAGTCTCGCGATCATCGGACGCCCCAATGTGGGCAAGTCCACGCTGTTCAACCGGCTGGTCGGGCGGCGGCTGGCGCTCGTGGACGATCAGCCCGGGGTGACCCGCGATCTGCGCGAGGGCGATGCCCGGCTGGGGCAGTTGCGCTTCACCGCGATCGACACGGCGGGGCTCGAGGAGGCGACCGACGAGAGCCTGCAGGGCCGGATGCGGGCGCTGACCGAGCGGGCGATCGGCATGGCGGATGCCGTGCTCTTCATGGTCGATGCGCGGGTCGGGCTGACACCGCTCGATCGCGATCTGGCCTCGATGCTGCGCAAGCGGGGCGCGACGGTGCTCCTGGTGGCCAACAAGGCCGAGGGCCGGGCCGCGGATGCCGGGATCATGGAGGCCTACGAACTCGGGCTCGGCGAGCCGCTGGCGCTGTCGGCGGAGCATGGCGGCGGGCTCGACGAGTTGCGCGCCGTGCTGGCCCCGCTGATCGAGGCGGCGCAGGACATCGACGACCGGGCGGAGGCGATCGCACCCCTCGACGACAGCGTCGACGAGGAGGGCAATGCCGCCGAGATCCCCGAGGGGCGGCCGATCCAGATCGCGGTGGTGGGGCGGCCGAATGCCGGCAAGTCGACGCTGGTCAACGCGATCATCGGCGAGGACCGGCTGCTGACCGGCCCGGAGGCGGGCATCACCCGCGACGCGATCGCGGTACGGACCGAGTGGCTGGGCACGCCGTTCCGGATCTTCGACACGGCGGGCATGCGCAAGAAGGCCAAGGTTCAGGAGAAGCTCGAGAAGCTCTCGGTGTCGGACGGGTTGCGGGCGGTGAAGTTCGCCGAAGTGGTCGTGGTGCTTCTGGACGTGCAGGTGCCGTTCGAGAGCCAGGACCTGCGCATCGCCGATCTCGCGGAGCGCGAGGGGCGCGCGGTGGTGGTGGCGGTCAACAAGTGGGATCTCGAGGACGCGAAGCCGCAGAAGCTCAACGAATTGCGCGAGGCCTTCGGGCGGCTGTTGCCGCAGCTCCGGGGCGCTCCGATGGTGATGGTCTCGGCGCTGACCGGCAAGGGGCTCGACCGGCTGCACGCGGCGATCCTGCAGGCCTACGGGGTGTGGAATACCCGGATCTCGACGGCGCGGCTCAATCGCTGGCTCGGCGACCAGATCGCCGATCATCCGCCGCCCGCGCCCGGCGGCCGGCGCATCCGCATGCGCTACATGACGCAGGTGAAGACCCGGCCGCCGACCTTCGTGGTGTTCACCTCGATCCCCGAAGCGGTGCCCGAGGATTACAAGCGTTTCCTCGTCAATGGCTTGCGGCGTGACTTTGAGATGCCGGGCACGCCGATCCGGATGTTCCTGAGGGCCGGCAAGAACCCCTATGAGGGGCGCAAGAAGGCCAACGTGACGTCCCTGACCAAGCATGTGAAGCCACGCCGCCGCGGCGGGACTGACCGCGCGCCGGTGCAGGATTGATAAACCTTTATCGACTAGGGTTGGTCGCATCCCGCGCCGCGGGCTCTTCATTCCGAGAAGCACAAGAACGATCGCCCCGGATCCGGTGCGCGTCCGCCTGACGGCGGCGATCCGGATATGCGAGGTCGACAACGCCCATGAAACGGATCGTCATTGCCTGTGACGGCACCTGGAAACGTCTCGATTCCCTTCATGCGACCAATGTGCTCAAGCTCGCCCAAGCGGTGCTGCCGCATGATGCGGCGGGGGTGGCGCAGATCACCTGCCATCTCGACGGCGTGGGGGCCGGGCGGGGAACCGGCCGGCTGGCCAAGGGCATCGACCGGGCGCTGGGCGGCATGTTCGGGCTCGGGCTGACCGCGACGCTCGAGACGGCTTACCGGTTTCTGGTGTTCAACTATGCGCCCGGCGACGAGATCTACCTGCTGGGCTTCTCGCGGGGGGCCTATACGGCGCGCTCGCTGGCCGGGCTGATCCGCAATTGCGGCATCCTCGCACGGGCCAATGCCGCGGCGATCCCGCGGGCCCTGGCGCTCTATCGCGCGCGAGGCGAAGGCACCCGCCCCGAGGGCACGGTGGCCCGGGCGTTCCGCGAGAAATTCTGTGTCGATCACGGCTCCGATTCCGGGCCGCGCATCGCCTTTCTCGGGGTGTGGGATACGGTGGGGGCGCTCGGGGTGCCCGAGCATGTCTGGCTCTCGGAGCGGGTCAATCGCGGGCTCGGCTTTCACGATACGCGGCTTTCGCGGGCGGTGCTGTCCGCCCGGCATGCGGTGGCGATCGACGAGCGGCGGCGCACCTTCCGACCGGCGCTGTGGGACAATCTTGCGGCGCTGGACGCCGAAGGGGCGCCCGGGCGCTACCGGCAATGCTGGTTTCCCGGCGATCATGGCAGCGTCGGCGGCGGCGGTCCGGTCACACTCCTGTCGGACGATGCGCTGGTCTGGGTCGCCGAAGGCGCCGAGGCGGCAGGGCTCGCGCTCGATGCGGAGGTGGTGCGGGTCTGGCGGGCGGGCTGCGATTTCTCCGGGCCGCTGGCGGCCAAGGGGGATGCGCGACCCGTGCTGCTCGACCGGATGGTCGCACTCTTGGGGCATCGCGACCGGGAGGGGCCGGCCGATCCCGGTGACCTGGCGGAGGCGGCGCGGCTGCGCTGGCTGATGGATCGGAGCTGGCGGCCCGGTGCGCTCCACCGGATCGCGCCGCAGCTTGGCGCCGGAGCGAAGCCGTCCGCGCATTCTGAGCCGATGGGGCACCCGGGCATCGCGGCGGGGGTCTGAGGCGGCGGGAAGGTCGTTCCCTTCCGGCGTCGATCCGGAGTAGAGCGGGCGCGACGGGCAGGCGGATGGGACAGGGTGGATGGCACGACAGGCGCAGGGGGACCGGTTCTGGATCGCGCTGATCTGCGGCTGGTTCGTCCTTCAGGTGATCTACCGCATGCTGATCGGCGGGGCGCTCGGGCTCGACGAGGCGCAGGCGGTGCTGGAGGCGCGGGAGCTGGCCTGGGGCTACGGGCCGCAGCCGCCGCTCTACATGTGGTTGCAATGGGGGCTCTTCCGGATCGTGCCCGATCCGGTGCTGGCGCTCGCGCTCCTCAAGAACGCCTTGCTGGCCGGGACCTGTCTCGCGGTCTGGTTCCTGCTGCGCACGGCGCATCTTCCCCGGGTGGCGGGGCCGGCGACGCTTGCCCTGATGCTGGTGCCGCAATTCGCCTGGGAGAGCCAGCGCGCGCTCACCCATTCGGTTCTGGCGACCTGCCTTGCGGCGCTGACCTGTCTGGTGTTCGTCACGCGCACCCTGCCCGGAAAGCGCGGCGGCTGGCTGCTTTTCGGGGTGTTGGCGGGACTCGGGATGATCGCGAAGTTCAACTTTGCCTTCGTGCCGCCGGCGCTGCTGCTGGCGGCGCTGTCGATGAAGGAATTCCGGGGCGGGCTGCGGCCGGGGGGGATCCTCGTGGCGGGCATCGTCGCGGCTCTGGTCACCGCGTTGCCGCTGCGGTGGATGCTGACGGCTCCGGACCTCGCGACCGGCTCGCGTGGCAAGCTCGACATCGTCGAGACGGCCGGGTTCGATCCCTTGGTCGCGGCGCAGGGCCTCGGGGCGACCCTGCTCGCCGCCGCGCTGTTTCTGGCGCTGCCGCTGGCTGTTACCGGGTTTCTTCATTTCCGGCATCGCGGGACGAAGCGCGCCGCCGGCCGGCGGCTGCCGCCGCTGGATCGGTTCCTGTGGCGGGTCGCGGTGATCGGGCTCGTGCTCGTGGCGGTGGTCGTCGTCGCGAGCGGGGCGACGAACGTGAAGGATCGCTGGATGCAGCCGGTGCTCTTCGCTGTCGCACCGCTTCTGGCGCTCTGGCTCATCGCCCGCGCCGGCGATCCGGCGCGGCGGGGTCTGCTGCGCGCCGTCGGGTTTGCGGCTGCGCTGGTGCTGGTGATGCTGCCGATCGAGGCGCTTTACGGCCTGCCCGGGTCGCCGTCGCGGCGCGCGGCGCCGCTCGACGGGTTGGTTCCGCGGCTCGAAGCGGCCTTTCCGGATGCCGGCGTGATGGTCGCCGACAAGGAATGGCTGGCGGGCAACCTGGCCCTGCAGCGCCCCGGTAAGCCGATCGTGTCGCTTGACCGTCTCGACGGCAGTTCCTCGTGCGAGGGGATCGTGCTCGTCTGGTCGGAAGACGGGCCGGAGGCGGCCCCCGATCTGGCCCGGCAGGCCGGTGCGGCCTGCGGGCTGGCGAATGCGCGTCTCGGCGGGGTGGTCACCTTCGCTGCGCCCTACCGCTTCCAGCCGGAGTTTGCCTTCGAATTGCATGCGGCACGGCTGGAATAGGACCTGTGAGCGCCGGGCAGGTCCGGCCGGCCCGGCGCGCTCGGGACGTTGCGACGGGACGGCTCCGCGTCTAGGCTCGTCCCGGAAATGGTGCCGCACCGGCGCTTGCCGGAGAGGGGTGAACATGCGGGAGAGCTGGCGCTGGTTCGGGCCGCTGGATCGGATCTCGCTCGCCGAGGTGGCGCAGACCGGGGCCAGCGGCGTGGTGAGTGCGCTGCACGAAGTGCCCTACGGCGACGTCTGGAGCGTGGATGCGATCCGGGAGCGTCAGGCGCTGGTCGCGGCGGACCCCGATCTCGGGCTTCGGTGGGACGTGGTCGAGAGCCTGCCGGTGCACGAGGACATCAAGCGCGGGGAAGGGCGGCTCGACGGGCTTTTCGCCAGCTATCGCCAGTCGCTGGCCAATCTCGCGGAATGTGGCATCCGGACGGTGTGCTACAACTTCATGCCGGTGCTGGACTGGACGCGCACCCAGTTCGATGCGCCGGTGCGGGGCGGCGGGCGGGCTTTGCGGTTTTCGGCGGTCCATGCGGCGGCCTTCGACATCTGCATGCTGGCGCGCCCGGGGGCGGAGGCCGACCATCTGCCGCAGGTGGCGGCCGCCGGGCGGGCCTGGCACGAGAGCGCGACTGAGAGCGCGCGGGCTGAATTGCTGACCGCGATCATGTCGGGGCTGCCGGGTGCCTATGCGCGCTATGACGTGCCGGGGTTGCGGGAGGTGCTGGCGCGTTGGGACGGGGTTACGCGGGCGGATCTCGAGGCGGCGTTCGATCGGTTTCTTGCCGAGGTGGTGCCGACGGCCGAGGAGCTGGGCCTGCGGCTTTGCGTGCATCCCGACGATCCGCCCTGGCCGATCTTCGGATTGCCGCGGATCGTCTCGACGGAGGCCGATGTGGCGCGGTTGCTGGATGCGGCACCGTCCCCGGCGAACGGGTTGACCTTCTGCAGCGGCGCCTTCGGCGCGCGGGCGGAGAACGACCTCGCGGCGATGCTGCGGCGCTTCGCCGACCGGGTGCATTTCGTGCATCTGCGCAATGTGGCGCGCGAAGCGGACGGCTCGTTCCATGAGGCGGCGCATCTCGACGGGGACGCCGACATGGTGGCACTCATACGCGCGCTGCTCGCGGAAGAGGCGCGCAGGCGGGCTGCCGGCCGGGAGGATCACGAGATCCCGTTCCGACCCGATCACGGGCATGAACTGGCCGGCGATGTCGGACGCGGCACGCATCCGGGCTATCCGCTCGTCGGCCGGTTGCGCGGACTTGCGGAATTGCGCGGGGTGATCGCTGCACTGGAAGCCGGTGGCGAGGAAGAGAAGCGACCGCACGAGTCCCGGATGAATGAAGGTTAACGAACCTTTTTCGCTTTGACCGGTTGAAGCAGGTCTGATTTGGTGCATCGTACCAAGCTCGTAAAAAAAACAGGGAGGACGTTCATGTCCAGCAATAGTGTCAATCGTCGGTCGTTCTTGAAGAAGTCGGCGCTCGCGGGAGGTGCCGCGACGGGTGCTCTGGCGGCGCCCGCGGTGCTCGCTCAGGCGCCGATCGTGATGAAGATGCAGACCTCGTGGTCGGCTTCCAACATCTGGCAGGAATTCGCCCAGGATTATGCCGACAGGGTCAACGCGATGTCGGGTGGCCGGCTGCAGGTCGATCTGCTTCCGGCAGGTGCGGTCGTTGCTCCGTTCCAGGTCATCGATGCGGTGAATGACGGCGTGCTCGATGCGGCGCATTCGGTGTCGGCCTACTGGTACGGCAAGAACAAGGCCGCGTCGCTGTTCGGTACCGGCCCGGTTCTGGGCGGCTCGTCCACCGCGATGCTCAGCTGGTTCTATGAAGGCGGCGGGTCGGAACTCTACCGCGAGCTCACCCAGGACATCATGGGGATGAACGTCTACGGCTATCTCGGTTTCCCGATGTTCGCGCAGCCCTTCGGCTGGTTCAAGGGCGAGGTCAATACGGTCGCGGATATCCAGGGCTTCAAGTACCGCACGGTCGGCCTTGCTGCGGATCTCTTGCAGTCGATGGGCATGTCGGTCGCACAGCTTCCGGGCGGCGAGATCGTGCCGGCCATGGAACGCGGCGTGATCGACGCCTTCGAATTCAACAACCCGTCCTCGGACAAGGATTTCGGCGCGCAGGACGTGGCGAAGAACTACTACCTGTCGTCCTATCACCAGGCCGCCGAAGCCTTCGAATTCCTGTTCTCCAAGGATTTCATGGATGATCTCGAGCCGGACCTGCAGGCCATTCTTCGGTATTCCGTCGAGGCGGTCTCAACGGCGAACACAGCCAAGGCGATGCGGCGCTACTCCGAAGACCTCAAATGGCTTCAGGAAGAGGCCGGCGTTACCGTGCACCGGACCTCGCAGGAGATCCTCGACGCGCAGATCAAGGCATGGGATGTCATGATCCCGATTCTCGAGGAAGACCCGTTCATGAAGCGGGTTCTCGACAGCCAGCGGGCGTGGGTGGAGCAGGTCGCCTTCTACGACCTCATGAACTCCCCTGACTACACCCTTGCCTACAATCACTATTTCCCAGGCAAGATGCCGGCCTGATCCGACGTATTGGAGCGGCATGAACGCAGTCCCGGCGGCCACACCGCCGGGGCTCACCTTGTACGGCAGGAAAACCCCATGATCGGATACATTCGCTTCGCGGACGCCTTGTCCGCATGGTTCGGCAAGGCGTTTGCCTGGCTCATCATCATGATGGCGGTAGGCACCGGCTACGAGGTGGTCGTGCGCTACCTGTTCAACAACCCGACGGCCTGGGCGCTGGACGTGTCCTTCATCATGTACGGCACGCTGTTCATGATGGCGGGGGCCTACACGCTGTCGCGCGGCGGGCATGTGCGGGGTGACTTCCTCTACCGGCTCTGGCAACCGCGCACCCAGGCCAAGGTCGATCTGGTGCTCTACATCCTCTTCTTCTTTCCCGGGGTCATTGCGCTGATCCTGTCGGGATGGAAATACGCCGCGCGATCGTGGCAATACATGGAAGTGTCGGTCAACAGCCCCGCCGGCATTCCGATCTTCCAGTTCAAGAGCGTGCTGGTCGCGGCGGGGATCCTCTTGTTCATCCAGGGCATCGCGCAGGTCTTTCGCTGCATCCATTGCATCCGCACGAACGAGTGGCTCGCGGCGGAGGAGGACGTGTTCGAAACCGAGGATCTTCTGATGGCCCGGGCCGCGGAAGCCGAGAAGGACGCGCATCCATGACCGATCCGCAGG
Source organism: uncultured Alphaproteobacteria bacterium (assembly GCA_963710515.1). GTDB lineage: Bacteria > Pseudomonadota > Alphaproteobacteria > Rhodobacterales > Rhodobacteraceae > Amaricoccus. The sequence continues at coordinate 17,047 of CAVQAX010000016.1, forward strand.
TGGCCCTGTTCATGCTGGGCCTGTTCATCTTCATGGTGTTCCTCGGTTTCCCGATCGCCTTCACCCTGATGGCGATGGGCATCGGCTTCGGCTACTACGCCTATTTCGACGCCGACCGCATGTGGCGCGGCTTCAACCGGCTCGACGAGACGGCGGGGACCTGGGAGAGCTGGTCGCTCTGGCTCGAGGGGTTCATCAACAACCGTATCTTCGACCTGTTCATCAACCAGACCTATACGGTGATGGCGAACGAGGTGCTGACGGCTGTGCCGCTGTTCCTGTTCATGGGCTACATCGTCGAGCGTGCCAACATCGTGAACCGGCTGTTCTCGACGCTCAACATCGCCTCGAAGAACATTCCCGGCTCGATGGGTGTGGCGGCGCTGGTCACCTGTGCGCTGTTCGCGACGGCGACCGGCATCGTCGGGGCCGTGGTCACGCTGATGGGGCTTCTGGCCCTGCCGGCGATGCTCAAGGCGCGCTACGATCATTCCTTTGCGTCCGGCATCATCTGTGCGGGCGGTACGCTCGGCATCCTGATCCCGCCCTCGATCATGCTGATCGTCTATGCGGCGGCGTCGAACGTCTCGATCGTGCGGCTCTATGCCGGGGCGCTGCTGCCGGGGTTCACGCTGGTGGCGCTCTACCTCGTCTACGTGATCGGCCGCTCGATCCTGCAGCCCTCGGTCGCGCCGCGCCCGACCGACGAGGAGGTGCCCGATGTCTCGAAGGGCAAGCTCTTCGTGATGATCATGACCTCGTTCTTCCCGCTGGCCTTCCTGATCATGGCGGTGCTGGGATCGATCCTGTTCGGGCTGGCGACGCCCACAGAGGCGGCTTCGATCGGGGCGCTGGGCGGTATCCTGCTGGCCTTCGTCTACCGGGCGATGACCTGGCAGCGGCTGCGCGAGAGCGTGTATCTCACGGCGCGCACAACGGCGATGGTGTGCTGGCTGTTCGTCGGGTCCTACACGTTCTCGGCGGTGTTCTCCTATCTCGGTGGCGAGCATGTGATCGCGGAATTCGTCACCAGTCTCGATCTCACCCCGCTGCAGTTCCTCCTGCTGGCGCAGCTGATCATCTTCCTGCTCGGCTGGCCGCTGGAATGGTCGGAGATCATCATCATCTTCGTTCCGATCTTCCTGCCGCTTCTGCCGCTGTTCGGGGTCGATCCGCTGTTCTTCGGCATTCTTGTAGCGCTCAATCTGCAGACGAGCTTCCTCACGCCGCCGATGGCGATGTCGGCCTATTACCTCAAGGGCATCGCGCCACCGGAGGTGCGGCTGACGCAGATCTTCAAGGGGTGCATGCCCTTCCTGTTCTGCGTCTTCATCGCGATGGCACTGCTCTACATCTTCCCGCAGATCGTGTTCTATCTGCCCGAAGCCATCTACGGGAGCTGACATGCGAGCGGCGGCAGGCGCGATCCTCGGACTGGGCGCACGGGAGCTTCATGCCCGCATGGTGGCCGGTTCGCTGACGGCGAAGGAGGTGGCGGAGGCGTTCCTCGCGCAGGTCGCCGCGCGGGAGCCGGAGGTCCAGGCCTGGGCCTGGCACGATCCGGGTTTCGTGCGCGCGCAAGCCGCCGACCTCGACCGATACCGCGGCACGGGACGGCCGCTGGGCCCGCTCCACGGGCTGCCAGTCGGCGTGAAGGACATCTTCGATACCGCGCGCATTCCGACCGAGAACGGAACAAGCCTCGACGCCGGTCGGGTGCCGGTACGCGATGCCTTCGTGGTGAGCCGGCTGAGGGCGGCCGGCGCGGTGATCATGGGCAAGACCGTGACCACCGAGCTCGCCTTCCTCGACCCCGGCCGGACGCGCAATCCGCACGATCCGACCCGCACGCCCGGCGGCTCGTCCTCGGGGTCCGCGGCGGCGGTCGCGGCGGCGATGGTGCCGCTGGCCGTCGGCACGCAGACCGGCGGATCGGTGATCCGGCCGGCGGCGTTCTGCGGGGTGACCGGGTTCAAGCCGAGCTTCGGAGCAATTCCGCGCACCGGAGTGCTGGCGCAATCCCAGAGCCTCGATACGGTCGGGGTCTTCGCCCGCGATGCGGCCGATGCGGCCTTGCTCGCGGACCAGCTGTTCGGCTTCGATGCGGGTGATCGCGCAACCCGGCCGGCGCCGCCGCCCCGGCTGCTCGAGACGGCACTCTCGGCCCCTCCGGTGGCGCCGACCTTCGCCTTCCTGCGTCCGCCCGGCTGGGCGCGGGCCGAGGCGCAGACCCGGGCGGCCTTCGAGGAACTCGCGGAGGTGCTGGGCGAGCGGTGTTTCGCGGTCGATCTTCCGCCGCATTTCGAGGATGCCGCCGAGCTGCGGGCCCGGATCAATTTCGCCGAGATGGCGCGGTGCTACTATCGCTACGGACGCGATGGCGAGACTGTGCTCGGGCCGCAGGTCGCCGAAGCGATCCGGGCCGGTGGAGAGATCACCGCGCGCGACTATCTGGCCGCGCTGGACTGGAGCGATGTGTTCAATGCCGCCCTGGGCGAGATATTCGAACGGGCCGATGCACTTCTGATGCCGGCGACGCTCGGACCGGCGCCGCAAGGTCTCGGATCGACGGGGGACGCGATCTTCAACGGTGTCTGGACGCTCTGCGGGACGCCGGCGGTCACGCTTCCGCTGCTCACCTCCGAGGAGGGCCTGCCGATGGGCGTGCAACTGGTCGGTGCGCGGGGCGACGATGCGCGGTTGATGCGGACTGCGACCTGGCTCGCGGACCATCTGGAACAGCAGGAACAGGACGGGTAGGAGCGAGACATGAACCCAATTATGGCGGCCCTGGCCTTCGCGACCCTGGCGGGATTCCTCGGTATTCTGGCCTGGAAGGTCCCGAGCCCGGACCTTGTGGCGGTGATCGCCCTGACGGTCGTTCTGGTGGCGGTGGATTTCGTCACGTCGCTGCGACGCGACCGGGACTGATCCGCGGCGCGGCGACGCGGATGCTCGTCGCCGGAGGCAGAGTGCATGCGTCGGTTGGTGCGCGCGCCGACGGGCCCGGTGGTAATTTTGAACGCCCGCCCCCAGATTACCCGCATGAAGGATAGAGGATCGGAGGATCAGTTGACCTACGAAAAGACCGAGGATGCGATTTCGAAACTGACGCCGGAACAGTACCGCGTGACCCAGGAGAGCGGCACGGAGCGGCCCTTCACCGGCGAATACGACCGGCATTTCGAGGCCGGCCTCTATGTGGACATCGTGTCGGGAGAGCCGCTGTTCGCGTCATCGGCGAAGTATGATTCCGGCTGCGGCTGGCCGGCGTTCTCGAGGCCCATCGACAGCGCCCGCGTCGCTGAACACAGGGACACGTCGCACGGCATGACGCGGGTCGAGGTGCGCTCGAACGGGGCCGACAGCCATCTCGGTCATGTGTTCCCCGACGGACCGGCGGATCAAGGGGGGCTGCGCTACTGCATCAATTCGGCGGCGCTGCGCTTCGTGCCGCGCGACGCGATGGAGGTCGAGGGCTACGGAGCCTATCTCGATCAGGTGGAAAGCGCGTCTTGAAGTCTCCGTTAGACCGCCCGTCCGGGAGTCGGACATGACTGTTCACGCGCCGCTCTTCGCGTTCGACAACAGCTATGCGCGCGACCTCGAGGGACTCTACGTGCCGTGGGACGGCGATTCGGTGCCGGATCCGAGGGTCCTGCGGCTGAACCGCGGGCTTGCGGAAGACCTCGGGCTCGATGCCGAGGCGCTCGACACGCCGGCCGGCGCCGAAATCCTCACCGGGATGGCGCGGCCCGCGGGGGCAAACCCGCTCGCCATGGCCTATGCCGGGCATCAGTTCGGGGGGTTCTCGCCGCAACTGGGTGATGGACGGGCGCTGCTTGTCGGGGAAATCATTGACCGGGAGGGACGGCGGCGTGACATCCATCTCAAGGGGTCGGGCCGGACGCCGTTCGCCCGTGGTGGCGACGGGAAGGCCGTGCTCGGGCCGGTGCTGCGGGAATACGTGGTGGGCGAGGCGATGCACGCGCTCGGGGTGCCGACCACGCGCGCGCTGGCCGCGCTGACCACCGGCGAGCGAATCGATCGCGAAGGCCCGAAACAGGGCGCCGTGCTGGCACGGGTCGCGGCGTCGCATCTGCGTGTCGGCACCTTCCAGTTCTTCGCGGCCCGCGACGAAACCGACCGGCTGCGCAAACTGGCGGATTACGCGATCGCGCGGCACTATCCGGACTTGGCCGATGCCCCGAACCGCTATCTCGGACTGCTCGAGCGGGTGCGGGACGTGCAGGCGGCGCTGGTCGCGCACTGGGTGTCGGTCGGCTTCGTCCACGGTGTGATGAACACCGACAACATGACGATCTCCGGCGAAACGATCGATTACGGTCCCTGCGCCTTCATCGACAGCTACGACCCGCAGGCGGTCTTCAGTTCGATCGACCGTCTGGGGCGCTATGCCTACGGCAACCAGCCCACGATGGCGCAATGGAATCTCGCGCGACTTGCCGAGGCGCTGCTCGATCTCATCGAGGCGCGCGACAGCGAGGACGCCGTCCGGCAGGCGACGGACGCGATCAACGCATTTCCCGACATCTATCTGAGGGCGTGGCTGGAGCGCATGCGCGCAAAGCTCGGGCTGCGGACGGAGCGACAGGAGGACATCGATCTCGTCAACGATCTGCACGGGGCGATGGTGGGGCAGGACGTGGATTTCACCAGCCTGTTCCGGGCGCTCGGCCAAGCGGTGCGGGGCGAGACGGCGCAGGTGCTGGCCCTGTTTCGTGATCCGCACGCGATCGAGGGCTGGCTGGATCGCTACAGGCTGCGTCTCGGGGACGAGCCGTTCGATCCGGTCGAGATCGCGGCTGCGATGGATCGGGTCAATCCGGTCTACATCCCGCGCAACCACAAGGTCGAGGCGGCGCTGGAAGCGGCGGGGGCCGGCGACATGGAGCCCTTCGACCGCTTGCTCGACGCCGTGACGCAGCCCTTCGCACTGCGCGAGGACCTGGCCGATTTCGCGCAGCCCGCACCGCCCGATTTCGGGCGGTACACCACCTTCTGCGGGACGTGAGTCGGTTCGCTGCCCGCCCGGTATGCCATGCCGCCCGCGCGTCACGGGATGGCATTGAAGGCGTCGGAAGCGTCTCCCGGAACCGATAAGTGTTGCATGCCGCCGTCAGGCGGCTTTTGCTTTAATCGGGGCGAATGCCGTGCCATGGTCGGGGTGACGGAAACCCGGGAGCGGTTGTCGTGTCGGTCGGAGCGGGCCGATGTGAGGTGCGACATTTCGCGGGGGGCGGATGATTTCGACGCAGGCCATGATGCGGCCGGCATAATATAACGTGGTCCATAGAATGGCCGCGAGTCAGGGAAGGGTGGGGACGATTTTCCAGAGAACCGCTGGTCTTGCGGATGCCTTCGGCCGATGCCGGGGTTTTCCTGCACCGTCCCGCAACCGACAGGGCGCGGCATCCGGGCCTATTCCGACCACATACACCGACAGCAACAGCCGCAACCAGATCAGGAGATCCGTCCGTGTCTGACATCTCGAACGACATTGACCCCATCGAGTCGCAGGAATGGCAGGATGCCATTGCCGATGTGATCGACCGGGATGGTCCGAACCGCGCGCATTTCCTCCTGGACAAGGCCGTCCAGCAGGCCCGCGCCGGTGGGGCGATGCTGCCGTTCTCGGCGACCACGCCCTATCAGAACACCATCCCGACCGACGATCAGCCCGAGTTTCCGGGTGACTTGGAGATGGAGGGCCGCATCCGGGCGATCAACCGCTGGAACGCCATGGCGACGGTCGTGCGACGCAACAAGGAAAGCAGCGAATACGGTGGACACATCGCGTCCTTTGCGTCCTCGGCAGCGATGTACGACGTGGGTCTCAACCATTTCTGGCGCACGCAATCGGCGGCGCATGGCGGCGATCTGGTGTTCTTCCAGGGCCACGTGATCCCCGGCATCTACGCGCGGTCCTTCATGGAGGGCCGGATCAGCGAAGAGCAGCTCACCAATTTCCGCTCCGAGGTGAACGGCGGGGGGCTGAGCTCGTATCCGCATCCGTGGCTGATGCCGGATTACTGGCAGTTCCCGACGGTCTCGATGGGGCTCGGGCCGCTCATGGCGATCTACCAGGCGCGGTTCATGAAATACATGCACAACCGCGGGCTGATCGACCAGGGCGATCGCAAGGTCTGGTGCTTCCTCGGCGACGGCGAGATGGATGAGCCGGAAAGCCTGGGCGCGATCAGTCTCGCCGCGCGCGAGAAGCTCGACAACCTGATCTTCGTGATCAACTGCAACCTTCAGCGGCTCGACGGCCCGGTGCGCGGCAACGGCAAGATCGTACAGGAGCTGGAGGGCAATTTCCGCGGCTCCGGCTGGGAGGTGATCAAACTTCTTTGGGGCCGCGGCTGGGACGAGCTTCTGGAGCGCGACGTCACCGGGCGGCTGCGCCAGCTGATGGACGAGACCGTCGACGGCGACTATCAGACCTTCCGCTCGAAGGACGGGGCCTACATACGGGAGCATTTCTTCGGCAAATACCCCGAGACCGCAGCGATGGTCGAGGACTGGACCGACGACCAGATCTGGAATCTGCGGCGTGGCGGCCATGACGTGCAGAAAGTCTACACCGCCTTCAAGCGCGCGACCGAGGTCAAGGACCAGCCGACCTGCCTGCTGATCAAGACGGTCAAGGGCTACGGCATGGGCACCAGCGGCGAGGGCCAGAACACCTCGCACCAGCAGAAGAAGCTCGCCGAGGACCAGCTTCGCGCCATGCGCGACCGGTTCCAGATCCCGATCTCCGACGAGGATCTGCCCAAAGCGCCGTTCGTGCGGCTCAACAACGCGCAGAAGGCGTACATGTCCGAACGACGCGAGGCGCTCGGCGGATCGTTCCCGGTCCGCCACTGGCGCGACGCGCCCAAGCTCGAGATCCCGCCGCTCAAATCCTTCGACGGACAACTCAAAGGCACCGGAGATCGGGAGATCTCGACCACGATGGCCTTCGTGCGCATCCTGACCCAGCTTCTGCGCGACAAGAACATCGGCAAGCAGGTCGTGCCCATTGTTCCCGACGAAAGCCGCACCTTCGGCATGGAGGGCCTGTTCCGCTCGGTCGGCATCTACAATCCGCTGGGGCAGCACTACACCCCGCAGGACGCCGACCAGATGATGTATTACAAGGAGAGCGAGACCGGGCAGGTCCTCCAGGAGGGCATCAACGAGGCCGGTGCAATGGCCGACTGGATCGCCGCCGCCACGTCCTATTCCGTGCACGGCGTCCCGATGATCCCGTTCTACATCTATTATTCGATGTTCGGCTTCCAGCGCATCGGCGATCTCGCCTGGGCCGCCGGCGACAGCCGCGCGCGCGGCTTCATGCTCGGCGGCACCGCCGGGCGCACCACGCTCAACGGTGAGGGGTTGCAGCACGAGGACGGCCATAGCCACGTCCTGGCCGGCACCATTCCCAACTGCATCACCTACGACCCGACCTTCAGCTACGAGGTCGCGGTGATCATCCATCACGGCCTTCAGCGGATGTTCGTCGATCAGGACGACGTCTATTTCTACCTGACGCTGATGAACGAGAACTATGTCCATCCCGACATGCCGATGGGCGTCGAGGAGGGCATCGTCAAGGGCCTCTACCGCCTGTCGAAAACCGCGCGGCCCGGCAAGAAGCATGTCAACCTGATGGGCTCGGGCACCATTCTCGTCCAGGCGATGAAGGCCGCCGAGATGCTCAAGGAGGATTTCGGCGTCACCTCCGACATCTGGTCCGCGACCAGCATGAACGAGCTGGCCCGCGACGGCCAGGACGCGCTACGCCACAACCGCCTCAACCCGCTGGCCGAGGAGCGGGTGCCCTACGTCACACAGCAGCTCTCGCGCGCCAAGGGTCCGGTGATCGCGGCGACCGATTACATCAAGGTCTATGCCGAGCAGATCCGCGCCTTCGTTCCGCAGGCCTATGTCACGCTCGGCACCGACGGCTACGGCCGCTCGGACAGCCGGGTGAACCTGCGGCGCTTCTTCGAGGTCGACGCGAACCACATCGCGGCGGCGGCGATGGTCCAGCTCTTCCGTGAAGGCTCGGTCACCGAGAAGGACGTGACGGCGGCGATCAAGAAATACGACATCGACGGCGGCAAGCCGAACCCGCGGCTCGTTTGAATGCCGACCAAGGAGACAGCAAGATGACCACAGAAGTCAAAGTTCCCGATATCGGCGACTTCACCGACGTCCCGGTGGTGACCGTTCTGGTCAGCGTCGGCGACACGGTGGCGGTCGAGGATCCGCTCATCGAACTTGAATCCGACAAGGCCACGATGGAGGTTCCGTCCTCCCATGCGGGCAAGGTCGTCGAGATCAAGGTGGCCGAAGGCGACAAGGTTTCCGAAGGGACGGTGATCCTCTCGATCGAGGCGGACGGTGCTGCGGCGGGAAGTGACGCAGCCGCGCCCAAGGAGGCTCCGGCGCCTGCCGCCGCGGCTCCGGCCGCGGCCCCCGCGGCTCCGGCGGCGGCCGCGCCGGCGGTGACCGATGCGGGCTTCGGCAAGGCGCATGCCTCTCCGTCGGTCCGGGCCTTCGCACGCAATCTCGGGATCGATCTCACCCGTGTGAACGGGTCCGGCCGCAAGGGCCGCATCCTGCGCGAGGATATCACCAAGGCGTTCAAGGCAACCTCCGTTCCGGCCGCAGCCGGCGGCGGCGCGGTTTCGGGCGGCATGGGCATTCCGCCGATCCCGGCCGTGGATTTCTCGAAGTTCGGACCGATCGAGGTCATCGAGATGCCGCGGATCAAGAAGCTCTCGGGCCCCGCGCTGCACCGGTCATGGCTGAACATCCCGCATGTGACGCACAACGAAGAGGCCGATATCACCGACCTCGACAATTATCGCCGCGAACTCGACGGGGCGGCCAAGGCAGACGGCTACCGGGTGACACTGCTGTCGTTCATGATCAAGGCGAGCGTGTCGGCACTGAAGCAGCATTGGGAGGTGAACAGCTCGATCCATCCCGACGGTGACAAGCTGATCCGCAAGGATTTCTACCATATCGGCTTCGCGGCGGACACGCCCAACGGGCTGATGGTGCCGGTGATCCGCGATGCGGACCGCAAGGGCATCGTCGAGATCTCGAAGCAGCTGGGCGAGCTCAGCGCCAAGGCGCGCGATGGCAAGCTCAAGGGCGACGAGATGTCGGGGGCGACCTTCACGATCTCGTCGCTCGGCGGGATCGGCGGGACCTCGTTCACGCCGATCGTCAACGCGCCGGAGGTGGCGATCCTCGGGCTGACCCGCTCGAAGATCTCGCCGGTCTGGGACAAGGCGAGCGAGAGCTTCGTGCCGCGCAACATGCAGCCGCTCAGCCTCAGCTACGATCACCGCGCCATCGACGGGGCGCTCGCCGCCCGGTTCTGCGCATCCCTCAAATTCCTGCTCGGCGACGTGCGCCGGCTGATGCTGTAAGGGGGCGCGGACCATGGACGTCAAGGTACCCGATATCGGTGATTTCAAGGACGTGCCGGTGGTGACGGTGCTCGTCGCGGTCGGTGATACGGTCGCGGCGGAGGACCCGCTGATCGAGCTCGAATCCGACAAGGCGACGATGGAGGTTCCGTCGCCGGCCGCCGGCAAGGTCACGGCGATCAACGTGGCCGAGGGCGACCGGGTCTCGGAAGGCACGGTGATCCTGGTGCTGGAGGGCGCGGAGGCGGCAGATGCGCCGGCCGAGGCCCCGAAACCGGCGGCGGCCGAGGCGCCGAAGGCCGTTGCCGCGACCGGAACGGCCGGAGGACAGGGCGACATCCACGGCGAGGTCGTGGTGCTCGGCTCCGGGCCCGGCGGCTACACGGCGGCGTTCCGGGCGGCGGATCTGGGCAAGAAGGTGGTGCTGATCGAGAAGTACGACCGGCTCGGCGGGGTCTGCCTGAACGTCGGCTGCATTCCGTCGAAGGCGCTGCTGCACGCGGCGAAGGTGATCACCGAAGCCGAGGAGATGGATGCCCACGGCATCAGCTTCGGCAAGACCAAGATCGACATCGACAAGCTGCGCGGCTGGAAATCCTCGGTGGTCGACCAGCTCGTCGGCGGACTTTCGGGGCTCGCCAAGGCGCGCAAGGTGACGGTCGTGAACGGCTACGGGCGGTTCAGCGGGCCGAACATGATCGAAGTGCAGACCGACGACGGCATGAAGACCGTCAGCTTCGACAATTGCATCATCGCGGCCGGGTCCGAGCCGGTCACGCTGCCCTTCATCCCGCACGACGATCCGCGGGTGGTCGACAGCACCGGCGCGCTGGAGCTCGACGGCATCCCCAAGCGGCTGCTGGTGCTCGGCGGCGGGATCATCGGGCTCGAGATGGCCTGCGTTTATGATGCGCTGGGCTCGAAGGTGACGGTGGTCGAGCTGATGGACCAGATCATCCCCGGCGCCGACAAGGACATCGTCAAGCCGCTCCACAAGCGCATCGAGGGGCGCTACGAGGCGATCCTGCTCAAGACCAAGGTGACGGCGGTCGAGGCGCAGAAGGGTGGGCTGAAGGTCAGCTTCGAGAACGACAAGGGCGAAAGCTCGACCGACACCTTCGACAAGGTGCTGGTCGCGGTCGGGCGGCGGCCCAACGGCAAGCTGATCGACGCCGAGAAGGCCGGGGTTGCGGTGGACGAGCGCGGCTTCATCGCCGTGGACGGCCAGCAGCGCACGGGGCAGTCGCATATCTTCGCGATCGGCGATGTTGTCGGTCAGCCGATGCTGGCGCACAAGGCGGTGCATGAGGGCAAGGTGGCGGCCGAGGTCTGCGCCGGGCACGACCGGCACTTCGATGCGAAGATCATCCCGTCGGTGGCCTATACCGATCCGGAGGTGGCGTGGTGCGGCGTGACGGAGACCGAGGCGAAGGCGCGCGGGATCAAGGTCGGCAAGGGGGTGTTTCCCTGGGCGGCTTCGGGGCGGTCGCTGTCGAACGGGCGCTCGGAGGGGATCACCAAGCTGATCTTCGACGAAGAGGACGACCGGGTGATCGGGGCCTGCATCGTGGGCACGAATGCGGGCGATCTGATCTCGGAGGTGGCGCTCGCCATCGAGATGGGGGCGGATGCGGTCGATCTCGGGCATACGATCCACCCGCATCCGACGCTGTCGGAGACGGTGAACTTCGCGGCGGAGATGTTCGAGGGGACGATCACCGATCTGATGCCGCCGAAGAAGCGCAAGTAGCGGGAACGGTCGGAGGCTTGCGGGGCGCCCGGGTCGGGCGCCCTTTTTTTGGCTTGTGAATCGATGATTGCCGGGTGATCGGCGTGGCCGTCCCGGGCGGCGATCAACCTGTTGGAAAAGCATGGAATAATGCGGGCTGGAAGGCGGCTGGAAACCGGCTGGAAAGTGGCTTGCCATTTTGCTTGCCAGCGGGTGGCGTGCGGCGATTGCCCGGAGCAGGATGCCGGGGTCGCGCGGGGGCGGTGGGCCCGTCCTTTCGGTATCTGGCGTGCCGGTTCCCGGGACGAGTACTGGCGGGCTGAAAAGGGGCTGGCCGTCGCGTACCCAAGCCCGTTGCCGGATGTGTTGAAGCGCCACGCATGGAACAAGGCGCAACCGTGCTCTCGACTGGCGACCGCCCTCGCAGAAATTCGCGGGGGGTGTCTTTGAGAATGTCGGCTGTGCGGACAATGCAGACAAGCGCGCCATTCGGTTGGACCAGAACCGGCAGTGCAATCCGCCCAGTCCGGGCACTTGCCTCGGACTGTACGAATAACGGCTTCGAACACTAACCGAGCCGCGTGCCGTTCGCCTCAAGCCCGCCTCCCTCAGGAACCTTGCTCCAGCTCTTGCGCTCCCACTCTTCCTTGAGCACTTCTTCCATTGCTCTTTCCAAAAACTCGGGCGCGGCCCATTCATCCACATCGAAATCGTTCTGGATGTAGCCTTTGTCGAACATGAAATCCTTCCCGATCTTGATCGTCTGCATGTTCTGCGCGTTCAGGCTCGGGACCATATCGACGTGCTTGATGCCTTCGTAAGTGTCCTCGGCATCCAGATAGAAGGTCTGCCTGTTGAGGATCACGCTGGCGGCGCGCTTGTGTGCGTTGGCCCAGCGGCCGACCTTGATCATGGCCTTCATGTAGGCGATCACCAGTTCCGGATGCTCCTTGGCCATCACGTCGGTGCAGGTGATGACGGCGGGCGTGTTGGCGACCTGCACCCTCCAATCCGGATAGCGCGACAGATCCTCGATCATCGCCAGTCGGCCTGTCGCCTCCTGCAGATGCTGCAAGGGCTTGCTTTGGGTATAGATGGCGTCGACGACGCCATCCAGCAGCGCGCTTTCCAGCGGGCGAAAGGCCAGGTCGTGTTTGTGATCCCGCTTGAGCCATGTCTCAGACGGGTTGTTGATCGGCGTCAGCATTTTCGGGTCGTCGTACCAGTCGTCCGGATACGGGAATTCCACGATCTCGACGTCGTCCATGGTCATGTCGTTCAGCATCAGCATGTTCTCGATGCCCATGTGTTCCTGAATGCGCCACCAGTCGTTCTTGATCGTGTTCAGGCTTTTGGTCAGGCCGATCTTCTTGCCCTTCAGGTCCTTCATCCGGAAAAGGCTGTCGTTGGCGCGAACCGCCATGCAGCCACCTTCGTAAACCCAGGTCGCCCCGAGCAACACGGTCCGGCGAAGATCGGCATGGACGTGGATCGGAGGATACAACCCACCAAACCGGATCAGGTTGTCCAGATTGTGGATGTAGTGCGGGTACCAGTTATTGCCGGCGGCGTGACGAAAATAGTCATATTCGACGCCGATCTTCTTGAACTCTTCGCGGCACCAACCCAGTTCCTGGTCGACGTTGTTGGCCGACACCATCGGACAGTTCGTGTACCACACCTCTTGCCAATTCAACGGAACGGTGTTCGACTTCTTTTCTTGGCCTGCCATGGTTTCCATCCGTATTTCAAAAGCTTAGCTGTGCTATATCGCTACCCGTCAGGCGTGAGCGACAGTCGGTCCGCATACATCGAAGCAACAGGAAGCCGTCTTGCGAACGCGCGAGCAACCGCCTTTCAGCATGTTCGGCAGGACGAACTGCAAGGTCCATGATCTGCATCAAGGCCTTCGTGAAACGCTCGCCGAACAACAAATGAACGCTCATGAAACTGCGGCGTAGCCTACCCTCAGGGTCAACTGCGGCGATTTTTTCTGCGTCCGGCGAATTGGCAATCGGGACATGCCCACTTCGGGCTCAGAGCGGTCAAAGGCTTGATCGGCGGCCCCCCGCAGAGGGTCAAGAGCGTCAACACATCCGGCAAGGGGCATGGCCCTTGTCCCGGCGCCCCGTTTCCGGGGCGACGGGACCGTGTTCGGCGTCGTAGCCTAGAAATCGACCTCGATCGCCACGCCCTTCTCGATGGCGATGTCGACCACGGATTGGGCGACGGCGAGGTCCTGGAGGCCGACGCCGGTGCCGTCGAAGAGGGTGATCTCGTCGGCGGAGGTGCGGCCGGGATGGGTGCCGTTGATGACGGCGCCGATCTCGGCGATGTCGGCTTGCGTGATGAGGCCGGCGGCGATGGCGTGCTGGGCCTCGCCGATGGAGATCGACTGGGCGATCTCGTCGGTGAAGACGGTGGCCTTCGCGAGCAGGGCGGCCTCGACCTCCTGCTTGCCCTTGGTGTCGGTGCCCATGCAGGCGAGATGGGTGCCGGGGGTGATCTGGTCGGCCTTGAGGATCGCGTCGAAGCTCGAGGTGATGGTGATGATGACATCGGCTTCGGCGCCGAGGCGGTCGAGATCGACGGCCTCGAAGGGCAGGCCGAGCTCGGTCGCGGTGGTCTCGAGGCGCGAGAGCATTTCGGGGTGGAAGTTCCAGCCGATGACCTTCTCGAAGGCGCGCTGGGAGGCGGCGGCGCGCATCTGGAAGGCCGATTGGTGGCCGGCGCCGACCATGCCGAGGACCTTGGCGTCGGGGCGGGCGAGGTGCTTGATCGAGACCGAGGAGGCGGCGGCGGTGCGCAGCGCCGTGAGGAGGTTGCCGCCGACGATGGACTTCACCTTTCCGGTGTCGGCATCGAAGAGGAAGACCGTGGACTGGTGGTTGGTGAGGCCCTTCGCGTCGTTGCCGGGCCAGTAGCCGCCGGACTTGAGGCCGAGATTGAGGCTGGCGCGGTCGAAGCCGGACTTGAAGCCGTAGAGCGCGTCGGCGTGGCCGATCGCCTCGCGGATGACCGGGAAGTTGTAGGCATCGCCCTTCGACATCGATGCGAAGACGGCCTCGACGGCATCGAAGCTGGCTTCGGCGGAGATCAGGTCGGCGATGGCCGATTCGGGGACGATGTACATGGCAGGGGGCTTTCAGGTTCGCGCAGGGGAGGCGGTCCGGGGGAGGCCCGGACCGCATGTCGGAGATCGGGCGTGGTCCCGGGACAGGCCCGGGACCGGTGCGATCAGTAGGCCTTGCCGCGGGCCGAGACCGGCCAGAGGGTCTCGACCTTGCCGCCGCGCACGCCGACATAGAAGTCGTGCACGTTGCAGGTCGGGTCGCAGTGGCCGGGCACCAGCTTCAGCTTTTCGTTGACCTTCAGCACGCCGCCGAGATCCTCGATCACGCCGTGCTCGTCGGAGCACTTGACGTATTTCACGTCGTCGCGGCCGTAGATGAACGGGAGCCCGCTATCGACCGACTGGGCCTTGAGGCCGGCGTCGCAGATCGCCTTCTGCGGCTTGGCGTGGCTCATGACGCTGGTGAGGATGAAGAGCGCGTTTTCCCACTCGCCCTCGTCGATGCGGTTGCCGTCCTTGTCGTGGATGCGGCCGTAATCGGCATCCATGAAGGCGTAGGAGCCGCACTGAAGCTCGTTGAAGACGCCGGAATTGCTCTCGAAGTAGTAGCTGCCGGTGCCGCCGCCGCCGACGATGTCGCACTCGAGCCCCTCGGCCTTCAGCGCGTCGATGGCGTCGCGCACCATGGCGATGGCGATGTCGGTCTTGCCCTTGCGCTCCTCGTAGCTGTCGATGTGCTGCATCGCGCCCTGATAGGCCTGGATGCCGGCGAATTTCAGGTTCGGGGCGGCGTCGATCGCCTTGGCGAGTTCGACGACCTGGGGCGTGGTCGTCACGCCGCAGCGGCCGGCGCCGCAATCGATCTCGACGAGGCACTCGATCTGGGTGCCATGCTTGACGGCGGCGGCGGAGAGGTTGGGGATGTTGTCCATGTCGTCGACGCAGCAGATGGTGCGCGCGCCCAGCTTGGGCATGCGGGCCAGGCGGTCGATCTTTTCCGGCTGGGTCACCTGGTTGGAGACCAGCACGTCCTTGATGCCGCCGCGGGCGAAGACCTCGGCCTCGGAGACCTTCTGGCAGCAGACGCCGACGGAGCCGCCGAGCCGTTCCTGCAGCAGCGCCACGTCCACCGATTTGTGCATCTTGCCGTGGACGCGGTGGCGCATGCCGTGGGCGCGGGCGTAGTCGCCCATCTTCTTGATGTTGCGCTCGAGGGCGTCGAGGTCGAGCACGAGGCAGGGGGTCTGGATCTCGGATTCGTCCATGCCGGGAACCGCGGGCACGTCATAGCCCACTTCGAGGGTCGAGAAATCGGTCTGTGCGTTCATGGTGTCGGACTCCCTGTCAGGTTTTCATCCAGGGCAGCTTGTCGAGATCGACATTGCCGCCGGTTACGATCACGCCGACGCGCTTGCCGGCGAAGAGGTGCTTGTTCTTGAGGATGGTCGCGAGCGGCACGGCGCAGCTCGGCTCCATCACGATCTTCATCCGCTCCCAGGTGAGCTTCATCGCGTCGATGATTTCCTGCTCGCTCGCGGTCAGGATGTCGGTGACGTGGTTCGAGACGAAGTGCCAGGTCAGGTCCTTGAGCGGGACCTTGAGGCCGTCGGCGATGGTGACGGGGGCGTCGTCGGCGATGATGTGGCCGGCCTTGAAGCTGCGATAGGCATCGTCGGCCTGTTCGGGCTCGGCGGCGATGATCTTCGTCTCGGGGGCGATGTTCGAGAGCGTGAGGCAGGTGCCGGAGATCATGCCGCCGCCGCCGATGGGGGCGACGACGATGTCGAGGCCGCCGGTCTGTTCCATGAATTCCTTGGAGCAGGTGCCCTGTCCGGCGATCACGCGCGGATCGTTGTAGGGATGGACGAAGTCGCCGCCCGTGGCCGCCTGCACCTTGGCGAACACCTCTTCGCGCGACGAGGTCGAGGGCTCGCATTCGGTGATGATGCCGCCATAGCCGCGCACGGCGGCCTTCTTGGCGTCGGGGGCGGTGCGGGGCATCACGACGTTGCACGGGATGCCGCGCCGGCCGGCGGCGTAGCTGAGCGAGAGGGCGTGGTTTCCGGAGGAATGGGTGCAGACGCCGTTCTTCGCCTCTTCGTCGGAGAGGCCGAAGACCGCGTTGCTGGCACCGCGCACCTTGAAGGCGCCGGCCTTCTGGAAGTTCTCGCATTTGAAGAACAGCTCGGCGCCGACGAGGTCGTCGAAATAGCTCGAGGTCAGGACCGGTGTGCGGTGGATGTAGGGTTTGATGCGCTCGTGGGCGACCAGCATGTCGGCGAAGGTCGGGATGTACATCGGCTCCATGTCCTTCATCACGCGGCGACCTTCTGGCTGATGGCGTCGTTGCTGCGGTAGAACTCCTGCGCCGCGGCGACGCCGGAGCCGAGCCGGATGTCGAGGCCGAGATCGGCCATCACCATTTCGGCGGTGGCAAGGCCCGAGAGCATCATCACGTCGGTCAGGCTGCCGAGATGGCCGATCCGGAACACCTTGCCTGCAACCTCTCCCAATCCGACCCCGAAGGCCACGTCATACTTGCTCGCCGCGAGCGTCACGATGTCGGTCGCGTTGAAACCCGCAGGTGTGCGGATCGCGCTGACCGTGTCCGAATACACATCGGGTGTCTCGGCGCATAATTCCAGCCCCCAGGCGGCGACAGCGCGACGCACGCCCTCGGCAATGCGGTGATGGCGGGCGAAGACGTTGTCGAGACCCTCGTCGAGCAGCATCTGGCTCGAGAGCTTCAATCCGTTCATCAGCCCGACGGCTGGCGTGTAGGGATAGGCGTTGTTCGCGTAGCCCTTCGCCATGTCGTCGTTGTCGAAGAAGGTGCGCGGCAGTTTCGCGGTCTTCGAGGCCTTCATCGCCTTGTCGGAGAAGCCGAGGATCGCGAGGCCGACCGGGAGCATGAAGCCCTTCTGGCTGCCGGTGACGGCGACATCGACGCCCCACTCGTCGAAGCGGAAATCCATCGAGCCGATCGAGCTCACACCATCGACGAACAGCAGCGCCGGGTGGCCTGCGGCGTCGAGGGCGCGGCGGACGGCGGCGATGTCCGATTTCACCCCGGTGGCGGTCTCGTTGTGGGTGGCGAGGACGACCTTGATCTGGTGGTTCTTGTCCGCGGTCAGGATTTCTTCGTAACGATCCGCCGGCAGGCCCGCGCCCCAGGGCGTCTCGATGATCTGGACGTCGAGTTGATGACGCTGGCACATGTCGATCCAGCGATGGCTGAACATGCCGTTGCGGGCCGCGAGCACCTTGTCGCCGGGCGAAAGCGTGTTGGTCAGGGCGGTTTCCCAGCCACCGGTGCCGGTGGAGGGATAAATGAAGATGTGAGCCCCGTCGGATTTCAGGATCCTGCGGACATTGTCGAGGCAGGGATTGAGGATCTTTCCGAAGAGCGGCGACCTGTGGTCGATGGTCGGCATGTGGCAGGCCAGCCGCACCTCTTCGGGCATGTTGGTCGGACCGGGAATGAAGACGGGATTCTGAAAGCTCACGGCGTGCCCTCCTTTGGCGATTTTCGGCACCCTACACCAGCTGGCGAGCGATGTATATTTTTCTGAAAATATCTTTCATTTATTGGGGTAAAATATATTTTATTATAAAAAGCAAGGGCTTGAATTTTTCGCTGTGAGCATTCCATTTTCAGCGATACGCAGAAGCTGCTGAGTGATTCTCCTGTCGGAAGGGAAAGATGGACCAGATCCAGCGCCGACGCGGCCGCCCGAAAGGTTCCGGGTCGGGGGCGTCCACCCAGTCGATCCAGTCGCTTGAGCGGGCGCTGGACGTGCTCGACGCCCTGGCGAAGAGCGAGGGCCTGACGCTGACCGAGCTGGCGAATCGCCTTGGCCAGTCGACGGCGACCATGCACCGCGTGCTGGCGACGCTCGAGGCGCGTCAGATCGTCGAACTCGAGGCGCAGACCCAGGGCTGGCATATCGGTGCGATGGCGTTTCGTCTGGGCTCGGCCTTCCTGCGACGCTCCAGCGTGGCCGAACGCAGCCGCCCCGCGATGCATGCGCTGATGCAGGCCACCGGCGAGACCTCCAATCTCGGGATCGAGCGCAATGGCGAGGTGATGTTCGTGAGCCAGATCGAGACCCACGAATCCATTCGCGCCTTTTTCCCACCGGGAACCATCTCGCCGATGCACGCCTCGGGAATCGGCAAGGCATTGCTGGGCTGCTATGCGGCGGATCGGCTGGATCGGTTTCTCGAAAGCCGCGCCCGCGAGCGGTTCACCGCCAAGACCATCTGTGACGCCTCTGCCCTCAAGGACGATCTGCGCGAGATCCGGGCGCGCGGCTGGGCCTTCGACGACGAGGAACGGACGACCGGGATGCGCTGTGTCGCAGCACCGATCCTGAACGCCTATGGTGAAGCGGTTGCCGGCATCTCCGTCTCGGGTCCGACCCACCGGATGCCGGAAGACCAGATCCCCGATATCGGTCGGCGTGTCCGCGATGCCGCCAAGACCGTCTCGCGGGGGATCGGCGCGTCGCTCGCCGAGTGAGCGACCGAACCTGCGGCCGGTGGGCGGGGCATCGGGTGTAGCTAGTCGGCCCCGGCGATCACGACGGCCTGTATGGCTCGATCATCGCCGAGCATGATTGTCGGAAATACCGCCTCCCAGATGTTCTCGGCCCGCGCTGCGCGCTGCGCGATCACCGGGGTCGAGGCGAGATCGAGAACGACGAGATCCGCATCCTGACCCGGTGCCAGCGATCCGATCCTGTCCGCGAGCCGCAGGGCCCGGGCACCGCCGGCGGTGGCGAGCCAGAGGAGTTGTGCGGGATGCAGGCACGTCCCGCCGAGCTGGCCGATCTCGTAGGCGGCGGCCATGGTGCGCAGCATCGAGAAGCTGGACCCGCCGCCGACATCCGTGGCGAGACCGGTCGGGATGCCGTGTTGCTGCGCGCGCGCCATGTTGAAGAGGCCGGAGCCGATGAAGGTGTTGGATGTCGGGCAATGCGCCATGGCCGTACCGGTCTCGGCGATCAGCGCCCATTCGCGCGCCCCGAGATGGATGGCATGGCCCATGATGGCCCCGGGACCGACCAGGCCGAAGCGCTCGTAGACGCCGAGATAGTCGGCGTCCTCGGGATAGAGCTCCTTCACCCAGGCGATCTCCTCCTCCTGTTCGGAGAGGTGGGTCTGCATCGGGCAGTCGGGGTATTCCGCCCAGAGCGCGCCGGCGGCTGCGAGTTGCTCGGGGCTCGAGGTCGGCGCGAAGCGGGGCGTGATCGCGTAGGTGAGCCGGTCGATCCCGTGCCAGCGCTCCAGAAGCGCCTTCGATTCGTCATAGCCGCGCTGGGCCGTGTCGCGCAGGCCCTCGGGCGCGTTGCGGTCCATCATCACCTTGCCGGCGATCATGCGCAGCCCGCGGGCGCGGGCGGCGGTGAAGATCGCATCGACGCTTTCGGGGTGAATGGTGCAGAAGCTGCAGGCGGTGGTGATCCCGTTGGCCAGGTTGAGGTCGAAATAGGTCTCGGCCATCCGCGCCGCATAGGCGGCATCGTGGAAGCGCATCTCCTCGGGGAAGGTGTAGCCGTTGAGCCAGTCGATCAGCCGCTTGCCCCAGCTCGCGATGATCCCGGTCTGCGAGTAATGCACATGGGTATCGACGAAGCCCGGCAGGATCAGCCCGTCGCCGTGATCGATGCGCGCGACATCCGGGTGTTCCGCGCTCAGCTCATCCGCCGTCCCGACTGCCACGATCAATCCGTCCTCCACGAGCACGGCGCCTCGGCGTTCGTGGGGGGCAGCCGTTTCGGGGGGCACGTCGAAGGGGTCGGCGGTGAAGGCGAGGGTCTGTCCGAGATGCAGCTTGCGGGTCATGTGGGTCCTCCGGCGGCGTCCTGGGCAGGGGTTGATTTCCGCCTTTCCAGACTCCCTTATGGCGCCAATCAGGAGGGACCGCCATGACATCCTTGCCCGGCTCGATCGACGCCACGCAGACCCTGCTTGGCGAGGCGGGATATGTTGCGGGACGCGGACTCGCGACCGTGGTGTTCCTGTCGCTGAAGCTGGGGCGACCGCTGTTTCTCGAGGGCGAGGCGGGGGTGGGCAAGACCGAGATCGCCAAGACGCTGGCCGCGGCGCTGGGCCGGCGGCTGATCCGGCTGCAATGCTACGAGGGGCTCGATGCGTCGAGCGCGGTCTACGAGTGGAATTTTCCGGCGCAGATGGTGGCGATCCGCACGGCCGAGGCGGAGGGGGCGGCGGACCGGCATGCGCTGACCCAGGAGCTGTTCTCCGAGCAGTTCCTGATCCGCCGGCCGCTTCTCGAGGCGATGATGCCGCAGGATGGTGGCGCGCCGGTGCTGCTGATCGACGAGCTCGATCGCACGGACGAGCCGTTCGAGGCGTTCCTGCTGGAGGCGCTGAGCGATTTCCAGGTGACGATCCCCGAGCTTGGCACGATCAAGGCGCCGGAGCCGCCGATCGTGGTGATCACCTCGAACCGGACGCGCGAGGTGCATGACGCGCTCAAGCGGCGGTGCCTGTATCACTGGGTGGATTATCCGGATTTCGAGCGCGAGCTGGCGATCCTGACGGCCCGCGCGCCCGAGGCTTCGGAGCGGCTCAGCCGGGAGGTGGTCGCCTTCGTGCAGCAGCTGCGCGAGGAGGATCTGTTCAAGAAGCCCGGGGTGGCGGAGACCATCGACTGGGCGAAATGCCTGGTGGCGCTCGATGCGGTGCAGCTCTCGCCGCAGGTGATCGCCGATACGCTGGGGGCGCTCTTGAAGTATCAGGACGACATCGCGCGGATGCAGGGCTCGGCGGCGAAGCGGATCCTCGACGAGGCCAGCGCCGAACTCGGGCCGGTCTGAGGCGGGTCATGCGACGGGCCGAAATCCAGAGAGCCGGGGCGGGGCGGTCCTGATGGCGCGCTACGCCGATCTGCCGATCCCCGAGGACGGCAAGCTGGCCGTCAACATCACGCATTTCGCGCGGGCGCTGCGCAAGGCCGGGTTGCCGGTGGGGACCGGGCGGGTGGTGGATGCGATCCGGGCGGTGGAGGTGGCGGGCTTCACCAACAAGCACGACTTCTATCACACGCTGCAGGCCTGCTTCGTCAGCCGGCCGGAGCACCGGCAGGTGTTCGGGCAGGTGTTCCGGCTCTACTGGCGCGATCCGCAGTTCATGGAGCAGATGATGAGCCTGCTTCTCGCCGCTGGTGCGCGGGGTGAACGAGGCGCCGGACCCGTCGGCGGCGGAGCGGCGGGCGGCGGAGGCGCTGCTCGACGGGGCCGAGGCACCGCCACCGCCGGAGCGCGACGAGACCGACGAGGAGAGCCTCGTCGAGTTCGATGCGACGCTGACCTTCTCGGCGGAGGAGAAGTTCAAACGGATGGATTTCGAGCAGATGTCCACCGCCGAGATCGCGGCGGCGAAGCGGGCGATCGCGCGGCTCGATCTGCCGGTGAAGCCGATCGCCTCGCGGCGCACGCGGGTCGACCCACAGGGACAGGTGGCGGACTGGCGGGGCACGATGCGCGCGGCGATGCGCTCGGGCGGCGACGTGCAGCGGCTGGCGTTCCGGGCGCGGCGGACGCGCTGGCCGAACCTCGTGGTGCTCTGCGACATCTCGGGGTCGATGTCGTCCTACAGCCGGATGCTGCTGCATTTCCTGCATGCGGTGTCGAACCAGCGCGGGGCGGGCTGGGCGCAGGTCCATGCCTTCACCTTCGGCACGCGGCTCACCAACATCACACGGCATCTGCGCCGGCGGGACGTCGATGCGGCGCTGGATGCGGCGGGGCGCGAGGCGCAGGACTGGGAGGGCGGCACGCGGATCGGCGCCTGCCTGCACGACTTCAACCGCGACTGGACGCGGCGGGTGATGGGGCAGGGGGCGGTGGTTCTGTTGATCACCGACGGGTTGGACCGCGACGATCCCGACCGGTTGGCCAAGGAGATGGAGCGGCTGCACCTGTCGTCGCGGCGGCTGATCTGGCTCAATCCGCTGCTGCGCTGGGACGAGTTCGCGCCGAAGGCGCGCGGCATCCGGGCGATCCTGCCGCATGTCGATACCTTCCGGGCCTGCCACAGCCTCGCCTCGCTCGAGGAGCTTTCGGAGGTGCTGGGGCGGCCGGATGATCCCGGCGAAAAGGGGCGGCTGACGCGGCTTCTGGCGGAGGCCTGATCGGTCGGTCGGGTGCGCGCAGGGGTGCGCGCAACGTGAAACATGGCTCAAGATTGTGAAATCATTCAGGTGTCGAAGCGGGTTCGCGCTGGTGAACGCGATCCGCGCGCTGGGCTGCGCATGTATGGCGGCTCCGCCGGGCGGCGCTGTCGGGTGATCCGCCTGCGCGGGCCTTTTGCATTCGGGCGGGGCGGGTATATGTGAGAAGCAAGTTCAACGGAGTCGAGCCATGACCAGAGCGGCTGTGCAGGACGGCATCCCCGAAATCGCGCTGGACTGGGTGCGGGAAGGGCGCGGTGTGGCGCTCGCCACGGTGGTCGAGACCTGGGGCTCGGCGCCGCGGCCGCGCGGCTCGCAGCTGGTGATCGACCGGGAGGCCGCGATGATGGGCTCGGTGTCGGGCGGCTGCGTCGAGGGGGCGGTGGTGGCCGAGGCGATGGATGCGCTCGAGGACGGCCGGCCGCGCATGCTCGAATACGGGGTTTCGGACGAGGAGGCCTTTGCGGTGGGGCTCGCCTGCGGCGGGACGATCCGGGTTCTGGTCGAGCCGGTGGGCGTCGGCGACGGGCCGGACGCGGCGCTGCTCGCGGATCTGGTCGCGGCGCGGGCGGCGCGGGAGCCGGTGGTTTATGCAGTCGAGACAGAGACCTGGGAGCGGCGGTTGATCTTGGGTGAGGCGGATCCGCTCTGGCCGGAGGCGCGCGAGGCGCTCCATGCGGACCGGTCCGGGCCTGCGGGAAGCTGGTTTCTCGGGGTGCACAATCCGCCGCTGCGGATGGCGGTGGTGGGGGCGGTGCATATCGCCCAGGCGCTGGTGCCGATGGCGCGGCTCGCGGGGTATGACGTGGTGGTGGTCGATCCGCGCGATGCCTTCGGGAGTGCGGCGCGGTTTCCGGAGACGAAGCTGATTCATGACTGGCCGGATGCGGCGCTGGAGGCCTTCGGGCTCGACACGCGCACGGCGGTGGTGACGCTGACCCATGATCCGAAGCTCGACGATCCGGCGATCGAAGCGGCGTTGCGCGCGCCGGTGTTCTATCTCGGCTGCCTCGGCTCGACGCGGACCCATGCGAAGCGGGTGTCGCGGCTCGAGGCGGCGGGGTTTGCGGCGGATCAGATCGGTCGGATCCATGCGCCGATCGGGGCGGATATCGGGGCGAAGTCGCCGGCGGAGATCGCGATCTCGATTCTCGCGCAGATCACCGAACGGTTGCGCCGTCCCGAAACCCGGCCCTGAGATGTTCTTCGGCGCGGTTCCCACGCACGAGGCCGTTGGTGCGGTGCTCGCGCATTCGATCCAGTTCGGCCGCACCAAGCTGCGCAAGGGGCGCTGTCTGAGCGCTGAGGATATTGCGGCCATTTCGGAAGCGGGGATCGCGGAGCTGACGGTGGCGCGGCTCGATGAAGGCGACATGGACGAGGATGCGGCGGCCTCTGCGGTGGCGGCGGCGCTGGTGTCGGAGGGTGCGGCGGGGGGCTTCTCGGTTTCGGCGCCGTTCACTGGCCGGGTGAACCTCTTTGCCGAGGCGCCGGGGGTGGTGCGGATCGATGCGACGGCGGTGGCGGCGCTCAACGCGGTCGATCCGGCGATCACGCTCGCGACCCTGCCGGATTTCGCGCGGGTGCAGGCGCGGCAGATGGTGGCGACGGTCAAGATCATTCCCTACGGGATCGAGGCCGTGAAGGTGGCGCGGGCGGCGAATGTGCTCGGGGCGTCGAGCTTGCGGCTGCATCGGTTCGGGGCGATGCGCGGGAGCCTGATCCTGACGCGCACGCCGGGGTTCAAGGAGACGCTGCTGGCCAAGGGCGCCGAGGCGGTGCTGGCGCGGCTCGGGGCGCTGGGAGTGGAGCTTGCCGAGACGCCGGTGACGGTCGCGCACGAGAGTGCGGCGGTGGCCGGGGCGCTGGGGCGGGTGCAGGGCGATCTGGTGCTGGTGCTGGGGGCGTCGGCGACGTCGGATGCGGCGGATACCTGCCCGGCGGGGCTGGTCGCCGCCGGGGGGCGGCTGGTGCGGTTCGGGATGCCGGTCGATCCGGGGAACCTGCTGTTTCTGGGCGATCTCGGGGGCCGGCACGTGGTCGGGCTTCCGGGCTGTGCGCGCTCACCCGCGCTCAATGGTGCGGACTGGGTGCTCGAGCGGCTGGTGGCAGGGCTGCCAGTGGACGATGGCGCGATCGCGGCGATGGGCGTGGGGGGACTCCTGAAGGAGATTCCGCAGCGGCCGCAGCCGCGGGTCGGACGCGTCACGGCACGGGTGCCGGCCCGGCCCCGGGTGACGGCGCTGGTGCTGGCGGCCGGGGCGAGCCGGCGGATGCGCGGGCGCGACAAGCTGATGGAGCCGGTGGCCGGGATGCCGGTGCTGCGCCGGGTGGTCGAGGCGGCGTTGGCGAGCCGGGCCGACCGGGTGCTGGTGGTGCTGCCGCCGGATGCGCAGGCGCGGCGCGGGGCGCTGGCGGGGAGCGCGGCGGAGATCGTGGTGGCGCAGGATGCCGCCGAGGGGATGGCGGCGTCCCTTGGAGCCGGGATGCGCGCGCTCGGCGAGGCGACGGATGCGGTGGTGATCCTGCTCGCGGACATGCCCGAGACCGAGGCCGCCGGGATCGACCGGCTGATCGCGGCCTTCGATCCGGAGGAGCGGCGCGAGATCTGCCGCGCGGTGGCGGAGGACGGCACGCCGGGGCATCCGGTGCTGTTCGGGCGGCGGTTCTTCGAGGCGCTGGCGGGGCTCTCGGGGGATCGGGGCGCGCGCGACGTGGTCACCGCCTCGCCCGAATTCATCGCCGATGTGGCGATGGCGGGGCGCGCGCCGCTCGTCGATCTCGACACGCCTGAGGATTGGGCGGCGTGGCGGGCGGCGCAGGATCAGTTGTAGCTCGCGGCCACCAGTTCGATGCTGAAGAGGTTGCGGTCGATCGCACCGCCGGTGCGCAACTCGGTGAGGGCGACCTTCGTGCGCTGGCCGGTCTTGCTGATGACCTCCCATTCGCGGAGCTGGATCGGGTTTTCCGAGAAGGTCATCACGAGGCGGCCGTCCTTCGGGGCGCGCGGATCGACCACGGTGATGTGGGTGCCGCGCGCGTCCTTGGTGGCCCCGAGCACCAAGCCTGGTTCGGCGAGGCTTATGCTGTCGCGCAGGAGCATCTGCAGCGGCGTGTTCTGCAGCGGGTAGCGGGTGGGGTTGCGGTTCGACTTGGGGTCGAAGACGCCGACCCAGTTGCCGTCGGCGACCACGAGCGCGCCCTTCGGGCTGTCGTAGTCGAAGCGGATGCGGCCGGGCTTGGAGAGCCGGAAGGTGCCGGTCTGCCGCGAGCCGTCGGGATTGGTCTGGGTGAAGCGGCCCTGCGCGGTGCGGAGCTGCTGGAGATAGGCATTGATCGGGGCCGCGTTGACCGACTGGGCAGCGGCCGGGAGGGCGATGCTCAGGGGAAGGGCCGCGAGGGCGAGGAGGAGGGCGCGTCTGTTCATGGGGGGGATATATCCGCCGGCGGCGCAGGATGCACGGGGGGCGGTGCTCACATCTGCGGCACGGGCGAGCCGGATCAGACCGGGTTCTGCGCGCCGACGAAGTAGAGGAATTCGCCCTCGTCATCGAGGAGCGGGCGGATGCGCAGGCGGTTCATGAAGGGCTGGCCGGATTTGTGGTAGTTGAGGATGTCGATGGTGAAGGTGGTGCGGGCCTTGAGGGCGTGGTGGATCGCGCGGATCGCGTCGGGATCGGTATCGGGGCCCTGCAGGAAGCGGCAGTTGCGCCCCAGAGCCTCTTCGGGCGTGTAGCCGGTCTGGCCCTCGAACTCCTCGCTGACATAGATCATCGGGTTGTCGGGCAGGGCCGGGTTCGAGATCACGACGCTCATCTCGCGCTCATAGGCATCGAGAAGGGCGATGAGTTCGGCGTCGGTGGGGACCGGGGCTGACATGGAAGATCGCTGCCTTTCGCATTCGGAATCGTCAGCGGAAACGCTAGACGAAAGCCGGGCCGTCGCCAATCCCGCGGCGGGTGCCGTCATTCAGGTTCAGCGGACACGCCGAAGAGGTCGGCGGCCCGGTGCAGGTTTGCGATGGTGTAACTGTGACCGCCGGGGAAAAGGCAGAGTTCGAGGCGGTGGCCGGTGGCGTCGGTCAGACGGTCGCAGCGCAGATCGCCCAGGGTTTCCGGTGCGATGGGCTCGAAGCCTCCCAGATCGGCGAAGAGCGCGATTGCGGCGCGCACATCGCCCTGGCGGGCCTGGGCAATCGGGCGGCCGGCGAGGGGAACGACCGGGTCGCTTTCTCCGTGGTAATGGATGAGGCTGGTCGGGCCGCCGGGGCAGACCGTGGGCAGGGGCTCCCAGAAAGTGCCCGACATCGGGGCGTAACCCGCGAAGACGTCGCCGCGCTGGCAGGCGAGATGCCAGACCATCATGGCGCCGGCGGAAAACCCCGAGACCATCATGCGGGACGGATCGAGGCCGAAGCGTGCGACCGCATCGGCGGCGAGCGCGTCGATATAGGCCACATCGTCCGTGGCGCCGAGCTCGCTCGCGCTCGGCACGCCGGGCACGTTCCAGTCGGAGCCCGAGGCTTGGGCGACGATCAGGGCGATGTCGAGTTCGAAGACGAGATCGGCGAGGCCGCTGTTTCGCAACACGCCATCGGCGGAGCCGCGATAGCCATGCAGGAAGATGATGGAGCCGGTCGGTTGCGACGGGTCGTGGCCTTCGGGCAGGACGATCCGGTAGCTGCGCGCGTCGACGATGCAATCGGTGTCGCGTCCGCAGGCCGTGGCCGTGCCGCCGGTTGCGATGGCGAGGATCAGAGCGCTGAGAGTGGCAAGCTGGCGGGCCGCAACCGACATCACTGATGGTCCTCAGACAGGTGCTTCGGGTACGGACCGTAGCATGGTTCCGGTCTGGGCGCTGATCCACGGGGTCGCGGCCCGGTGTGCTCCGGACTGGACCTCGGACGCGCTCAGTGCTCCGGAACCAGCACCTCGCGTTTGCCGACATGGTTCGACTGGCTGACGACGCCCTGGTCTTCCATCTGTTCGACGAGGCGGGCGGCCTTGTTGTAGCCGATGGAGAGCTTGCGCTGGATGTAGCTGGTCGAGCATTTGCGGTCCTTGGCGACGATGGCCACCGCCATGTCGTAGAGCGCGTCGTCGCCGTTGGTGCTGCCGCCGAGGCCGAGCACGAGGTCGATCTCGGATTCCGCGTCGGATTCGGGGCCATCGACCACGCCGGTATCGTAGGAGGGCGGGCCCATCGCCTTGAGGTGCTTGACGACGTCCTCGACCTCCTCGTCCGAGACGAAGGGACCGTGGACGCGGGTGACGCGGCCGCCGCCGGCCATGTAGAGCATGTCGCCCATGCCCAGAAGCTGTTCGGCGCCCATCTCGCCGAGGATGGTGCGGCTGTCGATCTTCGAGGTGACCTGGAAGGAGATGCGGGTCGGGAAGTTGGCCTTGATCGTGCCGGTGATGACGTCGACCGAGGGGCGCTGGGTGGCCATGATGAGGTGGATGCCCGACGCGCGGGCCATCTGGGCGAGGCGCTGGATGCAGGCCTCGATCTCCTTGCCGGCGACCATCATCAGATCGGCCATCTCGTCGACGATGACGACGATGTAGGCCATCGGCTCGGGGTGGAACTCCTCGGTCTCGAAGATCGGCTCGCCGGTATCCTCGTCGAAGCCGGTCTGCACCGTGCGGGTGAAGGCCTCGTCGCGGGCCAGCGCGTCGCGGACGCGGGAATTGTAGCCGTCGATGTTGCGCACGCCCATCTTCGACATCTTGCGGTAGCGTTCCTCCATCTCGGCCACGGTCCATTTGAGGGCCACGACGGCCTTCTTGGGGTCGGTGACGACGGGGGACAGGAGGTGCGGGATGCCGTCATAGACCGAGAGCTCGAGCATCTTGGGGTCGATCATGATCAGCCGGCATTCGTCCGGGGTGAGCTTGTAGAGCAGGCTCAGGATCATGGTGTTGATGGCGACCGACTTGCCCGAGCCGGTGGTGCCGGCGATCAGGAGATGCGGCATGCGGGCGAGATTGGCCACGACGGGCTCGCCGCCGATGTCCTTGCCGAGGGCCAGCGGCAGCGGCTGGGTGCCGTCGCCGTAGGCCTTGGCGGAGAGGATCTCGCGCAGGAGCACCTTTTCGCGGTGGTCGTTGGGAAGCTCGATGCCGATCACCGAGCGGCCGGGGATGGTCGAGACGCGGCAGGCGAGGGCCGACATCGAGCGGGCGATATCGTCGGCGAGGCCGATGACGCGGCTGGCCTTGAGGCCGGCGGCGGGCTCGAGTTCGTACATGGTGACGACCGGGCCGGGGCGGATCGAGACGATCTCGCCGCGCACGCCGTAATCGTCGAGCACCGTCTCGAGCATGCGGGCGTTTTCCTCGAGCGCCTCGTCGGAGAGGTGATGGCGCACGATGCTTGTGGGGTTTTCCAGCAGGGAGAGCGGGGGAGTGTGGTAGACGGCAGCACCCTCGCCGGTGAGGGCGAGCTCGGGCTGTTCCTCGGAGCGCGCGCGGGTGCTGCGGGGGAGGGGCTTGGCGTTGCGGGGTTTGACGCGGGGGGTGATGTCGGCCTCGTCATCGAGCAGGGTCGTGTCGGACGGGGTGGCGAGGGCGCGGGAGGACGGGATGTCATCGTCGTCGTCGAAATCGGCGGTGAGGGGCGGGATGGTGCGCTGGACCGGGGCGCGTCCGGCGGCGTCGGCTTCGGCGCGGGCGCGCACGGCGGCGGTGATCTTGGCCATCACGCTCTCGTCGGAGGACGGACGGATGGCTGCGGGGTCGAAGCGCGGGATGCCGCCGCTGGTGGCGGCGGGGCTCGGCATCGGCGGCACGGCGGACGCGGCGCGGCGGCTGCGGGCTTCGGCGGCGAGGCCCTGGGCCGAGCGGGCGCCGGTGGCGGCGCCACGCATGGCTCGCCCGGTGAGACGCAGGAGGCCGTCATAGACGGTGATGGAGCCGGCCTTGAGGTAGCGCAGGAAGCCGCCGGCCTCCGCGGCGCTGACGCCGAGTGCGAATCCGGAGACGACGACGAAGGCGATGCCGAGGGCGAGGGTGGCGAGCGTGAGCGAGGGGCCGAGATCGAGGGGGACGAGGGAGAGGGCGGCGCCGAGCGTGGCGTCGCCGAGGAGGCCTCCGAGGCCGTATTCGTGCGGCCAGCCGGCCGGGGGGACGTGGCTCGCGGCGAAGGCGGCGGTGGCGACGAGGGC
Source organism: uncultured Alphaproteobacteria bacterium (assembly GCA_963710515.1). Lineage (GTDB taxonomy): Bacteria > Pseudomonadota > Alphaproteobacteria > Rhodobacterales > Rhodobacteraceae > Amaricoccus. The sequence goes on from CAVQAX010000016.1 coordinate 46,666, forward strand.
GACGGGAATGGCGATGGCGCGGCTGACCGCGCGGGTCTCGCCGGCATGGGTGACGAGGCGCAGGCCCCAGACCGCAAGCGAGAGCGGGATGCCGTAGGCGGCCCAGCCCAGCGCGCGGTGGAGCGGATCGGCAATCGAGGCGCCGATCAGGCCGAGCGCGTTGCGCGGGCGCGGCATCGGTGGCGCTGAAGAGGCTGGGGTCGTCGGGGGAATAGGTCCAGATCAGCGCCGTGGCGAGGGCTGCGAGCAGGAGAAGGATCAGGCCGAGCAGTTCGGTGCCGCGGCGGCGCAGGGCCTCCTCGGTGTCGCTCTCCATCAGGGGGGCGCGGCGCTTGGCCTTGCTGCGGGCTGCCATCTCAGACCATCCTTTCGTTGACGGATCGTTCACCGAGAACCGTTTTCAATGCGTGAAGACCGGCTTCGACGGTGGCCTTCTCGGCCACCAGTGCGACCCGGATGTAACCCCGGCCGGGATTGCCGCCGGCGCCGTCGCGCGCCAGGTAGGCGCCGGGAAGGACCCGCACGCCGGTGCGGCGGAAGATCTCGACTGCCGCCGTTTCGCCGTCCTCGACCGGGAGCCAGAGAAAGAACCCGGCCTGCGGGGCGGTGTAGCCGGGCAGGTCGCCGAGGATGCTGTCGGCGAGAGCGAATTTTTCGGCATAGAGGCGGCGGTTTTCGATCACGTGGGTCTCGTCGCGCCAGAGCGCTTCGGCGGCGTGCTGGAGCGGCAGCGGCAGCGGGGCGCCACCGTAGGCGCGAAGTTGCAGCATGGCTGCGATGGCGCGGGGGCCGCCGGCGACGAAGCCGGCGCGCAGGCCGGCGGCGTTCGAGCGCTTGGAGAGCGAGTGGAAGGCGAGAGCGCGTTCGGGGTCGGCGCCTTTGCGGGCAGCGGCCTCGAGGATGCCAGGGGGCGGGGTGTCGCGGTAGATCTCGCTGTAGCACTCATCCGCAAGTACCTGGAAATCATGGTGTTCCGCGAGATCGAGCAGACGGTCCCACCAGCTCGCATCGGCGACGGCGCCCTGGGGATTGGAGGGCGAGCAAACATAGGCGAGGCTGACTCGGTCGAGATCGGCGGGGTCGAGCGCGTCGAGATCGGGGAGAAAGCCGGTCTCGGCGGTTGCGGGCATCATGCGGGGCTCGGCGCCGGCGGCGAGCGCGCCGACCCCGTAGGCCTGGTAGAACGGATTGGGCAGCAGCACGAGCGGCGGGCGGCCGGCGCGGGTTTCCGGCGAGAGGGCGATGGCTGCGTTGAAGAGGCCTTCCCGGGTGCCGTTGAGCGGGAGGATGGATGTGTCGGGGTCGAGGATGCGCGCCGTAGCGTCGGGCGAGCCATTCCGCGATGGCGCCGCGCAGGCCCGGAGTGCCTTCGTTCGGAGGATAGCGGCGGAATTCGGCGGCGTGGCGGGCGATCAGCGGGCCGACGAAATCCGGCACCGGGTGCTGCGGCTCGCCGATCGTCATCTCGATCACCGGCCCGCCGGCGGGCACGTCCGACAACAGCGCCCGCAGACGCGGAAACGCGTATTCCGGCAGGTCTGAGAACCGCTGGGGAAACTGCATCGCTGTGCCTCGTGGTCCGGGATCTCGCATGCCCCGATTGAGCCGAAACCATAGCCTGTGGGCGGCCGCCGGTCCAGAGTGTTGCGAATCAGTCGGCGAGGGCAGCCTCGATGGCGGCGCCGATCCGCAACAGTCGGGCCTCGTCGCCGGCGGGAGCCATCGCCATCAGTCCGCAGGACGGCGTCGCGGTGGGAAGCGTGAGCGCCGAGAGGCCGAAGAGATTGGCGATGCGGGTGTTGCGCAGCGCATGGAGGTTCGTCGTCGTGAAGGCGGCCGGGTCGGCGAGAAGCGGCGCGACCCGGGGCGGCAGGATCGTGACGCTGGGCATGAGGATCGCGTCGAAGCGGGCGGCCTCCTCCGCCCAGTCGGCCCGAAGGGCCTCGAGGCGGGACCAGGCGGCGACGAAATCCGGGGCCGAGTAGCCGGCGCCGGAGCGGAAGCGCTCGCGGACCGGCCCGAACATCACGTCGGGCCGGGCCTCGATCTCGTCGCGCCAGAGCCCGTAGGCCTCGCCGGCGAAGACACAGCCCGAAAGCTCGAGGGCGGACGAGACCGCGGGCAGGGTGAAGGTGCCGAGCAGCCCGCCGGACGCGGCGATGCGCTCGAGGGCGGCCTCGAAGGCGGCGGCCGGCTCCGGGTCGACCGGGGGCAAAGCGGGGTCTTCGAGCACGGCAAGGCGCAGGTCGCCGAGGCTTGCGCCGGTCAGATCGGGGGCGGTGGTTTCGCCGCGCAGGAGTGCGAGGATCAGCGCGGCGTCCTCGACGCTGCGGCAGAGCGGGCCGATGGTGTCGAAGCGGGTGCAGAGCGGCACGACCCCGATATTGGGAAGAGTGCCGGCGCCGGTCTTGAGACCGACAAGATCGTTCCAGGCGGCAGGAACCCGGACCGAGCCGCCGGTGTCCGAGCCGATGGCGGCGGCCGCAAGCCCGAAGGCGACGGAGGTCGCAGCACCCGAAGAGGAGCCGCCGGGAGCGAGCTCGGGGTCGTTGATGTTGGGCGGCGTCGCGGTCACCGGGTTGATGCCGAGGCCGGAGAAGGCGAGCTCGGTCATGTGGGTCTTGCCGAGGCAGACGGCGCCCGCACGGCTGGCGCGGGCGAGGACTTCGGCATCGCGGTCCGGGAGCCGGCCGCGCAGAAGGGCCGAGCCGGCCTCGGTCGCGGTGCCGGCGCTGTCGACGAGATCCTTCCAGCTGAGCGGAACGCCGTCGAGCGGATGGCGGCGGGTGCCGGACCGGGCGCGGCTTGCGGCGGCGCTCGCTTCGGCCCGCGCGCGGTCAGGTGTCGTGCGGGCATAGATGCGATGGGCGTCGGGATGGGCGGCGATGGCGGCGAGGTAGGTTTCCGCGAGGTCGCGCGGATCGATCGCGCCACCGTCGATGCCGCGCCCGAGATCCGCGGCGCTGTCCCAGAGCCAGCTTTCGTTCATTGATCCGTCCCCGCGTTTTGACGCAGCGTAGCGGGCGCCGCACCGATGGACAATCGGCGCGCAAGGAGGCTAGGTCGAGGCATGAAACATGATTGCGATGTCCTGATTGTCGGCGGCGGGCTGAACGGCCCGACGCTGGCGCTCGCGCTGGCTTCCGTGGGGCTGACGAGCACGGTGCTCGATGCGATGCCGGCGAGTGAAGCGGTGCGGCAGGACTTCGACGGCCGCGCCTATGCCCTGTCGCTGTCGTCCCGGCGCATGCTGGAGGCACTGGGGCTCTGGCACGGGCTGGCGCAGAACGCGCAACCCATTGCCGACATCCTGATCAGCGACGGGCGGCCCGGGAAGGGTGCGGCGCCGCTGTTCCTGCATTTCGACAGCGATGAGATCGACGAGGGGCCGATGGGCCACATCCTCGAGGATCGGTTCCTGCGGCGCGCCCTGCTCGATGCGATCGAGACGGAGGCGCGGGTGACATGGCGGCCCGGAACGAAAGTGGTGGGCCAGTCGGAGGCGCCCGGCGGGATCGGTGTCGAGCTCGCGGACGGATCGCGGCTTCATGCGCCGGTGCTGGTGGGTTGCGACGGGCGCGGCAGCGAGGTCGCCACCCGCGCCGGAATCGGGCGCATGGGCTGGGACTATGCGCAGAGCTCGCTCGTCTGCGCCATCGCCCACGAAAAGTCGCATTGTGGTGTCGCGCACCAGTTCTTCATGCCGGCGGGGCCGCTGGCGATCCTGCCCTTGTCCGGGAACCGCTCGTCGATCGTCTGGACCGAGAGCCGGGCGCGGGCCGAGGCGATCTCGGCGCTGGACGACGAAGGTTATCTCGCGGAGTTGCGCCCGCGCTTCGGGGATTTTCTGGGCGATATCGCGCTGGCGGGCACGCGGTTCAGCTATCCGCTCGGGCTCTCGGTGACCGAGAGCTTCATCGCTCCGCGACTGGCACTTGCCGGCGATGCGGCGCACGGCATCCATCCGCTGGCCGGTCAGGGGCTGAACCTCGGTCTGCGCGATGTGGCGGCGCTGGCCGAGGTGCTGGCGGAGGCGCGCTTTCGCGGTGAGGACATCGGTTCGGCCGACGTGCTGGCGCGCTACCAGCGGTGGCGGCGGTTCGACACCGCGCTGCTGGTCGCGGCGACGGACGGCATCAACCGGCTGTTTTCCAATGACAACCCGCTGCTCCGGGCCGGGCGCGACCTGGGGCTGGGCCTCGTCAACCGGCTGCCGGGGCTCCGGCGCGGCCTGATCCGCGAGGCGGCGGGGATCTCCGGAGACCTGCCGAAACTCCTGCAGGGACGCGCGATCTGATGCTCGGCATTCGGGGTATTTTCCGCTGGACAGAACCTGGCCGGTGGCCTAGTCAACCAGCCGATACGGCGCCTCGCGGCCCGTACGCCCGGGTAGCTCAGGGGTAGAGCAGCGGATTGAAAATCCGCGTGTCGGTGGTTCAAATCCGCCCCCGGGCACCATTACTTTCAAAGAGTTAGCAGTTTACGGCGAGTGCTTTTCTCGACTGAGGTGTAATTGGTGTGTAATCAAGACAGCTTTTTCGCTCCGAACGAAGCGATCTTTTTCTTTGCCTCCACACCGACCCGGCCTTGCAGGCGATCCATCGCGGACTGGATGTGTGCCCCATTCTGGTGCGCGTAGCGGGCGACCATCGCCAAAGTCTCGGGTAGCGTCCGAGCACGTGGTGTAATTTCAGCGCCGTGACGGTGTGATCCCGGGTGGTCACCGAGGTGCATCGGTCGAGGTGGAGTTTGGCGACTTCAACCACGGACCACACGGAGACCCCGATGACCAAGACCAACATGGACCTTTCCGAGCTTCTGGCCAAGCATGACCAGGGCGACTTCCTGCGCAGCATCGCCGAGGCAGTGCTGCAACTGATCATGGAAGCCGATGTCGACGGCCTGATCGGTGCCGGGCGGCACGAGCGTAGCGGCGAACGCACGACCTGGCGCAACGGGTATCGTGATCGTTCGCTCGACACCCGCCTGGGCACTCTGAACCTGCGGGTGCCGAAGCTGCGGCAGGGCAGCTACTTCCCGGGCTTCCTCGAGGCGCGCAAGCACCTCGGAGCAGGCGCTGGTCGCCGTGATCCAGGAGGCGTGGATCGGCGGCGTCTCGACCCGCCGCGTCGATGAACTGGTGCAGGCGATGGGGCTGAGTGGCATCTCCAAGAGCACGGTGTCGAAGCTCTGCAAGGACATCGACGAGAGGGTCGGCGAGTTCCTGAACCGCCCACTGACCGGCGAGTGGCCCTATCTGTGGCTGGACGCGACCTGTCTCAAGGTGCGCCAGGGCGGTCGGATCGTGTCGGTGGCGGCCATAATCGCTGTGGCCGCCAACACGGAAGGGCGCCGCGAGATCATCGGCCTGGGCATCGGCCCGTCGGAAGCCGAGACGTTCTGGACCGATTTCCTGCGCTTCCTCGAAGGCCCGCGGCTTGGACGGCGTCAGGCTTGTCATCAGCGACGCCCACACCGGCCTGAAGGCGGCGATCGGGCGGGTGTTCGAGGCGACATGGCAGCGCTGCCGGGTTCACTGGATGCGGAACGCGCTCGCCCATGTCTCCCGCGGCCAGCACACCGTCGTCGCCGCCGCGATCCGGCAGGCCTTCGACCAGCCCGACCGGGCCCATGCCGGCGAGACCTGGCGCCACGTCGCCGAACAGCTGCGCCCGCGCTGGCCCAAGCTCGCCGATCTGATGGACGCCAGCGAGCACGACGTGCTGGCCTACATGACCTTCCCCCGCCAGCACCGCACCAAGCTGCATTCCACCAATCCGATCGAGCGCCTGAACAAGGAGGTGAAGCGCCGCGCAGACGTCGTCGGGATCTTCCCCAACGAGGCCTCCATCATGCGCCTGATCGGTGCAGTCCTGTTCGAGCAGAACGACGAATGGCAGACCTCGAGCCGCTACATGATGGTCGAGGCCTTCGGCCAGATCGACACGGAGGAGATCGACCCGATCCTCAGCATAACCACGAAAGCCGCCTGATCATGCCCTCAGGCCATCCGGGAAGTTACACCAGCTCGACGGACGTGACCAAGTCTCGTGGCCGGAAATTCGCTGGACGGTCGGCAGATCGACGCCTGCTTGGACGAGGTGAGTGACGGCTGTATGGCGGAGCGTATGAGGCGTGATCTGATCCGGGTCCATTCCAGCACGGGCTACTGATCGTCGATATGCTTTTCGAATGGTGTGAGTGTGCCCTTTCTGACTTGCAGGCTAGGGAAACAGCCACGGGCAACCTCGCGGCAGCATTGTGATCCGGTCCTCCAGGTAGTGACAAAGTTCGCTTGTGATCGGTTGCTCTCTGGCTCCGGCCTTGGCGACCGGCAACCAAATCACCCTTCGCCCAAAATCGATCTCTTCTCGCTTGATTGCCAAAATTTCCGAGTGCCGCATACGTGTATGTAGCCCGACCATCACGAGGGCATGGACGTTCTCATTGTGATCCTGTGATGCCGCCACGAGAGCGAGGAGCACTGCGCGTCGGTCAAGTAGACTGAACCGCCCCGGGTTTCCCGGAGGCTGTTTCGGTTGGATCCAGCTGCGATCGGCTCGTTCTCGAGTTGGGCGTAGTAGCGCGCTTCGGCTTCGGCGGGCGGGATGTATCCGATGGGCTCGAGCAAGCGGCGGTTGTTGTACCGGTCGATCCATCGAGGCTGCCGACTCGACGGCTCGATGCTGCGCCATGGGCCGGTGGCGGATGACCTCGGTCTTGTAGAGGCCGATGATCGTCTCGGCGAGCGCGTTGTCATAGCTGTCGCCGACGGTCCCGACCGACGGGTCGATGCCCGCCTCGGCGAGGCGCTCGGTGTGTTGATCGACAGAGTATTGCGCGCCCGCGGTCCGAGTGATGGACCAGGTTCGTTGCTCACGGGCGGGCTGTCTTCGCCGGATCGCCTGGTCGAGGGCGTCGAGCACGAACCGCGTCGACATCGAGGTGGAGACGCGCCAACCGACGATCCTCGGGCGAACACGTCGATGACGAAGGCGACGTAGACCGTGCCGGACCAGGTCGGCACATAGGTGAAGTCCGACACCCAGAGCGGTTCGGCCGCTCGGCCTTGAACTGCCGGTTCACCTTGTCGTCGGGACAGGGCGCGTGCGGTGTCGGGATTGGTGGTGTCACTGATCCGCCCTCGAACGACGCCCTGGAGGCCCATGCTCCGCATCAACCGCTCCACGGTGCAGCGCGCCACGCCGAAACCCTCCGGCGCGAGCTGCGCCAGACCTTCCGGGCGCCGTCGAGCCGGCGGTTCTCCTCGAAGACCCGCGCGGATCCGAGGCGCGAGGGCGGCGTCGGTCTTCGCGCGGGCGCGGCGCGCTTCGGGCTCGGCGCGACGGGCGGCCTGGATGATACGTCGACGGGGCGATCGGCAGCACCCTGCAGATCGGCTCGACCCCGAACACCCCACGGTGGTCTTCAATGAAGCCGATCATTGGTGAACGGGCGGTCGAGCTCCGCCTGCGCAAAATACGCGCTCGCCTTCAGGATCTCGTTGGCCTGGCGCAACTCCCGGATCTCGCGCTCCAGCGCCTTCAGCCGGTCGCGCTCGGCTGTCGTGACACCCGCCCAGACCCTCATCGCGCTGCGACTGCCGAACCCGCGTGCGCAGTGTCTCCGCATTGCAACCGATCTTCCCCGCGATCGATACCAGCGCGGCCCATTACGCGAGGCGTGCTCTCCACGATGCTCCGAAACCATTCTGACGGCGCGCTCACGCACCTCAGGCGAGTAGCTCTTCGATGTCTTCTTCTTTTACATGGCCTCCATCCTCTCAGAGGTTGAGGCCTCCGGGAAACCCGGAGCAGTTGAATACGCCAAGCTGGCCCGGCAATGCGCGGCCGAGGACAAGGACACACGCAATACCTGCTCAGGCTCTGCGAGCTGGAACTGATCGAGCGTGAGCGCCGGATGATCGAACGCAGGATCAAGGCCGCGAAGTTCCCCGCCACCAAGAGCCTCGACAGTTTCGACTTCAAGGCGATCCCCTGGCTCAACAAGGCCCTGACCATGGAGCTCGCCCGCTGCGCCGGTTGCGCCAACCAGCGCGAGAATATCATCGCCCTGGGTCCGAGCGGAACGGGCAAGACCCACATTGCCCTGGGTCTTGGCCTCGCCGCCTGCCAGAAGGGCCTGAAGGTCCGGTTCGCGACCGCCGCCGCTCTCGTCCATGACCTCGTCGAGGCCGTAGATGAACGCCGTTTGCAACACCTCCAGAAGACCCTCG
>CAVQAX010000017.1:0-138528 GCA_963710515.1 uncultured Alphaproteobacteria bacterium
GTGGATCCAAGCGACGTATCTACCCATCGTCGTTCAGTCCAGGATTACGCGGGCTTCGGGATAGAGAACCAGCGGAGCGCCCGTCGCAACGGAGCCGCCCTGCCAACCGATTCCAATGCCAAAGCCGCCACCGGAATTTACCGACACGCCGAGCGCCGGCCAGCCTCCGATGCCCTGGGTGCCGGCGATCCGCGGCAGCACCTGGACGGTGCCACCTCCCGCTGAATCCCGACAAGTAATCGTGACGGCCCTCGAAGCCGGACCTTGATGGGGCAGAAGGAAGCGGGCCGGCGCCGGAAATTCCGCTTTTGCGTAAATGGATTCCGCCGTGCAGGTTGCTCCAGGACGAACATCGCCGTCGGCATCCACCGCCCTGACGACTATTTCGGCTTCACCCTGTGCGGGTGGAGCCGAGTCGGAGATTGTCTGCGCGCGATACACCGGCAAGCCTTCCGGGCCAAGGGCCGGGGAAACGGCGCATCCCGCCAAAGCAAGCATGATCAGGTACGCGCGGTGCATCTGCGATTCTCAGCGCAATCGAACATCAATATCGGGAAAAGCGAGCGGTCCACTTTTGCGGTAGCCGTACCACCAGCCTCCGCCGTAAGCGATGCGTGCCGGAGGGCTGGGCTTGTCGCTACCCTGCCAGCTGAAGTCCGGCATCGAAACGCCACGGCCACTTGATGCACCCTTGGTGCATTCGACCGTTACCGGGACCGCATCCGGCCCGAGGTCTGGCACCACAAGTTGGCTGGGAGTGGTGAGCACAGCACCGAAGGCTCCGGCACTGGCCACGCAACGGGCGCCGGCCACTTCCTGCCATTCGCCGTCCCCGCCGCCCGCGAAGCTCCGGACGGCCAGTCCCAAATACCCTCGCGCGGGCGGCACGATGTCCGCATTCGTTGTCTTCATGACAACGCGATCAAGCCCGTTTCCGCCCCCCGAGAGCCCACCGGTGCAGCCCGCAGCAACGAGGGTGAAGACGATTAACGCTGCAATTCGCATGAGGAAATTTCCCGTTCGAGTTCTAGCCACCATCGGCCACGTTAGAGGTCGGCGCAAGTGCCGGTCGCCGAACGGGTACGAACCGAGGCTCCGAAATCAGGCCGCAACGGATGCGGAGCGAATGCTCCACACAAGCCAAACCTGCGCAGCACCGGCAGTCACGAGTTGAATGGCGAGCAATACTCCGAGCAACCATGTGGCTGCCTCGGATAGGCCTCCGATCAGAATTCCAGCCGCAATGATTGAGATCATGCCTGCCCCAAACAGCCAGCCCCAGTCGGGCATCGGGCGGATCATCAGCGCACATACGACCTTCGCAAGTCCGCCCACCAGAAACAGAACCACCATGAGATAGGTCACTGCAACGAGCCCCGCTGCCGGATTGCTGATCAGAAGATAGCCAACAAGTACCTCGAGTCCCACAGATACCAGTTGCAGCCAGAAGTACGGCACCTTGGTCGCGCCGACCAGAGACAGCGCCTGAACGAGTCCGCTGGCCACAAGAAGCCAGCCAAGCAGAACCAGAAACCCCGCAGCCATGAAAAGCGGAAACAGCAGCGCAAAAATACCCGCGACAACCATCACCCCGCCCTGGACGAGGTAGAGAAGCGAGTGCTTTCGGATGGTGTTTCGCACGGCTTCCCGCAGCACACCCGAGGCTTCGTTGACCGTGATCGACATGGCCCACTCCGACCGATCGTTCCTAGGAAGGACGAGTCTTCGCCGAAACCGGGTATCTTAACAAGTGCGGCCAGAACTTCACTGAAGAAGGATATCGATATCGGGATACTCGGAGACGGGAAAGGCCGATCCACCCCATGCCCATCCGCCGGCAGTGCCCCAGATCGGCGGTCCGACCCGACCAGGGAACGGATACCCAAATGCACCCGGTGGGTAGTTCGGAGGATATCTCCAGCGGGTCAGGATACGGACCTGACCGCCACCAGCCAGATCGGCGGCAGAGCAGGCGACCGAGAGCTCCGGGGATTGAGGGCCGAAATTCGGGACGACAAGCCGGTTTGGCGATGTGAAGACAGCGGAATACAAACTCAACTCGACGCGGCATTGCGCGCCAAGCACCTCACGGCGCGTATCCTCGTCCTCGGCTATGAAAGTCCGGACAATCAGACGGGCCTCGCCCTGGACGTTTTCGAACCCACCACCCCACACGACGGTCTGATTGCTAACGGGTGTCCCCGAAGCGCACCCCATGACCACAAGCAACATTGCCGAAAGGGAAGATCTCATTCTGCGGCTTGTATCGCGGTTTCATCCGCGCGATCGAAAGCGGCCAGGAGCGTCTCCCGTCGCTTCGCGACCTGCGCGATCGCAGCTTCCTTGACCGGCCCGAAGCCCCGTATTTCGAGCGGCAGAGCGGCGAGTTCGACGGCAATATGGCGGTTCGAAGGTGTCAGCGCCGCTTGCAGGTCGTTCATGTCCGTCTCGTATTCAGCGATGAGAGCACGCTCCTTCCTGCGCTCCGAAGTGCGACCGAATGGATCGAAGCGCGTCCCCCGCAGTCCCTTCAATGCCGCCAGGATACGCATCATACGCAGCATCCCGGATCCGTATTCGCGCTTTTCGGGCCGGCCGTCCGGGCCGATCCTGGATAGAATGGGCGGAGCCAGGTGGAAACGGATGTCACCGATCCGCTCGAACCGAGCCTCGAGCGCGCTCTGGAGGTGCGCCACATGGAGCCGCGCGACCTCGTACTCGTCCTTGTAGGCGAGAAGCTTGTAATAGCCCTCGGCGAGGGCGCGCGCAAAGCCCGGGTCCACCTGATTTGCTGCCTCGACCCTTGTCCGGTAGCGCTCGGCGAGCGCAGCGTCTTGATAGGACTCAAGCCGAGATGCGCGATCCGAAACGACCTGGTCGAGTGTCCGGGGCCCCGAAGGCACGTTTGGACGGAGTTGTTGAAGCGCGGCGTCTGGATGGGCAATTGCCCAGCGGCCAATCTCAAAGGCCTTCAGATTGCCCGCGACGCCTGATCCGTTCAGGACAATTGCCTGGCGTATGGCTGCCGAACCGAGCGGTACCAGCCCGGCTTGCCAAGCCGCCCCCAGCATGAGCACGTTGCTGAATATGCCGTCACCGAGACAAGTCTCGGCGAGCTTCGTTGCGTCGAGTGCGAAAACGGCCCCATCGCCGAGCTTGCCTCGTAATGCCAGCGCGAGCTGGTCTGTCGGCAGCGCAAACGTTCGGTCGCGTGTGAAGTCGCCAGTAATGATCTCGTGCATGTTGAGCACCGCCTTGCTGCGGCCGCGCATCAGCAGTCCAAGGGTCTTGGCCCCGGCAGAAACCACAAGATCGCCGCCTATCAGTGCATCCGCCTCGCCTACGGCGACTCGGATTGCCGAGATGGCGGACGGTACTTCGCCGATCCGACAGTGCACATGAACCGCACCGCCTTTTTGAGCAAGCCCGGCCATTTCCATCACTCCGGCACCTTTGCCTTCGAGATGCGCGGCCATTGCGAGAAGCGCCCCGACTGTCACCACGCCGGTTCCACCAACCCCCGTGACCACGACGTTGTAAGTTCCGTGGATCGCGGGCAATGCCGGCTCAGGCAGATCGGGCAGGTCGAGAGCAGCGACCTCCGTCTTGCGAGAGACAGCGCCCGATACGGTCACGAAACTCGGACAGAAGCCCTTGAGACAGGAGAAATCCTTGTTGCAACTCGACTGGTCTATCTCGCGCTTGCGGCCGAGGTCGGTTTCAAGCGGCAGGATCGAGACGCAGTTCGACTGCACGCCGCAATCACCGCAGCCTTCGCAGACTTCCGGATTGATGAATACTCGGCGGTCCGGATCGGGAAACCGGCCCCGCTTGCGACGGCGGCGCTTCTCCGCAGCACAGGTCTGGACGTAGACGATCGCCGACACGCCCTCGACTTGCTCCATTGCCTTCTGCACGGCGTCGAGGTCGTCGCGCGGCAGCACAGCCACTTCGGACGGGAAACCGTGAATGTCGACCACTTCCTTGGGGTCAAACACGACAGCGACCTGGCGCACGCCCATTGCCAGCAATTCGCGGACGATGCGTTGGGGGTCGAGCCCTCCGTCATTGGCCTGACCGCCCGTCATGGCCACTGCGTCGTTGTAGAGAATCTTGTAGGTAATGGTGGTATTCGCGGCGAGTGCGGCCCGGATGGCCTGAACGCCCGAATGGTTGTAAGTTCCATCGCCAAGATTCTGGAAAACATGGCGCCGCTTCGAGAACGGGGCCTCGCCGATCCAGTTTGCGCCCTCCCCCCCCATATGAGTGAAACCCTCGGTCTCGCGGTCCATCCACTGCACCATGTAGTGGCATCCGATACCCGCATAGGCCCTCGAGCCTTCGGGAACACGGGTCGAGGTGTTGTGCGGACAGCCCGAACAGAACCAGGGCCGCCGGACGGCGATATCCTCGGCATTGTCCGCCCGAACAGCCTCGTCGAGCGCCTTCCGACGAGCAGAAAGGCTGTTCGTGTCGATGCCCTCTGCAACGATCAGCCTGCCCAGAGTTCGGGCGATCTGTACCGGGTCGAGGGCGGCCTTGACGGAAAACACCGTCTCGCCGTCTTGATCCTTCCAGCCGATCACCCGTCGGCCACGGCGGTCGTCGAATATTGCTTCCTTGATCTGAACTTCCAGTAACTTGCGCTTTTCCTCGACGACGATGATCAGGTCGAGATCCTTCGACCAATCCCTGAAAGAAGCCATGTCAAGCGGCCAGACCATCCCGACTTTGTATGTTGAGATTCCGAGCCGTTCGGCCTCCGCGGCATCAATTCCGAGCAGATCGAGCGCATGAACCGTGTCGAGCCACGATTTGCCAGACGACACTATGCCGATACGGGCTGCCTCTGCACCGAACACCCGTTTGTCCAGCCGATTTGCCCGTCCGAATGCCTCGACAGCAAAGCGCTTGTAATCGTGGAGTCTTGCTTCCTGTTCGGCCGGAGTATCGCCGAGACGGATATTGAGACCACCGGGTGGCATCGGAAACTCGCTTGGCACAGCGATCTCAAGCCTGTGCGGATCGCCATCGACCACTTCGGTGACCTCGATCGTGTCCTTGACGCATTTGAGCCCGACCCAACAGCCGCTGTAGCGCGACAGCGCCCAGCCCATCAGTCCGTAATCGAGAACCTCCTGGACGCCCGCCGGAGAGAGAATAGGCATCATCGCATCAACCAGCGCGAATTCCGACTGATGCAGAGTCGTTGAGCTTTCGCCGGTATGATCGTCCCCCATGCAAGCCACGACGCCCCCGAGCGCGGCTGTTCCCGCCATGTTGGCATGGCGAAAGACATCGCCCGAGCGGTCAACGCCGGGCCCCTTTCCGTACCAGAGCCCGAATACGCCATCGACCCTGCCCTCGCCCCGCAGAGCCACCTGTTGACTTCCCCAGAGGGCCGTCGCTGCGAGGTCTTCGTTCAGGCCAGGCTCGAACCTGACGTCAGCCGAGGCAAGTTCACGCTTCGCCCGGTCCATCTGCATATCGACCGCTCCGAGCGGAGAGCCTCGGTAGCCAGTCACATATCCTGCTGTCTCAAGACCCTCCGCTTCGTCGCGAGCTTTTTGCATCAGCATCACGCGCACCAAGGCCTGTGTTCCACTCAGCAACACCTGACGCTTGGAAAGGTCGAAGCGATCGGAAAGGGACACTTCCTGCAGGGTCACGGCACAGCCTCCAGCGCAGTCTGAGAAGAGCGGGCGTCCTGCATGCTACGACCTAGCATCCTGGCTGCGAAGAAAAATCGCCGTGAAAGGGCATTTCGAAACGATGTATCGCGCAGATTCCACAAGGGATCGGATGTTCACACGCGGCCGATGACCTTGCGCAACAAATTGTGCTAAGGCCTGCGAGCCGGCCCCAACCGGACAAAAAATATGTTTGATGGGAGGGCGGGATGGACTGGGACAAGTTGCGGATTTTTCATGCGGTGGCCGATGCCGGCAGTCTCACCCATGCTGGCGAAACCCTGCATCTTAGCCAGTCGGCAGTTAGCCGGCAAATCCGGGCGCTTGAAGAAAGCCTGGACACAATCCTGTTCCGCCGACACGCGCGCGGTCTGATTCTGACCGAGCAGGGTGAATTGCTCTTCGAGACCACGCGCACCATGTCCAAGCGCCTCGAAGCCACCGAGGCGCGCATCCGGGACAGCCGAGATGAAGTGTTCGGTGAGTTGCGGGTGACGACGACGATTGGCTTCGGATCCCTATGGCTCGCGCCACGTCTCGCACGGTTGTTCGATCAGTACCCGAACCTCAAGATCGATCTGATGCTGGAGGAGCGTCTACTGGACTTGCCCATGCGGGAGGCGGACGTTGCAATACGCATGAAGGAACCGAGCCAGGCCGATCTTGTACGCCGACGACTGATGCAGGTTCAGATCAGGTTCTACGCCACTCGCGCGTATCTCGAAAAGCACGGAACGCCGAGAACTGCCGAGGATCTGGTCGCTCACAGGCTCATTTCACAAAGCCCAAGCTCGCCGCAAGTTCGGGCAGGCGCAGAGTTTGTGCAGCCGCTGATTGCGAGCGATCAGCGGTCTGCGCTCATGGTGAACAACTATTTTGGCATTATGCAAGGAGTGGTGCAGGATCTCGGAATCGGCGCCCTGCCCGACTATGTCACCGCCGATTTTCCCGATTTGGTCAACGTACTGCCGGAAGTGCACAGCGCCCCGATCCCCGTCTATCTGGCTTATGTCGAGGAGTTGCGGCATTCGAAGCGCGTCTGCGCCTTTCGCGACTTCGTGCTTGAGGAGATCTCGGCATTCCGAAAGCAACTTGCAGAGCGTGACGCCTGAGTATCGAGCCATGCAGAAAACGGCTGGCAGTTATGCCCAATAGGTAGGCATTTCGCCTTGCAAATCGGCAACTGAAGGGCTACATTACAACTCGAAGTTGGGCGGAACTTTTGATCTTTCCAACTTCACCTCCCTGTTGGACTTGGGCCGAGCCATGTGCTCGGCCTTTTTTTGCGCCGGCAGATGAAACGGGACAACGTGGCGGGAACTGGCGGCGCCAGACGACGCCGCTCTTTCCCTTGGCTGTGGCGCACCCTAAAAGGTTCCCTCTGCAGATCTGCGGTATGGGGCGTCCGATGTCTGACACAGCTTGCGTTGTTGAACCTGAGATCACGGATCGGCTCGTGGCCAGCCATGGCCTTTCGCAGGATGAATTCCAGCGCATCCTCGAACTTATAGGTCGCACCCCAACGCTTACGGAACTGGGCATTTTTTCCGCGATGTGGAACGAGCATTGCTCGTACAAGTCTTCAAAGAAATGGTTGCGAACTCTTCCCACGACAGGTCCACAGGTTATCTGCGGCCCAGGTGAAAACGCTGGTGTGGTTGATATTGGTGATGGTCAGGCGCTGGTATTCAAGATGGAGAGCCACAACCATCCATCCTACATCGAACCGTACCAAGGTGCGGCGACGGGTGTCGGAGGCATCCTACGCGACGTGTTCACGATGGGCGCGCGGCCGATCGCAGCGATGAATGCGTTATCGTTCGGGGCTCCCGACCACACGAGGACAAAGTCCCTCGTTCATGGCGTTGTGGCAGGGATCGGCGGCTACGGGAACTGTTTCGGTGTGCCCAATGTTGGCGGAGAGCTTCGGTTTCACGCAGCTTACAATGGCAACTGCCTCGTGAATGCCTTTGCCGCAGGCTTGGCTCCCGCCGATCGGATCTTCTACTCCGCCGCTTCGGGTGTCGGAATGCCAGTGGTTTATCTCGGAGCGAAGACCGGCCGAGACGGTGTTGGTGGCGCAACTATGGCCTCAGCCGAATTCGACGCCGCCATCGACGAAAAGCGCCCAACCGTGCAGGTGGGAGATCCATTTACCGAAAAGCGCCTGATGGAAGCCTGCCTCGAATTGATGGCTACGGGGGCGGTGATATCGATCCAGGACATGGGCGCAGCCGGTCTGACCTGCTCCGCAGTAGAGATGGGTGACAAGGGCAATCTCGGGATCCGTCTCGACTTGGAGCAGGTTCCCGTTCGCGAGGAGGCGATGACGGCCTATGAGATGATGCTCTCGGAAAGTCAGGAACGGATGCTTATGGTGCTTCGACCTGATCGGGAAGACGCCGCGCGCGCCGTCTTTGAAAAATGGGACCTCGATTTCGCAATCATTGGAGAGACGATCCCCGAGGATCGTTTTCTGGTGATGCTGGACGGCGAGGTGAAGGCTGATCTTCCGCTCAAGGCATTGTCGGGCGCAGCTCCGGAATATGATCGCCCGTGGGTGCCGACCCCGGTGCCAGCTCCGCTTGGCGATGTCCCGGACCTTGATGCGACAGATGCTCTCCTGAGGCTGATGTCGTCGCCCAACCATTGCAGTCGCGCATGGGTCTGGTCCCAATACGACCACACGGTCATGGGCGATACGGCGATGGGGCCTGGCTCGGATTCCGGTATCGTGCGGGTGCACGGGACCGAAAAGGCAATCGCATTCACCTCGGATGTAAATCCCCGGTATTGCCGGGCAAACCCGCAGCGCGGCGGGCAACAGGCCGTTGCCGAGGCGTATCGGAATCTGACAGCCTCTGGAGCCCGCCCTCTGGCGACCACCGACAACCTGAATTTTGGAAACCCCGAAAAGCCGGAGATCATGGGACAGCTGGTCGGGTGCATAAAGGGGATAGGCGAGGCCTGCACCGCTCTGGACATGCCAATCGTCTCGGGAAACGTCAGCCTCTACAACGAAACCGCCGGTCAGGCGATTCTCCCGACGCCGACAATCGGCGCTGTCGGCCTGTTAGACCGGCTTTCGGACGCGCTCGGCATGGCACCTGCACCGGGAGATGTACTCATCATTCTCGGCGAGACATTCGGACATCTTGGCCAAAGCGCCTATTTGGCAGAGCTCTTCATGTTGGAAGCCGGCGATGCTCCACCGGTAGATCTGCAAGCGGAGCGCCGCACCGGAGACTTTGTGCGTTCGGCCCGAGATGCAGGACTTGTCACGGCAGCTCATGACCTCTCCGACGGCGGTCTCGCGGTAGCAGCAGCCGAAATGGCTCTGGCTGGGCAGTGCGGGGTAGAGGTGGATGCCGACAAGGCACTTGGGCCGATCGAGTGGTTTTTCGGTGAAGACCAGGCTCGGTACATTCTGGCGTGTCGCCGAAGCAATCTTGCCGCGTTGACTGAACTCGCTCGGGATGCAGGCGTTCCGGCGCGCTGTGGCGGTCAGTTCGGCGGAAACACTGTACGTCTCGGCACTTCCAGCATGGCGCTCCAAGAGCTCCAGGCCGCCCATGAGCAGGGGCTGACAAAATTGCTCGGGTAACTCTTGCGCGTAGAGCGCGGTCACTCTACGTGGATTGATAGCGAAAGTGGTTGTTGGAGTCCTGACAGATGGCGATGGAAGCAGCCGAAATCGAGCAGCTCATTCAGGAGGCCTTTCCCTCGGCCAAAGTCGAAATCACCGATCTAGCGGGGGATGGAAACCACTATGCCGCGACTGTCACTGCCGAGGAGTTTCGCGGAATGAACCGGGTGAAGCAGCACCAGATGGTCTATTCTGCACTCAAGGGTAAGATGGACGGCTCAAGCGGTGAACTTCATGCACTCGCACTAACAACCAAAGCACCGGAGTGAACAAGATGACCGACCCTGCACATGTCGCAATCAAGACCAATATAGAATCTAACGATGTCGTTCTTTTCATGAAGGGCACGTCACAAATGCCGCAATGCGGCTTTTCCAGCCGAGTTGCAGGTGTCTTGAACTACATGGGCGTTACCTACAAGGACGTGAATGTGCTGGAGGACGAAGCCGTCCGGACAGGAATAAAGTCGTTCTCAGATTGGCCGACAATTCCACAATTGTACGTCAAAGGCGAATTCGTCGGCGGTTGCGACATCATCACCGAGATGATGCTGTCGGGTGAACTCGAACTCACTTCTTGAAGAAAAGGGAGTGAGCTTCGACAAGGCTGCCGCCGACAAGATCCGCGAAGCCAACGCTTGAAATCGAAAGTCCTGCGAAAGGCGCCGTTGGTGAAGCTATGCTGATATCACGTCAGCGAACCGGATTCAGCGGCGTCGGCCATCGCTGTCACCTCAGCCAAGACGCGCTCGAGTAGATCAAGGGCCTCCGCGTGCTCTTGGCGGAGCTTGGACATGTCGGCGGGCATTGCCCGATGATCGGCCTCGGTTTCAAGCTTGAGCGCATTGGCAGCGAGCATTGCCGCCTTGGCCTCCGTAATCCGAATGCGTTCTTCTGCGGCTTTCAGACGCGACTCGGTTTCCCGAAGCCGGTCTTCCAGCGCCGAGGTGGTGTCCGCGAGCATCAACCCAGCCAGCAGCAACATCCGCTTCTCGGTCGATTTGCCGACGGCCTCTGAGAGACGTGTCGCCTCGGTATCCAGCAAACGGGCCGCGCGCTCGAGAGATGCCTCCTGACCAGGCTCGCAGACCACCTCGAACATGCGTTCGCCGATTTCCAGTGTCACTTCGGGCATGTCAGGTCTCCTCGATCAGAGGCTTGAGTTGTGCGATCAACTCATCGAGCGCCGCGACGTCCTTGTCGCGTTTGCTTTGAAGGCCGTTCAGCTGGGCGGCCAGCCCCGCTTTCTCGGTCTCGAGATCTGAAATCCTGACCCTGAGTGAATCGGAGTCTGCATCGACGCTCGCTGATCCGCCGCGCGCCACTCCGGCGCGCAGGCGATCGAACGCCGCAGCAAGTTGGTTTTCGAGGTCTGTGATCTGACTCATCTTTGCGCCTTCGACACTTGTGCGAGTACTATTAGGGAGCCAGCCAGAACAATGCAATCGGTCGCGCCAGCCAAAGGCGACCCTGGGATTGCCAGAAAGTCAGGCGAAAGCGCCTTGACCATCGGAGGGGTGCTGATATCAGTGCGACGATCCTCGGGACCGGAGGCGTTCCGACAAGCCGCCCTGACAGAAAGGCCTCGTCGTGAAGATTTCCGACCTCCGAACGCAGCATCCCGATCATTGGAGGATGGCGACCGCCCTTCGCGTCCTCGCCATGGATGCGGTACAGGCGGCGAACTCCGGACATCCGGGCATGCCGATGGGCATGGCGGATGTCGCGACCGTGCTGTTCGGCAGGCATATCAAGTATGACGCTGCGGCGCCCGACTGGGCCGATCGGGACCGGTTCGTATTGTCCGCAGGACATGGCTCCATGCTGTTGTACGGGCTCCTTCACCTCACGGGCCATTCGGATATGCCGATTGAGGAACTCAAGGCATTTCGCCAGATCGGATCGAGGACTGCAGGGCATCCCGAATACGGCCATGCTGCCGGCATCGAGATGACAACCGGTCCGTTGGGTCAGGGCCTCGCGACTGCCGTCGGAATGGCGATCGCCGAAGAACATCTGGCCTCGCGGTTCGGTCAAAAGATCGTTGACCACCGAACATGGGTTATTGCCGGCGACGGATGCCTGATGGAAGGGATCAGCCATGAAGCGATCGGCCTGGCCGGAAAGCAAAAACTGGCGAAGCTGATCGTCCTGTGGGATGACAACGGAATTTCGATCGACGGATCGGTCGATCTATCCGACATCACCAACCAGCCCGAGCGATTCCGCGCCGCGGGGTGGTCCGTGCATTCCTGCGACGGTCACGACCCGGTCGATATCGATCGGGCGATCGGCGAAGCCAAGGCAAGCGACAAACCCTCACTAGTCGCGTGCAAGACGCATATCGGTTTCGGTGCGCCCGGCAAGCAGGACACGGCAGGCGCTCACGGATCGCCGCTTGGCACCGAAGAAATCGGACGCGTCCGTGAAGCCTACGGCTGGCAACATCCTCCGTTTGAGATTCCGGCGGACATCCGCGATGACTGGTCCAAGATCGGCATCCGCGGAAGGTCCGACCGTGAAAGCTGGAACCACCGGTTCGAGAAGCTCTCACGCAGCAGGAAGGCCGAGTTCGAACGGGTTGTGCGAGGTGATCTTCCGCGAAAGCTAGGCCCGGCACTCAACGCTTTCCGCAAACAGCAGGCTGCCGCCGCTCCGAAGATCGCGACCCGCAAAGCATCTGAAATGGTTCTGGAAATCGTCAATACCGTTCTTCCGGAGACGCTCGGAGGATCTGCAGATCTGACCGGCTCGAACAATACGCTTACCGCTGGCATGGGTGTCTTCAGTGCCGACAATCGCGGCGGACGCTATATCCATTACGGCATACGCGAACACGGCATGGCTGCCGCGATGAACGGGATTGCATTGCACGGCGGTGCCATTCCCTACGGCGGCACGTTCTTGGTGTTCAGTGACTATGCTCGGGGCGCGATGCGACTGTCCTCGGTGATGGGGCAACGGGTCATATACGTGCTCACTCACGATTCGATAGGCCTCGGCGAGGACGGTCCGACCCATCAGCCGATCGAGCATCTCGCAATGCTGCGCGCGACGCCGAATCTCAACGTGTTCCGGCCGGCAGATGTGATAGAAACCGCAGAAGCTTGGGAGGTCGCTCTTCAAAGCAACGGAACGCCATCCGTGCTTGCACTCAGCCGGCAGGGTCTCCCGACGCTCCGAACGGAGCACGGGCGTCAGAACAGATCGGCTCGGGGAGCCTACGTGCTTGCTGATGCCGATGGAAAGCGCAGGGCAATCCTGCTGGCGACGGGCTCCGAGGTCTCGCTGGCGATGAAGGCTCGAGACCTGCTGCAGTCCGAAGGAATCGGAACACGCGTGGTCTCGATGCCTTGCTGGGAATTGTTCGAGGAGCAGGATCTCGCCTATCGTCGGAAGGTTCTCCCTGCCGGTCCCGTTCGGGTTGCTGTCGAGGCGGCGATCCGGTTCGGCTGGGACCGCTGGCTCTATGGTGAGCGCGGAACTCAGAAGAAATCGGGTTTCGTGGGAATGCACGGCTTCGGAGCGTCTGCTCCGGCCGAAGATCTGTTCAACCACTTCGGCATCACTGCTGAGGCCGTCGCTCTGAAGACCAAGTCACTGCTCTGAGACCAGGATTGAGCGAAAAAGCAAGGAATTCGAGGAGCAACTGAATGACCTGGCGGACTATCGATGACATGGAGATGGCCGGGAAGGTCGTCCTCACCCGCGTCGACATCAACGTCCCGGTCGAGAATGGCAAGGTAACCGACACGACCCGGATCGAGAGAATAGCCCCCACAATTCGAGACATCCTCAACCGGAATGGAAAGCCGGTTCTCCTGGCCCATTTCGGCCGGCCTAAGGGCAAGCGTGTCGAAGCGATGAGCCTCTCCCTGGTGAGGCAGTCTCTCGAAGACGTTCTTCAGGTGCCTGTCGAGATGGCAACCGACTGTATCGGGCCGGATGCGGCCGCATCGATTGCGACCCTGACGACAGGTTCTGTACTGCTGTTGGAAAACACTCGTTTCCACGCGGGCGAAGAATCGAATGATGCGAAATTTGCCGATGAGCTTGCGAAACTCGGCGACATATACTGCAACGACGCATTCTCGGCAGCGCACCGCGCCCATGCCTCCACGGAAGGGCTTGCGCATCGACTTCCATCCTGCGCGGGACGTCTCATGCAAGCCGAGCTGCAGGCACTGGAAAAGGCTCTGACGAACCCAGAACGGCCCGTGGTTGCCGTCGTAGGCGGCGCAAAAGTGTCCACCAAACTGGAATTGCTCGGAAACCTCGTGGACCGCGTTGATACGCTCGTCATCGGCGGAGGAATGGCCAACACATTTCTTTCCGCGCAAGGGATCGAAGTCGGCAAATCACTCTGCGAGCATGACATGGCGGCCACTGCCTTGGATATCATGACCCATGCAAAGGAAGCTGGCTGTGACATCCTGCTTCCCAGTGACGTTGTAATCGCGCGCGAATTCCGAGCCGAAGCCCCCTGCGAGATCGTCCGATCGACCGATTGCCCTCCCGACGCCATGATCCTGGACGCAGGGCCAGCGACAATCGCGCGGATCTCCGCCGTTTTCGAAGAAGCCCGCACTCTCGTCTGGAACGGACCACTAGGCGCCTTCGAAATCCGACCTTTCAACGCTGCAACCGATGCCGCCGCCAAGAGAGCTGCCGCCCTCACACGCGCCGGTCGTCTGATCAGCGTTGCCGGTGGAGGCGACACTGTCGCAGCACTTAACGTAAGCGGAGCCGGCGCCGATTTCACCTATGTGTCCACTGCCGGTGGTGCATTTCTGGAATGGCTGGAAGGCAAGACACTCCCAGGTGTGGCCGCTTTAGAACAGACCTGATCCACGATCGCATCCAAAAGAGGAATGATCATGAAGGCCACGCGTACCGTTCAGAAAATCCTGTCCAACTATGAGACCGACAATGCCGGAGTGAAGGGGAACCTCTGCCGGATGCTCATGAACGGAAAACTCGGCGGGACCGGAAAGATGATTATTCTTCCCGTTGATCAGGGCTTCGAACATGGCCCTGCTCGCAGCTTCGCTCCAAATCCATCGGCATACGATCCACACTACCACTTCCAGCTCGCAATTGATGCAGGATTGAATGCTTACGCGGCACCGCTTGGCATGATCGAGGCCGGTGCAGATACCTTCGCAGGCCAGATACCAACCATCCTGAAGGTGAATTCCGCCAATTCGCTGATTCCGGAGGCCGCGTTCAAGGACCAGGCCATCACCGCCTCGGTCGATGATGCGCTGCGGCTGGGTTGTTCGGCCATCGGCTTCACGATCTATCCAGGCTCCAGCGCCGGTCTCGACATGTTCGAGGAGATCGCGGCGATGCGTGAGGAAGCAGCGTCCAAAGGCGTGGCGACGGTCATATGGTCCTATCCGCGCGGCGAGGCGATTTCCAAGGATGGCGAGACGGCAATCGATATCGCAGCCTACGCCGCACAGATCGCCGCACTCCTCGGCGCCCACATCATCAAGATCAAGCTGTCGACAGATCACCTCGAACTGGGTGAGGCCAAGAAGGTCTACGAAAAGCAACGGATAGATGTGTCTGATCAAGCATCTCGAGTCAGGCATTGTGTCCAGTCGGCCTTCAACGGTCGGCGCATCATGGTGTTTTCCGGCGGAGCCGCGAAGGGCGAGAACGCGGTCTATGATGATGCGAGAGCCATACGGGACGGTGGTGGCAACGGGTCGATCATCGGGCGCAACACCTTCCAGAGATCCCGTGATGACGCGCTCTCGATGCTCGCGAAGCTCGTCGAAATCTACAAGGGCCGTGATTAACCCTCCTTCTGCACAGCAGGTAGAGACAATTTGAGCAGTTGAGCCGAAAACGGGGGATTCCCCTTGCCCCTGTTTTCTGTCATGGTCTCCCGACAGGCAAAAAGACCGAGTCCAGACCGCTGTGAGTTATCCCGATGATGGAAGCCGGTTGACCCAAATAGCGAGCACGGTCTTCGCTATTTCCACGATTGCGTTCATGTCTTACATGAGTTTTACCGCCTTGCAGGGCGATCATGGTCTGTTCAGGCTCTTCCAGATCGAGGCACAGGAACTCCGTCTGCAATCCGAACTCTCCGAATTGCAGCGGCAGCGTTTGGCAATTGCCAACAAGACCCAACGTCTCGCCGCAGACCGCCTCGATATCGAACTGCTCGACGAACAGGCTAGACACGTATTGGGACTCGGACGCGCCGACGAGATCCTCATCCGCTGATTGCCCGATCACTCAAGCCCGGCTCTCCGTTTAATCCTTGATGACACCCATATCACTCAACGGGTATAATCTGTTTAATTCAACCCTGAACCATATTTACGGAGGGGGCATGGTAACGACGAAGCGGACGCGAAAGCAGCCAAACGCGACCGAAAATGACCTCCTCGAATTCTATCGCTCGATGCTGCTGATCCGAAGGTTTGAGGAGAAAGCTGGTCAATTGTATGGCATGGGCCTCATCGGTGGCTTTTGTCATCTTTACATCGGTCAGGAAGCTGTCGTGGTAGGATTGGAGGCTGTGGCGAGAGCCGGCGACCAGCGGATCACCACACACCGCAATCATGGTCACATGCTGGCGTGCGGCATGGATCCGAAGGCGATTATGGCAGAGCTCACCGGTCGCGCCACGGGTTACTCCCGTGGAAAGGGCGGCTCCATGCATATGTTTTCCAGGGATAAATGCTTCTACGGCGGTCATGGAATTGTGGGCGCCAATGTCCCGATCGGGGCGGGCCTCGCATTCGCCAACAAGTATCGCGGCAACGATAGCGTCTCCTTCACTTATTGCGGTGACGGAGCAGCAAATCAGGGACAGGTATACGAGACTCTCAACATGGCCTCTCTCTGGCAATTGCCGGCTCTTTTGGTGATCGAGAACAACCAGCACGGCGTGGGTGCGCCGGCTTCGGACGCCTTGTCGATGCCGGAGTTGCATACTCGCGGCACGGCCTTCGGAATTCCAAGTGAAGCTGTCAACGGCATGGATGTTCTGGCCGTCAAGGCCGCCGGGGAACGAGCTGTCGCACACTGCCGGTCTGGCAAGGGTCCCTACATACTTGAGGTCATTACCTATCGCTACCGTGGTCACTCCATGGCCGATCCGGCGAAATATAGGGCCCGGGAAGAGTCGCAGAAGATGCGCGAGGAAAGCGATCCGATCGATCACATAAGAGATCTTATATTGAAGGAGAAACGATCAGATGAGAATAAACTGAAAGACATCGACAAAAAAATAAAAGCTATCGTCAATGAGGCCGCCAGCTTTGCTCAGGAAAGCCCCGAACCAGCCGAAGCTGAGATATCAACCGATGTCTACGCTTGAAGGGGAGCCTCAGTGACAAACATCCTGATGCCGGCGCTCTCTCCAACCATGGAAGAGGGAACGCTGTCGAAATGGCTGATCAAGGAAGGGGACCCGATCAGATCGGGGCAGGTCATCGCTGAAATTGAAACCGACAAGGCGACAATGGAATTCGAAGCGGTTCACGAAGGAACCGTCGATCGCATCCTGATCAGCGAGGGAACGGAAGGCATCCCTGTGAACACCCCGTTAGCCGTCTTGATCGAAAAAGGCGAAGACGCAAGGCAACTCCAAAGGGGCAAGCCGATCGAATTGTCAGGATCGAGAATCCCGAGTCCGGCAACCAGCGAGTTGTCGGCTTCGGCCAAAAGGTCGACGACACGTTCCATTTCGGACTGGGACATTCCCGAAGGCACGAACTTCAAGACACAGACCGTCCGGGAAGCATTGCGCGACGCGATAGCCGAGGAGATGCGCAGAGACGATAATGTCTTCTTGATGGGTGAGGAGGTTGCAGAGTACCAGGGTACCTACAGGATAAGCCAGGGATTTCTTCAAGAGTTTGGCGAGCGCCGTGTCATCGATACGCCCATCTCCGCACATGGCTTCACGGGACTCGCAGTCGGAGCTGCCTTCGCTGGCCTGCGTCCGATTGTCGAGTTCATGACGTTCAACTTCGCGCTTCAGGCATTGGATCAAATCATCAATTCAGCGGCCAAGACCCGTTACATGTCTGGCGGCGAGATGAGTGTTCCAATGGTGTTTCGCGGGCCGAACGGTGCGGCCGCCCGTGTAGGCGCCCAGCACAGCCAGGACTTCGCAGCGCTCTATTCTCATGTTCCCGGCCTGAAGGTCGTCCAACCGTATTCTGCAGCGGACGCAAAGGGCCTGCTCAAATCCGCCATACGGGATCCCAACCCGGTCGTGTTCCTCGAGAACGAGATCCTCTACGGGCAAAGCTTTCAAGTGCCGGACATAGAGGACTTCACGGTGCCGATCGGCAAGGCAAAGATCGCGCGCCCTGGGGACGATTTGACGATCGTAAGTTACGGTATCGGCATGACATATGCACTGCGGGCTGCAGACGAGATTGGCCGAGGAGGGCATCTCCGCAGAAGTGATCGATCTTCGCAGCCTGCGTCCGATGGATACCGAGACGGTGATCGAGTCAGTGAAGAAGACCAACCGTTGCGTGACTGTCGAAGAGGGCTGGCCAGTCGGCGCGATCGGCAATCATCTCTCGGCCACACTCATGAGCAAGGCCTTCGACTATCTCGATGCTCCGGTTCTGAACTGCACCGGCAAGGATGTGCCGATGCCCTACGCCGCCAATCTCGAAAAGCTCGCATTGGTAGCGACGCAGGAGGTCATCGACGCCTGCAAGGCAGTCATCTACCGCTGAGGAAAAACTATGCCATTCAACATCCTGATGCCTGCGCTGTCCCCGACCATGGAAGAGGGCACCCTCGCGAGATGGCTGGTTACCGAGGGCCAGTCCGTGACCTCCGGCTCGGTCCTGGCCGAAATCGAGACAGACAAGGCCATCATGGATTTCGAAGCCGCGCATGACGGAACGATCAGCAAGATTGTCATTCCTGATGGTACAACAGGCGTCAAGGTCAACGAGTTGATCGCCGTTCTGCTCGTCGATGGTGAGGGGGCCAACGCTCTCGAAGTTGGGGCATCGGCAGCAGTGGCCAAGACCGCTTCCGCCAACGGTGCGAACGCCACGCGAAGGTTCGCTCAAGGTAGGAACGGCCCAAATATGTCGCTTGATCCTGCGGGCGGAAGCAGGGTTTTCGCATCACCCCTCGCACGGCGCGTCGCAACTGAGAACGGTTTGGATCTCGCTCAATTGACCGGAACCGGCCCCGGAGGACGCATCATCAAGA
The DNA here is from genome assembly GCA_963710515.1 of uncultured Alphaproteobacteria bacterium. Lineage (GTDB taxonomy): Bacteria > Pseudomonadota > Alphaproteobacteria > Rhodobacterales > Rhodobacteraceae > Amaricoccus. The sequence goes on from CAVQAX010000017.1 coordinate 18,549, forward strand.
CCGACGTAGTTTCGGCAAGCCCAAAGTCGCAGGTATCTGCGCCAGACGCTCGGACTTCTAAAAAGGGATCCTTGTTCGCAAGTCCCGGCGCATCGGTCGTTCGAAAGATGTACGCAGATCGCGACTTTCAGGAGATCGCCCTTGACGGCGTCCGGAAGATCGTGGCCGAGCGCGTGTCGGAAGCGAAGCAGACGATCCCGCATTTCTACGTGAGGCGTGATGTCCGCGTCGATGCGCTGCTCGCAGTCCGATCCGAGATGAACCAACAGCGCGGGCCGCACGGCCCGAAGCTCTCCGTTAACGACTTCATCATCAAGGCTTCGGCGAACGCCCTGCAAAAGGTGCCTGAATGCAACGCCGTTTGGGCAGGTGACCGGATACTGAGGTTTCAGGCGTCCGATATCGCGGTGGCAGTTTCAACCGGAGACGGGCTCGTGACACCGGTGCTGCGCGACGCCGACACCAAGACGCTCTCGACGCTTTCCGCGGAGATGAAAGAGGTGGCCGCTCGGGCCCGTGGCCACAAACTCGCGCCAAACGAGTATCAGGGAGGCAGCCTCACGATCTCTAATCTGGGGATGATGGGCATAGAAAGCTTCGACGCGGTCATAAATCCGCCGCATGCGGCGATCCTCGCAATCGGCACCGGAGTCAGAAAGCCGGTTGTCAATGAAACGGGCGAAATCGAAGCGGCAACAGTGATTTCGGCGACACTTTCAGTGGACCACCGAATCATCGATGGGGCAGTAGCAGCCCGCTTTCTAGAAATGCTGACTCGGTGCCTCGAGCACCCCATATCCCTTCTCTCCTGAGATCCCAGCTTAAGGAAAAGATTGACACGAGGGCCTTCGAGCACATCCACCCGTCCGCCCGCGATCTATCCGGGCGAACGTAAGAGAGGCGAGCCCCCCGATTGTCTACATCGAGTCTCCTTGGCCTCCGTTGGATCCGCGGCCCTCGACCGAATGCCCCAACAACTGGTTCATCATGCGCGACGGCTCCTTGCAGCCGGCCTCTCCGACGATGCGTGCCGGAACGCCCGCCACCGTCTTGCAAGCCGGAACATCCTCAAGCACGACCGAACCCGCCGCGATCCTGCTATGGTGCCCGACAGTGATGTTCCCCAGAACCGCCGCGCCGGCACCGATGAGTACGCCGTCCTCGATCTTCGGATGTCGGTCGCCGTCTTCCTTGCCGGTTCCTCCAAGTGTGACCGAGTGAAGCATCGAGACGTTATCGCCCACCCGGGCCGTCTCCCCGATCACGATCGAATGCGCGTGATCGATCATTATGCCCTGCCCCATCACCGCACCGGGATGGATATCGATACCGAATGCTTCCGACGTTCGCATCTGAATGAAATAGGACATATCTGTCCGACCGTGTGTCCAGAGCCAGTGGGCAACCCGATAGCATTGCACCGCCTGAAAGCCCTTGAAGAAGAGCAGTGGCTGAATGTACCGGTGGCATGCCGGGTCACGGTCATGAACGGCAAGGATATCCGCGCGAGCCTTGGCGCCAAGTTGCCGATCTTCATGATAGGCTTCGTTCGCGATTTCACGCAGAATCAGCTCACTCATTTCCGGCGAGGCCAGTTTCTGCGCAATCCGGAAACTCAGCGCGCGCTCGAAACTGCGGTGATGCAGGACACCGGTATGGGCTAGGCTGGCCATGAGCGGCTCGGCGCGCGCAACCTCTTCGGCCTCGCGTCTGATGGTCGTCCAGACCGGATCGACGCTTGCAACGCTCTGTCTCGCATGTGCCATTCGACGTCCTCCTCGGCAACCCGATTGAGAAACTCGTAGCATTCAGGGGAGAAATCAAGGCTTGCGTTGCATTCAGGCAGTGCCCTTCCCACGGTCCAAGGCGTCAAGCCTTCCGAAGTCAGACCTCCCGCGGCGGCTGGATTTCAATAAGGTGAAGCGCAAACCGCACCCTTCCTTGGGCAAAGTCGCCGCCATCGGCGGAGATGCGAAGCGGCGTATCCTCATAGTAAGTTGTCGGCGTTCCGGTGATCCCGACGAGGAAGGAGTTGCGCGCGGTGCCGAGATCGCTCGCATAGCGCTTGCCGGCGCCATCAACCCCCACCTTCCAGGTCGTCAGCCCGGGTCCGGAAATGGTCTCGATGACACGCCCGGAGACCCCGATCACCTGGGCAAACTTGGGGATGACGAAACCGGTGTAGTGGGAGTTGCCCGCCGGTATCACATGGTCGAATTCGACCACCGACATGCGCGTCGTCGCCCCACCAGGAGATACCGGAGCACCGGACGAAACCCAGTCCGAGCCATCATGGATAACACGTGCTTTGGCCGCGTCGTCCCATGCCTGCCAACCCGCCTTGGGAGAAATGAACTCCCAGCCGCCGTTCGACCACACCGCAACCTGCCCGCGTCGTCCTGCCCACGCATTCACCCCGCCTGCCGGAATGATGAACGCCTCGCCATCCACGGCGCTTGCCGGAGGCTCGCCAAGAGAGGACGTCGTCACACGCAACTGCGCGACCGCATCCAGACGGGCGAGAGCCGCATTCACCGTCACATGCTTCTGAGCCTGGGCCGGCATGACCATCGGCAATTCGAACTGAAATGTCTTAGGCATCAAACGTGATCCTTTCGTAGGGTCCGGGGCCGAAACGCGCCGAAACCTGAGCGACTTCGAAGGTCAGCAACCCGGTCGCGCCGTCCTGTTGTTGTTGCGCGGCCGAATAGGCCTGCCATGATTCCGACGGGGAAAATTCCCGTAGGACACCTCCCGATCCGTCGAGCACGCGCAGATGATAGGTTTCGCGCTCCTCGCCCAGCGGGACGTCGTTTCCCTGCCAGGAATCGCCATCGATCCGGGTTCGCCGGATCCAGCCAACGGTCAGCGTGCCATCTGCTTCACGACGGACCTGCAGATGCGTCGGGGCATAGGGCCTGAGCCCCACGCCGTCGAAGGCATGCACCTCGTGGAGATAGCTCGGATCGTCGTAGGGCTTGGCTGCACTTCCGATCCGGTAATGCCGTTCGAGCCCCCGCGCCGCCGCGGGAAGCCCGATCTGCCCGACGACGCCATTGAGCAGCACGAAGTCCGTACCCGCCGGCCAGATCCGTGGTTGGACCCATTCGGTCCCGGCTTGCCCGCGCAAGAGACCAGACAATCGATATGTGTCGGGAGCCTCCAGCACGGCATCGCGAAACTGGATGACTTCCCAGTCGCCATCGGAACCGTGCCGCAACGCCGCCACATTGGCGCCGTTCAGCACATCGCTCTCGGACCGGCTCTGAAGCATCCCGTGATTTACCCGCACCCCGAGATCGGCGTTCATCCAGCGACCCGGTTCTGCACGGGGCAGCGGACCCAGCGTCTCTCCGATCACCGCTGGCCGCTCGACCTGCCCCTTCAGGCGATAGCCGTAATCGCCGCTGGCGGCATACACCGCGACCGGGCCACGCCACGGCTTCCCCGTCACGGCCAGATGCGGCGCGTCCGGGATCTCCGATCCAGTGAGCAGCGGTAGATCCAGGAACAGGGCGAAGACCGGGCCCGTCGCATCAACAACCCGGCCCATCGTCGTGGAGCCGGTGTCCCTGAGAGTTACCCGATAGAGGTCCGGCTCGATCCGGGCGGCACTGATCCGCCTCAGTCCCAGTTCCTCAACCCGGTCGATCCGGAACAGATCGGAGCGATCTCCGAAACTCGCCGCGATCATGTCGCCTGGCCCAAGCCGCAACGAGGAGGGGGGCAGCGAGAAATCCAGACTGTCACGCGCCACCTGCCCCTCGGCAAGCCAGCGCTCGGCGATCGCCAACGCCTCGGCCTCGGACATGACCACCGGCAACGAGCTTTGCGCCGTCGAGGCTTCCGCCGCATCCGGCGCCAGGGCCTCGACAGCACCGCTCGCATAATCCCGATCGCCGCGCACGAACCCCAGGGTCACACGCCCGGCCGTCTCGGCCTCGGGGCTCCGGCTGCGCGTGATGACCGCGCCATCCGAGACCACGCATTCCGCGACATCGATCGTCGTGGCCACGGAACCACCGCGGCTGCGAAACGCCAGCAGACCATCCAGCATGAAGGCATCGAACCCGAATGCGAGCATCAGCGGCTGCAGGCTGGACCGCGCGGGTTCCACGGCCCCGATCCCGAACCCGGTGACCAGTCCGTGCAGGTCATCGGTGTCGATCTCCACCAGCCCTGCCCGCGCGCAGACTTCCGAGACAACGCTGCCGAGCGAAACCATGGCGGACCGGCCGTTGAGCCAGTGCCCGAGCGGATAGTTCGCCCCGTCGATCCAGGTCTCGCTCCGGCTCGGAAAATCCGGCCAGGGTCGCGCATCCCAGGCCCAGACATAGGAGTGGTCCATGTCCACCATCGTGCCGCCGTAGACATTCGACACCGGGTTGTTCGCAGGCGTCGTCCAGTACGTGTGCATCGCCTGCAGGTAGCGATACTGGATGAAATCGTCGCGCCCGCCATCCGAATGGTACGGAAAGAAGCTCTCCGATGATTTCGGATCATGGAACACGTTGGGCTGGTTCGTTCCCTTGTCGACGGCCGGGCAGCCGAGTTCGGTAAACCAGATCGGTTTCGACCCCGGCACCCAGTCGGTGGCGTTCTGCGCCTTGACGCCGGCCAACCGGTTCACATGCGGCCGCGACCACCAGTTCACGAGATCCTTGTAGCGAAAGACCCAGTCCTCGCCATACGCCCCGTCCTGGATCGGCAACCGATCCTGCGCTTCGCGCCCGGTCACATCGGCATAGAACCAGTCGTATCCCTCGCCCCCGGCCACGTTCGCCGTCAGATAGTCGAGGTTGTAGATCGAGCCGGCAGCGGCATCGGCATGTTCCGAACCGTCCCGCCAGTCGGAGAGCGGCATGTAATTGTCGATCCCGACGAAGTCGATGTCCGGATGCGCCCAGAGCGGATCCAGGTGATAAAGCACGTCACCCGATCCATCAGCCGGCTGGTGTCCGAAATACTCCGACCAGTCGGCCGCATAGCCGATCCGGACATCGGGGCCCAGAATGCCGCGCACGTCCTCCGCGAGACGTCGCAACTCGCGGACCGCCGGGTAGCTCGCGGCCCCATCCCGGATCTGCGTGAGCGACCGCAATTCCGAGCCGATGCAGAACGCATCGATGTTGCCCGCGAGCTTGCACAGATGCGCGTAGTGCAGGATGAATCGGCGATACGACCACTCGGCAGGTCCGCGGTAGCCCACGGTGGCGTCACCGATCTCGAAATCCGTCGCCCGAGCCTCTCCGAAGAAGGCGGCCACCTCCTGACGCGCTTCCTCTGTCCGGTCCGCGCTGTTCGCCGTCCCGGGAGCCCGCTTCAGCGTGATCCGACCCCGCCAGGGGATCACCGGCTGATCCGCAGCCCCGCTCCAGGGATCGCGCAGGCCGTTGCCCGCAAGGATATCCATCAGGATGAACGGGTAGAACATCACCCGCTGGCCCGCATCGTTCATGTGGCGGATCGCCTGAACCACGGTCCTGTCTGCGGGTGTTCCGCCGAAGACCGGCCGGCCATCGACGCGACCGACCACATGCGCGCCGTCCCGCGCCTGTCCCGAGACCCGCCAGGCAATCGGGTCGCCGTCCTCCTGAACCTGCTCGACGGCAGGGCGGAGCCGACAGCGATCGCACCGCAGATCGTCCCCGAACCAGGTCACAACCAGCGAAACGGCCTTCGCATTGGGCAGTTCCGCCTGCAACTGATCGAGCGACGCAACGAAGTCCGGCAGCCCGCGATCGTTGTGGACGTTGACCACGGAACTCTCGCCGCGCCCGCGGCGGAAATACACCGGATCGGTCGCCAGCGCGTATTCGCCGGTGCCCGGCACGAGGGCGACACCGCGGATGCTGTCTTGCGGGGCCGCGACCTTCTCGGCCTCCGCACGGTCAGGCCGACGAAACACCTCGAAGCTGAATTGCGGGATCCGGTTGCCGAACGGTGTGAGATCGAGGTTCTCGAAAACCACATAGGCGGTGCCACGATAGGCCGGCGCATTGCCGTCGCCCTCGACGGCGGCAATCAGCGGATCGGGCATCTGATCCCCGCTGCCGTGATGCAGCCGCCATGTCAGCCCGGACTGATCGAGAACCTGCCCGTCGGCCCAGATCCGCCCGATCCGGTGGACGACACCTTCGCACAGGGCGACCGCGACGCTGATGGAATAGCTGTATTCGCGAACCGTGGCGCCACCGCCACCGCCCTTGCCGCCGACTTCTTCCTCGTTGACCCGCTCGCGAAACCGGCTGGACCAGATGAGCTGACCCGAAAGCCGGTTGCGCCCGAAGGCCCGCGGCAGGGCCACGCCCTCGCTCGACCCCATGACACGCAGCCGGTCGATGCGCCCGGTCTCGACCGGCTCCGACCCGAGGCCCATGACCTTCTGATCGATCACCGACCCCAGCGCGGCCCCAGCCGCCTGACCGAGCGTCAGCATCGACAGCCCGGCGAGCGAGCCGCCCAGCGAGCCGCCCAGCGCCGCACCGGCGGCGGAGAGAACCAGAGTTGCCATCAGCGGCTCCTGTAGGGAAAGCGGTAGGTCCCGACGATGCGTCGCGACCAGGCCGGCGTGAGCGGCGATTCCACCACGCCGTGGCCGGAATAGGCATGGATCAGCGTCCATGCGGAGCTGCGGTCCTGCGCGAGGATCCCGAGATGCTTGGCCGTCCCGCCCGTCCGCATCCGCAACAGCACGGCATCGCCGGGACGGCCCTCGCCGGGCGCGACCACGCTCATGTGCCGCCCGGCCGCTTCGAGCAGCACTTCATCACCCGACGGCTCGCCCCAGTCGGGCGTGTAGGCCGGCACGACCTCCGGCTCGGCGCCGTAGCGCGCGCGCCAGATGCCGCGCAGCAGGCCGAGGCAGTCGGTCCCTGCCCCGGCACAGCTCGCCTGATGCTCGTAGGGCGTTCCGATCCAGGACCGCGCGATCTCCACGATCTCCCGACCGTCTTGCAAAGCCTCAGCGCTCGCGACTGGTACCGTCATGGTTCTCACCGCCCTTCGGATATGCCGTGACCCAGTCCTCACCGGGAATGTGGGGAAAGCCCCGGAAGTTCAGCAGGTTGGAGAACCGGTCCCGACAGGTGGACATGCGCTTGTCGCAGCCCACGGTGACTCGGAACCGGTCCCCCACGCGCACCGGCGAGCGCGGCTCCTGCCAGAGAGCGAACGCACGGCGACCGCCCGATCGCAGCTGATCACCCCGCAGGGTCGCCTGTTCGGGCGCATTGGCACCCGTCGTCCAGGTCAGCACACCGTTTCGAAACCATCCCTCCGCAGGCCCGTCCTGCAGATCACAGACGATCCCGGTGCCGGAGGAGCCGGTGCCCACCTGCGCCTCGAAGCTGAATCCGGGGGTATCGAGATCGAACCCGCATTTCGCATCCCCCAGAACCCGGTCACAGGTCCGCAGGATGCTGCGGCCGACCGCGACATTCAGGTCCTCCGCCAGCCCGCGCAGTTCCGCCTCGAAGGCGCTGTCCTTGCGGCGGATCTCCCCGAGCCGGCCCCGAAACAGCAGCACGCGCAGATCGGGCCGCGTCCAGTCGACCAGCCAGTGAAAGACCTCGGCCCGGTCGTATTTCCCGGCATCGACATCCGCTTCCGTGATCGCGTCCGCCGTGAGTGCGCCGACCGCCTGGGCGTTGTCGACGCTCAGCCCGGTCGAGCTCTGCAGCGCGCCTGCATCCATCCCGGCATCGGCGGCGTAGGTGACGCCCTCCATGTCCAGCGGCCCGTCATGGTCGGTGAAACCGAGCCGCACGCCGTCCGCGCGCTCGATCAGCCAGCAGCGGCACAACGTGGTCGCACCGCTGTCGAGCCGCCGTTGAAGCTCTTCGGGAACCTGCCGCATCAGACCTTCACCTCGACGATGGGGATCGACGGGATCTCGCCCGACGCAAAACCCGAAAGGCTCGTCGAAATCCGATCGGTGTCGAACCGCACCGGAACGTCGAACTCGAAACCCGCCGTCACCCGCGCGCCGCCGGCCGGCGCGGCAGCGAGGGTGACAGTCCCGGTCCCCGGATCGACCGAAAAGCCCACGCCGTCCTGCAGAACCACCCCGTCGACGGCGACACGCACCGTGCCGTCCACCGGCTTCGCGATCGGCCGCCGGTAGGTTTCGCCGCCCGACCGATAGGCTTTCGTCAGCGAAAACGCCGTGCGCGTGCCGTCGCCGGTCCCGATCTGCTGATCGAGCGCGGAGGGCACCCCCGAGGGCCGGCAGGACCGGAAATCCGACCAGTCCTTCCAGCGAAAGCCGTGCAGCTGGCCGTGGCGCGCCTCGAAGAAGGCGATGATCTCGGCCAGATCGTCGAGCGAGCGCACCCCGAGACCCGCATCGAACCGCCGGCGCGAATGCGCCCAGGGCGAGTTGCGCTCCTCGAAGCCGTTGCTCAGGGTGACGATCTCGGTCCGTCGCTCGGGTCCGCCGGCGGAGCCGAAGGACAGCTCGGCCGGAAACCGGACTTCATGAAAGCTCATCTGGACTGCTCCCTCAGAGGTTGCGCTGGCCGCGCCGGATCGCCCGGTTCATCTCCGCGGCCACCTGGGTCTGCGAGCGCTGGAACCCGGCCACATCCGGCGTGCTGATGTTCATCGTCACCTGCACCGCCCCGCCACCGGACCCGCCGGCGCCGCGTACCCCGAGCTTGCCGTCGGGACCGCGTGCGAGCGGCATGATCGCCTCCGGCCCCGCCTCGCCCATCAGCCCGACACCGCCGCGCATCGGAAAATGCGTCGGCCCGTCGACGATCCCGCCGCGGGCGAAGGCCGCCACGCGCCCCGAAGAGAACGCTCCGCCGTTCTTGAACGGCATCATTCCGGCGATCACCGATTGCAGCCCGGTGCCCACGGCCTTCTGAACCGGCGCGAGCGCCTGATCGAGCAGGTTGCCGGAGATGCTGCGCCCCAGCCCCGCCAGCGCGTCCGACAGCCGCTTGCCGTCGAAGACCACGCCGTCGAAAGCCTGGCGCAGCGAGGACGAGACCGTGCGCGACATGCCCGAAGCCTCGCGCCCGGCATCCTTCATGCTGCCCTGCACCCCGGTGAGTTCGCGCCGGAACGCCCCGGTCACGCCCTCGAGCCCGCCCAAGGTGTCCTCCAGCCCGGCGAACTGCGCCTCGAGCCGGCTGAAATCCGCATCTTGATCCGACATGGTCACTCCAAATCCGCCCGGCGCGCACGCGGCGTGTCGGGAAATCTCGCCTGCAGGGTCTCGAACGTCGCCCGGCTGAGCCCGTCGGGCCCCTCGGTCAGCCCGGCCATCAGCATCAGTTCGGCCGGCGTCAGGCTCCAGAAGACGTCAGGGGTCAGCCCGAGCCGCTGGAGCCCGAGGCGCATGAGTTGCGGCCAGGCGAAGCGCTCAGGCCGCGGCGTCATCGTCGGGCAGCGTGAAGGTGAGCTTCAGAAGCTGTGCTGCCGCCTGGGCGGCCGCCAGCGGCCCGCCCTCGATCCGGCTCCGCACGAGATCGGCCTCGCTCATCGGCGCGCCGCCGCCGTTCAGTCCGGCGGTGAGCAGACCGATCAGGTCGCTCACCCGGAACGCCCCGGTCTCGAAACGCGCGATCATCTCGAAGAGCGACTCGCTCTCGAGCCGCGATTCGAGCTCGGCCAGCGCGCCCAGCGTGAGCCGCATCACCCGCGGCTCGCCGTCGATGGTCAGCACCACCTCGCCGCGATAGGGATTCGCCATCAGATCGGCTCGAAGCGGATCGCGCCGGCCGAGGACAGCGACAGCTCATAGACCGCCTCGCCGTCATGCTGGCCGGAATACTCGATGCTGGTGATCTGGAACGGCCCCTCGATGATGCCGAAATCCGGCACGATCACCTGGAATTGCGGGATCTCGCCGGCGAAGAAGATCGCCCGGGCCCGCTCGTCGGTCGCGTCGTCGCGGAAAATGCCCGAGCCGCTGATCGCGGCACTGCGCACGCCCGCCCCGGCCAGCAGCTCGCGCCACCGCCCCTCGCTGCCGAGATTGGTCACGTCGACCGTATCGGCATTGAAGGTGATCCGCGTCGCCCGAAGGCCCGCGATCGTCTCGAATTCGCCTGCGCCGGACATGTCCAGCTTGATCAGCAGGTCCTTGCCTTTCTGGGCCACCATGGTGTCGTCCTCGTGATGCTTGAATGGGGTCAGTCCTGGTCGATCACCGCCCGGAACCGCAGGGCGATCCGGCGCTTGACCGGCGCAGCACCGCGGGTCGCCCGGGCGCTGCGGAAGCGCAGCCCGACGATCCGGCCGTTCTCGAGCGCCAGATCGCCATCAACCAGCCTGTCGCAGATCGCCGCGGCGATGCGCTTGACGGTGTCGAAGCCGTCCCGCGCCGAATTCACCACGATCTCGAAATCGTGGATCGAGCCCGTGCTGGTCTTGGTGTCGTTCGGCAGCACGGTTTCCTCGCCGAGCGTCACGTATTCGGACGGCGCGTCGATCCCGGTGCCGAGATCGAGCGGCGCATCGTGGATCGCCGCCCCGACCAGGGTCTGGAGCAGCGGGTCGGACATCAGCGCGCGATAGACCGCCGCCTGAAGCCCGGTTCCGAAATGATAGGTCACGGAAGGATGCCCTCCTCGGCCATGATCTCGAGATACCGGCCCTGACGGTCGGCCTCGGAAACGGTCCGGATGTCGAAGACCCGGTTGCCCTCGCGAAACCGCTGATCGGGATGCGGCCGCGACGGCGCGCCCGGCGGTGTCGCGCGCACCCGGATGCGGTAGGTCACCCGCGAGACCGGGCGGGCGGCGATGAAGTCCTCCCGACCGGTCCGCGCCGTCACCTCGGCCCAGACGGTGCCGAGCGGCACCCAGGCGGTCGCGAAGCCGCCCGCCCCGTCCGGCGCCTTTTCGCGACGCTCCAGCACGAGCCGCCGCGACAGATGCACCGGAGCCGTCATGACGCCGAGCCGCCAAGCCGCGTCGCGCGGTAGGCCTCGATCAGCACCAGAACGCCGAACGGCATCGTCCCGCTCGGCGTCACGTAATCGGCGCGGTTCTCGTAGTAATGCGCGGCCAGGAGGAACGTGGCCTGCCGCAGATCGGCCGGCACCGCAGCCCAGTCCTCGCCGAAACCCGCGGTGAAGCGGATCTCCGCATGGCCCGAGCGGGGAATGCGTGGCAGGTTGCGTCCGAACCGCCCGACGAGGCGGGGCCGCTGCGCATCGCGCAGCACCGACCAGACCCCGGGGTCGACCGGCGTCTCGCCGCCATCGACCGCGACCAGCGTGATCGCGTCGACCGACTGCACCGGACCGATCGGCAGGCCCTGGCTCGAATCCTCGCGCCAGCCCGTCACCGTCCAGGAGAACGGCCGCGCCAGCAGGGCCTTGCCGAGCCGGGCCTCGATCGCCGCCATCGCCGAGCGCAGATAGAGCTCGAGAACGGCATCCTCGGCACCGTCATCCTCGAACCCCGTGCCCAGCCGAAGATGTTCGGCGAACGCCCGGATGGGAACCGCCGAGGCCGGCGGGGCGCTGACTTCCGTCAAGATCATCGAAGACTCCTCAACTCGGGATCGGACCCGTTGCAATGCGCATGACCATCGACCGGGCGACCTCGCGGCCGCGGCTCGTCTGGATCCGCGCGGATACCAGGTAAAAACGGCCGGGTTTGCCGCCCCGGAACTCCGCCCAGGACCGCCAGAAATCGTGATGCTGCTCCGCCACCTCCACCGGGGTGCCGTCGTTCGCGCAGTCCCGGACCGACCAGCCCAGGTCCTGCGCGACCGTCTCGGTCGGGTCGAGATAGCCCTTGCGCCAGTCGATCAGCACCACCGACGGCGCGTCGGCGGCCTTCACCACAAAGCCACTCATCTTGAAGACCCTTTCGGCTTGCACCGGACATGCCCCCGCACCGCCCGAGCGGAGGGAGGAGCAGCGACTGGAAGATGCGGGGGACATGTCCGGCACCCGCCGCCCCTTTCGGAGCGACGGGCTTTGCGTCGGGCTGCGGGCGTTAATGCACCCTCAGCTTTCGGCAAACTTCAGAAGCTTGATCGCGGCGAAATCGCTCACGTCGCCGCCGATGCGCTTGGTGGCATAGAAGAGCACATGGGGCTTGGCCGAGAACGGATCGCGCAGGATGCGCAGGTCGGGACGCTCGGCGACGGTGTAGCCGGCGCGGAAATCGCCGAAGGCGACCGCGAAGGAACCGGTGCCGATGTCGGGCATGTCCTCGGCGATCAGCACCGGGTAGCCCATCAGGCGGGCGGGTTCGGCCGAGGCCAGACCGTCCGACCACAGGAAGCGGCCGTCCGCGTCCTTCATCTTGCGCACGGCGCCGGCGGTCTTCGAATTCATCACGAAGGACGCATTGGCGCGGTAGCGGGCCCCGAGCGAATAGACCAGATCGACGATCGCATCGGCGGGATCGGCGGCCGAGAAGTCGCCGTCCGAGCCGGTCGGCACGTAGCCGAGCGAACCCCAGGACCAGATCTCGTTGTCGAGCTTGGGATAGCTCAGGAAGCCCTTGGGCTTGTCGATGCCGTCACCGGAGATGAAGGCATAGGCCTCCGCACGGCTGAACTTGTCGGCGATGCGCTGGGCGAGCCAGCCTTCGACGTCGAAGGCGCTGTCGTCGAGCAGACGCTGCGAGGCCTTCGGCAGCGCCGAGAGCTCGTGCAGCGGGATCGAGATGCGGTCGACCTGCGGGGTGCCGGTCTCGGTGCGGTCCTCGGTCTCGGTCGCCCAGCCGGCGCCGACATCCGAATGATCGACCAGCACGTCGAAGGCGGTCGCCTCGACGGTCACGACGCTCGAGATCGAGCGGATCGAGGAGGCCGAACGCAGCACGCCGACGATCTCGCTGGCGGTCTGCGGGTCGACGAGGTAGCCGCCATCGGCGGAGACGGTGGTCGAGAGCGCCTTCTCCTCGACGGGCAGCCCGCGCAGGCCGTCATCGTCGCCCGAGCGCAGATAGGCCGCGAAGGCCTTCTTGTGCGGGGTGTCGGTCTCGGCGCCGCGGGAGAGATGCGGGCGGTTCTGTGCGATGGACTTGCGATCGATCATGGCCAGACGGGTTTCCTGTTCCTGGAGCTTCGACTTGATATCGGACTGAAAGGCATTGAACTCGTTCAGGAACCCGGAGAGGGCAGACTTGACCTCCATATGCGGGTTCTGACCGGACGCGAGGCTTCCCGCCCGGGATTTCTGTTCAGGTGTGGTCATCAGCAAAATCCTCGGTGACTGATGGATGGATGGGGCCGGCGCCGGGTCACGCCAGCATCGCCCTCGCGTCGCGGAAGGTCTCCGCCAGGGTTCGCGCCAGGTCGGCCTCGCTGTCGGAGGCCTCCGCCTGCACCCGCGCGTCGGGAAGCATCGGGAAGGTCACGAGCGACACCTCCCAGAGCTCGATCTCGTGGAGAAGCCGACCGCCGGCCGCCTTCTCGCTCCGAAGGGTCCGGTAGCCGATCGACAGCCCGTCGATGGCCGAGGCCTTCAGGAGCGCATGGGCCTCGCGCGCCGCCTGCACGTCGAGCAGAAGCCGCCCGCGCACATAAAGCCCGCGGCCGTCCTCGCGCACCTCGTCCCAGACGCCGATGGGCCGCGCCGGATCATGCTGCCAGAGCATCTTCACCGAGCCGCCCGCCGCGGCCAGCCGGGCCAGCGAGGCGCCGTAAGCGCCCTTCTGAACCACGTCGCCGCCCTGGTCGGCCGCACCGAACAGGCTGGCATAGCCGCAGATCTCCGCACCGTCCTGCAGCGCAAGCTCGCCGTCGAACCGTCGGAACTTGGTCTCGAGCGAGCCCGGCCCGCAATAAGATTGGGTCATGGAACCTTTCCTCAGGGAATGAGTGTGTTCGACAGAAGCCCGTAGGCGATGTCCGCGAGGATCAGCGACGCCGCCCCCGAGACCGCGAGCCACATGCGCCGTTCGAACCGGTCGAGCGCGAGTTCGATGTGGTTGAGCCGCCGTTCGAGCTGCTGCCAGCGCTCCTCGGTGATCCGCTCGTGCACATCGATCCGCGCCGAGGCGACATCGAAGGGCTCGTAGAGAAAGCGTGAACCGCCGCCGCGGAGACTGCTTCCGCGCACATCAGCCGTCCTGGGTCTTGGGCAGGCCCAGAAGCTGGCGTTTCTCCGCCTCGCTCAGGAAATCGGCACTGGTGATGCGCCGCCAGAGCGCCTCGCGCTCGGCGGAGAGCGCCGGCACGTTGTCGAAATCCACCTTGATCTGGATCGGCGCGCCATAAAAGCTCGGCAACCAGCCGGACATCGCTGCCAGCGTCTTCGACACCAGCGGCAGCACCGTCAGCCGGTAGAAGGCCCGGTGCGCCTCCTGGTAATTGGCATAGGTGTTGTCGCCCGGCAGCCCCAGCAGCATCGGCGGCACACCGAAGGCCAGCGCGATATCGCGCGCCGCCGCCTCCTTGGTGCGGTGGAATTCCATGTCCGAGGGCGAGAAGCCCATCTGCTTCCAGTCGAGCCCGCCCTCGAGCAGCATCGGCCGGCCGGCATTGCGGGCCCCCGAATGATGCGTCTCGAGCTCCTCGACCAGCCGCGCATACTGATCGGGCGCCAGCGAGCCCTGCCCGTCCACGCCGCGATAGACGATGGCCCCCGAAGGCCGCGCGGCATTGTCGAGAAGCGCCTTCGACCAGGTCGTCGCCGAATTGTGCACGTCGACCGCACTGGCCGCCGCATGCATCGGCGAGAGGCCATAATGATCGTCCTGCGGGTGAAAGCTCTTCACATGCAGGATGGGCGGGCGGTCCTGGCGCATGTCGAAGACATGCTTCGCCCCGCCCGCGCGATACTCATAGGCCACCGGCCAGCCATCCGTGCCTTCGACGACCTTCATCCGGTCGGAACGCAGGAAGTAGAGTTCGCGCGGGCCACCGCCCGCCCCGACGCCTGCCGCCTCGAGGAACCCGTCCCCGGTGAGCAGCAGATGTCCATAGAAACACTCCAGCATCGCCGCCCCCGACTGCCCCGGATTGGGAGCGGTCAGCAGCGACAATGCGGGATGTGTCTCGAAACGCCGGTCGTCGTCCTGCGCCACCACCGGCACCGCAGCGGCGGCCTCGGCGATGACCTTCACGCAGCGGAAGACCACCGGATTGTTGAGAAAGCCCACCCGCGTCATCGTCGCGGTGTCGCGGGCGGTCCAGGCCACCCGACCCGAGCCATGGAAGGCCACCACAGGAGCGGCGGCAGAGGCTTTCGCCTCCGGCGCTTCCGGTTTGGACGCGCGGAAATACTGCAAGACCATCTGTCGCTTGCTCCTGAATTTGAAAGTCTTCTGGATCGGGCCAAGCCGCCCGGGAACGGGTCAGAGCCCGCGGATGCGCGGGTCCTGCCAGCCGGCCGCCCCGTCGATCATCAAGTCGGTCAGTGCCCAGACGAGGGCATCGACCCTGTCCGGCGACCCCGGCCCGGCGAAGCCCTGCGACGCCATCAGCGTCATCTGCTCCTCGAGCTGCCGGAAGCCCGAGCGGTGCCGGACCCGGCCCTGCTCGTAGAGGGCGGCGATCGGCTCGGCCCGCACGACCTTGCCGCGCGTCGCCCGAACCCCGCGGAACGGCACCATCGGATCGAGCGAATGGATCAGCGTCTGCACCAGGTTGCCGCCCTGGTTCACCTCGGCCACCAGCCGGTCCGCACCGTGGGCCTTGTACATCTCGATGGCGCGCTCGGCCCAGACCTTGGGCGTCGCGCCCTGGATCGAGCCGTCGGCGATCACCTCGGCGCGCCAGTTCTGCGGCGAGCCGTCCTGATGCAACCCGGCGACGACGATCCCGCAGGTATCGGCATCCGCCCCGCTCGACACCGGCGGATCGACCGCCACGACGATGCGGTCGAGCGGCTTCTCGGGCAGCAACCGCGCCGCCTCGAGCATCTCCCAGGTCCAGAGCGCGCCCGGCACGTCGTGGAGCATCTCGCCGTCGATCTCCTCGCGCCCCTGCCGGGTATGGCCGTAGCGCGCGATGATCGATTCGAGAAACCCGTCCGCCAGATGCATCCGGTTGGCCGCGGTCGGCGCGCCGGTCGAGGTGGTGCCCGGCTCGGCCAGGATGCGCTTGAGGACCGGCACATTGCGCGGTGTCGTGGTCACGACCTGCCGGGGATGCGCGCCGAGCCGCAGGCAGAACTGGAGCATGTCCCAGGCCTCCTGCCCCTTCTTCCACTTGGCGAGCTCGTCGCTCCAGGCGCAGTCGAATTGCGGCCCGCGCAGGCTCTCGGGATCGCTCGCCGAGAACACCTGCGCCGTCGCCCCGTTCGGCCAGACCAGCCGCTTGCGCGTCGCCTGCCAGACCGGCCGCCGGTCGGGCGGCGAACAGGCCAGGATGCCCGACGGCCCGAAGATCATCACCTCGCGGGCCTGATCGAGGGTCTCGGCCACCAGAGCGACCCGGGCACATCTGCCCGGGTCCGTTGGTGTCGCCCCCTCGACCTGGGCGCGGATCCATTCGGACCCGGCCCGTGTCTTTCCGGCGCCGCGGCCGCCCAGGATCACCCAGGTCGTCCAGTCGCCCTCCGGCGGGAGCTGATGCCCTGCCAGGGCCCAGTGTTCGAAGAGCCACGGCAGGGACAGGATCGCGTTGGAGCTCAGCGAATCGAGAAACGCCTCGCGCTCAGCCCTGCTCGCTCCAACGAGCAAGTCGCGCAGCGATTTCCGCGCGGGCGGCGTCGAGGTCGAGCTCTGCGCTCGCTCCTCCGCCCCGGGCTTCGGTGTGTTTGCCAAGACTTGCCTCGATGTCGATAATCGATTGAAGCGCCTTGTGATGCGCCCTGACGGCGTCCGCCGTCTGCTTTTCTTCCTGAAGTGCGGAAGGCCCCGATCTGATTTGCGTGATCCGCTCTCGGAGGGCCAAGCTGAGATCACGGTACAATTCAAGCGACCGTTCGAGCCTGTCACGGCCGGCCGCCTCCATTTGTGCTGAAATTGTCATGTGTATAATGCCCTGGCTGCTCCGCCCGGGCCGAAACGAAAACGGCAGGAGACGCTCACGCGCTTCCTGCCGACCCACTTCTTCCAGCTTGATCAGGTGTATACCCTAGAGCGTACGCAGAGTCAACGACTAAATCTCTGGTTGAGCAATCAATTTGCCGGGGCGCCCTCGGATCCGTTGTTTTCCTCGGCTTCCGCCGCCGCCGCGGCCGCCTCCGCTTCAAGCGCCTCGCGGGCCCGCTCGGCCTCGATGCGCCGCCAGACCGCCACATTGGCGTTGTGAGTCGCGAGATCGGCCGCGAAGGCATGGCCGCCGGTGCCATCGGCCACGAAGTAGATATACTCCGTCGCCTCCGGATTGGCCGCCGCCCGGATCGCCGCCTCGCCGGGATTGGCGATCGGCGTCGGCGGCAGACCGGCGATGACATAGGTGTTGTAGGCCGTGCGCGTCGCGAGTTCGCTCGCCAGCAATCCCCGGCCCAGCGAGCCCTCGCCGCCCGGTGATGCCGTAGATCACCGTCGGATCGGTCTGCAGCCGCATGCCGCGCTCGAGCCGGTTGGCGAAGACCCCGGCCACCACGCCGCGCTCCTCCGCCACCCCGGTTTCCTTCTCGACGATCGAGGCGAGGATCAGGAGCTCCTCCGGGCTCACCAGCGGCAGGTCCGGCGCGCGGGTCTCCCAGGCCTCCGCGACGATCTCCTGCTGGCGCGCCGCCATCCGGTCGAGAATCGACTGCCGCGTGTCGCCGCGCTGGAAATCGTAGCCCGCCGGCGCCAGCGAGCCCTCGGGCGGCACCGCGGCGATCTCGCCGGTCAGTTCGGGCCGCGCCTTGAGAAGCTCCACCACCTGCCAGCTCGTGAAACCCTCCGGCACGATGATCTGGCGCACGATGTTGCTGCCGCGGTTCAGGAGCTGCAGGATCTCCTCCATCGAGGCCCCGGCCGGGATCTCGTATTCCCCGAACCGCAGCCCGCCATCCATCTCGGTGTAGCGCGCCGCGACGCGGAACAGCCCGGGATGCGCGATCGCCCCGGACTCCGCGAGCTGTTGGGCCACCGAGCCCAGCCCGGCCCCGCGCTCCACCTCGAGGATCAGCGGCTCCGTGAGCGGCCCCGGCCCGCGATAGGTATTCTGCCCCCAGACCACCAGCCCGAAGATCAGCACCAGCGCGACGATCAGGAAGGTCAGCGCATTGGCCGCGAAATGTCGCATCATCGCCTCCGCCTCAGGCGACGCGCTTGAGCACGAGCGAGGCGTTCGTGCCGCCGAACCCGAAGGAATTCGACAGCGCCACGTCGATCCGCCGCGTGACAGCCTTCAGCGGCGCCAGATCCATCACGGTCTCGACCGAAGGGGTCTCGAGATTGAGTGTCGGCGGCGCGATACCGTCGCGGATCGCCAGCACCGAGAAGATCGCCTCGATCGCCCCCGCCGCGCCCAGCAGATGCCCGGTCGAGGATTTCGTCGAGGACATCGTCACGCTCTTCGCCGCATCGCCCAGCAGCCGCGTCACCGCGCCGAGCTCGATCTCGTCGCCCAGCGGCGTCGATGTGCCATGCGCATTCACGTAATCCACCGCCTCCGGCCCGATCCCGGCATTCTTCAGCGCCGCGCGCATCGCCCGGAACCCGCCATCGCCATCCGGCGCCGGCGAGGTGATGTGATAGGCATCGCCCGACAGCCCGTAGCCCGCCACCTCGGCATAGATCGTCGCCCCGCGCGCCTTGGCGTGCTCGTATTCCTCGAGCACCACGACGCCAGCCCCCTCGCCCATCACGAAGCCGTCGCGGTCGCGATCATAGGGCCGGCTCGCCCGCTCCGGCTCGTCGTTGAACCCGGTCGACAGCGCCTTGCAGGCCGCGAACCCGGCGATCCCGAGCTCGCAGATCGCCGCCTCGGCGCCGCCTGCCACCATCACATCCGCATCGCCATGCTGGATCAGCCGCGCGCCGTCGCCGATCGCATGGGCCCCGGTCGAGCAGGCCGTCACCACCGAATGGTTCGGCCCCTTGAAGCCGTAGCGGATCGACACCTGCCCCGAACACAGATTGATCAGGCTCCCGGGAATGAAGAACGGCGACACCCGCCGCGGCCCCTTGTCGCGCAGGATCAGCGTCGTCTCGGCGATGGTCTGCAAGCCGCCGATCCCCGAGCCGATGATCACCCCGGTGCGCTCGCGGCTCTCCTCGTCCTCGGGCATCCAGCCGCTGTCGCGCACCGCCTGCTCGGCCGCCGCCACCGCGTAGAGGATGAAATCGTCGACCTTGCGCTGGTCCTTCGGCGCCATCCAGTCGTCGGGATTGAACGTCCCGTCCGAGCCGTCGCCCCGCGGCACCTCGCAGGCGATCTTGCAGGCCAGATGGTCCGCATCGAACGACGCGATCCGCCCCGCCCCCGATTGCCCGCCGACCAGCCGCGACCAGGTCTCCTCGACCCCGCAGGCCAGAGGCGTGACAAGGCCGAGGCCGGTGATCACCACACGCCGCATTATGCCGATGCTCCGCTTTTCAAGACCGACCCTGTCCTAGCGCGAAACCCGCGCGGGCGACAAGTGGCCACGACCCGGCCACCCGCGTCCCCCGCCGGGAAACGACCCCGCGCCCACCAGCCCGGCCCTCCGGAGAACCCGACGTCGAGGCTTTCAGGATGCGCCCGCCTTGGTATAACCGGGCGAAATGCCCGCGCCGGCGCCGGGCGCCGCACCGAGCCGCACAAGGAGACCCCCCATGTTCCCAAGACTTTGCCTGACGTTGCCACTCGTGCTGGCGCTCGGCCCGATTGCCCAGGCCCAGGACTGGCCCGACCGCACCACCCTGCCGATTCCGCTCGCGCCCTTCGAGGGCGAAATCGGCGAGACCTACCAGGACTCGACCTCCGACTGGCAGGAACCCGTCGCCCCGCCCGAGGGCGCCCCCAACATCATCGTGATCCTGCTCGACGATGTGGGCTTCGGCCAGACCTCCACCTTCGGCGGACTGATCCCGACGCCGGAGCTCGACGCGCTCGCCGAGGAAGGGTCTGCGCTTCACCCGCTTCCACACCACCGCCATCTGCGGCCCGACCCGCGCCGCGCTGCTGACCGGGCGCAACCACCATTCGAGCGGCAACGGCTTCCTGATGGAATGGGCCACCGGATTCCCGAGCTATTCGACCCTGCTGCCGCGCGAGACCGCGACCATCGGCGAGATCCTCAAGGGCAACGGCTACACGACCTGGTGGTACGGCAAGAACCACAACACCCCCGACTGGGAGCAGACCGTCGCCGGGCCCTTCGACCGCTGGCCCACCGGCATGGGCTTCGACTATTTCTACGGCTTCAATTCCGGCGAGACCCACCAGTTCTACCCGGTCATCTTCGAGAACACCGTGCCGGTCGAACCCGCCACGACGCCCGAAGAGGGCTACCACTTCATGACCGACATCACCGACCGCGCCATCGCGCGCATGAAGCTGTCGAAATCGGTCGCGCCGGACAAGCCGTTCTTCATGTATTTCGCCCCCGGCGCGATGCATGCGCCGCATCACGTCACCGCCGAATGGCGCGACCGCTTCGACGGCGCCTTCGACATGGGCTGGGACGCCTATCGCGAGGAGGTCTTCGCCCGCCAGAAGGAGATGGGCATCATCCCCGAGAACACCGTGCTGACCCCCCGCCCCGACTGGGTGGAACCCTGGGACAGCCTCAGCGACGACCAGAAGGAGGTCTATACCGCGCTCTTCGAGAACTTCGCCGGCTTCTTCGCCTTCACCGATCACGAGATCGGCCGGCTGATCGCGGCGGTCGAGGAGCTTCCCGACGCCGAGAACACCATGGTCATCTACATCGTCGGCGACAACGGCGCCTCCGCCGAGGGCGGCCCGGACGGCACGCTCAACGAGATCATGAACCTCAACGGCATCCCCTCGAACCTCGAGGACATCATGGCCAATCTCGACAAGCTCGGCGGGCCGGATTCCGAGCCGCATTACCCGGTCGGCTGGGCCTGGGCCGGCAACACGCCGTTCCAGTGGGTCAAGCAGGTCGCCTCGCATCTGGGCGGCACCCGCAACCCGATGGTCGTCACCTGGCCCGCCCGCATCGACCCCGACCCGGCCCCGCGTGACGCCTTCCTGCACGTCGTGGACGTGGTGCCGACCATCCTCGAGGCCGCCGACATTCCGATGCCGACCTCCGTCAACGGCGTGGCGCAGAAGCCGCTGGAAGGCGCGTCCTTCCTCGCCGCCTTCACCGACCCGGATTTCGAGGGCCGCCCGGAGCAGTATTTCGAGGTGTTCTCCAACCGCTCGATCTATGCCGACGGCTGGAAGGCCAATGCCCAGCACACCTTCCCCTGGCGGCAGGATTTCGCGCCGGGCAACTGGGACGCCGACACCTGGGAGCTCTACAATCTCGAGGAGGACTTCTCCGAGTCCAACGACCTCGCCGCCGAGAACCCCGAGAAGCTCGCCGAGCTTCAGGGCCTCTTCGATGCCGCGGCCACCCGGTACGACGTGCTGCCGCTCGACGATCGGGGGGCCGGGCGCCTCGCCATCGCCAAGCCACCGGTGCCCGGTGCCGAGGAGGGCGCCACCCGCTTCGCCTATGCCCCGGGCGCGATCCGCATTCCCGAGCCCGCCGCCCCGCCGATGAAGAACACCTCCTGGACCCTGACGGCGGAGGTGACCACCGAAGGTGCTGCGACCGAAGGCGTGATCATGGGCTTCGGCGGCGTCGCGGCCGGGATCGTGCTCTATCTCGACGCCGGCGTGCCGGTCTTCGACTACAACCTCTTCGAGGACCACACCGTGCTGCGCGGCACCGCACCGCTGCCCGAGGGCGCGAGCACCGTCACCGTCGAGTTCGACTATCTCGGCGAGGAAGGAGCGGCCGGCGCGGGCGCAGACCTGCGGCTCCTCGTGAACGGCGGGGAGGTCGCGACCGGCGCGATGGCCACCACCGTGCCAGGCCGCTTCGGGATCGACACTTTCGGCATCGGCGAGGACAGCGGCCAGCCCATCTCGCCGGACTACACCGCCCCCTTCCGCTTCACCGGAACCATCGACTCCGTCACCGTCGACATCCGCTAGCCGGCCCCGCCGCGCCGGTCCCTCCGACCCGCGGGGGACCGGCGCGCGGACCTTCCGGATGCCGGCCGCATTGCGGCGGTCCCGCAACGCAAAACGGCGCCCGAACCCGGACGCCGCTCCAGTCCGTGCGTCGCGCGGCGACGCTCAGGCGCTGGCATGTTCCTTGATGAACTTCACCGCGTCACCATAGGTCTGGATGGTCTCGGCGGCGTCGTCGGGGATCTCGATGCCGAACTCCTCCTCGAACGCCATGACCAGTTCGACCGTATCGAGGCTGTCTGCGCCCAGATCGTCGATGAACGACGCGCTCTCGACCACCTTCGCTTCGTCGACGCTCAAATGATCGACCACGATCTTCTTAACGCGTTCTGCGACATCGCTCATATGTGTCTTCCTCTTGTGGCCCGCCCGTTCGACAGGCAGTCGGTTCGTTTTCGTGCTGGCTGCTCGGAGTGCCGCCGGACTTCGGGTCACGCGCCGGGCCGACCAAGGCCGCCCCGCCGCAATCCGCGCGGGCTATAACACAACCGCCGACCTTGGCAAACGGTAATGACATGCCCCGCTGTCCCTCGGAGAATGATGGCCATTCCGGGCCAGTTTGCAAGCGCCCGCCCGTCCGCCACCCGCCGCGTTGTATTCCCGAATTTCAATTCACATATATGATTTGGAAATCAAACCCGGAGCAACGCCATGTCGATCCGTCCCCTTTCCGTCGCCGGTCTCGCCGCCCTCGGCCTCCTCGCCGCCTGCGCCCCGACCTCCGGCCCAACGGGCATCAACTGCACCGACACCCAACTCGACCGCGCGACCCCGAGCCTGGCGCTGCCCGGCAGCGACGCGGTCTGGGCCATCACCAATACCGGCCCCGCCACGGTCATCCTGCGCACGCCCGCCGATCCCGCCCTCGCGGCCCCGTTCCCGCCGAAGCCCGATGACACGGCCGCGCTGTTCGTCGGCGACGACCGCTACAGCTACCGCCTCGACCTCGAGCCCAATGGCACCAGCGCGCAGATCCGCATCTGCCAGCCGACCCCCTGAACCGGGGGCCGCACCGCTCAGATCATCGCCAGCCCGCCATTCACATGCAGCGTCTGCCCGGTGACATAGCCCGCCTCTTCGGCCGCGAGATAGACCACCGCCGCCGCGATCTCCTCCGGCGTGCCCATCCGCCCCGCCGGAATGTTGTCGGAGATCTTCGCCTTCTGCGCCTCGGTCAGCCCCTCGGTCATCGGCGTGGCGATAAATCCCGGGGCCACGCAGTTCACCGTGATCCCCCGCCCCGCGACCTCGGCGGCCAGCGACTTCGACATGCCGATCACCCCGGCCTTCGCGGCGGTGTAATTCGCCTGGCCCGCATTGCCGGTCACGCCGACCACCGAGGAGATATTCACGATCCGCCCCCAGCGCGCCTTCATCATCGCGCGCAGCACGCCCCGCGACAGCCGCATCACGCTGGTGAGGTTCACCGCGATCACCGCATCCCAGTCCGCATCCGACATCCGCATGAAAAGCTGGTCGCGGGTGATCCCGGCATTGTTCACCAGAATGTCCACCGCCCCCATCGCCTCGGCGGCCTGCTTCGGCAACGCCGCGACGGCCTCGGCATCCGACAGGTCGCAGGGCAGCACATGCACCCGGTCGCCCAGCGCCCCGGCCAACTCCTCGAGCGGTGCGACCCGCGTGCCCGACAGCGCCACCACCGCGCCCTGGGCATGAAGCGCCCGGGCGATCGCCCCGCCGATCCCGCCCGATGCGCCGGTCACCAGCGCCGATTTCCCCGTCAGATCAAACATGTCCCGTCCCTTTCTTATGTCGCGGCCAGCGCACGCACATCATCCGGCCCGTTCACCGCCCGCACCTCGACCTCCTTGGCGATGCGCCGGATCATCCCGCTCAGCGCCTTGCCGGCCCCGACCTCGACCGTCTCGGTCACGCCGTTCGCCGCCATGAAGGTCACGCTCTCGCGCCAGCGCACCCGCCCCGTCACCTGCGCCACCAGAAGCCCGCGGATCTCCTCCGGATCGGACACCGCCGCGGCCTTCACGTTCGCCACCAGCGGCACGCGCGGCGCGGCGATCGCCACCTCCGCCAGCGCCGCCTCCATCGCCTCGGCGGCCGGCTGCATCAGCGCGCAATGGAACGGTGCACTTACGGGAAGCATCAGCGCGCGCTTCGCCCCGCGCGCCTTGGCGATCTCGCAGGCCCGCTCCACCGCCGCCTTGTGCCCCGACAGCACCACCTGTGCGGGATCGTTGTCGTTCGCCGCCTCGCAGACCTCGCCCTCGGCCGCCTCCGCCGCCACCGCCGACGCCGCCTCGAAGTCGAGCCCCAGCAAAGCCGCCATCGCGCCGACGCCCACCGGCACCGCATCCTGCATCGCCGCCCCGCGCAGCCGGAGCAGCCGCGCCGCATCCGAAACACTCAAAGCCCCGGCGGCACAGAGCGCCGAATACTCGCCCAGCGAATGCCCCGCCACGAAAGCCGCAGCCCCGATATCGACCCCCTCCGCCTCCAGCGCCCGCATCGCCGCGAGCGACGTCGCCATCAGCGCCGGCTGCGCATTCCGGGTCAGCGTGAGATCGGCGATATCGCCCTCCCAGATCAGGGCCGAGAGCCTTTCGCCCAGCGCCGCATCCACCTCGTCGAACACCGCCCGCGCCTCGGGCCAGGTCTCGGCCAGATCGCGCCCCATGCCGATGGTCTGCGCCCCCTGCCCGGGAAATACATATGCCCGCGTCATCTCCGCATCCTCCCGATTGCCTTTCCCGGGACGCCTAGAGCAAAACGGAACCGGATTGAATTGCAAACTGGCCCCGACGCGCGGCCCCCGCCCTTGTCCGTCGAAACCGCCCGCCGCAGAAACCCGGCCTGCGTCAGGCCAAGCGCGGCACGGGTCGGCGGCGCACGACGACCACGATCCACAGCGAGATCAGCGCCGCGAAGAAGCACCAGATCGACACGAAGGCATAGGCCGCGAACACGAAGCCGAGGATCACCGACGCCGTGATCAACCCGCCGAAGATCCGGATATTGCGGTCGGTCGAGAGAAGCAGCGCTCCGCAGATGATCGCCGCGTAGACCACCCGGATCGGCGTGTGACCCACCAGGCCGTCCCAGATCAGACGCGGCTCGTAAAGGATCGACGCCTGCGCGATCCCGATGCCCAGCCAGTCGCCGTGGATCAGCAGAGGCACGAACAGCGACAGCCCCAGAGCCAGCCCCGCCGCACTCAGCCCGGCCAGCAGCCGGCGCCGCCCCGGATCGCGCTCGGCCAGCGTGCCCGCGAGCGGCACCAGAGCCGGCCAGACCAGATAGGCGAAGAACACGAAGACCAGCGCCGGTCCGTGCTGCGCCGCCACGTCACCCCGGTCGATCGCCCGCCACAACACGCCTTCGCTCGCCTGCTGGATCCCGAACAGCAGCGGAAACGACGCCAGACCAACGAGTCGCCGATCCTGCGTCCAGGCTGACCGGAGCGTCCACAGCCCCGTCGGCACCAGAAGAGCCGCCGCCGCGAAACTCGCCGTCGCCGAAAAGCACATCGCAGGCCCTCCTTGCTTCCGGACCAGCCACGAGCCTACAAAACACACGTATCGCTAGCATTGATCTGCATCAATCAATCGCGCGACGCCGCTCCCGTCTCCCTCAACGCCCGCGCTCCACCGTCAGCCCCCGACCGCGGCCCCCCGCTTCCCCAGCGCACCCCCGCCCGGATCAAGCCGAAGGCGCCGGGCGAGCGCCTGCCCGTCCCGGCGGGCTGGCGCTTCGTCAAAGCCAGCGCTTCGTACAAGCGGAGGATGTTTGTGGCACCATAAAGTCCACAGACCAACTGTTGCAGCGCCATCCCACGGTCAGGCGCTCGCCCGGCTTGCCCCAACGCAGCCCCCCAAGGCCCTGTCCGGAGGGTCGATCCGCGGGCTCCACCCCGGCGCGCGCCCACCGCCGCGCCCCGCCGCGTCAGCCATCGCAGACCGGACCGGCACCCGAGTGCCGGCCCGGCACGGCTCAGGCTGCCATCATCGCCTTGATGTCGTCCGCACTCGGGGTCTTGCCGCCAATGCCCCATTCGCCGCTGCGCACTTCCTTCACGCGAACCCAGGTCACCCCGCGCATTCCCTCGCCCTCGATCGCCACCATGGCGTTGGTGACGTCCTCGATCATCCGGGCCTTCTGGGCCGTGTCGAAGACCCCCTCGATCACTTCGATATCAACCAGTGGCATGTTCAAACTCCCTTTCATGAACATCCCCGCCCTACGCCCGCCGACCACACCGCTCCAGTGCAGGAACTGCAGCAAACCCGCTACAGTTTTAGAACTGGACCGAACCGGCCGCCGCGTGGGACAGTAGAGGCCGAAAGGTTCCGGCATGCCGAACCATGCATATCCCAAATTCTGCCCCGTCGCGATGGGCGCCGACGCCATCGAGCCGCGCTGGACCATGCTCGTCCTGTGCGAGATGTGGTCTGGCTCGACCCGGTTCAGCGAGATCCAGCGCGGCGTGCCGGGCATGTCGCCGGGCCTTCTGTCGAAGCGCCTGAAGGACATGGTGCGCCGTGGTCTGGTCCGGCGCGACGCACAGGGACGCGGCGCCCACGCGACCTATGTCACCACACCGCTTGCCGACGAGCTCGAACCCATCGTGCGCGCCCTGGGCGAATGGGCGCATCGCAACGTCGACAGCGCGGTCTCGCTCCGGAGCCTCGATGCGCGGCTGTTGATGTGGAACATCCGGCGCAAGATCAACCGCTCCGAACTGCCGCTGCAGAAATGCGTGATCCGGTTCACCCTCGAGAACCGCCCCGACCCTTCGGTCGATTACTGGCTCGTCATCAAGCCGGGGGTCGAGACCGACATCTGCTACGTCGATCCGGGCTTCGAGGTCGATCTCTTCGTCGAGGCCGAGCTGCGCGCGCTCACCTCCGCCTGGATGGGGCATACCAGCTTCGGCCATGAACTCGACCGCGAGGCCATCGTGCTGATCGGCAACGCCGCCATGGCCCGCTCGCTCACCCGCTGGCTGGTGGCCAGCAGCTTCGCGACACCGCCCGCGAGAGGTTAACGCCCGAAACCCGAGCAAAACACTCGCCATACGGCGTATGTACGGAAAGCATACAGGAAGCATACAGCCCCTTGCGCCGTTAACCCGCCCGCCGGCCGCGCCGATCCCGCCCCCTTGCAATCGCTCCGCCGATCTGTAAAAGGCACCATCCCTCCGAACGATCTTATCGCGCGGCCTCTCGTACGGACCGGAGGGAAGTGATGGTCCCGTTTTGAAGCCCGCCGGAAAAAGCAGGTGTCACATGGCTCTCTACGAGCATGTTTTCATTGCGCGTCAGGACATTTCCAACGCGCAGGCCGAGGGGCTGATCGAGCACTTCGGCGAAGTCCTCAAGGACAATGGCGGCTCGGTTGTCGCCGTCGAATACTGGGGCCTCAAGACGATGGCCTACAAGATCAACAAGAACCGCAAGGGCCATTACGCCTACGTCCGCTCCGACGCCCCCGCCCCCGCGGTGCAGGAGATGGAGCGCCTGATGCGCCTCCACGACGACGTCATGCGCGTCATGACCGTGAAGGTCGACGAACACGAGGAAGGCCCCTCCGCGGTCGTCCAGTCCCGCAACCAGCGCGATGATCGCGGCCCCCGCCGCCCGCGCCGCGACTGATCGGGAAGGAGAGAAAATCATGGCAGCCAGACCGTTTTTCCGCCGCCGCAAGTCCTGCCCGTTCTCGGGCGACAATGCGCCGAAGATCGACTACAAGGACGTGAAACTCCTGCAGCGCTACATTTCCGAACGCGGCAAGATCGTGCCCTCGCGCATCACCGCCGTCTCCGCGAAGAAGCAGCGCGAACTCGCCCGGGCGATCAAGCGCGCCCGCTTCCTCGCCCTCCTGCCCTACGCAGTGAAGTAAGGGGATCATCATGGACGTTGTTCTTCTCGAACGGGTCGCCAAGCTTGGCCAGATGGGTGAAGTCGTCGCCGTAAAGGCCGGCTATGCCCGCAATTTCCTGCTTCCGCAGGGCAAGGCGCTGCGGGCGACTCCCGACAACATCAAGCGGTTCGAACAGAACCGTGCCCAGCTCGAGACCCGCAATCTCGAACTGAAGAAGGAAGCCGAATCGGTCGCAGCCAAGCTCGACGGCCAGGCCTTCATCGTGATCCGCTCCGCCTCCGACGGCGGCGCGCTCTACGGCTCGGTCACCACCCGTGACATCGCCGACGCCTCGACCGAAGGCGGGTTCTCCGTCGATCGGCGGCAGATCGTGCTCGACCAGCCGATCAAGGAACTGGGCCTTCACAACCTGACCATCTCGCTCCACCCCGAGGTCGACGCCACGATCACGATCAATGTGGCGCGCAGCCCCGAGGAAGCCGAGCTTCAGGCCTCCGGCAAGTCGATCCAGGAACTGGCCGCCGAAGCCGATGCCGAAGCCGAGTTCGACATCCAGGAACTCTTCGACGACATCGGCTCCGCCGCCGGCGACGACGACGATCGCGAACCGAGGGACGACCGCTCGGACCTCGTGGACGTTCCGGAATCGAAGGCAGACTGAGCGCGCAGGACCCGCTGCCCGCAAGGGTGGCGGCCCTCGGACCCCACCTCCGCGCGCCCTCCTGACGCGCGAATATACCTCCGGATCCCCTGCCAGTCTGTCGATTGGCAGGGGATCTGCATTTCGGAGGCAGTGTTCGGCCCAACGCAAGGACATCCGCCGGATGCCGCGTGCGACTGGCAGCCTTCAGCCATGACTCTGTGCGCAAGTGCAGCATTTCGCTTGAAGCGGCCAAGCCGATTGGCGATGATCCCTGAAACCACCCTGCGCCGGGTCCAGCCGGCAAGGGTATGACAAGGATCACAATTCGATCCCCGGGGGACAAAACAATCATGACCGACTCGACCGCCGATCTCGACACCGATGCCGATGGGTTTGTCGCGCGACACGGGCTCCGCGTCGCACCGGAACTGGCTGCATTTCTGGAGACCCGGGCAATTCCCGGAACAGGGGTCTCACCGGATCGGTTCTGGAAAGGCATGTCGGAGCTCATCCACGATCTCGGCCCGCGCAATGCGGCGCTCCTGAAGACGCGCGAGGATCTGCAGGCTCGGATCGATGCCTGGCACATCGAGCATCGGGACCGGAGTCACGACCGCGACGCCTACAAGGCTTTCCTGAGCGAAATCGGCTACCTGCTCCCGGAAGGCGACGATTTCGTCATCGAAACCGAGAACGTCGACCCGGAAATCGCGACGGTGCCGGGTCCGCAACTCGTCGTGCCGATCACCAATGCCCGCTTCGCCCTCAACGCGGCAAATGCCCGCTGGGGCAGTCTCTACGACAGCTTCTATGGCACGGACGCGATGGGAAGCCTTCCCCCCGCCGGCGGTTATGACCGTGGCCGGGGCGCCCGGGTCGTGGCGCGGGCGCGGGTGTTCCTCGACGATGCCTTCCCGCTCGAAGGGACCAGCCACGCGGATGCGCGCCGGTATCATGTCAGCAAGGGCGCGCTGCTGGTGGACGACATGCCGCTGGTCCACCCGGAGAAATTCGTCGGATATCGTGGCCATCCCCGCGCGCCGGACGCCGTGCTCCTGCGCAACAATGCCCTCCATGTCGAGTTGGTCTTCGATCGCACGCACAGGATGGGAAGCCGGGATCAGGCGGGCCTCGCCGATGTCCGGCTGGAGAGCGCCATCTCCGTCATCATGGATCTGGAGGATTCGGTCGCCTGCGTCGATGCCGAGGACAAGGTGCTGGCCTATGCCAACTGGCTCGGGCTGATGCAGGGCGATCTCGAGGAAAGCTTCGAGAAGGCCGGCCAGCGCATGACCCGCGCGCTCAACCCCGATCCGGTCTTCACCGCGCCTGACGGTAGCGCGTTCGACGTGAAGGGCCGCGCCCTGATGCTGGTGCGCAATGTCGGCCATCTGATGACCAACCCGGCGATGCGCGACCGGAACGGCAACGAGGTCTACGAGGGCCTGATGGATGCGATGATCACCGCGCTCATCGCGATGCACGACCTCGGCAAGTCCGACGGGCCGCGCAATTCCGTCGAAGGCTCGATCTACGTCGTGAAGCCGAAGCTGCACGGCCCCGAGGAGGTCGCCTTCGCAAGCGAGACCTTCGATCATGTCGAGCAAGTGCTCGGCCTGCCCCGTTACACGGTCAAGCTCGGGATCATGGACGAGGAGCGCCGCACCAGCGTCAATCTCAAGGAATGCATCCGGGCGGCCAAACACCGCGTTGCCTTCATCAACACCGGCTTTCTCGACCGCACCGGCGACGAGATCCATACCTCCATGGAAGCCGGCCCGTTCAGCCGCAAGGACTTCATTCGGCGCAAGAACTGGATTTCCGCCTACGAGAACCAGAACGTCGATATCGGCCTCGAATGCGGTCTCTCGGGCAAGGCCCAGATCGGCAAGGGCATGTGGGCGATGCCCGACCGGATGGAGGCGATGCTCGAGACGAAGGTCGAGCATCCGAAGGCCGGCGCAAATTGCGCCTGGGTGCCAAGTCCGACCGCGGCAACCCTGCACGCACTGCACTACCACCGGATCGATGTCTTCGCGGTCCAGCGCAGCCTCGCGAAGGGCGGCCGGCGGGCCTACGTCGAAGCGCTTCTCGAGATCCCGGTGGCGAGCTATCGCAAATGGACGAAGGATCAGATCCGGCGCGAAGTCGAGAACAACGCGCAGGGTATCCTCGGGTATGTCGTGCGCTGGATCGATCAGGGCGTGGGATGCTCGAAGGTGCCCGACATCAACGATGTCGGCCTGATGGAGGACCGCGCGACCTGCCGCATTTCCGCCCAGCATGTCGCGAACTGGCTCCACCACGGCATCGTGTCCGAGGCAGAAGTGCATGAAATCATGCGTCGGATGGCCGAGGTCGTGGACCGCCAGAACGCCGCCGATCCGGCTTACCGGCCGATGGCTCCCGGCTTCGAAGGCCACGCGTTCCGGGCGGCCTCCGATCTCATCTTCAAGGGTACGACGCAGCCTTCCGGCTATACGGAGCCGATCCTGCATGCCGCCCGGCTCGACCTCAAGGCGGCCGGCCGCAACGCCTGAAGCCGGCCTGTCGGCTGAAAAGCACGCCAGACTGGCTCCGGCAAGGGCCCCGCTTGGATAGCGTCACTTCTGCCCCGGGGACGTTGACCTGAGACGCCGCGCCGATCCGGTGAGCGATTTGAGCGGCGCGGCAGGAACCACGAAACGGTTTCGGCGGTTTCTTTCCTCAGGGTCCGCCCGTCGTTCGGCGCATCCTAATGAACAGGAGAAACCGATGGTCCGTCCGCCTTTCGCGCAATTCATACCTGAACCCGTTCTTTTGAGCGGAGGCGAAAGACTGAAAGCAGGCACGCTGATCCGCCCATGCCGCGCGCAGGATCGCGACCGGACGCAGATGACCAGTAGCCGGGATGCGCGTTTCCCCATCAAGCTCAGGGAGTGACGGTCGATGTCGGACAAGACGCCAGACGAAGCGCGAAAGATCAAGGAAGCTGCGTCGCCTGCAGGCGCGGGGGCGCGGCAGCGCGAGAGCGAAGAGCTCAGGCGAAAAGCTGTCGAGCCCCTCACCGATGAGGAAAGCAGGCAGCTCGCCGACAATGCCCGCCTTTCGGCCGTCACGATCTACGCGATCATCCGCCGCGAGGGCGAGGAGGAACTCAGCCGCCCGGCACAGTCGCTCTGGTGGTCCGGGGTCGCGGCAGGGATGGCGATATCCTCCTCGTTGCTGAGCGAGGCAGCGCTTCACGCAAATCTGCCCGAGACCCAGGGACGGCACCTGATCGCGGCTTGGGGCTACACTGTCGGGTTCATCCTTGTCGTGCTGTCGCGCCTGCAGCTCTTCACCGAAAACACCATTTCGGTGATCCTGCCCCTTCTGGCCGCCCCGAGCTCAGCCCAGGTCGGGCGGACCGCCCGGCTCTGGAGCATTGTGCTCTGTGCCAATTTCGTCGGCACTTTCGCGATCGCGCTCATCACGGTCCACCTCTCGCCGGTACCGCCCGAAATCGTCGATGCGATGATCCATTTGTCGGCTGAGGCCACCGCGCCGCGCGGCCTGCAGGCGCTTCTCTACGGCGTGCCGGCCGGATTCTTCGTGGCCGCGCTGGTCTGGATTCTTCCCTCGTCCAAGGGTTTCGAGATCATCTCGATTCTCGTCATCACCTATGTGATCGCCATCAGCGGTGCGACACATGTGATCGTCGGGTCGGTTGAGATCTTCCTCCTGATCCTGAACGGGAATATCGGGGCGATCGACGGCATGGGCGGGCACCTTCTGCCAGTCCTCATCGGGAACATCATCGGCGGCAGCGGCCTCTTCGCGATGCTCGCCTATGGACAGGTCCACGAGGAACTCTGACAGAACCGTTCAATTCGCGCAGGTCGCGATTCCCCCTGTCCGGACCGGCATTTTCTGATAGCACTCGGAGCATCATGAAGGATGGACCAACACCGATGCACGGCGGTGCGCTGCTGGTGAGCTGTCTCGCCGCCCAGGGCGTTCAGCGGGTTTTCTGCATTCCCGGCGAGAGCTTCCTGGCGGCCCTGGATGGGTTCCACGATTCCGACATCGAAGTGATTGTCGCGCGGCATGAGGGCGGTGCCGCCATGATGGCCGAGGCGACCGGGAAACTGACCGGACGACCGGGCATCGCCTTCGTCACCCGCGGGCCGGGCGCCACGAATGCGAGTTCCGGGGTCCATGTGGCCTTTCAGGACTCGACCCCGATGATCCTTTTCGTCGGGCAGGTGGCGCGCGATCAGCGCGACCGCGAAGCCTTTCAGGAGATCGACTACCGCGCGATGTTCGGCCCGCTCGCGAAATGGGTCGCAGAAATCGACGACGCGGAGCGTATCCCCGAATATGTCAGTCACGCCTTCCATCTCGCCCAGACCGGGCGCCCGGGCCCGGTCGTGCTGGCACTTCCCGAAGACATGCTCTCCGGCCCCGCGGATGGCGTGCCCGTTCCGGCAGCCACACTCCCCTCTGGCCTCGCGTCGGAAAGTGACGTCGAGGCCGTCATCGAGCGACTGGACAGCAGCCGCGCGCCCGCTGGTGATCGTCGGCGGCGGCGGCTGGTCGGCCAAGGCCGCGCATGATCTCGGTCGGTTCGCCCAATCCATGGGCCTGCCGGTGGGCGCGTCGTTCCGCTGTCAGGATTACCTCGACAACCGCCATCCCAACTACGTCGGCGACGTCGGCATCGGCATCAATCCGGCCCTCGCCGAACGGGTGCGCGACGCGGACGTGATCCTGGCGCTCGGTGCCCGGCTCGGAGAAATGACCACGTCCGGCTACACGCTTCTCGCGCCGCCCGTTCCGAAGCAAAGCCTGATCCACGTGCATCCCGATCCTTCCGAGATCGGCCGGGTCTACCGGCCGGAAATCGCAGTGGTCGCCCGGCCCGGGGCCTTCACCGGACAGCTCGCGGCAGCCGCCCGCCCGCGAAAAGCCGACGCATGGTGCCAGAGCAGCACGGGCCGACTACGAGGCGTGGCAGGTGCCACAGGAAACGCCCGGTGAGTTGCGGATGGAGCGTGTCATTGCCCATCTGAACGAAACCCTGCCCGATGATGCGATCCTGACGAATGGCGCCGGCAACTACACCGCCTGGCTTCACCGCTATTTCCGCTATCGCGGCTGGCGCACCCAGCTTGCACCGACCAGCGGATCGATGGGGTATGGACTGCCCGCGGCAATCGCCGCGAAACTGCACCAGCCTGAGCGCGACGTGATCTGTCTCGCCGGCGACGGCTGCTTCCAGATGGTGTCCCAGGAATTCGCGACCGCCTGTGCGCAGAACGCCCCGGTGATCGTCCTGATCGCCGACAATGGCATGTACGGGACGATCCGGATGCACCAGCATCGAACCTATCCCGGGCGACCCACCGGCACGGCGCTGCGCAACCCCGATTTCGCGGCCCTCGCCCGGGCCCATGGCGGGTTCGGGGCGACGGTCGAGAGAGACTCAGAGTTTCCCGGTGCACTGGCGGAGGCGCGCGCCAGCGGCCTGCCCGCGATCTTGCACCTCCGGCTCGATCCACGCGCGCTGACCCCGCGCCTCGTCCTCGACCTCAAGGCCTGATCCGGGGCCCCGCTCAGACCACCTCCACTGAAAATCCGTCGAATCCCTCGACGAAGAGATCGAGCGTCTCGCCCCGGACGACAGGCCCGACGCCCGCAGGCGTGCCCGACAGGATCACGTCGCCGGCGGCGAGGTGGAAATAGTCCGAGAGATAGGAAATCATCTCCGGCACCTTCCAGATCATCTGGCTCAGATCGCCGTCCTGCCGCATCTCTCCGGCGACGCTCAGCGTGATCCGTCCCGTGGCGGGATGGCCGATCCGGGACGCCGGATGAACCGGTCCGACCGGCGCCGATCGCTCGAAAGCCTTGCCGATCTCCCAGGGCCGTCCGAGCTTCTTGGCCTCGCCCTGCAGATCGCGCCGGGTCATGTCGAGAGCGAGTGCGTAGCCGAACACATGGTCGAGCGCATCCGCGACCGGAATGCCGCTTCCGCCCGAGCGGAGCATCACGGCGAGCTCGACCTCGTGATGCACGTCCGAAGAGCGATCGGGGTAGGGAAACCGGCCGGACGGATCGAGGTTGTCGGGGTTCTTCTGAAAGAAGAACGGCGGTTCACGGTCGGGATCGTGCCCCATCTCGATCGCGTGCGCCGCATAATTGCGCCCGATGCAGTAGACCCGCCGAACCGGGAACAGCGCGTCGGTCCCCTGGACCGGCAGGGCAACGACGGGAGGTGTCTCGATGACATAGTCGCTCATGGCTTCCTCGATGTGTTCAACGCAGCCGCAGCCCGGTTTCGGGATCGAACAGATAGACATGCGCCGGATCGACCCGGACATCGCGCCGACTGCCGGACTTCATGTCGCGCACCGCGCGTCCCTCGGCAATCAGCCGCTGACCGTCCCTGGTCACGAGATGCACGTAGGACACCCCGCCGAGATGTTCAATCAGATCCAGCTTCACCGTCTCGCCCTCGACGAGTTCCATGTGCTCGGGCCGAATTCCAACCCTGAGCGGACCGTCCGGAACCCGGATGTCGCTCGGAATTTCCAGATCGCCCAGAGCGGGAACCCGGATAGCAGTCCCGGCCGAAACCGCATCCATGAAATTCATCCTCGGGCTGCCGATGAAACCCGCAACGAACATATTGTCGGGATCGTCATAGAGCGTCAGTGGTGCGCCGACCTGCTCGATCGCTCCGGCGCGCAGCACCACGATCTTGTCGGCCAGCGTCATCGCTTCGATCTGGTCGTGGGTCACGTAGATCATTGTCGCCCCGATTTCGCCGTGCAGCCGAGAGATCTCCACCCGCATGTCGACGCGCAATTCCGCGTCGAGGTTGGAAAGCGGCTCGTCGAACAGGAACACGTCCGGCCCGCGCACGATGGCCCGCCCGATGGCGACACGCTGTCTCTGCCCACCGGAAAGCGCCTTGGGCTTGCGGTCGAGATACGGCTCGAGCTGGAGGATACCCGCAGCCTCCGCCACCTTCCTGGCGATCTCCGGCTTCGGCACCCGATTCATGCGAAGCCCGAACCCCATGTTCTCCGCCACGGTCATGTGCGGATAGAGCGCATAGGTCTGGAACACCATCGCCACGCCCCGATCCGACGGATCGAGCCGGGTGACATCCCGCGCCCCGATCGAAATCGCCCCCGAGGTGGTTTCCTCGAGCCCGGCGATCATGCGCAGCAGCGTGGACTTGCCGCAGCCCGACGGCCCGACGAAGACGCAGAACTCCCCGTGATCGATCTCGAGATCGACGCCGTGGATCACTTCCGTCGCGCCGTAGCTCTTTCGCACGTCACGCAGGGTCACACCGCTCATGGCTCAGTCTCCGTTCTCGACAGGGGCCGGTGCCGACGCCGGGAAGTACCAGGCCTCGGCCTCGGCGCTAATGGCGGCAGCGGTGACAGCAAGACGCGGCACCAGGTTCTCGAGATCGGCCAGCGAATGCCGGCTCGTGCGCGATGTGACGGACAAGGCCGCGATCCCCTGTCCGGACCGAAGACGAACCGGAACGGCCACGCAGATGATCCCCGGCTCGTGTTCTTCCCGGTCGCACGCAAAACCCGCCGCCCGGATCCCGTCGAGTTCGGTGCGCAGGGCCGCCGCATCGGTCAGGGAGGTCTGGGTGAATCGCGTGAAAGCCTGGCGCGCAAGCGCATGATCGAGCGCCTCGGGAGACAGGCTCGCGAGCAGGGCCTTTCCGATCCCGGTGCAATAGGCCGGCCCGGTCTTGCCGGCGGCGCTGTACATCTCGATGTGGCGCGCACCGGTACGCTTGTCGAGATAGAGCACCTGCCCGCCGTCGAGCTGGGCGAGATGAACCGTCATCCCCAGGTCGCGCGCGAGCGCATCGAGGTGCGGACGTGCGATCGGGGCCACCGAGGATTGCGCCCAGGCGGAATGGGCGAGCCGGACCAGCCTCATGCCCGGACGATAGGTATGATCCTCGACGTCATAGGCCAGCATGCCCTGCTCGGAGAGCGTCCGCAGCAACCGGTAGAGGGTGGCCTTCGGATAGGGGCTTCCGTCGAGGAGATCGGTGAACCGAACCGGCCGGCCGGCGCTCGCGACGCTGTCAAGCAGGGCGAGAGCCTTGCCCACCGTTCCGCCGCCCAGTGCACGTCCGGTCATCCATCCTCCCTGCCGCGACCTGTCGCGCGGTCCTTGTTGACAAGCGTAGCGAGCGGTCACATAGTTTTCAATAATCAAAACCATGTTCCAATAAATGGAATAAATCATAGGGAGAACGCCTCATGACCTTCAGATCGAAGTCGCTTCTGGCTGCGCTTGTCGCAGGCTCGATCCTCACGACGCCCGCCTTCGCCCAGGAACTCTCGGGAGATCTGACGATCTTCTCGGACATGTCCAACCCGGCGCCGCGCGCCGTGATGGAGGACATGGTGGTCCGCTTCGGCGAGATGCATCCCGATCTCGAAATCGAGCTGACCACGATCGATCGGGAAGCCTACAAGACGCAGATCCGCAACTTCCTGACCGCGAATCCGCCCGATGTCGCGAACTGGTATGCCGGCAACCGCATGGCACCCTACGTCAATGCGGGGCTGTTCGAGGATGTCTCCGATCTCTGGGAGGGAGAGCTGTCCGAACAACTCGCCTCGACCAAGGGGTCGATGACCATCGACGACAAGCAGTGGGGCGTTCCCTACACCTACTACCAGTGGGGCGTCTATTATCGCAAAGATCTCTACGACCAGTTCGGCCTGTCGGAACCGACCAACTGGGAAGAGTTCAAGGCGAACTGCCAGACCCTGCTCGACAACAACATCAAGTGCTTCACGATTGGCACGAAATTTCTTTGGACCGCAGGCGGTTGGTTCGACTACCTCAACATGCGCACCAATGGCTTCGACTACCACATGCAGCTCACGGCCGGCGAGATTCCCTGGACAGATGAGGGCGTCCGACAGACTTTCGCCAACTGGCGCGAGCTGATCGACATGGGGGCCTTCATCGACAACCACACCGCCTATTCCTGGCAGGAAGCGCTCCCCTTCATGGTCCAGGGCGATGCAGCGGCCTACCTCATGGGCAACTTCGCGGTCGCCCCCCTGCGCGAAGCGGGCCTCACCGACGACCAGCTCGACTACTACCAGTTTCCACCGATCAACCCGGATGTGGCCCTCGCCGAGGACGCGCCGACCGA
Organism: uncultured Alphaproteobacteria bacterium; assembly: GCA_963710515.1. Classification (GTDB taxonomy): domain Bacteria; phylum Pseudomonadota; class Alphaproteobacteria; order Rhodobacterales; family Rhodobacteraceae; genus Amaricoccus. The sequence continues at coordinate 56,228 of CAVQAX010000017.1, forward strand.
TACCTTCCACATCCCGTCGGGCGCCCAGAACAAGGAAGCGGCGCGGGAATTTCTGAAGTTCGTCGTCTCTCCCGAAAACCAGACGCAGATCAACGCGGGCGATGCGCTCGGTCAGCTTCCGGTCAACGCGCTCAGCTCGGTCGACGACGACAAGTTCCTCAAGGAAGGCTTCACCACCCTGTCCGAGAACAGCCCCGGCGGAATCGCGCAGTTCTTCGACCGGGACGCCCCGGCCGAAATGGCCAAGATCGCCATGGAAGGCTTCCAGGAGTTCATGGTCAGGCCCGACAATATCGACCAGATCCTCGAGCGACTGACCGCAGCCCAGGAACGTATCTACGAGAACTGACGATCGGAGGCGCGCAGCCACAAGGGGCTCGCTGCGCGCCCCTGCCGCTTCGGCACACGGAGTTCACCGCGCAAGAGGGACGGGATCGATGTCGCAGAGCGCAGCCCGGCCCGCTTCGGGCGGAAAATCCTGGTGGGGCCGCAACCAGCAGACCCTGACGCCATGGCTGTTCCTTGCGCCGGGCATGCTGTTCTTCCTCGTCTACGTGATCTTCCCGATCGGCCAGTCCTTCAACATCTCGCTGCAGGACTGGGACGGACTCGGCGAGGCGCGCTTCATCGGCACCGAGAACTACGCCGAACTCGCCCATGACCCGGCGTTCTACGTCTCGCTGCGCAACAACCTGATCTGGCTTCTTCTCTACGTCCTCGCCATTCCCGCGGGCCTCTTCATCGCCCTGTTCCTGAACCAGACCGTGACCGGCATCCGGCTCTACAAGTCGATGTTCTTCTTTCCCTTCGTCATCAGCCAGGTCGTGGTCGGACTGGTCTTCACCTGGTTCTACGATCCCACCTTCGGCCTCCTGAACTCGATCCTCGGGCTCGTGGGCCTCGGGCCCATCAACGTGCTGGGTGACGAGCGCTATGTCACCTACGGCATCATCGCCGCCGGCCTCTGGCCGCAGACCGCCTACTGCATGATCCTCTACCTCACCGGGCTCAACGCGGTGAACCCCGAGCAGATCGAGGCCGGCCGGCTCGATGGCGCGAAGGGCTGGTCGATGCTCTGGAACATCATCCTGCCGCAATTGCGCCCTGCAACCTTCATCGCCTTCGTCGTCACCATCATCGGCGCGCTGCGCTCCTTCGATCTCATCTCGGTGATGACCAATGGCGGCCCCTTCGGCGAGAGCCGGGTGCTCAGCTTCTACATGTTCGAGGTCGCACTTTCGGAATACGGCTTCCGCATGGGCTACGGTGCAGCGATCGCCGTCGTGCTGTTCCTCATCATGCTGTTCTTCATCGCCTATTTCCTGTGGTCGATGTACCGCGACGAGAAGGGGCGCTGAGATGTTCCCCGCCCCGATCGAACGCGCCGGCGCCGCCGCAAGGATCACCTACAAGACGCTGCTGCCCGTCGCACTCATCCTGTGGCTGATGCCGTTGCTTGCGGTCGCTGTTTTCTCGGTGAAGCCCGACAGCGATTTCGCGCAGGGCAATTACTGGGGCTGGCCCACCTCCTTCGAGGGTTGGGCGAATTACGCGCTGGTCTTCACCGGCTCGGACATGCCGCGCTACATGCTGAACTCGGTCCTGATCACCGTCCCCACCGTGATCGGCGCCGTGGCGCTTTCCTGCATGACCGGCTTCGCGCTCGGCGTCTACAAGTTCAAGGGCAACCTCCTGATCTTCTTCATGTTCGTGGCCGGAAACTTCGTGCCCTTCCAGATCCTGATGGTGCCGGTGCGCGACCTCACGCTCGACATGGGGCTCTACAATACCAAGCTCGGGCTGGTGCTCTTCCACATCGCCTTCCAGACCGGCTTCTGCACGCTCTTCATGCGCAACTTCATCCGCGCCCTGCCCTTCGAGCTCATCGAAGCCGCACGGGTCGAGGGCGTCGCCGAATGGCGCATCTTCTGGTTCGTCGTCCTGCCGCTGATGAAACCCGCCATCGCGGCCCTCTCGGTGCTGATCTTCACCTTCATCTGGAACGACTATTTCTGGGCGATCGTCCTCACGCAGGGCGTCGAGAGCCAGCCGGTCACCGCCGGCATCACCTCGTTCAACGCCCAGTACCGCGCGGCCTATCACCTGATGTCCGCCGGCGCGATCGTCGCCGCCCTGCCCCCGGTGGCGATGTTCTTCCTGATGCAGAAGCACTTCATCGCCGGCCTGACGCTGGGCGCCGTGAAGTGACACGCTGCTGGCGGATCGACGACGGGCACCAGACCCTGGCGCTCGCGGCGCGCGCCGACCGCCTGCCGGAAGTCATCTACTGGGGCGGCGCCCTGCCCGCGAATGAGTCCCTCGAGACGCTGGCACGCGCCCACCGCCTCGACATCACCGGAGGCATGCTCGACAGCCTGCCCGACCTCTCGATCTGCCCCGAAACCTCCACCGGATTTCCCGGCCAGCCCGGCCTCGTCGCCCGCCACGCCAACGGCAGCACCCCTCGTCCCGCGCTTCGTCTTCGAAGCCGCCGAGGCAACCGCCACCACCCTCTCCCTGCGCTACCGCGACGCCCCCAACGGCCTCACCTACCGCGCGGATTTCACACTCGACGCCGACACCCGCATGCTCACAGCCGAGGCCACCCTCGACGCCGAAGCCCCCGTTTTCCTCGACTGGCTGGCCGCCCCCGTGCTGCCGGCACCACAGCTCTCTGACGTGCTCATCGATTTCGCCGGTCGCTGGTGCGGCGAATTCCAGCCGCAGACCACGCCCTGGACCGCCGGAATTCGCAAACGCGACAATCGCACCGGCCGCAGCGGTCACGAGCATTTCCCCGGCCTCGTCGTTCCCCTCCGCGGGGCGACGAACACCCACGGCACCGCCTGCGGCTTCCATTACGGCTGGTCCGGTGGCCACGGGATGCTCGCCGAAGAGCTCCCCGACGGCCGGCGCCAGATCCAGTTCGGACACGCAGCCGGATCGGAATCCACCCCTGGGCGACACTTCGCCACCGCAAGGCTCTTCGCCACCTGGTCCGACACCGGCCTCAATGGCTGCGCCGTCGCCTTCCAGCGCCATCTGCGCGAACGCATCGTCGCCTTCCCCCACCCTGCGCAGCCGCGCCCGGTCCACTACAATTGCTGGGAAGCGGTCTATTTCGACCACGACCTCGCCGCCCTCACCGACATCGCAAGCCGTGCCGCCCGGCTGGGCGCCGAGCGTTTCGTGCTCGACGACGGCTGGTTCGGCAGGCGCGACGACGACACCTCCTCGCTGGGCGACTGGCGGGTGGACCGCCGCAAATATCCGGACGGCCTCACCCCGTTGATCGATCATGTCCGAAGCCTCGGCATGAGCTTCGGCCTCTGGGTCGAGCCGGAAATGATCAGCGCCGACTCCGACACCTGCCGCGCCCATCCCGACTGGGTGCTCGGCCCGCCCGAGCAGCCGACGGGGCGCAACCAGTTCGCGCTCGACATGGCAAATCCGGAGGTCCGCGACTTCCTATGCGCGGAGATCGGCGCGCTGCTGTGCGACAACGCCATCGACTATCTCAAATGGGACCACAACCGGGTGCTGCCCGGCCCAGATGCGGCCCAGACCCGCGGCACCCTTGATCTTCTCGACCGCCTTCGCCGGGACTTCCCCGCTGTCGAGATCGAGAGCTGCGCCTCGGGCGGCGGCCGGATCGATTTCGGCATCCTGTCTCGCACCCACCGCGTCTGGCTCTCCGACAGCAACGACGCACTGGAGCGGCTGCGCATCCAGCACGAGGCCGCGCGCTTCCTGCCGGCCTGCGTCACCGGCAGCCATGTGGGCCCGCGGCGCTGCCACACGTCGGGCCGCGTGCTCGACATGCATCTGCGCGCCTGGGTCGCGGCCCAGCGTCACATGGGCTTCGAGATGGACCCGCGCGAGTTGACGGAGGACGAAGCCACTGTGCTCCGCGACGTCACCGCCTGGTGGAAGGCCAACCGCGCCTGGCTCATGCAGGCCGACATCCTGCGCCTCGACAGCGCCGAGACCGCGATCTGCGCGGAGCAGCACCTTGCCGCCGGCCGGGAGCGCTTTGTCGTATTCGCCGGTCGGATCTCGACCGCGCCGGCGATTTCCCCCCGCCCGCTTTGCCTGACCGGCCTGGACCCCGAGGCGAGCTACCGCATCGACCTCGCGACCCGCGATAGCGTCCCGGGGCTGTCGCGCGGAACGCCGGCCCTGAAGGCCGGCCCTGTCTCGCTCTCGGGACGCTATCTGATGGAGGCGGGTCTCGTCTTGCCCTGGGCCTTCCCGGCCAGCATCCATGTCGTGGAAGGAACCCGCCTCCCATGAAGCGCACGCTCGGTGTCTGCTACTATCCCGAGCATTGGCCCGAGGAGATCTGGGCCGCGGACGCAGCCCGCATGTCTGCCCTCGGCCTGACATGGGTCCGGATCGGCGAATTCGCCTGGAGCAGGCTCGAGCCGCAGCCGGGCCGCCTCGATTTCTCCTGGCTCGACCGAGCCATCGAGACGCTCGGCGCCGCCGGCCTCCGGGTGGTACTCGGCACCCCCACCGCGACCCCGCCGCGCTGGATGCTGACGAAACATCCCGACATGCTCGCGGTCGATGCCGAGGGTCGGCCCCGCAAGTTCGGCTCGCGGCGTCACTACTGCTTCAGCCATCGTGGCTACCGGACCGAATGCGCGCGGATCGTCGCGGCTCTGGCGACGCGCTACGGACAGAACTCCCATGTCGCGGCCTGGCAGACCGACAACGAATACGGCTGCCACGACACCACACTGAGCTATTCGCACGCCGCCACGACGGCCTTCCGCGACTGGCTCGCCCGGCGCTACCAGTCGCCCGACGCGCTCAACCGGGCCTGGGGCAACGTCTTCTGGTCGATGGACTACGCCGAATTCGACGAGATCGACCTGCCCAACCTCACCGTCACCGAGCCGAACCCAGCCCATGCGATGGATTTCCGGCGCTTCGCTTCCGATGAGGTCGCTGCCTTCAACCGGCTCCAGACCGATATCATCCGCCGGCATTCGGACGCGCCCATCGCCCACAATTACATGGGCCGTGTGACGGATTTCGATCACTACCGCCTTGGTGCAGACCTCGATATCGCCGCCTGGGATTCGTATCCGCTCGGTTTTCTCGTTGACAGGGTCGAGGCGGATACTGACCACAAGCTGCGCTACCTCCGGCAGGGCGATCCCGATTTCCAGGCTTTCCACCATGACCTCTACCGCGCCGTCGGGCAGGGGCGCTGGTGGGTGATGGAGCAGCAACCCGGCCCGGTGAACTGGGCCCCCTGCAATCCGGATCCGCTGCCGGGCATGGCCCGGCTCTGGGCCTGGGAGGCCTTCGCGCATGGCGCCGAAGCGGTCTGCTACTTCCGCTGGCGCCAGGCACCCTTCGCGCAGGAACAGATGCATGCGGGCCTGCTGCGCCCCGATAGCGTGGCGGCCCCGGCTTTCGCCGAAGCCGCGGCTGTGGCGGAGGAACTCGCTGAGATGCCCGAGGTTTCCAACGCCCGCGCGCCGGTCGCGCTGGTCTTCGATTACGAAAGCTGCTGGGCCTGGGAAATCCAACCGCAGGGGGAAGGCTTCGATCACTTCGCCCTCGCCTTCCATTTCTACCGCGGCCTGCGCCGGCTGGGCCTCTCGGTCGACATCCTGCCGCCCGATACTGCCGATCTCTCCGCATACGAGATCGTTCTGGCTCCGGCGCTGATGACGATTTCGCCCGATCTCCATGCTGCGCTGACGCAGTTCACGGGTATCGCGATCCTGGGCCCGCGCACCAATTCGAAGACCGCCGACTTCGCAATCCCGGTGCCGCTGCCGCCAAACCTGCCGGGGCTCGACGCCCGGATCGTCCGTGTCGAGAGCCTGCCGGCCGAGGCGCGCGTACCGCTGAGCGCCGGAGGCTACTTCATTCACTGGCGTGAGCGCATCGAAGGCAATTCCGCCGTTCGGGAGACGACCGCCGATGGCGCAGCGGCCGTTCTGGAAGCCGGACCGATCCGGTATCTCGCGGGCTGGCCCGATGCCGCGGCTCTCGACCGCCTGCTGCGCGACGCCTGCGCCGAGCGCCATCTGCCGATCGACCCCATGCCCGAAGGACTGCGCCGGCGGGACACCGCGACCCACAGCTTCCTGTTCAATTACGGCCCCAATCCCGTGACCCATGACGGGTCGACACTCCCGCCTGCGGGCGTGCTCTGGCGCCCCCTCTCGGGGCGCGCCATCAGACCTAGAGCAGCGGCGCGAACAATCTCGCGATCGGCGCCCCGATGCGGCGCATCCGTGTCTGACCGGCGAGCGGCGTCTCGAGCAGGAAGCACCGCGCGAAATCCGCCTCGAGCATCGCTGCCGTGCGCGCGACGGCATCCGGCGCGAAGAACAGGCCGGTGACCTCGAAGTTCAGTCGGCAGGATCGGTTGTCGAGGTTGAACGTCCCGATGGAGGCAAAGGCATCATCCACCAGCAGCACCTTCTGGTGCATGAACCCTGCCGTATAGCGCCAGACCTGCACGCCGGCCTCGCGTATCTCGTCGAAATAGGCGAAGGCGGCGAGCCAGACCACCTTGTGGTCGATGCCATCGGGTACGAGGATCCGCACGTCGACCCCGCGCAGCGCCGCAAGCTTGAGCGCCGTCAGAACATCGATGTCGGGCACGAAATACGGCGAGGCGATCCAGACACGTTTTTTCGCCGCCTCGATGGCGTTGACGAAATAGAACGTGCCGCCCTCGAATTCGTCGCCCGGCCCGGTCGCGAGAACGAGGGCATCGCCGCCGCCCTCCACCGGATCCGATCGCCAGACCAGATCCTCCCGCAATATCTCGCGGCTCGCCCAATACCAGTCCTCGGCAAAGACCAGTTGCAGCTGCGCAACCACCGGTCCTTCGATCCGGCAATGGGTATCGCGCCAGTGTCCATAGCGCGGATCCGTGCCGAGATACTCGCTTCCGACATTTGCGCCACCGACGAATCCGACGGTGCCATCGACCACGACGATCTTTCTGTGGTTGCGGAAATTGACCTGAAAGCGATTGGTCCGGGCGCGCAGCTCATGCACGTCGCGAATGTCGACCCCAGCCGCGCTCAGCTCGGAGATGTACCGCTGCGGCAGCTTGAACGAGCCGATCCTGTCATAGAGCATCCGCACCGAGACACCCGCCCGCGCCCGTGCGATCAATCGGTCCTTGAGCGCGCGCCCCAGATCGTCGTCGCGGACGATGTAGAACTGCACAAGCACGTAGACTTCCGCCGCCTCGATCGCCGCGAAGATCGCCTCGAAGGTCTCCGGGCCATCGATCAGCAGGTCCATGCGGTTTCCGGACACGGCCGGCAGATCGGCCACGCGTTCGAAGACCCGGACATAGGGATTCTGGTCCGCGGGTTCCGCGGCGCGGTACACATCGAGAAGCAACGTCTTCTCGACAGCCACCGCTGCGTCACGGCGGGCATTGACGTAACCGTGGAACTTGGAATGACCGAAGAACAGATAGGCCGGGATGCCGGCATAGGGTGCCGCAATCAGAAACACGACCCAGCCCACGGCCGCCTGCGGCGTCCGCGCCGTCGTAACGGCCCGGAACGCAAGGTGAATCGCCACGATCTCGAGGGCGACCAGAAAACCGATGGTGAACGTCGTGACCATGGAGGATGACCGATGTGATTCCGCGGGAACCGATAACAGCCGGCAGGACCGGCCAGCAACCCGGATGCCGCCTGCCCCGGTCGACCGCCGGAAACGGCCCGACATCGGGCCGGCTGACCGGAGAACGCGCGTTATTGCAATCCAACTCGCGCATGAGTAGAATAGCGGCTCTCCTTGCAGAGGTTTTCTCTGATGCCGACCGTCCCGGAACCCTTGGACCACACCGCCGGGTTGCCGCCGCTTCCCGGTCAGCCGTTCCAGGGCTCGCTGCCCACGATTCGGTTTGCGACCGGCAGCGTCTTCGTGATCCTCGGCCTCTCCGCGGTCACGGGGCTCTCCACGGGTCAGGACTGGCTGGCGCGGGGCGCGGCCGACTGGATCCCGATGGACATGGTCAGCGCGCTGGTCTTCCTGCTGTTCGGCGGTATCATGATGATCTCGCGGAGCAATCTGGCCCGCGAAGCCAGCTGGGTCCTGATGCTGGCAATCGGGGCATTGTCCCTGGGGCAGCACTATCTCGCCGGCTGGACTGGAGCCGACAATACCGCCCTGAGCCAGACCGGTGCCTGGCTTCGCCCGGTCCCGGCCAGTCCTCTTCTTCATAACCGGGCTCAGGATCTACTTCGCCACCAGAAAACCGGCTCTCGCACCCGTGCTGGACGGGGTGATTCTCGGCCTCTCGGTCCCGGCACTCGTCGGCTACATGGCCGGCTTTTCGCCGCTCTACCAGTCGAGCATCTTCCACGGCATCTCGGTGATCGAAGCCTTGGGCTTCTCCGTGCTCGGCGCGCTCTTCCTGCTTGCGGACATCGAATATGCCCGCCTCGACATGCGGGCCTGGAAGCTGCCCGCAGCGCTCGGCGTCTCGGCCCTCGCCGCCACGACGTCGATCCGCGTGACGGAAGCGGTGCTGGACGGGTTCGGGCGCAGCGGCCTACAGGGCCTGTTGTCTGGTCAGGTCTCGCCCGAAATCGTCGCGCTGGCCGCGACCAACGTCTTGATGGCGTTCTCCATCGGCACCGCGGCGATGCTGCTCCTGATCAGTCGCGACAGCACGCACATCGCCCGCCGGGAAACCGAGCGCCGCCGGCTCATCCAGGCGGATTTCGCCCGCACGACCGACCAGCTCGCGGCTGCCCACGACAGACTCGCCGCAATGGAGGCCCGCATCGACGGCGACCTCGGTGACCCCGCGGCAAGGCTCGGTCGGTCCGCAGACCAGCTGGTCCTCGAATTGGAGAGCGGACGCACCGGACCGGCCACAGCCACCGCCCGGGAGATCGGTCGGGACGCCCGCCGCCTTGCCTTCCATGCCGCGCGCATCGCAAGCGACCAGACCGGACCTCCAACGGATTTCGCCCCCGAAACACTGGCCTTCGAGGCCATCGTCGCTGCCATCATCGCCCAGAACCGGACAGCGATACGCGCCCGGGGAAATCGCGTCCTTACCGAACATGCCGACGGCACCGTCCGCGCCGACCCGACCCGCCTGCAACAGGCCCTGCACCTGATGCTGGCCCACGCGCTGGACGCCACGCGCGATTCGACACCGCTGATCTCGATCCGGCTCGATCGGACCGATACGACTTCGGTCGTGCGCATGGCCTTCAGCGCGGGCAACGAGAACGAGGCACTGGACGTACCCGCCTTCGAGCTTGTCCGCCGGATTGCAGACTGGCATGGCGGAAACTTCGCCAACACCAAGGTCGGCCGGTCGCGCATCATGGAACTGAAGCTCCCCAACCGCGCCTGACGATCCGACAGGCCTCCCCTTCGCCCAAGAGCTCCGCTAGAACCGGCGAAGGGCCGGACAGGGAGACCCGCACCATGAGCGATCTCGACGCGATGCTTGGGGACCATATCGAGGTCATCGACCGGTCCTTCGGCAAACTCGTCCTGAAGAACACTCATCTCGATACGCTCTGGACCGGCGGGCGCTGGCTCGAAGGCCCGGCCTGGTTCGGCGACAGCCGCACCCTGGTGTTCTCCGACATCCCCAACAACCGGATGCTGCGCTACGATGCGACGACCGGCGGCGTGGCGACGTTCCGCAGCCCCTCGGACAATTCCAACGGCAACACCCGCGACCGTCAGGGACGCCTCGTCACCTGCGAGCACCGCACCCGCCGCGTCACCCGCACCGAACTGGACGGATCCCTGACCGTCCTCGCCGACCGTTTCGCGGGCAAGCGGCTCAACTCGCCCAACGACGTGGTGGTCAGCTCGGACGGGGCGATCTGGTTCACCGATCCGACCTACGGAATAGACAGCGACTACGAGGGCGACGCCGCACCATCGGAGATCGGCGCGAGCCATCTCTACCGCGTCGATCCTGTGAGCGGTGAGGTCGCGATCGCCGCCGACGACTTCGCGAAACCCAACGGCCTCGCCTTCTCGGCGGACGAGGGCCGGCTCTACGTCGCGGACACGGGCGCCACCCACCACCCGGACGGGCCGCGCCACATTCGCGTCTTCGAGGTATCGCCCGATGGGGCCCTGCACGGCGGACAGGTGTTCTCGACCTGCGATGCGGGGCTCTATGACGGCTTCCGGCTCGACGGGCACGGCAACATCTGGTCGAGCGCCGGCGACGGCGTGCATTGCCTCAATCCGGACGGCGCCCTGATCGGCAAGATCCGGATCCCCGAAACCGTCGCGAATGTCTGCTTCGGCGGTCCGAAGCGAAACCGGCTCTACATCTGTGCCACACGCACCCTCTTCGCCACCTATCTCAACACCACCGGCCTGCCCTATTTCTGAGCCGCCCGGCCGAGATTGCCGCCGCCCGTGCGCTGGCCTATAGACCGCAGGGAAGCCGCAACGGAGGAGCCCCCGCATGATCGGACGTCTGAACCATGTCGCCATCGCCGTGCCGGATCTCGACGCGGCCTCGGCGCAGTACCGCGACACGCTCGGCGCAAAGGTAGGGCCACCTCAGGACGAGCCCGACCACGGCGTGACCGTGGTCTTCATCGAGCTGCCCAACACCAAGATCGAACTGCTCTATCCCCTCGGCGAAGGCTCGCCGATCAACGGCTTTCTCGAGAAGAACCCGTCGGGCGGGATCCACCATATCTGCTACGAGGTCGATGACATCCTCGCCGCCCGCGACCGTCTCCAGGCGCAGGGCGCCCGCGTGCTCGGCAGCGGCGAGCCGAAGATCGGCGCCCATGGCAAGCCCGTCCTCTTCCTTCACCCCAAGGACTTCACCGGCACGCTCGTGGAACTCGAACAGGCATGACCATCACCGCCGCCCTCGTGCTCTTCGCGGTGCTCTGGTTCCTGACGCTCTTCGTCGCCCTGCCGATCGGCCTGCGCACCCAGGGCGAGGACGGCAATGTCGTGCCCGGCACACCGGACTCCGCGCCCTCCGACCCGATGATCCGCAAGAAGCTCAAATGGGTGACGCTCATTGCCACGCTGCTCTGGGCACTGGTGATCTCGGTCATCCTGTGGGGCGGCATCTCGATCCACGACCTCGACTTTTTCGGGCGCATGTAGCCCTCCCGACAGGTGCGGCATTTCATCCGTGGCTGCACCCGGCTTTCGTGTTATCTTCTCGGTTCCATAGCCAAACAGGGAAGCTCGATGATGAAAACTCTTGCGACCGCCGCGACCGTTCTCGGCCTCATGGCCTTCGCCGGCGCGGCCTCGGCCATGTGCAACGGCGCGGACTACGCCAAGCCCGACCAGACTGCGGAAACCCCGATCCTCGTTCCGCCGACCACCGGCTCCTGAGCCGAACCACATTCGACGGAAAGGCGGCCTCGGGCCGCCTTTTTCAATGCGGCTCCCTCACCCGCGCAGATCCGCCGCCGGAACCAGCCGATGGAACTGGTGCGTGAAGACCGCGACGCCGAGAACCGGCACCACCAGATTGAGCACCGGTACGCTTAGCGGCACGACCATCGCGGTGCCGGCCAGCCAGATCCGCCAGAAATATTTGCGTCTCAATTCCGCCGCGCCAGCCATGCCAATGCGCCGCGCTGCCACGAGCTGGAAGTATTCGCGCCCGAGCAGATACCCGTTCACCAGCCAGAACACGATCGGTGCCAGCGGCGGCACCGCGAAGTAGATCACCACGGCGAGCAGGTTCGCCCCCAGGACGACCCCGAGGAACTTCACCGAGTCGACCACCTGCTCGGAGATGCCGAGCTCGGTGACCGCCGGCAGCGCCGGATAATGCCGCGCCTCCACGGCCGCCGCGATGGAGTCGAGAAAGAACCCGACCACGAGGGCGGCCGCCGGAACCATCAGGATCACCGAAAGCCCGATCATCAGCCCGACCGCCGCCCAGGACAACAGATTGTCGACGAACGAAACCTCGCCGAGCCAGGGCAGCGTCATGGTCTCCGGCAGGATCCAGCCGAGCCCGAGCATCACCGCCCAGAACACCAGCACCAGGGCCGCGATCGTCAGCGCGACGGCACCCAGCAACACCCGCATGAAGCGCGGATCGCCGAGCTGGCCGATCGCCCGGAAGAGATCGACGACAAGGCTCATGCGTCGAGCCATGTGGTCAGGCCGGCCATGTCCGGCCGCGGGCGCTCCGGCGGAACCGCATCGCAGCTGCCGATATGGATGAAGCCGGCGACCCATTCGCGACCCGTCACGCCCAGTTCCGCCTCGAGAAGTGCCGCGTCATATGCAGGCCAGCCCGTCAGCCAGTTCGCGCCCCAGCCGCCGGCAAGGGCCGCAGCCAGGAGGTTGTAGGCCGCGCAGGCCGCCGACAGCACCTGTTCGCGCTCGGGGATCTTCTCGCTCTCCCGCGGCACGCCGATCACCGCGATCGCGAGCGGCGCACCCTCGAAGGCGCCCGCGCCCTTGTCCGCATCGGCTCCGGTCTCTGCTGCGCGCCTCCGGATCGCCCGCGCCATCCGCCCGAGCGCCGCGCCCTCGATCACGACGAAGCGCCAGGGCTCCAGCTTGCCGTGATCGGGCACCCGCCCGGCGATCGTGAGCATGTCCTCGATCTCGGCCCGCCCGGGCCCCGGCCCGGAAAGCATCTTCGCCGGCCGCGACCGGCGGCGGTGCAGAAAATCAAGTACCTCGTTCATCCGCCCATTCCCATTCCTGCGCCGTCCTCGCGACATGGGCCACCGCCCGCGAACCGTCAAGCATCGCTCATTCCCGCCGCAGCACCCTGTCGACCAGAAATCCCGCCGCCCCGTTGCCATGATACCCCGCACTGATCACTGCGGGATCGTAGCGCGTCGCCACCCAGTCACGAAACCCGATCCCGGTTGCAGCCCGATCCGCCTCATAGGCCGCGAGCAGCGCATGCAGGACCCCCGTCGCGCCACCCCGCACGTGAAGATAGCGCCAGGAGAGCTGCCGGCGCACCGCTTCCGGGTCGGCCTCGCCGTGCAGCAACAGGTAGAGTGCTGCGGCGAACCCGGCCCGGTCCGCACCCGACTTGCAATGCATCAGGAATGGCCGCGGCAGCCGCGCGAAGATCGCGTCGAGGGCCTGGATGCTCTCGCGCGACGGCAGCGACCGCGAGGTGCTGGGGAAATCGACCAGCTCCAGCCCGATCTCGCGGCAGGTCTCGCGCTCCAGCAGATACGAGCCGTAGAGCGTTGGCCCGCGCAGGTTCAGCACCGCCTTCAGCCCGTCCCGCGCCATCCGCCGCAGCATCGCCGGGTCGGGCTGGCTGGAGCGCCAGACGCCCGGGGCGATCTCGTCGAGATTGCGCCAGGCCTTGCGCAGCAATCCGTGATCGAAGACCAGCATGTCGAAGGCGGCGTTGCGGCGGGCGCGGGGCGTGTGCATCTCCTCCACCCAGCCCTCCTTCCAGCGCCGCTGCCAGCGCTTCCAGGGCTTCTTGCGCCGCTTGTTGGGTTTGCTCACCGGGCTGGCTCGAGCGTCGGGTCGTCCGCGACGCGGCACGGGGCCGTGCGATCGCCCAGCCGCGACTTCTGCACCCCGGCGCCGTCGAAGTTCTGCGCCGCGAGCCAGGCTTCATGCGCCGGGCCGAGGCAGCGCCAATCGCCGTCGGTCATCGCGAACCAGGCGGTGTCGCGGTTGCGGCCCCGGACCACCGCCGCCTGCCGGAACACGCCCTCGAAGGAGAACCCGAAGCGCTGCGCCGCGCGCCGGCTGGCGATGTTCCGGGCATTGCACTTCCACTCGAAGCGCCGGTAGCCGAGACCGAAGACATGGGTCGCGAACAGCGAGACCATCTCGCTCGCCGCCCGGCTCCGCTGCATCGCAGGCGCGAGGCAGATATGGCCGACCTCGATCGTGCCGGCCTCCGGCGTGATCCGCATGAGCGCGGCCACTCCGCCGGGCTTCCCGGTCTCGCGGTCCACCAGCGCGAAGAACATCGGATCCTCCTCGGCCCGCGCCGCCTCCACCCAGCCCGCGTAGGCCGCCTCGGTCTCGAAGGGTCCGTAGGAGAGCCAGTCCCAGATCCGGTCATCGGCCCTGTTGGCGGCATGAAGAGCCGGCGCATGTGCCGCGGCCAGCGGCTCGAGCCGCAGCCAGCGCCCGACAAGCGGCTTTCGCCCGGGACGCGGCGGCGGCATCCAGCCGGTCAGATCCGCAGCCGTCTCCATCTCCGCTCCCGACTTGCCCCGCCGCATCCCACTCCTGCCATGCCGGCGCCGCGCGGGCAATCCGGCTCCCGCCCCCGCCCGCCTTGCGCTTGGGGGTGTGCGCAACGTGAAACATGGCTCAAGTATCTGATTTTGAGCGTGTTCCGAGTCCGGTTTCTGACCATGCACACCTTGGCACTGAAGTCCGGTCTCGCTGGCGAGATATCCGGAGCGGCTCGGCAACACCCTTTCTCGGCGCTGCCCGGTGGCGGCACCGAAGCGCGCGCCGGCCTTCGAGCCTCGGCAGGATGGCCGATCGGGGCCATGACGGGCTCGCGAACATGCGCTGCTCCGGCCTTGGGTACCGCGCTCAGTTGCCGAGAATGCGGATCGGCGCGCCGAGCAGCAATTCGTCGAGGCCCGGCGTCGCCCGGTTGTCGAGCCCCCCGGTCGAGTTCAGGCCCTTGCCGATCAGCTGGACCACCTCGGGCGAGCCGGCAAACTTGGAATGGCTGCCCGAGCTCGAATCCTCGATCTTCGACAGGTCGATCACCGTCAGCCCCAGCGTCTCCAGTTCCTCCGCATCCGCGGCGCCGACCCGCGGCACCCCGCCGGCGATCCGGCGCGACACCAGCAGCGCGCGGTCGTTGTCCGACACCAGAAGATACATCCGCTCGAGGATGGATTGCGGCAGCAGCGAGATCTGGGTGCGGAACAGGTCGATATCGATATCGGGCGAGGCCAGCATGATCTGGTTGATGCTTCCCCGCGTGCCGAGCCGGCCGGAAAGCTCGGCGTCGACCAGCCCCTCCATGGTCAGGAAGGCCCCCATCGAATGCGCGAAGATATCCACTTCGGTCGCCTGCGTCCGGCTCAGGATATCCGCCATGTCCTTGAGCTGCACCCGGGCCACGAGAGCGCTGTTGAGATCATAGACATAGCGCGGCGCCCGGGCGGCCGAGGCCCAGGTGAACAGCACCGGCACACCCTGATAGCCCGAATCCTCGACGAATTGCGCCAGCCTGAGGATCGCGTCGCTGGTCGTGTTGTTGAACCCGTGGACGAACAACAGGAGCTTGCGTTCGCCCGGCGGACGCTTGGCGAGCTCACCGTTTACCGCGGCGATGAAGGCCGCATCGGTGCTGTAGACGCTGGGATCGACCACCGAGAACTCCACACGCGGGTCCGGCGGCAGTCGCACCGCCCTCTCGAGCTGGCCCAGCACGTGGTTCGGCGGCACGGTGACATCGACGGAGGCGAGCCCCAGCTCCGGCGCACGGCCGGCCGAGAAGAACGCCGCCGTGACTTCGGACGCCTCGCGCGTCGTGGTGATGAAGATGCGATGCCGGGTGAGGTCGGCAACGGATGCGACCGGAACCTCCGGGTTCTCGACGCCGACCAGATCCGGCGGCCGCGTGCAGCCGGCAAGCGCGGTGACAAGCACCGCCAGCATCAGCGCGAGGGCGGGAAGGCGATGGGTCATGACGGATCCACGGGTCAGAGCGACCGAGAGCAAACCTTCGGTCCTCATTGCGGTAGCAGCGCGCCGCATGTCAGACAAGACCGTCCTCTGCGCTGCGACGATCCTGCCGGACAGTCGCGGCTCGCTAGTCCTGCGGGATCAGGCGCAGGCCGAGCTCGCGAAGCTGTTCGTTGGCCGGCTCCGAGGGAGCGCCCATCATCAGGTCCTCGGCGCGCTGATTCATCGGGAACATGATCACCTCGCGGATGTTCTCCGCCCCGGCGAGCAGCATCACCATGCGGTCGATGCCCGGCGCGATGCCCGCATGGGGCGGCGCGCCGAACTTGAAGGCCGAGATCATGCCGCCAAAATGCGCGTCGACATATTCCGGGCTGTAGCCGACGACCTTGAAGGCCTCGTACATCAGCTCGGGCTTGTGGTTCCGCACCGCACCCGAGCTCAGCTCCACGCCATTGCAGACGATGTCGTACTGGTAGCCCAGCACGTCGAGATGCGGCTGGGTCCGCAGCGCCTCGAGCCCACCCTGCGGCATCGAGAACGGGTTGTGGCTGAAGTCGAGCTTGCCGGTTTCCTCATCGAGCTCGTACATCGGGAAATCGACGATCCAGCAAAACTCGAACCGGTCCTCGTCGGCCAGCTTCAGCTCGCGGCCGATCTCCACCCGCGCCTTCGCCGCCACCGGCTCGAACGGCGACGGCTTACCGGCGAGGAAGAACGCCGCATCGCCTTCGCCGAGGCCGAGCTGTTCGCGCAGCGCCTCGGTACGCTCCGGCCCGAGCGCCTTGGCGACGGGTCCGGCCGCCTCCATGCCGCCGCCTTCCGCCGCCCGCCAGAAGATATACCCCATCCCCGGCAGCCCCTCGCCCTGGGCGAAGGCGTTCATCCGGTCGCAGAACTTGCGGCTGCCGCCCCCCGGCGCCGGAATGGCCCGCACCTCGGTGCCGTCCTTCTCCAGCATCGACGCGAAGATCTTGAAGTCCGAGCCGCGGAAATGCTCGCTCACCACCTGCATCCGGATCGGGTTGCGCAGGTCGGGCTTGTCAGAGCCATACCACAGCATCGAATCCCGGTAGGCGATGCGCGGAAACGCCTGCGTCACCGGCCGGCCTTCCCCGAATTCCTCGAAGACGCCGCGCATCACCGGCTCGATCGCCTGGAAGACGTCCTCCTGCGTCGCGAAGCTCATCTCCATGTCGAGCTGGTAGAACTCGCCGGGCGAGCGGTCGGCGCGCGGGTCCTCGTCGCGGAAGCAGGGCGCGATCTGGAAATAGCGGTCGAAACCCGCCACCATGATCAGCTGCTTGAACTGTTGCGGCGCCTGCGGCAGCGCGTAGAACTTGCCCGGATGCAGGCGGCTCGGCACGAGGAAGTCGCGCGCGCCCTCGGGCGAGGAGGCGGTGAGGATCGGCGTCTGGAACTCGGTGAAGCCCTGCGCTTCCATGCGGTTGCGCAGGCTTCTTATCACGCCGGCGCGCAGCATGATGTTGTCGTGCAGGCTCTCGCGGCGCAGATCGAGGAAGCGGTACTTCAGCCGGGTCTCCTCGGGGTAATCCACCTCGCCGAACACCGGCAGCGGCAGCTCCTCGGCGGCCCCGAGCACCTCCATGTCGCGGATGAACACCTCGATCTCGCCGGTCGGGATCTTCGGGTTCACCAGCGCCGCATCGCGCGCCTTCACCTCGCCATCGATGCGGATCACCCATTCCGAGCGCACCTTCTCGATCTCCGCGAAGGCCGGGCTGTCACCATCCGCCAGCACCTGGGTGATGCCGTAATGGTCGCGCAGGTCGATGAAGAGCACGCCGCCATGGTCGCGCACCCGGTGAACCCAGCCCGCAAGCCGCACGGTGCTGCCGACATCCGCGGCTTTCAGGTCGGCACAGGTATGGCTGCGATAGGCGTGCATGGGCGGCGTTCCTTCGGGGGCATGGCGCGGAGCCGCCGTTATACGCACGGCCCTTGCGGGTGCAAGTCCGCCCCGGCGCGCCGCGCTCACTCGAAGAGCGAGCCCTGCAACGTGCTGCCGGTCATCTGCTGATAGAGATGCTCGTTCCAGTAGGGCGTCCAGCACACCAGCGCCTTGCCGGAGCCGGTGAACACCCGCAGGCGCTTCTGCCCGGAGATCAGATGGCGCGGAAAGCGCGCGGCACGCTGCGAGGAGAAGCGCAGCCCGTCGGTCCGGCCGAGCACCAGCCGGCCCTGCACGCGCAGATGGGCGTCGGCCACATCGACGATCTCCACCGGGCCGGGCGCATTGATCGCGACGCGGCCGTGGCCCGAAAGCGTGGTCTTCCACGACAGGAAGCCGTCACCGGCCCAGAGGCTCGACCACATCGGCTCACGGTGGAGGCCAAGATCCACGCTGCCCTCGCTCGCCCAGTAGACCCCCGGCTCGAGGATCCACCGCTCGCCCTCGACCACGTCGACGATGTGGTAGCCGCCGAGCGACGGCTGGAGCATGATGCTGCCGGTGCCGGCGTAGAACGGCCGGATCCGCGCCTCCCCGGTGAACATCGAGCGGAACATGTCTCCGACCCCGGGCATCCGCGGCGTCATGGTGATGTCGCCGGTCATGTTCGACAGCGCGCCACGGCTCGCGCGGACGGTCTCGTTGTCGATCCGCATGCGGACCTGCCGCATCCCCTCGGTCTGGGTGATCTCGATCTGGGCCATGGCTTGCGTCCTCAGCTCAGGGGCTCGTCCCACACCATGGTGCGCTCCCACAGGAGCTCCATCGGTGCGGGCGGCAGGCCGGCCTCGCCCCGGAGCGGCCGGTCGAGAATGACGATCACGAACAGGATCACCGCGAGGAACACCGAGGTGATCGTGCCGAGCACGAATTGCTGCACGAGTTTCATTTTCAGAAGCACGATCAGCAGGATGTTGATCGCTGCTCCCACGAGCACCGCGTACCACAGCACGTTGGGGATCCGGGTGACCACCCCGGTCAGCCGGCGCTGGCGGGCATCGGAGAAGGTCTGGAACCCCGCCACCGCCTGGGCATGGATGACCTCCTGGCCGACGGTCTCCGGCTCGAAGCCGGCAAGCTCGGTCCGGATCGCATCGACCCGGTTGAAGCCGCCGTTCAAGAGCTCGCCCTGCCGGTGCGCGGGCCAGTCCTTGTGGATGGTGAAGAGCACGTAGTCGCGCATCATCTCCCGCAGGTCCGAGCGCACCGGCTCGGGATAGGTGCCCGCCGACGAATAGAGCGCTGCGAGCGCCGTGGTCTCCTGCAGGATGCCCTCCTTGATCCGGTCGTTGTTCTGGTAGGCGGCGACCGTCAGCAGGCCCAGCAGAAGCCCGTAGAACAGGCTGAAGCTCGACGTCGCGTAGTTCAGCGACTGGTTGAAATCGTTCCCGGACCCGATCAGCAGCCGAAGCACCGGCTTGACCAGCACGATCCCGAGGAACATCGCCGCGACCGCCGCGACGACGAACATCCACGCGAGCTGGCGCGGCGGCACGTCGAAAACGAATTCGGGCATCGAACCAACTCCCCGAGGATCTTTTTTTTCGGCCCGAAGCCTTACCCGGTTCGCCGGATAAGGCAACCGATCGCGATTTTCGTTTGTGATGCCGGAAGCGGTCCACTAGCTCTTGGAAAACGCTTCCGGGGGGAGAGACATGATCCGTGCCGCCTTGACCAGCCTGTTCTGCCTGACCGCCGCGGCCGCACCGGCCCAGGATCTCGACTTCTTCACGGTCGGCTCCGGAAACGTCTCCGGCGCCTATTTCTCCGCCGCCCGCAGCATCTGCGAGCGCATCAACCGCTTCGAGGCGGGCCGGATGCGCTGCAGCCCCGAACCCACCCCCGGCTCGATCTACAATCTGCGCATGCTGGCACAAGGCGAGCTCGACATGGCCTTCACCCAGTCCGACTGGCAGCAGGCAGCCTATGCGGGCACCGACATGTTCACCGCAGATGCCGCGATCCCCGAGATGCAGGGCGTGGCGTCGCTGTTTCCCGAAACGCTCACACTTCTGGTGCGGGGCGATGCCCCCATCGAGTCGGTGGCCGATCTCGCCGGAAAGTCCTTCGACATCGGCAGACCCGGATCGGGCCGCAACGCCTCGCTCTCGCGGCTCATGGCGCTTGCTGTCGATCGAACACGAGGTCTTCGGCCGGGTCGAGGAACTCGAGCCGGCCACGGCGATCGACGACCTCTGCGCCGGCCGGCTGGATGCGACGATCCTGATCACCGGACATCCCAACGCAATCGTCGCCCGTGCGTTGCGCAACTGCGACGTGCGCCTCGTGGATTTCCGCGGGCCGAGCGTCGATGGCTTCCTCGGGAACGATCCGAGTTTCTCGCAGAGCCTGATCCCGCTCGCCACCTATCCGCAACTGACGTCGGATATCCGGTCCTGGGCCGTCACCGCCACCGTCGTCGCCCGCGCGGACACCGACGCGAGGACAGTCGAGGCGTTCGTCGCCAGCCTGCTGGCCAATCTCCCCACGCTCGCCCGGACCAATCCGCTCTTCGCGGGCCTCACTCCCGAGACGATGCGCACGCGGGGCATGAGCGCGCCGCTCCATCCCGGCGCCATCCGGGCCTTCGACGCATTCGCCACGCCGATGCAATAGCCGGCGCTCCGGTGCGGGCCCCGGAACGTGAACGGGCCGGCACAGAGTGCCGGCCCGTTCGATTGCCCGCCGCCGGCCTGCGACCGGCAGCGTGCGAATGGGTCCGCGAATTACTGAGGCATCGCCGCGAATTCGTCCGGGTTGAGCGAACCGTCGCCATCGGCGTCGAGAGCGGTCAGATCCTCGACCGTCGCGTCCGGCATGGCTGCCATGGCTTCTTCCATGGTGATCATGCCATCTGCATCGGTATCGACCTCTTCGAAGGTCGCGGCACTGAGCAGCGACGGTACGGCGAAAGCGGCAACGGTCAGCGAAAGCATAGTCTTGCGCATGATGGTTCCTTTCATGACTTCTCTCCTGAAGAGGAATCCGTCTCAGCGGATTGCCCCGGACCGACAATTCATCGGCCTGTGGTAGAAGTGGATAGAAACACGCCCGTTGCAATCCCCGGTGGCAGCAATCCGCCACGACTCGCGGAAAACCGCCGATGCCGGCAACCAATTGAGGTATAAGACGTTTCTCGGTCTCCGATTCGGAACGTCGCGGTGCGCCGCGGCGGCGGGTCTTCCGTGTGCCGATCGCACCGTTTTCGGCACCTGCCGCGGCATCGTGCCGGCCTTGCGCGGCGGCGCCTTCCGGGCGAACGGCGCGGCTCCGGGGTTAGTCCTTGCACCCCGGACACGGGCTTCTATAACCACGCCAATTTGCGCAGGCGCGCCGAATCCGGACATCTCCCGAGCCGCTCCCGGCCGGGGCACGGGAATGCAGGACCGAACATGCCCAAGAGAACCGACATCCGCTCCATCCTGATCATCGGAGCGGGGCCGATCGTCATCGGACAGGCCTGCGAATTCGACTATTCCGGCGCCCAGGCCTGCAAGGCACTGCGCGAGGAGGGCTACCGGGTGATCCTGGTGAACTCCAACCCCGCCACCATCATGACCGACCCGGAAATGGCCGATGCCACCTATATCGAGCCGATCACCCCCGAGATCGTCGCGAAGATCATCGAGAAGGAGCGCCCCGACGCGCTCCTGCCCACCATGGGCGGCCAGACCGGGCTGAACACCGCTCTCGCCGTCGCCGATATGGGCGTTCTGGAGAAATACGGCGTCGAGCTGATCGGGGCGAAGCGCGAGGCCATCGAGATGGCCGAGGACCGCAAGCTCTTCCGCGAGGCGATGGACCGCATCGGGCTCGAGAACCCCAAGGCCACCATCGCCAATTCGATGGACGAGGCGATGGCGGCCATCGAGCATGTGGGCCTGCCGGCCATCATCCGCCCCGCCTTCACCATGGGCGGCACCGGCGGCGGGGTCGCCTATAACCGCGAGGATTACGAGCATATCTGCGGCACCGGCCTCGACGCCTCCCCGGTCTCCCAGATCCTGATCGACGAGAGCCTCCTTGGCTGGAAGGAATTCGAGATGGAGGTGGTCCGCGACCGCGCGGACAACTGCATCATCGTCTGCTCCATCGAGAACATCGACCCGATGGGCGTGCATACCGGCGACAGCATCACCGTGGCCCCGGCGCTCACGCTCACCGACAAGGAATACCAGATGATGCGCAACGCCTCGATCGCGGTGCTGCGCGAGATCGGGGTGGAGACCGGCGGCTCGAACGTGCAGTTCGCCGTCGAGCCCGAGACCGGCCGCCTCGTGGTCATCGAGATGAACCCGCGCGTCTCGCGCTCCTCCGCCCTCGCCTCCAAGGCCACCGGCTTCCCCATCGCCAAGATCGCCGCCAAGCTCGCGGTCGGCTACACCCTCGACGAGCTCGACAACGACATCACCAAGGTCACGCCCGCGAGCTTCGAGCCCACCATCGACTATGTGGTGACCAAGATCCCGCGCTTCGCCTTCGAGAAGTTCCCGGGCTCCGAGCCGCTGCTGACCACCGCGATGAAATCCGTCGGCGAGGCGATGGCCATCGGGCGGAGCTTCCACGAAAGCGTCCAGAAGGCGCTCTGCTCGATGGAGACCGGCCTCACCGGCTTCGACGAGATCGATATCCCCGGTGCGCCGGACAAGGCGGTGGTGATGAAGGCGCTCTCCATCCAGACCCCCGACCGCCTGCGCCTCGCCGCCCAGGCCATGCGCCACGGCCTCACGGACGACGAGATCCACGCCGTCACCCGCTTCGATCCGTGGTTCCTCGCCCGCATCCGCGAGATCGTCGAAATGGAGGACGCGCTGCGCGAAACCGGCCTGCCGCGCGACGCCGCCGGCCTGCGCCGGCTCAAGATGTTCGGCTTCTCCGACGCCCGCCTCGCCACGCTGACCGCCCGCACCGAGACCAATGTGCGCGCCGAGCGCCAGCGCCTCGGCGTCCGGCCCGTCTTCAAGCGCATCGACACCTGTGCCGCCGAGTTCGAGGCCCAGACGCCCTACATGTACTCGACCTACGAGCATGACGCGATGGGCTACGTCGAATGCGAGGCCCGCCCCTCCGGCCGCGAGAAGATCGTGATCCTCGGCGGCGGCCCCAACCGCATCGGCCAGGGCATCGAGTTCGACTATTGCTGCTGCCACGCCTGCTTCTCGCTGTCGAAGGCCGGCTTCGAGACCATCATGATCAACTGCAATCCCGAGACGGTCTCCACCGATTACGACACCTCCGACCGGCTCTATTTCGAGCCGCTCACCCTCGAGACCGTGCTCGAGATCCTCCGCGTCGAGCAGGAGAACGGCACCCTGAAGGGCGTCATCGTCCAGTATGGCGGCCAGACCCCGCTCAAGCTCGCCAACGCCCTGCACGATGCCGGCATCCCGATCCTCGGCACCTCGCCCGACGCCATCGACCTTGCCGAGGACCGCGAGCGCTTCCAGCAGCTTCTCCACCGCCTCGAGCTGAAACAGCCCGCCAACGGCCTCGCCCGCTCCGCGGAGGAAGCCCTGCGCGTCGCCGAGAAGATCGGCTATCCGCTGGTGATCCGCCCCTCCTACGTGCTGGGCGGCCGCGGCATGGAGATCGTCCGCGACGATGCCGGCCTGAAGCGCTACATCACCGAGGCCGTGCGCGTCTCCGGCGACGATCCCGGTGCTGCTCGACAGCTACCTGATCGGCGCCGTCGAGGTCGATGTCGACGCGATCTGCGACGGCGTGGACGTCCACGTCGCCGGCATCATGGAGCATATCGAGGAAGCCGGCGTGCATTCCGGCGACAGCGCCTGTGCCCTGCCACCCTATTCGCTCTCCAAGGAGATGATCGCGCGGCTCGAGGAACAGACCCGCGCGCTGGCCCTCGGCCTCGACGTGCGCGGGCTGATGAACGTGCAGTTCGCCATCCAGGGCGACGACATCTTCGTGCTCGAGGTCAATCCCCGCGCCAGCCGCACCGTGCCCTTCGTCGCCAAGGCCACCGACAGCGCCATCGCCTCGATCGCCGCCCGCGTGATGGCCGGCGAGCCGCTCGCGACCTTCCCGCTGCGCGCCCCCTACCCCGAAGGTGTGGGCCCCGACGAACCGCTGCCCTTCGCCGACCCGATGACGCTGGCCGACCCGGCGATGCCGTGGTTCTCGGTCAAGGAGGCGGTGATGCCCTTCAACCGCTTCCCCGGCGTCGACACCATCCTCGGCCCGGAAATGCGCTCGACCGGCGAGGTGATGGGCTGGGACCGCACCTTCGCCCGCGCCTTCCTCAAGGCCCAGATGGGTGCCAGCGTGAAGCTGCCCGAAAGCGGCCGGGTCTTCGTCTCGGTCAAGGACAGCGACAAGAACCCGCTCACCCTCGAGGCCGCCCGCATCATGGCCGAGCTCGGCTTCGAGATCGTCTCGACCTCCGGCACGCTGGCCTTCCTCGCGGAGAACGGCATCGCCGCGACCCGGGTCAACAAGGTCTATGAGGGCCGCCCGCATATCGTCGACATGATCAAGGACGGCGGTATCCAGGTGGTGTTCAACACCACCGAGGGCGCGCAATCGGTCTCCGACAGCCGCGAGATCCGCGCCCTCGCCCTGTCGGGCCGCATCCCCTACTACACCACCGCCGCCGGCTCCCGCGCCGCAGCCCTCGCCATGCAGGACCGCCTCCACGGCGAGCTGGTGGTAAGGCCGCTGCAGGGCAGCTGACGGGCAGGATCGACCAAGGACCCAAGGCCACTCCGCGACCCCTCGGAATCCCGCCCCCGCCCGGAATCAAGCCAAAGGCGCCGGGCGAGCGCCTGCCCGTTCCGGCGGGCTGGCGCTTTGTCGACACAAGCGCACCGATCTAGCCGAGGACGTAAGTGGCACCATAAAGCGCGCCGCACACCCCTAGCAGCGCCACCCGACGGTCAGGCGCCCGCCCGGCGCCGTCGCGGATCAGAGATCATCTGACCGTGTAGGGTTCACAAGCGATGCCGTCTTCGTCTCGATCATGCCTCCGGTAATAGCCTGGCTCACCCTGTCGGGCCGAAGCCAGTCCGACGCTGCGCGCGGCGTCGCAATTCGGCACGGCTGCCATGTGACGCAAGGTGGTCCCGATCGGCCATGGGCTGGTCATCAGATGAAACGAGATCCAACCGATTGTCGCTGTTGCGACGATCACGACCCGAACATTGTTGGCCAGAAAAAGGAAAAACTCACTGAAATGACCCGACGCAAGCCTGTTTCGAACTTGGGCCATCGTGTACCGCGCCAATAAACGCAGGCTTAACGCCGGGCAACATCAACGGACATCCGATCGAGCAACACCGTTCCGACCGCTACCGCCCCCGTCAGTCCACCCCCGGCGCAGCCCCCTGAAGCGGCAGGCTGTCGTCATCGCGGGCCTTCTGGATCTCGATGAACACCCGCGTCACCTCCGGATGCCGGCGGATGATCTCGGCTTCCAGCTCGGAGATCCCGGTCTCGACCACGCCCGCATTCAGGCTGTCGCGGGCATCGACGCTGAGATTGACCAGCACGTCCGCCGGCCCGAAATGCATCGTGCGCGCCTCGTTCACGCCGTCGACGAACGACGCCTGCCCCGCCAGCCCGATGATGTCTTCCAGAAGCTCGTCCGACGACGCCTCGCCGACCAGAAGCGCCCGGGTCTCGACCGCCAGCATCACCGCCGTCCCCGCGAGCACCGCGCCGATCGCCACCGACGCCGCGCCGTCCGCCCCGGCCATCCCGAAGCGATCCGCGAGCAGCACGCCCACAAGGGCGATCACCAGACCGATGAGGCCCGCGCCCCGGCCGAACAGCGCCGTGCGGAACACCGGATCCGTCTCGGCGCGCATCGCCCGCCAGAGCGGCACGGCGTCCGGCTCCCGGTCCACCGCCCGCCAGGCCAGCACGAGCCCGGCCACCTCGAAGACGAGCGCAAGCCCCAGGACCCAGTAGGCGAGCACCGCGTCGACCAACGGCCGGGGGTCGCGGATCTGCACGATGCCGCGATGAAGCGCGATGCCCGCGCCGAAGGCGAAGAGCAGGATCGCGACGACGAAGGCCCAGAAATGCAGCTCGCGGCCATGGCCGTAGGGGTAGTGCACATCCGCGGGCCGGTCGGCCCGGCCGAGCCCGACCAGGAGCCCCGCCCGGGTGCCGGCATCGACCCCCGACTGGATCGCCGTACCCGCCATCGCCGCGGAGCCGGTCGCCGCCGAGGCCATCAGCTTGAGGGCTGCGAGCACCGCACTGCCGACCATCCCGGCGATCACCAGCTGCCTCGATCCGACCGCCATCCTGCTCTCCCCATCGCCCCGGCCCGCTTTTGTGCACCAGTGCGCCGGGGCTGACAATAACCGCCGATCGACCCGCCGATCGGCGGATTTCTGCCGAAAACGCATCAATCCGTTCGAATTGGAAGGATTACCACCGTCCAAGCAACTTGCTCGACGTGAATCCCGCTGCTAGCTCGGTGAGCAGTTGCAACATGGCAATCCTGCCATCGTGAAAATCGAACCCGGTCAGACGCGGAGACCCGATCATGACCCCGAAGACACGCCTCTTGGGCGCCCTCGCAGCCCTCCTCGTCCTCGCCAATTGTGCGGCGACCTCTCCGGATATGTCGGCGATGCCGCAAGGCGAGGATGCGTCCGTCGGCCAGGCCAGCCGCTCGATCGCCAATTCGGATGTCGCCTGCCTTGCCGAGGCGATCTACTTCGAGGCCCGCGGCACCGGACCGGTCGGCACCGAGGCGGTGGCCCATGTGGTGGTGAACCGCGCCCAGAGCCCGAAATTCCCGAACTCGGTCTGCGCCGTGGTCGGCGAGGGCTGCCAGTTCTCGTACCGCTGCGACGGCCGCCCCGACCTGCTGACCGACGCGGTGGCGCGCGAGAAGGCCCAGCGCACCGCCCAGGCCGTGCTGCAGGGCGCGCGCGACATCACCGACGGCGCCCTGTTCTTCCATGCCGCGCGCATGGAGCCGGGCTGGTTCGCGACACGTCCGCGCGTCGGCACCTTCGGCGGCAACATCTTCTACCGCTGAGCGGCCGCATCCCGCGCCCGCCGCCGCCCTCGACGGCGGTGGCGGCGATGCGCTAGACCCCCGGGACGCCTTTGCCCCGAGGAGCCCCGATGACCTCTCCCACCCCCGACGCGGTCCGTGCGCGCCTCGCCAAGGTCCGCGGCCCCGATCTCGAGGGCGACATCGTCTCGCTCGGCCTCGTCGGCGAGATCTCGGTCCGGGGCGGCCGCGTGAGCTTCGCCATCACCGTGCCCGCCGCCCGCGCCGCCGCCCTCGAGCCGCTGCGCGCCGCCGCCGAGAAGGTCGTCGCCGGCATGGAGGGCGTCGACGAGGTCTTCGCCGTCCTCACCTCCGACGAGCCCGCCCCCGCCCCGAAAGCCGCGCCCCCGCCCGATCTCGGCCTGCCCAGACGCGCCCCCGCTGCCCCCGCCGCCGGCGGCATCCCGGCAAAGGCCGCGGTTCCCGGGATCGACGCGATCATCGCCGTCGCCTCCGGCAAGGGCGGCGTCGGCAAGTCCACGACCTCGGTCAATCTCGCCCTCGCCCTGCAGGCGGCCGGCAAGCGCGTCGGCGTGCTCGATGCCGACATCTACGGCCCCTCGATGCCGCGCATGCTCGGCGTCTCGGACCGCCCCGAAGCGCCGCGACGGGCGGCTCGTCCCGCCGAAGGCCTTCGGTCTCTCGGTGATGTCGATGGGTTTTCTCGTCGACGAGGACGCGCCGATGATCTGGCGCGGGCCGATGGTGATCTCGGCGATCACCCAGATGCTGCGCGAAGTCGATTGGGGCGCGCTCGACATTCTCGTGGTCGACATGCCGCCCGGCACCGGCGACGCGCAGCTCACCATGGCCCAGCAGGTGCCCCTCGCCGGCGCGGTCATCGTCTCCACCCCGCAGGACATCGCGCTCATCGACGCCCGCAAGGGCCTCAACATGTTCCGCAAGGTCGAGGTGCCGATCCTCGGCATCGTCGAGAACATGAGCTATTTCCTCTGCCCCGATTGCGGCGGCCGCCACGATCTCTTCGGCCATGGCGGCGCCCGGGCGGAAGCGACGCGCCTCGGCGTGCCCTTCCTCGGCGAGGTGCCCCTCCACATGGAAATCCGCCGCACCTCCGACGGCGGCACGCCGGTGGTGGTCTCCGATCCCGCCGGCGCCCATGCCCGGACCTACCGCGAAATCGCCGACCGCGTCGCGGCGAGGCTGCTGGCGGAAAGCTGATCTTTCAAGCCCGGCGCGTCGGAAAGCCGCAGCATCCGGAAGGCCGCTCGCGGGGATGTTCGTTGACTCGAGGGGTATGCCACGGTCTACTGGCGTCCAAGAGACGGGAACACCCGCGAAGGAGGAACGCTTGGACGCGCTGGAAGCACGACGCGAGCTGCTGTCGGAGGAAGACCTCCTGCGCGCCGATGTCTACGGCTTCCTCGGGCGGACGCTCTTCACCCGGCCCGGCGCTGACGACCTTTCGGCCCTCGCAGCCCTCAGCGGCGACGACACGCCCTTCGGCCGTGCCTTCAGCGACCTCGCGACGCGCGCCGCCGCGACCGATCCCGCGACGGCCGGCGCCGAATACGACACCCTCTTCATCGGTCTCGGCCGCGGCGAACTCGTGCCCTACGGCTCCTATTATCTCACCGGATTCCTGCACGAAAAGCCGCTCGCGCGGCTTCGCGCCGCCATGCGCGGCCTCGGCATCGACCGCGAACCATCGGTGAAGGAACCCGAGGACCATATCGGCGTGCTGATGGAAATGATGGCGGGCCTGATCACCGGCCGCTACGGCGCCCCGGCGGATTTCGACGCACAGCGCGGCTTCTTCGCCGACCACATCGCGCCCTGGGCCGGTCACTTCTTCCGCGACCTCGAACGGGCCGGGGCCAGCGACCTCTATGTCCCGGTCGGCCGAATCGGTGGGCTCTTTCTCGAGATCGAGCGCGCCGCCTTCGCGATGGACTAGGACTTCGGGTCCGGAGGGGGTCCCTGCCCCCCTGCGGACCGCCGGCCCCCCGAGGGGAGCGCCCGGCATCAACGGCAGGGAGAAGGAGACGGCCATGGCCAAAGAGACCCAGGACCGGACCGGCACCGACCGGCGTGACTTTCTCAAGCTCGCGAGCCTCGGCACGGTCGCCGGAAGTGCGGCCCTCGTGCTCGGCGACACCGCGGAAGCCGCAAGCCCGGTGGCCGATGCCCCCGGTGCCGGCTACCGCGAAACCGCGCATGTGCGGACCTATTACGACCTCGCCCGCTTCTGACGCCCACCGGCGCGCCCGCGCCGGATGACACGAAGCGCCCAGCGCGCGGAAAGACCGATCCGGCCGGTGGAGTGCAGATGCCTCCCGAGCCAGGCATGAAGGAGAAGACGGACATGCTCAGAAAGAAGTCCCCCGGATCCGCGCAGGCCCGCCGCCTGACATCCGGCCCCGCCGAAACCGCCGATCGCTCGGTCAACCGCCGCGATTTCCTCAAGCGCTCCGGTCTCACCGTCGGCGGCCTTGCCGGCGCGGGCCTCGTCACCGGCGGCACCGCCACCCGCGCCCGCGCGGCCGAGCCCGCGGCCAACAGCAGCGGCGAGATCGTGAAATCGGTCTGCACCCATTGCTCGGTCGGCTGCACCGTGCTCGCCGAAGTCGCCGACGGCGTCTGGTACGGCCAGGAGCCGGCCTTCGACAGCCCGTTCAATCTCGGCACCCACTGCGCCAAGGGTGCGGCGGTGCGCGAACACGCCCATGGCGAGCGGCGGCTGAAATACCCGATGAAGCTCGTCGGCGGCAAATGGACCCGGCTCAGCTGGGACGAGGCCATCAACGAGGTGGGCGACCGGATGCTGGCGATCCGCGAGGAAAGCGGCCCCGACAGCGTCTACTGGCTCGGCTCGGCCAAGCACAACAACGAGCAGGCCTACCTGTTCCGCAAGTTCGCCGCCTATTGGGGCACGAACAACGTCGACCACCAGGCCCGCATCTGCCACTCGACCACCGTGGCCGGCGTCGCGAACACATGGGGCTACGGCGCCATGACCAATTCCTACAACGACATCCACAATTCCAAGGCGATCTTCATCATCGGCGGCAACCCGGCCGAGGCGCATCCGGTCTCGCTGCTGCACGTCCTGAAGGCCAAGGAGCAGAACAACGCGCCGCTGATCGTCTGCGATCCGCGCTTCACCCGCACCGCGGCCCATGCCGACGAATACGTCCGCTTCCGGCCCGGCACCGATGTCGCGCTGACCTGGGGCATCCTGTGGCACATCTTCGAGAACGGCTGGGAGGACAAGGAATTCATCCGCCAGCGCGTCTGGGGCATGGACCAGATCCGGGCCGAGGTCGCGAACTGGACCCCCGAGGAAGTCGAGCGCGTCACCGGCGCGCCGGGCTCGCAGCTGCGCCGCGTCGCGCGCACGCTGGCCGAGAACCGGCCCGGCACCGTGATCTGGTGCATGGGCGGCACCCAGCACACCAACGGCAACAACAACACCCGCGCCTATTGCGTGCTCCAGCTCGCGCTTGGCAACATGGGCAAGTCCGGCGGCGGCACCAACATCTTCCGCGGCCATGACAACGTGCAGGGCGCCACCGATCTCGGCGTGCTCAGCCACGACCTGCCGGGCTATTACGGCCTCACCGACGGCGCCTGGGCGCATTGGAGCCGGGTCTGGGAAGAGGACATCGACTGGCTCAAGGCCCGGTTCGACGTGAAGCCCGGCGCCGGCGTGGACGGGGCCGATCTCACGCTGATGAACGAGAACGGCATCCCGGTCAGCCGCTGGATCGACGGCGTGCTCGAGGACCCCGCCAACATGGACCAGCCGAACCCGGTGCGCGCCATGGTGCTCTGGGGCCACGCGCCCAACTCGCAGACCCGCATGGTCGAGATGAAGGCGGCGATGGAAAAGCTCGACATGCTCGTCGTGATCGATCCCTTCCCCACCGTCTCGGCGGTGCTCTCGGACCGCACCGACGACGTCTACCTGCTGCCGGCCTGCACCCAGTACGAGACCTACGGCTCGGTGACGGCCTCGAACCGCTCGATCCAGTGGCGCGAGAAGGTGGTGGAGCCGCTCTTCGAGAGCCTTCCCGACCACACGATCATGCACAAGTTCGCGGTCAAGTTCGGCTTCGACGACCGGCTGTTCCGCAACATCACGGTCAATGGCGAGGAGCCGCTGATCGAGGACATCACCCGCGAGTTCAACAAGGGCATGTGGACCATCGGCTATACCGGCCAGTCGCCGGAGCGGCTGCGCGCCCACATGGCCAACCAGCACACCTTCGACAAGACCACGCTGCAGGCGGTCGGTGGCCCGCTCGACGGCGAATATTACGGCCTGCCCTGGCCCTGCTGGGGCACGCCGGAAATGGCCCATGTCGGCACGCCCAACCTCTACGACGTCACCAAGCCCGTCGCCGAGGGCGGCCTGCCGTTCCGTGCGCGCTTCGGCGTCGAGTACGAGGGCGACAACCTGCTCGCCGAAGGCTCCTGGACGGCCGGCTCCGAGATCGAGGACGGCTATCCCGAATTCACCATGGCGATGCTCAAGTCGCTCGGCTGGAACACCGACCTCACCCCGCGCGAGAAGGCCATCATCGCCCGGGTCGCCGGGCTTGCCGATTTCCAGAAGAACGACGCCGAGATCGGCGAGGCCGAGGGCATGGCCTTCCCCAGCGACTACGATGACCGCGTCGCCGACATCAACTGGAAGACCGACCTCTCCGGCGGCATCCAGCGCGTCGCGATCGCCCATGGCTGCGCCCCCTTCGGCAACGCCAAGGCCCGCGCGGTGGTCTGGACCTTCCCCGACCCGGTGCCGACGCACCGCGAGCCGCTCTACACCCCGCGGCGCGATCTCCTGGACAAATACGCCACCTACGAGGATCGCAGGTTCTACCGCCTGCCCACCGCCTATGCCTCGATCCAGGCGCAGGACTTCGCCACGGACTTCCCGATGATCCTCACCTCCGGCCGGCTGGTCGAATACGAGGGCGGCGGCGACGAGACCCGGTCCAACCCGTGGCTCGCCGAGCTCCAGCAGGACATGTTCGTCGAGATCAACCCGTCGGACGCCAACGATCTGGGCATCCGCAACGGCGAACAGGTCTGGGTCGAAGGCCCCGAGGGCGGCAAGGTCAAGGTGATGGCCATGACCACCGAACGGGTCGGCAAGGGCGTGGCCTTCATGCCCTTCCACTTCGGCGGACACTTCCAGGGCATCGACCAGCGGGACAAGTACCCCGCCGGTGCCGATCCCTACGTTCTGGGCGAAAGCACCAACACTGCACAGACCTACGGATACGATTCCGTGACCCAGATGCAGGAAACCAAGGCCACGCTCTGTCGCATCGCGCGGGCATAAGGGAAGGACATCCGAAATGGCACGAATGAAGTTCCTGTGCGACGCCGAGCGCTGCATCGAGTGCAACGCCTGCGTCACCGCCTGCAAGAACGAGAACGAGGTCCCCTGGGGCGTCAACCGGCGCCGGGTCGTCACCATCAATGACGGCTCGCCGGGCGAACGCTCGATCTCGGTGGCCTGCATGCATTGCTCGGACGCGCCCTGCAAGGCGGTCTGCCCGGTCGACTGCTTCTACGACACCGAGGACGGCGTCGTGCTGCATTCCAAGGACCTGTGCATCGGCTGCGGCTATTGCTTCTACGCCTGTCCCTTCGGCGCGCCGCAATTCCCGCAGGCCTCCAACTTCGGCTCGCGCGGCAAGATGGACAAGTGCACCTTCTGCGCCGGCGGCCCGGAAGAGGACATGTCCTACATCGAGTTCCAGAAATACGGCCGCAACCGCATCGCCGAGGGCAAGCTGCCGCTCTGCGCGGAGATGTGCTCGACCAAGGCCCTGCTCGCCGGCGACGGCGACGTGGTCTCGCAGGTCTACCGCGAGCGCGTCGTCGCCCGCGGCTTCGGCTCCGGCGCCTGGGGCTGGGGCACCGCCTACGACACCGAAGGCGCGGGCTGATCCCCGTCCGCCCGCCCCGTCGCGTTCCATCCCGGGGGCGGCCGTCGCAAGCGGCCGCCCCCGTTCGTTTCCCGACCCCATGACCGGACAGGGCCGCGGGTTTCCGCGGCGGTGCCGGCGCCGGAGAGAGCCATGACCGATCCGACCCCGTTCGCCCCCCGCGCCGCGGCGAAGACTGCGCAGCCGCCCCGGACAGCACCCGTCCTCCTTCTGCTGATGGCGCTGCTCGCCGCCTTCGCGCTCCTGATGACCGCCCTGCCCTCCGGCGCCCAGGAAGCCCTCCCCGAAGCCCCCCTCGCCGGCGCGACCCCGGGCGGCACCGACGCCGCCGGCCAGGCCGATTCCGACATCTGGCGCGAGATCCGCCAGGGCGGCAGCGGCACGGTCGCCGGCCAGAACCCGCTCGGCGGCACGCTGATCCAGTCCGAAGGCCACACCTGGGAGCTCACCCGCAACGGCCCTCTGGCGATGTATTCCGCCTGGTTGCTCCTCGGCATGATCGGCCTTCTCGGCCTCTTCTTCGCGCTGCGCGGCCGCATCCGCATCGACAGCGGCCTCTCGGGCATCATGATCCGGCGCTTCTCCTCGATCGAGACCACCGGCCACTGGCTGCTGGCCACCAGCTTCATCATCCTCGCCCTGACCGGCCTGAACCTCCTGTTCGGCCGCGAGCTCCTGATGCCGCTCATCGGCAAGGAAGCCTTCGCGACGCTCACCGCCTGGGGAAAATACATCCACAATTACGTGGCCTTCGCCTTCATGGTCTCGCTGGTGATGATCTTCGTGATGTGGGTCGTCCACAACATCCCCCGCCCCTCCGACCTCGTGTGGCTGATCCGCGGCGGCGGCCTCTTCGGCGGCGGCCACCCACCGGCCCGCAAGTTCAACGCCGGCCAGAAGCTGATCTTCTGGTCCGTCATCCTCTGCGGCGTGTCGATCTCGCTCTCGGGCTGGGCACTCTTGAACCCCTTCGACACCGGCATGTTCGCCGCCACCTTCGTCAAGATGAACGCCTTCCTCGGCACCTCGCTGCCGACCGATCTCTCGCCGATCCAGGAACAGCAATACCAGCAGATCTGGCACACCGTGATGTCGGTTCTGCTGATGACCATCGTCATCGCCCATATCTATATCGGCAGCATCGGCATGCAGGGCGCGGCCGGCGCGATGACCCACGGCGAGGTCGATCTGAACTGGGCGCGCGAGCACCATTCGATCTGGGTCGAGGAAATGGAAGCGCAGGAGGACGCGGAGCGCCGCGCCGGCCGGCCGAGCGCCACCCCCGCCGAGTAACGCGCCGATGCCCGGCCTCCGGCTCCCCGCCCTGGCACTCGCCCTCGCCCTGGCGGCCCCGGCCGCCGCGGAGCGCCCGGTGCCGGACCTGCTGACCGGCCACGGCGGCCCGGTCAAGTCGATCGCGATCTCCGCCGACGGCAGCCGCGCCCTCACCGCCTCCTTCGACTATTCGGTGATCCTGTGGGACATCACGGAGGTCAACGCCCGCATCCTCTGGCGCCTGCTCGGCCATGACGGCGCCGTCAACGACGCGGCCTTCCTGCCCGGCGAGACAGCCGCCGTCTCGGTGGGAGACGACGGCACCCTGATGATCTGGGATCTCGCCACCGGCACGCCGGCGGCCCGCATCCCCGGCGCGCCGGTCAAGACCCTCGATGTCGCCGTCTCCCCCGATGGACGCCTTGCCGCCGCCGCCCGCTGGGACGGCACCGCCCGGCTCTACGATCTCGCCGCCGCCCGCGAGATCGCCGTGCTCGAGGGCCACCGGGGCAACGTCAACGCCGTGGCCTTCGCCCCCGACGGCGCCACCCTCTACACGGCAGGCTATGACGGCCAGATCCTCGCCTGGTCGCTGCCCGAGGCCCGCCTGATCCGCCCGGTGCTCCGCCACGGCTGGGGCGTCAACAGCCTCGCCCTGCTCGACGCGGACCGGCTCGCCTTCGGCGCCCTCGACGGCACCGCCGCGATCCTCGACATCGCCACCGGCGCGCAGACGCCCCTCGCCGCCACCGACACCCCGATCCAGAGCGTGCGCGCGGCCCAGGGCGGCGACCGCCTCGGCTACAGCGACACCGCCGGCAACATCGCGGTCTTCGACGCCCAGGGCACCCCGATCGTCGACGGCCCCGTCGCCCACGGCCCGGTCTGGGATTTCGCCTTCGTGCCCGACACCGGCCAGATCCTCCATGTCGGCCTCGACGATTTCGCCATGCGCTGGCAGATCGCCCCACCGAGCGTCGATCCCATCCTCTCGCAATCGCCCCGCCGCTTCGAGGTCACCGACAGCACCGATCCCGGCGCCCTCGAATTCCAGCGCAAATGCTCGATCTGCCACACCCTCACCCCTGACGACGCCAACCGCGCCGGCCCGACGCTCCACAAGCTCTTCGGCCGCAAGGTCGGCACCGTGCCCGGCTACCCCTATTCCGACGCACTTCTCGCCAGCGACATCGTCTGGACCGAAACCACCGTGGCGCAGCTCTTCGACGAAGGCCCCGACGTGGTACTGCCCGGCACCAAGATGCCGGTGCAGCGCCTGACCAGCGTGACACGCCGCGACGACCTGATCCGCTTCTTGAAAAAGGCCACCCGAGGCGTAGAGTGAAAGCGGCGCCCTATCCGCGCCAGAACGGAGAAACCGCGATGAAACAGGTCCTTTCCGGGCTTCTGCTCACAGTCCTGATCAGCCTCGGCGCCTGGGGGATGTCGCAATATTTCTTCGTCACCCCCGCAAGCGAGGTCGGCACCTCGCCCAACCAGACGGTCCGGCTCGACTGACCCGACCGGGAGAACTCCAATGACTGACGGTTTCAACATGTCGATGCGCAAGTTCCTCAAGCAGGTCGGCGTGACCTCCCAGCAGGAGATCGAGCGCATCGTGCGCGAAGGGGCCGCCGGGGACACCCTCCATGTGCGCGTCGTCCTGACCGCCGAGGGCACCGATCTCGAGCATGTCATCGAGGGCACGATCGACACCTCCGATGCCTGAGCGCGCGTGAGCGACACCGCCCTCTCCCTGCCCCCGCTGCTCGATGCCCATCCGGTCCCGCCCGGCGCGGACCCTTCGGCGCTGGCTTGCGACGGCGCCGCCGAAGGCCGCCTCGGGGCCGGCGACTTCCTCTTCGCCGAACGCGCGGGGCTCCTCTCCGCCGCCCTCGTGCTCGAGCCCGAGATCGGCCGCGACCGCTGCGGCGAGATGCTCTTCGTCGCGATGGTGGCCTTCGGCGACGCGCTGGGCGCGCTGGCCCCGCCCGAAGTCGCCGTCACCCATTCCTGGCCCGGGGCTCTGCGCGTCAACGGTGCTGTCGCCGGACGGTTCGACCTCCACCTCGCCCCGGGCGCGGAGCCGGCCTGGATGGTGCTCGGCATCGAGGTCGCCCTCCTGCCGCAATCCGACGCGCGGACCGAGCCCGGCGAGATCCCCGACCGCACCGATCTCTGGAACGAGGGCTGCGGCGAGATCGCCCCGCAGGACCTCCTCGAATCCTTCGCCCGCCACCTCGTCGCCGGCATCCACGGCTGGGAGCAGGACGGCTTTCGCGGAGTCCACGGCCATTGGTGGGCCCGCCTCGACGCGAAGGCCCCGGTGGCGCTGCCGGGCCTCGGCACTCCGACCGGCCTCGATGCCAGCGGAAACGCCCTCTGGCGCAACGCGGCCGGCGCCATGCAGCTCGCATCCACCCTCGACGCCCTGAAGACCTTGCGCGAGCAGACCCCGTGAAGTTCCTGAAAACCCTGCGCTTCGACCCCTCCGATACCAGCGTGTTCGAGATCGCCGCCGCACCCGAGGAATGGGCGATCAGCGGCGCCTTCGCCTTCGCCGACCGCGCCCCCGACGCCCTGACCGGCAAGACCCGCCAGGCCTTCGCCAACGGCTTCCTCTCGCTCGAGAGCTTCGGCCACAGCACCTTCGTCTCCGTCACCGGCATCAGCCCGGCCGAGCGCGAGAGCCTCGCCCAACGCCTCGCCGCCCATTTCGTCGCGGCCTACGGCGCGCCCGATCTCGCCGCCGCCCGCCCCGCCGCCGAGGCCGAGATCGCCTTCACCGCCGAGATGTGCGACGGCCTGCCCTTCGGCACCGTGCTCACCGTCCGTCGCCACCACGACGCTTCCGGCGAGATCCGCGAAGCCTTCCGCAAGGTCGACACCAGCGCCGATTGCCACCACGCCCGGGTCTGGGACATCGTCGAGGACGAGGGCACATCGTGACCGATTTCTGGAAATCCGCCGGCCTCCACCTCGTCACCCGCGACACGGATGGCTGGCTTCACGTAACGCCCGATTTCCTGCGCGCCTATTTCACCCGCCCCGAGATCCACCCGGTCGAGGAGAGCTGCGCCGCCGAAATCGCCCTCTTCGAGCGCCTGATGGCCGACCCCTTCGCCGAAGTGCCCGCCGCCGAGCTCGACGCCCTCGCCGATGCCGACACCGCCGACAATTACCGCGTCGTCCTGCGCTTTCGCGACCACCTCGCCGCCCACGGCACCCTCGAGGCCGCCTATGCCGCGCTCTTCACCGGCGGCCCCATCGCCATTCCGCCGGTCTTCATCGACCAGATGGTGCATCTGATCCTGCGCAACATCCTCGATGCCGAAACCGACCCGATCACCCTGCGTGCCGCCGAGCTCTTCTTCCGCGAACAGATCGCCACAATCGGCGAGGACCGCCTGATGCTCGCCGATGCCGAAGTGGTCGAGATGCAGGCCGCCTCCGGCGAGGTCAGCTTCGAGCAGCTCATCGGCGGCGCCAATCCGCGCGAGGTCAGCCTCGACGTGCTCACCACCGGGACGGCGCGACGCATACTGGAGCGCGCTCGGACCGCTTCGACACCGCCATCGATTTCCGCTTCACCGAACCCGGCCCCGACGCGCTCGCCCGCGTGATGTCGCGCTGGATCGCGCATTTCCTGAAGGTCGAGACCCGCATCCAGGCCGTGAAGTCGATCCGCGACGACCGCTGGTCCTGGCATATCGGCCTCGACGCCGAGGCGACCCGGCTCCTCAACGCGCTCTATGCCGGCGAGACCCCGGACGAGACGGAGATCGCCCAGATCATCGGCCTCTACCGGCTCGAATTCGTCGAGGAGACCGACGCGCTGGACAGGCTCCGGGGCAAGCCGGTATATCTGGGACTTGGCGGTCACCGCCGACCGGCATCTGGTGGTCAAGCCGCAGAACCTGCTGACGAACCTGCCCGTGCGCCGCAGCTAGCCGAGGAGAGACGATCATGGCAGCCACCCAGTCCGGCACTCAGGAACGCGGCTTCCTCGACACCCCGCTCGCCCGGCTCATCGGCCTCGCCGTCGCCATCACCATGGGCTGGCTGATCTGGTCGACCTGGTCGGACGACATCGCGGGCCTCTTCTCGCCCGACCGTCCGGGCCTGCCGATCGTCACGGCCCCCGCGCTTCCGAGCACCGACAATCCCGCCCTCGCCGCCTGCCTCGAGCGCCGCATCGGCGACGTCGACCGGATGCTCGCCGAGGGCCTGATCACCGAGCCGCAATCCATCTCCTTCAAGACCCGCGCCGAAGATCTCTGCCGCGCCCAGAACCCGGCCAACTGACCGCGCTTCATTCGTCCCCGATGATGAAGTCGTCCGGGTCGAGCGTGCCCGCCGCGCGCCTCGCCAGATCGTCGTCGGTGGTCCGCATCCGGGGCCGCGTGCCCATCGCGAAGGGATCCTCGGCGCTGTTGGCCTGATGCTCGATCCGGCAGGTATCGCACATCTCGATCATCCGCGCCTTCTCCGGCGTCGCGAACATCGCGTGCTTGCCGGCGAGCTGCTCCTTGATCCGCGCGATGGTCGAGCGCGTCGCGAAGGGCTTGCCGCAGGACACGCAGTCGAACGGCGCCTCCTCCTTCAGCGTCTCCGGCGCCATCGCCGCCGGCGCGAGGTTCAGCCGCGGATGCAGCGCCAGCGCGTTCTCCGGACAGGTGCTCACGCAAAGCCCGCATTGCACGCAGGCGCTCTCGACGAAGCGCAGCCGCGGCTCGCCCGGCGTGTCGATCACCGCCGCCGCCGGACAGGCCGAGGTGCAGGCCATGCAGAGCGTGCAGGCCGCCACGTCGATGTCGATCCGCCCGTAGGGCGCGCCCTCGGGCAGCGCGATCAGCGCCGGCGCCCCGGGAACCTGCCGCGCCAGCGCCGCGAAGGCCGTGCGCGCGATGTCCCGCTTCGAGCCCAGCGCCGCGAAGGGCGCCGGCTTCAGCGCCGCCGGCCGGGCCTCACCGCGCAATTCCGCATCGAGCACATCCGGATCGCCACTCACCACCAGCGCCGTGCGCCCGCTCCCGGCCAGCCCGAGCCCGTCCAGCACCGCGCCCGTCAGCGCGCATTCCGCCTCGAGGGGAGCGATCTCGTCGCGATCCTCGGGCGCGAGCAGGAACACGATCCGCGCCGCCCCCGCCGCGAACATCGCCGCCATCTCCACATGCCCGACCTGCGTCGGCTTGTGGGTCTCCACCGGCAGCACCCGCGCCGGCAGCCCGCGCCCGTAGCGCGCCAGCGCCTCGATCACCGCGAGCCCCTGCGTCGCCGTCATGCACCAGCAGCACCGGATCGGCCGCGCCGCCCGCCGCGAGATAGGTTCCCAGCATCGCCTGCACCCGCGCGATCATGTCCTCGCGCCGCGGATAGCGGTAGCTGATCGACCCGGTCGGACAGCGCGCCGCACAGGCCCCGCAGCCGCCGCAGATCCCCGCATCGATCGCCACGCCCGGATCGCCCAGCGAGACGATCGCGCCCGCCGGACAGGCATCGAGACATTTCGTGCAGCCCACCTTGGTCGAGCGCGAATGCGCGCAGGTCTCGGCGTTGTAATCGACATAGATCGGCTTCTCGAAACTGCCGACCATGTCGCTCGCGGCGAACACCGCCCGCAGCACCGCCGCCGGATCCCCCGGATCGGCGCGGAAATAGCCGTCGCGGTGCCGCGCCCCGGTCACCAGCGGCGTGCCGCCCGAGAGATCGAGGATCAGGCTGCATTCCGACACCGCCCCGTCGCGCGCCGCCTCGAACACCGGCTCCGCGCGCGCCGAGGGCCGGAGCGGCGCATAGCCGTCCACCGTCACCGCGAACTTCCCGAAACTGCCCTCGGTGCGCACCACCCGCCCGCGATAGACCGGCACCGCCGCAGCCCCCCCGAGCATCACGTCGCCCGGATCGGACAGGAGCAGCGTCACCGACAGCCGCGCCGCGAGCAGCTTCGCCGCCTCCATCGCCGCCTGCCCCGCACCGTAGACGAGGCAGAGCCCGTCCGATTCCACCGATTTCAGCCCCGCCGGCTCGCCGCGCATTGCCGCCCCCGCCAGCAGCGCCGCCATCTTCGGGCCCGCCGCGCCCCCGTCCTCGGACCAGCCCGCCGTCTCGCGGATATTGACGAAGCGCACCGTGCCGCCCCGCCCGGCCTCCTCGGCCACTTCCTCGAAGAGCGGCGCCTCCGCGGTGCAGGCCACCACCAGCGGGCCGCCCTCGGCCAGCGCCCGCTCGAAGGATCCAAGCTGGCGACGGCACAACAGGCTGTGGAGCGGGGCGACCGCCATGCCGGTCGCCTCCGCGATCGCCGCCGCATCGGGCGCCATCGTCCCCTCGCAGGAGCAGATCAGGCACTTGGTCTCGGTCTCGGTCATCGCCACACGTTTTCGTGAAAATTGAAGCTCTTCCAGCCCCGAAGCTAAAGCGTGAGACGAACGCGGTCCAACCCATTCTTGTGAACCGCCGCATCTTTCGTAAGATGAGAACGCGCCCGCCCGCCCCGGTTGCGGGCCAAGAAAGGATCCGCGATGCGCCCGGTCGATCAGAAGGAGGTGCGCCTGCCGCTCGGCATCCTCGTCGAGCGCCGCAACTCCACCCACCGCTGGGGCTCGACGATCTGGAAGCCGATCGCCGCCTTCATGACCACCGAGCGGCCCGCCGCCTGGACCGAAACCCTGCGCGGCGCCGATTTCGTGCAGTACAACGCCGGCACCCTCGATCTGGTCCTGCACCGCAAGGAAACCGAGGCGCTGATCGAGAACCTCCGCCGCGACGCGCCGCAACTCTACATCCTGCTCCACCAGACCCGCGGCGCCAGCGACCCCTTCCCTTACGACGCCCACCGCATCACCGCCTCGCCCTACGAAGCCGAGGATTTCCACGGCTGGACCGACGCGATCATCGGCAAGGTCGCGATGCCCGAGCCGGTCGCGGTGTTCCTCGAGGCCTTCGTCGACGTCCACCACGAAGCCGAACCGTTCAGGAAGCGCCGCCGCGACCGGCTCGACGCCGAGGAGCAGAAATTCGGCAAGTCGGCGGTCTTCACGCCGCTGACCCGCCAGTGAAACCCGGCGCCAAATCCGAGGGTCCCGCGGAAGAGACCGGCCGCCTCGCCCGCTGGTCGCGCCGCAAGCAGGCCGCCCGCGACGGCGCGCCCGAACCGGAAGCCGTGCCGGAGGCAGCCCCCCTGCGCGGCCGCAGAGCCCGAGCCCGACCCGGCGGAGCTCGAGGCCAACCGCACCGCCGCCGAGGCCGTCGATCTCGCGACCCTCGGTCCCGGCAGCGATCTCGAGGTGTTCTTCCGCAAGGGCGTGCCGAAGCTCCTGCGCCAGCAGGCCCTGCGCGCGGTCTGGCGCTCGGACCCGGTCTTCGCCAATCTCGACGGCCTCGTCGATCACGGCGAGAATTTCAACGATCCCGCTCTGATCATGAAGACCTTCACCTCCGCCTGGAAGATCGGCTCGGGCTATCTGCGCGAAACCCTCGCCGAGGCCGCCGACCCGACCGACCCGGTCGATACCCCCCCGGACGCGCCGGACGTGCCCGCCCCCGAGATCGCCACGGCCGAAGCCGATCCGCTCCCCATCGCGCCCGAAACCACGCCCGAAGCGACACCGGACACCGCCCCCGAGCCGGACTCCGTCGCCCCGGTCACCCCGCCGAAAGCCGTGCCACCACGCCGCGCCTCGCTGCGCCACCGCCTCGCCCTCGACACGGACACCGACATCGACCCCGCCTGACCGCCCCCGGCGCTCAGAGCTTCGGATCGGCCAGGTGATTGCGCAGCATGTCCTGATACTTGCGCACCATGTCCTCGACGAAGGGCTCGTCCTCCGGCACGTCGATCACCCGCCGCGCCACATGGGCGTTGTAGCGCGCCGCGGCATAGAGAAACGCCAGATGCAGGTCGGTGGCCTTCACGTCGCGGTTCTCGCGATTGGCCATGTCGATGAAGCGGTCGGCGATC
This sequence comes from uncultured Alphaproteobacteria bacterium, assembly GCA_963710515.1. Classification (GTDB taxonomy): domain Bacteria; phylum Pseudomonadota; class Alphaproteobacteria; order Rhodobacterales; family Rhodobacteraceae; genus Amaricoccus. The sequence goes on from CAVQAX010000017.1 coordinate 98,029, forward strand.
CGCAGGAACTTCGCTTCGGTCATCTCGCCGGCGGCCTCGGCGGCACGGCGGGCCTTGCGGTTGGGCGGCGGCTCCTGCATCGGACCTCCTTCTGGGGCGGAAAACGAAACGCAGCCCCGACCCTAGGGCAAAACCGCGCCGAACCGAAACACCCCGATCCGCCGCCCGGCCCGAAATCGCGCCCCGGCGCCTGCCGCAACGCCCGGCAGCCTCTCACTGCGCCGGCGGCAGCCCCAGTTCGAAGCGCAGATCCTCGAGGAACAGGCTCCCCGGATTGGCCGCCTCGGCCTCCTCCAGCGCCGCCATCGCCCCGGGCGTGTCGCCCGTCGCCGCCGCGATCCGCACCAGCATGCGCCAGGCATCGAGCAGCTGCGGATCGAGCGTCACCGCCTCGCGGAACGCCTGGCTCGCCAGCTCGAAATTCCGCGAGGTCAGCCCGATCCCGCCGATGATCAGATGGGTCTCGGGAAAATCCGCACTGGCCGTCAGCGCCCCGCGCCATTCGCGCATCGCTCCGCGCACCGCAGGCTCCGCCTCCGCGCCCGGCACGTCGATCAGCGCGCGCGCCGCCGCCACCCGCACGGCGCGCACCGGATCGTCGAGCGCGCCTTCGAGCGCCGCCACCCGGTCCTCGCCCGGCACTCCGCGCTGCACCCGTGCCGCCGCGGCCCGCACCAGCGGATCGGGATCCGCCAGCAGCCCCGCCGCCGCCGCCGCGACGCCTTGATCGGCCACCGGCGCCAGCAGCTCCAGCGCACTCGCCCGCACGATCCCCGCCGCTTCCGCGTCGCCCGCAAGCTCCAGGAGCGCCTCCGCCTGCCCCATCGGCGCAAGCCGCGCCGCCGCGAAGGTGGTGACCGGATGCGGCCCGCGATTGTCGCTCTCGGGATACCACTCTTCGATCGCCGCCGCCGCCCAGGCGGCATCGCGGTCGTCATGGCAGTCGGTGCAGGTATCCGGCGCGCCGGTTCCCGCCACCAGATCCGGCCGCGGAATGCGGAACGAATGATCCGACCGCAGATCGTTGCCCATATAGACGCGCTCGGTCATGTGACAGGCCGCGCATTGCGCCCCGGCACTGCCCTCCTCGTGGAAATGATGCGACGGCGCGTCGTAGTCGGCCGGCACCAGCGTCGGAAACCGCGCGTTGCCCTCGGGATTGTGGCACTGGGTGCAGGTCGCATTGCCCTCGACGCGCAGCGCCGCGCGGTGCGGATCATGGCAATCGGTGCAGCGCACGCCCTGGGCATACATCTTCGACTGCAGGAACGAGCCGGTGACATAGACCTCGTCGAGGATCGTGCCGTCGGCGTGATAAAGCCCCTCGCGCAGCAGCGCGAGCGCGTAAGTGTCATGGTAGTTCGAGCCGGGCAGCGGATTGCCGTCGAAGAACGCCTCGCGCCGCGAATGGCAGGCGGCGCATTGCTGGATCTCCGCCTCGGGATCGTCCGGTGCGAAGGCCTGCGAGAAGCCCGCCGCCCCCATGCCCGGCCAGATGCCCGCATCGGCCGCCTCGGCACCCTCGGTCTCCCAGGTCTCGACCCAGTCGAGATGCGCCGCCCCCGGCCCGTGGCAGGCCTCGCAGCCGACACCGATCTCGGCCATCTCCGGCGCGTAGACCCGCGCCTCGGCCTGGTAGTTCCGGCTGTAGCCGGTGGCATGGCACTCGGCGCAGCGCGCCTCCCAGCTCTTGTAGGGCCCCGCCCAGTGCAGGCCGTCATTCGGCCCGATATCCTGATCGGGAAACACGTGGTACCAGCGGTTCTCCAGCGTGTCCCAGGCCACGTCGAGGGTCTGGAGCCGCCCCGGTGTCGGCGAGAGCAGGTATTGCTGGAGCGGCGACACGCCGACCACGCCCACCACCTCCCAGACACCCCGCGCGCCGTCCACCGCGTCGGTCTCGACGAAATAGCCCTCCCCGTCGCGAAAGAACCGCGTCGTGACCCCGTGATGCTCGAATTCCGCATCGTCGAAATCGCCCAGCACCGTGTCCGGCCCCGGCAGGGTCCAGGCCCAGTCATGGTGCGAGCCGGTCCAGGCGCGGGCCTCGTCCTCGTGGCAGGTCACGCAGGTCTCGGTGCCCACATGCTCCGGGCACGCGGATCTCCGCCGCCGCGAGCCCGCCCGCCAGGACCATGAGCCAGAGCCCCGCCAGTCCGCCCGTCACCGCCCAGCGCAGCCGCATCCACCTTCTCCCCGGACGCCGCCTGCGTCCCTTCCGGAATGCCACAGCCCCACTGCCCGGACAAGCCGCCCGCCGGCGCGACACGTCGGCGCGGGGCATTTCACAATCCGTGCTTGTTATATTCGTGCAATTCAATATATAGGCGCCCAAACACGGCCCGGCCCACCGGCGCCGCATCCCCGAGGAGGATCCCATGGACATCAAGCGCATCACCGACGGCCTCAGCGTGTCGGGCCAGATCGACCCCGCAGCCCTGCCCGACATCGCCGCGGCGGGCTTCCGGTCGATCGTCTCGAACCGCCCCGACGGCGAGGCGCCCGACCAGCCCGGCTTCGCCGAAATCGAGGCCGCCGCCAACGCCGCCGGGCTCGAAGCGCGCTACCTGCCCATCCGGTCGGGCCGCGCCACCGACGCCGATGCCGCGTCCTTCGGGGCCGCCCTCGACGCATTGCCCGGCCCGGTGCTGGCCTATTGCCGCACCGGCACCCGCTCGGCGACGCTCTGGACCCTCGACCGGCTGGCGCGCGGCGCCGACCCGATCGAGACCCTCGCCGCCACCCGCGCCGCCGGCTACGACATGCAGGACGCCGCCCAGCGCCGGCTCGCCGGTGCCGGCGCCGCCGCCCCGGTCGCGCGCCACGACATCGTCATCATCGGCGGCGGGGCCGCCGGCATCTCGGTGGCAAGCTCGCTCCTGGCCCGCGAACCCGAACTCGACATCGCGCTGATCGAACCCGAGGACATCCACTACTACCAGCCCGGCTGGACCCTCGTCGGCGGCGGCGTGTTCCGCGCCGTCACCACCCGCAAGGACATGGCCCGGCTGATCCCGAAGGGCGTGCACTGGATCAAGGCGGCGGTCTCGGGCTTCGAGCCCGACCGCAACCTCGTCACCCTCGACGGCTGCCACACCGTCGCCTACACAAGGCTGATCGTCGCCCCGGGCCTCAAGCTCAACTGGCGCGGCATCGAGGGCCTCGACGAGACGCTCGGGCAGAACGGCGTCACCTCGAACTACCGCTACGACCTCGCCCCCTACACCTGGAAACTGGTCAGCGAGCTGCGCTCCGGCCGCGCCGTCTTCACCCAGCCGCCGATGCCGATCAAATGCGCCGGCGCGCCCCAGAAGGCGATGTATCTCTCCGGCGATGCCTGGCACCGCAACGGCCGGCTCAAGAACATCGAGATCGACTTCTACAACGCCGGCGGCGTGCTCTTCGGCGTGAAGGAATACGTGCCCGCGCTGATGAAATACGTCGCGCGCTACAACGCCAACCTGCACTTCTCCCACAACCTCACCCGCATCGACGGCCCGGCGAAGAAAGCCTGGTTCACCCGCACCGACGCCGACGGCACCACCGCCGAGGTCGAGACGGAGTTCGACATGATCCATGTCTGCCCGCCGCAGACCGCCCCGGATTTCGTGCGCGCAAGCCCGCTCGCCGATGCCGCCGGCTGGATCGATGTGGACCCCGCAACCCTGCGCCACACCCGCTACGAGAACATCTGGGCGCTCGGCGACGCGATGAACGCGCCCAACGCCAAGACCGCCGCCGCCGCCCGCAAGCAGGCGCCGATCGTCGCCAACAACGTGCTGGCCGATATGGGGCATGTGAAGCAGGTCGCGCATTACGACGGCTACGGCTCCTGCCCGCTCACCGTCGAGAAGGGCAAGATCGTGATGGCGGAGTTCGGCTATGGCGGCAAGCTTCTGCCGAGTTTCCCGACCTGGGTCATCGACGGCACGAAGCCCTCGCGCCTGTCATGGATCCTCAAGGAACGCGTGCTGCCGCCGGTCTACTGGCAGGCGATGCTGCGCGGCCGGGAATGGATGGCCAAACCCGAACTCGTCGAGTGAGACCGGTGCCGGCCGGCGCCGCACGGCACCGGCCGGTCACATTGCCCGATCAGGCGGGCTGAAGCCGGGTCGTGCCGTTGCCGGACTGGATCACCTGAACGCGCTGGCCGATCGACAGCATCGGCTCGGACTGGATCACCGAGATCGACCGGCCGCTTTCGAGCTCGACGGTCCATTCGACCGAGGCCTGCGTCGTCGCGGCATTCGCCGCCGCATTGCCCGCAGCAGCCCCCGCCGTCGCGCCGACCGCAGTCGCGATGTCGCGCCCGAGGCCGCCTCCGATCTCGTTGCCGAGCAGGCCGCCGACGATGCCGCCGGCGATGGTGCCGGTCACCGAGGCCGGCGCATTGCCGCCCTGCAGCGTCACGTTGCGCGCATTGGTCACCGTGCCGAACGAGACCGATTGCGCGGCCTGGGCCTGGTTGGCGTTCACGAGGTTGCCGGTGTTCGTCGGTGTGCAGCCGGCGATGCCGACCATCAGCAGGGCCGCAGCAGCGCCCCGGACGATATGTGAAGTTCTCATTTCTGTGCCTGTCCTTTTTTCGTGACGACCCCCCGGCCGTCCTTCAGCCCGAAGCACCATGCAGAAAACCGCCCCGAAGTCCATCGGAATGCCGCAAAAGGCGGCCGCCGAACGGCCGCGACCCGCCGAAGCGGGCCGCGCCGCCTGGCTATTCCGCCGGAGCGGCGACGGGCGCTGCGGTTGGCGCGCCGTCGGACGTGCCATCGGACACGCCGTGGGTCGTCGGCAGACCGTGCTTCAGCCGCTGGTTGTCGCGGTAGATCGCCTTGATCAGCGACAGGCCCATCAGGACCATCACGAGGCTGAACGGCAGCGCCCCGATCACCATCGCGGTCTGGATCGCGCCGAGGCCCCCGGCGATGATCAGCCCCCCCACCACGAAGGCCAGCGCCGCACCCCAGAACAGGATATGCGGCCGCGCCTTCGGGCCCTCGTCGCCGGCGGCGTTGATCGTGTTGATGATCAGAACCGCCGAGTCGGCCGAGGTCACGAGATAGGTCAGGAGCAGGATCACCACGACCACCGACATCGCATAGGCCAGCGTCTCGCTCAGGATCACCGCCAGCATCGCGAAGAGCTGGTCCGCCTGGCCGGCACCGGCGATGGCACCGTCGGCCACACCGGTCAGTTCCAGATCGATCGCGGTGCCGCCGACGAGGGCGAACCACACGAAGCACATGAAGGCGGGAACGATCATCGCGCCCAGCACATATTCGCGGATCGTGCGGCCCTTCGAGATGCGCGCGAGGAACACGCCGACGAACGGCGCGAAGGCGATCCACCAGGCCCAGTAGAAGATCGTCCAGCCACCCTGCCAGCCGGCCAGCGCGTCACCGGTCTCGGTCCCGTCCGCGGACCAGACCGTCAGGAAGTTGCCCGGGATCGAGATCAGGTAATCCCAGATGCCGACGAAGAGCGTCGTGAGCCCGAAGAAGGTCGAGCCGAAGACGAGGAAGAACGCCAGCACGAAGAAGCTCAGCACCATGTTGATGTTCGAGAGCCACTTGATGCCCTTGCCGACACCCGACAGGGCCGACAGCGTCGAGGCGCCCATGATGACGATGAGCGCAACGATGATGCCCGCATTCGACGAGGTCCGCGTGCCGTCCTCGGCGATGTTGAAGAGCCAGTCCCCGAAGCCGATGCGCGACAGCCCCGAGATGAACTGCTCGACCCCGAAGCCCAGCGTCTGGGACACGCCCAGCACCGTCGCCACCACGGCGACCACGTCGACCACATGCCCGAGCGGCCCCGAGAGCCGCTTGCCGAAGATCGGCGTCAGCGCCGAGCGGATCGTCAGCGGCAGGCCCCGGCGATAGGAGAAATAGCCCAGCGCAAGACCCACGATCGCATAGGCCGACCAGGCCGCCAGCCCCCAATGGGTGAAGGACCAGATATAGGCGTCCCGCACGTTGCCGGCCGTCGAGCCCTCGGTGATCCCCTGGATCGTCGAGGGATTGCTGGCGAAGTGGTACATCGGCTCGGCGGTCGCGAAGGTCAGCATCCCGATGCCGATCCCCGCCCCGAACATCATCGAGAACCAGGAGAAGTTGGAGAACTCCGGCCGGTCATGCTCCTGCCCCAGCCTGAGCCGCCCCGCCGCCGGCCAGAGCGCCAGCGCGAAACACAGGATCACGAAGAACGCCATCACATAGACGTACCAGTAGTTGAACGTCGCGAGGATGATGCTGTTCACCGCCCCGAGCGCCGAAGCCGCCTGATCGGGAAACGCGATCGCCCACAGGATGAGCGCACCGACGATGATCTTGCCGGTCACCGTCACATCCTTGGTGAATCCGCGGTAGAATCCGGATTGCGACACCTTGATCGGCAGATGGGTAACGGGTGGCTTGACTGGCATTTTTCTCTCCCCGGGACTGCCTCTTGCGGGCAGACTTGTTCTGGCGATGCCGGCTCTTCGAAACGAAGGAACCCTTCGTGCCGCCTTTGACTTGCTTCCCGTATAAACGGAAATCGCCCCGGAAGCCAGTCCAGCCGCGACAGGTGACGGTCCGAAGGCGCCCACCGGCCTGCCCGCTCGGATCGAGAAACGACCTCTGCGCCTGCGCCGCGAAGCGCTCATCTGCAACCGCGCGCCGCCCCGTCCGACACCGCTCTGCACCCTCAGGTTGAAGCTTTTCAAACGCTCCGATCGCTCCGCCGGCGAACTTCCGCCGATCCGATCGGCGAATTTTCGCCGATTCCAGCGCCTTGCACGCAATCATGCATGTACCATTCGTTTCCCGTGCTAGTTTAGCACCTGAAACCGTGTCCGGAGCGCCACATCAGGCCAGCCGTTCCCCGGCAGATCGACCAACGAGCAATAAAGAGCCAGAGGAGCAGAGCATATGTACGTCAACAGACCCTTCGAGACCGGAAGCACGCCGATCGCCCCGGATCCCATGCTTCAGGAGGACGCCGAAGCGCTCGTCAGCGCATTCGAGAAGCGCTTCGGCCCCGGCTTGCTGAACGCCGATGAAGAGACCCTGGCGTCGTTCTTCGATGCGCGGGGCGGTTTCAACTGGACCGTCGTGACCCGTGACGGCATGCCGGAAGCCTTCTTCCGCCAGCCCGCCTTCGCGATGCGCCCGCGCTGGACATTCGTGCCCCGCGATGAGGTTCCCGAGGAAATCGCCGGCCGCCTCATCTACTGACGGAACACGTCTCTCAACCGGTTCCGCCGAGACGCCGACGGGCAGCTGGCACAGCCCGAATGAAATCCGGCCGCCCGTCCCGTCGGACGGCCCGCACCGCGTCACGCCATGAACCCGATGCGCGCCTCCGCCCTCAGGCCTTCACCATCGGGTCCGTGAGCTTCTGGTGCTCCTGCAGCGCGAAACGGTCGGTCATCCCGGCGATGTAATCCGCCACCACCCGCGCCCGCGCCGTGCCCTCGAGCGCCCCGCAGGCGTTCCAGCCGTCGGGCATCAGCTCCGGCGCCTCCATGAACATCGCGAAGAGCTCGTTGACGACGATCTTCGCCTTCCTGCGCATCCGCTGCACCGTCCAGTGCCGGTACATCCGGTGATAGAGGAACTCCCGGATCACCTTCAGCTCCGCGAAGGTCCCGTCCGAGAACCGCACCACCGGCCGCCCCAGATCGCGCACCGCCTGCGCATCGGCGGGCGCCGCCTCGGCGATCCGCGCCCGGCTCGTCGCCAGCACGTCCTCGACCAGGAGCCCGAAGAACCGCCGGAGCGCCTCGTGCTCGCGCCGCGCCGGATCGAGCCCCGGCCAGCGCGCATCCACCGCCGCGATGCAGGGCCCGATCATCGGCAATTGCCGCAGATCCTCGAGGCTGAACAGCCCCGCCCGCAGCCCGTCCGCCAGATCGTGGTTGTTGTAGGCGATGTCGTCCGCGATCGCCGCCACCTGCGCCTCGGCACTGGCATGGGTGCCGAGCTCCAGATCGTGCTCCGCCACATAATCCGCCAGCGCGAAGGGCACCCGCCCGGTCACCGGCCCGTTATGCTTGGCGATGCCCTCGAGCGTCTCCCAGGTCAGGTTCAGCCCGTCGAAATCCGCGTAATGCGCCTCGAGCCGGGTCACGATCTTGAGCGCCTGCGCATTGTGATCGAAGCCGCCATGGGGCGCCATCAGCACCTGCAGCGCGTCCTCCCCGGTATGCCCGAACGGCGGATGGCCGAGATCATGCGCCAGCGCCACCGCCTCGGCGAGCTCCTCGTTGAGCCCCAAGGCGCGCGCCAGCGTGCGCGCCACCTGGGCCACCTCGATCGAATGCGTCAGCCGCGTGCGGTAATAATCCCCCTCATGCTCGACGAAGACCTGGGTCTTGTGCTTGAGCCGCCGGAACGCCGAGGAATGGATGATCCGGTCCCGGTCGCGCTGGAAGCCCGAGCGATGGGTCGAGCTCTCCTCGGCATGGAGCCGGCCGCGGCTGTCCTCGGGCTGGGTCGCGAAGGCGGCGATCGTCGACATGGGCATGGCTCCGGACTTGTCCGCCGGCACGGGCGGCCTTACATTCCGACCAGTACCCCATCCGGAATTGGGCCGAAAGCATGGACCTTGCGATCCCGCCACGCGTCACCGACCGCGCCTTCACCCGCCTCGCCGAGATCGCCGCGGACGCCGAGGCCGCGTGCCTGCGCGTCGCCGTCGAGGGCGGCGGCTGCTCGGGCTTCCAGTACGACATCCACCTCGAAGCCGCGCCCGCAGCCCGACGACCTCGTGCTCGAAAAGGGCGGCGCCAAGGTCCTCATCGACCCGGTCTCCCTCCCGTTCCTCGCCGATGCCGAGATCGACTTCACCGACGAACTCATCGGCGCGCGCTTCGTCATCAACAACCCCAACGCCTCCTCGTCCTGCGGCTGCGGCACCTCGTTCTCGATGTAGTCACCGACGGCGACGGGCGCACACGCCGCACCGTCCCACTGGACCTCGCGCCACGACGCCGGCAACATTCGGCGTAGTTGCGCAACCTCACGGGCGTGTGCCAATGCGGCGAGCCGCAGGAAGCCGGTGCTTGGCATGTCGCTGGGCGAAAGAGCGGCCCAATAATGCAACGTCGACAGTATCGGCGACAAATCGCTGACCGAGTGTTGCGGCTATGGACAAGCGTTTCGCCACCATCGGGCTCAGCTCGTCGCAGTTCGACGACGTCCGAGATTGACCGCGGTCGACGTGCTCTGGTCGACGCCGCCGTCGTAGACCGCCCGCCAAGGAGCGAGCCTGCAAGCGGTCAGTTCGAGCGTCGCTGTGCGGCAGACAGTTGCGCGCCAGTAGGGTCCGTCGGGACTGTCGTCCGTGAATGCCGCGCCGGATGATCCGGAAACCGTGGCAACCCGGCGATCCAGTCTCGACCGGTGCTCCCCTGATTGGAACCGATCAGACTTCCGGGAAGGAGCGACGCTGTCGATGATCTCGCCTTCAGCCCGTCATGCTCTCGCGCGCCTGACTTCCGGTTGAAGACGGTCCGTCGATGTTCCAGCAGGTAGAAGATGATCTCGAGACCTTTCGTCGGATCGACCTCCTGCAGAAGCGATATCGGGTACTGAAAGTGCATGATGGTCGTCGGAATCGATATTGCTGGCCCAGCGCACGCGCCAGTGCCGCTCCAGGTCGTTGTAGGTCCAGCGCGTCCGGCCCGCCCCAGGCAGTGTCCTTGTCGCACGGAAGCCCCGCGATGAAGAACGCGATTTCGTCCGAGCCCGAGCACCGTCTGTCTCCTCGTTGCAGCGAAAGCCCTTGATCTCGAATTTCAGCTTCATGCCGAACTCCTTCGTCTGGCCGGGCTTCGCAAATACCCGGCTGCCATAATGGAGATGCGAAAATAACGTAGATATCCTCTGTTCAGGACATCCTCTTGGCGGGAGCCATAGCACGCACTCGGACCCGACGCCGAAGGCATCCCTTGCGCTTCCCCGGCAGCAACTGTCGCTCCATGGCCGCCCTCCGTCGCACATTCCCCGGCCACGGAACTCCGCTCCCGGCCGCGACGTTGACGCCTCGAACGCCCGCACCGCGCGGGTGCGCAACCGCAGGAGGACCACATGGCCGAACAGCGATCCGAGATGACCCAAGCCGAAGCCACCGACCGGATCTGGAAACTCGTCAAGAGCATCGACATCTGCATGTTCGTCACCTGGGACGGCGAGCGCCAGCGCGCCCGCCCGCTCTCCGCCCGTCCCGACCGCGCCGCGCACCGCATCGAGTTTCTCGTCGACGAAAGCGGTGCTGCGGACGCGCAGATCGAACGCTTCCCGAAAGTGACCCTCGCCTTCGCCGACACCTCCAGCCACGATTACGCCGTGGTCACCGGCGAGGCCCGGGTCTCCGACGACCGCGACCGGATCGCCGAGATCTGGAGCGAAGCCGACAAGGCCTGGTGGGAGTCCGCCGAGGATCCGGCGATCCGCCTCATCACCGTCACCCCGGAGGACGGCGAGGTCTGGACCGGCCCCGCCCGCATCGTCGCCGCCGCGAAGATGCTCCGCGCCGCCGTCACCGGCAAGGACGCCGACTTCGGCGAGAACCGCAAGGTCGACGCGCTCTGAGGCTTGCGTCCGGGCCGATCGCTTCCCCCGGCATCGGCCCGCCGGCCGGACCCGTCGCGCGCGCCGCGGCGGGTCCGCGCTGCCTTCCCACGCCGGCCCCGGGCCGCCCACCGGCATGGCCCGCCCCGCGCAGCGGCGGCGCCAAACGCCGCCCGATCCTCACCCGACCGCCCGTCCGTGTGTACGTACAGGATGCGTACGGAATGCGTACAGGATGCATACGGCGATTTCGGCCGCCCCGCGCCGCTTGCGCCCCTGCCGGCGCACCCCTAGGCTCCGGCCGAATATCCGGAGCCCGACCATGAAGATCGCCTCGTTCAACATCAATGGAATCAAGGCCCGCCTGCCCGCGCTGCTGGACTGGCTGGCCGAGGCGCAACCCGACGTGGCGGTGCTCCAGGAGATCAAGTCGACCGACGAGACCTTCCCGCGCGGCGAGATCGAGGACACCGGCTACAACGTTGAAACCCATGGGCAAAAGAGCTTCAATGGCGTGGCCATTCTCTCGAAGTTGCCGCTCGAGGATGTCACCCGCGGCCTGCCCGGCGACGACACCGACGAACAGGCCCGCTGGATCGAGGCGACCGTCGCGGGCGATACCGGCACAATCCGCGTCTGCGGCCTCTACCTGCCCAACGGCAACCCCGCACCGGGGCCGAAATACGACTACAAGCTCGGCTGGATGGAACGCCTGCAGAATCGCGCGCAAGCCCTTCTGGATGCTGAAGAATGCGCCCTGATGCTCGGCGACTACAACGTGATCCCGCAGCCCCGCGACTGCCACGATCCCGCCCTCTGGGCCACCGACGCCCTCTTCCTTCCGGACACCCGCGCCGCCTACCAGCGCATCGTCAATCTCGGCTTCACCGACGCCCTGCGCACCACCGATCCCCGCCCCGGAACCTACACCTTCTGGGACTACCAGGCCGGCGCCTGGCCGAAGGACAACGGCATCCGCATCGACCATGTCCTGATGACGCCCCAAGCCGCCGACCATCTGCAGGAATGCGGCATCGACCGCCATGTGCGCGGCCGTGAAAAGCCCTCCGACCATGTGCCGATCTGGGTGACGCTCGACCTCTAAAGCCTTGATCCGAAAGCCTCAGCCCGTCGCCTGCGCACTCACCACATCCGCGCCGTAGAGCCAGTCGAACCGCCCGAGCAGCGCGCCGGGCGCCAGCGCGGATCCGAGCCGCAACACGCTCTGCGCCACCCCGCGCGCCGGCCCGTCGAGGTGATAGATCCGCGCATTGCGCGCCGAGGCCCGCTGCACCCGCGTCACCCGGGGCTTGCGTCGTGCCTCGTAGGCCATCAGCCCCCGCTCCGGCTCCGCGGCGACATCGAGCTCCGCCGCCAGCACCCAGGCATCCTCCAGCGCCATCGCCGCCCCCTGCGCGAGGAAGGGCAGCATCGCATGACAGGCATCCCCCAAGAGCGCGATCCGCCCGCGCGTCCAGTCCGGCAACACCGGATGATCGAAGAGCCCCCAGAGAAACGTCTCCTCGACCCCTCCGAGCACCGCTTCCGGCAATCCCGTCCAGCCCGCAAAGGCCGCGCGCAGATGCGCCGCCTCGTCGGGCTGCATCCAGCCCTCTTCCTGCCAGGCCTCCCGCGCCTCGACCGCAACAAAGTTGATCAACCGCCCGTTCCGCAAGGGATAAGTCACCAGGTGCCGTCCCGGCCCCATCGTCACGCAGGCGGCGTCCGGCACGATCCCCGGCGGCAGCGTCTCCGCCGGCACCAGCCCTCGCCAGGCCACATGCCCGGTGAAGCGCGGCGCCGATCCGCCGAACTGCGCCGCCCGCACGCCCGACCGCACGCCATCGGCGGCGATGAGAATGCCGGCTCGGGTGCTTCGGCCCGCCCCGAGATCGAGCCGCACGCCATCCGCCTCTGGCGTCACGGCCGCAACCTCGGTCCCGGTCACGATCTCCACCCCGGCCTCCCGCGCCCCCTGCGCCAGAAGATCCAGCAGGTCAGCACGATGAAACTGCCAGTAGGGCCGCCCGTAGCGCGCCATCGCCGTCGCCCCGAGCGGCAGACGCACCACCTGACGCCCGGAACGGTGATCGCGCAATTCGATGGCCTGCGGCACGCTCGCATGGTGCTCGGCCGCGCTGCGCAGCCCGAGCGCCTCGAGAACCGCGACGGCGTTCGGGCCGACCTGCAGCCCCGCACCCACTTCGCCCAGCGCTCCGGCCCGCTCGTAGACCCGCACCCGCGCCTTGCGCTGCGCCAGCGCGGTCGCCGCCGCCAGCCCGCCGATTCCGGCGCCGATGATGGCGATCTCCGCTCCCTCGAGATACATGCGCCGCGCCCCGTCCCGCACGGCCCCACCCGGCCGTCCCGCCGTTTCTAACGAATCACGCCGGGCGCGTCAGGTCGAAAGTGGCGGGCCGAACGGACGGCTCAGCGCAACGTACCGAGAAGGCGCCGGATTTCCGCACCCAGATCCGCCCCTCGCAATACATAGGCCTCCTCGGCCCGCACCGTCGGCGCGGAGCGCGGCGCGAAACCCGAGGCGCTTCGCGCCGGCACCGAGCCGCCCCGGATCGCCGCGAGCATGCCGACCAGGCGGCCCTGGCCATCGAGCACCGGCCCTCCCGAAAAACCGGGCCGGACCCCCGGGATCCGCGCGATCAGACCCGGACCGAATTGCGCCACATCGATGCGCGGCGTGACGATCTGGCCGGCGATGGTCAGCCGGGTTCCCGCGCTGCGCCCGCCGGCCGCGTCGATCCCGGCCGCGACGACCCGAGCCCCGGAAACCGGCGTATCCGACAGCCCCGACACCACGGGCAGGAACCCTTCCGGTATCCGCAGCACCGCCACGTCCATCCGCGAACTGACTGCAAGGATCCGACCCACCACCGAGGTTCCGTTCGGCGCCGAGGACACCAGCTGCACGGTGGCACCCGGCGCCCGCCCGCGCACCACATGCGCGTTGGTGACCGCGATCCCCTCGGCGACGGCGAAGGCCGACCCGGTGACGCTGCCGTTGTGCACGCTGGCATGATAATCGAGAAAAGTCCGGCCCGGACCCGCAGAACCGGCTTGCGGCAAGGCGAAGACGACCCCCGCCGTCGTGATGCAGACCGCAAGCAACATACCCCTCAGGCGGCCGGTCAAACCGGTCCCGCCGACACCCTGTCGGACACCCATCCTGTAACCCCCGTTGGCGCCCTGACCCCCACGATCGGATCGCCACCGGTCACGCTAGGCCGCGCCGGTTACCGGGCTGCTAACGGGATCGAAACATGTCGTTAAACTCCATCCTTAAGGCGGATTAACCACATCTGATCCAACCGGATTTCGAACATGGTTAACGGTTCGGCAACAAACGGCCGCTACCCGGCGGACAGTGTTTGCTTTCCGGACAAATTTGCGATAACTCGCGTAAAAGTTGTGCTGGATGAAGAGTGTGAGGTCGAACCCTATGAAACGCCACATCCACATGTCGAATAACGAGCATGTCTCGGCATATCGCCTTCTGATCCTCGCAAGCGTCTCGGCGCTCGCCCTCGGGGCCGGCCCGGCCCTCGCGCAATCGCCCGAGGGCGGCGTCGTGGCCAAGGGCAAGGCCTCGATCACGCAGAAGGCAGGCCGGTCGACCATCCGCCAGACCACCAAGCGCGCGGTGATCGACTGGCAGGGCTTCGATGTCGGCCGCGACCACACGGTCGTCTTCGACCAGCCCGGAAAGTCGTCGGCCACCCTGAACCGCGTCAATTCGGTCAAGGGCAGCGTGATCGAGGGCGCGATCCGGGCGCCGGGGACCGTGGTGATCCAGAACACCGCCGGCGTGATCTTCACCGGCAAGGCCAAGGTCGATGTCGGCGGCCTCGTCGCCACTTCGCAGATCGTCGGCGCGGACGCGTTCCAGCGCAACGGCCGGCTCGAGATCGGCGGCGGCGAACAGGCCGGCGCACGGATCGTCAACCGCGGCGAGATCACCATCGGCGATACCGGGTTGGCCGCCCTTGTCGGCCGTGACGTCGAAAATGCCGGGGCGATCATCGCGAATCGCGGCACCGTGGCCCTCGCCTCAGGCACCCGCAGCACCATCGACCTGACCGGCGACGGCATGATCCAGATCGCGGTCTCCGGCGACGCGGAGGGCGGACGCGTCACCAACAGCGGCCGCATCGATGCGGCCGGCGGGAAGGTGATCCTGACCGCGGGCGGCGCCGCCGGCGCGCTCGATTCCGTCATCAATACCTCGGGTGTGATCCGCGCCTCCTCCGCCGACGGCGCGGGCGGCGACGTGACGATCGAGGCGCGCGGCAAGGGCACGGTCTCGGTCTCGGGTCGCATCGAGAGCCGCGGTGGCGCCGACGGCGGCACGCTTGACGTGACCGGCCAGCGCATCGCGGTCGGCTCCGCCGCCCGCATCGACGTCTCCGGCGCCACCGATGGCGGCCGGGTCCGGATCGGCGGCGACGTCAAGGGCAGCGGGCCGCTGCGTCGGGCCGAGCATCTCGACATCGCCACCGGATCGCGCATCGCCGCCGATGGCGGCAGCGGAACCGGCGGCACGATCGTCGCCTGGTCGGACGGCGCGACCACCTTCGACGGCACGATCAGCGCCACCGGCGGATATTCCGGCGGCTTCGTCGAGACCTCCGGCAAGTTCGATCTCGGCATCGGCGCCAATGCATCGGTCTCGCTCGGCGGCGGCGGCCAGTGGCTCCTCGATCCGCGCAACGTTTCGATCGTCCGGCCGGATGGAACCAACGTCTCCGGCGGCACGACGAACCCGCCGAACGGATCGGGCCCCTACACCGTCAACGCCGATTCCATCGAGGCCGCACTCAACGGCGGCAGCGACGTGACCATCACGACGGAACAGGAGCGACGAGACGACCTCGGCGACATCCTCGTGCTCTCGCCGCTGAACTGGACCGGAACCGGTGCGCTGCGCCTGATCGCCGACGAAGACGTCACGATCAGCCAGAGCATCACGACCCAGCGCGGGGACTTCTTCGCCATCGCGGACGACGACGTCGAGATCGAGGCGCCGGTGACATCGACCGGCTCGGCCGATCTGGTCTTCCAGACACTGGGGATCACGCCATTCGCCGGATCCCAGATCCGGATCTACGACAATGTCGTGGCCTCCGGGACCGGAAGCGTCACCGTGGACGCCCAGAAAGGCCCGGTGAGGTTTCTTGGAAACGCCTCCAGCAACCTGATCATGCGCACCCAGAGCGGCGATCTCTCGATCAGCGCCGGCTCCGCCGACCGGCCTTCGGACCAGTGGGACTTCGGCGTGGTGATCGCCGAGCGCGAATCCGACCAATCCGGCAGCAACATTCAGATCTATTCCGGAAGCGGGTCCGTCGACATCTCTGCCGATACCAGCATCGACCTGAACGGCGGGAATGGGCGCAGTGGGAAATGGGTCCGGGTCGGCCGGACGGATTCCTCGTCGGACGTCACCCTCACCGCGCCGAAGATCAACATCACCGGCGGCGACAAGACCAACAACTTCGCCGAAGCCGTGGCAGGCGCAAGAGGCTCGCTGTCCATGCGCGCCGACGCGATCACCCTCCAGAACAACGCAGGGTTCGCCCGCGCGCTCGCACAATCGGGCGCAGGCCTGAGCATGCTTGCGGAGACCCAGACTTGGAACGGCAGGGTCGAGGCCGGCACCGACCCTGTCACCGGCGGCGAGACCGAGATCTCGGGCGCCATCACCGCGACCGTCCAGCCGCGGTTCAGCCTGACGGAAGACCGCAACTTCGTCATGAAGTCCACCTCGCCGCTCGGAAAACCCTCGAGCTATCAGTCGAACCTGCCTCTCGCCGTCGAGACCTCGGGCTCCGGAACCATCGATATCGGCGGTCCTGTCACGGCCCGGCAGATCACGCTGCTGTCCGATGCCCGTGTGGGCATCGGCGCCGACGCTCAGGTGACGGGAACCGGACCGGACGATGCAGTCGTCATTTCGGCAGGAGCGCAGTTCCGCAACGAAGCAGGTCCGGATTCGGTTCAGGCGTCGGATCCGGCCGCGCGCTGGCTGGTCTATATCGACGAATTCAGCGGCTTGGACGGCGACGCGGTCGGTCCGCGCGAATACGACCTCTACAACCGGCTCTACGAGTTCAACCTGCCGGACTCACTTGCTGACTTTACCGGCAACCGCATCGTCTACGGGCAGCAGCCGGTCATCACCCTGACGGGCGAGACGCTCTCGAAGCCCTACGGCACCGCCGCCACACCCGGCTTCACGCTCACCGGGCTGCGACCGGGCGACGACCGCGGCACCGCCTTCGACACCCTGCCCTCCGTATCGAGCGCCGGCAGCGCCGCCGCCGCACCGGTCGCCGGCGGCCCCTATTCGGTCGACGTTGCGGCCACAGCCTCCAGCCAGGGCTACGCGCTCGAATTCGTCCCCGGCGTGCTCACCGTGACGCCGGTCGACTTGCGCGTCACCGCGGACAATGCGGATCGCACCTACGGCGCCGCCAACCCCGCCTTCACGGCCTCCTTCGAGGGCTTCGTGCTCGACGAGGACGCAGGTTCGCTCGGGGGCACCCTCGCCTTCGAGACCGACGCCGTGGAGACCAGCCCGGTTGGCGACTACGACCTGACCGCCTCCGGCCTCGTCAGCAGCAACTACACCATCACCTACGCCCCCGGCACCCTGAGCATCGACCCGGCGGCGCTGCGCATCACCGCCAACGACGCTGCCCGCACCTACGGCGGCACCGACCCCACCTTTACCGCGAGCTACGAAGGACTCGTTGCCGGGGACGCCCCCGGCGACCTGACCGGAGCCCTGGCCTTCGACACCGACGCCGTGGCGGCAAGCCCGGTGGGAACCTACCGGCTCTCCGCTTCCGGCCAGACCAGCGCCAACTACGACATCACCTATGTCGACGGCAGCTTCGAGATCGACCCGGCCGCCCTCCTGGTGACGGCCAACGACGCGGCCCGCACCTACGGCTCCGGCAACCCCGACCTGACCGCGACAATCACCGGCTTCGTGCTCGACGACGACGCCGGCATCCTCGACGGCACGCTGTCCGTCACGACCGACGCCACCAATTCGAGCGATGTCGGTGCCTACGCCATCACCGCCGGCGGCCTCGGCACCACCAACCAGAACTACGCGATCACCTATGTGGACGGCACGCTTTCGGTCGACCCCGCCGCCCTCACCGTCTCCGTCAACGACGCAGACCGCAGCTACGGCAGCGCCAACCCCGCCTTCACCGCCAGCTACGACGGCTTCGTGCTCGGCCAGGACGCCGACGTGCTCGACGGCACCCTCGCCTTCACCACCGACGCCACCCGCCGCAGCGATGTCGGCACCTACGCCGTCACCGCCGGCGGACAGTCCAGCGGCAACTACGCCATCAGCTATGTCGGCGGCAGCCTCGAGATCGACCCCGCCGCCCTCACCGTCTCCGTCAACGACGCAGACCGCAGCTACGGCAGCGCCAACCCCGCCTTCACCGCCAGCTACGACGGCTTCGTGCTCGGCCAGGACGCCGACGTGCTCGACGGCACCCTCGCCTTCACCACCGACGCCACCCGCCGCAGCGATGTCGGCACCTACGCCGTCACCGCCGGCGGACAGTCCAGCGGCAACTACGCCATCAGCTATGTCGGCGGCAGCCTCGAGATCGACCCCGCCGCCCTCACCGTCTCCGTCAACGACGCAGACCGCAGCTACGGCAGCGCCAACCCCGCCTTCACCGCCAGCTACGACGGCTTCGTGCTCGGCCAGGACGCCGACGTGCTCGACGGCACCCTCGCCTTCACCACCGACGCCACCCGCCGCAGCGATGTCGGCACCTACGCCGTCACCGCCGGCGGACAGTCCAGCGGCAACTACGCCATCAGCTATGTCGGCGGCAGCCTCGAGATCGACCCCGCCGCCCTCACCGTCTCCGTCAACGACGCAGACCGCAGCTACGGCAGCGCCAACCCCGCCTTCACCGCCAGCTACGACGGCTTCGTGCTCGGCCAGGACGCCGACGTGCTCGACGGAGACCTGGTCTTCACATCGGACGCCACCGCCACGAGCCCGGTCGGCACCTATGCGGTGACCGCCGGCGGACAGACGAGCGACAATTACGCCATCAGCTTCGTGGACGGGTCACTCAGCCTCGAAGCCGCGGCCCTCAGCGTCATCGCCGACAACGCCGTCCGCGTGACGGGCGAACCGAACCCCGCTTTCACCGCAAGCTACGAGGGCTTCGTGCTCGGCGAGGACGAAAGCGCGCTCGGCGGCACCCTGGCCTTTTTCACGCCGGCGGGCCCCGACAGCCCGGCGGGCACCTACACCATCACACCCGGCGGGCTCGAGGGCGGCAATTACGCGATCACCTTTGTCGACGGCGCGCTCAGCGTTCAGCCGGCACCGGTCGGACCCGACGGTGGGACCGGCGCTCCCGAATCCCTCACGGGCGCAGTCGACCCTCTGCGCCGCGGCGTGCCGCCGCTTACACCGGGTGACGCGACCTTCCGCACCACCCAGTACGATGCGCCGCCGGCGGTTTCGAACACCTTCGCACTGACGTATTCGCTCGGCGAGATCGTCCAGCTCGCCCCCACCGGCGGCGCTGCGGCGCAGGGCTTCGTGCCGGCCGCCGGCGGCGGCGAGGACATCGAGGCAGGCGACTGCTCGGGCCCGATCAATCGCGGCGCGGACGCGGCGGGCTGTGCCCGTCAGGCCACCGCCGAATCCTTCTGGACCACCACCAGCGAAGAGAGCAACTGATGCACCCACGCCTGACCCTCGCGGCACTCGCAGCCCTGTTCGCCCCGGCTGCCCTGGCACAGTCGCCGGTGGACTTCCTGCCCCGCGAACCCGGCCTCGCGCCGCCGCTCGAACGCATGGTCACGGCACCCGACCCGCAGGAGGAAACCGGCCCGATCACCTCCGTGGCCGCCGATGGTGGTCCGGGCATCGTGCTCGGGGGCATCACGCTCGAGGGGGCGACAGTCATCGACCAGGCCGAGCTCGAGCCGATCTGGGCCGAGCTGATCGGCCAGCCGGTCACCCTGACGGCCCTCGAGGATATCGCAACCCGCATCGGGGCCGCCTACCGTGCCCGCGGCTTCGTGCTCTCGCAGGCGATCCTTCCGGCCCAGAGCGTCGAGAATGGCCAGGTCACCATCCTCGTCGTCGAAGGCTTCGTGAACCGCGTCGAGATCACCGGTGGTGCCGACAACCAGAATGCCTATGCCGCCACGCGCTTCGCCCCGGTCACCGCAGAGCGTCCGCTCTCGCTCTCGACGCTGGAACGCGGCATTCTGCTGTCGCGGGACACCTTCGGCGGCACGGTCGAGACGGTGCTCGAGCCCTCCGCCGACACGTTCGGCGCAGCCGATCTCGGCGTGCTGATCGAACCAGACCCGATCACCTATTTCGCCGCGATCGACAACCGTGGCTCGAGGCTCTACGGCGAATGGACCCTCGGCGCGGGCGCCCGGGCCTACAACCTGCTCGGCCAGAACGAGCGGCTCGACGCGCTCGTCGCCGGCGCTCCGAAGGACGGCTCCCTCGCCTTCGGCGCGCTGTCCTACGACGCGCCGATCCCCCGCCTGAACGGCACAAGGTTCGACGGCACACGCTGGGTGGTCGAGGCGGATATCTCGCGCGCCGACCCCGATCTCGCCCAGAGCGGCTCGCCGGAAACGCTGGAGATCATCCAGAACGAAACCAATCTTCGGGCGGGTGTCATCACGCCTTTCATCCGGACGCGGTCGCAGAACCTCTTCGCCTTCCTCGGCCTCGGATTTCGGGAGAGCGAAAGCGAGACGGCGTTCACCGGACCCGACATGACCGAAACCGACCGTCTGGCCGTGCTCGATGCCGGCCTGACCTGGGATGTCGCCGATCGTTTCGGCGGCGTCAGCCTCGTCGATGCCGCGATCCGGCAGGGCCTCGATATCGGCGGCGTCGAGGTCGGCGCCACCGGTCCGGCGGCCGGCAATCCCGATTTCACGCTGGCGACGCTCCGGCTGTCGCGCCTGCAACGGCTGGGGGATACCGACTGGTCGCTCTTCGGCGAGGCCATCGGCCAGTATGCCAGCACCGTGTTGCCGACTTCGGAGCGCTTCTCGCTCGGCGACGGCTCGATCGGGCGCGGTTTCGCCCCGGGAAACACCTCCGGCGATTCCGGCTACGGCCTGCGCGGTGAAGTGCGCTACACGGTCTTCAGCGAGAACCCCGACGGTCCGGTCGATGCGATCGAGATCTACGGCTACGGCGATTTCGGTCAGGCCTATGACAGGACCGCGGAACGCGACCTTGACCAGTGGGAGACCCTGGGCTCGGTCGGCATCGGCGCCCTGATCGACGTGCGCGACTGGCTCACCATCACGCCGGAGATCGCCCGCCAGCTCGAAGGCGTCCCGACAGACACCACCAACCCCGATCTCGAGACCAGGTTCTACATCGGGGCGGTCGCGCGCTTCTGATCCGGGCCAGGGGCTGCATCGCCGCGGCCGATCCGCGCGCGCCCCGGCCATGCTGGACGGGGCGCCGCCCTTCCCCTAGAACCGGCTGACAGGGTCCCGGGGAGCTTCATGCGCATTCTGATCACCAACGACGACGGCATCACGGCCCCCGGCCTGCGGACAGCCGAAGCCGTCGCCGCCGAGCTCGCCGGCCCCGACGGCGAGGTCTGGGTGGTGGCCCCCGCCTTCGAGCAATCCGGCGTCGCCCACTGCATCTCCTATGTCCGCCCGATGCGGCTCGAAAAGCTCGGGCCCCGCCGCTACGCCGTCGAGGGATCCCCGGCCGATTGCGTGCTCGCCGGGCTCCTCGAAATCCTGCGCGACACGCCGCCCGACCTCGTGATCTCCGGCGTCAATCGCGGTCACAACGTCGCCGAGGACACGCTCTATTCGGGCACTGTCGGCGGTGCGATGGAAGCCGCGCTGCATGGCGCGCGCGCCGTGGCGATGTCGCAATACTACAGCCCGGCCAATCTCGACGCCGAGGACCCCTTCGAGGCCGCCCGGCTTCTCGCCCCGGACCTGCTGCGCCGGCTCATGGCCGATGCCCCCTGGGAATCCGGCGGCAACCGGGTCTTCTACAACGTGAACTTTCCCGCCCGCCCCGCCGCCGAGGTGCGCGGCATCCGCGCCACCGTGCAGGGCAAGCGCCCGGGCGCGACCTTCGGCGTGAAGCCCCATACCGCGCCCAACGGCCGGACCTTCCTGTGGCTCACCCATGGCTCGGGCAACGCGGAAACCGCGCTCGGCTCGGATTCCCGCGAGGCCCATGACGGCCATGTCACCGTCACGCCGCTGATCGCCGACCTGACTGCACACGATATCGTCGAGACGCTTGCCGAGAGTCTCGGCTGAGGGGCGGCACGCATGGACCCGATGGAGCGCCAGATGCAGTTCGTCTTCGCCCTCCGATCCCGGGGCGTGACG
Source organism: uncultured Alphaproteobacteria bacterium (assembly GCA_963710515.1). Classification (GTDB taxonomy): domain Bacteria; phylum Pseudomonadota; class Alphaproteobacteria; order Rhodobacterales; family Rhodobacteraceae; genus Amaricoccus. Next base: position 120,012 of record CAVQAX010000017.1, read on the forward strand.
AACAAGGACGTGCTCAAGGCCATGGAAACCGTGCCGCGCGCGCAGTTCCTCGAAGGCATCTTCGAGGACCGCGCCTACGAGGACGTGCCGCTGCCGATCTCCTGCGGACAGACCATCAGCCAGCCGACCGTCGTCGGCCTCATGACCCAGGCGCTCGAAGTGACCAACCGCTGCAAGGTGCTCGAGATCGGCACCGGCTCGGGCTACCAGGCGGCGATCCTCTCGCGGCTCGCCCGCCGGGTCTATACCGTGGAGCGCCACAACCGCCTCGCCCGCCGCGCCAAGGAAATGCTGCCGATGCACGGCTTCCACAACGTCACGGTCATTTACGGCGACGGCTCGCTCGGCCTGCCCGAACAGGCGCCCTTCGATCGCATCATCGTGACCGCTGCCGCCGAAGATCCGCCGCAGACCCTGCTCGACCAGCTCCGCATTGGCGGTATCATGGTGCTGCCGGTCGGCCAGAGCTATGCGGTGCAGACCCTGATCAAGATCGTGCGCTCCGAAAGCGGCCTCGACTACATCGATCTCGGTCAGGTCCGGTTTGTGCCCCTTGTGGAGGGGGTCGCACATGATGTATTGGACTGAGGCAATACACCCAGATATGGGAGAGACACGATGATCCCGCTCCGAGCCCGACCTGCGGGACCAAGCCGCCCGGCCCTCTTGCTCATGGCCGGCCTCGTCGTCGGTCTCGGGGGCTGCGGCGGCTCGAATTTCGGCGCTCCGATGCCTGCCCAGGCGCCCGTCGTGCAGAACGCGGCGCCGGATTCGCGCGGCGTGATCACCTATGCCTCCTACCAGGTGATCGTGACCCGCGACGGCGATACCATGGCGAGTGCGGCGCAGCGCGTCGGCATCAGTCCGGAGGAACTCGCGCAGCGCAATGCCCTCCCGGTCACCTACATGCCGCGCACGGGGGAAGTGCTTCTTCTGCCCGATTCCGTGCCGCGCGCGGCACCTGAAGGATTTGATTCCGTCGAGGTCACGACGACGACGCTGGAATGGACCCCGGAGCGCGCCTCCGCGGCCATCGACAGCGCCGCCCCGCCGCCGGCGAGCCCGCAGGCGGCGTCCGGCGATCCGCTGATCGACCCGGTACGCCACCGCGTGGAATCCGGCGAGACGGCCTATTCGATCGCGCGGCTCTACGGTGTCTCGGTGACCGCGCTGGCCTCGTGGAACGGCCTCGGGCCGGACCTGACGGTGCGCACCGGGCAGGAGTTGCTGATCCCGATCGTGAGCGACGCCAACCGGATCTCCACAACCGCCGGAACCGCTCCCGGCCAGAGCACCGCCGTGTCGGCGCCGCCGAGTGCGACGCAGGCGCTTCCCGAAGACACGACCGTCGCCACCGCGCCGGGCTCGCCCGATCTCGGGCAGTTCCGCACACCGCCGGGCGGACGCCTGACCGCGCCGGTCTCGGCCGCGGTCACCCGGCCCTTCAGCCCGTCGAGCCCCAACGGCGTCGGCTTCTCGGTCCCGGCCGGCACGCCGGTGAATGCCGCCGGCGACGGCGAGGTCGCACTGATTTCCGAGGAACTCGGCGGACAGGGCACGATCGTGCTGATCCGGCACCGCGACGACCTGATGACGACCTATTCGACGCTCTCGAACGTCACGGTCAACAAGGGCGAAACGGTCCGCGCCGGCCAGCCGATCGGCTCCGTCGCACCGCGCGACAACCCGGAACTTCAGTTCGACGTATTCCGCGGCACCACTGCCGTCGATCCGACCACCTATATCGGCGGCTGATCTGCGGGCGCGCGCAGCGTGAAACAGGGCCTACGGCCCTGTTTCGAAATCCTGTCTCAAAAATAGACGCGGGTGCTCAGACTGTGGGTGCGGCCTACCTACGCCGTGGTCGCGAAGACTAGGGGCGCGGTCCGAAATCTGCCGGCGTGATCCGCCCGTCCGCATCGGCGTCGAAACCGGCAAACCAGTCTGAACTGCGGCCGACGAATTCCGACGAACTCACCGCACCGTCACCGTCGATGTCGTTATAGCCGAAGGTCAAGCCGTCCTCGACGCGCTTCATCGGTCCTTTCCCAGCCCCGCCGGCATTGGCGTCCATATCCGCCCGTCGGGTCTCGTCGAACAGGCGATATTCCTCGGCATCAAGGCTGTCATTGCCGTCCATGTCGAACATGCGAAACAGATCGGCCCGCTTGGTCTCGGTCTCGGCGAGCGTCACCGCACCGTCGGAATCCGCGTCCCAGTTCTCGATGAAATGGCCCCCCGGCACGGCTTGCTGGGACAGGGCAGCGCTCGCGGCCAGCGTCGCGGCGATCACGAGGGAAATGTGTCGAACATGCATGATCCAGACCCTTTCGGTTTAAGGGATCATCATATTCGCTTTCAATTATACTACAAGGCGCAATCGCGCCGGTTCAGCCGATCCGCACGCCGCGCCGGCCCGCGAGATCGGTCACGTACTGCCACGCCACCCGCCCCGACCGGCCGCCGCGTGTCTGGCTCCACTCGATCGCTTCGGCGCGCAGGGTCGCGTCGTCGATGAGGATTCCGAAGGCGTCACAATAGCCACGGATCATCTCGAGAAAAGCGTCCTGGTCACAGGCGTGGAAGCCGAGCCAGAGGCCGAAGCGGTCCGAGAGAGACACCTTCTCCTCAACGGCCTCGGAAGGGTTCACGCCGCGCTGGCGCTCGTTCTCGATCATGTCGCGCGGCATCAGATGCCGGCGATTCGAGGTGGCATAGACCACCACGTTGTCGGGACGGCCCTCGATGCCACCATCGAGCACCGCCTTCAGGGATTTGTAATGGCTGTCATCATGGTCGAAGCTCAGATCGTCGCAGAACAGGATGAAACGCTGTGATGCGCCGCGCAGCAGGTTCAGCAGCCGGCCGATCGACGGCAGATCCTCGCGCTGGATTTCCACGAGCTTCAGGGCCGGAACCTCGCGGGCGGCCTCGGCATGGGCGGCCTTCACGAGACTGGACTTTCCCATGCCCCGCGCGCCCCACAAAAGCACGTTGTTGGCCCCGAAGCCGGCAGCGAACTGGCGGGTATTGGCGAGAAGGATGCCGCGCGCCCGGTCGATGCCCAGAAGCAGGTCCAGGGCGACGCGACTTACCTCGACCACCGGTTCCAGACGGTCGGGCTCCACATGCCAGACGAAGGCCTCCGCCGCGTCGAGGTCCGGGGCCGGGGGCGGCACGGGCGTCATGCGCTCGAGGGCCGCGGCGATGCGCGCGAGGTCTTGCGTGGCCAGCTCGGTCACGCGTTGTCCTCGAGATCCTCGTCCCAGAGACCAGCGGCCCGTAATTCCTTCTCGCGCTTGCGCTCGACCATGCGCACGAGGAAGATCGAGATCTCGTAGAGCCCGTAGACAACCGTGAACAGGATCACCTGGGTTATCACGTCCGGCGGGGTGACGAGGGCGGCAAGCACCAGGATGCCGACGACGGCATATTTGCGCACGTCGCCAAGACCCTTCGCCGAGACGAGCCCGGCCTTGCCCATCAGCGTGAGCAGGACCGGAAGCTGGAAGCACAGTCCGAAGGCGATGACGAACTTCATCGTCAGACCGAGATATTCGTTGATCGTGCCGAGAAACTGGATGCTCACCGCATCGCCAGGCGCGGCCTCGGCCAACGCACCCGGCTCGGGCAGCGCCGGCGCCGGAGCGCCGAACTGCTGGAAGCCGAGGAAGAAGTCGAAGGCCAGCGGAAGCACCACGTAATAGGCGAAAGCCGCGCCGATCGCGAACAGCACCGGCGAGGCGATCAGGAACGGCAGGAAGGCGTTCTTCTCGGTGCGATAGAGGCCGGGGGCCACGAAACGCCAGAGCTGGTAGGCGATAACCGGAAAGCCGAAGACGAAGCCGCCGAACATGGCGATCTTCACCTGGGTCATGAAGCCCTGCTGCAGCCCGGTGAAGATCAGCCCCGGCTCCTGGCCGTTCTCGATCAGGATGCGGGTGAGCGGGGCCGCGAGGAAGTTGAAGACCGGACCGGCCACCGTGAAGGTCGCCACCATGCAGACCACGAAGGCCAGAACCGAGTAGATCAGTCGGTTGCGCAACTCCGCGAGATGCTCGATCAGCGGCGCCGAGCTGTCGTCGATATGGTCGTCGGTCATGACCCGCTCGGCTCCCGCACCGGCTTCTCGGCCGGTTCCGGCACGGGAATCGGATCGTCAGGCTGCGATGCGGTGCCCTCGGACGCGTGCGCGGCAGCCCCGGTCGCTGGCGGTGGATTTGCTGACGGAGCAGTCGTCGCCGGATCCGCCTCCGGCGCGGCATCCGTCCCGGAGCCGGTTTTGCCCCCGGTCACCGCGGATTTCGCGTAGTTCTTCGCGGATTTGGTCGCGGAGTTGAGGTTGAGATTGTCGATGCCCTTGAGGCCCTTCGCGGCCTCGTTGAGCCCGCTTTCCTCGGCGGCCTGCTCCATCGAGCGCTGAAACTCGCGGGCCATGCCGCGGGCCTTGCCCATGAACTGTCCGACGGTCTTGAACAGACCCGGAAGTTCCTTTGGGCCGACCACGATGAGCGCCACAATGGCGATCAGCAGCAGTTCCGACCAGCCGATATCCATGTGTCAGGCCCGTTCCCGAGAGATGGCCGGATCAGGCCTTGTCCTTTTCCGGCGTGATGTCGCGGGCTTCCTCGGAGGCGGCGCGGCTGGCATTCTCGATCTCGTCGGTGCCCTCCTTGATTCCGCGCTTGAAGCTGGTGATGCCCTTGCCGACCTCGCCCATCAGCCCGGCGATCTTGCCGCGCCCGAACAGGACCAGCACCACGATGGCGATCAGCAGAAGGCCCGCCGGACCTATATTGTTCAACATGACGTCTCTCCGTTTCCGGCCCGGGCGCGGCTACCGCGCCCGTTCCTTCCGCCCCACACATATGGCGTCCGGGCGATGCAATCAAACCCCAATCGCGGTCTCGCGCGCTGTGGCAGCATCAAAAAACGGACTGGAAAGCACGCTTTGCTCACGGCAGGGGAACACGAAACAGCGATCGCGCCGCATGGAGAGCCAGAGCGGCGTACCTACCGGGGGCAGGAACACCCCCGGAACCGTGGCCTTGAGCATCGATCCGTCGAAGTCCATGCGGAGCTCGACGATGCTCTGATTGCCGACGAAGCGGGCGCGCGCCACGCAGCCCCGGGCCGGCATGCCGTCCTGCGGCGTCGGCAGCGGGCCGGTGCCCTGGCGGTCGAAGTCCATCTTGAGGTGCTGGGGCCGGATGATGATCTCGACATCGGCACGGTCTGCGAGCCCAGGGGTCATGAACTGCCCGAACGGCGTGTCGGTGGCGAAGTTCTTCACCTCGCCGTGAAGCACGTTGATGTCCGAGAAGAACATCGCCGCCTCCTTGTCCACCGGCGCATTGTAGATGTTGTAGGGGGCGCCCTGCTGCACGATGCGCCCGCCGCGCATCAGCGCGATCCGGTCGGCCATCTTCATGGCCTCCTCGGGCTCGTGGGTCACCAGCATCACCGCGGTGTCCTCGTCCTTGAGCACTTCGAGGGTCTGGTCGCGGATCGCGTCACGCAGCCGGTTGTCGAGCCCGGAGAACGGCTCGTCCATCAGCAGGATCGGCGGGCGCGGCGCCAGGGCGCGCACGAGGGCCACCCGCTGCTGCTCGCCACCCGAGAGCTGGTGCGGGTAGCGCGCGCCGTGCCGGTCGAGGCCGACCCGGGACAGCAGGTGTGCGCTGCGCTCGGCCTTGTCAGGCCCGCTGCCGGTCATGCCGAAGGCGACGTTTTCTGCCACGTTCAGATGCGGGAAGAGCGCGAAGTCCTGAAACATCAGCCCGATGCGCCGGCGTTCCGGCGGCGCGTGCAGCCGGCCTTCCGAGACCACCTCGCCGTCGACCACGACGCGGCCCGCCTGCTGCCGCTCGACACCGGCGGCGATGCGCAGCAGCGTGGACTTGCCGCAGCCCGACGGCCCGAGCAGGCAGGTCACCTCGCCGCGCGACAGCTCCAGCGATACGCCGTCGAGCACGGGCACGCCGTCATAGGCATGCACGATGTCGTGCAGTTCGAGCCGCGTGTCGCTCGGGGCGGGGCGGGCATGCTGCACCCGGGGTCCTCCCATTTCCGATCAAATCCATCAGGTATCGTCACAGATAGCAACCGCGCCCTGCCCGCGCAAGCCGCTAGAGGGTCGAGTTGAACGCGCCGCCATCGGCCAGGATGTTCTGGCCCACGATGAACCCGGCGAATTGTGAGCAGAGGAATGCACAGGTCGCGCCGAATTCCTGCCGGGTCCCGTAGCGCCGCACCGGAATGGTAGCGTAGCGCCGCGCCCGCGCTTCCTCGAGGCTGATGCCTTGTGCCTTCATCACCGCGCCGTCGAGGCTGTCGGCGCGGTCGGTGGCATGGATGCCTGGCAGCAGGTTGTTGATGATCACCCCCATCGGCGCCACCTGCCGGCTCGTGCCAGCCACAAACCCCGTCAGCCCTGCCCGCGCGGTGTTCGAGAGGCCGAGCTGCGGAATAGGCGACTTCACGGATCCCGAGGTGATGTTCACCACCCGCCCCCAGCCGCGGTCGCACATTCCCGGCAGCAGCGCCTGCATCAGCGCGATCGGGGTGAGCATATTGGCATCGAGCGCGGCGATGAAATCGTCGCGGTCCCAGTCGGACCACATCCCAGGCGGCGGCCCGGCGGCATTGGTCACGAGGATGTCCGCGTCCGGCGCCTCGGCCAGCACCGCTGCGCGCCCCTCGGCCGTGGTGATGTCGGCCGCGACCGGCACCACGTTCACCTCATGTGCAGCGCGGATCTCCGCCGCAGTCGCCTCAAGCGCCTCCATCCCGCGGGCATTGATCACCAGATCGACCCCGGCTCCGGCCAGCGCCTCCGCACAGCCCCGCCCCAGCCCCTTCGACGCCGCACAGACGATCGCCCGTTTCCCGCGAATTCCCAGATCCATCGCTCTTCTCCCCCTAGATCGACCGCGACCCTACCGGCACCGCCGCCGGACGCAAGCTCCCTGCCGCGCCACCTGGGCACCCGACGATCAGCGTGGCTCTCAGTCCAGCGCCGCCACCAGCGGCTGCCACTGGGCACGCAGCGGCGCATAGGCCCGCTGCGGCTTGTCGAACACGGCGAGGCCCTGCTCGGCGAGGTCCGAATAGGCCGCCCGCTCGGTGATCCAGGCGGCCGGCCGATGCCCGAGCTTGTCGAAGAACGCCTGCAGCCGGGCCGTCGAGCGCTGCTGCGGCCGGATGCGGTTGGCGATCAGGTGGAGCCCGACCTTGCCCTTCCGGATCCGCTTGATCTCGTCGATGTCGCGCAGGAAGCGCCGGGTGCTGTCCTCGTCGAAGAAGGACGGCAGAACCGGTGCCACGAGCACAGCCGATTCGGCGATCAGCGCCTCCGCGCGACCGCCGCCGATCGCGCCGGGTGCATCGATCACCAGCCAGTCGAGGCGCTTCGGCGCATCACCGATCCGCCCCGCCGCAGTCCAGTCGAGCCCGGCGACCGGCGCGGCCGTAGCGGGGCGTTTCTTCAGCCAGCGCAAGGCGGATTTCTGCCCGTCTGCATCCGCCAGCGCCACGCGCCCGCCCTGCCCCGCCAGCGCCGCTGCCAGCGTGATCGCCGTCATGGTCTTGCCGCAACCACCCTTTCGGTTGACCACCAGGATCGTCTTCATCGCCACGCCTCCCCCGTTCCGACGCCAGCCTAGAGCCCCGGGCGCGCATCGCAACCGTCAACCGGCCCCGCGCCGAATTGACTTGCCCGGCCCGCCCGGCCGTTGCGATACCTTGCGAGGGCCGCCTATGCCGGCCGATCAGCCACAATAGAAGGGGCCCCGATGACGGATCGCATTTCCAGGCTCGGCCGCGTCGCCCGTGCCGCGACCCTCGCCCTCTTCGTCACCCTGCCGGCACTGGCACAGACCGAGATCCCGCCGGGGAGCACGGCCGTGCCGTTCCTCACGTTGCGTGACGCGACCGGCCAGTCCGCCCCAGCGCGCGCCCTCGGCGGCAACCGCGCGGCGTTGAGTGCCGGCTACTGCATCCTGATGGAAAATACAGGCCTGCTCGCGCCCCTCGCCGAGGCGACCGCCCTCAAGATACCCGGCCGCGATTACAGGCTCTCCGCGCTGCATCTGCTGAGCCCCGCGACCATCTTCGACGATCTGGAGACCAGCGCCGGCGAAAGCCGTCCCGCGCTCTACGTCCACGGATATTACGAAGGCATGGAGCGCAACTGCGTCCGGGCCGGCATGGTGCGGCGCAATCTCGATCTCGACGGACGGATGCTGCTGTTCAGCTGGCCCTCGGACGAGGAAATTCTGAGCTATGCTTCCGACGAGAGCGATCTCTACTGGAGCGTGCCGGCCATCGCCGGGTCTGTCGCCGAACTCGTACGCCGCTTCGGCACCGGCGAAGTGGACCTGCTGGGCCATAGCCTCGGCGGCCGCGGCGCGGTCCTCGCCCTCGACGGCCTCGCGAGGGATCATGCCGGGCTGGAGCCCCTCGTCGACAACGTGGTTCTGATCGCCCCGGACATGGATTTCGACATCTTCGTGCAACACCTGCCACGCATCCGCGGAGTCGCCCGGACCATCACCATCTACATCTCCGACAAGGACCTGCCGCTGGCGGTCTCCGCCGAGTTGCACGGCTATCCCCGTCTCGGCCAGACCGGCAACGACCTCTCGGCCCTCGAAGGCGTCGAGGTGATCGATGTCTCGAGCCTGTCGGGGATCACAGACATCGATATCCCCGGCGCGCCCGCGAGTGCGCTGTCGGGACACGTATACCACCTCTCGAACCGCACCGTCGCCGCCGACATCGCCACCCTCCTCAACGACGGCACACGCGCCGCCGACCGCGCCGGCATGGAGCCGCTCGGCCCGAACCTGTGGCGACTAACAGCGATCCAGGACTGAAGTTCCACGGGACGCCCGCTTGTGGCTGGAGAGATTGTCCATGATGACAATGTCGCCGGGCCGCAGCGTCGGGGTCAGCATGTGGCGGACCTAGGCTCCTAACCAGTCCCCGTTGATCGGCCCGTCGAGCGTCATCGGTGCGACCATGCCGGTCTTCCGCAACCCGGCGACCAAAGTGGTGGTCTCGCGATGTCCATGCGGAAAGCCGCGTGCGCACCCGCTCGCCCTTGCGGGAACGCCCGTGGCTGCGGGCCATGTTCGTCGCCGTCCAGGTTTCATCAATGAACACGAGCCGGTCGGGGTCCAGACCGGGCTGTCCGTCGAACCAGTCGAGACGTCGCTTCAGGACGTCCGGGCGATCCTGTTCGGCCGCGTGTCCGGTCTTTTTTTCCGCGTGATCCCGTGGCGCCGGAAGAACCGCCACAGCGACGAGGTCGAGGCTGCGATGCCGCGCTCGGACAGCTGCTTGCAGAGCTCCGCCAGCGTGATATCCGGCGTCTCTTCCGGCGCGGCATGGATCACCCGAGCATTAGCCTCGATCCTGCGAGACCGCATGTCGCCGCCCTGGGGCTTCGGCAAAAACGACCCGGTAGACCGCCGCTCCATATCCCAGCGGATCGCTGTAGACGGCGCGACCCCGTACCGCGCCGCAGCCGCCCGCCGGCTCAGGCCAGCGTCAATCGCCTTGATCAACCTTTCCCTCAGCTCCATGGAGAGTGGTTTGCCCATAGTCGCCCCCGAAATCTGCGTCGGGTCAGTGAAGCAGGCCTTCACCCGAATGGGAATCCGCAATCGATCCAGATCGGTGGGTGAACGCTCTAAAGCGTCCTGCGGCTACGTTGAATCGGGGGTTCCCTTGAGCGGGTTGTTGTGATTCATCCTGTTCAGGAGGATCATGCCATGCTCGCCCCCCTTTCGCTCGACCTTCGGCGCCGGTTTCGACAGGCTGTCGAGACCGGCCTCAGCGGCCGTGAAGCCGCCCGGCGTCTGATGATCTCCGCGGCGACCGGCGCGCGGCTTGCGCGCAAGGTCCGGCGCGGCGAGCCGCTCGCCCCCGCCAAATGCGGACGTCCGCCGGGATCGGGCAAACCTGGTCCATACCGTGGCTTTCTCCTCGAACTCGTCGAACAGGACCCGGACATCACCATGCGCGAACTCCAAGGCGCGCTGGCTGAGGCCGAGGGTGTCCATGTGGACTGACGTGACCCCTATCGCTCATCCATTCGCGACCGGAATCAAGTGTTGAGATTTGCGCGTTTGCGCTGCGTGAGCAATGGCCATTGGCGCGGAACCATCCACCGGGTGGAGCGTCGATGGCCATTGCGTTTTCAGGGAGGCCGCGTAGGCGGCCGGGGTCAGGTATCCGAGCGACGAATGCGGCCGCGCGGCGTTGAAGTCGGCCCGCCATGCGGCGATCACCGCGCGGGCATGACCCATCGAGAAAAACAGGTGCTCGTTGAGGCACTCGTCCCGCATCCGGCCTTGGAAACTTTCGGCGAAGGCATTCTGGGTCGGCTTGCCGGGGGCGATGTATCGCCAGTCGAGTTTGAGGTCCTGCGAGAAGGCCAGTACCGCGGTCGAAGTGAACTCCGTGCCGTTGTCGCTGACAATCACGCCGGGTCGGCCACGCCTTTCGATCACCGCCCTCATCTCCCGGACGACGCGTTTCCCCGAGATCGACGTGTCCGGGATCGCGGCCAGGCATTCCTTCGTCACATCGTCGATGACGTTCAGCACCCGGAACCGCCGACCGTCGGCGAGCTGGTCGTGAACGAAATCGACGGACCAGCGGCTGTTCGGACCTGTCGCCAGCGGAATCGGCGTGCGTGCCACCGCGATCCGGCGGCGGGACTTCCGCCGCCTGACCGTCAGGCCCTCTTCGCGGTAGAGCCGCTGCGTCTTCTTGCGGTTCACCACATGTCCGTCCTGGCGCAGCAGGACATGCAGACGACGGTATCCGAACCGTCGCCGCTGATCGGCCAGTTCGCGCAGCCGCGCCCGCAGAACCTCGTCATCGGGCCGCTTGCTGCTGTAACGGATCAAGCTCCGGTCCACAGCGATCATGGCGCACGCCCGCCGCTCGCTCACTTCAAGAAGCGTCCTGACGTGGGCGACCGCGTCCCGCTTGGCAGCGGGCGTCACCACTTTTTTGACAGGAGGTCTTTCAACCCCGCGTTGTCGAGCATCGCATCGGCATAGAGCCGCTTCAGCTTCGCGTTCTCGTCTTCCAGCGCCTTCAGGCGCCGTGCGTCCGACACGTCCATGCCGCCATACTTGGCTTTCCACGCATAGAACGTCGCCGATGACATCCCATGCTTCCGACACAGATCGGCCACCGCCGCGCCGGCCTCGTTCTCTCGCAGCATGCCGATGATCTGCTCTTCGGTGAACCTGCTTCGCTTCATATCCAGTCCCTTCGCTCGGTCTGGATTCCAGCAGCGTCCGGAGGAGAAACAAGGGGTCACGTCACCGCCTGATGCTTGATGGAGGAGCCGTAGCCGTGTCCGAGGATGACGATGTGACGAGCAATCGCGCCGTCCGACAAATGGAGGACCGCATCCGCGAACTCGAACGCCAGCTCGGCCGCAAGACGCTGGAAGCAGAGATCCTGCGCGAGGCCCTGGACAAGTCACAGTCAAAAAAACAGACGTTGCTCGCGCGGTCGCCGCTGAAGGGCGATTTCCGGTGAAGGTCGTGGCGGAGATTCTGGGCGTAGCCGCTCGAACCTGCTCGACCGGCTGAACGGCAGGGTGGAGCCGCGTCGGCGCTATCATAAAGCGCAAGACGCGGCGGTGGCGCCACTGATCACGGCGCTCGTATCGGCGCGCCCCACCTACGGCTATCGGCGGATCACGGCGATCCTGAACCGTCAGCTGCGCTCGGAGGGTCTGGCCCCGGTCAATCACAAGCGGATCTACCGGATCATGCAGACCCACAACCTGCTGCTGGCGCGGAAATACACGGAGCGACCGGAACACGCTCATGACGGAAAGGTCATCGTCATGCGCTCGAACCTGCGTTGGTGCAGCGATGGGTTCGAGTTCACCTGCTGGAACGGCGACATCATCCGCGGCGCCTTCATCATCGATGCCCACGACCGCGAGATCATCGCCTGGCGGGCGGTGGTCAACGCCGGGGTCAGCGACTCCGACATCCGCGATATCATGCTCGAAGCCGTGGAAAGCCGCTTCGGCGCATACCGCGCCCCGTCGGTCATCGAGATGCTCAGCGATAACGGCTCGCCCTACATCGCGAAGGACACGCAGGTCTTCGCCCGCCAGTTGGGTCTGAAACCCTGCTCCACGCCGGTCCAGAGCCCGCAAAGCAACGGTATCTCGGAGGCCTTCGTGAAGACGCTGAAGCGCGATTACGTCCAGGTGACTCCGTTGCCGGACGCACAGACCGTTCTCGGATTGATCGGAGGCTGGATCGAGGACTACAACGACAACCACCCGCACTCAGGACTGAAAATGCGCTCGCCCCGCGAGTTCATCGCAGATCAAACCGCAACCGCCTGAGTGTCCGGTGAAACGGGGGCAAGACCACCAACCTCGGCAGAGTTGATCGTTAATCTTGGTAAATGTTGTCTTGCAGGACCAGTTTTTAGGCTCAGGACTCATAACCAGAAGATGACGGTAGCAGCGATGCAGATTGCGCTCATGAAGGTGTGCTCGCAACGGTGGTATCGGGTGGCAATGCGGCGCCAGTCCTTGAGCCTGCCGAACATGCGCTCGATGCGGTTGCGCTGTTTGTAGATGTCGGCGTTGTAAGGGATCTGCACCTTTCGGTTCGCCCGTCCCGGGATGCATGGCTCGATCCGGAGGCTCGTCAGGGCCGCGCGGAACCAATCGCTGTCGTAGCCCTTGTCGGCGATGAGCACCTCGGCGTCGGGCAGGTCGGTCAGCATGGTCGCGGCACCGCGATAGTCACTGACCTGACCCTCGGTGAGAAGCAATATCAAGGGCTCGCCCTCGCCGTCACAAACGGCGTGCAGCTTTGAGTTCAGGCCGCCCTTCGTCCTGCCGATACGGCGGGGAACACCCCCCTTTTTGAGCAGGCTGGCGGCGGTGCGGTGCGCTTTGAGATGCGTCGCGTCGATCATGACGGTGTCAGTCGCCTCGCTCCCGCCGGCCAGGGTGGCGAAGATCCGGTCGAAGACGCCGATCCGGCTCCAGCGGATGAAGCGGTTGTAGAGCGTCTTCGGCGGTCCGTGGACGCCTGGCGCGTCCCGCCACATCAGCCCGCCCCGGATGACATGAATAATCCCCGAAATCACCCGCCGGTCATCAACCCGAGGCACGCCGCGCGGCTTGTTCGGCAGAAGCGGTTCCAGACGCGCGAACTGCGTTTCGGAAAGCCAGAAGTGGTGATCGGACATCGCAAACTCCCCCAACAGGAAGCTTGAATCACACATCACGGCGCGTGGGAATCCTGATTATACGTCCTGAGCCTAGATCCCAACTCAAAAGTCCATCAGATATGGAACTATCTTGCGAGTCGCCGGGTCATGAGCCTGATGCTTGCGATCAACGTCCAGGCGGTCGAGCTTGCCAGAGATTTCTACCAGTCCTTTGCGAGGCGTCGGCACGTTATTGCCCCGGGACGAGGTGAAATTTGTTCTGCGGCTAGGTGTTGAGCCGGTTTACAGGGCGGCGATTTTGGCCGGGTCCATGGCTTGATCCTCGCAGATGGCGGCGACGGTTCCCACCGGCGCGGACGATACCCGTTCCGGCGGTTCATCTGCTCAACCGAGCGTGGATGCGACCCGGCACCGCACAGTTGGTCCACATCCATCGCCATCAAACGGTCGGCGACAAAACCCAGCATCGCGGCCAGAATCAGATGATCGGAGGTCTCCGAAAAAAGCGCCTTCAGCGCAGCCGTTTCTGATATCGTATCCTTGGCCACGGGTGATTTCATTGATCGGCAGAGTAGGTGTGCAACCCAATTCCTACCGGAGAACGTGCATGGCCGCGCGGCAACCCGCACCGGCTTCGCCCAAGCTACGCAAGGCTCCGCTCAGCCCGCGGTACCCTCGGAATTACACCACCCCCTGGAGCACTACCCGCCACTAGCAACCGCTCGACGCGATGTAGATGAAGAGGATCGCGTCCGCCACCTCACCCACATCGGTGGTTCGTGGTCAGCCTCCCCGTTTCGCCGGCGGCAACAACGGCGCGATCAGTTCCACCCGCGACCCGTCAAGTCGCTTGGACAGCGCACGGCAATGGGAACTGCTGCCCCGAATTTGTCCTGACTGGCATATGAAGGCGATCTTGGCGCAAACCAAGGCAGAGCCAAGCCTTCGCATCGGGCGAAGAACCCCCAAACCGGGGTCCGGACGATTCAACTGGCCCCTCACATCTGGGGCCTGACCCGGGTGGCGGCCTTCTGTGTGACAAACCTGCCCGCGGATCATTCGATCGGGCAGGTCCGATTTTGTTTGTAAGGCATTTGATAATCTGGAAGCTGTGAAGTCAGTCTGGGTCGCGCAGGGGAGGGCGAGGCTTGCTGGCATTTCGTGTCGGGACCTTCGCGCAGATGCATTGGCTGGGCTTTTTCGGCCTCGTTCTGCTGGGCTGGACTGCGCTTTTCGCCATGGCCGTTCCGGCGGAGCTGCGTGAGTTGGAGAACATCTACGGGGCCGGCCTGATCGCGGCCCTGTGCGGCGTCACGCCCGGCGTTGCCGGACTTTGGGCGAGCGTCGCCATGTGGGCCCTGATGGCCTGCGCGATGATGGCGCCGACCGCGCTTCCGGCCTTTGCCGTCTACGACCAGTTCGGGAGCGCAACGCAGACCGCTTTTTGGCATCTTGTGGCCGGCTACTTCGCCGTGTGGCTGGGCTTCTCCGTGCTCGCCGGGCTGGCGCAGTCCGCGCTTTTCGCCACCGGCCTGATCGGCGAGTTGGGACAAAGCCGGTCGACGGCCCTGTCGGCGTTGCTGCTGGCTTCCGCCGGAGCCTATCAGTTCAGCGCCCTGAAAGACGCCTGCGTGTCGCGCTGCCGGGCGCCGCTCACTTTCTTCATGCAGCACTGGGAAGAAGGTCCGTGGCGCAACGGATTGCGCCTCGGTCTGGACTGCCTCGGCTGCTGCTGGGCGCTCATGCTGCTGGCCTTTGTCGGGGGCACCATGAACCTCGGCTTCATGGGCCTCGCCATGCTCCTGATGACGCTCGAGAAGCTACCGGACATCGGTCGGCAGCTCACCCGCCCTCTGGGCGCCATCCTTCTGCTGGCGGCCGGAGCCACCCTCGCCCTGAATATCTGAATTGCCACGTAAAGGAACTCACCCATGGCCCTCGATGCACCCGGAACGACCGAATGGACCCTGAAGGGCGAGTTGATCCTGAACTGCAACTGCACGGTATTTTGCCCCTGTGTCGTGAGCCTCGGCAAACACGCCCCGACCGAGGGGTATTGCCAGGCATGGTCCGGCGTGCGCATCGACACGGGCAGCTACGGTGACGTGGACCTCTCGGGCCTCAATGTTGGACTGATGCTGGAAATCCCCGGTCTGATGGCGCGGGGCAACTGGAAGGCCGCCGTGTTCATCGACGACCGCGCCAGCGACATCGCCTATGACGCGCTCGTGGCGATCTTCAGCGGCCGTGCGCGCGGAACCACGGGGTTGTTCGGCGTTCTGGTCAGCGAGTTTCTCGGTGCCGAACGCGCGCCCGTCAGCTACGAGACCGAAGGCTCCACCCGCCGGCTCATGGTCGGCAAGAAGATTCAGGGCGAGGTCGTCCCCGTGCCCGGGAACGGTGGCAAGGACATCGTCGTCACCAACACCGAATACTGGATGGGCCCGGACATCACCGTCGGCACGGCCACCAAGGGGCGGGTGCGTGCCTTCGGTCGGGTCTGGGATTTCGACGGCCGGTCGGCCGAGATCTGCCAGATCGACTGGCACGGTCCCCGCTGAGCGCATCCGCAGATGCACGAGCACTACCAGATCCCTCCGCAATGCGATGCCAACCACATCGCGTTATCACCGCTGTCGTTCCTGGCCCGCGCGGCGGACGTTCACGCGGGTGATGTCGCCATCGCCTACGGTGATATCCGGCGCGACTGGGCGGAAACCGCGCGCCGGGTGAAGGCGGTGGCTTCAGGACTGGCGGCGATGGGGATCGGCCGGGGCGATACGGTCTGCATGCTGGCGCCCAACATCCCGGAACTCTTCGAGGCGCATTTTGCGGTGCCTATGGCAGGGGCCGTCCTGTGCGCGATCAACATCAGGCTGGAACCGGACACGATCGCCTACATCCTCGCGCATTCCGATTGCCGGCTGGTCATCGTCGACACAGCCCTGCGCCCCCTTCTCGACGCCGCCTTCGCGCTGATGCAGGACCAGCTCCCCGTGGTCGAGATCACGGACCCTGCGGGCCCGGAATCCGAGGCACGTGGTGATCCCTCCTATGAAGCGCTTGCCGAGAGTGCCGCCGGGGACGCTCTCGCCCCGCCAGAGGACGAGTGGCAAGCCATCACGCTCAACTACACCTCGGGCACCTCCGGGCGGCCGAAGGGCGTGATCTATCACCATCGCGGGGCGTATCTCATGGCACTCGGGACCGTTGCCGCGTGGCAGGTTCCGCACCGGCCAAGCTATCTGTCCGTGGTGCCAATGTTTCATTGCAACGGTTGGGGGCATCCGTGGATGATGGCCATCGTCGGCGGCAAGACGGTGTTTGTCCGCCAACCCGAACCGTCGCGCCTTTTTGCGGCCATCGAAGCCGAATCCGTCACGCATTTCGGTGCCGCGCCGGTGGTGCTGCAGATGCTGGCCGAAAGCGATGCCGCTCCGCGCTCCCGTTCTCCCCCCCGATCCAGGTCATGACCGCCGGCGCCCCGCCGCCGCCGGCGATCCTCGAACGGACCGCGGCCATGGGAATGGAGGTGATGCATGTCTACGGGCTGACCGAGACCTATGGCCATATCAGCCAGGCCCTGCCGCAACCCGGCTGGGCCGCGCTGACCCCCGCCGCACGATCGGAACAGCGGGCGCGTCAGGGCGTTGCGTTCCCCATGGTCGAGGAGATCGCGGTGGTCGACCGCGAGACCGGCCAACCGGTGCCCCATGACGGCGTCACCCAGGGCGAGATCTTCGTGCGCGGCAATACCGTCATGAAGGGTTACTACAAGGATGCGACCGCCACCGAGGCCGCCCTGGCGGGGGGGCGTTTCGCGACCGGCGATGCGGCCGTCGTCCATCCAGACGGCTACATTCAGATCCGCGACAGGCTGAAGGACGTGATCATCTCCGGCGGTGAGAACGTCTCGTCGGTCGAGGTCGAAGCGACGCTCTATCGCCATCCCGATGTTCAGGCCGCCGCCGTTGTCGCGAAACCGGACGCGAAGTGGGGCGAGGTGCCCTGCGCCTTCGTCGAACTGCGACCGGGTGCAGTGGCCGATGCCGACGCGATCATCGCATTCTGCCGCGCGCATCTGGCGGGCTTCAAGACGCCGAAGACCATCGTCTTCACTGAAATTCCCAAAACCGCCACTGGCAAGGTACAGAAATTCCTGCTCCGCGCCCGCGCAAAGGACCTCGCCTGATGGGTGATATGCCGAAGCTCTCCGTTTCCCGCCGTCTGAGGCGTACGCCCTTCAGCGACGGTGTCGAGGCCGCGGGCGTCACGGCCTATACGATCTACAACCACATGCTGCTGCCGACGGTGTTCCGGTCGGTGGAAGAGGATTACCACCATCTGAAATCCGCAGTGCAGGTCTGGGATGTGGCCTGCGAACGGCAGGTCGAGTTGCGTGGACCCGATGCCGGGCGCCTGATGCAGATGCTGACGCCGCGCGACCTTCGCAGCATGCTGCCCGGCCAGTGCTACTATGTCCCGATGGTCGACGAGACCGGGGGCATGCTCAATGATCCGGTCGCGGTCAAGCTGGCCGAGGATCGCTGGTGGATCTCTATTGCCGACAGCGACCTTCTGCTTTGGGTGAAAGGCCTCGTCTACGGCTTTCGTCTGGACGTGCTGGTGGACGAACCCGACGTCTCGCCCCTGGCCGTGCAGGGACCACGCGCCGATGACCTGATGGCTGCGGTTTTTGGCGATGGCGTGCGGGCGGTGCGCTTCTTCCGCTTCGGAATGTTCGAGTTCATGGGCCGCGTGCTGGTTGTCGCGCGCTCGGGGTATTCGAAGCAGGGCGGCTTCGAGATCTACCTCGAGGGCTCCGATCTCGGCATGCCGCTCTGGAACGCCCTGCTCGAAGCGGGTGCCTCGATGGATGTGCGGGCCGGTTGCCCCAACGGGATCGAACGCGTCGAAAGCGGGCTCCTGTCCTACGGCAACGACATGACGGACGACAATACCCCGCACGAATGCGGGCTCGGTCGGTTCTGCAATACACAGACCGCGATCGGCTGCATCGGACGCGATGCGCTCTTGAGGGTCGCCAAGGAGGGCCCGGTGCAGCAAATCCGGCCAATTGCCATCTCTGGTCCACCAGTGCCGCCCTGTACGGGAGATTGGCTGCTGCGCGCCGGAAGCAAGACCGTCGGCCGGGTCTCTTCGGCAGCATGGTCGCCTGATTTCGGCACCAACGTCGCCATCGGCATGGTCCGGATGACACACTGGGATCCCGGCTCCGAGTTGATCCTCGACACGCCGGGGGGACAGCGTCAGGCGATCG
>CAVQAX010000018.1:0-70464 GCA_963710515.1 uncultured Alphaproteobacteria bacterium
CCTCGCTTTTGCGCTTGGCGGGACTATCGACACGTGCATCGCCAAAAATCCTGGATTTTCTGATACAAAACGCCATCATTGCAGCGCAATTCTCAAAATAATAATGCCGATATAAAACATCTCGTGCGTTCTATTTTGACAAGTCTTTTTTCAAAAATGAATTACATATATTAAAAAAATACATGAAACTTAAATTTTTCCATTTGTAAATCACATATTTTTAAATTAATAAAAATCGAAAAATTTCGAAAAATTCATCACTAAAAATTTTTTGTAATGTGCGATGGGCTTTGATAAAATAACTCTTTGTAAATTGGCGGTTGATAATGGGTTTATCAACCTAAGTGGTCTGTGTTGGTGAAAGTTTAAATCGTTATGGAAGTACTGCAACACGACCTTCCGGAGGGGGAGGTTCTCGCGGCGCCCTTCCATCGGATGGATATGGAACGCATGTTGTCTTTGGCGCAGCGCTCAATGCGTGATCGCAAACGCCTTCAGCATTCAGACATCAATGTTGCGAAGCTCATCCAGATGCGCAAGTGCGGCGACCTCGCTCGCTATGTTCGCGAAAGCGATATCATCTGTGTTGATGGGGCTGGCGTGATGATGGGATGCCGATTGCTTGGAATCGAGCCGGGCGGACGAGTTACCGGCATTGATCTGATGATGCGCAGCCTAGACCTCTGCGAGCGCGAGGGTTTCCGTCCCTACTTTCTCGGTGCGCGGCAATCGGTCGTGGAGACCATGATCCAACGTCTTGGCAACAGTCATCCTGATCTCAAGATAGCGGGCTTCAGAAATGGCTATTTCGGTGCGGAAGATGAAGCCGGCATTGTCGCTGAGATCCGCAATTCAAAGGCCGACTGTCTTTTCGTGGGCATCACCAGTCCAATCAAAGAACGCTTTTTGCACGATTATCGGGACGCCTTGGAAGTGCCCTTTCAGATCGGGGTGGGTGGCGCCTTTGACGTTCTGTCGGGTGGGGTGCGCCGCGCCCCGCGTTTCGTTCAGGCGACGGGTATGGAATGGTTGTTCAGGGTGGCTCAGGAACCACGGCGCCTCCTGTGGCGCTACCTGACGACCAATGCCAGGTTTGCCGTGCTCCTGCTGGGAACCTGGCTGGGGAAACCTGCTCAAAAGATCAAGAATAATTCCAGATTTTGAAAGAAGAGCCTAAATGAAAATATTTGTCGTATTCGGAACAAGACCGGAGGCCATAAAGTGTTTTCCGATTATCGATGAGTTGAAGCGGCGGCCCGGCGTGCTGGTGAGAACGTGCACGACGGCGCAACACCGGCAAATTCTCGATCAGGTCATGGAGCTTGTGGGGCTGGAACCTGACATCGATCTGAAGTTGATGCGGGAAAAGCCATCATTGACCGAAATTACGACCGATGTGCTTCAGAAGATGAGCGAGGTTCTGGAAATGGAGCGCCCGGACCGTGTTCTCGTGCAGGGCGATACGACAACTTCGATGGCAAGCGCCATGGCGGCTTTCTACCAGGGAATCCCGGTCGGACATATAGAGGCGGGGCTAAGGACCGACACGATTCTCTCTCCGTGGCCCGAAGAGGCCAATCGCCGTATTGTCAGCGTCATTGCCGACATGCATTTCGCCCCGACCGCCGCCGCGCGCGAGAATCTCGTCAGGGAAAACGTGGACCCCCGGACCATATTCCTGACCGGCAACACGGTAATTGATGCGCTTGAGGCGATCAGATCGAGACTTGCGACTGGCGATACGTTGCGACTGCCGGAACACCCCGCGCTCGGCCGCCTGCTTTCGGCAGGCCGTCGTCTCATTCTCGTGACCGCGCATCGACGGGAGAACTGGGGCGATGGCATCGATGCGATCTGCCGCGCGGTGCACGAGCTCGCCGACCGCGGCGATGTTGTCGTGGCACTGCCCGTGCACCCGAATCCCCGGGTTTCAATTCCGGTTCGCGCCGCATTGCAGGATCATCCTTCGGTCTGCCTTCTCGACCCCCTCGACTATGCCGAGTTCGTCTCGTTGCTGGATCGCGCGACCCTTGTGCTGACCGATTCCGGTGGCGTGCAGGAGGAGGCGCCCGCCCTTGGCAAGCCCGTCCTCGTTCTGCGTGACACAACGGAGCGGCCCGAAGGCGTGGAAGCCGGATGCGCGAAACTGGTCGGCGTCGACAGCCAGCGCATCGTCGCAGAGGCGACCCGTCTTCTGGACGACCCCGAAGCCTATGCAGCGATGAGCAGGGTTTCAAACCCCTACGGCGATGGCACGGCCGCAAGACAGATCGCGGACGCGATCCTTCTGCCTCACGCGAGAGTCTCGCGGCGGTCAGCTTCTGCCGGTTGAGCGGGAGCGCGACAAATGATCCTTCACTTCGTGCAAAAGTCACTTTCCGATGCGTTGGCCGGAAAAGAGCCCTTGCTCGCGGCGCGTCCGGAGGCAACCGATCATGCGGCCCATCTCGATGCGGCCAGTGACTGGTTGATGCGGTCTGTCGAAGCGTGTGGCGGTGAAGCCTCCTCCAAGGGCTATCGCTTCCTCAAGGGCTGGATGCCGCCCTATCCGGAGACAACGGGCTATATCATCCCGACCTTGCTGGCACTGGGCGATCGGTCCGGTGACCCGAAATATGCAGCGACGGCAGAGCGAATGAGCAACTGGCTCGTCGGGATCCAGCGGTCGGATGGCGGGTTTTCGGGGTACGAGCTTGGCAGACAGGAAGCGCCCGACGTCTTCGACACCGGCATGATCCTACTGGGGTTCAACGCGCTGCTCCTGCGCGGCAACCGCGGCGACGTGGCACAAGCCGCGGCAAGGTCCGCCGAGTTTCTGCGTGGCTCTCTGGATCAGGACGGGGCGTTCAGCCGACATGTGAGCCATGACATGTTTCATTGCTACAACGTGCGGTCCGCCTGGGCTCTTGTCGCCTATGGGCGCCTGTCGGGAGACGCCGAAGCCGTGACGGCAGGGCTTGCCAACGCGGATTGGGCCTTGGCCCAGCAGGAAGCAAATGGTTTTTTTGCCCACAACGCGTTCAAGCCGGGTGGGAACGCCAATACGCATGGGACCGCCTATGTCTTGCGAGGGCTGTTTCAAATTCATCTGCTGACTGACCGTGAGGATATTCTTGCAGCAGTCCTGAAGGCGGCGGAGCATATCGTCGCGAGATTCGAGACAGAGGGTTGGATCGCGGCGGAACTCGGGCCGGACTGGTCGTACCTTTCTCGTCACATCTGTCTGACCGGTTGCGCACAACTCGCCATCGTTTTCCTTCGTCTTGCGGCGGTGACGGGCGAGGATCGCTTCTCTATAGCGGCCGAAAGACTTATCGCGCAGGTCGCGGCGTCCCAGGAATTGCGTGGGCGGCATCGGCACTCAGGCGCAATCGCAGGGTCCCGGCCCATCTTCGGCGCCTACGCGCCGCTACAGTATCCGAACTGGGCGACCAAGTTCTTCGCCGACTCGCTGCTTGAACGCGAACGTTGGCATCAGGGCATCCGGAAGCTCCCCGAGCAAGAGCTCTACGGTGGCTAGACCGGTGATTAACGATGAATGGAACGACATCGGCGGATGCCGTGCTTTCAGGCTCGTGGGCGCCGGATGCATGTTCGGCTGACTCGGAGGGCTGGAGCCGCGTCGCCAGCAGGGTTCTCAGCGCCACCTGAATGATCGCAACAATCATCTCTCGGGTGTGAGGCTCGCGCCTAACGGGGGCTGGTCGAGCATTCAACCGTTACCCTGTTGCACGCTCATAGATCATCAGGACACGCTTCACGGATGCGACGAGCAGCTCGTGGCATCGGACAGGACCTGACGGAAGTCCGGCGGCCGGCAGGAACTGGCTCAGGACCGTCGGCACGATCGTCCGTCCATCGAGGCGATCCTGAAGGCCTTGCACGGCCTTCTGCGCCATCGGGTCGGGCCAGTAGTACCTTATGCGATCGGACAGGCTGAAATGTCTCTGAAGCCAGAGTTCGGTCTCGTCGCCGGAATAGTACTTGCTCCAGTTGTCCGGCGAGGATTGCATGATCTGCTCCATCGTCGACATCAGTCCGCCTTGCGGAGCGTGGCCCTCGAGCACGTCGGCGACGCCATCGAGGGCATAGAGCGCTTCCCGCAGGGCGAAGGTCAGCCAGGGTCCGACTTTCAGGATCGCAAAGCCGTTCTCGACGAGAGCCCGCAGGCCCTCTTCGGTCTGATAGTCGGTCGAATGGGCTTCGAAGACGATGCCCGGCAGCGACGAGAGGCTGGCTGACAGGGCTCCGGCCTTGTCCGGGTCGAAATGGATCACGTCGGAATGGCCGAATTCGACACCGGGCTGGACCACCAGGCCGACCACACGCGAAAAAGCATCCTGCAGGCCGAGCGCCTCGAACGCCTCCTTGTGGATCCCGTAGGTTTGCACCGCGGCTTCCGGCCCGGTCAGTTCGATCTCGTCGAGCGCATGCGTCGCTCCGCCTGGCACGGGCACTTCCGTCCCGATCACATAGACGGGCTCGATGCCGCCGCGCTTCGCTTCGGCCGCACGGGCCAGCCGCGCCGCCCGTGCTGCCGCGACCTGATCGGAAAGAGCGGCAGGCTCGCCTTTGCAACCCATTGACGCGTCGAGGTGCAGCTTCGAGAAGCCCGCCTCCGAGAACGCGGCGATCATGGTTTCGGCTTTGCCCATCGCCTCTTCTGCGGGCAGGTGTTTCCAGGGGTTGGGCCCCAGATGGTCGCCTCCGAGGATGATCCTGTCGGTATCGAATCCGATCTCCCTCGCGATGCCTTCGACAAAGCGCCGAAAGTCCGAGGGCGTCATGCCCGTATAACCACCGTCCTGGTTGACCTGATTGCAGGTCGCTTCGATCAGAACGTTCTTCCCGGTCTCGCTGGCCAGCCGCAAAGCCGCCTCGATGACGATGGGATGCGCCGAACAGACCGAAGTGATCCCGTGATGCTCGCCTCGGCGGTAGGCGGCGGGGATCTCGAGAAGAGGGTGGCTCATCGGGAAACCTCGCTGTTGGCACGAACGAAGGCTTCGAGAGTTTCCAGATCGGATGCGCCTTCCATCGGTCCCTGTTTCGTCACGGCATGTGCGCCCGCAGCTGCCGCCAGAGCGAGCGCATGCTGCGGAGAGCTTCCCCGCAACCAGAGAGCGGTAAAGGCTGCGCCGAAGCAGTCTCCGGCACCGGTCGAGTCGACCTCGGTAACCTGAAAGGACGGAGCGACGCAGCTCGTTTGCGCATCCTGATAGCGTGCGCCGGCGGCTCCGTTCTTGTGAACAACGGCCGATACGCCAGCATTGAAGAGCTCCGCGATTGCCCCGGCCGGGTCCTTCGCCTCGGTCAGCAAGGTGAGTTCGTCGCCGCTCGGCAGAAACAGATCGGTCATTGCGAGGATCCGGGCCATGGCGTGCGCAACACCGGGAGAGGCAAGGAATTCCTTCCTGATGTTCGGGTCGAACGACAGGGTGCCGCCGCGCCGCTTTATCTGACTGCCCGCCTCCGTGTTGAGTTCGATCAGTTCGGAACTGGTCAGGGATGATCCCGTGACGTGCAGATGATCGGCCGAATCCAGCAGGCGTTTCGCTTCCGGTGTCATCTTCAGATGGCCGCTGGCGCTGTGCCTGATGTTGAAGACGAAGTCGCGGGAGCCATCGGCGCGGTATCTCACGAATGCAGTGCCGGTCGGGCGATCGGGATGAACCCGGACGGCCGAGATGTCCACACCGTCGCGCGCGAGCCGATCGAGGTTGATCCGACCGAAATCATCGTCTCCGACAGCCGAAAAGATGCCGACCGGCTGTCCGAGCCGCGCCGCCTGGTCGGCGAAGATCGCCGGGGCGCCGGATGGAAACGGCCCCGTCAGCGGCTGCGGTTCGCCGAAGCCGTTGCCAACGGTGTCGGCCATGATCTCGACGAGAATTTCCCCGATGACAACGATCTTCTTCATGGCTCTTTCTGCTCTGGAGAGTGTGTCCGTGTCCGTCGGCCGGGTGGAAAGCTTCTTGACCGATCTCACGAAAGCCAACTATTGTCAATATTGAAAATTTCGCGCGTAAAGTTTTGGCGTCTTTCGATATCCCTTGGAATCTCAGGGGGACTGCCGGTGCGTCACTCGCATCAGGAGGGTAAAGGACTGATGGAATGACCGGGCGCAAGATCAGGAACATGGAAGAGTTCGCCGAGGTGAGCGGGATTTCGAGGCCGACGGTTTCGAAGTACTTCCATGATCCGACAAGCGTCCGCAAAACCACGCGATCAAAGATCGAAGCCGCACTGGAGCAATACGACTATCGGCCGAACATCTTCGCCATCAACCAGAATCGGAAGCTCACCAAGACGATCGGCATTCTCGTGCCATATCTCGCGGATCCGTTTTTCGCCGAGATCGTCCGGAAGATCGAGCGTCTGTGCATCGAAGCGGGGTTCTGGCCGATCGTCTTCAGTGCGCATGGCCGGCAGGACCTCGAAAACGACGCGCTGTCGACCCTCCAGTCCCTGCGGCCGGCCGGGGCCCTGATCGCACCGTTGGGGCGCACCTCGGATTTCGAGAGCGTGCGCCGCTTCACGGAGGATGTCCCCACGGTCGTCTTCGACAGCAATGTCGACGTCGGTGAGGCCTTCGTGGGCTCGAACAACGCCCAGAGCATAGGCCTGATCGTGGACTATCTCTGTCGCACCGGTGAGCCGCCCTGCTTTTTCGAGATGCCGCCGGTGAATCCGAACGCCAACAAGCGCCGGCAGGCCTATGTCGAGTCGATGGAGCGGTTGGGGCACGAGCCACATGTCATCCGCGTCGCGGGGGATGGGTGGGAGTTCGAGCAGATCGGGCTGGAGGAGGGGATGCGCCTCATCGATTCGCGATCCCTGCCATCCCGGACGATCCTGTGCAGCAACGACCGGCTCGCAGTCGGCGTGATTGCCGCGGCGTACCAGAAGGGCCTCCGTGTCGGACATGGCCCCGGTTGTGCGCTTCGGATCGCGGGCCATGACGACCATCCCTGGTCGCGGTTCACCTGTCCGCCGCTCACGACGGTGTCGCAGGACTACACGGCCATCACCGAACGCAGCGTCGGGATGCTGTTCGAGTTGATCGAGGGCGGCGAAGCACCGGCCGGCCGGCCGGAAGTCCTGTTTGACGGAAAGCTGGTGTTGCGATCTTCCGCCTGAAATGCTGCGGTGCGTCACGATAAAAGTTTACGTGGGTAAAGTTTTAGATTGACTTGCTCGGACCGATTCGGTTAACGATGATGGCAAGAAACAACACATCAGGGGAGACGACCAAAATGAAACTCAGAAGCGTACTCTATGCTGCGTCCGCACTCGTCGCGGTCTCCGCGACCGGCGCCTTCGCGCAGACGACCATCACCATCGCGACGGTGAACAACGGCGACATGATCACCATGCAGAGCCTCATGGGTGATTTCAACGCCAAGCATCCCGACATCAACGTGGAATGGGTGACGCTCGAAGAGAACGTCCTGCGCCAGAACGTCACGACCGACATCTCGACCGGTGGCGGCCAGTACGATGTCCTGACCATCGGCACCTACGAGGTTCCGATCTGGGGCGCCAACGACTGGCTCGTCTCGCTCAACGACCTGCCCGCCGAATACAATGTCGACGACATCATTCCGGCGATCCGCGGTGGTCTGTCCGTCGACGGCGAGCTCTACGCCGCACCGTTCTACGCCGAATCGTCCTTCACGATATACCGGCGTGACCTGATGGAAGCGGCCGGCCTCGAAATGCCGGAAGCCCCCACCTGGGAGTTCATCCGCGAGGCGGCGGCGGCGATGACCGACCGCGACAACGACATCAACGGCATCTGCCTGCGCGGCAAGGCCGGCTGGGGCGAGAACATGGCGCTTCTGACCGCCATGTCGAACTCCTTCGGCGCGCGCTGGTTCGACGAGGACTGGAACGCCCAGTTCGACTCCGAAGCCTGGGCCAACACCGTCAACTTCTACCTCGAGATGATGGAAGAATCCGGCCCCGCCGGTGCCGCCAACAACGGCTTCAACGAGAACCTCACGCTGTTCCAGCAGGGCAAGTGCGGCATCTGGATCGACGCGACCTCCGCCGGCCAGTTCGTCGTGAACGACGACTTCGACCGTCGCCGACCAGGTCGGCTTCGCTCTGGCGCCCGACACGGGTCTGGGCAAGCGCGGCAACTGGCTCTGGGCCTGGTCGCTGGCGATCCCGACATCGTCGGACAATCAGGACGCCGCCAAGACCTTCATCAGCTGGGCGACCGGTCCGGAGTACGGCGCGCTCGTCGCCGAGGCGAAGGGCTGGGTCGCCGTTCCTCCGGGCACCCGCGCGTCCCTCTACGAGGACAGCCGGTATCTCGACGCGGCTCCCTTCGCGCAGGCGACCGTCAACTCGATGGGCACGGCCGATCCGACCAATCCGACGGTCGATCCGGTTCCCTATACCGGCATCCAGTTCGTCGCGATCCCGGAATTCGCCGGCATCGCGACCCAGGTCGGCCAGGAGATGGCCGCAGCACTCGCGGGCCAGCAGACCGGCGAGGAGGCTCTCGCGAGATCGCAGGAGCTGACCGTCGACGAAATGGAAGCCGCGGGCTACTGAGCCTCGACTTCGAAGGGCGGGCCGAACGGTCCGCCCTTCTTCCTTCCGCCAGCCATCCGGGTTTTCCGTGAGCCTGTTCGAGGTTTCCGCAAGGCCCGGCCCGCTTTCACGCCCCTGACCGGAGGTCGATCATGTCCACGAAGAACTCAAGATCCGCTGCGCGCATCATGATCGCGCCGGCCGTGTTCGTCCTGCTGGTCTGGATGCTCGTGCCGCTGATCATGACGCTGTATTTCTCGTTCGCCGATTACCGCCCTCTGCGCGGAACCTTCGAACCCTGGATCGGCTTCGACAATTACGTGGCCTTCGTGACCTCGTCCTCTTTCCTCGACGCGGTGGGCACGACGCTCTGGATGGTCGCGGGCGTCCTCTCGATCACCATCATCGGCGGCATCCTCTTCGCGCTTCTGCTGGACCAGCCGATGTTCGGGCAGGGCATCGTGCGCATCCTCGTGATCGCGCCGTTCTTCGTCATGCCGACCGTGTCGGCGCTCGTCTGGAAGAACATGTTCTTCAACGTCGATAACGGGCTGTTCTCATATCTCTTCAAGGGGTTGGGGCTGCAACCCTATGATTTTCTCAGTCAATCACCGCTGTTCTCGATCATCGTGATCGTCGCCTGGCAATGGCTGCCCTTCGCGACGCTGATCCTGCTCACGGCGGTCCAGTCGCTGTCGAGCGAGCAACTCGAGGCGGCGGAGATGGACGGCGCGTCGCCACTCAGCCGGTTCTGGTACATGATCCTGCCGCATCTGAGCCGCGCGATCACGGTCGTCATCCTGATCCAGACGATCTTCCTCCTGTCGATTTTCGCCGAGATCTTCGTGACCACCAACGGCGCCTTCGGCACCCGCACGCTCACCTATCTGGTCTACCAGCGCGTGCTCGAAAGCCAGAACATCGGCCTGGGCTCGGCCGGCGGTATCATCGCCGTCATCCTCGCCAACTTCATCGCGATCTTCCTGATGCGGATCGTCGGCAAGAACCTCGACAACTAGGGAGGATCGGAACATGGCACGCGCAATCACACCTCGAAAGAAGATCATGTGGACGGCTCTCGCCTGGGGTCTCGGCCTGCTGATCTTCTTCCCGATCCTCTGGACCTTCCTGACCAGCTTCAAGACCGAGGCCACGGCGATCTCCGACCCGCCGGTCTGGTTCTTCTTCGACTGGACCACGGAGAACTATCGCGCGGTTCTGGAGCGGTCGAACTACCCGCTGGCCCTGACGAATTCGATCATCATCGCCGTCGGCTCCACGCTTCTGGGCATCTTGATCGCGGTTCCGGCGGCCTGGGCGATGGCCTTCGTGCCGGGCAAGCGCACCAAGGACGTGCTCCTGTGGATGCTCTCGACCAAGATGCTCCCGGCCGTCGGCGTGCTCTATCCGATGGTGCTGATCGCGAAATACTTCAACGTGTTGGACAGCCGGATCCTGCTCGTGGTGGTCCTGATGCTGATCAATCTGCCGATCATCGTCTGGATGCTCTACACCTATTTCCGCGAGATCCCGGGCGAGATCCTCGAGGCGTCCCGGATGGACGGCGCGGACCTCAAGAACGAGATCATCTACGTGCTGATGCCGATGGCCTTGCCGGGCATCGCGTCGACGATCCTGCTCAACATCATCCTGGCCTGGAACGAGGCGTTCTGGACGATCCTTCTGACCACCGTGGATGCGGCGCCGCTCACCAAGTTCATCGCCAGCTTCTCGGCGCCGGAGGGCCTGTTCTACGCCAAACTGAGCGCCGCCTCGATCATGGCGATCGCGCCGATCCTGATCATGGGCTGGTTCAGCCAGAAACAACTCGTCCGGGGCCTGACCTTCGGCGCAGTGAAGTAGGGGACGGAAAACATGGGACGCATACAGCTCAAGCAGGTCAAGAAAGCCTTCGGCGACGTGGTGGTCATCCCGCCGCTGGATCTGGAGATCAACGACGGCGAGTTCGTGGTTTTCGTCGGCCCCTCGGGATGCGGCAAATCCACTCTGCTGCGCCTGATCGCCGGTCTGGAGGACACCACCAGCGGCAATATCGAGATCGACGGCAAGGACGCCACCGGTCTGCCGCCCGCCAAGCGCGGTCTGGCGATGGTGTTCCAGAGCTACGCGCTCTATCCGCACATGTCGGTTCGCAAGAACATCGCCTTCCCGCTCAAGATGGCGGGCATGGAGCAGGGTGAACAGGACCGGCGGATCAGCCAGGCCGCCGCCGCGCTGAACCTCACCGACTATCTCGAACGGCGTCCGGGCCAGCTCTCGGGCGGCCAGCGCCAGCGCGTCGCGATCGGCCGCGCCATCGTCCGCGAGCCGGCGGCGTTCCTCTTCGACGAGCCGCTCTCGAACCTCGACGCCGCCCTGCGCGTCGGAATGCGCATGGAGATCTCCGAGCTGCACACGAAGCTCGACACCACGATGATCTACGTCACCCACGACCAGGTCGAGGCGATGACCATGGCCGACAAGATCGTCGTCCTCCAGGCCGGCGTGATCGAACAGGTCGGCAGCCCGCTCGAGCTTTACCGCGCGCCGCGCAACAAGTTCGTCGCGGGCTTCATCGGCTCGCCGAAGATGAACCTGCTGGAGGGCCCGGAGGCCGCCAAGCTCGGCGTTCACACCATGGGCATCCGCCCCGAGCACATCGACATTTCCACCACCGAGGGCGCCTGGAAGGGCACGATCGGCGTCGCAGAGCATCTCGGCTCCGATACGTTCATGCATATCCACGGCATCCCCGGCTGCGACCCGCTGACCGTCCGGGCCGGTGGCGAATTCAGCGTCAAGCATGGCGACACGGTCTACCTGACGCCCCAGGCCGAGCACATCCACAAATTCGACAACAAGGGTCTCCGGATCCAATGAGACGGCTCGAAGGCAAGACCGCGCTCGTCACCGGAGGCGCGCGCGGGATCGGACGCGCGATCTGCGAAGCCTTCGTCGCGGCTGGCGCAAAGGTCGCCGTGGCCGACCGTCTCGAAGACGACGCCAAGGAGACGGCCGCAATTCTGGGCGATCAAGGCATGGCCGTGACGATGGACGTGACCGACCCCGCCGCCATCGCGCGCGGCGTCGCCGCCGTCGAAGCGGCCTGGGGCGGGATCGACATCCTCGTCAACAACGCCGGCATCTTCAACATGGCCTCGATCGACAAGGTCACCTTCGACGATTACCGCCGGCAATACGACGTCAATGTCGGCGGTACGATCTTCGCCATCCAGGCGGTGGTGCCTTCCATGAAAAAACGCGGCGGCGGGGCGATCATCAACTTCTCCTCCCAGGCCGGACGTCGCGGCGAGGCGAACATCACGCTTTACTGCTCCACCAAGGCGGCGGTGATCTCGATCACCCAGTCGCTGGCGCTCGAACTCGCCGGCGACAACATCCGCGTCAACGCCATAGCCCCCGGCGTCGTCGACACGCCGATGTGGGACGTCGTCGACGCGCAGTTCGCCGAATACGAGAACAAGCCCAAGGGCCAGAAGAAGCGCGAGGTCGGCGAGGCCGTCCCGCTCGGCCGCATGGGCGACCCTTCGGAGATCGCCGACCCTTGCGTCTTCCTGGCCTCGGACGAGGCGCGCTACATCACCGCCCAGACGTTGAACGTCGACGGCGGGAACTGGATGAGCTGACGTGAGACTTTCAAACGCCACGCTGAAAGACCTGCCGGACGACATCGCCCGCCCGACCTACGACCGCGCGGGCCTCACCCCCGGCATCGTCCATATCGGCCTCGGCAATTTCCACCGCGCGCATCAGGCCTGGTACCTGCACCGCCTGATGCAGCAGGGCCTCGCGCATGACTGGGCGATCATCGGCGCCGGCGTGCGCCCCAACGACGCGGCGCAACGCGAAAGGCTCACCGCGCAGGACTACCTCAACACCCTGATCGAACTCGATCCCGCCGGCCGTTCCGCCGAGGTGACCGGCGCGATGATCGACTTCGTCCCGGTCGCCGAGGGCAACGGCCCGCTGATCGACCAGATCGCCGATCCCGCGATCCGCATCGTGGCGCTGACCGTGACCGAGGGCGGCTACTACATCGACCCCGCCACGAACCGCTTCGACGCGAACCACCCGGACATCCTCCACGACGCCGCCCATCCCGATACGCCGCGCACCGCCTTCGGCGCGATGATCGCGGGCCTCAAACGCCGGCGTGCGGACGGAACCGGCCCCTTCACCGGCCAGAGCTGCGACAACCTCCAGGGCAACGGCGCGATCCTGCGCCAGACCGTGGTGTCGCTCGCCCGCCTGTCCGACCCGGACCTCGCGGACTGGATCGACGCGCACGCCTCGTTCCCCAATTCCATGGTCGACTGCATCGTGCCGGCGACCGGCCCGAAAGAGCTCGACCTCGTGCGGAGCTTCGGTATCGAGGACGCCGCCCCCGTCACCCACGAGAACTACCGGCAATGGGTGATCGAGGACGATTTCTGCGCCGGCCGCCCCGACTGGGAAAAGGCCGGAGCGACCTTCTCGGACGAAGTCCATGCCTTCGAGGCGATGAAGATCCGCATTCTGAACGGCGGCCACCAGATCGTCTCGAACCCGGGCGAGATCCTCTCGGTCGGCACCATCGCCGAGTGCATGGCGCATCCGCTGATCGGACCGTTCTTCCGCAAGGCCGCGACCGAAGAGATCGCGCCCCATGTGGCACCCGTCCCGGACATGACGCCGGAAGCCTATGTCGCCCTGATCGAGCGCCGGTTCTCCAATCCCGAGATCGTGGACACCGTGCGCCGCGTCGCCTTCGACGGCTCCTCGCGCCACACCGGGTTCATCCTGCCGGTCATCCGCGAGGCGCTGAAGGCCGGCGCCCCGATCGACGGTCTGGCGCTGACCGAGGCGCTCTGGGCGCGCATGTGCGAAGGCGTCCGCGAGGACGGCTCCGTCATCGAGGCCAACGACCCGGCCTGGGACAGGTTGACCCTCGCAGCCCTTGCCGCAAAGACCGACCCCCGGGACTGGCTGAACCAGCGCGAATTCTACGGCGATCTCGCGGACGATGCGCGCTTCGCCGAGAGCTTCTCCCGCTGGCTCCGCCTGATCTCGAGCGAAGGGACCGAAGCCGCTCTGAGCGCGTATCTTCGAGGCTGACGAGGCTCAACACTTGAGGTCGCCCTCAGGACTCGCCTGCTATGCAGGATGGGCCCCCCGGTAGGGGGCCCTCTTGAGGCCGATGCCGCTCAGCCCTCGGGTTTCGCGGGATCAGGTGGCCGTTTGATTTCCCCTGTCGAAATCCGGCTCCCTCTCCATTTCCGTCTCAAAACATCGAGCCAAGCACGACGACGACGATGGTGGCGAATACGGGGATCAGCACCGCAACCACGAAGATGTCCGCGTAGGACTGCTTGTGGGTCAGGCCACAGATTGCAAGGAGTGTGATCACGGCGCCGTTGTGGGGCAGGGCGTCGAACCCGCCGGAGGCGAGTGCGGTCACACGGTGCATCAGGGCAGGCGCGATGTCGTTCGCGACGGCCATGGCCATGAACTGCTCGCCCAGCGCCTGCAGCGCGATCGACATGCCCCCCGAGGCCGAGCCGGTGATACCCGCGAGCACGTTGACCGCGACCGCGACCGAGACCAGCGGATTGGTGGGGTCGATGTTCAGGACGGCATCGCGCACGATCAGGAAGGCCGGCAGCGACGCGATGACAGCGCCGTAGCCGACTTCCGAAGACGTGTTGAAGACCGGCAGCAGCGAGCCCATCGTGCCCTTGTTGATCGACTCCTTGAGGTTGGTCAGGCGCCCGAAGTTCAACACGATGATGAGGACGATGGCCGCAACGAGCGCTGATATGATCGCCCAGATTCCGCGGACGGAGTCGATGGTGGTCGCACCGTATTGGGGGTCAGCGAGGAACTCGGTGTCCATCTGCGGGATGATCACGTAGGTGAACAGCGCGTTGAGCGCGATGACGGCCACGACGGGCGCCATGGCGATCGGAAACCCCGGAAGCTCCGTGTCGGGATCGAGTTCCGCATCGGCATCGGTGCGGGGATGGTCGCCGTAGCCCTCGCCGCGCACGGTGGCGCTTCGCGACCGCATGTTGAGCCACATCACGCCACCGCCGAACATGATCGCCGCCGCGATCAGACCCATGATCGGTGCCGCGAAGGGCGTCGTGCCGAAGAAAGGCATCGGGATGGCGTTCTGGATCGCCGGGGTGCCCGGCAGCGCGGTCATGGTGAACGTGAACGAGCCGAGGGCGATGGTCGCCGGGATCAACCGCTTGGGGACGTCGGCACGCCGGAAGAGGGCGGCCGCGATCGGGTAGACCGCGAAGGCGACGACGAAGAGCGAGACACCGCCATAGGTCAGAATCCCGCATGAGAGCACGATGGCCATGATGGCGTTGGACGGGCCGAGACGTTCGACGATCCACTGGGCGATGGCGCGGGCCGAGCCGCTGTCGGCCATCAGCTTTCCGAAGATCGCCCCGAGCATGAAGAGCGGGAAATAGGTGGTCAGGTAGCCGCCGAGCGCCTTCATGAAGACCTGGGTATAGGTCCCGAGGATCGGCAGGCCCCCACTCATCAGGACCGCGAGCAGCGACAGGATCGGTGCAAGGATCAGGACGTTTATGCCGCGGTAGGCGAGATACATCAGCAGCAGCAATGACAGGATGATGCCGGCAAGGCCCATGGTTCGTGTCCCCCAGATTGGTCCGGCATCTCAATGGATGACCGGTCATTTGGCGCGAGCGATCTTGCTGCGCGCGAGGCGATCATTGTGTCGGTGCGTGGGAGGGGCAAGCGTTTTTTCGGTTTGTATCGGCCTCGGCGGAATAATCTCGATGATTGTCGATGACGTCGCGGGACTGTGAAAGCCTCACGCGGTTGCGGGAGTGGTTAAGCCAGGGTCGAGACACTATCTCACCAGCATAGGCGGGAGCGCGGTTGATTTCAGGCGCGCGACCGTGCTCCGGATCCCGTCTCCTCAGAGGGCAGGATCCGGGGCGAGCGTCCGGATCTCCGACGGGTCGGTCTCAATCCCCCCTGAACCGATCTCCGGGCCGGGC
Source organism: uncultured Alphaproteobacteria bacterium (assembly GCA_963710515.1). GTDB lineage: Bacteria > Pseudomonadota > Alphaproteobacteria > Rhodobacterales > Rhodobacteraceae > Amaricoccus. The sequence goes on from CAVQAX010000018.1 coordinate 15,585, forward strand.
GTCTGGGCCCCGATCGCTTCGCTTCTGTCGCCCGCCGGTCTCCGGTGCGCGGTGACGGTGCGGCGGTCGGGGTTTTTTCCGTTCCGCCTCAGACGAGGAGGGGCAGCATCAGGAAGATCAGAGCAGTCAGCGCGCCGTTCAGGCCCATGGCAATGCCGGCGAAGGTGCCGGCTTCTTCGGAGACCTGGAACGCCCGGGCGGTGCCTATGCCGTGGCTGGCGATCCCGGCTGCGAAACCGCGCGCCGCAAAATCATGGATGCGCATCAGGTTCATCAGCGGGGTCACGATGACGGCGCCGGTGATCCCGGTAAGGACGACCAGAACTGCCGCCAGCGCCGGAATGCCTCCGATGCTTTCGGTGAGCGCCATCGCGATCGGTGCGGTTGTCGATTTGGCTGCCAGCGAACCGAGGATCTCCGGTGGTGCTCCGAGAAGCCAGCCGATGCCGACGGCTGAACCGATTGCCGTGAGTGACCCGGCGAACAGGGCAGCCAGCATGGGCCAGAGGTTGCGCCGTACCGCCATGCGGTTGCGCCAGAGCGGCACGGCGAGCGCGACCGTTGCCGGCCCGAGAAGGAAGTGGACGAATTGCGCGCCTTCGAAATATTCCGAATAGGCGGTGCCCGTGACCGACAGGAGCGCCACCAGCAGCCCTGCCGCGATCACCACGGGATTGGCCAGCGGATGGCGCTTGAGCCGGGCCGAGATCGTGTCGCCGATCACATAGGCGATCAAGGTGACCGTGAGCCAGAGGAGCGGCGTTTCGGCCAGATAGACCCAGACCCGGTAGAATTCGGTGTCATTCATCGCGCGTGCCTCCGGCGATCCGGGCAACGAGGCGGAAGGTCAGCACCGTCACCACGAGGGTGAGCAGGGTCGATACCAGCACCGCCGTGCCGATCGCGAGCCAGTGCGCGGAGATCAGATCGATTTGCTGCACCACGCCGACAGCCGCCGGCACGAACAGCAGCGAGAGGTTCTTCAGGAGCGTGTCGGCCACGCCATCGATCTCAGGACCGGTGCGCCCGCGCAGGAAGAGGATGCCGAGCAGCAGACCCATGCCGAGCACCGGTCCGGGAAATGTCAGCTCGACGCTGCGGACGACGATTTCGCCCGACCAGCTGGCAGACGAAGAACAGGGTGAGTGCGGGAAGCATGGCGAACCTGACCTGAAAGGGTGCTCGAGTGTCGCGCGGGGCCGCGCGGGCTGCAACCGCCCAGAGCAACGAGCCGGATCGCGCCGTTTGCCAAGGGGGGCCGGCACCGATATGCAGTTTCCGTCTCAGGGAGGGCATTCGCATGGCACCGGTGGTTCTGATCATTCTCGACGGCTGGGGGCTCAGCCCGTCGCGGGACGCAAACGCCGTGGCGCTGGCCGAAACGCCGAATTTCGACCGGATCTGGGCGGAATGCCCCCATGCGACGCTGACCGCGCAGGGCAGGGCGGTCGGGCTTCCCGAGGGGCAGATGGGCAATTCCGAGGTCGGGCACACCAATATCGGCGCCGGGCGCATCGTCTGGATGGACCTGCCGCGCATCGACAAGGCGATCGAGGATGGCGCCTTCGCGCGGAACACCGAGCTGGCCGGGTTCATCGAAAAACTGAAGGCCTCCGGCGGGACGGCGCATCTGGCCGGTCTCGCCTCGCCCGGCGGCGTGCATTCGCACCAGCGCCATATCGTCGAGACCGCCCGCGTCATCGCGAAAAACGGCGTGCCGGTCGCGCTGCATGTGTTTCTCGACGGACGCGACGTGGCGCCGAAATCCGCGGCGGGCCAGATCGCGAAACTGGAGGCGGATCTGCCGGCCGGGGCCCGCATCGCCACGGTATCGGGTCGCTTCTATGCCATGGACCGGGACAATCGCTGGGAGCGGATCGAAGCGGCGAGTGCGGCGATCCTGCATGGAACCGGGGCGCAGGCGGACAGTCCCGCGGCAGCGATCGAAGCCGGCCTGGCGCGCGGCGAGACCGACGAATTCGTGACACCGACAGTGATCGGTGACTATGCCGGCGCCCGCGACGGCGACGGTCTCTTTTTCGTGAATTTCCGCGCGGACCGTGCCCGCGAGATCCTGCGGGCGCTCGTCCTGCCGGATTTCGATGCCTTCGAGACCGGCACCCGGCCGGACTGGGCGGCGAAGCTCGGCATGGTGGAGTATTCCGACGATCTCAACGAAGAGATGGCGGCGATGTTTCCCTCCGAGGAGATCGTCAACACCCTCGGGCACTGGGTCGCGACCCACGGGATCGGGCAGTTCCGCATCGCCGAGACCGAAAAATACCCCCATGTCACGTTCTTCCTCAACGGCGGCGTCGAAGTGCCCGAGACCGGCGAGGTGCGCTACATGGCGCCGAGCCCGAAGGTGCGGACCTATGACATGCAACCGGAAATGTCGGCCGCCGAAGTGACGGAACACCTGGCCGCCGCAATCCGGTCCGGCGAATACGGCCTCATCGTCTGCAACTATGCCAATCCGGACATGGTCGGGCATACCGGCGATCTCGGGGCGGCGATCAAGGCGGTCGAAGCCGTCGACACGGGGCTCGGAACCGTACTCGAAGCCCTGAAGGAGACCGGTGGTGCCGCGCTCGTGACGGCCGACCATGGCAATTGCGAGGTGATGGTCGATCCCGAGACCGGCGAGCCGCACACGGCCCACACCCTCAACCCGGTTCCCCTGATCATGGTCGGCGGACCGGCGGGCGCGCATCTCGGAGAGGGCGGTTGCCTCGCCGATCTCGCGCCGAGCCTCCTCGCCCTGATGAAGCTTCCGCAACCAAAGGAAATGACCGGTCGCAACCTGATCGAGACCTCGTGATCGAAGCGGTCCGCTCACCGGACCTGTCGGGGATTCCCCTCGGCCCGCTCCGGGCCTATGCTCCGGCGAAATGACGTTTGTGAATTCAACGGTGTTTCGATTGACATGTCTCCGATCCGGACTTGCGGCGGTGCTGCTGGCCACGACCTTCGTGTCCCATCCCGTTGCGGCGACCACGGCGGAGGACGTGGCGCGCGCGGCACAGGGACTGGCGGAAGCCCGCACCGGCATCGCTGCTGCCGGCACGGACGGCGCGGAGGGCGCATTGGCGTTCGGCCGGGCGGTTTCGGCCTACGAGGCCGCACTGGCAGGTCTGCGCGATGTCGTGATCGGGGCAGGCACCGAGGAACGCCGGCTGGCGCTCGACCTTGCGGCGCGCCGCGGAGAGGTCGAACGGCTGCTGGCCGCACTTCAATCGATCGCACGCAACCCGCCGCCGGCCGTGGCACTGCATCCGCAGGGTCCGACCGGAGCGGCACGGGCGGCCGGCGTCATGGCACGGATGACACCGGCCTTGCAGGCCGAGGCCGACGAGATCGCCCGGCGTCTCGCCGATCTGGAAGCGGCACGGGCCTTGCATCGCAAGGGCCTCGAGGATCTCGCGGCCGGACTCGCGGACCTCGAAGCCGCGCATGCGAAGCTCTCGGCCACGATGGCCGCCGATCCGGTGATCGAACCCGATGGCATGGCGCCGGACGTCGATGCCGCGATGGCGCTCGTTCTGCGCGACAGCATGACCCTGACGGCGCTTGCCGCGGCGCTCGCGGCGGCACCGGGTCGGCCCGCGGTCGAGATGAACGCCGGCAGCCTGTCATGGCCGGTGAACGGGATGATCCAGCTCGGATACAAGGAGCCCGATTCCGCCGGCGTTCGACGCCCGGGCCTTGTGCTGGCAGCCCCGCCGCTCTCGGTGGTCACGGCGCCGGTCGACGCGATGGTGCGCTATGCCGGACCCTTCCTCGATTACGGTTTCGTGACCGTGCTGGAGGCGGATGATGGGGCGCTGGTGCTGCTTGCCGGCATGGCGCAACTCGGTGTGCGAACCGGCCGCGCCGTCTCGCGTGGCGACCCGATCGGCCTTCTGGGCGGCCGGATGCCGGACGCTGAAGAATATGTGATGGCCCCGGGCGGTGAAACTGACGCTGGCCTCAACGAGACACTCTATATAGAAATCAGGCATGGACGGGAGCCGGTCGATCCGGTTTCCCTGTTTGCGGGACGCAATGGATAGGAACGCTTCATGAAGAACATCTGGCTGGCAGGGGCCGTGGGTGCGGCTGCGGGCATTCTGGTGAGCACGCAGTTCGCGGGGCCGATCGTCGCCCAGGAGGCCGAAGAGGAGCGCAGCGTCTACGAGCAACTCGACCTCTTCGGGGACATCTTCGAGCGGGTCAGATCGACCTATGTCGAGGAAGTCGACGAGAAGGATCTGATCCAGAGTGCCATCAACGGCATGCTCTCCTCGCTCGATCCGCATTCGAGCTACCTGCCGCCCGATGATTTCGACGACATGCAGGTGCAGACCCGCGGCGAGTTCGGCGGTCTCGGCATCGAGGTGACGCAGGAAGACGGCTTCGTGAAGGTCGTGGCCCCCATCGAGGGCACGCCGGCCGACGAGGCGGGCATGCAGCCCAACGATCTCATCAGCCATGTGGACGGCGAAAGCGTGCTCGGGCTCACGCTCAACGAGGCCGTCGACCTGATGCGCGGGCCGGTGGGCTCGGACATCACGATCACGGTGCTGCGCGAGGGCGAGCTGGAGCCCTTCGATGTCGAGATCACCCGCGAGACGATCACCATCGAAGCGGTCCGCTCGCGGCTCGAGGATGGGGTCGTGGTCCTGCGGCTGACCACCTTCAACGAACAGACCTATCCCAATCTCGAGGCGCAGCTGGCGGAGAAGGTCGAGGAGGCCGGCGGCATCGAGAATGTCACCGGATTCGTCATCGATCTGCGCAACAATCCCGGCGGGCTGCTGACCCAGGCGATCGAAGTCGTGGATGCCTTCCTCGAATTGGGCGAGATCGTCTCGACCCGGGGCCGCGATCCGCGCGACAGCGAGCGCTACAACGCCGAGCCGGGTGATCTGACCGAGGGCAAGCCGATCGTTGTCGTGATCAACGGCGGCTCGGCCAGCGCCTCCGAGATCGTCGCAGGGGCGCTCAAGGATCACCGCCGGGCTGTGGTCATCGGCACCCAGAGCTTCGGCAAGGGGTCTGTCCAGACGATCATGCCGACCCAGGCCGACGGGGCGATGCGCCTCACCACGGCGCGCTACTACACGCCGTCGGGGCGTTCGATCCAGGCGTTGGGCGTGGCACCCGACATCATCGTCGAGCAGCAGATTCCGCCCGAGGCCGACGAGGAGGCCGAGGCCGAGGCCGACGCGCGGCAGAGCCGGTCCGAGGCCGATCTGCGCGGGTCGCTGGAAAACGACAGCCTGACCGACGACGAGAAGAAGATCCTCGAAGAGGATCGCGCCAAGAAGGAAGAGACCGCGCGGCTTCGGGAGGAGGATTACCAGCTCTCCTACGCCATCGACATCCTGCGCGGCATGGCCTTCCTCGACGAGAAGCCGTGACCACGGCCACGACGCTCACCGCCGACCAGATCGCGGCGCTGCCCTATCGCCGCTGCGTGGGCGTCGTGCTCGCCAATTCCGAGGGCCGGGTCTTCGCCGGCCAGCGGATCGACAATCCCGGTCCCGCCTGGCAGATGCCGCAGGGCGGGATCGACGCGGGCGAGAAGCCGAAGCAGGCCGCGCTGCGCGAGTTGCGGGAAGAGACCGGAATCCTCCCGGACGCCGTGGAGATCGTCGATCGGACCAGGGGGTGGCTGTCCTACGACCTCCCGGTCGATCTGGTTCCGCGCATCTGGAAGGGCCGCTACCGCGGGCAGGAGCAGCGCTGGTTCCTGATGCGCTTTCTGGGCAATGATGCCTTGGTGAACATCGAGACCGAACATCCGGAATTCAGCCGGTGGGCCTGGATGGCACCGGACGAGTTGCTCGGCCAGATCGTTCCCTTCAAGCGCGAAATCTATCGGACGGTATTCGCGGCCTTCGCCAACCGCTTGAGCTGAGGCTCCGCCGCGCTTCGACGCAGCCCGGAGGGACGGGACCGGTGTCGGGAGCGCGACGATCATGGCCCCGGCAGGTCCGATGCCACCGGCCAAGGCACGCAATTCCCGTCAGCGCGCATCGCGAAACTTGCCAAATTGGCAAGCCTGTTTCCAGCCACTTTCCAGCCGGATTCCAGCCCCGAAAAACGACGCCTTTTCCATGACTTGCCCCGCATTCGCCGGAACGGACGATTTTCGCGGCTTTCCCCCCGAAACCGAGCCTCGGATCAGGCACCCGGGCCCGCTGGCGGGACGGGCTCACTCGCCGGCGGATGTCAGATCGGCGGCACGGATGAACGGGAAGAACACCCCGCCCGACCAGACGCCGAGATAGGGCGTCCCGTCGATGTCATGCTCGCTGGCGATGTCGACGAGCCGGTAGAAGCTCTTGCGATCGATCAGCGCCTCGAGCCCGGCGCGGACCATCACGTAGGGCGCGGGCTCGCCGTCGCGCGGATCGCCGGAGACGCGGATCGGATGCTCCGGCCCGGCGGTCACATGGTCGCCGACATGGGTCTCGAACCGCAAATCCTGCCCGTCGCCGTCCCCGCTGGCCACAAAATCGACGGCGACGAACGGCGCGTCGTCCACGGTAATTCCGACCTTCTCGACAGGAGTTACCAGAAAATAGGCATCGCCCTCGCGCTTCAGGATCGAGGAAAACAGCTTCACCAGCCGTTTGCGCCCGATCGGCGTGCCGAGGTAGAACCATGTGCCGTCCCGGGCGATCCGCATGTCGATATCGCCGCAGAAAGGCGGGTTCCAGAGGTGCACCGGTGGCAACCCACGCGCCCCCGCTGCCTTCGCGGCCGCAGCCAGGCTCTCGGCGGAAGGGGGCCTGCCAGGCGCGCTGTCCGTTTTGTGATCCGCTTTGCCCATTGTCGGAGTGGTCCCGCACGTTATGGTTTACCGAGACATAGAGGATGAACCCGGCGCGGACAACGCGCGCATCATCACAGGGGACGGCGGGACATGAACGACAACGACGTGCTGATGCACGAGATCGAAGAAACCGGCGAACGCCTGGTCCGGGCCCGGGAGATGGTCGCACGGCGGATCATCGGTCAGGAAGAGGTGGTCGAACAGACCATGATCGCCATTCTCTGCGGCGGCCACGGTCTCCTCGTCGGCGCCCCGGGCCTCGCAAAGACGCGCCTTGTCGAGACCTTGGGCACGGTCCTTGGCCTCGTCGCCCACCGCGTGCAGTTCACCCCCGACCTCATGCCCGCCGACATCCTTGGCGCCGAAGTGCTCGAAACCGGAGCCGACGGCACGCGCGCCTTCCGCTTCATCGACGGCCCGATCTTCTGCCAGCTCCTGCTGGGCGACGAGATAAACCGCGCGAGCCCGCGGACCCAGTCGGCCCTCCTGCAGGCAATGCAGGAACACGAAGTTTCGGTAGCCGGTCAGCGGCGTGAATTGCCACGACCATTCCACGTGCTGGCCACCCAGAACCCGATCGAGCAGGAAGGCACCTATCCGCTCCCAGAAGCGCAGCTCGACCGTTTCCTGCTGCAGATCGATGTGAACTATCCCGACCGCGATTCCGAGAGAGCCATCGTTCTCGCCACCACCGGGGTCGAGGATATGCAAGCCGAGCCGGTCTTCGATGCCGAGAGCCTGATGTCCGCCCAGCGGCTGATCCGCCGGCTTCCTGTGGGCGAGACAGTCGTCGAACGCATTCTCGACCTCGTGCGTTCGGCCCGCCCGGGCACCGACGACGCTCATCCGGCTGTCCGCGACGCCGTGAGCTGGGGGCCGGGTCCGCGCGCCGGACAGGCGCTGATGCTGGCGATCCGGGCGCGGGCGCTGATCCAGGGCCGTCTGGTGCCCGATATGGACGATGTTGCAGCACTGGCGCATCCGGTGCTCATTCACCGCATGGCCCTCGGCTTTGCCGCCCGCGCCGAAGGCCGCACGCTCGACGATCTGATCGCACAACTGGTGTCCGATGTGATGGGCCGAGAGGCCGCGGCGTGATCGAGCCCCGCCTGCGCGGGAGGAACAAGCCCCAGGGTCCGGTGGGGCTCAGGCGCGATGCCGAAAAGATCGGCGGTGCGCTGCCTCCTTTGCTGGCCGACGCCGAATTGCTCGGTGCCACGGTGGCGATGGGCGAACATGGTCGGCGACGAGCCGGCACTGGCGAAAATTTCTGGCAATATCGTCAGGCGGTTCCAGGCGATCCACGATCTGCGGTGGACTGGCGACGCTCCGGTCGCTCGGACACGCAGTTCATCCGCGAGATGGAATGGGAGGCCGCGCAATCGGTCTGCCTCTGGGTGGATGACGCGCTGTCGATGGATTACCGCGCCGAGAAGAGCCCGCGCAGCAAGGGCGAGCGGGCTGCTCTGCTGGCACTGGCGCTCTCTGTCCTCCTCGAGAAATCCGGCGAGCGGATCGCGCTTCTCGGAAGCCGGACGGCTGCGATGCCGCGGTCAGGGCGGGCGCAGCTCGGAAGGCTCGCGATGGAACTTGGCGGCGAGCGCGATGACGATCGTCCCGACTACGGCACGCCGCCGAACGACCCGATGCCCCGCGGCGCCCGCGCGGTGTTCTTCTCCGACTTCCTCGGCGATCCCGACGCGATGATCCCGGTCCTCGCCCAAGCCGCCGATCGCGGGGTCCGGGGTGCTTTTGTCCAGGTGCTGGACGAGACCGAGGAAGCGTTTCCCTTCGACGGCCGAATGGTGTTCGAAAGCATGGGCGGTGGTACGGAGTTCGAGACACAGCGGGCCCGTGCGCTTCACGAGGCCTATCGGCGGCGGCTTGCCGAACGGCGGGCGCGTCTGAACGAGTTCGCCCGACAGCTTGGCTGGCGCGTTCTCTTCCACCGCACGAGCGAGAGCCCGCGCAAGGCGCTCCTGTGGCTTTACATGGCGATCGGGGATCGAGGATGAGTGCGCGATGACCCTTGGCCCGATCGCCTTTCTCGCCCCTTGGTTGCTTGCGGCGCTTGCCGTCCTGCCGGTCCTCTGGTGGCTCCTGCGCGCGGTGCCGCCCGCGCCGGCGAGACGGCGTTTTCCCGGTGTACGACTGCTGCTCGGCCTCGACGATCCCGAACGGATGCCCGAACGCACGCCCTGGTGGCTGCTCGCGCTTCGGATGCTGGCACTGGCTGCGGTCATTCTCGCCTTCGCCGGCCCTGTGCTCAACCCGCGCGAGGCGACCGGATCCGGTCCCCTCGTCGTCGTGGTCGACGGCGGCTGGGGAGATGCGCCCGACTGGTCGGCCCGCCAGAACCGGATCGCCGCTGCGCTCGACGAGGCGAACCTGGACGGAAGGCCCGTGGCGATCCTCTCGCTGGCCGATCCCGTGCCGGCCTCCGATGTCGAAATCCCGCTGCGCAGCGCCTCGGAATGGTCGGAACGGCTTGCCGGGATCGCGCCGCAGGCATGGGCGCCGGACCGGCTCGGCTGGGCCGGCTGGATCGCCGCGCTCGAGGCTGACTTCGAAACGCTCTGGCTGAGCGACGGGCTGGATCACGGTGACGGAACCGCTGCCCTGACGGAGGCCCTGCTGGATAGAGGCCCGGTGACCCTGGTCGAGCCGCTCGAGACACCGAAGGCCATCACGCCGCCGCGAATTGCCGAAGGCGTGCTCACGGTCACGGCTCTGCGCGCGGACGATGGACCGGCTCCCCTGCTGCTATCCGCGATCGGCCCCGATCCCAATGGCGTCGAACGGGTGCTGGGCAGCGCAGAGACGGTTTTCGAGCCGGGCGCCCTGACCGCGGAGGCCCGGTTCGACCTGCCGGTGGAACTGCGCAACCGGGTCGCGCGCATCCAGCTATCCGACGGTACGTCCGCCGCCGGCGTGGTGCTCGCCGACGACGCCGTGCGACGTCGAAAGGTTGGCCTGATGTCCGGACGCGCGGGCAGCGAGGCGCAGGACCTCAATGATCCCCTGAACTATCTGCGCAAGGCCCTGGAGCCTCACGCCGAACTGGTCGAGGCCCCGCTGGGCGAGATGCTGAACACGGCACCCGATGTGATCGTGCTCGCCGATGTCGGCGGCTTCGCGGATGGCGAGCGCGCGGCGCTGACGGCCTGGGTGGAAGCCGGCGGAGTTCTGGTGCGCTTCGCTGGGCCGCGGCTCGCGCAATCCGGAGCCGGCCAGACCCAGGCCGATCCGCTCCTGCCGGTCCGGCTCCGCGCGGGTGGACGGGCGCTCGGCGGGGCGATGTCCTGGGGCGCGCCGCGGCAGCTTCAGCCCTTCCCGGAAACAAGCCCCTTCGCGGGCCTCGACGTGCCGTCCGACGTCGATATCCGCGCCCAGGTGATGGCCCAGCCCGATCCCGATCTGCCGCAGCGGGTGATGGCAAGTCTCGAGGACGGCACGCCCCTGGTTACCGGACGTGCCCTGGGCGAAGGGCGGATCGTGCTCTTCCACGTCACCGCCGATCCGGACTGGTCGAACCTGCCGCTCTCGGGGCTCTTCGTGCAGATGCTGGAGCGCCTCGCGCAGGGCGCAGGCGGTCTGGGACCTGCTCCCGACCTGGTCGACGACACGATCTGGACGCCGGTCCAGGTTCTCGACGGTTTCGGCAATCTGCAGACACCGACGCTGATCGCCGGTGTCGCGGGAGCCCGGCTTGCCGAAGGCGTGCCCTCTCGCGACGTGCCGCCAGGCATCTACGCCAGCGGCGACCGGCGAACCGCTCTCAATGTCATGCGCGCCGAGGATCGCCTTGCGCCCCTTCCGGCCTTGCCGGATGGCATTGTGCGCGGTGCGATGGTCGAAGCGCAGGAACGCCCGCTCGGGCCGTGGTTGCTGGCGCTCGGCCTCGTTTTGCTGGCGCTCGACGTGATCGCGACCCTGATCGTCTCGGGCAGGCTGGGGGCGGGGCTGAGGGCCGCAAGACCCCTCGCCAGCGCGACGGTCGTGGCGCTGGTTGTTGCGCTGTCGATCGGAACAGGTCCGGCCAATGCGCAGCAGGAGCCGGCTGATCCCGATGCCGAGGCCGCCGCTCTCTACGCGGCCAACGAGACGGTTTTGGCCTATGTGGTGACCGGCGACAGCCGCGTCGACGCCGTCAGCCGCGCCGGCCTGGATGGCTTGAGCCGGGCGCTTTTCCAGCGCACGGCGATCGAACCCTCCGACCCGGTCGCGGTCGATCTCGAGACCGACCCGCTGGCCCTTTACCCGCTCCTCTACTGGCCCGTGAGCGAAGGCCAGCCGCTGCCCTCCGACGAGGCCTACGCCCGGTTGAACGAGTTCATGCGCCATGGCGGAATGATCGTTTTCGACACCCGCGACGCCGATCTCGGAGCGAGCTTCACCGGCGAGACACCGAATTCGCGCGCGCTCCAGCGCCTTGCGCTCCGTCTGGACATCCCGCCTCTGGCGCAGGTCCCCACCGACCACGTGCTGACCCGGACCTTCTATCTCCTGCAGGATTTCCCCGGCCGATTCTACGACTCCCCGGTCTGGGTCGAGGCTTCGCCGGAGACCGAGACAGTCGACGGGCTGCCGTTCCGCAATCTCAATGATGGCGTGACCCCGGTGGTCATCGGCGGCAACGACTGGGCGTCTGCCTGGGCGGTGCAGGAGAATGGAGCGCCGATGTTCCCGATCGGCCGGGGCCTCGCCGGCGAGCGCCAGCGCGAGATGGCGATCCGCTTCGGGATCAATCTCGTGATGCATGTGATGACCGGCAACTACAAATCCGATCAGGTCCATGTCCCCGCACTCCTCGACAGGCTGGGGCAGTGAGCATGGGTGACATCGGCTTCGACCCGACACTGCCGCTCGGGCTTCTCGCGGTCCTCGCGGTGCTCACGCTGGCGGCCCTGGCGCTCGCCCTCTGGCGCGGCCTCGCAGGCTGGTGGCTCAGGGCGCTTGCAGCGCTCGTGTTGCTCGTGGCTCTGGCCGGCCCGTCGCTGCGCCAGGAGGACCGCACCCCGATCTCGAGCATCGCCCTCGTGGTGATCGACGAAAGCGCGAGCAACCGGATCGGCGACCGCGCCACACAGGTTGCAGAAGCGGTGGCCGAGCTAGAGACGCGTCTCGCGGCGGCAGGGGCCCGCGCGCCTCTCGAGGTCCGCACGCTCCGGGTCCGCGAGCGCGACGAAGTCGGCACCGAATTGCTGACGGCTCTCGCCGAAGCCGCTGCCGAAATTCCGGCTGACCGGATCGCCGGTGCGATCCTTGTCACCGACGGGCAGATCCATGACGCCGACGTCCTGACCGATTTCCCGGCCCCGGTGCAGATTCTGCTCTCGGGCCGCGAGGCGGACTGGGATCGCCGCATCGTCGTCGAGACAGCCCCCGGTTTCGCGATCGTCGACGAGCCGGTGAGCGTCGTTCTGCGGGTGGAGGATCTCGGCGCCGCGCCCGATGCAGGCGGCACCGCTCCGGTCCAGGTTTCCCTCGACGGCGACGAGCCTCAGCTGGTGCAGGTCCCGCTCAACAGGTCCTTCACCCTGCCGATCACCCTGACCCGCGGCGGCGTCAACGTGCTGCAGGTGGCAACGCCGGAAGTCCCGGGAGAGCTGACGGCCCGCAACAATGCCGCTGTCATCTCGATCAATGGTGTGCGCGACCGGCTCAGGGTGCTTCTTGTCTCCGGCGAACCCTATCCCGGCGAGCGTACCTGGCGGAATCTGCTGAAGTCCGACAGCGCCGTCGATCTCGTGCACTTCACCATTCTGCGCCCTCCGGAAAAGCAGGATTTCGTTCCGGTCTTCGAACTCTCGCTGATCGCCTTCCCGACCCAGGAACTGTTCATGGAGAAGGTCGACGAATTCGACCTGATCATCTTCGACCGCTATCGTCGCCGCGGTATCCTGCCGGCCCCGTATTTCGAGAACATCGCACGCTATGTGCGGGATGGAGGCGCGCTTCTGCTCGCGGTCGGTGACGATTTCGCAGGCGCCGAGAGCCTTTATCGGACCCCGTTGCGCGATGTGCTCCCGGTGGTCCCGACGGCGCGGGTCATCGAGCGCGGCTTCACGCCGGAGGTCTCCGATCTCGGGGCGCGCCATCCGGTAACCGCCGGGCTCGAGGCGAGCGCTCCGCGGCCCGAGGCAGAGGACGGCACGCCGGGGTGGGGCCGCTGGTTCCGGCAGGTCGAATTCGATGCTCCCCGCGGGGATGCGGTGATGACCGGCGCCGATGACCGGCCGCTTCTCGTCCTGCAGCGCGAGGGGGAGGGCCGCGTCGCGGTGCTGGGCTCGGATCAGGCCTGGCTCTGGAGCCGGGGCTTCGAGGGGGGCGGTCCGCAGGCCGAACTGCTCCGTCGCCTCGCGCATTGGCTGATGAAGGAGCCGGAACTCGAGGAGGAAGTGCTGCGCGGCACCGGAGACGGCGGTGACCTGACCGTTACCCGCAGCACGCTTGCCGAAGAACTGCCGCCGCTGATCGCCACCTCGCCCTCGGGCGCCGAGACCGAGATCGCCCTTGTCGAGATATCGCCGGGCCGCTGGCAGGGGAGCCTCGAAGGGGCCGAGAACGGCGTCTGGCGGCTTGCCAACGGCGATGAGACAGCTGTGGCTGTGGTCGGACCGCCCGCACCGCGCGAATACGCCGACCCGGTCTCGACCGGAGACCTGCTCGCGCCGCTCGCCGGAGCAACCCGTGGCGCCGTTACCCGGATCGAGGCCGGGATGCCCGATCTGCGGATCGTGCGCGAAGGACGCGTTGCAGCGGGGCGGGGCTGGATCGGTCTCGTGGATCGCGACGCTTACCTGTTGCGCGATATTCGGCAGGTCGATCTTGCGCCGGCTTGGCTGATGCTGCTGATCGCCTCGGCCCTGGCCTTCGCCGCCTGGCGGGTGGAGGGGCGCTAGCGCGCCGACCCGCCGGACTGGCGCCGGACGGAATGCGGGTGTAGAGGCGCTGCCATGACACGCACCGAGACATACAGTCCGGCGGACGCCTTCGACGTGCCGCGCTTCCCGATCTTCGTCGCGATGATGGCGAGCCTGATGGCGCTCACCGCGCTGTCCATAGATATCATGCTGCCGGCCTTCCCGCAGATCAGCGATGAATACGCCCTCTCCGATATCAACAGCGCACAATTGGTTGTGACGCTCTACGTCGTCGGCTTCGCAATCGGTCAGATCTTCGTCGGGCCGCTCTCCGACAGGTTCGGCCGCAAGCCCGTGCTGATCGGTGGCCTGCTGGTCTATGCACTCGCCTCGATCGTCTGTCTCGTGGCGCATCGCTTCGACCTCCTGCTCGCGGCGCGGTTCCTTCAGGGAGCCGCCAATGCCGCACCGCGGGTCATCACAATCGCCGTGGTGCGCGACATTTACGGTGGCAGGCGGATGGCCGAGGTGATGTCCTTCGTGATGATGGTGTTCATCATCGTGCCGGTCATCGCGCCGCTGCTCGGCGCGGGACTGCTACGCCTCGGAAGCTGGCACCTGATCTTCGCCTTCCTGTTCGTGTTTTCGATCGGCGTGCTGGTCTGGATGGCGCTGGCCCTCCCCGAGACCCGACCGCCCGAAAGCCGTGAGCCGCTCTCGGCACGTTGGCTGGTCGGCGCCTTCGGCGAGACCCTGCGCAACCGCGCGACCCTCGGCTATACGCTGGCGACCGGCTCGGTCTTCGGCGCGCTCATGGGCTACATAAACGCCTCGCAGCAGGTCTTCACCGGGATATATGACGCGGGGGCGTGGTTCCCCGTGCTGTTCGGCGCCGTCTCTGCCGCCTTGGCGGTCGCGGCCCTTCTCAACAGCCAGTTCGTGATGCGACTCGGGATGCGGCGCATCTCGCACGCGGCCCTCCTCGGCTTCGTCGTGATCGGCTGTTTCCATGCTGCCATTGCCGGAATCTGGGGCCCCCCGCCGCTCTGGCTTTTCGTCGGTCTGCTCGGGCTCGATCTGTTCTGCTTCGGCCTGATCATGCCGAACTTCAATTCCATCGCGATGGAGCCGATGGGCCGGATCGCCGGCACCGCCTCGTCCTTCGTCGGCGCGGTCACGACCGGCCTCGCGGCGTTCCTCGGCTGGATGACGGGGCAAGCCTACGACGGTACGGTCATGCCCCTCTTGCTCGGCTTTGCGGGCTTCGGCCTGATGGCCCTGTTTTTCGTTCTGATCGCCGAGCGCGGCCGGCTGTTCGGGCAGGGTGCCGCCTAGAAGGCTGCGGAATCACCCCGGACGCTGGACGAGAGTGCTGTCCGGATGGATCAATTCCGGCCCTCATTGTGAACACACTTGTGCGATGACCTTGCTGAACATCCGCTGCATCAGGCCGCTGGAGCGTCTCGTGCTTCAGGCAATCAAGCCCAGGATATCCGGCAGGATACCAGTGGCCGGCTTCATGCGGAAGGGGCGCCAAGGTGTCGAGTTGCCGAGTGGCGGATCGCTCGGCTAGGGTCGGTTCGCAGTTTCCTTGCAGAAGGCCGGATCGGTGCTTCAGCCGTCCCACGACCTCTTTCTCGTCCTCGCTTCGCTCGCGGTTTCGCTGATGGCGAGTTTCACCGGTCTGTCGCTCACGCGCGGCAGCATGGTTCGCCCCCTGTCAGAGCGAAAACGATTGGTGGCGATGGCAGCGGTCGCTCTTGGCGGCGGCATCTGGTCGATGCATTTCGTGGCCATGCTCGGCATGCGGCTGCCGATCGCCTTCTATTACGACGCGCTCACGACGCTCGTATCGGCCCTGGTGGCGATCCTCATGGCGGGCCTGGCCCTGCTGATCCTCCATTTCCCGACCCGGACGCCGCGCACCATCACGGCTGCAGGCGCGGTGATCGGCCTCGGCATACCGCTGATGCATTACATCGGCATGTCCGGCATCCGGCTCTGCCTGCCGGTCTACACGGCGACGGGGCTCGCCTTGGCCATCGGCGCATCGCTGGTGCTCGGGATCGGATCGGTCTGGATCATCTACGGCGCACGTCGCCACCGGAACATCCTGTTCGGAACCATTGCGCTCGGGGCCAGCGTCGTCGTTGTGCACTTCGTGGCGATGGCCGGGACCGGATTCCTGCCCGAGGCATCGCCGGGCGGCCCCGGACCGCGTCTCGACAACGCGACACTCGCGATGATCGTCACGCTGGTCGCCTTCCTGTTCTGTGGCGCCTTCCTGCTGACTGGCGTCACCTTCTTCTCCTCGGCCGAGGCCTCCATATCGGCCGCACTGCCCAATCCGGACGCTGTTCCCCCGCCCGATGCGTCGATCGCGCGACGGGTGCAGATTCCGCACGAGACTGAAGGCCGCATCCATTTCGTCGAGAGCACGTCCGTCGCGGTCCTGCGTGCGGAGGGGCACTACACGCTCGCCTATGCCGGCGCCCGGAAGCTTCTTTGTCCCTGGTCGATCTCGGAGGCCGAGAAGCGCCTCACTCCGGCCGGCTTCGTCCGCGTTCATCGCAGCTACCTGATAAACCCCGCCCTCGTGACCGGGTTCGAGCGACGCAAGGACAATGGCGTCTGCCTGTTCGAAACCACCGAATCCATCGGCAAGGTTCCGGTCAGCCGCACCCGGCTCGGAGAGGTGCGCGCCGCCCTCGGCCTTTGAGGCTTTCGCTGTTCGTGCAGCCATTTCGCATTTGGTGAAATGGCAGGAGCGGCCTGTGGATTGAGGCGCCCGCTTCACCGACAGCGGTGCAAACGTCAGCGTCAAGCCGAAATCAACAACGGCACTGGGAGGACAACAATGATACCGTCATCATTCGAATACCATCGCCCGAAAGACGTCGCCAGCGCGGCGGCGGCCCTGCGCGAATTGGGCGACGAGGCGCGGGTCGTCGCGGGCGGGCACAGCCTGATCCCGATGATGAAGCTGCGGATGGCCGCGATCGAACACCTGATCGACCTGCAGGACATCGCCGAGCTTCGGGGCATCGAGATCGGACCGGACATCATCGCCATCGGCGCCATGACGACCCAGCACGAGTTGATCACCCATGCGGGGCTCGCATCCGCCGCCCCGATCATCCGCGAGGCAGCGCTCCAGATCGCCGACCCGCAGGTGCGCTACATGGGCACCGTTGGCGGCAATGTCGCGAACGGTGATCCGGGCAACGACATGCCAGGACTGATGCAGTGCCTCGATGCGACCTTTACGGTGGTCGGCCCGGACGGAAGCCGCGACGTGCGCGCCCGCGAATTCTTCGAATCCGCCTACATGACGGCCCGGGAGGACGACGAGATCCTCACCCGCATCACCTTTGCAAGGCCGCCCGCCGGCCACGCCTACGAGAAGCAGAAGCGCAAGATCGGCGATTACGCCACCGCCGCGGCTGCCGTCCTGCTGGAGCGTGACGGAGGCACCTGCAGCGCCGCCTCGGTCGCGATGACCAACCTCAGCGACACGCCGATCTGGTCCGAAGCGGCTGGTGATGCCATCGTGGGAAGCACCTGCGACGGCGCCGCCCTAGATGCCGCGGTCGCCGCGGCACTCGCGGACATCGACCCCGCCGAGGACAACCGTGGTCCCGTCGAGTTCAAGCGGCACGTCGCCGGAATCATCATTCGCCGCGCGATCCAGCGCGCCTGGTCCCGGACCTGAGGGAGAGCACGCCCATGTCGAAGATCCACATCAAGATGACCGTCAACGGCAAGGAAGAGGAATTCCTCGCCGAACCGCGCGAGTTGCTGATCCACACCCTGCGCGAGCGGCTCAACATCACCGGCCCGCATGTCGGCTGCGAGACTTCGCATTGCGGGGCCTGCACGGTCGACCTGAACGGCAAGTCGGTCAAGAGCTGCACCATGTTCGCAGCACAGGCGAGCGGCGCCGAGATCACCACCATCGAGGGCCTGAGCACTCCGGACAATCTGCACGTCCTCCAGCAGGCCTTCCGCGAGCATCATGGGTTGCAATGCGGTTATTGTACTCCCGGCATGATCATGCGCGCCCACCGGCTGCTGCAGGAGAACCCGAACCCCACCGAGGAGGAGGTGCGCTTCGGCATCGCCGGCAACCTCTGCCGCTGCACCGGCTACCAGAACATCGTCAAATCGATCCTCGCCGCCGCGGCCGAGATGAATGCCGCTCAGGAGGCCGCAGAATGAACGACCTGACACCGGATCGCGCCGAACGCACCGCGAAACTCAAGGGCTTGGGCTGCTCGCGCAAGCGCGTCGAGGATGTCCGCTTCACCCAGGGCAAGGGCAATTACGTCGACGACCTGAAGCTGCCAGGCATGCTCTTCGGCGACTTCGTCCGCTCGCCCTATGCCCATGCGCGGATCACATCCATCGACACCGAAGCCGCACTCGCCGTTCCGGGCGTGATCGCCGTGCTGACCGCGAAGGATCTGGAGCCGCTGAGCCTGCACTGGATGCCGACCCTCGCCGGCGACAAGCAGATGGTGCTGGCCGACGGCAAGGTGCTGTTCCAGGGCCAGGAAGTCGCTTTCGTGGTGGCCGAGGACCGCTACGCCGCCGCCGATGCCATCGAGCTTGTCGAGGTCGAGTACGAGGAACTCGAAGTCGTCGTCGATCCCTTCAAGGCGCTGGAGCCTGACGCTCCGGTGCTGCGCGAGGATCTCGAGGGAAAGACCGAGGGGGCCCACGGCGCCCGGCGCCACCACAACCACATCTTTCTCTGGGAAGAGGGCGACAAGGCCGCCACAGAACAGGTGCTCGATGCGGCCGACGTGGTCGCCGAAGAGATGATCTATTATCATCGCACCCATCCTTGCCCGCTCGAGACCTGCGGCTGCGTGGCATCGATGGACAAGGTGAACGGCAAGCTCACCCTGCATGGCACCTTCCAGGCGCCGCATGTGGTGCGCACTGTCGCCTCGCTGCTCTCGGGCATCGAAGAGCACAATATCCGCGTGATCTCGCCCGATATCGGCGGCGGCTTCGGCAACAAGGTCGGGGTCTATCCGGGCTATGTCTGCTCCATCGTCGCCTCCATCGTCACCGGCCGGCCGGTGAAGTGGATCGAGGACCGGATGGACAACCTGATGGCCACCGCCTTCGCCCGCGACTACCACATGCACGGCAAGATCAGCGCCACGAAGGATGGCAAGATCACCGGTCTCTGGTGCCACACCACCGCCGATCACGGCGCCTTCGATGCTTGCGCCGACCCGACCAAGTTCCCGGCCGGCTTCTTCCACATCTGCACCGGCTCCTACGACATTCCGGTGGCCTATGTCGGCGTGGACGGCGTCTACACCAACAAGGCGCCTGGCGGCGTGGCCTATCGCTGCTCGTTCCGGGTGACTGAGGCCGCCTATTTCATCGAACGGATGATCGAGGTGCTGGCAATCGAGCTCGGCATGGACGCGGCCGAATTGCGCCGGAAGAATTTCATCCGCAAGGACCAGTTCCCCTACCACTCCGCACTCGGCTGGGAATACGACAGTGGTGATTATCACACCGCATGGGAAAAGGCGCTCGCAGCCGTCGATTATCCAGGGTTGCGGCGCGAACAGGCCGAGCGCGTCGAGGCCTTCAAGCGCGGCGAGACCCGCAAGCTGATGGGCATCGGCCTCACCCATTTCACCGAGATCGTCGGCGCCGGACCGGTCAAGAACTGCGACATTCTCGGCATGGGCATGTTCGACAGCTGCGAGATCCGCATCCATCCGACCGGCTCGGCCATCGCCCGGCTCGGCACGATCAGCCAGGGTCAGGGCCACGCCACCACCTTCGCGCAGATACTCGCTTCCGAGATCGGCATCCCGGCCGACAGCATCACTGTGGAGGAAGGCGACACCGACACCGCGCCCTACGGCCTCGGCACCTACGGCTCGCGGTCGACCCCGGTGGCAGGTGCGGCGACCGCAATGGCGGGGCGCAAGATCCGCGCCAAGGCCCAGATGATCGCGGCCTATCTGCTGGAGGTCCATGACGGCGATCTGGAATGGGACGTCGACCGCTTCGTGGTCAAGGGTGCCCCGGAGCAGTTCAAGACCATGGCCGAGATTGCCTATGCCTCCTACAATCAGGCCATTCCGGGCGTCGAGCCGGGGCTGGAGGCGGTAAGCTACTACGACCCGCCGAACATGACCTACCCGTTCGGCGCCTATATCTGCGTGATGGATATCGACGTGGATACCGGCGAGCACGAAGTCCGGCAGTTCTACGCCCTCGACGATTGCGGCACCCGGATCAACCCGATGGTGATCGAGGGGCAAGTGCATGGCGGCCTCACCGAGGCGCTCGCCATCGCCATGGGCCAGGAGATCGCCTACGACGAGATCGGCAACTGCAAGACCGGCACGCTGATGGACTTCTTCCTGCCCACCGCCGTCGAGACACCGCACTACACCACCGACTTCACCGAAACCCCGAGCCCGCATCACCCGATCGGTGCCAAGGGCGTGGGCGAAAGCCCGAATGTCGGCGGCGTACCGGCGTTCTCGAACGCGGTCCACGACGCATTCCGGCCCTTCGGCCTGCGCCAGAGCCACATGCCGCACGATCACTGGCGGATCTGGAAGATCGCCCACGATCTCGGCCTGCATGGCTGATCGGCGACGAGCTGCGCGGCGGCGGGTGTCGCCGCGCCGGCCGGAGGATGGGAGATGAGCGACGACTGGCACGCGCTTGGCGATCGACTGGCGGCGCAGAACTACATCGCCAGCCCGGACCTCGCGATGGCACTGCACCTCGCGATGAAGCTCGGCCGGCCGCTGCTGCTCGAAGGGGCCGCCGGCGTCGGCAAGACCGACGTGGCGCGGGTTCTGGCCGCCGCGCTTGATACGAAGCTGATCCGGCTCCAGTGCTACGAGGGCCTCGACGCGGCCCATGCGATCTACGAATGGAACTATCAGCGCCAGTTGCTCGCGATCCGTGCTGCGGCCGAGGATGGCGAGACCGGCCGCAGCGTCGAGCAGCGCATCTTTTCCGAAGAGTTCCTGCTCGAGCGCCCACTCCTGCAGGCGATCCGCCAGCCAGTGGCGCCGGTCCTGCTGATCGACGAGATCGACCGCGCCGACGAGGAATTCGAAGCCTATCTGCTCGAAGTGCTCTCCGATTTCCAGGTCACGATCCCCGAGCTCGGCACATTGCCCGCCATAACCCGCCCCCACGTCATCCTGACCGCAAACGGCACCCGTGATCTTTCGGACGCCCTGCGCCGCCGCTGTCTCTACGCCCATGTCGAGTTTCCCGACCGCGAGACCGAACATGCCATCCTGCGCGCCCGCTGCCCCGAGATCGAGGACCGGCTGGCCGCCCAGATCATCGGCTTCGTGCAGGCGCTGCGGAAAGAGGAGCTGGAGAAAACGCCCGGCATCGCCGAAATGCTCGACTTCGCCGCCGCCCTCTCGGGCCTCGGGATCAACGATCTCGCCGCCGATCCGGTGGTGCTCCAGGCAACGCTCGGCGCCCTGCTCAAGACCCGGACCGACCGCGCCGCAATCGCGACCGAAGTCGCACAGCGCCTCGCGGGCAAGGCCGCATGAGCCGCGTCACCCGATTCGCCGCCCGCGATCCCGGGCCCGCCGCCCGGCTCGCCGGCTTCATGGCGTATCTGCGGGCCAACGGTTTGCGACTTGGTGTCGGCGAGACCGAGACCGCGCTGGCCGCACTCTGCCAGATCGAAGCCGGCGATCCGGAGGAGACGCGCCGGGCTCTCAAGGCCGTCTGCTCGGGCTCGGCCGAGGAAGCCTACCGGTTCGACGACCTTTTCGACGGCTACTGGCGAAACGGCGGCCGGGTGCGCGAAAAGACAATTCCCACACCCCCAGCCGCGCCGAAGCCCCATACCCGCGCGGCTCACGGCCATGACGCGGCGGGTTCCGGCGGCGCGGGCAACCCGGACCGCCCCGATGACCGCCGCCGGGAGGGGGCTGCGGAAGCGGGCGGCGAAGGCCGGATGATCGCGACGTCGGTCGAGACCCTGTCGCGCACCGACCTGCGCGACCTCGTCGATCCCGCCGAGATCGCCCGGGCCGAAATCGTCGCCTGCCGGCTCGCCGAAGCCATCCGCGACCGCCGCTCGCGACGGCGCCGTGCCGCGCGCAAGGGCGACCGGATCGATTTTCGCAAGGTCGTGCGCCGCTCGCTTGCGACGGGGGGCGAGCCGCTCGATCTGCCGCGCCGGCGCCGGCCCGAGCGGCCTGTCCGCCTCTGCGTCCTCGTCGATGTCTCGGGCTCGATGAAGCTCTACGCCCGGGTCTTTCTCGCCTTCGTCGCAGGCCTGATGCGCGGCAACGACAGCGCCGACGCCTGGCTCTTCCACACGAGGCTGGTGCGGATCACCGAGGCGCTGCGCGACGCGGATCCGATCCGCGCACTCAACCGCCTCAGCCTGCTCGCCGATGGCTTCGGCGGCGGCTCGGACATCGCCGGCAACATCGACCGCTTCGCCCGCGGCCCGGCCCGCCGGCTGATATCCGGCCGCAATGTGGTGATCATCCTGTCGGACGGCTATGACAGCGCACCCCCCGAGGCGATGGGCCCCGCTCTCGCTAAGCTGCGCCGCCGCGGTTGCAGGATCGTCTGGTTGAACCCGCTGCTCGGCTGGGCCGATTATGCCCCGGTGGCGCGCGGCATGGCAGCGGCCCGGCCGCATCTCGATCTCTTCGCTCCGGCGAACACCCTCGCGAGCCTCGCCGCCCTCGAGCCCGAATTCCTGAGGATCTGACGGAGATGTCCATGGCGGCCGATATTCTCGACGATTCAATGGACGCGCTGCGCCGCTCCGGAACGCCCTTCGCGATCGCCACGGTCGTGCGTACCGTCGCAGCCAATTCCGCGAGACCGGGCGCCAAGGCGATCCTCCTCGAGGACGGCACCATCGCCGACGGCTGGATCGGCGGCGGCTGTGCGCGCGGTGCCATCGCCCGGGCGGCGCGCGACGCCATCGCCGACGGCGCGCCGCGCTTCATCAGCCTGCGGCCCGAGGACCTGCTCGAAGCCGAGGGCGTCACGGCTGGCGAAGAACGCGACGGCGTGCGCTTCGCGCGCAACGGCTGTCCCTCCCGCGGTTCGATGGACGTGTTCGTGGAGCCGGTGCTGCCACGGCCGGAGCTGGTGATCTGCGGCGAGAGCCCGGTGGCCCGCGCGGTCGCCGATCTTGCGCGCCGCTTCGATTTCAGCCGCACCCTCGCCGCACCCGGTCTGGCCGACGCGTCAGACCTCGACGTCGACCAGGTGATCGATAGCTTTGCATTCGAGACGGCGAACGCCTCGAACCGCTTCATTGTCATTGCGACCCAAGGCCGATCCGACGAAGCCGCCCTGCGCTCCGCCCTGGCCGCCGGTGGGCGCTACATCGCCTTTGTCGGCAGCCGGCGGAAATTCGAGACCCTTCGGGTCCGACTGGCTGCGGACGGCCTGCCGGCCGAGGCACTGGACGCGGTTCGCGCCCCGGCGGGGCTCGACATCTCGGCGATCACGCCGGACGAGATCGCCCTTTCGATCCTCGCCGAGATGGTTCAGCTTCGGCGCCAAGGCCAGCGGACCAGTGCGGCTTCCGCCTGAGATCGCGACCATCTGCCGCTTGGATCGAAGTCGAGCGGAGTTCCCGTCAGGCGCTCAAGTGCTTCGGAAACAAGCGCTTCCGCATGACAGGGCCGGTCTCGCTCGACACGCCCTGCCCGTTGAATCGCGCCGAGCGGGTGCAGCACGGGACCTGACCCGTTCTGGCACCGTCGCCGCGTCGTATAGCCGCTCTGGACACCAACTTTTTCCGTTTGCGTTGTGCCGAGGTTCGCGCTTAGCGTCCTCTCCAGCGGACATTCCTCCGGAATCTTCCGGAGGACCGTAGCGATCCGTATTTTCTCCCGGGGGGGACCATGGCATCTTCGATTCTTGTTCTGCTGGCGGTTGTGCCGATCGCCGTCGTCTTTCTGCTTCTGGTCGTCATGGAACTGCCCGCGAAGCTCGCGATGTTCGTGGCCTATATCGCCACCGCCGGGCTGGCGCTCACGGTTTGGGGACTTGATATTCCCATCGTCGCAGGTGCCACGGTCAACGGTCTGATCACGGCTCTGACGCTTCTCTTCATCATTTTCGGCGCCATTCTGGTGCTTGAAACCGTTCAGGAAAGCGGTGCTGTCCGCGCGATCCGGCGCGGCTTCACCGATCTGTCCCCTGATCGCCGCATCCAGGCCATCATCATCGCCTGGCTCTTCGGTTCGATGATCGAAGGCGCTTCCGGCTTCGGCACCCCCGCTGCCATTGCAGCTCCGCTGCTCGTCGCCATCGGCTTTCCGGCCATGGCGGCCGTGCTGGCTGCGCTGATCATCCAGTCCACACCGGTCTCCTTCGGGGCCGTCGGCACGCCGATGCTCGTCGGCGTCACCACGGGCCTGTCGAACAGCGACGAGGTGGTGCAGAGCATCGCCCCAATGTCGCTCACGGATTACATCCTCGACATCGCGGCCCATGTGGCGCTGGTGCACATGCTGGTCGGCTTCGTCATTCCGCTCCTGATGGTCGGCATGATGACCCGCTTCTTCGGCGCCAACCGCTCCTTCCGCGAAGGCTTCGCGGTCTGGAAGTTCGCGCTCTTCGCCGGGCTCGCCTTCACCCTGCCGTATTTCATCGTCGGCTGGTTCCTCGGGCCGGAATTCCCATCGCTGGTCGGTGGCATGATCGGCCTCCTGATCGTGATTCCGGCGGCGAAACGCGGCTTCCTGATGCCGAAGGACGTCTTCGAATTCCCCAAGCGCGCCGGCTGGAACGAGCATTGGTACGGAACCCTCGACGCGGCCGATGCCAAGGAAGCCGAAGCCGGCTCGTCCGCGGGTGCTCGCGACATCTCGCTGGTGCGCGCCTGGTCCCCCTATGTGGTGATCGCCCTTCTGCTGGTCGCGACGCGTGTCATCGATCCGGTCAAGGCCTGGCTGACCTCGCCCGCCGCGACGCTGGCTTTCGAGGACCTCTTCGGCTCGGGCATTACCGCGCGCGCCCAGCTGCTATACTCTCCGGGCGCGATCCTGATCCTGACATCACTGATCGCAGTGCTGATCTACCGCATGAGCTGGGCCTCCTATGGTCGCGCGGTCTCGGCGTCGGCAAAGACCATGATCAAGGCTGCCCCGCCGCTGCTGTTGGCCGTGCCGATGGTGCAGGTCTTCCTCAACACCGGTCGAGGTGAGCTCGAATCTATGCCGCTGATTCTCGCCGGTGGCGTATCGGATGCGGTCGGCGGTGCCTGGCCGCTCTTTGCGCCGCTGATCGGCGCGATGGGCGCCTTCATCGCCGGCTCCAACACCATCTCGAACATGATGTTCTCGCTCTTCCAGTTCTCCGCGGCCGAGAATATCGGCCTCGGCGCGGCGGGAGCGATGATCGTGGTCACGCTGCAGGCGATCGGCGGGGCAGCGGGCAACATGATCTGCGTGCACAACGTCGTCGCGGCGTCGGCCGTGGTCGGGCTCACCGATCGCGAGGGCGAGATCATCCGCATGACCCTGATTCCGATGGCCTATTACGTGGTGCAGGGCGGGCTGATCGGCATGGCGCTGATCCATGGCGGCGATCTGGCCGATCATCGCCATTGCGTGGCTCGCGGTCGTGTTGTTCCTGATGTGGTCCAACAAGGGGCGACAGCCGGCCGGTGCACCTGCTATCATGCCGGCAAAATAGAACACAGGCGCGCGGGGGCAGACCCCGCGCGCATCGCGTTTCCGGAGGTCATGCCATGCAGATGCCCAAACCGAACCAGATGATCATCGCCCGCAAGGCTGAGATCGTGAAGCGGCTCTCCGAGGTGATGCCGCGAGAGGCGGTGATCCATGAGGAAACCGAGACCCGCGCCTATGAATGCGACGCGCTCACAGCCTATCGGTGTCTGCCGCTTGCCGTTGTGCTGCCATCGTCCACCGAGGAGGTCTCCGCCGTCCTCCGCATCTGCCACGAGATGGGCGTCCCGGTCGTCCCCCGCGGCTCGGGCACCAGCCTTGCCGGCGGGGCGCTGCCTACCGCCGACAGCGTCATCCTCGGCGTCTCCAAGCTCACCGCAGTGCTCGAGACCGACTACGACAACCGCTTCATCCGGGTGCAGAGTGGACGTACCAATCTCAGCGTCACGGGCGAGGTCGAGCACGAGGACTTCTTCTACGCCCCCGACCCGTCGAGCCAGCTCGCCTGCGCCATCGCCGGCAACATCGCGATGAATTCCGGCGGCGCGCATTGCCTGAAATACGGCGTCACCACCAATAACCTGCTCGGCGTGACCATGGTCCTGATGGACGGTACGGTGATCGAACTTGGCGGCGCCCATCTGGATGCCGCGGGCTACGATCTCCTCGGCATCGTCTGTGGCTCCGAAGGCCAGCTCGGCGTCGTCACAGAAGCGACGCTCCGCATCCTGAAGAAGCCCGAGGGCGCGAGGCCCGTCTTGATGGGCTTCGATTCCAGCGAAGTCGCCGGCGCCTGCGTCGCGGACATCATCAAGGCCGGCGTCCTGCCGGTGGCGATCGAGTTCATGGACCGCCCCTGCATCCGCGCCTGCGAGGATTTCGCCCATGCCGGCTATCCGGATGTCGAGGCGCTCCTGATCGTCGAGGTCGAGGGATCCGAGGCCGAGATCGTCGAACAACTCGGCAAGATCATGGAGATCGCCCGCCGCCACAACCCGGTCGAGATGCGCGAGAGCAAATCCGCCGCCGAGAGCGCGCTGATCTGGAAGGGCCGCAAATCCGCCTTCGGCGCGATGGGCCAGATCGCCGACTACATCTGTCTCGACGGCACGATCCCGGTCAGCGAACTGCCCTATGTGCTTCGTCGCACCTCCGAACTCGCGGCCGGCTACGGCCTCGGCGTCGCCAACGTCTTCCACGCCGGAGACGGCAACATGCACCCGCTCATCCTCTACAATGCGAACGAGCCTGGCGATCTTGAGAAGGCCGAGGCGCTCGGCGCCGACATTCTGAGGCTCTGCGTCGAGGTCGGCGGCTGCCTCACCGGCGAACACGGCGTCGGTGTCGAGAAACGCGACCTGATGCTGGACCAGTATGACCCGGCCGATCTCGAAGCACAGCTGCGCGTCAAGGACGTCTTCGACCCGCGCTGGCTCCTGAACCCAGCGAAGGTCTTCCCGCTCGCCACCTCCGAGGAGCGCAGGTCGGCGGCATGACCCGCCACCGACCCGAGAGCGAGGAGGCCCTCGCCGAAACCGTGCGGTCCGCAGTGGCAAGCGGTACCCCGCTTGCCATCGAGGGGGGCGGCACCCGCGGCAATGGCGCACCCGTCATCGGTGAGACGCTTTCCACCGCCGGCCTCACCGGCATTACTCTTTACGAGCCGGGCGCGCTCACCCTCGTCGCCCGTTCCGGCACACCGCTCCCCGAGATCGAAGCCGCCCTCGCCGCCGAGAACCAGCAGTTCCCCTTCGAGCCCTGGGACGGACGGGCGCTGAGCGGGTCCAACGGCACACCGACGCTCGGCGGCATGGTCGCCGTCAACGCCTCCGGCCCTCGGCGACTGCAAGCCGGCGCCTGTCGCGACAGCATGATCGGTGTGCGCTTCGTCGATGGCACCGGGGCTGTGGTCAAGAACGGCGGCCGGGTGATGAAGAACGTCACCGGTCTCGACCTCGTCAAGCTGATGGCCGGCAGCCATGGCACCCTAGGGGTGATCACGGAGATCGGCTTCAAGGTGCTGCCTCGACCGGAAGCCACCGCGACGGTTATGCTCGAAGGCCTGGATGTTCCCACCGCGATCGCCGCAATGACCGCCGCGACCGCCACCCCCTACGACGTCACGGGGGCTGCGCATCTTCCGGGCGCCGCCCCGGCCACCCGGGTCCGCGTGCAGGGCTTCGCCGGCTCGGTCGCCTACCGCGCGAAGGAATTACAGCGCGCCCTGTCCCGCTTCGGGTCCGCCCGGATCGAGGAAGGCGAGGGGGAGTGGACGTCGATCCGCGATGCGCTGCCGCTCGTCGACGGCGCCGGTGCCATCTGGCGCATCTCCGTCCAGCCGACCGACGGCGCTCGCGTCGCGGCGGCCCTCCCTGATGCTGCGCTGCTCTTCGACTGGGCAGGTGGGCTGGTCTGGGCGCGGGTGCCCGAGAACCTCGATCTGCGTGCGGCTCTCGATGGCATCCCCGGCCACGCGACGCTCCTGCGGGGCGCGCCAGAAACCCACACTCGCTTCGGCACCTTCCAGCGCGAACCGGCCCCCGTCGCGGCCCTTGCCGCTGGCCTGCGCGCGCGCTTCGATCCGAGCGGCATCTTCAATCCGGGACGGATGGAGACCCGTACCCCCGAACCCGCCTGACCCGGAGCCCGCATGCAGACCACCTTCACCGACGACCAGCTTCGCGATCCCGGCATCGCGCGCTCCAACGAGATCCTGCGCACCTGCGTGCATTGCGGCTTCTGTACCGCGACCTGCCCGACCTATCAGGTGCTCGGGGACGAACTCGACAGCCCGCGCGGCCGCATCTACCTGATCAAGGACATGCTCGAGACCGGCCGGCCGGCCGACGCGCAGACCGTCAAGCACATCGACCGCTGCCTCTCCTGCCTCGCCTGCATGACCACCTGCCCGTCGGGCGTGCACTACATGCACCTCGTCGATCATGCCCGTGAATACATCGAGGAAACCTACACCCGGCCGCCCTTCGAGCGCGCCCTGCGCTGGACGCTCGCGCGCATCCTGCCCTATCCGAACCGCTTCCGCCTCGCGCTTCTCGGCGCCAAGATCGGCCGTCCCTTCGCCTTCCTCATCCCTGATGCGCGGCTCAAGGCGATGCTCGCGATGGCGCCGAAACAGATCCCGCCGCCGAGCCGGATGGACGAGCCGCAGGTGTTCCCGGCCGAAGGTGAGCGGCGCAAGCGGGTCGCGCTGATGACCGGCTGCGCCCAGCGTGCGCTCAACACCGACATCAACGAAAGCACGATCCGGCTCCTGACCCGTCATGGCTGCGAGGTGGTGATCGCGAAAGGCATGGGTTGCTGCGGCGCGCTCGTGCATCACATGGGGAAAACCTCGGAAAGCCACACCACCGCAGCGAAAAACATCAATGCCTGGACGGCTGAAATGCGTGGCGAAGGCCTCGACGCCATCGTGATCAACACCTCCGGATGCGGTACCACGGTCAAGGATTACGGCCACATCTTCCGAAACGAACCGCTGGCAGAAGATGCCGCGGCGGTCTCCGCGATCACGAAGGACATCTCCGAGGTGATGATCGATCTCGGCCTCAATGCCAGCACCGCGCCCCGGATGCGGGTGGCCTATCACGCCGCCTGTTCGCTCCAGCACGGACAGCAGATCAAGACGTATCCGAAGGATCTCCTGAAGGCCGCCGGGTTCGAAGTGGTCGAGCCGCGCGATTCCCATCTCTGCTGCGGCTCTGCCGGCACCTACAACCTCATGCAGCCGGTGATTTCGGCGCAGCTCAAGGAACGCAAGATCACAACCCTCGAGGAAAAACAGCCCGAAGTGATCGCGGCAGGCAATATCGGCTGCATGATGCAGATCGGCGGCGGAACCGAGGTGCCCGTGGTCCACACTGCGGAGCTTCTCGACTGGGCGACCGGCGGCCCGAAACCGCGGACGCTACGCGCCGCCGAGGGGCCGATCTGATCCGGACCATGCCCCGCTTTCTCGCGGCGCTGGTGTTTCTGCTCGCGACCCTGCCCGCGACCGGGCAGGAGACCGAATGGCCGCCCGAATTGTCCACCACCGAACGGCGCTATCTCGATCCGGACGCTGCGGCGCCCTATGCCTCCATCGGCCGCCTGAACGTCGCCGGGCGGCGTTTCTGCACCGCGACCCTTCTGGCTCCCGACCGGGTCGTCACCGCTGCGCACTGCCTCTTCAATCCCCGTAGCCTGGCCCCGGTGCCGCTGTCGGAGTTGCGCTTCGTCGCCGGGTTCCATCGCGGGGACTACGTCGCGCTGCGCGAGATCGTCGATGCCGCCGTGCTGCCTGGCTTCGTGATCGGCGCCCGCGCGACGCTCGACGGGGTGAGCGAGGATCTCGCCCTGCTCGTGCTCGACCGGGAGATCGTCGACCCGCGCATCACGCTCCTTCCGCCCGGCGCGCTCCGTCCGGATCCGGCGACCATCGTCTCCTATGCCCGTGACCGCAGCCAGGCCCCATCCATCCAGAGCCCCTGCGAAGTCCGCGCGGCCCAGGCCGGCATCCTCGCCCTCGCTTGTCCGGTGAATTTCGGCGCGTCCGGAGCGCCGGTGCTCGCCGGGGACAATGCCGCCCGCGAAGTCGTCGCCGTGGTCTCGGCGATCGGTGCGACCGAAGCCGGCGAGGAGGTGGCCCTCGCCGTCCCGCTCGCCGCCCGGATCCCCGAACTCGAGGCGGCCCTCGGTGTGACCGACTGGCCCGGCGGCCTCTGACCCGAGCCGCAACGCGACACGAACGCCGCGCACGTGCGCACAAGACGCGTTCAATACACTCACAATATCAAGGCCTTGGTCTAACTTGCACGTTGCGCACATTCCTGCGCGTGACTTTTCCGCTCCGCAAGCCGGGGTCTTGAAACCCGAAACCGGCTTTCCCACATCCCGGAAGTCCGGCGCCTCCGAGAGGGTCGGACGAAACGGAGAGGGCCTGTCCGTGCAGGAAGGCCCACCACCATCGTATCGCTTCTCAAGGAGGATGCTTCCATGCGTCATTTCGATCTGACCCCGCTCTACCGCTCCACCGTCGGCTTCGACCGTCTCGCCAACGTGCTCGACCAGGTGATGACCGCCGATGTCGGGACCAACACCTACCCGCCCTACAACATCGAGAAGACCGGCGACGATGCCTACCGCATCACCATCGCCGTGGCCGGGTTCGCCGAATCCGAACTCGAGATCGAGGCCCGCGACGGCCAGCTCGTCGTCACCGGCCGCAAGTCCGCGACCGAGACTGAGGCCAAGCCGACCTATCTCCACCGCGGCATCGCCACCCGCGCCTTCGAGCGCCGGTTCCAGCTCGCCGACCATGTGCGCGCCCACGAGGCCAGGACCGAGAACGGCCTGCTGCACATCGATCTGGTCCGTGAAGTGCCCGAGGCTCTCAAGCCGCGCCGGATCGAGATCGCCGGCGGCAAGGCGATCGAAGGAAAGGCCGAAGCGGCCGCCTGATCGCCTGACACTGATCCGAACTTCGACGGCCCGCCATCCGGCGGGCCGTTCTCGTTCGCGATCCTCAGAGACCTTCGAGCGGTCCGAGGCGCAGGAAATGCGTCTCGCCGGAGCTGTCATCCACCCCGTCGTTGTCCGTCACCGCATAGGCCTCGCCCGCCGCGTCCACGGTGAAGCCCTCGAGCTTGTCGACGATATAGCCGCCCGGCGCCGCGAGATCGGGCAGGAAGTCGTGGACTTCCTCCTTGCTCACCACCGGCAACGCGCCCCCCAACGGGGCCGGAACCATTTCCGAAAGCGGCACGCGGTAAAGCTTCTTGATCGCGGCGGCATCGCCGATCTGGTTGTCCCGCTCGACCACATAGACCCAGTCGCCCAGCGCAGTTATCTCGCTCAGGCCCACCCAGCCGCTCTCCACCGGGGCCTTTGGGTAGAGCACCGCGCCCCAGTCCTCGGTTTCCAGATCGTAGGCGACGAGTTTGGCGTGGTCCTCCGGATCGCCCCCCCACTCGCGCTGGATCGCCACCCAGAGCCGAGGACCCTCCACGGTGATGCCTTCCGCCCCGAAGCGCGTCTCGCCGGCGAGCAGTTCGGCGGGGAAGGCGATCTCGTCGGTGATCGATCCATCGCCGTCCACATGATAGATCGCGTGCGGGATCAACTGGTCGCTGTGCCCCTCCGAAGCGAGCCAGAAGCCGCCCATGCCGTCGGGCGCGATCCCTTCGATGTCGAGCTTCTGCGCCGGCTGGCCTCCTCGGGTGATCGGGATCGCCGCGGTGATGCGCGCAGGGACCTGCGCGGCGTCGATCTCGAAGATCGTCGGCTGCATGCCGTAGAAGCTGTCGTTGACCGCGAAGAGCCGGCCAGGCGTTTCGGGGTCGGCCGCCAGGCCCGAAAGCGCGCCCCAGCCGATGAGAGCTTCGGCGCCGGCCGAGGTGATGGAAGGATAACTCGGGGCGCCGTCGCGGAGTTCGTAGATCATCACATGCGCCCGAACGCCGCCATCCTCGACCAGATCGGTCTCGTTGGCGGTGACGATGAGGTTGCGGCCGGGGATCGCCTTGATGCCTTCCGGGCCGATGCCCGATGGCAGGATTTGTGCGAGTGTCGGCGTGGTGCCATCGAGTTCGTAGACGCCGACCAGCGAGGCGCGCTCGGCCATCACGAAGAGCTTGGCAGCGTCGCCGAAGCGCGCGAATTCCATGCCTTCGGGCTCGATGCCCTTGCTGCCGCTGCGCGCCTCCGGGTAGTGACCGGCTTCGATGGCGGCCCGCTCGAAGCCGGTGCCGTCCTCGTAGACCACCGATCCGTCGCGGGTGAAGATCGTGAAGCCGCGGGAGCCGCCCTCGTAATCGCCCTCGTTGGCGATAGCGACATGGTCCGCGTCGATCCACTGGATCGCGTCGGGTTCGCGCAGGCGGCCGGGCTGGCTGCCGGTGAAGACGAGGGCGCCGTCCTCTTCGGTGTCGATGTCCTCGAGATCGACGGCACCGGCCGAGAAGTGCGAGAGCACGCTTCCGTCGCCGCCGAGGATGACGATATGGTTGTTTTCCTGAAGCGTGACAGCGATTTCGCCGGCGGCGTTGATGTCGACGAACTCCGGTTCGGGGTCTTCAGGGGCGATGTCCGCAAGGCCGGTGACGTCGGACCGGATGAGTCCGTCGCACTGCATCACGCCTTCGGCGAGCGGCACGATGGCGACGAAGCCCGCTGGAAGTTGGGGGATGACACCATCATTGAGGTCCTCGTCGCGCTCGTTCTCGATGGCGACGGCCACGAAGTTGCCGTCCGGGGCGACCGCAACGCTGTCGGGTTGGCCGCCGAGATCGCAGGAACCGGTCTCGCTGCGGCTCGCGATGTCGATGGCGGTCAGACGTCCCGAGGGGGCCGTGAAGCTCTCGGAGGTGTTGACGCCGACGAAGGCGGTCTCGTTGCCGAGGATCGCCACGGCGGTCGGCTCGCCGTCGAGCATCATCGCGCCACCGGGTTGCGGGGCTGCGGGATCGGTGATGTCGATGAAGCCGATCGCGCCGAGCGGGCTGTCGGAATAGATCAGGGTCATGCCGTCGAGGGTCGCGTCGATGATCTCGGGCGAGGTCGGGGTGGCGGGATCTGTGCCTTCGGGTAAATTGCCGACCACCGGGAAGCTCGCAATGCGCTCGAAGGACGACTGGGCGAGGGCCGGATGGGCCGCCGAGAGGGCGATGACGGATACTGCTGCGACGGAGGGGATTCGCACGGACGGGCTCCTTTGAAACCGATTGCCGTCTCGTGATGCCCGCTTGATGCAACGGTTTCGTGACATCGTCGGCTGCGGGCCGAGCCGTCAATTGTGCAGACCTGAATTGGGAAATTAACTGAACGCAGGTTCAATTTAAGGTGGACCTGTTGTGGATTTTTGCTAGGCTTCGGCTGCGAAGGCGACGGGATGATCGTCATGCAAACAACGGGCTCTCGGGCCCCGGGGAGGATTGCAATGAGCCATGTGGCTCTGCCCGACGACCTGAACACCTTTCCCAAGCTGATCCGGCGCAATGCGCGGGATCTGGCGAACCGGCCGGCCTACCGGGAAAAGGAATACGGGATCTGGCAGGGCTGGACCTGGGCGGAAGCCTGGGAGGAGATCCTGGATCTGGCGGCGGGATTGCAGGAGATGGGGCTCGGGCCGGGCGATCATCTGGCGGTGATCGGGCGCAACCGCCCATATCTCTACTGGTCGATGGCTGCGGCACAGAGTTGCGGGGCCATTCCGGTGCCGCTCTACCAGGACGCGGTCGCCGAGGAGATGGCCTATGTGCTCGCGCATTGCGGTGCGCGCTTCGTGGTCGTCGGTGATCAGGAGCAGGTCGACAAGGTGCTCGAGATCTCGGACCGGTTGCCCAACCTGCACAACATGGTTTTCCTCGATCCGAGGGGCATGCGGAAATACGGGCACGGGCATCTCCACGACTTTCGCAACGTGCAGGCGCGGGGCCGCGAGGCCGGGTCAGCGGCGCGCGAGGCGCTGATGGCGCGGATCGATGGGCAGGGAGCGGAGGACACCTGCGTGATGCTCTACACCTCGGGCACGACGGGAAAACCCAAGGGCGTGGTGCTGTCGAATTCCAACATGGTGAGCACCGCGCGGGCCACCTGCGACTTCGACCGGCTGAATGCCGACGACAGTATTCTGGCTTATCTGCCAATGGCCTGGGTCGGGGACTTCATCTTCTCGATGGCGCAGGCCTGCTGGGCGGGGTTCTGCGTGAACTGCCCCGAGAGCCCCGAGACCATGCAGGCAGACCTGCGCGAGATCGGGCCGACCTACTTCTTTGCCCCGCCGCGGTTCTTCGAGGGGTTGCTCACGAGCGTGACGATCCGGATGGAGGATGCGAGTGCGCTGAAGCGCAGGCTCTACCGGAGCTTTCTCGATCATGCGCAGAAGGTGGGGCCGGATATCCTCGACGGAAAGCCGGTGAGCGGGGCGGATCGGCTGAAGTATCGGCTCGGCGAGGTGCTGGTCTACGGGCCGCTGAAGAACACGCTGGGGCTGTCGAAATGCCGGGTGGGGTATACCGCCGGCGAGGCGATCGGGCCGGAGATTTTCCAGTTCTATCGGGGGCTTGGGATCAATCTCAAGCAGCTTTACGGCCAGACGGAGGCGAGTGTGTTCATCACCCAGCAGCCCGATGGCGAGGTGCGGGCGGACACGGTGGGGGTGCCGTCGCCGGGGGTGGAGATCCGGATCGCCGAGAGCGGCGAGGTGTTCTACCGCTCGCCGGGGGCCTTCGTGGAATATTTCAAGAACCCCGAGAGCACGGCGGCGACCAAGGATGCCGAGGGCTGGGTGGCGACGGGGGATGCGGGCTTCATCGAGGAGGGCACCGGGCATCTCAAGATCATCGACCGGGCGAAGGATGTGGGAAAGATGGCCGACGGGCATCTCTTCGCGCCGAAATACGTCGAGAACAAGCTGAAGTTCTATCCGAATATTCTCGAGGCGGTGGTGTTCGGCGACAAGCGGGCGATGTGTACCGCCTTCATAAACATCGATCTTTCGGCGGTCGGCAACTGGGCGGAGCGCAACAATATCGCCTATGCCAGCTATCAGGAACTCGCGCAGAACGAGCAAGTTTACGATACAATTCAAGCACATGTGGAGGAGGTGAACCGGTCGCTTGCGGCGGATCCGATGTTGTCGGGGTGCCAGGTGCATCGGTTTCTGGTGCTGCACAAGGAGCTCGATGCGGATGACGGGGAGCTGACGCGGACGCGGAAGGTGCGGCGCAGGATCGTCGAGGAGAAATATGCCGATCTGGTGACGGCACTTTATGATGGCTCGGAGCGGATTTCGACTGAAACCGAAGTGACTTACGAGGACGGGCGCAAGGGGCGCATCAAGGCGACGCTGGTGATCCGCGATGCGGCGGTGCAGGCGGTGCCTCGGCGGATGGCGGCGGAATGACCGGACGGGACGCGGGATGCGGGACGGGGTTAACGCCGGAAACGGCTGTATGCATCCCGTATGCATCCTGTACGTATCCTGTATGGCGACTGAAATACTCGGGATTTGGCGTTAACTTTTCGCGGGCGGGTGCGGCATGAAGATGGATACCGCCTTTCTCGGGGTGATCGGCACGGCGGGGCTGGCCTTCATGGCGGGGCGCTACCTGCCCGAGATGATCTCGCGGCCGGTGGCGGGGCTGGCGTTCTTCGGGATCTTCGTGCTGGTGGCGCTGTCGCGCGGGCTGGTGCGGCTCGAGCCCTTCGAGGTGCGCTGGGCGCCGGCGATCGTGCTCTGGCTGGTGCTGTTCTTCGTGCATTCGGTGGCCTGGTTCTTCGGCGCGGGAGAGATCGCATGAGCGCGGCGGCGCCCGACGCCTCGACGACCGAGTCTGCGCCCGCCGACGCGCAGATGGATACGCGCCACATCGGCGGCGTGCTGATGGAGGTGCGCAACATCACCCTGCGCTTCGGCGGGGTGGTGGCGATCAAGGACATCTCCTTCAACATCCGCGAGGGCGAGATCCGGGCGATCATCGGGCCGAACGGCGCCGGCAAGTCGTCGATGCTGAACGTGATCAACGGATTCTACCATCCGCAGGAAGGCGAGATCTGGTTTCGCGGGGCGAAGCGCGGGGCGATGCGGCCGCATGAGATCGCGCATCTCGGCATCGCGCGGACCTTCCAGAACATCGCGCTCTTCAAGGGCATGTCGACGCTCGACAACATCATGACCGGGCGCTTCACCCACATGAAGCAGGGGCTGATCGCCCAGGCGCTCTGGAAGGGGCCGGCGGAGCGCGAGGAGATCGAGAACCGCGCAAAGGTGGAGCGGATCATCGATTTCCTCGAGATCCAGCATATCCGCAAGAAGCCGGTGGGGAGCCTGCCCTACGGGTTGCAGAAGCGGGTGGAGCTGGGCCGCGCCCTGGCCGCCGAGCCGAAGCTCCTGCTGCTCGACGAGCCGATGGCGGGCATGAATGTCGAGGAGAAGGAGGATATGAGCCGCTTCATTCTCGACGTGAACGACGAGTTCGGCACCACCATCGCGCTGATCGAGCACGACATGGGGGTGGTGATGGATATTTCCGACCGGGTGGTGGTGCTCGATTACGGGCAGAAGATCGGCGACGGCACGCCGGACGAGGTCCGCCGCGACCAGGCGGTGATCGATGCCTATCTGGGAGTGGCGCATGAGTGACGCAGCACGGGACTGGCTTGCGGGCCTCGAGACGGAGGCGAAGCTCGGGCGCGGGATGCTGACGCGGCGGTTCCTGCCGGTGTTCGCCTCCGACGATCCGCGGCTCGATGCGATCCCGCAGGCCGATCTCGACCGGCTGCGGGGGCATTTTCTCGCGGCGATGACCGAACGGCCGGCGCGGGAGGTCGACGAGAAGACCATGTTGAGCGCGGCCGAGGTCGCCTCGTTCCGGCGGCAGTTCAAGGCGGCCGGGGCTGCGATGCTGGCGGATGGCGCGGTGACGCCGGAGACCCGTGCGCTGCTGCGCTATCTCTGTCCGTTCTGCGACGATGAGGGCGGGATCACGGAGGAGGACGCCGATCTCGAAGCGCCGCCCGCCCTGCCGGGGACCGCGGGGAGGTTGCGCACCGATGAAAGCTGAGAGGGACGCGGCGCGCGGGAGGGATCATGCCTGATCAGGTGTTCTTCGCGCTCGAGGTGATGCTCAACGGGCTGATGACCGGGGTGCTCTACTCGCTGGTCGCACTTGGCTTCGTGCTGATCTTCAAGGCCTCGGGGGTGTTCAATTACGCGCAAGGCGTGATGGCGCTTTTCGCGGCGATGACGCTGGTGGGCATCCAGTCGGGGCAGGTGCCGTTCGCGCATCTGATCAACGCGGTCTTCGGCACGGATGTGCATCATTTCGGCTGGAACGTGCCGGCGGTGCTGGCGATCGCGCTGACGGCGCTGGTGATGATCGGCTTCGCCTTCCTGGTGGAGCGCTATGTGCTCAAGCACCTGGTGAACCAGGAGCCGATCATCCTCTTCATGGCGACCATCGGGCTTGCCTATTTTCTCGAGGGCTTCGGTGACCTGATGTGGGGGGCGGGCATCAAGACGATGGATGTCGGGCTGCCGCAGGGGATCTCGGAGACCGTGGAGGCCACGACCTTCGAGTGGTTCGGCTACGGGTTCTTCATCGACAAGCTCGATATCGCGGCCTCGGTGATCGCGGCGATCCTCGTGATCACGCTCACGGTGTTCTCGCAATACACACGGACGGGGCGGGCCTTGCGCGCGGTGGCGGACGACCATCAGGCGGCCTTGTCGGTCGGGATCAGCTTGCGCACGATCTGGGTGATCGTCTGGTCGATCGCCGGCTTCGTGGCGCTGGTGGCGGGCATCATGTGGGGGACCAAGCTCGGGGTGCAGTTTTCGCTGTCGCTGATCGCGCTGAAGGCGCTGCCGGTGCTGATGCTGGGCGGCTTCACCTCGATCCCGGGCGCGATCGTTGGCGGGCTGATCATCGGGGTGGGGGAGAAGCTCTTCGAGTTTCTGGTCGGGCCGATGATCGGCGGGGCGACGGAAAACTGGTTCGCCTATGTGCTGGCGCTGATCTTTCTCGTCTTCCGGCCGCAGGGGCTGTTCGGCGAGAAGATCATCGAGAGGGTGTGAGGATGGGTGTGTCTGACCCAGCTTGTCGAGGTTGTGTGACGTCCTGTTTTTCCGGGGCGTCAGCCCCGGAACGCGCCTGCCTGCCCCGTCACGCGGAACGCGTGCTTTCAGCACGAAATCAGGCGCGAGTCTCGCGCCTCCCCCAGGCAGGCGCGTTCCTTGTTTTTCGTGACAGGCGTGGAATGCGGACCGGCCCTTTGGCCGGACTGCGTTTCTCCCCATGCTTTGGCATGGGGCCCCGTCTGCTCGATAGGCATCATGCCCATATGAAATCCTTCGCGCGTGGGTGCGGGGAGGGGGCGGCGTGATCTATCGTGAGGCCGGGGATTTCAAGACGAGTTATGCGGCGGACGGGCAGACCTTTCCGCTCGCTTTCGACCGGATCGCCTTCGGGGCGCTGATGGTGTTCGCCCTCGGGGTCGTGCCGTTGATCGTGAACGATTACTGGGCCAATGCGGTGCTGCTGCCGTTCCTGATCTGGTCGATCACCGCGATCGGGCTCAACATTCTCACGGGCTATTGCGGGCAGGTGAGCCTCGGCACCGGCGGGTTCATGGCTGTCGGGGCCTATGCCTGCTACAAGTTCATGACCGGGCTCGACATCCATATTCCGCTCGGCGGCGGGGAGTGGTTCTCGATCATCCTGCCGCAGTTCAACATCTTCTTCGCGGTGCTGATGGGCGGGATCACCACGGCGGCGGTGGGGCTGCTGTTCGGGTTGCCGAGCCTGCGCATCAAGGGGTTCTATCTCGCGGTGGCCACACTTGCGGCGCAGTTCTTCCTCGTCTGGCTCTTCAACAAGTGGTCCTGGACCTACAACCATTCCGCCTCGGGGCAGATCACCGTGCCCAATACCGGCATGTTCGGGATCGAGGTGACGGGGCCCACGGCAAGTCCGGCGGCGAAGTATCTGTTCTGCCTCGTGATCCTGATCGCGCTGGCGACGGTGGCGCGCAATCTCACCCGCGGGCGGATCGGGCGGTCCTGGATGGCGATCCGCGACATGGACATCGCCGCCGAGATCATCGGGGTGAACCCGCTGCGCGCCAAGCTCACGGCCTTTGCGGTGTCGTCGTTCTTCGTGGGCGTGGGGGGGGCCTTGTTCTTCTCGATCTATCTCGGGGCGATCGAGGTGGGCGAGGCCTTCGGGATCCAGAAGTCGTTCCTCGTGCTCTTCATGATCATCATCGGCGGGCTCGGGTCGATCTTCGGGTCGTTCGCCGGGGCGGCGTTCATGGTGCTGTTGCCGGTGCTGTTGAAGAACGTGCTGGTGGGGAGCTTCGGCTGGCCCACCGATATCGCGGCGCATCTGGAGTTCGTGATCGTCGGGGCGCTGATCATCGTGTTCCTGATTGCCGAGCCACACGGCATCGCGGCGCTGTGGCGGACCATCAAGGAAAAACTGCGGCTCTGGCCGTTTCCGCATTGAGCGGGCGGGCGGGGTCCATAACACAAGGGAGAAGACGCAGATGACAAAGAGACTGACGGCGATGGTGACGGCGCTGGCCCTCGGGGCGACGCCCGCACTTGCGGAGCTGGTGTTTCCCGATCTGAGCTACCGGACCGGGCCTTTTGCGGCGAGCGGCATTCCGTTCTCGGACGGGTATCAGGATTATTTCACGCTCCTGAACGAGCGCGATGGCG
Source organism: uncultured Alphaproteobacteria bacterium (assembly GCA_963710515.1). GTDB lineage: Bacteria > Pseudomonadota > Alphaproteobacteria > Rhodobacterales > Rhodobacteraceae > Amaricoccus. The sequence goes on from CAVQAX010000018.1 coordinate 55,194, forward strand.
GGATCGGCGGGGTGATGACGCGGATCATCGAATGCGAGACCGCCTACAACACCGAGAAGGGCGTGGAGTGCTACGAGGCGACGAAGGGCGAGGGGGCGCTGCTCTATCAGCCGCTGTCGACCGGGATCACCTACCAGCTCATTCCGAAGGTGACGGCGGACGGGATTCCGATGCACACGATGGGCTACGGGCGCACCTCTGCGGCGGATGGCGAGGTGTTCGAGTGGGTGTTCAACTATCCGGGCACCTACTGGGATGCGGCCTCGATCATGGTGAACCATGCGCTGGAGGTGGAGGGCAGCCTCGAGGGCAAGACGATCGCGCTGTTGTATCACAACTCGGCCTTCGGGAAGGAGCCGATCCGCACGCTCGAGGAGCTTGGCGCCAAGCACGGCTTCGAGCTGTCGCTCTTGCCGGTGGACAGCCCCGGGCAGGAGCAGAAGAGCCAGTGGTTGCAGATCCGGCGCGACAAGCCCGATTACGTGTTCTTCTGGGGCTGGGGCGTGATGAACCAGACCGCGGTGCAGGAGGCCGCGAATGTGCGCTATCCGATGGATCATTTCATCGGCGTGTGGTGGTCCGGGGCCGAGATCGACGTGTTGCCGGCGGGGGCCGGGGCGGATGGCTACAAGGCGGTGAACTTCACCGGCGTGGGCAGCGACTTCCCGATCTTCGAGGATCTGCAGACCTATGTGGTCGAGACCGGCAAGGCGGCCGGGGACGGCTCCAATCTGGGCCAAGTGCAGTACAATCGCGGCATGTACGCGGCGATGCTGGCGGCCGAGGCGGTCAGGAAGGCGCAGGAAATCCACGGGGTGGCGCAGATCGATGCGGCGATGATGCGCGACGGCATGGAGGCGCTCGAGGTCGATGCGGCCCGGATGGAGGAGCTGGGGCTTCCCGGCTTCGCGCCGGAGCTCGTGGTGACCTGTGCCAACCACAGCGGGCCGGGCATGGCGCTCGTGCAGCAATGGGACGCGACGGCGCAGGTCTGGAATGCGATCACCGACTACATCGAGTCGGACCGGGAGGTGATCCAGCCGCTGATCGCCGAGGATGCGGCGGCCTTCGCGGCCGAAGCGGGCATCACGCCGCGCAGCTGCGAGTGACGGAAACCAGCGCCCTCCGGTCCGGGATCGGATCGGGGGGCGGTTGACCTGGCGGGCGGATGCGGCGAGCCTTGGCCGCATCCGCGACCCCGCCGAGAAGGAGAGAGACCGATGCGCCTCCATGCCATCACCGCCGCCAGCCTGGCCCTCGCATTCGGGGCGTCCGGAGCCTCGGCGCAGTTCATTCCCTCGGAGGAATCGCTCTCCGGGATGTATCCCGGCAAGGCCTATTCGCCCTATGCCGAGCGCAGCTTTCCCGACCAGGTGTTCTGGGGCGACACGCATCTGCATACCGAATTGTCGATGGATGCCGGGCTGTTCGGCGCCCGGCTCGGGCTGGAGGATGCCTACCGCTTCGCGCGGGGCGAGCAGGTCACGGCGTCGTCGGGTCAGCCGGCGAAGCTCGGCCGGCCGCTGGACTGGCTGGTGATCGCCGATCATTCCGACGGCATGGGGCTTTTCACCGATCTCGCCGCGGGGGATCCCGAGCTCCTGAAGTTCGAGCAGGCACGGCCCTGGTATGACGGCCTTCAGACGGGAGGTCAGGCGGCGGCCGAGGCGGCGCTGAACCTCATCACCACCTTCGCGCAGGGCGAGATCAATCCCGAGATGATGGCGGAGTACTCGCCGGGCGGAAAGACCTATGAAAGCGTCTGGGATCACGTGGTGGAGACCGCCGAGCGCTTCAACGATCCGGGCAGCTTCACCACCATCATCGGCTATGAGTGGACCTCGCTGGTCGCCGGCAACAACCTGCACCGCAACGTGCTGTTTCGCGAGGGCGCGGAGAAGGCGGGGCAGGTGGTGCCCTTCACCACCCAGGCGCCGATCGGCTCGACCGATCCGCTCGATCTCTACGCCTGGCTCGAGAACTACGAGGCGGTGACCGGCGGCTCGGCGCTGGCCATCGCGCATAACGGCAACCTGTCGAACGGCCTGATGTTTCCGGTCGACACGCAGTATACCGGCCGCGAGATCGACGCGACCTATGTCGAGGCGCGGGCGAAGTGGGAGCCGCTCTACGAGACCACCCAGATCAAGGGGGACGGCGAGGCGCATCCCTACCTCTCGCCGGAGGACGAGTTCGCGAACTACGAGACCTGGGATGTCGGCAATCTCGACCTGACCCAGGCGAAGACGCCGGAAATGCTGCAATACGAATACAGCCGGCAGGCACTCCGGAACGGCCTCGCTCTGGAAGCGGAGCTCGGGACCAACCCCTACAAGTTCGGCCTGGTCGGCTCGACGGACAGCCACACCGCGCTGTCGACCGCCGAGGAGGACAATTTCTTCGGCAAGGCCAGCAACAACGAGCCGAAGCCCGATCGCATGACGCATCCGTTCAGCGAGACCGAGGTCGGGATCTACGAGGGCTATCAGCTTGTCGCTTCGGGCTATACCGGGGTCTGGGCCGAGGAGAACACCCGCGCGGCGATCTGGGACGCGATGGCGCGCAAGGAGGTCTATGCGACCACGGGGCCGCGCATGATGGTGCGGTTCTTCGGCGGCTGGGACTATACCGACGCCGACATCAACAGCCGGCTGCCGGCGTTTCGCGGTTACGAGAAGGGCGTGCCGATGGGCGGCAACCTGCCGGCCCGGAGCGGCGAGACCGCGCCGAGCTTCATGGTCTATGCGCTGCGGGACGCGATCGGGGCCAATCTCGACCGGATCCAGATCATCAAGGGCTGGCTGAACGCCGACGGCACGACGTCGGAAGAGGTCCATGACGTCGCCTGGTCGCCCGGGCGCGAGCCCGATGCGGAGGGCAACCTGCCGCCGGTGGGCAATACGGTCGACGTGGAGAACGCCAACTGGACCAACACGATCGGGGCCTCGGAGCTCGCGGCGGTCTGGACCGATCCGGATTTCGATCCGGCGCAATCGGCGTTCTACTATGCGCGCGTTCTGGAGATTCCGACGCCGCGCTGGATCGTCTATGACGCCTTCCGCTTCGGGGTCGAGATCCCGGAGGGTGCCGAGACGTCGGGACAGGAACGCGCCTATACCTCGCCGATCTGGTACGAACCGGCGGGCTGAGAACGGGGGAGAGCGGGCAGATGCTCGACGGGTCGGCGCAAGAGGGCAAGCTTCTCGAGGTCACCAATATCGAGGTGATCTACAACCATGTGATCCTCGTGCTGAAGGGCGTGTCGCTTTCGGTGGAGAAGGGCGGGATCACGGCGCTTCTGGGCGGCAACGGCGCGGGCAAGACCACCACCCTGAAGGCGATCTCGAACCTGCTGAAATCCGAGCGCGGCGAGATCACCAAGGGCACGGTGCGCTATCGCGGCGCGCCGGTGGCCGATCTCGGGCCGTCGGAGCTGGTGCGGCGCGGGGTGATCCAGGTGATGGAGGGGCGGCACTGCTTCGAGCATCTGACCGTCGAGGAGAACCTGATGACCGGCGCCTATACGCGGCGCGACGGGGCGGCGGCGGTCGCGGCGGATCTGGAGATGGTCTACACCTATTTTCCGCGGCTGAAGGAGCGGCGGCGGAGCCAGGCGGGCTACACCTCCGGCGGCGAGCAGCAGATGACGGCGATCGGGCGCGCGCTGATGTCGAAGCCCGAGACGGTGCTTCTGGACGAGCCGTCGATGGGGCTCGCGCCGCAGCTGGTGGAGGAGATCTTCGGGATCGTGAAGGACCTCAACGTCAAGGAAGGGGTGAGTTTCCTTCTGGCCGAGCAGAACACCAATGTGGCGCTGCGCTTCGCGCATTACGGCTACATTCTCGAGAGCGGCCGGGTGGTGATGGACGGGCCGGCGGCCGATCTGCGCGAGAACCCGGATGTGAAGGAATTCTATCTCGGCATGAGCGACGAGGGCCGCAAGAGCTTTCGCAACGTGCGCAGCTACCGGCGGCGCAAGCGCTGGCTGAGCTGACGGGCACAGGGGCATTTCGGGGGCGGGCATGAGCGATTTCTACGACGGACGCGAGACGCGCAGTGCCGAGGCGCGGGCGCAGGCGATCGCGGAGGATCTGCCGGCGCTGCTGGCGCGGGCGATGCTGCATGCGCCGGGCATGGCGGCGCATCTCGAGGGGGTGAACCCGGCTTCGGTGCGCGACCGGGCGGCGCTGGCGGGTTTGCCGGTGCTCCGGAAATCGGAGCTCGGGGCGGCGCAGAAGGCGCATCCGCCGTTCGGAGGCTTTGCCGCCGGAGCGGCGGCGCGGTTCGCGCATGTCTTCCAGAGCCCCGGGCCGATCTACGAGCCGGGGATGCGCGGCGGCGACTGGTGGCGGCTCGGGCGGTTCCTGCATGCCTGCGGCGTGGGGCGCGGGGATATCGTGCAGAACTGCTTTTCCTATCACCTGACGCCGGCGGGCATGATGTTCGAGAATGCCGCCCAAGCGGTGGGGGCGGCGGTGCTGCCGGCCGGGACCGGGCAGACCGAGGCGCAGGTGGAGGCGGCGCGGGATGTCGGGGCGACGGTCTATGCCGGCACGCCGGATTTCCTGAAGGTGATCCTCGACCGCGCCGACGAGATGGGGGTGACGCTCGGTTTCACCCGGGCGGCGGTGTCGGGGGGCGCGCTGTTTCCGTCGCTGCGGGAGGCCTATGCGGCGCGCGGGATCGTCTGCCGGCAATGTTATGCCACCGCCGATCTGGGGCTGATCGCCTATGAGAGTGACGCGCTCGAGGGCATGATCGTCGACGAGGGGGTGATCGTCGAGATCGTGCGGCCCGGGACCGGCGATCCGGTGCCCGAGGGTGAGGTGGGCGAGGTGCTGGTGACGAGCTTCAACGCCGATTATCCGCTGGTGCGCTTCGCGACGGGGGATCTCTCGGCGGTGCTGCCGGGGCAGAGCCCCTGCGGGCGGACCAACATGCGGATCAGGGGCTGGATGGGGCGGGCGGACCAGACCGCGAAGATCAAGGGCATGTTCGTGCGGCCCGAGCAGGTGGCGGCCTTCGTGGCGCGGCATCCGGAGGTGGCGCGCGCCCGGGTGGTGGTGACGCGCGACGGGGAAGCGGACGCGATGGCGGTTCAGGTCGAGGCTTCGGGCGCGGACGCGGCGGCGCTGGGCGAGAGCCTGCGCGAGGTGCTCAAGCTGCGCGGGGCGGTGGAGATCGTCGCGCCGGGCAGCCTGCCGAACGACGGCAAGGTGATCGACGACCGGCGCTCCTACGACTGAGCGGCTTCGGGGTCCTTCGCCGGCTCGGGCGTCGTGCCTTGCTTGTCGAGGCGGAAGCGTGTCGGGTTGAGGGTTTCGTGGGCGGCGTAGGTCGGCGTGTAGGTGCTGCGTTTGCCGAGCGAGTCGCGGTTTGCCTCGAGCCAGGCGTCGGTGGTGGCGATGCCGAGGTCGCGCAGGCTGCGCAGGAACGTGAGGTTCGCGTTCATCTTGCTGGTGTCATCGAGCTTCAGCATGGCCTCGTCCGACGAGATCAGGTGCAGGTGAATGTCCGGGAGCGTGCCCTGGACGATGACCTCCTGGTCGATCAGCAGCTTGAGGAAATGCAGGCTCTTCAGCTCGCGCACGAGGCTGGTGTTGAAGCTGATCTCGTTGAGGCGGTTGTCGATTTCGGCCGGGGTCTTGGGCGTGCCGGGGCGACGGGCCGGGTTGAGCTGGACCACGACGATGTCGTCTGCCGGTGCCTCGGCGATGAGCGGGAAGATCGGCGGGTTCGAGGTGAAGCCGCCATCCCAGTAGGGCACGCCGTCGATCTCGACCGCGTGGTGGACGGTGGGCAGGCAGGCGGAGGCGAGGAGCGTGTCGACGGTGATCTCGGGCTGGCGGAATACCCGGGGCCGGCCGGTTTCGACCTCGGTGGCGCAGACGAAGAGCGCGGTGTCCTTGTTGGCGTTGATGGCGTCGAAATCGATCACGCGCTCGATCACCCTGCGGAGCGGGTCGATGTTGAACGGGTTGAACTGGTAGGGCGAGGCCATGCGGGCGAGGTTCGTGATCCAGCGGTAGCCGGGCGTCTCGTTGAGCGACCAGTTGCCGGTCATGCGGTTCCAGGGCGTCGAGCGCATCGGGTTGAGCGCGCCGATCTCGCCAGTGCGGGTCCAGAAATCGTCGAGAAGCTTGCGCGCACCCTCCTTGCCGCCCGAGCCGAGGCCGGACACGAGGGCGGCCGCGTTCATGGCGCCGGCGCTGGAGCCGCTGACGCCGACGATCTCGATGTCGTCGTCCTGCAGCAGGCGGTCGACGACGCCCCAGGTGAAGGCGCCGTGCGCGCCGCCGCCCTGAAGCGCGAGGTCGATGGTGACGGGGTCTCTGCGGGCCATGATTCGCTTTCCCTATTCCGGAAATGTTGCGCTGCAGTATAGGTCATGTGGGCCCGGCTGCAATGGAAGCGCGCCATGCAAAAGGCCGCGTCCTTGCGGGCGCGGCCTTTGCGAAAACCGGGGTTGCGGTCGGGTCAGCCCTGGCGGGCCTTGAACCGGCGCTGGGTCTTGTTGATGACGTAGACGCGTCCCTTGCGGCGCACGACGCGGCAATCGCGGTGGCGCTGCTTCAGGGAGCGAAGCGAGTTGCGAACCTTCATGGCCTCTCTCCTTACTGCGGCGCGCGGAATGTGCCTGCGCCTGTGGTTGTGCCCTTGCGGGCGGTCGGTCATCCCGCTGGGGGACTGAATGGTGGGCGTAACTGGGATTGAACCAGTGACCCCTTCGATGTCAACGAAGTGCTCTCCCGCTGAGCTATACGCCCTCCGTGCAGGCGCCGGGGCGCCCGTTCGGATCGGGGTGTCAATATACGCGCCTTCCGTCGGGTTCAAGGGCTTTTGCCGGGGCGCGAATGCGGACTATTATCCTCGGCAAGCCCCGGAGTGCCGCCATGCCCGACCCGTCCTTTGATCTCCACCTGCCGGCGGCGCGGCTCTCGCCTGCGGTGTTTTCCTCGCCGCACAGCGGATCGGAGTATCCGGCGGAGCTTCTGGCGCGCACGCGGCTCGACCTCGAACAGCTGCGATCCTCGGAGGATGCCTTCGTGGATTCGCTGTTCCTGCCGGCGACGGCGCATGGCGCGCCGCTGATCGCCGCACGTCTGCCGCGGGCCTGGCTCGATCTCAACCGGGCGGCCGAGGATCTCGACCCGGCGGTGGTGGAGGGCGCGGCCCGGCGTCCGGGAAATCCGCGCATCGCCGCGGGGCTCGGCGTGATTCCCCGGGTGGTGGCCGAAGGGCGGCACATCCAGGACGGCAAGCTCAGCATGGCGGTGGCGACGGCGCGAATCGCCGAGCTCTGGCATCCCTACCATGCGCGGCTGGGGGCGCTGCTCGACGAAAGCCGGGCGATGTTCGGCACGGCGATCCTGTTCGACTGCCATTCGATGCCCCATGATGCGCTGGCCTCGGCGCCGATGCTGCGCGGGCGGCGGCCGGACGTGATCCTCGGCGACCGGTTCGGCGCGTCGTGCGATCGCTGGCTGATCGAGGCGGCGTCGGAGGCGTTCACCGCCGCGGGCTTCGCGGTGGCGCGCAACGCGCCCTTCGCCGGGGGCTACATCACCCAGCGCTACGGTGTGCCCCAGGGCGGGGTGCAGGCGCTGCAGATCGAGATCGACCGTGCACTCTACATGGACGAACGGCGCATCGAGAAGCGGCCGGAATTCGACGAGATCGCCGCGCGTCTCGCGGAGGTGATCGGGCGGGTGACGCTGCTCGGGGCCGGGCCGGCACGACTGGCGGCGGAGTGACGGCTCGCGCCTGAGGCGACCCCGTTCTGGCGAAAAGGCTTCCCGGAAAAAAAGAGGCCGTGCACAAGGCACGGCCCAAGTTTAGGGAGGAAACGCCCATAGGGCGTGCATGATGCAACGCATCACGAGATTGAATTTATGCTGCAACGCCGCATAGTCAACGGGTATCGGGCGTTTCGAAGGAAAAATCTTACGCGGCGGCCCAAAGCGCTTAAAAAAGTGGCGATTGGCAGATTTCTGCTGTGGAACTCAGCGGATCGAGCGTCCCAGAATGATGGAATCGTCGCCGAAACGGGCACGAATCCGGTCGCGAGCCCGTTCTGCGGCGTGATGCTTCGCGCGGCCCGGGTCCAGCAGATCGGCTTCCGTGATCGTTTCAACGCCCTCCACAAGGCTCGAGAGGCCGATTCCGATCAGTCTGAACGGCGCCTTGTCCATGTCGCGGTGCAGCAAAACCTCGCCGATGCGGAACAGACTGTCGGCGAGTTGCACCGGGGCCTCGAGGCTGCGCTGGCGGGTCAGGATGCGGTGATCGGCGCGTTTGAGCTTGAGGGTGACGGTGTGGCCGGAGGAGTCGGCGTGCTTGGCACGGCGGGACACTTGCTCGCATAACGACCAGAGAATGCGGTTGAGTTCGTCCGTATCGGAGAGGTCGGTGGCGAAGGTGGTCTCGTTGGAGATCGACTTCGCGTGGCGCTCGGGGGTGACGGCGCGGGTGTCGATGCCGCGGGCGAGGTGCCAGAGCCGGTCACCCTGGGCACCGAAGCTGCGGATCATCGCGGCGCGCTCGCGGCGCTGCACGTCGCCGATGGTCACGATGCCTTCGGCTTCCAGCCCGCGCACGCCCGCGGCGCCGACGCCCCAGATCAGGCCGATGGGCTTGCCGGCGAGGAAGCTTTCGGTCTCGGCGCGGCCGATGACCGAGAAGCCGCGGGGCTTGTCGAGATCGGAGGCGATCTTGGCGAGGAACTTGTTGTGGCTGAGGCCGACCGAGACCGTGAGGCCGATCTCGCGCTCGATGCGGGATTGCAGGCGGGCGAGCTGGAGCGCCGGCGGGGCGCCGTGCAGGCGGGCGGTGCCGGTGAGGTCGAGGAAGGCCTCGTCGATCGAGAGCGGCTCGATCAGCGGCGTGAGCTCTTCCATCAGCGCGCGGATCTGGCGCGAGACCTCGACGTAGTGGGACATGCGGGGGCGCAGGATGACGGCGTCGGGGCAGAGCTTGCGCGCCTTGAACATCGGCATCGCGGATTTCACGCCGCGGATGCGGGCGATGTAGCAGGCGGTCGAGACCACGCCGCGATTGGAGCCGCCGCCGATGATCAGCGGCTTGTCGGCGAGGGAGGGGTCGTCGCGTTTCTCCACCGCCGCATAGAAGGCGTCGCAGTCGAGATGGGCGATGGAGAGCTCGGTGAGCTCCGGGTGGCCGCGGGTGCGCGGCGAGCGGCAGGCCGGGCAGCGGCCGGTGCCGTCGAAGGTGGTGAGGCAGTCGCGGCAGAGGGCGGGGACGTGCATGGCGGGCAGTCTAGCAGAGGTGGGGGAGGGGCGGGAGAGGGTGTGAACTACGCACCAACCGCCCGGCTCGAGCTGGGTGGCCGGCTTCAGCCGCGCGGTGGCAGGCTCGCGAGAATGGCGCGGGCGGCGGCGCGGGGGTCGTCCGCGGCCCAGATCGGGCGGCCGACGACGATGTGGTCGGCGCCGGCGGCGAGTGCTTCGGCGGGGGTGGCCACGCGTTTCTGATCGCCGAGGGGGGTGCCTGCGGGGCGCACGCCGGGGGTGACGATGAGCCGGCCGCGGGCTTCGGGCAGGGCGCGGATGCGGGCTGCTTCCTGCGGGCTGGCGATCACGCCGTCGGCGCCGGCCTCGAAGGCGCGGCGGGCGCGTTCGACGGCGAGGTCGGCGATGGCGCCGTCGCGGATCAGGCAGGCGTCGAGATCGGCGCGGTCGAGCGAGGTGAGGATGGTGATGGCGAGGATCTTCGTCGGCGCCGTGCCGCGGCCGGCGATGGCGGCGCGGACCACATGGGGGTCGCCGTGCACGGTGAGGAAGTCGAGATCGAAGGCGGCCACGCCGCGCACGGCGGCCTCGATGGTGGCGGAGATGTCGAAGAGCTTGAGGTCGAGAAAGACGCGCTTGCCGGCGGATTTGAGCTCGTTGGCCACCGCGAGGCCGCCGCCGGTGAGCATGCCGAGGCCGATCTTGTAGAAGGCGACGTCGTCGCCGAGGCGCTCGGCGAGGGCGAGGCATTGCAGCGCGTCGGGGAGGTCGAGGCTGACGATCAGGCGGTCGTCGGATGCGGGCTTGGACATGGGGCGCGGGCTCCGTTTCGCCCTTCCGTGACCCGGGCGGGCGGCGGGGTCAAGCTTCGCGTGTTGTGCGGGCTGCGGGGCGGGGCTAGGCTCGGCGCCTTGCATCGGAATTCGGGGACGACCATGAAAACATCTGTCTGGAAGAGCGGCGCACTGGCGATTGTGCTCGTCGCAGTGCTGGGGGCTCCGGTGGCGGCCGACGAGGCGGCGGCGCGGGCGGCGCTGGAAGGATCGGTCGCGGCGCAGGAGCAGGTTCTCGACGTGATGGCGCAGATCGACGGGGCCGAGGCGCTGGACGAACGCGCGGCCGAGCTGCAGGCGGCGATGGCCGCCGCGGAGCGGGCCAATGCGGCGATGATGCCGCATGTGCCGGAGATCAATACTTCCGCCACGCTCGAGGCGGAGTTCGCCCCGCAGATGACGGCGCTCTACGAGCGGCGGGCCGAGGTGCAGGCGGGGCTGCGCGAGAGCCTCGACGAAGCGTCGATGATGCGGCTTCTGGTGCTGTTGCAGGGCGAGTGAGCGCGGGCCTGGGCGGCGCGGGCGGGGCGGGCGGAAAATATTCACGTCCGCGCGATTGTTGTATTCTTGCAACGGCGTGCTGCGCTCCCTACCTGAGGTTCCAAGGCCGGACCGGAGGTGCCGCGAGGCGGGCCGTGGTCATGGCGCTGAACGGAGGACAGACATGAACATCGAGAAATTTTCCGAACGCGCGCGGGGATTCATCCAGGCGGCGCAGACCATTGCGCTGCGCGAGAACCATCAGCGGGTGATCCCCGAGCATCTGTTGAAGGCGCTCCTCGACGACGAGGAGGGCATGGCGTCGGGGCTGATCGGGCGCGCCGGCGGCGACGCGAAAGCCGTGCGGGTCGCCAACGAGGCGAGCCTCGCCAAGCAGCCGCAGGTGACCGGCGGCGGGCAGATCTACATGGACACCCAGACCGCGAAGGTGCTGGCGGAGGCCGAGAAGCTGGCCGAGAAGGCCGGCGACAGCTTCGTGACGGTCGAGCGGCTGTTGACGGCGCTGGCGGTGACGAAATCCGGGGCGAATGACGCGCTGCGCGATGGCGGCGTGACGGCGCAGAAGCTGAACGAGGTGGTGAACGACCTGCGCAAGGGCCGCACGGCGGACACGGCGAGCGCGGAATCGGGCTATGACGCCCTGAAGAAATATGCGCGCGACCTGACGGAAGCCGCCCGCGAGGGCAAGATCGACCCGATCATCGGGCGCGACGACGAGATCCGGCGCACCATGCAGGTGCTGAGCCGGCGCACGAAGAACAACCCGGTGCTGATCGGCGATCCGGGCGTGGGCAAGACGGCGATCGCCGAGGGGCTGGCGCTTGCGGATCGTCAACGGCGACGTGCCCGAGAGCATCGCGAACAAGAAGCTTCTGGCGCTCGACATGGGCTCGCTGATCGCCGGCGCGAAATATCGCGGCGAATTCGAGGAGCGGCTGAAATCGGTGCTCAACGAGGTGACCGATGCGGCGGGCGAGATCATCCTCTTCATCGACGAGATGCACACGCTGGTCGGGTGCCGGCAAGTCCGAGGGCGCGATGGACGCCTCGAACCTGTTGAAGCCCGCTCTGGCGCGGGGCGAGTTGCACTGCGTGGGGGCGACGACGCTGGATGAGTACCGCAAGCATGTGGAGAAGGACGCGGCGCTGGCGCGGCGCTTCCAGCCGGTGCTGGTGGGCGAGCCGAGCATCGAGGACACCATCTCGATCCTGCGCGGCATCAAGGAGAAATACGAGGTCCATCACGGGGTCAGCATCACGGATTCCGCGCTGGTGGCGGCGGCGACGCTGTCGGATCGCTACATCTCGGACCGGTTCCTGCCCGACAAGGCCATCGACCTGATGGACGAGGCGGCATCGCGCTTGCGCATGGAGGTGGATTCGAAGCCCGAGGAGCTCGATGCGATCGACCGCGACCTGTTGCAGAAGCAGATCGAGGCCGAGGCGCTGAAGAAGGAGAAGGACGAGGCGAGCCAGGATCGGCTGGCACGGCTCCTGAGCGAGATCGCGACGCTGAGCGAGGAATCGGCGCGGATGACCGCGCGCTGGACCGCCGAGAAGGACAAGCTCAAGGGCTCGGCCGACGTGAAGGAGCGGCTCGACCAGGCGCGCAACGATCTGGAGAACGCCAAGCGTGCGGGCGACCTGCAGAAGGCCGGCGAGCTCACTTACGGCGTGATCCCGCAGCTCGAGAAGCAGCTTGCCGGGGTCGAAAGCTCGGAAGTGACCGATGTGATGGTCGAGGAGGCCGTGACGCCCGAGCATGTGGCGCAGGTCGTCGAGCGCTGGACCGGCATTCCGGTGGACCGGATGCTGGAGGGCGAGCGCGACAAGCTCCTGCGCATGGAAGAGGAGATCGGCAAGCGCGTGATCGGCCAGCACGAGGCCGTCGAGGCGGTGGCCAATGCGGTGCGCCGGGCGCGGGCGGGGCTCAACGATCCCAACCGGCCGCTGGGCAGCTTCCTGTTCCTCGGGCCGACCGGGGTGGGCAAGACCGAGCTCACCAAGGCGCTGGCCGAATTCCTGTTCGACGACGACCAGGCGATGGTGCGCGTCGACATGTCGGAATTCATGGAGAAGCACTCGGTCGCGCGGCTGATCGGCGCGCCCCCGGGCTATGTCGGCTATGACGAGGGCGGCGTGCTCACCGAAGCCGTGCGGCGCAAGCCCTATCAGGTGATCCTGTTCGACGAGGTCGAGAAGGCGCATCCCGATGTGTTCAACGTGCTGTTGCAGGTGCTCGATGACGGGCGGCTGACGGACGGGCAGGGGCGTGTGGTCGACTTCAAGAACACGCTGATCGTGCTCACGTCGAATCTCGGGTCGCAGGCCTTGAGCACGCTGCCCGACGGGTCGGACACCGAAGAGGCGCGCGATCAGGTGATGGCGGCGGTGCGCGGGCATTTCCGGCCCGAATTCCTCAACCGCCTCGACGAGATCGTCATCTTCGACCGGCTGAGCCGGGCGAACATGGACGGCATCGTCGACATCCAGCTCGCCCAGCTCGGCAAGCGGCTGGCGGGGCGCGGCATCCTGCTGGAGATCGACGCTGGCGCGCAGACCTGGCTCGCGGATCGCGGCTATGATCCGGTCTACGGCGCACGGCCGCTCAAGCGGGTGATCCAGAAGGCGGTGCAGGATCCGCTGGCGGAGCTTCTTGCTGTCGGGCGCGGTGGCCGATGGCGCCACGGTGCCGGTGACCGAGGTCGACGGCGCGCTGGTCGTGGGTCAGGCCGAGGCCGGAGCGAAGCCGACGCTGGTGCACTGACGCGCCTGAGGGTTCGGTGAGAAGAGAGGGCTGCCGCGGGGGATCCGTGGCGGCCTTTTTTCCTTGGGCTCTGTCGGGATGGAGTCCGGGTCGGCAGCGTCTCACGCGGGAGATCGGACGATTGCGGGCTGGATCGCCCGGGCGCGATGGGGCAGGCTGGGCAGGGTCGGAGTCCGAGGGAGGTCACGCGCATGCCGAAACACCCTGCCATCGACCGGTTTCGGGACCGCGCCGAACTCGATGCGGCGCTGCCGGACATTCTGGCGGCCCCGAAGGATGACGGCCGGGTCGAGGCGATCGTGGTTCGGCCGCGGGCCGGTGAGCGGCGCGCGATGGACCGCGCCGACCTGAGCCTTGCGGGGGGCGTCGCCGGGGATCACTGGGCGCAGGGCTGCTGGCGGTCGACCGACGATGGCATGCCGCATCCCGACGTCCAGATCTGCATGATGAACGCGCGCTGTATTCGCGCCATTGCCGGCGAGCGCGAGAACTGGCCGGCGGCGGGGGACAATCTCTTCCTCGACATGGATCTGACGCCGGAGAACCTGCCGCCGGGGAGCCGGATCGGTCTCGGCAGCGTCGAGATGGTGATCACCGAGGAGCCGCATAACGGCTGCCAGTCCTTCATCGACCGCTACGGGCGCGATGCCTGCCTGTTCGTCAACACCGGCGCGGGCAAGGCGCTGCGCCTGCGCGGGATCTACGGGCGGGTGACGCGGGACGGCGTGGTGTCGGTCGGGGACCGGGTGCGCAAGCTCGGCTGACCGGGCGGGTTCGGTGCCGAACTTTCCAAAACGCAAAAGGGGCAACGCATTGCGTCGCCCCTTTTGAAGTCAAGATCGTTGTCAGCTTACTGCGGAGGCAGCAACACTCCGTCGATCAAGTGAATCACGCCGTTATCGGTCAGAATGTCCGGCTGCGTGACTGCAGCCCCGCCGACGCGCACCACGCCATCGGTCGTCACGGCCACGTCGGCGCCATTCACAGTGGTCAGACTTCCCGGACCATTCGCGACAAGGCCACCGGCGGAAGTCATCTGCGGAACCACGTGATAGGTCAGGATTGCGGTCAGCTGATCCTGGTTTTCCGGCAGCAGCAACGAGTCCAGGGTGCCTTCCGGAAGAGCGGCGAACGCTGCGTTCGACGGCGCGAACAGCGTGAACGGTCCGTCACCATTCAGGGTGCCCGAAAGGCCGGCAGCATCGATCGCTGCGGAGAGCGTCGAGAGTTGGGGCGAGTCAGCAACAACCTGCGAGATCGACGGCAGATTGCTCTCAGGTGTGCCGCCACAGGCGCTGAGTGTAAAAGCAGCGGCAGCAGTAAGTGCAAGCGCGCCAAAATTTCTTCGTTTCATGGAGTGTCCCCCTGATGGATTCGGTACCGCGCCATTTGATTTTGCGCGAGCGACGTTATAGTCGCCGTCGCTCGCGCGTCAACGTAACGTTATTCGGGCAGGATTACCGCATCGATCACGTGGATGACGCCGTTGGAGGTCGCGATATCGGCGGTCACCACGTTTGCGCCGTTCACGGTCACGCCGCCTTCGGTCATGATGGTGACGTCGGTGCCCTGAACGGTGGTCGCCGTCATGCCGTTGGTCAGATCGCCCGACATCACCGCGCCCGGCACGACGTGGTAGGTGAGGATCGCGACGAGCTGGTCCCGGTTCTCTTCGAGCAGCAGGGTCTCGACCGTGCCCTCGGGCAGGGCGGCGAAGGCGTCGTCGGTCGGTGCGAAGACGGTGAACGGACCTTCGCCCTTCAGGGTCTCCACGAGGCCCGCGGCCTCGACGGCGGCGACCAGCGTGTTGAAGGAGCCGGCTGCGACGGCGGTGTCGACGATGTCGGCGTCCTGCGCGAAGGCGGCCGGCGAGAAGGCGAAGACCGCGGCTGCGGTGGAGGCGAAGAGGGTCGAACGAAACA
>CAVQAX010000019.1:0-62245 GCA_963710515.1 uncultured Alphaproteobacteria bacterium
GGGAGACCGAACTTTAGGATCGTCTTCCTTCAATGACCGCACTGGGACTATTCCGTCGAAAAACTTCACTGCGGAAAAATGCCTCGATATGACCTGTCATGACGTACGGATCCGTGTATGGGGCCTCGACGCTCCGGAGGCGGAAACCTACGGCGGCTCGGCGGCCACCGCGGCGATGAACCAGCTGGTCTCAGGCGCGCAGCTAACCTGCAGGAAGCGCGACACCGACAAGTACGGCCGGACGGTCGGGCAGTGCTTTCTCGCAGACGGCCGGGACATCACTGCGGCCATGATCGAGAGCGGGACGGCAACCGAGTACTGTCGCTTCTCCGGCAACCACCGCCGGACCTGCTAGGCGGCGAACGCTCGGCGACGCCTGAATGTCACGGTTTATGAAAAACGAAACCTCCCGCGTCGGTTTCCTGTGGCGATAGCCAAGATTGCCCCGCCCCCCTCCCCCGAACGTCCGTCCGGCCGCTGACTTTGCCGGGACAAGCGATTGTTGGGCAGCGCCCAGCGCATTCACGATCCGTATTGGAGCCACGGCTACCCGGCTTCCGCAATTCATGGTAGAGAAGGAGGCTGGAGGAGGTGTGAAACAAGGTCTTTTCGCTCTCGGTATGGTCGGGGCAGCGTCCTTCGTCACGGGGTGCGTAAACATCGCGCCCACATGAACGGGCAGCCGCACATGGAGGTCATTTCCGACTGCCCCGGCCCAGGCTGCGCTGGAACATCGAGGACGAGGATGAGGTCTGTTACGGTTGCACCGTTCCCATCGAGTGACGGAGGACGCGCCCGGATCGACGTTTTGGCGGCCGTCACCGGTGACCGGCGCTGAACTGCGGGCGCTCCGGAAGGCGGCGGGACTGTCGCAGGTGACGCTCGCCCGGCGCGCCTCGAAGTAGGCCGTCATGCCGTTTCGTACTGGGAGTGCAGGGGGGACGTGGATCTTGCGGCTGGGCGGTTCGGCGGATACTGACGGTGCGGGGAGCGGATCCCCTGCCGGTTTTTTCCCACCATTCGCGCGCGCGCGGGCATCGGGGTCTTATTCAAAATACCGAGCGGGCCCGGCTTGACGCACTTGTCGAGGTGCAGATCGCCACCTGCGGATACGAGAGGACCGGCGCGCGGCAGGTCTGCG
The DNA here is from genome assembly GCA_963710515.1 of uncultured Alphaproteobacteria bacterium. GTDB lineage: Bacteria > Pseudomonadota > Alphaproteobacteria > Rhodobacterales > Rhodobacteraceae > Amaricoccus. Next base: position 1,142 of record CAVQAX010000019.1, read on the forward strand.
GGTGCGGTGCGGGGCCAAGACGCGGAAGGCACGGCCTGCCGCAAGACGAGCGAGCCGGCAAACGGCGGTGCAAGTTTCACGGAGGGCTGAGCACCGGGCCGAGAACACTCGAAGGACGCGCGCGGATCGCGGAGGCGCAGCGGCGGCGCTGGGCGGCGACCGGTCTGGTGGATTGAGAGCGGCTCAGACCGCGCTTTGACCGACGGAAAACGAAAAGCTGGTTCCCGTCACGGCTGGCTTTCCCGCTCTGCAACAAGATGCTGCGGGGAGCCGAAGGGCTGAAAAGGGCGGAGGTTCGGCCATCCGACAAAGAGCATCAGACGACCGGTTCGAGCCTATTCCGTTGAAAAAGTCGTTCTGGAAAGTCGCTGGGCGCGGTTCGCAGGAATAGTCCTTCTCGGCCTGGTCACGCGATTTCTGGCTTGGGACCTGCCGGAAGAGTTTGGCCAGCTTCCTGAGGTTCTGGGCGGTTGCAGCGAGGAGGAATTCGTCCTTTGCGCCGCATGGCCCCCGCAGTCTGAGCCTTCCGAGCCCCAGAATGCGCTTCAGGTGCGCGAACAGCATCTCGACCTTCTTTCGCAGCTTGCGCGAAGATCTTCTGAATCTTTCTGGGCTTGGCGATGTCCCGCGCCATCTGGCGAGCGCCCTCGTGCTCGGAACGGGCGATCTTTCGGGCTGGCTGGTTCGGCGTGCATCTGGATTTGATCGGACAGGCGCCGCAATCCTGTCGTCGGGCGAAATAGCGTTTGCAACCCGTGGTGTTGCCGAATTTGGGACTGGGGCCCGGGACATGTCCCGCCAGTACGGTTTGAGCTTTTGCCCGGCCGGGCACGTGTATGCGTCCGTCTTGCGGTCATAGGTGAACTCGCGCGCCGAGAACGTGCTGCTCGCCCGGTCAGACTTGTCGATAACCGGAATATGCGGCTCGATGCCGTGCTCCTCGACCAGCCATCCGAGATCGCTGCCCGAGCCATACGCCGTGTCCGCGATCAGACGCTCGGGATAGAGCCCGAAGCGATCCATGACCCGGTCGATCATGGTCCGGGCCGCACCGGTCTCGGCGGTGCGGATGGACCCGGCTTGCCTCCACATCGACGATGATGCCGTGGTCGGTGTCGATGAGATAGTTGTTGGAATAGGCAAAGAAGGCGGGGCCATGACGGGCGGCCGTCCACTGGCTGGCGGGGTCGGAATGGGAGGTGAACTTCGGCGCGACCTCGGTGGCCGCCCCGAACGCGGCGTCGTCGAGCGTGGCCAGGTCGTACCTGCACGGCGCGGAGCGCGTCAGCGGGATCGATCGCGCCCGGGTTCCAGTCCTCCTTGGCCGGGAGTTCTGTTTGTTGGCATCCGCCGCGATCAGACTGGCATCGACGGCGAAGCGTTCACCGCCGACCACGCCTTCCCGGATGCATCGTTCGACAACGGCCTCGAGAGTGTCCGCAGCAGATCGCTGTCGCGGAACCGGCCGTGACGGTTCTTGGAGAAGTCGTGGTCCGGCACCCGATCCGTCAGATCGAGCCTGCAAAACCATCGATAGGCCAGGTTGAGATGGACCTCCTCGCACAGGCGGCGTTCGGATCGGATGCCGTGGACGTAGCCGACAAGCAGCATGCGGATCATCAGTTCCGGGTCCACCGACGGCCGACCGATGGAACTGTAGAACGGCGTCAGATGAGGGCGAACCAGCGACAGATCGACGAAACGGTCAATGGACCGAAGCAGATGGTCCGCCGGGACATGGTCGTCGAGACGGAACTCGTAAAACAGAGCGCCCTGCGCCTCCTGCCGTGGCCCCATCATCGCCCAAACTCCTACAGCCTCCGATGATTGAATTGCAGCGATTGCGCCCTATGAGCGGGAGTTTTTCAACGAAATAAGCCCCTTCCGGACATGTGGAGCATCGCATCTCGCATGTGCCGCATCCGCGCCGGACAAAATTGCTTTTCGGGCCTGGTGCAACGTACTGAGGAAAGCGGCCACTCGTTGCCTGTGCAGCGATGGATTTCGTCGGAATGATTGAATTGCGGACCAAACGGACTCGGGCAGATGCAGCACGATCCGTTGCGTCGAGTAGAGCGTCGACAACTCACACGCGCAGCGTTGGAGCCCGTCTTCCCGAAGGCGTCGCATGGGATGGCGGCAAGCGGCGGCGGTCGGCGTCGTCCGGCGTGCCGGAGATGCGCCGGCCGCGCAGTCAGGGGATCGACGCCGCGGTGGTGGACATGTCGGAATTATGACGCCGGTAGGGCTCGGCGTTAGGAACGATGGTATTGCTGACTTGTTCGAGGTCATGGCTTGCGGAGTTCAAGGGGTGGGCTTGGACGCAAGAACCGGAGAAGGAACCGCCATGACGGAGCACGGCGAGCGCATCGACCAGATCGGGCGAGACGGGGCGGCGGCGTCACCGACATCCGGTTCGACGGGCGTTGCCGGCGATCACGAACCGCCTCGTGACGCTGAGCGATCCGGGATCGTCATCGAGATCGTCGGCCTTCCGGGCGCGGGCCTCGCTGGCGGGTTGTCCTGAATGCGTCCCCAGCTGCGCATCGGTCTCGCGGTGCGCGACGCCGGCGGCCTGATCGACGTGCCGGTGGGGGTCGCGTTGCTCGGGCGGATGTTCAATCTGTTCGGCGAGACGATCGACGACGGACTACCCTTGGGCGACCTGCGCCGCCGCCCGATCTTCCGCCCGCCCGTCCCACTGTCGGAGCGCCGGGTCGAGGGCGCGACCTTCGAGACCGGCATCAAGGCGATCGACCTGCTGAGCCCGCTGGAGCGCGGCGGCAAGGCGGGGCTTTTCGCGGTGCCGGCGTGGAAGAAACCGTGCTGATCACCGAGATGATCCACAACATGGTCGCCGAGTATGACGGCGTCAGCCTGTTCTGCGGCATTGGCGAGCGCTCGCGCGAAGCCGAGGAGCGGCACCGAGATGGGCGAGGCGGGAGTTCTGGACAACACGGTGATGATGTTCGGGCAGATGAACGAACCGCCGGGGGCGCGTCTGCGCGTGCCCTTGTCGGCGCTGACGATGGCCGAATATTTCCGCGATTCCGAGCGACGACAAGTGCTGCTCTTCATTGACAACATCTTCCGCTACATCCAGGCCGGCGCTGAAGTTTCGGCGCTGCTGGGACGGTTGCCCAGTGCTGTAGGCTACCAGCCGACGCTGGGCAGTGAGATGGGCCAACTCCAGGAGCGCATCACGACGACGAGTCGCGGTAGCGTGACCTCTATCCAGGCCGTTTATATCCCTGCCGACGATCTAACCGATCCTGCCGCGACGCATGTCTTCGCCCACCTGTCCGCCTCGATCGTCCTGTCGCGCAAGAAGGCGTCCGAGGGGCTCTATCCCGCGATCGACCCGCTGCGCTCCTATTCGCGGATGCTGACGCCGGGTACCGTCAGCCGGCGTCATTACGAGGTCGCGAGCTCGGTCCGCACCACGCCTGCCGAGTACGAGGATCTCAAGGACATCATCGCCATGCTGGGCCTCGAGGAGCTTTCGGAACGGGACCGCGCGACCGTCCGGCAGGCCCGCCAGCTGGAGCGGTATCTGAAGCGCAGCCCTCGAACGCCAGGCGATGACCCGGGATCTGGGCCGCTTCGTCACGCTGGAGGAGACGATCGACAGTTGCGCGCGCATCCTCTCGGGAGAGTTCGCGGGCCGTGACGAGGGCGATTTCTACATGATCGGCGCGGTCTCGGATCTCGAAGCGGAACCGGAGAACGCCGATGCGGCTTGAGGTGATCACGCCCATGGCCACATGCCTCGACCGGACCGTGCGGCGGATCGTGGCGGAGGCGCCCGACGGTCACTTCGGGATGCTTCCGAACCATGTGGACTTCGTCACCGAACTGGAGCCGGGCATCCTGCTCTACGAGACCGGGGATGGCGCCGAGCGGTTCGTGGCGGTGAATTCCGGCACGCTGGTCAAGTGCGGCGATCACGTGCGCGTGGCGGTGGGCGGCGCGGTCGAGGGAGACGACCTGTCGGAACTGCGCGCCCGGGTGGAGACCGATTTCCGCCGGCGCGACGAGGACGAGCGCGAAGCCCGCGCGGCGCTCGCGCGGCTCGAGGCCGGCATGATCCGACGCATGCGCGACCTCGGGAGCGCGCGGCCATGACCGGCGAACGCGACCGCGGGACGGAAACCGAGACCATCCGGCGCAAGGCGCTCCGGATGGACGAGGCCCGGAAGCGCCGCCGCGAGAGCGCGTGGTACGGGCTCGGCATGTTCGGCCTCGTGGGCTGGTCCGGCCGCGGCGGTGCCGATCGTGGCGGGGACCGCGCCGGGTCTCTGATCGATCAGCGGCGGCCAGGCGGAAGCCGTCACGGACGCTGACCGTGGCCGACATCGCTCGGCGCGACGCCGGCGCGCGACGTCATGGTACTGTTCGCGAGCGGCAGGCCGCCGTTGCCAGGCGGGCGAGAACGCGGCGGCTCCTGGCGATCAGCGCGGTGGCCTTCCTCGCCGTCGCCGGCGGCGCAACTCCGGCAGTGGCGGTAGACCAGCGGCGCGGGCTGGGCGTGCGCCGCTGGCCGCGGCGAGGCGGGCGCGGCGCTGTTCGTCGCCCTGGCCCTGGCGCGGGCGGCGACGAGGACGGCGCGCTCGGCGGCGGCCTGCGCGGGCATGTCGGAAAGCGTTTGGGGCTTCTGCGGGCGCTTCCTGGCTCCCCTGTCGGCGCTCGCCGCCACGGGCGCCTCCAGGGTCGGGATCAGCAGGCTGAAACAAGCCCCGACAGCTGGATCCTGTATGAATGGAAAGGTCTGCTGCTGAACGCCACGATCGTCTTCACCTGGGTGGTGATGGCGCTGCTCGTCCTGGGCTCCAGGGCGGTCACGGCACGGCTGAGCGAGAGAGCGAGACCGTCTCGCGCTGGCAGATGATGCTCGAGGTGATCGTCACGTCGATCCGCGACCAGATCGCCGAGGTCGGCGCGGACGATCCCGGCCGCTACCTCCCCTTCATCGGCACGCTGTTCCTGTTCATCGCCACGGCGAACCTGCTCGCGGTGGTGCCGGGTTACGTGCCGCCCACCGGTTCGCTCTCGACCGCCGCGGCGCTGGCGCTCTGCGTGCTGATCGCGGTGCCGCTCTTCTCGATCGGCGAACGCGGCCTTCGCGACTATCTGAGCGCATATGTCCAGCCCACGCCGCTGATGCTGCCCTTCAACATCGTGGCCGAGATCTCGCGCACCATCGCGCTGGCGGTGCGGCTTACGGCAACGTCATGAGCGGAACCGTCATCGTCGGCATCCTGATCTCCGTCGCGCCGTTCTTCTTTCCCGTCGTGATGCAGCTTCTGGGCCTTCTGACCGTACTTATCCAAGCCTACATCTTCGCCATTCTCGCCATGGTCTACATCGGGTCGGCCAGTCGCGGCCGACGCGACCCCGATGGCCCGTCCGGGCCACGGAACGCAGCAGAAACAGGAGGCTGAGCATGGATTCGGTAACATGGATCGCGATGATCTCGATCTTCACCGCAGGGCTTACGATCGCGATCGGCTCGATCGGGCCGGCGCTCGCCGAGGGCGCGCGGCGTCGCAGGCGCTGCAGGCGATCGCGCAACAGCCCGACGCCTCCAACACGATCACCCGGACGCTCTCGTCAGCCTCGCGATGATCGAAAGCACGGCGATCTACTGCTTCGTGGTGTCGATGATCCTGATCTTCGCCAATCCATTCACAAGCTCCGTCGCGGAAACGGCCGCGCAGGCCGCCGGAGGCTGATCCCGTGCAGATCGACTGGCTGACGGTGGCGGCGCAGATCGTCAATTTCCTCGTTCTGGTCTGGCTGCTGCAGCGGTTTTCTACCGCCTCATCGTCAGTGCCATGGCGCGGCGGGAGGAGCGCATCGAGAAGCGGCTGTCCGAAGCGAAGGCCGCGCGCGAGGCGGTCGAGGCCGATTCCGAACGCCTGCGCGCGGAACGGCTGGCGCTGGAGGCCGGCCGGGAGGGCATGCTGGACGAGGCCCGGCAGGAGGCGGCGACCCTGCGTTCGCGGCTCGAGGACGAGGTGCGCGCGGAGATGGAGGCCAGGCGCGGGACCTGGAAGGCGCATCTGGCCGACGAGCGCCAGGCGTTCGCCGACCGGCTGAAGCGGCATGCCGGCCATCAGGTGATCGACATCGTCGGCCGCGTGCTGCGGGACTATGCGGGCAGCGACGCCGCCAGTCAGGTGGCGGGCACATTTCTGGACCGGCTGGCGGGCCTCGACGCCGAGCAGCGGGAAGATCTGGTCGAGGCGGCGAGACGGGTGGAAGGTCCGGCCCGCGTGGAGAGCAGCGTCGAGCTCGGGTCCGCGGCGCGAAGCCGGATCACGCGCTCGGTCCGGGACTGCGTCGCCCGCGAGATCGAGGTCGAGTTCCGCGAGGACGCGGATCTGCTCCTCGGCATCCGACTGACCGTCGGCGAGCGGACGGTCGAATGGTCGGCCAAGGGTTACCTTCAACGCCTCGGGACGACGCTCGACGAGGTGGTCGAGGGCGGTGAACGCCACCGCGCCGGCGGGTGCTCACGCCCGGGCCGCGGGCTGAGCGCAGATGACGGTTCTGCCGGATCCGCATGACGATCTCTTCGCGCCGCTCGAGGACGCGCTCGCGCGGGTGCGTCCCGCGCTCGAGACGGCCGAGATCGCGCATGTCCTGTCCGTCGGCAGCGGCGTCGCGGAGGTGGCGGGCTTCGTCGGGCTGCGCGCCGACGAGCTTCTGACCTTCCCGGCCGGCGCATGGGGATCGCGTCGAACATCGCGGAGAACCGCGCGGGCGTCATCGTTCTCGGGGAGACCGAGCGCCTGCGTCCGGGCGATCCGGTCCGCCGCACGGGCCGGGTCGTCGACGTGCCGGTCGGCGCGGCGCTGCTCGGGCGGGTGGTCGACGCTCTGGGCCGCCCCCTCGACGGCGCGGGTCCGATCAAAGCGGCGGATCCTCTTCCCGTCGAGCGGCCCGCGCCGCCGATCATGCGCCGCGCGCCGGTGCAGGTGCCGCTGCAGACCGGGATCAAGGCCGTGGACGCCGCCATACCCGATCGGGCGCGGCCAGCGCGAGCTGATCCTCGGCGACCGTCAGACCGGAAAGACCGCCATCGCGGTCGACACGATCCTCAATCAGGGCGGCACCGACGTGCTTTCGATCTACTGCGCGATCGGACAGCGCGCCTCGGCGGTGGCACGCGTGATCCGGAGCCTGCGCGAGGGCGGCGCCATGGACCGGACCATCGTCGTCGTCGCCGGCGGCGAGGACGCGCCAGGGCTGCAGTTCGTCGCCCCCTACGCCGCCACCTCGATGGCCGAGCATTTCATGGGCCGGGGCGCGACGTGCTGGTCGTCTACGACGATCTCACCCGCCACGCCCGCGCCTATCGCGAACTCTCGCTGCTGCTGCGCCGTCCGCCGGGACGCGAGGCCTATCCGGGAGACATCTTCTACATCCATGCCCGCCTTCTGGAGCGCGCGACGCAGCTGCGGGAGGAACGACGGGGGCGGATCGCTCACCGCTCTGCCGGTGGTCGAGACGCAGGCGCAGAACCTCTCCGCCTACATCCCCACCAACCTGATCTCGATCACCGACGGACAGATCTATCTGTCGCCGGGCTCTTCGAGAAGGGGCATCTGCCGGCCATCGACATCGGCAGCTCGGTCTCCCGCGTGGGCGGCAAGTGCAGTGCCCGCCTTCCGCGCCGTCGCCGGCCATCTGCGGCTGATCTACGCGCAGTTCGAGGAGCTCGAGACCTTCGCCCGCTTCGGCGCCCAGCTCGACGCCGAGACGCGGCGCAAGCTCGCCCGCGGACTGCGGGTGCGCGAGGTGCTCAAGCAGGCCGAGCATGAGCATGTCGACGTTCCCGAACAGATAGCCGGGCTGCTGGCGGCGACGGAGGGACTGTTCGACGCGCTCGAGCCCGGCGCGGTCGCCGAGGCGGAGCGGACGGTCCGCGAGGCCGTGCGCGCGGCCGCCCCCGGGATATGCGACCGCATCTCCGACGGCGCGAAGCTGGGCGACGAGGACCGCGCGGCCCTCGTCGCGGCGATGCGCGACATGCTTTCCGGGGCGCGGACGGGGGACGACGATGGAGACGCTTGAAAGCCTGTCCGACACGCTGGAGACCACCGGCGACATCCAGTCCATCGTGCGGACGATGAAGGCGCTCTCCTCGGTCAGCATCCGGCAGTACGAGCGGGCCGAAGCGGCGATCGCGGATTACGCCCGCACCGTCGAGCTCGGGCTGATGGCGATTCTGCGCCAGCGCCGCCTCGAGGGCGCGCCCCTTCCCGTAGCGGACGCCGGGACCGGGCGCGAGGGACTGATCGTCATCGGATCGGATCGCGGGCTCTGCGGGGGCTACAACGACAGGATCATCCGGTTCGCCAGGTCCCGGATGGAAGACGAACCGATGCTCCTGAGCGTGATCGGCGCGCGCGTCGCCGCCCGACTGGAGGCTGACGGGCGACGCGTCGACGGCTTCCATTCCCTGCCGGGTTCCGTGGAGGGTATCTCGAGGCTCGCGCGGGCGGTGATCGTCGAAATCGACCGCTGGACGCGGCTGGAAAGCGTCGGGCGGGTCCAGCTCGTGCACAACCGCCGCGAAGGGCAAAACGCGGCTAAGCCGCAGGCCCTCCGGCTGCTGCCGCTCTCCGACAGTCATCTGCGGACGCTGTCGGCGGCGGACTGGCCGGGGCGGTCCGCGCCGCTGTTTCGGATGGATCCCGACCGGCTGATGTCGTGGCTGATCCAGCAGCGGCTCTTCGTGATGATCTACCGGGCGCTCGCCGAGGCGCTGGCCAGCGAACACGCGTCGCGGCTTGCCGCGATGCGGGCGGCGGAACGCAACATCGAGGAGCGACGCGACGATCTCCGCCAGTTGTACCGCCTCCGGCGGCAGGAGACGATCACCCGCGAACTTCTGGACGTGGTGTCGGGTTACGAGGCCGTCCGTTCGGGTGAATGAGCGTGGCGGTCATCGGAGCGCCCCGCGATGCGCGGAAGCTCCTACGCGTACGAAACGTCGCTTTCCCCTAGGGTCGCAGCCAAAGGGCGGCTGATGGAAACTCCCACACACTTCGCCAATTTTCAGATTTTCCAGACGCGGAGGAGCTGATCGCGATGGGCTGGAAGGCTATCGCCTTCAATCGCTGAGAGGCGGGACCGGCCGAGCTTCGTGCGATCCGTTCGCGGTAAGCTCTATCATGATGCGCAACGGGGGGTCGCCCCTCGATCTTGGACTCTCGTGCAGCGAGGATCTCGAATTGGCTGAGGCGGCCGGCTTTCAGCAACAGCAAAGGCTGCGATTTCAATCTGGCCGTTTCGGGCTTATTCCGTTGAAAAACGACTGTTGCAGCGCGGCGTGGTCGCTGATTTAATTCGCTGAATCTGGGGAGGATCCGGCGATGATGGGACTGCGGCAGGTGGCCCAGGGGCGCGCTCTTCCACGAGTTCAATCTTGATGCGCTCGTGCCTGAGGATCCGCTTTGTCCGCACAAAGGACCTCCTGTGCGTGCGCAGCAAATGACCGGTTACGATTGGAGCCTTTCGAGCCGGAATGAACGACCGTTTTCGGGAAGGCGCGCTCCGACGCTGCGCGTGTGAGTTGATGACGCTCTACTCGATGCGACGGATCGTGCTGCGCCTGCACGCGTCCGGTTTGTCCGCTCTGCCGTCACTGGCCCGCGTTTGGCCGACGTCCGATGCGCTGCGAGAAGCAGTCTTCTGGGTCACTGACTGTTTGCACGCCCGGAGAGCAAAGGCGGCGGTGGCGGCTCTCAGAAGGTTCGTGCAATGTTCTCGCATGCCATACGAGCGCGTCATTCTCGGCCCCCGCTATTCCGTCCGGCTGGAGGACATCCAAGCAAGCGATGCCGTAGACGCCGAGTGTCTGGGCTGCGATTGGAAGTGGCGGATCGCGCCACACCGCCTCCATGACCGCTATCAAGGTTACGTGCGGCTTCAGCAGATCGGGAGGGAGATGCGCTGTGCGAAATGCGGCGCAGGCTCGGCGATGGTTTGGAATGTGGTGAGGGCGTCGCCCAAGTGAGGATCGTATGGTTCGCTAAGAGCAAATCTGGCGCGAGACACAGCCGCATCGAGCCGCCCCAAGGGGATAATTAGGGGGATAGATGAGCTTTAGAGTTCGTCAACCGTCTGTTAAGGCTGCTTTTTATGAAGTATTTTGGTGCCGCTGAGAGGACTCGAACCTCCGACCCCATCATTACGAATGACGTGCTCTACCAGCTGAGCTACAGCGGCGACGCGCCCCCCTTAGCAATGGCCGCCCCGCGCGTCCAGAGCCTAACGCGGCGCCTCGAGGAACGCCGACACCGCCGCGCGGAACGCCTCGGGCGCCTCCGCATGCAGCCAGTGCCCGGCCCCGTCGATCGTCTCGAAGACCGCCGCCGGAAACAGCGCCCGGATCGCCGGATGATGATCCTCGGTCACGTAATCCGACGCGCCCCCGGTCAGGAACAGCACCGGCCCGTGATAGGTCGCGTCGAGATCCGGAAATCCCATGATCTCCTCCATCTGGTCCTCGAGCGCGTCGAGGTTCAGCTTCCAGCGCGCGCCCCCGGGCTCGACCACGAGGCTCTGGAGGAAGAACGCCCGCAGCGCCCGGTCCGGCGACAGCTCTGCCAGCAGCTTGTCCGCATCCGAGCGCTTCGAGACGGCCGAGAGATCGACCGACTTCATCGCCTCCACATGCACCGCCTGGCTGTGCCCGTATTCCACCGGCGCGATGTCCGCGACGATCAGCCGGTCCACCGTCTCGGGATGGGTCAGCGCCAGCACCATCGCCGCCTTCCCGCCCATCGAATGCCCCAGCACATCCGCCCGCCCGCCATGCGCGGCGACCACGCCCGCCAGATCGGCCGCCATCTCCTCATAGGCATGGACCGGGTCGTGCAGGCTGTCGCCATGGTTGCGCATGTCCACCGCGATCACTTGTCGGCCGTCCGACAACCCCCGCGATATCGCTCCCCAGTTGCGCGCCGAGCCGTAGAGCCCGTGGGCGATGACGAGCGGCGGCTGGTCGGTCGGGTCGCCGTGGACGATGGTGTTGAGCATGTCGGAGCCTTCAGACGATGAGATTGGTGATGACGGTGTCGTCGGTGATGTCGAGCCAGGTGAAGCCGGCAGCACTCATGCGCGCCTCGAGCGCACCGAAATCGCTGCGCCCGCGGGTCTCGATGCCGATCAGCACCGAGCCGAAATTCCGCGCCGACTTCTTCAGATATTCGAAGCGCGCGATGTCGTCATCCGGCCCCAGCACCTCGAGAAAGTCGCGCAAGGCCCCGGGCCGCTGCGGCATGCGCAGGATGTAGTACTTCTTCCGCCCCTCCCAGCGCAGGGCGCGCTCCTTCACCTCCGGCAGCCGCTCGAAGTCGAAATTGCCGCCCGACACCACCGCGACCACCCGCTTGCCCGCAAGGTCCGGAATGTCGCGCAGCACGTCGATCGACAGCGCGCCCGCCGGCTCCAGCACCATGCCCTCGATGTTGAGAAGCTCCGAGATCGTCGCACAGAGCCGGTCCTCCGGGGCCAGCAGCACATCGCCCGGATCGACCCCCGCCAGCGCTGCGAAATTCCGCTCGCCGATCCGCGCCACCGCCGCGCCGTCCACGAAACTGTCGACCTTCCCGAGCGTCACCGGCGCCCCGGCCTCGAGCGCCGCCTTCAGGCTCGGCGCCCCCACCGGCTCCGCGAGCATCATCCGCACCGCCGGCGCGCTTTCCGCCAGCACCTGCACCGTGCCCGAGGACAGCCCGCCACCGCCCACCGGCAGCACCATCAGGTCGGGCGGCGTCTCCATCTCCGCCGAGCACCTCCAGCGCACAGGTCGCCTGCCCCTCGATGATGTCCTCCGCATCGAAGGGCGGCAGGAACAGCGCCCCCGCCTCGCCCGCAAAGGCCTGCGCCGCGCGGTTGGTATCGTCGAAATAATCCCCCACCAGCCGGATCTCGACCGCGCCGCCGCCGAACTGCCGGGTCTTGTCGATCTTCTGCTGCGGCGTCGTCACCGGCATGAAGATCACCCCCTCCACCCCGAAATGCCGGCAGGCAAAGGCCACCCCCTGCGCATGGTTCCCCGCCGAGGCACAGACAAACCGCCGCCGCCCCGGATCGGCCAGCAGCGCCTTGCGCATCGCGTTGAACGCACCCCGGATCTTGTAGGAGCGCACCGGCGACAGATCCTCGCGCTTCAGCCAGATCTCCGCGCCATACCGGTCCGACAGAAAGGCGTTGAGCTGCAGCGGCGTCGGCGCAAACAGCGCCCGCAATTCCGCCTCCGCCGCGCGCACGCCGGCGAGAAACCCGCTCACCACGCCGCCTCGTAGATCGCCAGCGCATCCGCCTCGGTCACGATGCGCGGATTGTTCACCAGCAGCCGCTCCTGCTTCATCGCCTCGCGCGCGCAGCGCTCCAGATCGTCCTCGCCCACGCCGACATCCCGCAGCCGCCCCGGCAGCCCCAGCCGCTCCGCGAGCTTCGCCATCCCGTCCGCCAGATCGGGCGCGATGATGTGATCGGGAAACGCCAGCTCCGACAGCGCGCCGTATTCCGCCCCCGCCTCGGGCGCGTTGAAGCGCAGCACATGCGGCAGCACCAGCGCATTCGACAGCCCGTGCGCCACGTGGAAGAGCCCGCCGATCGGATAGGCCAGCGCATGCACCGCCGCCACCGGCGCATTGGCGAAGGCCTGCCCCGCCAGCATCGAGCCCATCAGCATCGCCCGCCGCGCCTCCATATCCGCGCCGTCCTTCACCGCCCGCGCGACATGCGCGCCCAGCAGCCGCAGCGCCTCCTTCGCCAGCATCCGGCTCAGCGGATTGGCGTTCGGACTGCGCGAGGTGAAGGCCTCGATCGCATGCACCATCGCGTCGATCCCGGTCGCCGCGGTGATGTCCGCCGGCAACCCCGCCGTCAGCTCCGCATCGAGCACCGCCATGTCCGGCAGGATCACCGGCGAGGACACCCCCCGCTTCTCGCCCGCCTCGACGGTGATGATCGCCACCGGCGTCACCTCCGAGCCGGTCCCGGCCGTCGTCGGCACCAGCACCAGCGGCAGCCGCGGCCCCGCCGCCTGCCCCACGCCCCAGGCCCCGTCGAGGTCCTCGCCCGACCCGAGCAACAGCGCCGCAAGCTTCGCCACATCCATCGACGAGCCCCCGCCGAACCCGACCACCCCGGTCGCCCCCGCGCCCGCCGCCACCGCCGCCATCAGCGTCGCGCGCGACGGATCGGCCTCGACCGCATCGAACACCACCACCTCGGCCCCCGCCGCCCGCAGGCTCGCCAGTGCCGGCGCCGTCAGCCCCAGCCCGGTCAGCCCGGCATCGGTGACGAACAGCACCCGCCGCCCGAGCCGCGCGCCGGCCAGCGCGCCGAGCCGCGCCGCGCCGCCCTCGCCCACATGAAGCGCCGGCGTGGTATGAAACGAATAATCTCCCGCCATGTCGGATCCTCCCTCGGGGCGGCCATATGACGCCAAGCCACCCGGGAAGCAAAGCCTCCCCGCCGCCTAGCGCCGCCGCCACCGCGCCGCGAGCGGCGTCTGCGACAGCAACAGCGCCAGAAACCCGACGCTCAGCACCGCCGAGATCGGATGCGTCGCGAAATCCGCGAGGAACGCCCCCACATCGCCCTGCGCCCCGATCATCGCCCGGCGGTAATTCGCATCGATCATCGGCCCGAGGATCACGCCGAGGATCACCGGCCCCGGCTGGAAGCCGTATTTCTTCATCACATAGCCCACCACCCCGAAGGCCAGCGTCCAGTAGATGTGCACCGGATTGTTCTGGATCGCATAGGCGCCGATCGCCGACAGCACCACGATCAGCGGCACCAGGATCGCCCGCGGACATTCCACCACCTTCGTGAACACCCGCACGCCGGTCAGCCCGAACACCAGCAGAAACAGGTTCGACAGCGTCAGCGTCCCGACCAGAAACCAGAACAGATGCGGCGTCTCGGTCAGCAGCAGCGGCCCGGGCTTCAGCCCGTGGATGAAAAGCCCGCCGATGATGATCGCCGTCACCGCATCGCCCGGGATCCCCAGCGTCAGCATCGGAATGAACGCGCCCGCCCACCGCGGCATTGTTCGCGGCCTCGGGCGCGATCAGCCCCTCCTTCGCCCCCTGCCCGAACGGCACTTCCGGCGCCTTCACCGAGCGGCGCGCATCGTCATAGGCCAGCAGGGCGGCGATATCGCCCCCGGTCCCCGGCAACGCCCCGATCAGCGTGCCGATCCCCGAGGCGCGCAGCCCCACCTTCAGATAGCGCCGCACCTCCCGCCAGGCCGGCACGATCCGCCCGACCTTCTGGCGGATCACCGGCAGGCTCAGATGCTCGAGCTGCACCAGCGCCTCGGCCACCCCGAAGAACCCGATCATCGCGACGATATAGGGAATGCCGCCCATCAGGTTGATCGACCCGAAGGTGAAGCGCGCCTCCGCCGTCATCGGATCGAGCCCGACCATGCCGATCATCACGCCCGAGCGCGCCCGCGAACACCCCCTTGGCGAAACTCTCCCCCGACAGCGTGCCCACCAGCAGGATGCCGATCAGCCCCAGGAGCATGTAGTCGCGCGAGGTGAAGCGGATCGCCAGATCCGAGATCGCCGGCGCCGCCAGCGCGAGGGCCGCCACCCCGATCAGCCCGCCGATCACCGACATCACCGTCGAAAGCCCGATCGCCTCCCCCGCCAGCCCCTTCTGCGCCAGCGGATAGCCGTCGAGCGCCGTGGCGATCGCACTCGGCGCGCCGGGAATGTTCAGCAGGATCGCCGTGCGCGCGCCGCCGTAGACCCCGCCGACATAGACCCCCGAAATCAGCGCAAGGGCCGCATCCACCTCCCACTTGAAGGTGAAGGAGATCAGGATCGACGCGGCCATCGTCACCGACAGCCCCGGGATCGCGCCGACATAGATGCCGGCGAAGGTGCCCGCCGCCACCAGCGCCAGCAGCCCCGGATCGAGCCAGCCCATCAGGAAGAACCCGAGCGTCTCGCTCACGACCACAGGCTCCCGGTCGGCAGCACGATCGCGAAGACCAGCCGGAACACCGCATAGATCGCCGCCATCGCCAGCGCCGTCACCGCGAGGCTCGCCAGCGGCCCGCGCCGCCAGAGCATCCAGATCGCCCCGAAGAGAAACAGCGCCGAGGCGACCATGAACCCGAGCCGCGGCACAGCGACCGCGTACGCCGCCAGAAGCGAGAGAAACAGCACCACTCGCGCCGGCGCCAGATAGGCCAGCACCGCCCCGGGCGCGGCCATCCCGCCGCCGAAAGACCGCACGAGGATCACCGCCGCACTCGTCGCCATCGCCCCCGAGGCCAGCAGCGGAAACACCCCCGGCCCCGAAAGACCACCGCCCGACGCCATGCGCCACGACATCCCCAGCCCCGCAAGGCTGAGGATCAGCAGCAGGAGCGCGAAGCCGGTCTCGCCCGGCCGCTTGCCGGTCACCCGCCGGTCACGCGCCGTCACCCGGGCCTCACGGCCGCGGGATGCCCAGCTCCTCGGGGCTCACCTTGGCCGCCCCGGTGTCCTGCAGCACCCAGGTCGTGACCTGCTGCCATTTCGTCAGGAACTCGGAGGCCTCGTCGCCGGAGATGTTCATCACCACGTTGCCGCGGTTCTCCATCAGCTCGACGAAGCCCGGATCCTGCGCTGCGGTCGCGAAGACCTCCACCAGCTTCGCCTTCTCGGCCTCCGGCACCTCGCCGCGCACGAAGACGCCGTAGAACGGCCCCCAGGGCAGGAACTGCGCCATGTCCGGCAGCGTGTCGGTGATCGCCGGCACATCGGCCAGGCTCTCCACCGGCTCGGTGTTCACCACGGCGAGCGCGCGCATGGTGCCGGCCTTGATCTGCTCGGCCGCCGCCGAGATGCCCGCCGGCATGAAATCGACCTCGCCGCCCAGCATCGCCGTCAGCCCCGGCCCCTCGCCGTCGAAGGGGATCGCCGTCACCTCGAAATCGGTCACGTTGGCGATCAGCGCCGCCACCGTCGAGGGCAGCCCGCCGGGGCCCGTCGACCCCATCTTCACGCCGCCCGGATCCGCCGCGATCGCCGCGAGCAGATCCGCGAGCGTCTGGTACTCCGACTCCGTCGGCACCACCACCACGGCCACCCCGCGCCCGAGAATGTTCACCGGATAGAAGCTCGCATAATCGAGATCCGACACCCCCATCACGCCATGCAGCTGCGGGTTCTCCGCCCCGTAGAGCAGCGTGTAGCCATCCGCCGGCGCCGCGTTCACGAAGGCTGTCGAGATCGCGCCCACGCCACCCGCCTTGTTGAGCACCACGATCGGCTGGCCCAGCGCTTCCTCCGCCGCGGGATTGACCGCACGCGCCACCGTATCGGTGGCCCCGCCCGCGCCCCACATCACCACGCCCAGAACCTCGCGCTCCGGATATTCCGCCGCCGCCATCCCGGCGCCCAGCGTCATCGCGGCCAGCGCCGCTGCAAGAACTCGTCTCAAGGTCATTCCCCCCCGAAGGTGTTTCCATCCCCCGCCGGCGATCTGCGTCCCGGCGGCCCGCCACGATAGGCAGCCCCACCCGCCCCTGCAATCACCCTCTCCCGGCCCGCATCCCCACCCCCGATTTCATACGGGTAAAAACCTGGAGAGCAGTATCAGGGGCCCGCGCCAACAGGCGCGGGAAAACATGCAACCGGCCAAAGGGCCGGCACTACAAGCGGCCGCAAGGCCGCGTCCCCGGCCCGGACTGTACGTACCGGATGCGTACGGAATGCATACAGGATGCATACAGCCGTTTCGGCCCCGCGGCCGCCTTGCCTGCCCCCGGCCGATCCGCTAGAGCAGCGACGATTTCCCGCACCCGGAGCCACCCCATGACCGCCCCCAAGAAAGTCGTTCTCGCTTATTCCGGCGGTCTCGATACCTCGATCATCCTCAAATGGCTCGAGATCGAATACGGCTGCGAGGTGGTCACCTTCACCGCCGATCTCGGCCAGGGCGAGGAGCTCGAGCCGGCCCGCCACAAGGCCGAACTCCTTGGAGTCAAACCGGAAAACATCTTCATCGAGGATGTGCGCGAGGAATTCGTGCGCGATTTCGTCTTCCCGATGTTCCGCGCCAACACCGTCTACGAGGGCCTCTATCTTTTGGGAACTTCGATCGCGAGACCCTTGATTTCAAAGCGCCTCGTCGAGATCGCCCACGCGACCGGCGCCGACGCCGTCGCCCACGGCGCCACCGGCAAGGGCAACGACCAGGTCCGCTTCGAGCTCTCCGCCTACGCCCTCGACCCCGCCATCCGCGTCATCGCCCCCTGGCGCGAATGGTCCCTCACCAGCCGCACCCGCCTGCTGGAATTCGCCGAAAGCCACCAGATCCCAATCGCCAAGGACAAGCGCGGCGAGGCGCCCTTCTCGGTCGACGCGAACCTCCTGCACACCTCCTCCGAGGGCAAGGTGCTCGAGGATCCCGCCGAGGAAGCCCCCGATTACGTCTACCAGCGCACCACCGCCCCCGAAGACGCCCCCGACACCCCGCACTACCTCGAGATCACCTTCGAGAAGGGCGACGCCACCCATATCGACGGCGAGGCCCTTTCCCCCGCCAACCTGCTGACAAGGCTCAACGAACTCGGCGGCGCCCACGGCATCGGCCGGCTCGATCTGGTCGAGAACCGCTTCGTCGGCATGAAGTCGCGCGGCATCTACGAGACCCCGGGCGGCACGGTCCTGCTGGCCGCCCACCGCGGCATCGAGCAGATCACTCTCGACCGCGGCGCCGGGCACCTGAAGGACGAGCTGATGCCGCGCTACGCCGAGCTGATCTACAACGGCCTCTGGTTCAGCCCCGAGCGCGAGATGCTGCAGGCCGCCATCGACCACTCGCAGAGCCACGTCACCGGAACCGTCCGCCTCAAGCTCTACAAGGGCAGCGTCTCGGTGGTCGGCCGCCGCTCCGACCAGTCGCTCTATTCCGAGGCCCATGTGACCTTCGAGGACGATGCCGGCGCCTACGACCAGAAGGACGCCGCGGGCTTCATCAAGATCAACGCCCTGCGCCTGCGCCTCCTCGCCGCCCGCAACGCGCGCTGAAAAACGCGCAGGAACACCTCGCAAGGGTTTGACTGGAAAATATTTTCCGACAAGACCCTACATGAAGAACGAAAAAATCGGCCTGCGGTTCACCCGCAAGTGACTTGCCTTGCACCGGCCTTGTCCTCCTTCCTCGGTCGGGTCCAGACCGGGAGAACATCCATGAGCACCAGACATATTTTCCTCGCCACGACGATCGCCGTCGCATCGGCCACGGCAGCGTTCGCGGAGGACCGGCAGACGGCCGTCTTCGCGGGCGGCTGCTTCTGGTGCACCGAAGCCGATTTCGACAAGGTCGACGGCGTGCTCGAAACCACCTCCGGCTACACCGGCGGAACCACCGAGAACCCGACCTACGAACAGGTCACCCAGGGCAGTTCAGGTCATTTCGAGGCGGTCCGCGTCACCTACGACGCCGAGATCGTCAGCTATCAGGATCTCGTCGACATCTTCTGGCGCACCGTCGATCCCACGGACGATGGCGGCCAGTTCTGCGACCGCGGCCCGAGCTACCGCACGGCGGTCTTCGCGGTCGATGCCAACCAGGCCGAGATCGCCAAGACCTCCCGCGCCGAAGCCCAGAGCGCGCTCGGTCAGGACATCGTGACACCGATCGTCGAGGCCGGCACCTTCTGGCCCGCCGAGGGCTACCATCAGGATTATCACGAGGTCAGCTCGGTGCGCTACACCCTCTACCGGCGTGCCTGCGGTCGCGATGCCCGCCTGCGCCAGCTCTGGGGCGACGCAGCCGGCGGTCTCGAGGGCAAGTCCTGAGCCGTCGGCCGGCTCAGTAGGCCATCGGCGCGAGATTGTTGAACAGGATCACCCGGATCGCATAGAGCCCGATCAGCACGATGATCGGGCTGAGATCGAGTCCGCCGAGATCGGGCATGATCCGCCGGATCGGACCGTAAACCGGCTCCAGCAGCCGGTTCAGCCCCGTCCAGATCTGCCAGACCAGCGGCTGGTTGCTGTTGAGCACGTTGAAATTGATCAGCCAGCTCATGATGACCTGGGCGATGACGACGAACCAGGCCAGATCGAGCAGGAGGTCGAGGATCATCAGAAAGGAGGCCATCGTGTCAGTTCCCTGGTGGCTGAAATCGCCCCGTACCTAGTCCGGGCGGACCACACCCGCAAGGCCGGGCTTGCCCAGCGCACCGTGCGCCCCGCATAAGGGCGATGAACGCTCAGGAAGGCGGATGGCCCCGTGACCACCCTCAGAGATCGCCGGGGCATCCGCTCCTGGATGCTGTTTGACTGGGCCAACCAGCCGTTCCAGACCCTGATCGTCACCTTCATCTTCGCGCCCTACTTCGCCGCCACCGTCATCGGCGATCCGGTCGCCGGGCAGGCGATCTGGGGCACGGCCACCGCGATCGGCGGCGCCACCATCGCCCTTCTCGCCCCGGTGCTCGGCGCCATCGCCGACCGAACCGGCCGGCGCAAGCCCTGGATCGCCGCCTTCTCGGTCCCCTACGTGATCGGCTGCCTCGGCCTCTGGCTGGCCGTCCCGGACATGGCCGAGCCGTGGTTGGTGCTCGCGTTCTTCATCCTCGCCTTCATCGGCTCGGAATTCACCCTGCTGTTCAACAACGCCATGCTGCCCGCGCTCGGCGCCCGCGCCGATATCGGCCGGATCTCCGGATCCGGCTGGGCGATCGGCTATCTGGGCGGGCTGGTCTCGTTGATCGCCGTCCTGCTCCTGATCGCCCCCGCGCCGGGCTCGGAGAGGACGCTGATCGGCCTCGCGCCGATCTTCGGGCTCGAGACGGCGGCGGGCGAACCGGCCCGTGCCGTGGGCCCCCTGAGTGCGCTCTGGTATCTCGTCTTCGCATTGCCGCTCTTCCTCTTCACCCCGGACCAGCCCCGCACCCTCGCGCCGCAAGGAGCCGTCGCCTCCGGCCTGCGCGATCTGGTGACCACCCTGCGCGGCATGCGCGCCAACCGCAGCCTGCTGGCGTTCCTGATCGCCTCGATGATCTACCGTGACGCGCTCGCTGCCCTCTTTGCCTTCGGCGGCATCTACGCGGCCGGCGTGCTCGGCTGGGGCCTCTTCGAGCTCGGTATCTTCGGCATCGTCGCCGCCGGCACCGGCGCCGCAGGGGCCTGGCTCGGAGGGCGGATGGATGCGGCCTACGGTCCGCGACCGGTGATCGTCGCCTCGATCTGGATGCTGATCCTCGTCTGCGCGGTGGCCCTTCTCACGACGCGCGACATGGTTCTCACGATTGCGGTCGCGCCCGGCTCGCGGCTGCCCGACCTCGTGTTCCTCGCGGCGGGTGGCCTGCTCGGCGCCGCCGCGGGATCCCTGCAGGCCGCCTCGCGCACCATGCTCGTCCATCAGGCGGAGGGCCGCGTCGAAGCCGCGCAGGCCTTCGGGCTCTACGCGCTGTCGGGCAAGGCCACGGCCTTCATCGGCCCGGCGCTCATCGCCATCGCCACCACCATGACCGGCTCGCAACGGCTCGGTGTCAGCCCCGTCATCGCGCTTTTCCTGATCGGCCTCGTGCTGCTATACTGGGTAAAAACCGAAACAGGCCCCGAGCAGAGCATGGAAAACCCCGCATGATCCGTCCCCGTTTCGCAGCCGCGCTGGCGCTTCTCGCCGCCCTCGCGATGCCCGGCCTCGCCCGGGCCGATGCCAAGGCGCAGTTCAGCGCGAAATCCACGCCCTCGCCGCATTCATCCTATGCGATCGGCGAACATGCGCGCGGATGTCTCGCCGGCGGCGTGCAGCTTCCCGAAACCGGCCCGACCTGGCAGGCGATGCGGCTCTCGCGCAACCACAACTGGGCGCATCCCGCGGCCCTCGAATTCATCCAGCAGTTCAGTTCGGCTGCGACCCAGGTCGGCTGGCAGGGGCTCTATATCGGCGATATCAGCCAGCCGCGCGGCGGGCCGGTCACCGGTCATGCCTCGCACCAGATCGGCCTCGATATCGACGTCTGGCTGCTCCCGGCCACCCGCCTCGACCTCAGCAGGACGCAGCGCGAACAGCTCTCCTCGATGAACGTGCGTTCTGCCGACCAGCGCTCGGTCAACGGCAACTGGACGCGCGCCCATCACCGGCTGCTCGAGGCCGCCGCCCGCGATGGCCGCGTCAACCGCATCTTCATCACCCCGCCGGTCAAGCTGCAGATGTGCAAGGATGCCCCCGCGACCGACCGCGCCTGGCTCCAGAAGATCCGTCCCTGGTGGGGCCACAACACCCATTTCCACGTCCGGCTGAATTGCCCCGCCGGCGCCCCGGGCTGCGAGAACCCCGCGCCTCTTCCCGCCGGAGATGGCTGCGCCGAGGCGGTCTGGTGGGTCACCGACGCCCTCGCGCCCCCCGATCCGAACGCCCCGAAGACGCCGCCCAAGCCGCCGCTGCAGCTCGCCGACCTGCCGTCCCAATGCGCAGAGGTGCTCGGCGCGCCATGAGGCGTGGCGTCTCCCGCCTCGGTCTCGCCCTGCTTCTGCTCCTCGCGCCACCCGCTCCCGCGGCCTGGTCCGGCGCGCGGCTCGAGCATGATGCGACCCTGGTCTGGCGCGATCCCGACCCGCGCTTCGGCGGCCTGTCGGGCCTCGCCGTGAGCCCGGACGGCGGCTCTCTGCTCGCCATCTCGGATCGTGCCGCCTGGGCGCGCGCCGATCTCGCGCGCACTCCCGACGGCCAGCTGACCGGCCTCCGCACGACGGGCATCGGTCCGCTTCTGGCGATCTCGGGCGCCGGTCTGACCGATGACGAAGTGGATGCGGAAGGCCTCGCCGTCGATGCAGACGGCCGGGCCTTCGTCTCGTTCGAGGGTTTCGACCGCATTCGCCGCTACGACGACATCGCCGGCCCGGCATCCTCGGTGCCCGGTCACCCGGCTTTCGACCGACTGCAGCGCAATTCGGCGCTGGAAGCGCTCGCGATCGACGCCGAGGGGAGGCTCTATGCCATTCCCGAGCGGTCCGGCCGTGTCGACCGGCCGTTTCCGGTCTGGCGTTTCGACAACGGCAGTTGGGAGCGGTGGAGCGACCTGCGCCGGGACGGGCCCTATCTGGTGGTCGGGGCGGATATCGGTCCCGACGGCCGGCTCTACGTGCTCGAGCGTGATTTCCGCTGGGTCGCCTTCTCCAGCCGGATCCGGCGCTTCGAGATCGGACCGGACGGCCTGATGAACGAGGAAACCCTGCTCGAAACCGCGCTCGGCGATTTCCAGAACATGGAAGGCATCTCGGTCTGGCGCGATGCCGGAGGCACGCTGCGCGTCACCCTGATCGCCGACGACAACTTCCATCCGCTCCAGCGCACCGAGATCGCCGAATTCAGGCTGGTCGAGGACTGATAGCAACGGCCCGGGCGCTCGGTTCCTGTCAGAGTCCTTTGCAAAACCTTGCAAATTGGCAAGCCAGTTTCCAGCCACTTTCCAGCCGGATTCCAGCCCCGAAAAACCACGCCTTTTCCGAAGCTTGCCCCGCAATCGCCCAGCCAGGCGATTTTCGCGCCATTCCGCCCGAAAAGAAGCCTCGGGTCAGAGACCGGGGCCGATGGCAGGAAAGCCGCTTCAAGAAAAGCGAACGGCCCGCCGCATCACTGCGACGGGCCGCTGGTTTAATCCCTCCGGCGACCAGCGCCGGAGCGGCAGGATCACTTGATCTTGCCTTCCTTGTATTCGACATGCTTGCGGGCGACCGGGTCGTATTTCCGCACGACCATCTTCTCGGTCATGGTGCGCGAATTCTTCTTGGTCACGTAGAAATGCCCGGTATCCGCGGTCGAGTTCAACCGGATCTTGACCGTCGTCGGCTTGGCCATCGTTCGTCCTTCCCCGCGGAGATCCGCGATATTTACAGGGGGCCCGGCAGGCGAACCCGAAATTCCAGAGCGCCCTTCTACGCCTTGGACGTCGCCTGTCAAGCGTCAGAGCAGCCGGAAATGCGAGCCATCCTCGGCATGATCGAAGAACGGCACCGGCCGTGCCGTGCCGGGTGCTGCCAGAATCGCCTCGATCTCCGAGAGCACCACCTCGGTGATGAACGGCAGCGGAAGCGCGCGGGCCTCGCCGAGCGCGATCCACTGCAGATGCCGCAATTCGCTGTCGCCCGCGAGCGCGGTGTCCGCCCCGCCCGGAAGCGCCTCGGCATCGGCGAGGAAGAACCGCGCATCGAAGCGCCGTGGCCGGCCGGGCGGCGTGATGGCCCGAAAGACGAAGCTGAGCGGTGCCGGATGCGGCGAGAGCCCGGCATCATGAAAACTGCGCCATGTGGCCGGCACGTCGCGATCAGGCGCCGAAGGATCGGGCCGGCCGAGCGGAAGACCGGTCTCCTCCCACAATTCGCGGATCGCCGCGAAGGGCAGCGCCGCGGCCATCTCCGGCGTCGCATGCCGGGCGAGCCGCTGCGCGCAGCGTTCATCGAGTGTCGAGCCGGCGGAGAGCCCGGCATCCTCCGCATCGACCGCTCCGCCGGGAAACACGAACTTGTCCGGCATGAAGGCGGCGCCCTTGCCGCGCTGGCCCATCAGGACACGCGGCGTGCCGCCATCCCGGCGCAGCAGCACGACGGTGGCGGCATCGCGGATCGCCGGTGGCGGAACCGCGGCCGTCGCCGTCGCGTCAGAGGCCGGGGACAAGGTCGGTCTCGCCCCCGAATCCGTGCATGCGCTTGGCCCATTGCAGACCGACGAAAGCGCCCTTCAGCCGAGGCAACATCCAGAGCGACAGCGCGACGAACACGATCGAGAAGCCAAGCGCCATCTGCCAGCCCTCGGGTCGGAACAACTCGAACACCACAAGCATCAGCGGCGCCATGAGGTGCCCCGTGATCAGGATGGTCGCCCATGCGGGGCCGTCATCGGCCCGGTGATGGAAGAGTTCCGTGCCGCAGGCGGAACAGGTCGGGCTCACGTCGAGATAGCCCGCCATCATCGCGCCCTCGCCGCAACAAGGACAGCGCCGACGCCAGCCGCGCATCAGCGCCTGCCCGGTGTCGCGCTCGGGGTCTGTTTGGGTTTCGCGTTTCATGATGGCAGGATAGACAGTCCGACCGCCGATTGCCAGAGCGCCCTGTGCTCCCGAAACCGTGAACAGGCGGGCGCGACGGAACGCCGGACCCCAGCCGTGTAACCGACATCGCAACATCGGAAAGGTTCCGTTTCATGATCCGCAGAACACATCTCGCCACCCTTCTCATCGCCGCCAGTGCGGCCGCTGCAGCACCCGCTCTTGCCGGCCCGGACGGCCGGACCGGAGCCGGCCCGCGCGGCATCGACTTCGCCACCTTCGACACCGACGGCGACGGCACGATCACCCGCGCCGAACTCGAAGCCGGCGCATCCACACGCATGGCCGATGCGGACGCCGACGGAGACGGCACGCTGACTCGCGCCGAGATCATCGCAGCCATGCCCGCCCAGTCCGGCGGCCTCGCGAATCCGTTCGGACAGCCGCGCGGCGAACGGATGGCCGACCGGATTCTCGGCATGACCGGCGATCCCGAAGCCGAGAGCGTCACGATCGTCGAACTCGTCGAGGTCCGGAGCGACAGCATGCTCGAGCGCTTCGACCGCGATGGCGACGGCAGCATCTCCAGCGAAGAGGCGACGGCACGGATGGACCGCCACGGCCCGCGCCACGGCAGTGACCGTCGCGGCCATGATCGCGGCTGATCGCGACGCCGGGCGGGTCTCGTGCCCGCCCGGCCACTTTCCTGCCGCGACGCGGCGCTCCGGATCGTGCAGGATCGGCCACGATGACCTCGCCAGTTTCCCAGCCGTCGCCGTCCGACGCCGGCCTGCTCGACCGCTACGCCGCCGGCGATCCGCTGGCGGCGCGACTGCTGACGGAACGCCACGTTCCCCGGATCCACGCGCTTGCGCGCCGGATGCTCGGTGACGATCAGGAGGCTGAAGACGTGACCCAGGAAGCGATGCTGCGGCTCTGGAAACAGGCGCCCTCGTGGCGCGCGGACGGCGCGAAACTCTCGACCTGGCTCTACCGGATCACCGCCAATCTCTGCATCGACCGTCTCAGACGCCGGCGCGAAACCTCCGCCGGCGATCTGCCGGACCCCGCCGACCCCGCCCCGGCCGCCCTCGACCGGATCTCGGACCGCGAACGGGCCGCGGCCCTCCAGCGCGCCCTGGCAGCACTTCCCGACCGCCAGCGGCTCGCCATCGTTCTGCGGCATCTGGAGGAACGCTCCAACCCGGAAATCGCCGCAGTTCTCGATACCAGCATCGAAGCGGTCGAGAGCCTGCTTGCGCGTGGCCGGCGCAATCTGGCGGCACGGCTGCGCGGCGCGGACATCGAACCCGAAGGAGAGGTCTCGTGACCCACCAGGACGACGACGCCGAACTCGATCGCGCCTTCCGGGCCGCCCGCGCCACCCAGGAACCTCCGCCGGAGCATCTGATGGCCGAGATCCTGCGCCAGGGCCTTGCAGCCCAGCCCCCGGCACGGCATGCCGTCCCCGCCCGCCGCGTGCCCCGGCGCTTGCGCCGCATCTGGCCGCAGGCCACCGCCCTGGCCGCCTGCCTTCTCGCCGGGCTGATCGCAGGCCTCGTCGGTCCCGGGCTGTTCGAGACGCAGGTCAGCACCGATCCGGCCGGCGACATCCTCGCCTTCTACGATCTCGCCATGGAGACAGACGGATGAATCCCGATCCCGCCTCGCCGCGCCGCCCCGGCCGGACACGGTTGTTTCTGGCGATCTCGCTGGGCCTCAACCTCGCGCTCGTGGGCCTCGTCGCGGGCCTCCTGCTGAACGGCCCGGGCGACACCCGCCGCGCGGTCCCGCCCCATCTGCACTACGCCCTCAGCCTGCCCGCCCCCTACCGGCAGGACCTCCGGCAGAGCCTGCGTGCAAGCCGCGACGACTGGGAAGGCGCGCGAGCGCGTCTTCAGGACCGGCGCGCGGCCTTCGCGACGGCCCTCGTGGCGGATCCGTTCGACTTGCAGGGCGTGGCCGACGTGCTCGCGCAGGAGGACGATCTGGCACGGGCGCTCTCGGAACGCGGCGCAGGAGTGCTGCTGGCGCAGATCGCCCGGATGTCACCGGAAGACCGGGCGGCCTATGCTGAAAATGTTCTGGAAAAAAGCCGCGAGAACCGCCGCTGAACCGCGCGATCAGGCGGCGCGGGCGAAAAAGCTGACCCGGTTGCGGCCCGCCGCCTTCGAATCGTAGAGCGCCGTATCCGCGCGCTTGATGATCGAGTCGGGATCGCTGTCCTCCGCCGTTGCGATGGCCACACCGATCGACACCGTCACGTCGACCGACACAGTTCCACCCGGAAGCAGAACAGGCGAATCCTCGATCGCCGCCCTGATACGCTCGGCGGCCATCGCGGCGGCCGGTCGGTCGATATCGGGCATCGCCACGAAGAACTCCTCGCCGCCGAAACGCGCCACCAGATCGACGCCGCGAATATTTTCCTGCAGCCGGCGCGAGAATTCCTTCAGCACCGCATCTCCGGCATCATGGCCGAACTGGTCGTTGATGCGCTTGAACTTGTCGAGATCGACCATCATCACCGCGAAGACCCCGTCGGTCTCCCGCGCACGTTCCATCACGCGGTTCATGTGCTGGCTCGCATAGCGGCGGTTGTAGATGCCGGTCAGCGGATCGATCACCGCCATCTTGAGCCCGTTGCGGACGTTGGTCCGCAGCCGGTCGGAATACCGCTTGCGGCGCAGCTGCGACCGGATCCGCGCGATCAACTCGCTCACGTCGAACGGCGCCTCGATGTAGTCAGACGCACCCAGGTCGAGACCCTTGGCCGCGGTCTGTACGTCGCCGTTCTCGACCACGAGGATCACCGCCGATTGCCGCGTCTCGGGACGGGCGCGCAGCGCCGAGACGAGCCGGAGACCGTCGCCGCCCTCCATCAGCTTCTGATGCACAACGAAGCAATCGGGAAGTTCCAGCCGGGCGAGGTTCATCGCCTCACGCTCGGAATAGGTCACGACCGTCTGGACGCCGAGCCGCTCCTCGAGTGCTTTCGCCCATTCCGCACCCTGCGTGTTGCAGGGCGGTGCGAGCAGGATCGGTCCGCCCATCTCCGGGTCGACATCGTGCTCGTTGATGAAATCGGTGAGGCCCAGTTCCCGCGAGGTCAGGTCGCGCAGGCGCAACTCGTCGAACATCATCTTCATGCGCATCAGGTTGCGCACCCGCGCGAACAGCGCAAGATCGTTGAAGGGCTTCGAGAGGAAGTCGTCGGCGCCCACTTCCAGACCGCGGATCCGCTCTTCGGGCGTGTCGAGCGCGGTCACCATGATCACCGGGATATGTGCCGTCTCCTCGCTCGACTTCAGGATCTGGCAGACGGTGAAGCCGTCCATGTCGGGCATCATCACGTCGAGCATGATCATGTCGGGTTGCTCGCCACGCGCCATCTCCAGCGCCTGCGTTCCGTTTTCGGCAACCACGACGTCGTAATAGGCAGAGGAAAGCTTGGCGCGCAGGAGCAGGCGGTTGGTGGCGACATCATCGACGACCAGAACCCGACCTGACATTGAAACCCTCCGATGGAGACAAAACGGCCTCCGCGCGACTCGCTGGACCATAGACCGGAATGTGTTAACGAATGGTTGCCCGACCCTCCGCAGACAGGAACGCATCATGAACGATCAGCAGGCTCGGGAGCTCGGCACGGACGCCCTGCTCTGGCTCGCGGGGCAGCCCGAGGAACTCGCCCATTTCATGGCCGCGACCGGGAACGGACCCGCGGATCTTCGCAAGCGCGCCGGCGACCCGGAATTCCTCGGCTTCGTGCTCGATTTCCTGCTCGGCAGCGACGATCTGGCCCGGGATTTCTGCACGGCGGAGGGACTTGCGGCGGAGCAGGTGCTGCGCGCCCGCGCCACCCTGCCCGGCGGGGCGGTTCCGGACTGGACCTGAATGCCGGCTCGGCTCGGTGCCGCTCAGCGCGGCGTCAGCGTCTCCAGCGCCCGGCGCAGGCTTTCCGGCAGCGGAACCGGCCGATGGTCGGCGCGTCCGACACAGACATGGGTGAAGCGCGCCCGCGCGGATTCTTCCACTGCATCGCCGCGAAACAATCCCACCTCGTAGGTCACCGAGCTTCGCCCCACCCGGGCCGTTCGCAAGCCCGTATCGACCGGATCTGGAAAGCCCAGTCCGGCGAAGAACACGCACTCGCTGGCCGCCACCAATCCGATGACCGCGCCGTCCGGCACCGCCAGCGCGCCGGTCTCGATCAGCCAGCGGTTCACGGCCGAATCGACGTATTCGTAAAACACCGCATTGTTGACATGACCGTAGGCGTCGTTATCGCGCCACCGGGTGGTCTGGCGAACGATCAGCGGATACGCATCGCGCGAAAGCGGGCGGTCGGTCATGGAGCCTCCTTGCGGAATTCGCCATCGGGCGCTTGCAACACCTATACAACGCCGGCGGCACATGGCACCCGGTCCGAACCGATCCTGCCAGAAAGGCGCGCGATGACATCCCCGGCTTCCGCCCTGCGCGGCCTCGTCTTCGACAAGGACGGAACGCTCTTCGACTTCCACCGCACATGGTCACCCTGGAGTGCCGCCATCATCGCCAGACTTGCGGGCGGCGATACCGCGGCGGCGCAAGACATGGCACACGAACTCGGCTTCGATCTCGAGCGCGAAGTGTTCCATCCGCACAGCCTGATGATCGCCGGCACGATGGACGACATGCTCGACGCGATCGGCGGTCTGGTCCCGCAGCACCCGCGCGACGAGCTACGCCGGATCGTTCTGGAAGGCTCCGCAGTCGTTCCGCAGATCGAGGCCACGCCGCTGGTCCCGCTTCTCGCTCGCCTCTCCAGCGCGGGATACGTGATCGGCCTCGCCACCAACGACGCCGAGACACCTGCGCGCGCCCATCTCGACGCCGCCTCCATCTCGGGCCATTTTACCTTCGTCGCCGGCTTCGACAGCGGCCACGGCGCGAAGCCCGGCCCGGGCATGTTGAGCGCCTTCTGCGCCGCAACCGGCCTCGCTCCCGCCGATTGCGCGATGATCGGTGACAGCACCCACGATCTCGCCAGCGGTCGGGCCGCCGGCATGACAACCGTCGGCGTGCTGACAGGGCTCGCGACCGAGCACGATCTTGCCCCCCTCGCCGACGCGATCCTGCCCGATATCGGCGCCCTGCCCCACTGGCTGGGCCTCGATCCACCGACACAGACGTTCGATGCCTGACCGGTCGCAAACGGACAAGACGCTTGATCCAGCGCGCCTCCACTTGGTTCTGGCAGCAAGACCGGCGGAGACACATGAACGAGACCAGAACGCGCCGAAGCGGCGGCCGGGCCGGCGCCGCCCGCAACCGCGGCACAGCCGCGATCGCCCAGATGCCGTGGCGCATCCCGCTCAATCCCGACCGCCCCACAGAGCCGCTGCCCCCCGAAGGGGTCGCGGCGATCCACGACGCGGCGATGCGGGTGCTCGAGGAGATCGGCATCGATTTCCTCAACGAGGAAGCCCGGGACTATCTTGCCGCCGCCGGCTGCGATGTTCGCCCGGACAGCCCCACCGTGCGCATGGACCGTACCTTCGTGATGGAGCAGATCACCAAGGCCCCCGCACAGTTCGACATCACGCCGCGCAACCCCGACCGCCGCATCACGCTCGGCGGCAATCACATGTGCTTCGTCAACGTCTCCTCGCCACCCAACGTGATGGATCTGGACCGCGGAAGGCGGCCCGGCGACATGGCGGCGATGCGTGACCTTCTGAAATTCACACAGTATTTCAACTGCATCCACGTCGCGGGCGGCTATCCGGTGGAACCCGTCGACATCCACCCGTCCGTGCGCCACCTCGACTGCCTCTACGAGAAACTCACCCTTACGGACAAGGTCGTACACGCCTATTCCCTCGGCCCCGAACGCGTCGAGGACGTGATCGAAATGGCCCGCATCGCCAGCGGCCTTCCGCAATCCGAGTTCGAGAGCGCACCGCGGCTCTACACAAACATCAACTCCTCGAGCCCGCTCAAGCACGACTGGCCGATGCTCGACGGCGCGATGCGCTTCGCCCGCCGCGGCCAACCCGTCATCGTCACGCCCTTCACGCTGGCCGGCGCGATGGCCCCGGTCACCATGGCCGGCGCCGTGGTGCAATCCGTCGCCGAGGCACTTGCCGCCATCGCGCTCCTGCAGGTCATCCGCCCCGGCCTGCCCTGCATGATGGGCACCTTCACCTCTAACGTCGACATGAAGTCCGGAGCGCCCGCCTTCGGAACCCCGGAATACATCCGCGCCACCCAGATGACTGGCCAGATGGCCCGCTTCTACGGCCTGCCGCTCCGGGCCTCGAACGCCTGCGCGTCAAATGCGCCGGACGGTCAGGCCATGTGGGAGAGCATGAACAGCCTCTGGTCGGCGGTCCAGTCGGGTGTCAACCTCGTCTACCACTCGGCCGGCTGGCTCGAGGGCGGGCTGATCGCCTCCTACGAGAAGTTTGTGATGGATTGCGAGGTGATCCAGCAGTTCCAGCGCTATTTCGAGCCGGCGCTCTCCGATTTTTCACCCGGAGCCTTGGCGCTCGACGCCATTGCGGAAGTCGGCCCCCAAGGTCATTTCTTCGGTGCTGAACACACGCAATCCCGTTACGAAACAGCGTTCTACGCACCTTTTCTCAGCGATTGGCGCAATTACGAGGCCTGGGCCGAAGCCGGCGCCTCCTGGACGGAAGAGCGCGCAAACCGGACCTGGAAGGCCATTCTCGCCGATTATGAGGCCCCGCCGATTGACCCGGCGATCCGCGACGAACTCACCGATTTCGTGGCCCGCCGCAAACGCGAGGGCGGCGCTCCGACCGACTACTGAGCAAAAGGCCCCAGCGCCTCAGAGCCGCAATTCGAACCTCAAACCCGCAGTGTCAGGCATCCGGACGATGCGCAGCGCGACGTCGAGTTGCCGCTGCCCCTCGGTGGCCTGCATGATCTCGAAAGGCGCCGGCTTCTCCGCGGGATCGGCCAGCGCGTTCCGGGCAAGTGTCGCCGCCATCGCCGCCGCACGCTCGGCCGCCTGAACGGCCGCAGCCCAGGCTCGCCGGTCCTCCCGCTGCTGTTCCAGCCGCGCAAGAAGCGGAATCTCGCCCCGCGCCTCGCTGCCGGCACGCACCTCCTTCGCCACCGCCCTGTCGGCCGCATTCGGCTTCTCGACCTCGCCCGTCGCACCGACCGCAGTCACGGGCAGCGTCCCCGTCTCACCCACGACAGCAGACCGATCAACGGGCGCGGACGCGCCTGTGAAAGCCGGCGACATTGCGGACGCGCCTCCGACCGAACCTCCCGGAATCATCACGGCTCTCACTCCCATTGACAGGCTCACTCCTCGAGCATTGGACAAATTACCGCAGCACCGGCTCAGAAAAAATGCTTAACGGAGATTCAGCCTAACGGAACGACAACGCCGATACGCGCAGCTGCGGCCGGCCGATGGTTGCGCCTGCGACAATTCGGTGCTTAATCCACGATCAGCTCTACCCAGAGCAGTCGCGCCCAGGAAGGTCGATGACAAAGCGCAAACGCATCCTCGCCACGGGCGGCGCCGGATACATCGGCTCCCACGTCGTGACCGAACTAATGGCGGCAGGCTACGACGCGATCGTTCTCGACAATTTCGAGAACGCCGCCGAGGACGTGCCGCAGCGCCTCGAACGCATCACCGGCAAGACCGTCCCCGTCGTCCGGGGCGATGTCCGAGACCGGGCACTGGTCGCCGAAACCCTCGACCGCCACGGGATCGACGCGGTCATCCACCTCGCCGGCAAGAAAGCCGTGGGTGAATCGGTGGAACAACCCCTGCTCTACTTCGATGCCAATGTCGGAGGGGCGATAACGCTCTTCGACGCGATGCGCGAGCACGGCGTCCGGCACCTTGTCTTCTCGTCCTCGGCAACCGTCTACGGTGCCGTCGAGCGCATGCCGATCGACGAGACCGCACCGGTCCAGCCAACCAACCCGTATGGGCGCACCAAGCTGATGATCGAGGACATAATCACCGATACCGTCGCCGCCGGTGCCGTGGGAAGCGCGATTTCCCTGCGCTATTTCAATCCCGTTGGCGCCCATTCCTCGGGCCTGATCGGCGAGGAGCCGAGCGATACGCCGAACAATCTCTTCCCCTACATCGCCCAGACCGCGGCCGGCTGGCGCGACCACGTCCGGGTGTTCGGCGACGATTACGACACGCCCGACGGAACCGGTGTGCGTGACTACGTCCACGTCGTCGATCTGGCGCGCGGACATGTCGCGGCCCTCCGCTATCTGCTGGACGACCGCGCCGACGGCACGCATCTGCGGATCAATCTCGGAACAGGACAAGGCCACAGCGTTCTGGAGGCACTGCAGGCATTCTCGACGGCCTGTGGCTTCGAGATTCCCCGCGAGATCGCCCCCCGCCGGCCCGGCGATGTCGCGGCCTGCGTCGCGGACCCGTCGCGCGCCGAGGAGCTTCTCGGCTGGCGGAGCGAGTTGGCGCTCGACCGGATGTGCACCGATCACTGGGCCTTCCAGCACCGGGGCGCCACCGTCCGCAAGCCCTGAGCCTTACCCCCGCGCCGGGGGCCGCCCGAGGATCGACACCCGGAAGACCTGCAGCGCAAGCTGCCCCGCAAGGAACGGCACGAGCGCCGCCCCCGCCGCCAGCCCCCAGCCCGCGGCGCCGGGATTCTCGAGCCGCAGGAACCCCGCAAGCCCCGGCACGAAGACTGCGACCCCCACCAGCCCCATGCAGAACACCACCGCACCCCAGACGCTTCGGTTCCGTGTCACCTCGTTGAAGAAAAGCCCGGTGCCGGCAGTGCGGATGTTGAAGACATGCCACAGCTGCGCGAAGGACAGCGCGATGAAGCTAACCGTCACTGCCTGGGCCTCCGAGAGCCCCAACACCCGCCCCGCGATCAGGAACGCCGCCAGCACCGCCCCCGCGATCATCAACCCGAAAATCCCGATCCCGAACCAGTGCCGCCGGCGCACCACCGGCTCGCGCGGATCGCGCGGCGGCCGGGTCATCTCCCGGCCAGAGCCCTCGCCGAAGCCAAGCGCGAAGGCCGGGAACACGTCGGTGACGAAGTTGAGAAACAGGATGTGGATCGGCAGAAGCGGCAGCGGCAGCCCGGCGAGCACGGCGCCGCCGATCAGCAAAATCTCCGACAGGTTGCACGACAGCAGGTAGATCACGAAGGCGCGGATGTTGTCGAAGATCACCCGCCCCTGTTGCAGCGCCGCGACGATCGAGGCGAAGGCGTCGTCGCGCAGGATCATCGCCGAGGCCTCGCGGGCGACATCGGTGCCGCGCCGGCCCATGGCGATGCCGATATCGGCCTTCCGGAGTGCCGGGGCGTCGTTCACCCCGTCGCCGATCATCGCCACGATCTCGCCGCGCGCCTGGTGGAACCCCACGAGGTCGAGCTTGTGCTCCGGGGTCACCCGCGCCACAACGTCCACCCCTGCGAGCGCACCGCGGTCAGCCTCGGCCAAGAGCTTGCGCCCGCCGCCGCCCTCGAAACAGGCCGCGCCGTCCGGTGCGATCCCCACATCCTCGGCGATCCGCGCCGCGGTCCCGGCCTGGTCGCCGGTCACCATCACGATCCGCACCCCCGCCGCACGGCAGGCGGCCACCGCTTCCGCCACGTCCGCGCGCGCCGGATCGAGCAGCCCAACAAGCCCCTCCAGGACCAGCCCTTCCGGCACCGCCCCCTCCGCCACCGAATCTGCCGCTCCGCTCGCCAGCGCAAGAACCCGCAGCCCGTCGGCGGTGAGCGCGTCATTGCGCGCCAGCCAGTCGGCACGCGATGCAGCGTCGAAGGGCCGCGTCCCGGTCCCGTCGCGCACCCGCGCGCAGCGCCCGAAGACCCGCCCCGGCGCCCCCTTCACATGAAGCCGCATTCCCTCGGGGCAGTCGTTGAGAGTGGCCATCATCATGTGCGCGCGGTCGAAGGGCACCCGCCCGACTTCCGGCGCCGCGGCCAGAAGCTCCGCCCGCGGCGTTCCCGCCGCCGCTGCCGCCGCGATCAGCGCCAGCTCCATCGGATCGCCGCCCGCGCCGTCCGTCTCGTTGGCGAGTGCGGCCACCCGCAGCGCCGCGCGCAACTCCGGATCCGCCAGATCGCCCGCCTCCAGCACCTCCATCTCCACCCGGCCGCCGGGCAGATCGAAGGCCCGCACCCGCATCCGGTTCTCGGTCAGGGTGCCGGTCTTGTCGGTGAGGATCAGCGTCGTGGCCCCGAGCGTCTCCACCGCGGAGAGCCGATTGATCAGCGCGTTGCGCTCGGCCATGCGCCACATACCGCGCGCCAGCGCCACCGTCGCCACCACCGGCAGCCCCTCGGGCACTGCGGCGACGGCGAGCGCCACTGCGATCCGCGCCATCTCCATCGCGGGCTGGCCGCCCAGCACCCCGGCCAGTCCGATCAATGCGGCGAGCGCGATGGTAAGCCAGACCAGCTCGCGCCCCAGCACGTCGAGCCGCCTCTCCAGCGGCGAGCGCTCGGGCTGTGCGCTGGCCGCCAGCGCCGCGATCCGTCCGATCTCGGTGGCACCGCCGGTCGCAGTCACCACCCCGGTCCCCTGGCCCCGGGTCACCGCCGTGCCCCGCCAGAGCATCGGACTGCGCTCCGCGAGCGGCGCTTCGGCCGCAACCGGCGCGACCTCCTTGGCCACCGGCATCGATTCGCCCGTCAACGCTGATTCGTCACATTGAAGGTTGGACTGGTCGATGAGCCGCAGATCAGCCGGAACCAGATCGCCTGCCGCGAGCCGTACGATGTCGCCGGGCACCAGTTCGGCAGCGTCGATCTCGGTCCCGCGGCCCGCCCGGACCACCCGCGCCCGCAGTGCATCGAGGCTCCGCAGCGACTCCATCGAGCGCACCGCGCGGCTCTCGGACACGAAGCCGATCGCGGTGTTGATCACCACGACCAGCGAGATCGCGAGAGCATCGACCCGCTCGCCGAAGACGAACGAGAGCACCGCCGCCGCCACGAGGATCAGGATCACCACGCTGTCGAGTTGGTCGCGCAGGATCGCCCAGCCGGTACGCGCGGTCCGGCCGGCGATCCGGTTGGGGCCGAACCGCGCCTGCCGCGCCGCGACTTCCGCCGTGCCGAGCCCGGCCTCCGCACGTGGTGGCGAGCGCGGCCAGAACCTCCCCGGGCGCTGCGGCGTGGGGTGCAGCACCCGGACCGACTTCCGGCCCGGCGGGAACGGGTCCGGAGGGGTCTGGCAGATCGGCGCTCATCGAGCGGGCGCGGCCGTCCTCACCGCGCTGGTCCCGCGCCTGCCCCGGGATCGCTCCCCCTGGTAACCCGCCCCAGCGCGTATTGCGTCATCAGCGGCCCGAACAGTTCGAAGACGATGGTACTGGCGATGGTGATCGCAAGGACCTGATTGCCGAAACCCGGAAATCGCTCGGCCACCACAAGCGCCATGCCGATGGCCACGCCGGCCTGCGGCATCAACGCGAATCCCGTCATGCGGCTTTCCTCCCCGGGAAGTCCGGCGAGCCGGCCGCCCAGCCAGCCACCGATGATCCGGCCCACGAAGCGCAACACGACATAGCCTGCGCCGACGGCGCCGACGCCCATCAGGTCGTCGAGCTGGAGCGAAGCCCCGGCCATCACGAAGAACAGGAGCAGGAACGGCCATTCGACCCGCTCTATCTCATGGAAGGGGCGTTGGTGGTGGTGGGCGAGATTGACCACGGTTGCGCCACAAACCATCCCGGCAAGCAGGAACGAAACCTCGAGCGCGAGCGCGAGGCCGGCACAGATGAAAACGACGGCAAGCGCCTCGACGAGGCTCGGCTCACCGGCCTTCAGGCGGCCGGTGATCTTCGCGGCCGGCAGCCCGATGGCGAGCCCGAGCAGCACCGCGCCGCCACCTTCCCTCAGCCCGGCCAGCAGGTGGTTGCCCTCGCCACCCCCGGCCAGCACACCAGCGACCGTGAGCATGACCGAGAACAGGAGGAGCCCCCAGGCATCGTCGATGGCGACGATGCCAAGCAGGTTGACCGTGAAGCGGTTCGTCGTTCCGGACTGGCGCACCACGTCACGGGTGGCGGCCGGATCGGTCGCCGAGGAGATGCCTCCGAGCAGCAGCGCCATCGCGACAGGCACGCCGATCAGGTAAAGGCCGCCGATCACCAGAAGGCACGACACGATCACCACGGTCACCGAGACCACGAAAATCTCGCGGCCATGGACCCGCAGCGTGTCGCGCCGCAGGGTGCCGCCGAGCAGGAAGGCGACCATGGTCAGCGCGGTCGGAGCGAAGATCTCGCCCGATCCGTCGAGACCGGGCGGCAGCCAGTCGAGCACCGGCGGGCCGACCAGCGCACCGAACAGGATCAGGAGCGTGACGCGCGGCACATGCAGCCGACGGCCGATGGCTTCGAGAACCAGCGCCGCGAGGAAGACCGAGCCGATGCCGAGGAGGAGTTGCGGCACCGTGGCCGCCTCGGTCAGGGCCTCTTGCCCGTTCACGGCCGGTCATGCCGGCGGCGCCGCGCGTCCGCGATCTGGCTTTGGGTCGCCATGCCGGATATCCCCCTGCTGTACCGGATGCTGGCCTGTCACGTAGCTACTCGATGCCCGAACCTTGCGAGGTCAACCATGATCCCGATCAAGTTCGGGAGCAAGCCGGCGGTTTTCGGATCGGCATCGAGAGCATTCGGCGCTGGACGGCTCAGAGTGGCATCGGGCGCGAGGGACCTTCGCCATCGATTGACTGCATCATCGCCATTCAGGTCCCGGCGGTGTTCCGGCAAATGGCGCGCGGCTCGGGTGCGGCACGGAGGCCCGGCAGCAGGTCCATGACCGCGCGACGAGCACACCGATAACCTGTTTGCGAGTCCGCTTTGATTCAAAGACTGCGATCATGTTTCACGCTGCGCACACACCGGCGCAAGGCAAGTCGGGCATGAAAAAGGCCGGAGCCCGAAGGCTCCGGCCGGCGTCGGGAGAGGGCTTACTGCCAGGACTTGATCAGCTCGTCATAGCTGATGGTCTGTGGCTCCTCGTCCTCGTTCTCGAGCTTGGCGACCGGCGATCCGGGCTCGTCGAGCCAGAATTGCGCATCCTGGGGCTCGTTCATCTTCGGACCGATATCGCCCTGGACACCGGCCCGCTCGAGACGCTCGAGCACGTCTTCCTGGGCCTCGCAGAGCGCATCGAGCGCTTCCTGCGGGGTCTTTGCACCGGACATCGCGTCGCCGATGTTCTGCCACCAAAGCTGTGCCAGCTTCGGATAGTCCGGGATGTTGGTGCCGGTGGGCGACCATGCGACCCGGGCGGGAGAGCGGTAGAACTCGACCAGACCGCCGAGACGCGGTGCGCGCTCGGTGAAGTGCTCGGAATCGATGGTGGATTCGCGGATGAAGGTGAGACCGACATCCGACTTCTTGAGATCCACCGTCTTCGAGGTGACGAACTGGGCGTAGAGCCAGGCCGCCTGGGCGCGGTCGACCGGCGTGGACTGCATCAGCGTCCACGAGCCGACGTCCTGATAGCCGATCTTCTGGCCTTCCTTCCAGTAGACCCCGTGCGGCGAGGGCGCCATCCGCCATTTCGGCGTACCGTCCTCGTTCATCACCGGCAGATCAGGCGTCACCGTCGCCGCGGTGAAGGCGGTGTACCAGAACATCTGCTGGGCGATATTGCCCTGTCCCGGGATCGGGCCGGCTTCGGAGAAGGTCATGCCCATCGCGGCGGGGGGCGTGTACTTCTGGAGCCATTCGATGGCCTTGGTCACGGCATAGACCGCAGCCGCGTCGTTGGTGGCACCGCCGCGCGTCACGCAGGACCCGACGGGCTGCGAGTTCTCGTTGACCCGGATGCCCCATTCGTCGACCGGCAGGCCGTTGGGCTCGCCCACGTCGCCCATTCCGGCCATCGACATCCACGCATCGGTGTAGCGCCAGCCGAGCGAGGGGTCCTTCTTGCCGTAATCCATGTTGCCGAAGACTTCGCCCTCGACGCCGAGATGGCTGAGGTCGCGACCGGTGAAGAATTCGGCGATGTCCTCATAGGCCGACCAGTTGACCGGAACGCCGAGGTCGTAGCCGTAGGCAGCCCTGAAATCCTCCTGGTTCTTGGCGTCGTTGAACCAGTCGTAGCGGAACCAGTAGAGGTTCGCGAATTGCTGGTCGGGCAGCTGGTAGAGCTTGCCGTCCGGCGCCGTGGTGAACTGGAGCCCGATGAAGTCGTCGAGATCGAGCGTCGGCGAGGTCACGTCGGCGCCCTCTCCGGCCATCCAGTCGGTCAGGTTGCGGACCTGCTGGTAGCGCCAGTGGGTGCCGATCAGATCGCTGTCGTTGACATAGGCGTCATAGATGTTCTCGCCAGACTGCATCTGGGTCTGGAGCTTCTCGACCACATCGCCCTCGCCGATCAGGTCGTGGGTGACCTGAATGCCGGTGATCGCCGTGAAGGCCGGGGCGAGCACCTGGCTTTCGTATTCGTGGGTGGTGATCGTCTCGGACACCACATTGATCGACATGCCCTGGAACGGTTCCGCGGCATCGATGAACCATTGCATCTCGGCTTCCTGCTCCTCGCGGGTCAGGGTCGACATGCCGGCGATCTCGTTGTCGAGAAACGCCTGGGCCGCCTCCATGTCCGCGAATGCGGGTCCGCTCAGAAATCCGAGCGACATCACCATCGCGGTGGTCGATTTCAGTAACCGGTTCATTGGTACCTCCCTGGTTTCGAACCTTGTCGTCACAGTGCACCGGATGTTGCCATCCGGATGGAAACGCCCGATCAGACCCAGCGGAACACCGCCGTGGCGTAGATCAGGCAAACGAGAAGCGCCCAGGGCTGCGGTCCGAGATCGAGGCCGAGCCAGGCGAGATTGATGAAGGCGGAGCCCAGAAGCGTGATGAAGAGCCGGTCGCCACGGGTGGTCTCGATGCGCAGGACGCCGATCCGCGGGGTCTCGGGAAACCGGATCGCCAGGAGCGTGAAGACCACGATCAGGGCTGCGATGATGTAGAAGAAGGCGGCCGTCGCCAGTGTCCAGGCCATCCAGCCGCCCGGGGACATGGAGGCCGTCCAGTCGATGCCGGTCTCGCCGCGCGGCGCCGACAGGAGGAGGAAAGCGGCCACCGCAGCGAAGAGAGCCGCGAAGATCCAGACCGCCGTGCGGAACCGGGCGCGCTGCCGCGGCGTCATCCGCCTGCCTGCCGCCTCGGAGGCGGCTGGTCGGGTTTGCGCTGTCAGCATCACACCCTCCCCAGGGCAAAGCCCTTCGCGATGTAGTTTCGAACGAACCAGATCACGAGAGCGCCCGGCACGATGGTGAGCATCCCCGCTGCGGCCAGCACTCCCCAGTCGAGGCCCGAAGCCGAGACGGTGCGGGTCATCGTCGCCGCGATCGGCTTGGCCTCCGTGGAGGTGAGGGTCCGCGACAGGAGCAGCTCGACCCACGAGAACATGAAGGTGAAGAATGCGGCGACACCGATGCCCGAGGCGATCAGCGGCATGAAGATCCGCACGAAGAAGCGCCCGAAGCCATAGCCGTCGATATAGGCGGTCTCGTCGATCTCGCGGGGCACACCGCGCATGAACCCCTCGAGGATCCAGACCGCGAGCGGGATGTTGAAGAGGCAGTGCGCCAATGCCACCGCGATATGGGTGTCGAAGAGCCCGA
The DNA here is from genome assembly GCA_963710515.1 of uncultured Alphaproteobacteria bacterium. Taxonomy (GTDB): domain Bacteria; phylum Pseudomonadota; class Alphaproteobacteria; order Rhodobacterales; family Rhodobacteraceae; genus Amaricoccus. The sequence continues at coordinate 40,833 of CAVQAX010000019.1, forward strand.
CCGAGGAATAGAGCTGGAAGAAGGGCAATGCGAAGACCGCAGGCGGTGCCATGCGGTTCGTGAGCAGCCAGAAGAACAGGTGCTTGTCACCCATGAAGCTGTAGCGGCTGAAGGCATAGGCGGCCGGCAGTGCCACCGAGATCGAGATCGCCGTGTTCATCACCACGTAGATCAACGAATTGACGTAGCCCATGTACCAGCTCGGATCCGTCAGGATCTTGCGGTAATTGTCGAAGGTCAGGTTCTGCGGCCAGAGCGAGAAACCACCGAGGATCTCGGCATTGGTCTTGAGGCTCATGTTCAGGAGCCAGTAGATCGGCAGCATCAGGAACAGAAGGTAGAGGAACATGACCACCGCCGAGCCGTTGATCGGCAAGGCGCGGCGGCGGGACCGGGCCTGGGGAAAACTCTCGGAGGTGGCGGCCGCATCGGTCATCAGACACCGTCCCTTTTGTCGAGATTGGTCATCACGGTGTAGAACACCCAGGAGATCAGCAGGATCACCAGGAAATACATCAGCGAGAACGCCGCTGCCGGGCCGAGGTCGAACTGGCCAAGCGCCATCTTGACCAGGTCGATCGACAGGAACGTTGTGGCATTGCCCGGTCCGCCCCCGGTGACGACAAAGGGCTCGGTATAGATCATGAAGCTGTCCATGAAGCGCAGGAGGATGGCGATCAGGAGGACACCGGCCATCTTCGGCAGTTCGATGTAGCGGAAGACCTTCCAGCGGCTGGCCTGGTCGATCCGGGCGGCCTGGTAGTAGGCGTCGGGAATGGACTGAAGCCCGGCATAGGCCAGCAAGGCGACCAGCGAGGTCCAGTGCCAGACATCCATGACGATGACGGTGATCCAGGCATGGAGCGGGTTCTGGGTGTAGTTGTAGTCGATGCCCAGTCCGGCGAGCGTGTGGCCCAGCAGGCCGATATCGACCCGACCGAAGATCTGCCAGATCGTGCCGACGACGTTCCAGGGGATCAGCAGCGGCAGTGCCATCAGCACGAGACAGAACGAGGCCCAGAAGCCTTTCTTGGGCATGTTGAGGGCGACGAAGACACCCAGCGGGATCTCGATCGCGAGGATGATGGCGGAGAACAGGAGCTGGCGGCCGAGGGCTGCGTGCAGGCGCTCCGAGGTGACCATTTCGCGGAACCATTCGAGGCCGGCCCAGAAGAACTGGTTGTTGCCGAAGGTGTCCTGCACCGAATAGTTCACCACCGTCATCAGCGGGATCACCGCCGAAAAGGCGACCAGCACGAGAACCGGCAGGACCAGGAACCAGGCCTTCTGGTTGACGGGTTTCATGCGGCTCCCCTTCGGACCTGGGCCACCGGCTCGATGCGCCAGTCGTCATGGTAGATGCTGATCGCCGCCGGATCGAAGGTCACGCCCGACACCTTTGTCGGAAGCGGAGCGTCTTCGCCCAGAATGGCGTTCAGTTCACGCCCGGCATGGCTGAGGCGCAGGATCCGGTGGCGGCCGACATCCTCGATGCGGCGCAACTCCACCGGGAGGCCGCTCGCGGCATCGGTCAGCCGGACGAATTCCGGGCGGATGCCGATCTGGACGCGGCCGGACAGCGCCGGATAGACGGCCCCGAGATCAATGACGGTCTCACCGATGCGGGCGGTGGCGCCATCGATTTCGGCATCGAGCAGGTTCATGCCCGGCGAGCCGATGAAATAACCGACAAAGGTATGCCCGGGCCGCTCGAACAGATCCTGCGGCGTGCCGATCTGGACGACGCGGCCGTCATGCATCACCACGACCTTGTCGGCAAAGGTGAGTGCCTCGGTCTGGTCATGGGTGACGTAGATCATGGTGTGGCCGAACTCCCGGTGCAGCGACTTCAGCTGCGTGCGCAGCTCCCACTTCATGTGCGGATCGATCACCGTGAGCGGTTCGTCGAAGAGGAGCGCATTGACATCCTCGCGCACCATGCCGCGGCCGAGGCTGATCTTCTGCTTGGCATCGGCCGTCAGACCCCGCGCCTTGCGGTCGAGGGTGGCTTCCATGCCGATCATGGCGGCGATCTTCGCGACGCGCTCGGCGACATAGCCCGCATCCGCCCCGCGATTGCGCAGCGGGAAGGCCAGATTGTCGCGCACGGTCATCGTGTCGTAGACCACCGGAAACTGGAACACCTGGGCGATGTTGCGCTCCGCCGTGGGGGCGTGGGTCACGTCGATATCGTTGAACAATATCCGGCCCTGACTCGGCTGCAGCAGCCCGGAAATGATATTGAGCAGTGTGGACTTGCCGCAGCCGGACGCCCCCAGCAGCGCATAGGCCTCGCCGTCGCGCCAGGTGAGGTTCAGCTCCTTCAGCGCATAATCGTCTTCCGCCTTCGGCGCCTTCAGGTAGGAATGGGCAAGATTGTCGAGGGTGATGCGGGCCATGGGTCAGGCGGCCTCTGTGTAGGGTGCGACGGTGACAAGCGGTCCGTCCTCGGCAAACACGTAGACATGTGCCGGATCGAGATAGACCACCTGCTCGCGCCCGGAGGCGCAGATCCCGGACGCCGTGAACCAGGCCGACCCAGCGTTGGCCGTGATGGTCGAGATGCACGAAGGTCTCCGAGCCCGTGATCTCGGTCACCGCGAGCCGGGTCACGAACTCCAACGCGTCGGGCACGTGTTTCTCCAGCTCGAGATGGTTCGGGCGGAACCCCGCCAGATAGCGGCCGTCGGGCAGGTCCGCGAGCGTGCCCCGGGCCGCCGCCTGCTGGCCGTCCCCGAAGCCGATCGCGTTCCCGGTCTTCGTGATCGGCAGGAAGTTCATCGGCGGATCGCTGAACACCCGCGCCGTCGTCGCGTCCTTCGGCCTGCGGTAGACATCCGGCGTCGGACCGAACTGGGTGATCAGGCCCTCCCAGAGGGTCGCGGTGTTGCCGCCGAGAAGCAGCGCTTCCTCGGGTTCTGTGGTGGCATAGACGAAGATCGAGCCCGATTCCGCGAAGATGCGCGGGATCTCGGCGCGCAATTCCTCGCGCAGCTTGTAGTCGAGATTGGCCAGCGGCTCGTCGAGCAGCACCAGACCGGCATTCTTCACCAGCGCCCGCGCGAGGGCACAGCGCTGCTGCTGACCGCCCGAAAGCTCCAGCGGCTTGCGGTCGAGGAACGGCGTCAGCTTCATCATCTCGGCCGTGTCGCGCACGGCCCGGTCGATCTCGGACCTTGCTCTCCCCCATCAGCCGCATCGGCGAGGCAATGTTGTCGTAGACCGACATCGACGGGTAGTTGATGAACTGCTGGTAGACCATGGCGACCTTGCGGTCCTGCACGCGCATGCCGGTGACATCGGTGTCGTTCCAGAGGATGCGCCCGGTGGTCGGCGCGTCGAGGCCGGCCATCAGCCGCATCATGGTGGTCTTTCCCGAGAGCGTCGGTCCGAGCAGCACGTTCATCGTGCCCTTCTGCAGCACGAGATCGGTCGGATGCACATGCACCGTGGCGCCGACGATCTTCGATACCCCGTCCAGAACCAGCGTCATGTCGGCGCGTTCCCCATGATCATTCTGCCGCTGTCGCCGCACGCGCTTCGCGACGGGCCGCCATCCAGGACTCGAGGCGGGCGATTTCGGCCGCATCCAGCCGCAATCCGAGCTTGCTGCGCCGCCAGACCACATCTTCGGCCGTGCGGGCATATTCGCGGTCCATCAGCCAGCGCACCTCGCGCTCGGTCAGGGTTGCGCCGAAATCGACCCCGAGGTCGTCCGCAGAAGCGGCATCGGCGAGCAGCGTCCGGGCTTCGGTCCCGTAGGCTCTGACCAGCCGAAGGGCCCACCGCTCGGTGAGGAAGGGGTACTCCGCGCGCAATGCGGCGACCAGCGTCGGGACACCGTCCACCGGGAAGTCGCCACCGGGCAACGGCACGCCAGCTGTCCAGTTACCGGGTGTACCTTGGAAATAGGGGACCATTTTCGCAAGCGCAGCCTCGGCAAGGCGGCGATAGGTGGTGATCTTCCCACCGAAGACATTGACCAGCGGTGCGCCGCCGACGGAGTCGACCTTGATGGTGTAGTCACGGGTCGCCGCCGTGGCGGAGGTTGCACCGTCATCGTAGAGCGGCCGCACGCCGGAATAGCTCCAGACGACATCGTCGCGCGTCACCGGCTTGCGGAAATAGCGCGACGCGAAGGCGCAGAGATACTCGGCCTCCTCGTCGGTGCAGACCGGCTTCAGCGAGGGGTCGGGATGTTCGGCATCCGTCGTGCCGATCAGCGTGAAATCGGTCTCGTAGGGGATGGCGAAGATGATCCGGCCGTCCTCGCCCTGGAAGAAATAGCACTTGTCGTGATCGAAGAGGCGCCGTGTGACGATGTGGCTGCCGCGGACCAGCCGCACGTCGTCGGTCGCATTGCTTCGCACCTGGTTGCGCAGGATCGTGCCCACCCAGGGTCCACCGGCATTCACCAGCATCCGGGCGCGGGCGGTGCGCTGGGCGCCGGTTTCGGTATCCTCCAGCACGATCTCCCAGTGCCCGTCGCGCCGTTCGGCGGACCGGACGCGGGTCCGCACGTCGATCCGCGCGCCCCGGGCCTCGGCATCGCGGGCATTGAGCACCACAAGGCGGGAATCCTCCACCCAGCAATCCGAATATTCGTAGGCCTTGCGAAACCGCTCCTGCAGCGGCGCGCCGGCGGGATCCGATGCGAGATCGATCGATGTGGTGCCGGGGAGAATCTTGCGGCCGCCGAGATTGTCATAGAGCAGGAGACCGAGCCGGATCAGCCAGGCCGGGCGCCGCCCCTTCATCCAGGGCAACGCGAGACCGAGCAGTCTCGAGGTCGGCGTGTCGCCCTCGTAGCGCATGTCCGGATGCCATGGCAGCACGAAGCGCATCGGCCAACTGATATGCGGCATCGCGCGCAGCAGGGTCTCGCGCTCGACGAGGGCCTCGCGCACGAGGCGGATCTCGAAGTATTCGAGGTAACGAAGGCCTCCGTGGAAGAGCTTGGTGGAGGCCGAAGACGTCGCCGAGGCGAGGTCGTTCATTTCGGCAAGATGGACAGAGAGACCACGCCCGGCGGCGTCCCGGGCGATACCGCAGCCATTGATGCCGCCTCCGATCACGAAGACATCGACCATGTCGTCGGAGGTTGGTCCGTCCGTTCCCAAGCCGCGCCGCCTCCCCTGCATTGCGTTTGAGCGAAACCTACTCAAAGCGCGCCGAAACGCAACACTTCACTTTCGTTTTCGTTCGAATTCCGGATGTTCCGCTGGAAATTCTCGAAATTTCGCGTATTTTCCGCCATCGGGACAGCTTGGCCATCCCGGTGCATCCGTCCTTCGGGACGAGGGCATCGGGCTCTCGGGGACGCGATCATGCCACAGAGCTTCCGCCAGTCGGAGATTCTCGACCTCGCCCGGCGCGAGGGACGGGTTACGGTCGAGGGACTGGCCGCACATTTCGACGTGACCTTGCAGACCATCCGGCGCGATCTGAGCGAACTGGCCGAGGCCGGGCGCCTCGATCGGGTGCATGGCGGGGCGATCCTGTCGTCGGGGGTTTCGAATATCGGCTACGAGGACCGACGGGTGCTGCACGCCGCCGAGAAGGCCGCGATCGCCCGGCTCTGTGCCACCGAGATCCCCGACAACGTCTCGCTGTTTCTCAATATCGGGACGAGCACGGAAGCGGTGGCCGCAGAACTGGCACGGCGGCAGGATCTCCTGGTCGTGACCAACAACATGAACGTCGCCAACATCCTCGCGGGCAACCCCGACTGCCAGGTGATCGTGGCCGGCGGGGCGCTCCGGCGGGCGGATGGCGGGCTGGTGGGCAGCCTCACGACACAGACCATCGCGCAGTTCAAGTTCGACATGGCGGTGATCGGCTGCTCGGCGCTCGATCTCGATGGCGATCTGCTCGACTTCGACATCGCGGAGGTGGGCGTGAGCCAGGCGATCCTCAGCCGGTCGCGCCGGACGTTTCTCGTGGCCGACCATTCCAAGCTCCAGCGATCCGCGCCGGCACGGATCGCGTCTCTGGCGGAGATCGACACGGTGTTCACCGACAGGCCGTTTCCGCCGGGGCTGGCGGCGCGGTGCCGGGACTGGGGCACGCGGGTCATGCTGACCGAGCCGGTGAACGGGGCCGAGCCGGCGAGCTGAACCGGTCAGCTCTCGGTGGGCCCCTTCTTCTGGATGCCGTAGCCGTGGCGAACCTCGACGTCGGGGCCATCGGCCTGCACCCTCGCACCGGTTTCGAGCGCCTCGATGGCCGCCTGCACGCGGTCGGCCTCGCCCGGCGGGCTGTCGGCCTTCCAGCGCTGCAGGAGGTCGAGACGGGTCTCGTAGTCGAGATCCGTGCGGTCGACGACATCGAGCGGATCTTCGAAATCGGCACGTGACGGGTTGGACTCGGGCATCGGACGCTCCCTTGATCGCATGAGACCGGGAAACGCAACCGCGCGGGCGGCGGTTCCGGATCAGCGCGGGGTCGGGAAGAGGCCCTGGGCTTGCTGGCGGCGAATCTCTGCCGCGGTGGCGGAGATGCGGGCGCGGCGCTCGGCGGAGGCGGGGTGCGTGACGAGAACGGCCGGGCCACCACCGGAGGCGAGGGCCGGGCGGCCGAAGATGGCGGCGCCGCGTTCGGGGTCGTAGCCGGCGCGGGCGGCGATGAAGGCGCCGAGCTGGTCGGCCTCGAACTCGTAGGTCTGGCTGTAGGCGCGGCCGCCGACGAAGGCGCCCATTTCCATCGCCTCGCGGATCATCGCGTCGTCGCGGACGGCGTCACCGGTGGAGACGCCGCTGGCGGCGACGATGCCGCCGAGAACGAGGGCGCCGAGCATCTGGCTCTGTTGCTGGCGGGTGAGGTGTTCGGCGATGTGGTGGGCGGCTTCGTGGGAGAGCACGAAGGCGATTTCGTCGTTCGAGCGCATCTGGTCGAGGAGGGAGGCGGTGACGACGAGGAGCGGGCGGCCGTCGCGGCCCCGGGTCTGGAAGGCGTTGGCGGGGGCGCGGGGATCGGCCTCGAAGAGGATGACGAAGTCGCAGTAGCCGGCCGGGGCGCCGGGGCTCTGCTCGCGGCAGAAGCTCTCGGCGACCGGCTCGACGCGGGACGCGACGCGGCGGAAGTTGCGCGGGGTGCGGGCGGCACCGTCGGGGGTGTCCGGCGCGGCGGCGGGCGCTTGCGGCGCGGTGCCGGCGGGCGGTGGAATGACCAGGGGCGCGGGGCTGCCGCAGGCGGCGAGCGCGAGGCAGAGGAGGAGATAGAGGGGGATGCGGGCGGCGCGGATCATGGTCCGGAACTCTGGAACTCTCACGCGCGCAGTCAACGGCGAAAAACGGGGACGTGTCCAGTGCGGAACGCTCTCGCGCGGGTGTGTTCGCGGCCTGGAAAAGGTGTCCCAGCCAGGACAGGTTTCAACCCGTTGTTTCGACTGGATAACTTCGTGAACACTCCGTTAAGGCTGGTGCGAGGTTCTGCGCCCGCACCAGCCGCGCCACACCTTGCGGATCACCCGCGCGTGATGAGGAACAGGATCGCGAAGGCGGCCGGGACGATCATCAGGACGATGGGAACCACGAGGCCGACCAGACCGAATGTCAGCGTCGAGATGCCGAGCAGGCTGAGCACGATGAGCCCGAAATAGGGCAGCGATGCGCCCTCGCCGTAGGCAACGTCGCGAAGCACCCAGCCGATGATCGGCACGGCGAAAATCATGCGCTGGTAGAGGGGCAGTCGGTCCATCGGATCCTTCCTTGAGTTATGTAGTCAGGTATTTGGGATGGCCGGCTTTCGCTGCAATGCAACACTTGGTCGCAGGCCGGTGCCGCGAGAGGCGCGGTCGGGCCGGAGACCCGGTTTGCGGCTTCCGGGGAGCGCGGGCGGGGCGCGCGGGTCGTGTTTGAAGCGGGATCGGGAAAGCTGAGGGGGATCAGGGGTTAACGCGGATTCGCTCTGGCTGGAAACCGGCTGGAATCCGGCTGGAAAGTGGCAAGGCATTTCTTGAGGTCTGCTTAAGGATTAACGGAGGGGTGAGGCGCGGTCGGGCGCAAGCCCGATCGGGGGCTCCGGGGGAGCGCCCGAAGCGCCGAACGCCCGGAGCGCAAGCGGAGGGCCGGGGGGTCGGGACCGGGGGCGACGGCGGCGGGGGGTCGGGCGGGGGCTTTCGGGCTTTCGCGCGGCCCTGCCCCTTCGGGGCGTGGGTGCGGAGGGACGCGGCCGAGCCTGGGAGGGCGCAGGCGGGGCGCTTGGGGGGAGCGGTTTATGGGGAAGCCCCGGACTCGGGCTGTGTGGGGCGGGGCATCGCCAGAGCGCCCTTCCGGGGGGAGGGGTGAGGCGCGGTCGGGCGCAAGCCCGATCGGGGGCTCCGGGGGAGCGCCCGAAGCGCCGAACGCCCGGAGCGCAAGCGGAGGGCCGGGGGGTCGGGACCGGGGGCGACGGCGGCGGGGGGTCGGGCGGGGGCTTTCGGGCTTTCGCGCGGCCCTGCCCCTTGGGGCGTGGGTGCGGAGGGACGCGGCCGAGCCTGGGAGGGCGCAGGCGGGGCGCTTGGGGGGAGCGGTTTATGGGGAAGCCCCGGACTCGGGCTGTGTGGGGCGGGGCATCGCCAGAGCGCCCTCCCGGGGGGAGGGGTGAGGCGCGGTCGGGCCGCAGGCCCGATCGGGGGCTCCGGGGGAGCGCCCGAAGCGCCGAACGCCCGGAGCGCAAGCGGAGGGCCGGGGGGTCGGGACCGGGGGCGACGGCGGCGGGGGGTCGGGCGGGGGCTTTCGGGCTTTCGCGCGGCCCTGCCCCTTCGGGGCGTGGGTGCGGAGGGACGCGGCCGAGCCTGGGAGGGCGCAGGCGGGGCGCTTGGGGGGAGCGGTTTATGGGGAAGCCCCGGACTCGGGCTCGTGTGGGGCGGGGCATCGCCAGAGCGCCCTTGCCGGGGGGAGGGGTGAGGCGCGGTCGGGCGCAGGCCCGATCGGGGGCTCCGGGGGAGCGCCCGAAGCGCCGAACGCCCGGAGCGCAAGCGGAGGGCCGGGGGGTCGGGACCGGGGGCGACGGCGGCGGGGGGTCGGGCGGGGGCTTTCGGGCTTTCGCGCGGCCCTGCCCCTTCGGGGCGTGGGTGCGGAGGGACGCGGCCGAGCCTGGGAGGGCGCAGGCGGGGCGCTTGGGGGGAGCGGTTTATGGGGAAGCCCCGGACTCGGGCTGTGTGGGGCGGGGCATCGCCAGAGCGCCCTTGCGGGGGGAGGGGTGAGGCGCGGTCGGGCGCAAGCCCGATCGGGGGCTCCGGGGGAGCGCCCGAAGCGCCGAACGCCCGGAGCGCAAGCGGAGGGCCGGGGGGTCGGGACCGGGGGCGACGGCGGCGGGGGGTCGGGCGGGGGCTTTCGGGCTTTCGCGCGGCCCTGCCCCTTGGGGCGTGGGTGCGGAGGGACGCGGCCGAGCCTGGGAGGGCGCAGGCGGGGCGCTTGGGGGGAGCGGTTTATGGGGAAGCCCCGGACTCGGGCGTGTGGGGCGGGGCATCGCCAGAGCGCCCTCGGGGAGGTGAGGCGCGGTCGGGCCGGGCCCGATCGGGGGCTCCGGGGGAGCGCCCGAAGCGCCGAACGCCCGGAGCGCAAGCGGAGGGCCGGGGGGTCGGGACCGGGGGCGACGGCGGCGGGGGGTCGGGCGGGGGCTTTCGGGCTTTCGCGCGGCCCTGCCCCGTCGGGGCGTGGGTGCGGAGGGACGCGGCCGAGCCTGGGAGGGCGCTGGCGGGGCGCTTGGGCGGAGCGGTTTATGGGGAAGCCCCGGACTCGGGCTGTGTGGCGGGTGACATCGCCAAAGCGCCCTCCCTTGGGAGGGTCGGGCGCGGGGGCGGTCGCCCGCGCCAGGAAGGTCGCGCGGATCGGGGGTGAGGCGCGGTCGGGCGCAAGCCCGATCGGGGGCTCCGGGGGAGCGCCCGAAGCGCCGAACGCCCGGAGCGCAAGCGGAGGGCCGGGGGGTCGGGACCGGGGGCGACGGCGGCGGGGGGTCGGGCGGGGGCTTTCGGGCTTTCGCGCGGCCCTGCCCCTTTGGGGCGTGGGTGCGGAGGGACGCGGCCGAGCCTGGGAGGGCGCAGGTGGGGCGCTTGGGGGGAGCGGTTTATGGGGAAGCCCCGGACTCGGGCTGTGTGGGGCGGGGCATCGCCAGAGCGCCCTCCCGGGGGGAGGGTCGGGCGCGGCCCGGGCTGGTCGCCCGTGCCAAGGACCAGAATTGCGACAACAATTTCAAGCGTATTCGGTAACTTACATGCGCAAGAGTTACTCGACTGTCAGCTGGACAAGCGTCGCATCAAGCTGATGCCAAGTCAGACTTGGGCAATTGCCGAAGCAGCCAGTATGCATACTAGAACTCACTCAGGTTTGCAGTAATCAGAGCATCTTGCAATGCCTACTCTGCCGAAGTACATTGGAGTAACTGGAAATCTTTACCGAATGCTAGAATGCTGTGAGATTCTAGATCCATCGATCTAGCTCTCGACGATGAGATACGCGTTCAATGATCCAAGCTTCATGCAAGCGCAATGATCAATTCATAGACCGAAATTGCATAGCATATCCATCATCAGATCTCGGATATATGGCCCGCACAATGCGTACTAATCATTCGAGCCACGCATACAACTCCTTGCGCCACTTCTGAATCTATAGTCAGAACTGTTCAGCATTGTGCGCATCTAAAATGTTCACTAATATGCATGTATCGGCAATTCAAGATTCTGACGTCGCGCAATACAATGACTATTTCGAGCTGCATTACTTTATCACTTTACCAGTAATTCGTGAGCTAATTTCTTACGGTATTTGCCAGCTCATATCGAGTAAACATCTGAAAGAATCGTCATGATTCGAATCTTGCAATCTGGTATTCGTAGATCCAATCAGATTGGACGCATCGGAAAGTCAATAATCACTATCTCAAGACTAACACTGTCTTCAGTATCGATCGCCAATGCATCAAAGTCCGACTAGTATCAAAATGACATTGATCGCTACTAAACGGATCATTACTTGCTCTGCGAAGTAGTCGATTCAGATCAGTGCTGTCGCAAATTCACGAAGCGACAATCCGATATGTGGATCATGATTGAACTACGTCAAATCTGACGAGCTCTCTCAGCTCACCCCAAAGCCCCCTCAAACTCCCGCCACTCCCCCTTGCTCATCCCGCTCGTCTCCTGCGTCACCTTCTCCCCCGCCAGCATCCGCCGCAGACACGCCATCCCCTTCGCCGAGAACTGCACGCCGCCCAGCCGGTAATCCTCGAAGGCCGAATATGCCGCCGGAACCCAGTCCCGCACCACATCGCAGATCGCCTCCGCATAGACCCGGATCTCGTATTGCGCGTGGGCATCGGCCCTGAGCCGCAGGAAGTGGAAGAGGTTGTGCAGATCCACCTTCCAGTACCATTGGGTGTAGACGTTGGCGGGCAGGTTCATGCGGGCGAGTTCGCGGGCGAGGCCCTGCTGGCCGTCCTGGGAGAGCATCGCCTCGTAATGGTCGTAGGCGCGGTCGGCATCGGTCTTGAGGATGTCGAGCACGCGGGCGGCCTCTTCGCCTTCGAGCGTCGCGCCCCGGCCCTGGTTGTTGACGCTCGACTGGGCGGCGAGCTGGTCGGGGGCGGGGATGTAGAATTCGCGGTCGAGGATCGAGTAGCGGGCGGAGTATTCGTTGACGTTGGCGGTGCGGTGGCGGATCCACTGGCGGGCGACGAAGACCGGCAGCTTCACGTGGAGCTTGATCTCGCACATCTCGAAGGGCGTCGAGTGCCAGTGGCGCATCAGGTAGCGGATCAGGCCCTCGTCGGTGCTGACATGCTTGGTGCCGGCGCCGTAGCTGACGCGGGCGGCCTGGGTGATGGCGCTGTCGTCGCCCATGTAGTCGACGACGCGGACGAAGCCGTGGTCGAGCACCGGGATGGCGCGGTAGAGGTGCTGCTCGAGGCCGGGGGCCGTGGCGCGCAGGGTGGGCTGCGGGGCGGCGCGGGCGGCGTCGATTTCGGCCTGTTGTTCTGCGGTCAGCGACATATGCTACCTTTCGGACAATTCATGATCGGCCCCCGGGGCACGGGATTCGATTTCAACCATATGTAGCATGATACGAGGGGGAAGACCCAAGATGAAGATCAAATATCTCCACACGATGGTGCGCGTGAAGGATCTCGACGAGTCGATCCGGTTCTACGAGCTCCTGGGGCTGAAGGAGCGGCGGCGCAGCCCGAGCGAGGCGGGGCGGTACACCAACGTGTTCCTCTGCCCGCCGGGACAGGAGGACGGCACGGCGGATCTGGAGCTGACGTATAACTGGGACGGCGATGAGGGGCTGCCGTCGGATTCGCGGCATTTCGGGCATCTGGCCTATGCGGTGGAGGACATCTATGCGGCCTGCGAGCGGCTGATGGCGGCGGGGGTGACGATCAACCGGCCGCCGCGCGACGGGCACATGGCCTTCGTGCGGAGCCCCGACAACGTCTCGGTGGAGCTGTTGCAGATGGGCGATGCGCTGCCGCCGCAGGAGCCCTGGGCGAGCATGAAGAACACCGGGCACTGGTGAGGCCCGCGCGCCTGCTCGGCGCGGCGCTGGCGGTTGGGGCCGTTCTCTCCGCCCCGCCGGCGCAGGCGCTCGGGTGCCGGATCGCGCTGTCGCTGGCGATCGACGTGTCGTCCTCGGTGGATGCGGGCGATTACGCGCTGCAGGCCGGCGGGCTCGTCGCGGCGCTGACCGCGCCGGAGGTGGTCGATGCCTTTCTCGCGGTTCCCGGCACGAGCGTGGCCCTGCATGTCTACGAGTGGAGCGGGCGCTGGCAGCAGGTGGTGATGCTCGACTGGCTCGTCGTCTCGACGCGGGACGATCTGGTGGAGGCGGCGACGCGGCTGGCCGCCCTGCCCCGCAGCCATGACGATTATCCGACGGCGCTCGGGGCCGGGATCGGCTTCGGCGCCCAGCGCCTGGGCGAGGCGCCGGCTTGCGGCCGCAGGGTGCTCGACGTGTCGGGCGACGGGGTCAACAACGCGGCCTTCGGCCCGGCCTCGGCGCGGCGGGCCTTTCCCTTCGAGAACGTGACGGTGAACGGGCTGGTGATCGGCGCCGAGCGCGCGGCCCTGGCGGAATATTACCGCGCGGAGGTGATCCAGGGGGCCGGCGCCTTCGTGGAGGAGGCGGTGGATTTCGCCGATTTCGAGCGGGCCCTGCGCCGCAAGCTGGTGCGCGAGTTGAGCCCGCTGGAACTGAGTGCGGCGGAGGGGCGCTGAGCGGGGCCTGCTCAGCCGGCCGGATCGAGGATCGCGTAGAGCTTGGTCACGCGGCCGAGGGATTCCCAGGTGCCGCGAAAGCCGCTCGCGATGGTGAAGGCGTCGCCGGGGCCGAACTCGACGGCGCCGTCCGGGCCGGTCAGGCGGACGCGGCCCTCGAGGATGACGCAGAGCTCGTCCTCGGTGTAGTCGACGGCGAGGATGCCGGGCTCGGCCTGCCAGTGGCCGACATGGAAGCGGCCCGACGCATCGGAGAAGGCGTTCCAGAGCCGGGCTTCGCCCGAGCCGGCCCGAACGCGCTCGGGGCCCGCATCGGCGCTGTCGCCGGGTCCGTCGCGGCGCACCGCTCTCACATGTTCGACCGTCATCGCGTCACCCCTTCCGTTTTGGTGGTCCGCGCACTATATTGGAGATGCCTCGCAAGAGGCTATGGTGATAAACGCGCCCGTAATAAGCGGATCGGACCCGGGGGCGGTACCCGGCGGCTCCACCAGACCCCCTTTATTGGAGGGAGCATGGGGCCGAAACAGGATCGACGGACGTCTAAAGGGGTTATGCTTTCACCCGGCACGATGCCACCGTTATCGGCTCAAATCGCATAGTTGCCAATAACAACTACGCTCCGGTGCGCGTCGCTGCGTAAGCAGTGAGGTTCATCGAAACCTAAGCCCAGTGCCCTAGCAGGTACTGGCGGGGTCCGCAGGCACCTGGCAACAGAAGCCTGCACCTTCCCCCCTTCTCCTCGCTGTTCCCCCTGCCCCGCTTCGACGGCTTGACCGGTCGGAAATCATCGCGCAGGATTCGGGCGAAGGCGAGACCGAGGCAAATACCGAAATCGGGCAAATCATGCCTGCGACCCCTTTTCGGGAGGATCGAATCCGGTATTGTCGGGCAAGGATACCCTCGGGGAGCCACGCAGAATGACCGGCACGATAAATTACGGCAGGTTGATGCATCGCGCGATGCGGGGACTGATTGCCGAGGTTCTCGAACAGGTCGCGCAAGAGGGCCTGCCGGGAGACCATCACTTCTACATCGCCTTCGACACCCGGCATCCCGGGGTCGACATGCACGATTCCCTGATGGCCCGGTATCCCGAGGAAATGACCATCGTCATGCAGGACTGGTTCTCGGATCTGGCCGTCATGCCCGACCGCTTCACGGTGACGCTGAATTTCGGCAATGTGCCCGAACCGATCGTCATCCCGTTCGAGGCGATCAAGACCTTCGTCGATCCCTCGGTCGAGTTCGGGCTGAAATTCGACGGCCATGACGAAAACACGGCCCTCGAATGGGAGCTGGAGGACGACGCGGATCCGGAAGATGACGTCGAGCCGCCCCGAAAGAGCGGCGGGATCGGCGACGCGCAGGTCGTGAGCCTCGACAAGTTCAGGAAGCCCTGACCGCGCGCGCGGGCGGGAGCCGCCCCTAGTATTCGCCGTCCTCGACCACGCCGGAGCCGTCGAAGATCCGGTCCAGCGCGTCGTCCCAATGCTCGGCGAGATGCGGGTGCGAGAGCAGGTATTCGGCGGTCGATCCCTTGTCGCGGTCGACGGCGAGCTGGACCGCATCGTCCCATTCCTCGGGCTCCATGTCGCCGCGCCCGATCCAGAACAGCGCCACCAGTTCGGCGCGCTGGTCGGGCTCGAGATCGTCGATCGCCATGATCAGCGTGTCGTCCGAGAGGTCGCGCACCGAGATGCCGCCGGGGCCGTCGTCGTCGAGATTGCCCTCTTCGTCGGTATCATGGCCGATCTGCGCCATGGCGGCGCGGGTGCGCAGGATCAGATCCTGCAGGAAGCGCGGATTGAGAGACAGTTCGGCCATGTGAAACACCCTGTATTCGGCCCGAAGGCTACCACGGCGATGGACCAAATTCGACGGTCATTGTCAAACGCCGTGGCGATCCGCGTGGATGGGCGGCCGTTCCCCATTGGCCCGCGCGGCATGGCCTTGTATACCGTCTCCGAATTTGGACGGAGGAGCCAGCCCCATGACCGCAACCCGCACCGAAACCGACAGTTTCGGCCCGCTCGAAGTTCCAAGCGACCGCTATTGGGGTGCGCAGACGCAGCGCTCGATCCTGAACTTCCCGATCGGATGGGAGAAGCAGCCGGTGGCCATCGTGCGCGCCCTCGGGGTGATCAAGCAGGCCTGCGCCGAGGTCAATGCGGCCGAGGGCAAGCTCGACGCGACGCTGGCCGAGGCGATCTCGAAGGCAGCGGCGGAAGTGGTGGCCGGAACCTGGGACGACCATTTCCCGCTGGTGGTCTGGCAGACGGGATCGGGCACGCAGTCGAACATGAACGCCAACGAGGTGATCTCGAACCGCGCCATCGAGATGCTCGGCGGCGAGATCGGCTCGAAGAAGCCGGTGCATCCGAACGACCACGTCAACATGAGCCAGTCGTCGAACGACACCTTCCCGACGGCGATGCATGTGGCGGTGGCGATGACGGCGCGCGACGTGACGCTGCCGGGGCTGCGCAAGCTGCACGGGGCGCTGGTGGAGAAGGCCGAAGCCTTCAAACACATCATCAAGATCGGCCGCACCCATACGCAGGACGCGACACCGCTGACCCTGGGACAGGAATTCGGCGGTTATGCCTTTCAGGTCGAGCAGGGCATCAAGCGGGTGACGGCGGCGCTGCACAACATCTATCCGCTGGCCCAGGGCGGCACGGCGGTCGGCACCGGGCTGAACACCAAGGAGGGGTTCGCCGAGGCGGTGGCCGCGAAGATCGCCGAGATCACCTCCCTGCCCTTCGTGACCGCGCCGAACAAGTTCGAGGCGCTGGCCGCCCATGATGCGATGGTGGAGATGTCGGGCGCGCTCAAGACCGTCGCGGCGAGCCTCTTCAAGATCGCCAACGACATTCGCCTTCTGGGTTCGGGGCCGCGCTGCGGGCTGGGCGAGCTGATGCTGCCCGAGAACGAGCCGGGCTCGTCGATCATGCCGGGCAAGGTGAACCCGACCCAGGCCGAGGCGCTGACGATGGTCTGTGCGCATGTGATGGGCAACGACGCGGCGGTGGGCTTCGCGGGGTCCCAGGGGCATTTCGAGCTCAATGTCTACAAGCCGATGATGAGCTACAACGTCTTGCAGTCGATGCAGTTGATCGGCGATGCGGCGGCCAGCTTCACCGACAATTGCGTGGCCGGCATCGAGGCCGACGAGGAACGCATCTCGAAGCTGATGTGGGAGAGCCTGATGCTGGTGACGGCACTCGCCCCCGAGATCGGCTACGACAATGCCACCAAGGTGGCCAAGACCGCGCACAAGAACCGCACGACGCTCAAGGAAGAAGCCATCCGTCTCGGCTTTGTCGACGCGGAAACCTTTGATAGGGTCGTGCAGCCGAAGGACATGATCGGCCCGAAGCCGTAGGGGAACGCGGATGGACTGGAGAGGGCGCCGGACGAGCAACAACATCGAAGACCGGCGTGCCGGCGGCGGGCGCACCATGCGCCGGGGCGGCGGTATCGGGCTGATCATCGTGCTGCTGGTCGGGCTGTTCTTCGGCGTCGATCTCTCGCCGTTCATGGGCGGCGGCGGCATGGTGACCGAAGAGGCCGCCCCTGCCGGGCCGAATGCCATCGACGACGAGATCGAGCAGTTCGTCGCCGTGGTGCTGGCGGAGACCGAGGAGGTCTGGGGCGGCATGTTCGAGGCGTCCGGGCTCGACTACACCGATCCGCGGCTGGTGCTCTACCGCGACGGCACGACCTCGGGATGCGGCCTTGCCCAGTCGGCGATGGGGCCGTTCTACTGCCCGAACGACAAGACGGTCTATCTCGACACCGATTTCTTCCGGGTGATGCGCGACCAGCTCGGCGCCGGCGGCGACTTCGCCTATGCCTATGTGATCGCCCACGAGGTCGGCCACCACGTGCAGAACGAGCTCGGGGTGCTGGGTGAGGTGAACCAGCGCCGCGCCCGGTCGAGTGCGCGCGCCTCCAACGAGCTGTCGGTGCGCGTGGAGCTGCAGGCCGATTGCTATTCCGGCATCTGGGCGCGGTCCGTGGCGGAGCGCCTCGCCCTGACCGACGAGGACATCCGCGAAGCGCTCGATACCGCGGCGCGGATCGGCGACGACGCGCTCCAGCGCGCGAGCGGCGGCCGGGTGGTGCCCGACAGCTTCACCCACGGCACCTCCGAGCAGCGGCAGACCTGGTTTCAGGAGGGCTTCCGCACCGGCGACCCGAATGCCTGCGACACGTTCGGCGCGCGGAATCTCTGAGAGGCGGCCGGCGTGGGCAAGACGATCAACCTGCGCACGGTGCGAAAGCAGAAGGCGCGCGATGCGGCGCGCAGCAAGGGCACCGAGCGCGCAGCCCTGGCCGGGGAAACCCGCAGCGAGAGCGCCATCCGGCGGGCCGAGGCCGAGCGCGCGTCACGGCGGCTCGACGGGCATCGCCGCGATGAGACGGAGACGTGAGCGGGCGGCCGGAAAAGCACTCGCTCACCCTGAGAGGGCACCGCACCTCGGTGACGCTGGAGCCGGAATTCTGGGCCGCATTCCGCGAGATCGCCCGGGCCGAGGGCCGCGGGCATCAACGACCTGGCAGCCGAGGTGGACGCGGAGCGCGGAGGGGAAAGGGGCCTCGCCTCGGCGATCCGGGTCCATGTGCTGACATGGCTGCAGGAACACAACGCAAAGGTCTGATCCGGAATTTATCCGCGAACCAAGCGGTTCGGGCGCCGCGGAGGCTTCGATCGGCCGAGACGGCAAGCCGGCCTGACCTCCTGCCGAACGGCGATGCAAGGCACCCGACCGATCCGCCGTGTCGCGCGCGACATCAGCCGATGAGGCCGAGTGCCGGGAATGTCTCGAGCAGCCAGAACGACAGGTCGCTGAAGGCGCCCGTGACCATCATGACGCCGACGCCGATCAGCAGCACGCCCATCACCCGCTCGATGGTGGCCATGTGCTTCTTGAGCCCGCTCATCACCCCGAGGGCGCGGCGCAGGAAGATCGCCGTCAGCAGGAACGGGATGCCGAGCCCCGCGGCATAGAACCCCATCAGGAGCATTCCGCGCTCGACCGAGCCTTCCTGGGCGGCGAGCGACAGGATCGCGCCGAGGACCGGGCCGATGCAGGGCGTCCATCCGAAGGCGAAGGCGAGGCCCAGCAGGTAGGCGCCGAAGGCCGACCCGCCCGCGGCCTTCGATTCGAAGCGGGCCTCCCGGTAGAGGAGCGGGATGCGCAGGATCCCGAGAAAGTGGAGGCCGAAGACAATGATCACCGCGCCGGCGACCATGCCCATCTCGCTCTGGTACTGAAGCAGGAGCCGCCCGAACGCAGAGGCGGCAAGCCCCAGCATCAGAAAGACGGTGGAGAGGCCGAGCACGAAGAAGATCGCCGCGCGCAGGGTCCGACGGCTTGCCTCGCGGTCATCGGCGGCCGCCTCCATGGAGGTTCCGGCCATGAAGGCGAGATACGGCGGGACGATCGGCAACACGCAGGGCGACAGGAAGCTGAGCACGCCCGCCGCGGCCGCGATCATCAGCGCCGGCGCGAGCGAGGCGTCCCAGAGATCTATTCCGAACATATGCGACGCAACCCTTTCACCGACACTCAGACGCTAGCCCGATACACCCGCGGCGTCACGCAGCGGACCAGTCACATTGCCGTTGGTCGAGAGTGCGAGAAGGCCGCCGGGGCCGCCCTCTGGATGACGGCCTCCACCTTCGATCTCCTGCCAGACGGAGGCGCCATCCCGGCCATGCCGACCGAGGTGAGCGGAGAGACGGGGTTCGCTCTCGATCAGATCGACACGCTCCAGCAGACGCCCGTCGCCGAGTTGCGCGAGCCGAGCTTTCCTTGTCCCGGCGACGCGACCGGCGTCTTCACACTCAAGACCGACCGGGGCACCGGCTATCTCGACCTGGGCACCGGGGCCCTCGTGGCATGGGCCGACCTGACCGGATGGGAACGCATATCACAGACCATCTACATGCTGCACACTGGACAGGGAGCGGCGACGCCCGGCCTTTTGCTCGGGCTCGTGGCGCTCGGCGTGCCGGCTATGGGCGCGACCGGCGTCCTGGTCTGGCTGGCCGGGCGGCGCCGGCGGCCGCGCATTCGGGACAACCAGCCCGCGGGGTGCGCCGAGACGATCCTGCTCGTCGGCAGCGAGGGCGGCAGCACCTGGGGCTTCGCCGCGACCCTTCACGCCGCGCTGACCGAGGCCGGGAAGAGCGTCCATGTCGGCCCGATGTCGGGCTTCGCGTCGGAGCATTTCGCCTGTGCCGAGCGTATCATCCTGCTCGCCGCGACCTATGGCGACGAGGCTACGCCGGCATCGGCAAAGGGTTTCCTCGACCGGCTGAGCGCCCTCGAGCGCGCGCCGGACATGCCTCTGGCCGTGCTCGGCTTCGGCGACCGCAGCTTTCCGGCCTATTGCGCCTTCGCCAAGGCCGTTGCGGCAGCGGCGCAGGTGAAGAGCTGGCCATAGCGCCTGCCGCTCGACACGATCGACCGACAGTCGCTACAGGATTTCGCGCGCTGGGGCCGTGAACTTGGCGAGGCGCTTGGGATTTCGTTGGAATTGACGCACCAGCCCGTCCTGCCATAAAAACGACACGCTGACCCTCGTCTCGCGCCGGGACTACGGCGCCAAGGTGCAGGCCCCGACGGCGATCCTGCGTTTCACTCTGCCGCGCGCCACGCTCTGGCAGCGGCTGACCCTAGCGGGCTTCGCGCGTTTCACGGCTGGCGACCTGATCGGCGTCCTGCCGCAAGGAGGCTCCGTCCCGCGACTCTACTCGCTCGCATCCGGGCGTCGCGACGGGGCCCGTGTCTTGGTCTGGGGCGGGGGTGACAAAGCCGCGTGCGTGGCCGACACGCTGGAGGAAATCCTCGCCTCCTCCGGCTTCACGCCATCGGTCCCGAAGGCGGAGGGACGGTGTGTCGAAGACGTCTCCTGAGTGGCTGCGCGTCGCCCTGAACGGCCCAACGATGGGAACGCGCTGGTCGGCGCTGTTCTTCGCAGCGCCCGGTTTCGACACGGGCGCAATCCAGGTCGTTCTTCAGGCGGCCATGGACGAAGTGGATGCGCAGATGTCCACCTAGGCTCAGGACTTATAACCAGAAGATGACGGTAGCAGCGATGCAGATTGCGCTCATGAAGGTGTGGGCGCAACGGTCGTATCGGGTGGCGATGCGGCGCCAGTCCTTGAGCCTGCCGAACATGCGCTCGATGCGGTTGCGGTGTTTGTAGATGTCGGCGTTGTAAGGGATCTGCACCTTTCGGTTCGCCCGTCCCGGGATGCATGGCTCGATCTGGAGGCTCGTCAGGGCCTCGCGGAACCAATCGCTGTCGTAGCCCTTGTCGGCGATGAGCACTTCGGCGTCGGGCAGGTCGGTCAGCATGGTCGCGGCACCGCGATAGTCACTGACCTGACCCTCGGTGAGAAGCAATATCAAGGGCTTGCCCTCGCCGTCACAAACGGCGTGCAGCTTTGAATTCAGGCCGCCCTTCGTCCTGCCGATACGACGGGGAACACCCCCTTTTTGAGCAGGCTGGCGGCGGTGCGGTGCGCTTTGAGATGCGTCGCGTCGATCATGACGGTGTCAGTCGCCTCGCTCCCGCCGGCCAAGGTGGCGAAGATCCGGTCGAAAACGCCGATCCGGCTCCAGCGGATGAAGCGGTTGTAGAGCGTCTTCGGCGGTCCGTAGACGCCTGGCGCGTCCCGCCACATCAGCCCGCCCCGGATGACATGAATAATCCCCGAAATCACCCGCCGGTCATCAACCCGAGGCACGCCGCGCGGCTTGTTCGGCAGAAGCGGTTCCAGACGCGCGAACTGCGTTTCGGAAAGCCAGAAGTGGTGATCGGACATCGCAAACTCCCCCAATAGGAAGCTTGAATCACACATCACGGCGCGTGGGAATCCCGTTTATAGGTCCTGAGCCTAGAAGCCCACAGCGATCTCATGCGCCTCAACGCGGCGCCCGTGGGCGCGTGGGTGGGGGTCCGGAAAGGCTCAGGGAGGTCCGGCGGCTCGGACCCCGAGATCGGCCCCGCCTCTGACGGAGCCTTCGATATCGGCATGGGCGATGCGGTGATCGCCTCGATGCTGGGCCGGCAACCGCGGCTCCGGAGCGTGTTTGCGCGGCGATGAGGGCAGAGCGGCGGCCGGCCCACGAGGCGCTGGAGATCGACGCGCGCAACGGCCGCGTCCCAAAAAAAGTCGTCGGTTGCGCCGGAC